>NZ_JBVJAP010000011.1:0-258038 GCF_055590505.1 Nocardia sp. NPDC041819 | reverse complement strand
CACCGAAGGAGGCCATCGGGTAGAACATCAACCAGGACCCACCACCTGTCCGATTACTCGAGCAGACCCGCCGGGAATAACGTGAGCGCCGACAGATAAATCGCTGTTCAGGACACGACTTCCAGGGTCTGCGAGGCGTCGGTGGATGCTGGCTGCTGTGGCATCCAGGTTGCGGCGTTGGCTGCGGCAGTGTACAGCGCAGCGGGGCGGGTGAGTCGACAACTGTTGGTGCCGGTTTCGATGATCTGACCGCCGAAGGTGAGGCGGTCGACGATCGCGGCAAAGAGCCGCGGCTCGGAAAGCGTTTTCGACCAGCCCCAGATGACTGGGCAACAGCCTCCGGAAGCGCCACCGTCGCGGCCGCGATGCTAGATCGGCTCCTGCACCGGGCCACTGTCGTCGGCATCGACGGACCCAGCTACCGGCTACGACACCACCGCGAGACCGCCCAGAACCTGCGAAAGGCGGTCAACGCTCGTGTCTCCTGACTCCCAGCCACTCTCCGCGTATCGGGTTCGGGTGGTCGGGTCCAGGGTGGGGACCATCTGGATCCGGGCCTCCGAATGGTTTCTCGATACCGAGGTCATGGTCAAACATATGGTTGGGTCGCGTCCGCCGACCCTGCCGCAACTGCGGCGGCAGTTGCGGGAGCTGGCCGCCGCGCACCCGTATAGGTGCGGGTTCACCACAGTGGGGCGTTCGCGGTCGGGTCACCGGATGGAGTTGGTGTCGATTCACGCGCGCACCCCGGCGGGGCAACCGAATGTCCTGCTGATCGTGCGTCCGCACGCCAACGGGAAGATCAGGGACGCTTCCGCGTTGGCTCTGGCGAAACATACGCTGACGCGTGCAGACCTGTTAGACAAGGTGTACTTTCACGTCCTGGTCTCCTCCGACCCCGACCCCGACCCCGACCCCGCGATGCTCGCGTCCCCAGGTCGGCACAAGAGTTACCACACATAGTCCATCCCTATTAGTACTGCAACGACACCTCAGGGGGACTGTGGATCTAGATTCTGTCTCCCAACGACCTGAGCCATTCCACGATCAGGGCCAGGACGACTCCGGCGCGGTAGGTGATGGCTAACTTGTCATACCGTGTGGCGACCGCGCGCCAGTGTTTGTCCTTGTTGAAGGCACGTTCGATGACATTGCGCCCCTTGTAGGTCTCTCGGTCGAAGTCCGGCGCTCGGCCACCACGGTGACCTCTACGTTTACGGTTGGCGGTCTGATCGGATCGTTCGGGGATGACGGTGCGGATACGTTTGCGCCGCAACAAGGCCCGGTTAGCGGCCGAGGAATACGCCTTATCGGCGATCAGCACCTGCGGGTTGCGCCGCGGTGGGCCGCCCTCGAGGCGAGGTACCGCGACCGCCTCCACCAGCGGCGCGAGCATCGGCGAGTCGCCCGCTTGTCCCGGCGTGAGCTGAACCGCCAAGCCCCGCCCGCGGCCATCGGTGACCAGATGCACCTTGGTCGTCAACCCACCACGTGAGCGCCCGATCGCATGATCGGCGGGTTCATAACCCAGACACCGAGTCGCGCCTGGCACCGCCGCCGTGCTGGTGCACCCGCACGACCGTGGAATCGATCGAGGCCACCCAGTCCAGGTCACCGGTCGTATCAGCCAGTGCCAGCAACGCGGTCAGCACCCGATCCCACGTGCCGTCCTCGGCGTAGCGGCGGTGCCGCTTCCATACCGTCTGCCAGGGCCCGAACACCTCCGGCAGATCCCGCCACGGTGAACTCGTGCGCAACCGATACAGCATCCCCTCCACCACCAGACGATTGTTGGCGAAGTTACGACCCACCCGCCCTTCGGATTTCGGCAACAGCAACTCCAGCAACTCCCACTGCCTGTCCGTCAACACCTGAAACCGATCACCCGCCGACCTCGCCACAGCGGACATGATGCACCACCGGCCCACCCCAAGCTGACTAATCAGACGATTGGGAGACAGAACCTAGTCGTCATCGAAGCGGTGGTCACGTCACCGACCGCTCGGTGTCCGGGATGCGAATCCATCTCAACACGTGTGCATTCCCACTATCGGCGCCAGCTGGCGGATGCGGCGATCGCCGGTCGGGGGTTGGTCCTGCGGCTGGTGGTGCGCCGGTTCTTTCGCACCAACATGATTCTGCTCGGCCAAGACGTCCCCTGAGCAGGTTGCCGGGCTGACCGTGAAATGGTCACGCCGAACGAGCCGACTGACCTCGATCTCGTTGCGATCGAGTTGGCGATGGCGGGGCGCGACGGCGCACGACTGGCACACCGGCTGGGGCTGTCGGCCAGCCGGGACACGCTGATTCGCCTGGTCCGCCGGTTGCCGGACCCACCGATCGGCGCGGCGGTGCTGGGCGTCGATGATTTCGCCTTCCGTCGCGGTCACCGCTACGGCACCGTCATGGTCGATCTCGACACCCACCGGCCGGTCGACCTCATCGACGGCCGGGATGACGAGGCGTTGGCCGCCTGGCCGCGCGCCCGGCCGCTGCCGCAGATCATCTCCCGGGACCGGGCCGGCGGCTATGCCGAGGGAGCACGCCAAGGCGCCCCGGCCGCGCTGCAAGTCGCTGACCGGTTCCATCTGTGGCAGGCGCGCCGAGAGGCGCTGATTGATCGAGTGGAGGTGAGAGACTTCGCCGCTGTCCTGTCGCAGCAGGGCTGTGAAGCTGGGGGGAGCCTGACTCGGGAGGTGCGGAGGAGGGTAACAAGCGGCCCCGACGAAGCCGGGACGTGTCAGTACTGCCAGATGATGCGGGTCCGGTAAGTGATATGGAGAGGTATACGAGAGGAACCGGTGTTTGAAACCTCCTAAGGCGACATCAGCTCTAACCTGGCGGATCTGGGCTAGTTGCGGTGCGTGCTCGCCTTGTAGAGACGGCGGCCAACTTCCGGGTGGTGCATGCCAGACCATTCGGGAGGCCACGGCGAAGGACTGCGGCGTAGCCGTGGCGAAGCCGGGGGTATAGCCGGATGCCTACTCCAACGATCGATCAATCAGTGAACACGGGGACCTTCCCGGTCTCGCCCGACGTCCGCACGGCCAGCGTGGACGATCAGGGCTGCGCGCACCGTCTGCCGATCAGACCGTGGGAGGGGTGGAGCCGCCGTAGTACTCCGCGCCGGGGAGAGCCCGGCACATTGGGGAAGGGCGGCAGCGAGACCGCAAGGTGCTGCAATGTCCGGAGAATCCGGGTGGATGCCCCGGTTGCGTGGCCTGAGGTCGACATGGCATGGCTGCGAGTACGGAGGATGCAGACCAAGCTGCACCGGTGGGCGGTAGCTGATCACGGCTCCCGGTTCGACGATGTGTTCAACCTCGTCTGTGACCCGGCCACCTTGGCGGTGGCGTTCGAACGGGTTGCGGGCAACACCGGAGCCCGAACGGCCGGCGTGGACGGCGTACGCGCCGCCGACGTCGAGGCGTCCGGGGTGACAACGCAGCTGAACCGCATCCGGTCGGCACTGAAGGCTGGGGCCTTCCGGCCCCTGCCTGTGTGGGAACGGATGATCCCCAAGACCGGTGGGAAACTTCGCGGGTTGGGGATTCCGACCGTCACCGATCGGGTGGTACAGGCTGCACTGAAACTGGTCCTGGAACCGATCTTCGAGGCGGATTTTCGTCCGTACTCCTACGGGTTCCGGCCAAATCGGCGCGCGCACGACGCGATCGCCGAGATCCACCTGTTCGGCTCCCAGGGCTACCGCTGGGTGCTGGACGCGGATATCGAGGCGTGCTTCGACCGCATCGACCACGCGGCCTTGATGGACCGTGTTCGAGCGCGGGTGAAGGACAAGCGGGGGCTGACGCTGGTGAAGGCGTTCCTCAAGGCCGGGATCATGACCGAGCTCGGCGAACGGAACGAGACCACCTCCGGAACACCACAAGGAGGCATTCTTTCGCCTCTGCTGGCCAACGTCGCGTTGTCGGTGCTCGACGACTTCGCTGCCGAGCAGTGGACAACGACGATGGCGACCCGGCGGGCAGCCGTAATACGTCGATGACGTGATGCCCAGAACCCACAATACGAGCTCGACCGGGTGCTGCGGATGTTCGCTGACGAACCGCATGATCACCGCCGTGTGTGGCCGAGCTCCGAGGCGAAATACGCACTCGCATCGCACAATACGGCGTTCACCCGCTCGAGCTCCGCGACCCGCTTCTTCAGGGCCCGGTTCTCAGCCAGCATGTCGGTCGTCGGCCGATCGTCGCGTTCGCCGGCATCGGCCTCGGCCTGGCGGATCCACAGCCGCAACGCCCTCGTGATGCACCCCGAGTTGGGCGGCCAGCTTCCGGATCGTCGGCTTCGGGTCCGACTCCCGATACAGCCGCACGGCCCGCCCTTCAGCTCGTCCGGGTACTTCTTCGGTGCTGCCACGAATGACTCCTTCCGGCCCTATCGGACCACAGTCAGAGCCCTCCGAGAAAGCGGGGGCGCCTCTTTATTGTCAAGTCGTAGAAACAGGCTCCGCTGAGGTTCGGCGGCGTCTGGTGTCGTCGGAGATCATGATGCGCCAGACGACGTTGGACAGGTGTCGTTTCAGGCAGCGCATGGCCGCGCGTGGGGATGCTCCGGCAGCGATCCTGCGGTCGTAATAGGCGCGTCCAGCGCTGCGGACATGCGGACCTGGACCATGGCGATGGCGTGCATCGCCGAGTTGAGCTGCCGGTCACCGTAACCAGCAACTGGCCGCCAACCAGAAGGACATTGACCGGCTGCTCGACGAGCACGGCACCCGACTGCGGGAGCTCGACGGGATCGGTCCTGTCCTCGCGGCGCGGTTGATCGGCCGTACCGGTTTGGCCACACGCTTCGCGACGGCAGCCGCCTATGCCACCTACAACGGCACCGCACCGATCGAGATAGCCAGCGCCGATCGCCAAGTGCATCGGCTCAGCCGGGTCGAGGCGGCGCACGTCGGCGATGAGGTCTTTGCACAGGCCGACGCGGACACGATCGGACAGCGTCCGTGCCCGGAACCCCCGCAGCACCGCAGCACCGCAGCGGCGGTGTTGGCGGTCAGGCTGGTCGGCGCGCCACCGGCCAGTAGCTCTCGCAATAGTGCGTGCAGCTGGTTCATGGAGCAGGTGCGGCGGCGGATCGGAGACAAGAAAGTCCTTGCGCTGGTGAAGGCTTTCCTCAAATCGGATGTCATGACCAGGTTGGGACAGCTGGAAGCCAACGACACCGGCACCCCGCAAGGCGGCATCGTCTCCCCGCTGCTGGCCAACATCGCACTCAGCGTGCTCGACGAGCATTTCGAGCGCCGCTGGAATGCGCTGAGCCACAAGCAGCGTCACACCGCCGCCCGCAAGGGTGTCCCGATCCGCCGGTTTGGTCCGCTACGCCGATGGCTTCGTCGTCCTCGTGCGCGGCACCGAAGGACAGACCGAGGCACTGCGGGACGAAGTGGCGGGACTGCTCACCCCGCTCGGGCTGCGTCTGTCGCAGTCCAAGACCCGGGTTACGCACATCGATGACGGGCTCGACTTTCTGAGGTTCCGCATCCAGGCGGTCGCGTTATCGGGGACCGGCCATACACGCTTACCAGTTGCCGCCAGAACTGACTACTCGATTTGCGACGGTCCTGACTCGCGCTGGTCGCGCGCTCGCCACGCGTAGAGGGTACTCGAATTGGATCGACTGTCCGCGGTTTCATAGGGGTGGGACTGTGATGGTATGCGGGGCGGAAGCCCGTTCTTGGGTCGTGTAAAGGTCGGCACATCGGGCGCGCTGACTTTTGCGCGAACGGTTCACGGCCGCAACAGATCTGCCAGTCGATCCAGGCTCTGGCCCCATCCCTGCTCGGCACCGTCGTTCGGGCTGAGTGGCCCAGGCGCGAGCAGGTGGAAGACCATGGTTGTCTTGCTGTCGCCAGTCTGGGTGAGCTCGATGGTGATCACCGACTCGAATGCCGGACTACCGTCACCGGTCGGATCGCCCCAGGTGAAGACCAGACGTTCAGGCTCGACGATCTCCCGGAAGACTCCTGTGCTCGGGTAGGAACTGCCGTCGACGTCGGAAACCATCGCTGACTCATAGCGGCCACCCGGGCGCGGTTCAACCACGATGCTTTCTTGGGGTGTTGACATCCCGTGTGGCCCAGCCCATTCCGCCAGCTGTGCTGGGTCGAGCCAGGCCTGGAAGACCAGCTCGCGTGGCGCGTCGAATACGCGGGTAATGGTGAACTCACGATCGCTCATGACCGCAGGTTGTCCTCGTGTGCCACGGACTCTGGCAGACCTTTCATCCATTCGGGAACACCTTCCGGGTAGCGGGTGCGGAAGTCCAGTAGGCCGACCCAGGTGGGGCGCACCGCGATTCGCTCCATCCTCGGCGCGAGGTCGCTGAGGAAGTCGAGGTAGGCAGCAACCTCGGCCTCGCCCCCCTTGCGCATGGCGGCAGCGTATTCCGGTAGCAGGGCTTTGGTTTCGGTGATCTCGGCCCGGCCGCGGAGCATCAGTACCTCCGGCGGTGCGGCGTTGGTATCGATTGTGATGGCGACTTCGGGGCGTGCCCGCATCATCCGCGCCTTCTTCGAGGAGGCGAAGCCCGTCAGCACCACCTCGCAGCCGTTCCACCAGAAGTTGATCGGGATCACCCGTGGCGTGTCGTCGGCGGCGATGAAGGCCAGACGGGCAGGGATATTCGCGGCGAGCAGGCGCTGCGCGAGTTCGGTGTCGAGCAGGCGCACGTCGCCCTGCGGGAGGCAGTCGCTCATAGTGTGGTGTCCTTTTTCTGTATCCGTTGCAGGTGTGCGTCGAGGCGGTCGAAGCGGCCGTCCCAGAACTTCCGGTAGCGGTCGAGCCAGTCGGTCGCTTGCCCGAGTGGTGTGGCGTCCAGTCGGCACGGCCGCCATTGCGCGTCCCGGCTGCGGGTGATGAGCCCGGCGCGTTCCAGGACCTTCAGGTGCTTGGAAATCGCGGGCAGGCTCATGGCGAACGGTTCTGCGAGTTCGGTGACGTTGGCCTCGCCCTTGGCCAGCCTGGCGAGCATCGCCCGCCGGGTCGGATCCGCGAGCGCCGCAAAGGTTCTGCTCAGTTCGTCGTCCGTCATGGTGTATTTAACCACCTAGCTAATTAACTTGTAGGATGAATACTGGCCTTGTATTGGGGTGGTGTCAAGAGGAGGTCGAAAGTTGCCTCGACGTCCAGGTCGGCGTAATGCCGAGCGTGCCGGGTCGCTGGTCCAGTACTGCAACGGCACTTATTCGAGGGGATGTCCTCGTCGTCGGTAGTGGGAGAGGCGGGCTTGGTGTTGTCGGCGGCGGCGCCAGTTCGACCAAGCCCAGAGATGCCGGGTGTTGCGGGTGAAGTTCAGCAGCAGGCCGATGGTCAGGCGGCGGATCTCCGGTAGTGTGAGGGCGATCATGTCTCGATCGGCGTCGTTGATTTCCCTTTTGCTGCAACGGCTTTGGATCCGGCGAGCCAGGCCAGGGCGAGCATCGACAGGGTGATGTGGGCATACCAGGCCCGCCAGCTGCGAGCCTGGTAGTGGTCCAGGCCGGTTTCGTTCTTGGCCTGTTGGAAGCATTCCTCGATGCGCCAGCGCGCCGCGGCGATCCATGCCAGATCCGCGATCGTGGAGCGGCGGGGCCCGAAGCAGACGTAGTAGGCGATCTCGCCCGGGGGTGGGACACGCTGCGCCTGGCCAGCAGCCAGTGCCCGCGTCCCGGCGCCCAGAACACCTGATCGGGCCCCGCGCCCAGTCGTAGTCGCGGGGCCCGTGAGCACCGGCACCGGCTGAGACCCGCTGCCAGGACCGCGCAGGGAGCGCAGCGACGAGGTCCTCGGCGCGGGCCTGGCCCCATTCGGTGGTGACCAGGGTGTCGCTGCGGCGGGTCGCCAGTACGTGGGCGATGGCGTGTTGTTCGAGCCAGAATCGTAGATACTTCACCTGACCATAGGCTTCGTCGGCGGTGAACCACCCAAACGGCACCCCCGCCGCCAGGGCACGCTCGAGCATCGCCATCACCAGGCGGGGTTTGGTCGCGAACTCCACCTCGTCCGGGATTCCGGCGCCGCGACAGCGTTCACGGTCGGCGGTCCAGGATTCCGGCAGATACAGTTCCCGGTCCACCAGAGCATGTCCATGCTGGGATGCATAGGCAAGAAACACCCCGATCTGGCAGTTCTCGGTGCGCCCGGCCGTGCCGGAATACTGACGCTGCACCCACGCCGAACGGACTCCCTTCTTCTAAACCCCGTGTCATCGGCGATCAGCACCGAATCCCGATCACCCTGCCGCTCGGTCACATAGCCGCGCAAATCGCACGAACCCCGTCGACCTCCCAGTCCGCCCGCCGCAGCAACCGCTGCATCCCGTCCGGGCTCACCTCACCGGCCCGCTCGGCCAGCGTCCACCCGTTCTTCCGCTCCAGCCCCGCGACCAGCCCGGTCACATACTCCCGCACCCGCCCCCGCGGCTCCGACCGGGTGAACCGACCACCGATCCAAGCACACAACGAATCCAACTCCGCTGCAACAACATCCACGACCACGCAGGCACGACACTCGAACCGAGTGCAGTTGCAGTACTAGGTGTTACCTGCTTATATTCGCTGCGCACCGGATAACCGGTCCGCGCTGTGAGCACGCCGCCGAGTTGAGCCTCGTCGGATTCGTGGAGCGACACGCCGGATTTCCGTTGCAAACTAGGACCGATCGCATCTACGTCAGCCTCGAGTACTGAGGGACGATATTCAGTCATTCACCGAAAATATCGTGGTGCGTGCTATTCAGCGAACCGACGCAGATGTCGGTGCGCCTCATCGTTTTTGCACACCGGGAGGCACCTGGGCACCCTCTGTCGAAGCGCACCATTGCCCGATCTGGCACATTCGACTATCCGTACTTTGCCGGAGTCGGCAGCGCCCTGAGGTCACGGGTCTGCGCGGCGACGCCAGCCGGACATGGGATAAGCGCTGCGCGATTTCCATCCGGCCCGACACGCTGATTCTCGACAGCTTCCACATACCCGAATTCACTGTCGCTCAGTACCGCAACTGCACTCGCGTGTTTCGGTGCTGGCGGCCTGCCGGGTGGTGTTGAATCATGCCGTGGCCGAACTGGGTTCGTTGATGACGCGGATTCGGGAGCGGTTCACCGATGCATCGAGCGCCCTTGGTCGTTGTGCGGTACCTCATATGCTCACATGAACCCGACGAAAGGGGCCAGATCAGGTGGTCCTATTACCGGGCCCGGTCACATGGCTTTCCGGGGCTCGTCGGTTCTTCCCTGCTCGGTACACCATGACTGTCGACACGGTGCCGAATATCAGGAGGTACCACCAGAACGCCAGGTCAACAACCAATGCAAAAGGGTCGACCTGGCCACCAGCGATGTGGGCCGCCTTCTTCGCACCAACGATTGTGCCATCCGACCCGAAGCGGTTCCAATAGCCAACCGGATAGCCCGATTCGTGAGTGTAGCCGTACATGCAGCACACGTGCTCGCGGGTATAGCCCAGGCTCAATAGCAGCAGCACCATAGTCAATGGCAAGGTAAACCACCATACGGGCTTGAGAATTCGATACCGCCTGGCACCGACCCATATCAGTAGGACACTGCCCAAAGCCGTTCCGATCCCAAACACCACGATTGTTACAGAATATTCGGACAAGAGAGTCCACAGCGCCACACCGGAACCGATGAGACCGACGACGCCGAACGCTACTTGCGGATATCGCCCGCCCTGTTCCATTCATCGAGCATACCAAACGCGATATTTGCCCGCTCCCAATGAATGAGACCGATCGGCCTCGGTGCTGCGACTACGCTCAGGGGAGCGGGTGGCCGCATCGCCGGAGTGTGATAGCCGAACTTTGGTGTGTCGGCAGTGTGACCAAGCCAGACGTGATCGGCGGCATGCAGTGGGTAAGCAGGACGGGATGAGCAGGCGGCGGGTCTCTCGTATCCAGTCCTGCCACAGCATGATCCAACACACCACCACCCGACGGTCTACCAGGAACGAACCATATGAGTGCAGTTGCAGTATTGATCAAGCCGCTCTCAGATAGTCGACGCCTCGAAGGGCCCTTTGGGCGCTCGCAGCCACACCGCCCTCACTACCGACCGGATCGTAGGGCAGGAGCACTACCGCCATCTCCCGCTCCTGTCGACGATTTGCGCCAGGTGGTCGTTAGGTGTCCCATGGGTCGAGTCCGGCGGCGGCGTCGAGGTGGTCGAGGTTGGCGATTGTTCTGGTCGAGGTCTGGAGCCGTGTCAGGTTGCGCGGGTCGGTCGGGTCGTTGTAGTAGTAAAGGCTTGCGTCCCGGCCGCGGCTGCCGACGGGAGTGGCTTGAGAGAGGTCTGCATCGCCCGAAGTTGGTTTGCCCTCCTAGTTGGAACCCGTCCTCTGTTTGAGGTTCCATGGAGGTGTCGTGCCGAAGTCTGTTCCCGCCGATCGTGTCGTGATCGCTGTCGACCCACACAAAGCGTCGTGGACGGCGGTCATCGTGGATCAACGATGCCAGCCGCTGGGTTCGCTGCGCGTCGAGGTCAACCGCGCGGGCTATCGGCGGCTACGCCGATTCGCTCGAGACTGGCCTCAGGCGGTCTGGGCGATCGAGGGAGCCCGCGGTCTCGGCGCCCCTCTGGCACAGAAGCTGGCCGACGACCGAATCGAATGCTCTAATGTGCCAGCGAAACTCGCCCACCGTGTGCGAATTCTTTCCACCGGCCACGGCCGCAAGAACGACGAAGCCGACGCGCTGTCGGCCGGCCTCACCGCGCTCAACAGCACTCGACTGCGATCGGTGCACACCGACGAGACGGCGCAGGTGCTGCGCACCCTCACCAAGTACCGCGACGACCCTGATCCGTACCCGAACCCAGACCGCCAACCGGTTACACGGCATGCTAGCCCGGTTGGTGCCGGCCGGGCTGCCGAAACGACTCACCGCCGAGGCTGCCTCGCAGCTGCTTCGGTCGGTGCGCCCACGCGAACACTCCACTCATTGCGGGTCTCTGGCGGGTGGAAGGACAATGGTCCTGCGTGGTGACCGAGCGGGATCGGACTCGGTTAGTGGAAGCTCGGGTACACAGTCAGGTCGACTGGGATCTCTCTCCGGTTTCGAAGTGGTGGTACTGTCGGCCGCTCCTGCAGAGATCCTTTGCGAGGGCGGTGCAGTCACCTTCTGTGCCACCTCGCGTTTGCTGCTATCAGTTTTGCGGGCAAGCTTCGACCACGGCGTTTCGCGCGGCTGACTGCCGACGGCTTGCTTCCACGTGGATGGGCGAGCCAATCTCTGCGCTCCGGCACCCGAGGCGGTTGTGGACGCCGCTGGCGCCACTTGAGCAGAACGCATCCCCGGCGTCGCGAGGGTCGGCTGGTTGCCAGCAACTTCAGGTTGAGCCAGCACATACGGCACATCTTCTAGCCAAGTTGACACTGGGTAGCGGACAGAATCATCATTTGACGCAGCGAACCCCGGAGCAGGCATAACATTGGGTTCAGCATCCACAGATTCGGAAGGTGTGCCTAGACCCACCGTCTCATCATTTTCTACGAGCATCCTACCGTCGTCCAGGTGGGCAAACGGCCCATTCGCCAAAGCGTTGTGCGGGCTGAAGTCTACTTCGGCAGTGTTGTTCAGCTGTCCCGTCGCAGAGACAGCGGGCCCCAGGGAACCGCCCCCGACCTCGGGAACTCTGCCTGTTGGGACAGTCGCCGTTTCGGCCGCACTACTGATTGACTGCCGATCCGACGGTCCCACCACCATCGCGCGATCGCCCTCCACACCGGCTCCCGATATATCCGGTCGGTCCGGTCCGACGGACCCACTCACGGGAGCCACGAGACCGGGTGCCAAACCTGTGTCAGGGCCCGCTACACCGAGAGGCAACCGCACAGACACAGTCAAGCCGTCCCCCTGCGACGGAAAGTGTAGATCATCGGAACCCCTCCCTCCTCCACTAGTGGTGAAATCCAACGTCGCTACGTTCTCGGCGAAACTACTCGCGTGCTGTATGATTTGGTCGGCGTGGCGGTCGAGGATATCGGCGGATCGTAGTACCTCGTCCGGTTCAATATAAAAAGCCCGATCCCCCGAAGTGCTTGGTTGAGGCCCCGGCAGTCCCCAGATTTCACGAGCCGTCCCCTTGATCAGCCGGTCAATGGTTTGCTCCAGCGGCTCGATGGCGCTGCCGAGTACTTCAGCTGCAATGTAGGAAACCAACACATCCTCCATCCCGTTGCACAGCCGACGGCAAACCTCGCGGATTGCGACACCGAACGCTGCCGCGCCGGGGGTGGCCAATACGACCGCGTAACTTGCTGCCAGTGCGGCAAGTTCGGCCAGAATCAACACTTTCACCGCGGTAATCACATCCGCAGCAATTTCCAGCGCCGTAGCCACTGCCTTACATGCCTCATCGAGGTCTGCCATGTGCGATGCGCTGATCCTGCCCCACGCTGCCACCAACGCCTCATACGACTCACCTGAGTAAACCGATCCCATATCCGTGATGACTCCGGTGGCCGACTTATGCGATTCCTCCACATTTTGTGCAAAGTCGCGCACGTAACGGCCAAGAGCGCGAACGTCGTCTTCATTCACGTCCGGGTAAGGAATCCCGATGAGGTTCAGGAAGAAAGCAACCTCACTGGGTATCTCAATAGCCACGCGTGGCGCCCCCCCGGAAGGGCCGGAGAGCAGGTTCTCGGACCCAGCCGCCCTCCTGCCAGAGACCACCGCTTGGACGACCCGCTACGACGTCGAGTGAGGTTCCCGATAGTGAAGCTCGAATTGGCGTCGGCCGCATCATCATCCCACCTGACAGAACCAGTGCATGCTTGAGCGTCCACCATTTTCCATAGTCGGCTACTGCGTCGCACACTGCGGATTCACTCTCACTATTGGGTTAGGCAACTAAACCTAGGTCTTACGGATCAGTCGGAGATGTTGACACAGGAACTGCGATAGACCCGCTTATAGGAAATACCCCCCGAACACGCCTGTATAGAATGATTTTCACCGAAGGCTGACTCGGCTTCGGGTGGAGCGCAGTAGAGCTTCGTGGGGCTACCCCCACTCGACCCGTCTCCTTCTCCAGCGAAGCTCCGACCAGCAGAAACCTGTGTTACGTACAGTTCTCCAGCCCCATTCGTCAGTGGACAACTTCTACGGACGAGCCCCACCGTAAATTACGGTTCCGGCAAGAACCGGTGTCTCCACAACAAGCACCGAATGTTCGACCGCATTCATTCGCCGAGAAGGGTGCGTCCACGACAGCCCGGCCATTAGGCGCGGACTTGACCCCTGCAGCCGCAGACTTTGCCCGGGTAACAGCCACGAATTGGAGGCAGCAGGTCGGTATACCTAAGTTCACACCAACTAACGATCCCGTCCTCCACAGAGGTTACAGGTCAGCGGCGACGGGCCCGCGAATCCGACCGTCCACCAGTCACGCCCAGTGCCACCGACGCTCCCCCCGACCAGCTAGAATTCTGTGGCGTCTTGTTCAGACACTTGCGATCTGCAGCTGTGACGCGCCGAGGTCTACCTGGGAAGCGAGCGGATCAGGTGGTGCACCCGAAGGCTTGCTGACTGCCGGCAGAACGGCAGACGCAAGCGAAGTAAAGCAGGCCAGCAGGGCCATGGGAGTCAGGCGAGACGTAGAGTAATAAGTCTCGCTGCCTCCAGGTATCAACGGTACTATCGTACCAAAATGGGCGTCTGGCGCGAACCCGCTAACCGGGCATGCACATGCGCGGGGTCGGCAAATTCCAAGAGATCCTGACCGCCGATATGCCCACCTCGATGACATAGTTGGGAGCGCGTTGTCTGGCCTGCGAGTGTCTACTATCGGGTTCGGATGAAGGGGATCCAGGTAGCTGGGTAAAGGCTTAGGAAAGGTCCAGGAGAGCGGTAGAACAAACTCCGACTGTTGTCGCCCTCTACGATCTTGGATCCGAGCAGCCCGCAGAAGGTTGCCGAGTTCAGGCTGACCGTCGAGGGAGTGGCAGCGCTTACCGTCTTCGACCCCGACGGGTGCTTCATCGCCGAATACTGGAGCGATCAGGGCGTAGAGGTCGGTGCCTCGTCGCGACGAGTGCATCCCGACCGGGGAATCCGCTTCCTGCAAGCGCTTCTCGCGGCACCTGCAATGAGTTACTACCTCATCGTCGATGAGAGCTCGATGCAACCACAGTAATGGCAAGACGTTTCGTCTCACAGCTGGTCGACATCACCAGGCTGATAAGCGGTGCGCTGGGCTTAGTACTGCAACGACACTCGGGTGAGTCGGTGCTGGTAGATCTGTGGTGTGGTGTTGGATCGTGCTGTGGCCGAGTTGGATTCGTTGATGTCTATGGTCGGGGGTCGGTTCACGCGGTCGGAGCCGCGGGGGCGGGCGCGGGAGTATGTGTCGGGGCTGGTAGCGGGGTTGGAACGTAAGAACGGGTGGACTCTGGCCGAGCGGGCCGGTGAGTCGGGGCCGCAGGGGATGCAGCGGTTGTTGCGGCGGGCGGACTGGGATGTCGATGGTGTTCGTGATGATGTGCGTGGTTATGTGGTGGACCGGCTCGGTGATCCCGAGGCGGTGCTGGTCGCGGATGAGACCGGGTTTTTGAAGAAGGGGGTGCGCTCGGCCGGGGTGCAGCGCCAGTACTCGGGGACGGCCGGGCGGACGGAGAACTGCCAGATCGGGGTGTTTTTGGCCTATGCCTCGCCGCGTGGGCATGCGCTGATCGATCGGGAACTGTATCTGCCCGAGTCCTGGACGGCAGACCGTGAGCGTTGCCGGGCCGCCGGGATCGCCAAGGGGGTCGGGTTCGCCACGAAGCCACGGCAGGTGATCGCGATGCTGGAACGGGCACTGGATACCGGGGTGCCGTTCGCGTGGTTCACCGCCGACGAGGCCTACGGTCAGGCCGGTTATCTGCGGGAGTGGCTCGAATCCCGGGATGTGGCCTATGTGCTGGCGACCCGCTGCGACTATCCGGTGACCACCCGCGCCGACCGCACCGGACGTGCCGACGAACTCGTCGCCGAGTTCACCGCGGGTACCTGGCAGCGGCTGTCGGTGGGCGCCGGCGCGCACGGGCCCCGCACCTACGACTGGGCGCGCCGTCAGATCGAGGGGGCATGGGCTCGCGGGCACTGGCTACTGGCCCGACGCAGCATCAGCGACCCCACCCACATCGCCTACTACCTGTGCTACGGGCCGGCCCGGACCCGGCTGGTCGATCTGGCTTTCACCGCCGGATCGCGCTGGCACATCGAGGAATGGATCGTCGAACAATCCCTCGCGTTGCTGCACCAGTACCGCCGCCTGGCCACCCGATGGGAACGACGCACCGACATCCACCAAGGACTCCTCGACCTCGCAGCCGCCCTCATCTGCTGGCGAAGACTCCGCAACCGAACCCGATAGGAGCTCTAAGAACCGGTAACCGAATTCCGAGTCGTCGCGGCGGGCGTCGAACAAGGCGTTGGCCCGGTACGCCTGGTCGAGTTCGGCATCGGTGACGGGGTCGGCAAGCCACCGGTAGTACGGTTGGCGGGCCAGTTTCAGCACCCGGCACGTAACCGTGACGGGACTCCGTCGGCGGCCAGCTCGCGGACGAGCGGGTAGGTCATTTCCCGTCAGGCTCGCCTGCGCGAAGTAGGCCGCGGCCCACTTGAGGACCTCGTTTTCCTATTCCAACAACCGGATTCGGCGATTCGCCGCCCGCAGCTCGGCCGACTCGCTGCTACTGGTGCCCGGTTTGGTCCCCTCGTCGACGTCGGCCTGGCGCATCCATCTCGACAGCGCCATCGGGAGGATCCCGAAATCGGCGGCGATCTGCTCCAGGGTCACCTCCGCGTCGCGGTTGCGAGCGACACGGACGACGTCCTCACGGAACTCGCGGGGATACGGCTTGGGCACAGTGACATCCTTCCAGCCCGCCCAGCGGGCAAGCCAACTCACTTGTCACCTATCCGTGCAGCAGTCCCTGTGACGTAGGTAAGTGACTTGATAGGCACCGCCCGGTAATTCCGTATTCCCTTCCCGTCCGCCCCATGTGAGAGTCGTGGTCGGCGACCATCAATTACGAGCGAGGTCTCACGCAACAGCGGCTCACCTGCGACGGCAGAACGATATCCGGAGCCGGTGAGCGTTCCCTTGTACTGGGCGCCACAGGCACCGCACGAAGGATCACCATGTCTCAAGCCGTTGTCTCGCGTGAACCCGTTCTCATCGTCGGTGCCGGTCCCGCGGGTTTGACCCTTGCCTACGAACTGCGGCGCTGGGGGGTGCCGTGCCGTGTGATCGACAGAAGACGGGCTCCTGCCAAGACTTCGAGATCGTTCACCCTCCATATCCGCACGCTGGAAGGGTACGACAGGGCAGGCATCGTCTCTCTCCTGCTGGAACTGGGTGTTTGGTGCGGGGGAATGGTCTTTCACTTCCAGGGAGACGACGCCGAGCGGGTTGGTTTCGAGCAATTGAGTGACCGATTTCCCGGCATCCTCCTGCTCGAGCAAGACCGTTTGGAATCCGTGCTGCGTGACCAACTTGCTTCGCGTGATGTGTACGTGGAGTGGAACACCGAATTGCGCTCGCTTTCGACCGACGACGAGGGTCACACCACCGCGACGCTTGTTCACACGGAGTTGGGTGGTCGCGAAATAGCGGAGGTCGTACATCCTGATTGGTTGGTGGGATGCGACGGGGTGCGCAGCACCGTCCGCACCCTCCTCGGCATAGATTTCACGGGCGACGAGTACGCCGGCAGCATGAGGATGATGGATGTTCCGGTAGATGGCCTTCCGTATGAAGACACACACATCCATTACGACATCCATCAGGGCGAAATGCTGCTCACGGCACCGCTTCCCACCGAGCCGCGGCTTCCCACCAACTACCGTGTGCTGATCCACGACCCCACGCCCGCCCGCAAGGCGAAACCCGACCTGGTCACCGCACGCACAGAATTTCAGCAGGCCGTGGACAGGCACTTCGACGGCGCGGTTGTGCTCGGTGAGCCGAAATGGACTACCGTCTTCGAGATCTGGCGGCGTATGAGTTCGGCCTACCGCGTCGGTAATGTCTTGCTGTGCGGGGACGCCGCCCACGTTCACTCGCCCGCTGGTGGGCAAGGCATGAACGCCGCCATCCAGGACGCACTCAACCTCGGCTACAAGCTCGCCGGGGTAGCCGCCGGGGAGGCCCCCCAGAGTCTGCTGGATACCTACGAGAGGGAGCGTAGGCCAGTCGCCGAACAGGTAATCGAGGGCACCCATCGGCTGCACAGCTTCCTGATGGCGCACGGCGAATCCATGGAAGCTCGCCGCGCGGTCATCAGAACAGAAGGCTTCAAAGAATCCGCTGCCAAGCAGATTTCAGGAATGTCGTACACCTACCGCGAGGTCATCGCCCAGCCACCCGACCTCACGCCGCTCGACGGCCTCCAAGCGGGAGACCGCGCCCCTGACGTGGCCATCACACCGGCGCTGTTGCTCCACGACACGTTGCGCCACCCCGGTTACACGCTGCTGGTCCTCGAGCGGGATCCGCAGTCCATGTTGGCGGCGTGGGCGGCGCACGCTGCGCGGCCCTACGGTCGGTGGGTGCGGGTGGTGGTCATCACCGCCTCCGAGGTCGGTGCGGCCGCACCGACCGGTGCCGTGGTTGCCGAGAGCAACGATGTCTTTGATCTGTACGGCGATCGGGTTGCCAGCTCGTTGTGTTTGGTGCGCCCCGACGGCTATATCGGTCTTCGGTGCCGCGGAAGCGACAAGTTCGCACTACTGGCGATGCTGCAGACAGTGCTGACGGGTTCCCACGACACGGACGAGACCACCAGTCGCTCCTGGACGCGCCGTCGTCGAATGGGTGCACATCGCCGAGGCGCGGCGCCGCCGCGAACGCGCGCGTCTGCCGTTGGACAGTCGAGGTTTGCGATCGCGATCATGACCGGTCTCAAACTGCTCGGATACATGCGCGACAACTGGTGGTTCCTGTCCTGGACAGAGGTGGCACGAGGCCCCCGCGTCGCCAGAGGCTCATGGTCACGCAGCCATCGGCAGTCGGGCGTATGTCCTCGACCGGGCGAGAACCAGTTCCGGCGGCAGAGAGCGCAGTATCTGCGCTACCTGCGGCATGGCCGCAAGGCTTAGAGATGCCGAGCCAGGCGCCGCAGCAACTACCAGAAGACATGAGGAGGGCACCCCTTTGAAGTGGAATGAAGGGCAGCGATGACGAAGTTGGTCGAGCGCATAGAGCCACTCGGCACCGGGCCGAAACCGTCGTCGCTCGGCGAATACATCAACTGGGTTCGATTGACCAGCGTCGTGCCCGAGAGGGTTCGACATCTTTCGCCCCGGGGCAACAAGCGAGGACTCACTCTGACACAGCTGGGCGCATTACTCGATTCCTCGATCAATACGGTCCAGAAGTGGATCCGGGACGAACGCACTCCTTCCGACACCTATATCGACCTACTTATCGAGCAGTTGCATGTCCCGTGGTACATCGCCGAAGTTATGCGGGCATTGGTCGCTCCTGATTTATATCCAGCCTCCGCCGAGGACTGGCCGGAGGTCACCGACGACGATATCTCCTACCTCGAAAACCACAAGGGACCGGCATGTTTTCAAGGATTGCTCTACGACATCCCCGCCGGTGGCGCCAACCAGCCATGGTGTGAGGTATTTCCCATGCTGCGGCCAGCTCCAAGAGGCTCCAAACGCGTCGTGAACATCATCGATCTGATGCTCAATCATCCCGATTCCGAGAGATTCAGAAAGAGATTCGAGCGTGTACAGGTGCTGCTCTTCTCTGTACGCATTTTCCGCCCGTTCGCCAATCCGGGGAGGTTCGCTGAAGTCTACGAGGCCTGCGCTAGATCACCCCACTTCGCAAGACTATGGAGGAACGACCCCTTGCCGGAGATCGTCGACGACACAACCGTGGGAATATACAACCCCGAAACCGGCCAATATGACATCTACGAGACCCGGCAGACCGACGCCCACTTCCCGCCCAGCCAACTCAAGACCTACTCGCTGTACCGGCCCACGCCGACAGCGGATCTCCATCTGCCCGACGAAGCCGTCCGGCCCATTCGGTCCCTCAGATGACCACCACCTGGGCCCGTGGCGCCCCGCACGAACACTACCCGCAATCGGGCATCTCTGAGGCGCTTTGTCGCGCACCAAATTAGGATTGCCCGCCGGAAAAGGTGCCCACCCTGGGTGAACTACTGAAAAAGTCACCCACGGTGTACAGGCCAAAACTATTGACTACACACCCACCTCGAATGAATGCTTGGAAAGCAATCAGCCTTCACTGTCAACACATTCGCGACAGAAGCACAGCGAATCGTCGTTGACCGCAAGGCGCTCTCAAGCAGAATGACTCACGTCATGCCGGACCTGAGTAGCGCTGCGCGATGGACTTCGAGGTGGTCGAAACTTTGGGTACGCAAATACAGTCATCGAAGGCGCACCGCGTGGTGCCTCAGCGGGCGAAGACCAGCATACCCGCCGAGGGTGCAGACCCCGCATACGGCCGAATGAGCCCGGCCAGTCATACACGCCATGCATACCTCGTTTCAATGGTGTCCGAGGACCGCCTGCTTTCGTGCCCCGCACCCGCGCAATGGCTTTCGAGCGCGTTGCCTGCAGTGTCGGCACTCCATCTAGTTGGGCCTGTCGGGTAGGCGACGTCTAGTGAGCCAAGTCAAGCCGCCGCATCGCGCGCCAGAGCCATCGACCACCCCGAAACAGCATTGCGTGAAGCCCACACTGAATGCGGTTCGACAACATCGACCGATGTCACGGCATCGCGATGAATCAGTAGTGGGATTCGATGAGCTCTACAGCACGATTCCGCGAGTCATCCAGTTTGCCGGCATTCCCTTCCACTACCCCACCACGAGCATCGAGACGCCAGTCGGCGTCGCACACTGCGCAACAGCAACTATCGACCAACGGGGCCGGGTCAGTGATAGATCTGCCATCCGAAAGCTGGACTGGAATCCAGGCCAACCAGTGACCATCCTGCATCAAGACCAGCTCGCAATATTGCAGCCTGCCGACGACGGTCGCTGGGCAGTCGGACCCACCGGATACATCCACCTTCCGGCCAGCATCCGTCACGCCTGTGGCATGGCCTCCGGCGACCGGCTCTTACTCGTAGCTTCCCTTACTCACCAGCGCCTCGTGGTCTATACCACGCCGCTGGTGGCGGCTGCACTTACACAGTTTCGACCGAATCCTTGGGTGACTCAATGACTTCCGAAGACATCAGTACAGCGCTGCACCTCATTTCCAGACTCGGGCTCAAACTCGAAGACCTGCTTCACGAGTCCACAAGTCATGGGCCTGTTCCGACCTTCAAGCAGTACATTGCACAGGTCTCGGCCTCGGCATCAGAAGCGACTCTGAAGAATTATGGATCATACTGGAAGGTCCTTGAGCAGCGGTGGGGTGACAGAACTATCACCGAGCCGACGTACACGGAGATCGAACAACTTGTCAGCGAACATCGTGTACGCGCAGGTGCTGCCGGACGATCGAATTCACGCGGCGGAGTCGGGGCCGCGGCGAGCTTGGTTTCAGCGATCCGCAAGCTCTATCGCCACGCCGAACGCGACAGGTTGATCCACCCACTCGACAACCCAGCCGCAAAAGTCAGAAGAGCGCGCCAGCCCAGGAGCCCAAGGCACGCACTTACCCTCGAACATATCCTCGACATCGGCCGCGTTGCTGCCACAACAGGCAATGACCGGCCACTGGATGCGCTGATCGTGCGCATCCTGATCGAAACCGCCTGCCGCCGCGGCGGACTTCTCGGCTTGACGATCGTTGATCTCAACGAGCACGACTGCCTTCTCCGCCTCCGCGAGAAGGGCGGAACGACCAGATGGCAACCCATCTCGCCAACCTTGGTGCAGAGGATCCTCGACCACATCGAAGCCCGTGGTGGCGCAGATGCAACCCGGCGTCTCCTTCGATACCGCGACGGACGACCGGTCGGAGTGGCACGCCTCGACAACCTGTTCGAGCGCGTCAAGAAATCCCTCCCTTGGGCCTCCTCAGTGGGAGTTTCAGCACACTGGATCCGCCACACGACACTGACCTTCGTCGAGCGTGAGTTCGGAATGGCAGTCTCCAGCGCCTTCGCGGGCCACCAAGACAGGCCCGGCTCGGGGCCTACCACCCTCACCTACACCAAAGCCAGCCTGCTCGACGTTGTCGAGGCGCTCGTTGCCTTGACCGGCGAGGCTCATCCACTGCTTCCCATTGGCAGACGACACCCTCTGTCCTCACCACATGGGCAGCAGTACAACGAACCCGACGCGGTAGGCTAACGCGCTATGAACCCACTTTTGTGGCGAATTCGCTGCGGAATGGGTGTTCTAACAACAGAACGAACTCCTTCTCCTCATCCACTCGACGCCGTTGCTCCGCGGGGTCTTCGCGGCAGAGGCAACGGAAAGTGCGGAACGTCGAGCACCTGGCGCTGCTCAGCTCCTGTACACGTGAGTGGAATGCTCTCGTTCCGGCTCTGGCGCAACGGCGTTCGAACCGTCGTCGTTTCTCGCCAGGCCTTCGTCGGCCAAGGGGGTGTTCTTACAGCAGCGCCAGCGCGATACTCAGCACTGTCAATACCAGAACCCATGCCGCGACGGTCCATTCGATGGGGCCCTCGGAGCCGGGATAACCGCCGTCGCTTTGTCGGGCGGCGCGATACTGCGAGCGCGAGGCCGAAATGGACATGACATCCTCCTTCGGTCGGTTGCGTCATCCAGGCGCATACCCGCTTTCGCCGCCGATCGTCGCCGACGCACTGTGGCGAACAACACCCCATCCTCCGACCTCCGGCGCAAGCCGTTGCCGGGCACGGGTTCTCGAGTTCAGCGACGGCCGGGGTGGCTGTGGTAGCGCAGGTCGTCCAAGGCAAGGGGCGGAACGTAGCGGCTGACCAGGGTGCGGTGCCACCACGCTCGGGTGCGAGCCAATTCGCGCGGTGTGGTGAAGCGATACAGATACAGTTGCGCCCGCACGAAACGCGGCGCGGCATCCGGGAATGGATTGTGCCGCAACAGGCGCAGCGTGGCCGGGTCGTTTTCCAGCAGCCGCGCCAGGAAGGCGGCCAGCCACGACTGCGCGTACCGTGGCGAGGTCGCGGCGAACCACATGAGCCAATCCAGGCGCAGGTGGTAAGGGGCCCATTGGCGTGGCAGCCGGCGCGGATCGCCGGGTTTGCCCTTGAACTCGTATTCCTTCCACTGCGTCCGATCGGTGACGGTCGACTCCTCGGTGCCTTCGACGACCACCTCGTAGCGGGTGCGACCGATGCTGCCGAACGCTCCGTAGGTGTTGACCAAGTGATAGGGGTCGAACGATCGGTTCATGGCCTGATGACTGGAGATCAGGTTGCGCGCCGGGCGGTAGCTCAGGAAGACCACCAGTGCGGTGAACGCGATGACCAGGCCCACGAACCACGGCGGCGGCCCGGGCAGAGGCGGCGGGGCGGGCACCGGTAGCACCGCCGCCACCGCGGACCCGCTGATGGCGCCGCACGCGAGGATGATCGTCAGCCAGTTCAGCCAGGCGAAATTGCCCGACACCACCAACCACACCTGGGTGATCACGATGACGGCCGCGGCGATGCTCGCCACCGGCTGCGGTGCGAACAGGCCGAAGGGCACCACGAGCTGCGCCACGTGATTGCCCACCACCTCCGCCCGGTGCAGCGGCTTGGGCAGGTGGTGGAAGAACCAGCTCAGCGGTCCTGGCATCGGCTGGGTCTCGTGGTGGTAGTACAGGCAGGTCAGATCCCGCCAGCACCGGTCACCGCGCAGTTTGATCAGTCCGGCGCCGAACTCCACCCGGAACAGCAGCCAGCGGGCGAGCAGGAGCACCGGCACCGGCGGCGCGGTGCGGTCGTTGCCGAGGAAGATCACCAGGAACCCGCATTCCAGCAGCAGTGACTCCCAGCCGAACGCATACCATTCCTGCCCCACGTTGACGATCGACAGGTAGAGCACCCACAACGTCGCCCACAGCAGCATCGCCGCCCACAGCGGCACCAGGTCGGCCGCACCGGCGACCAGCGCCGCGGACAGCGCCGCACCGAACCAGGAGACGGCGGCGAAGAAACGATCGGAATAGTGGACGTGGAAGATGCTCGGCGCCTGCCGGAAGGACCGCCGGGCCAGCAAGCGCGGCACCGGAAGCATGCCGTGCTCACCGATCAGCGCCCGGAACTGCCGTGCGGCGACCAGGAAGGCGATCAGATAGACGGCCGCGACGCCGCGCGTCAGCACCTGCCTGCTCAACCAGTATTCGGATGCGGTGAACCAGTCCATGCCCGCAACTCCTCCGACCGCGGACCTTCACCCCCACTCCGCCGCATACCCAGCCCGGCAGCGGGAAAACCCGGCACTACATCGGGTACAGGCTGTGCTTGCGCGGGTTGTGCTCGGCGGCTGCTTCCTTGTCCCGAAGCAGCTGGAGCGCATGCCGTATCTCCAGCCGGGTACGGGATGGTTCGATCACCGCATCGATGTAGCCGCGTTCGGCCGCGATCCACGGAGTGGCGACGGTGGCGTTGTACTGGTCGATCATGAAATCGCGCACCGCCGCGCGCTGTTCTTCCGGCACCTGGAGCAGCTGGCGCCGCCCCGCGATGTCGACCGCGCTCTCCGCGCCGATCACCGCGATGCGGGCGGTCGGCCAGGCCAGGCTGATGTCGGCGCCGAGCTGCTTGCATGCCATGAAGCCGTAAGCGCCGCCATAGGACTTGCGCACCACGACGTTGATGATGGGCACGGTCGCCTCGATGATCGCGCGGAACACGCGTCCGCCGCGGACGATGACACCGTTGCGTTCCTCTTCGACGCCGGGAAGCACGCCGGGAGTGTCCACGACGAACACCAAGGGGATGCCGAAGGCGTTGCACAGCCGGATGAAATGCGTTGCCTTGTCGGAGCATTTCGCGTCGACCGCTCCCCCGAGCACCAACGGCTGATTGGCGACGACCCCGACGCTGCGTCCGTCCACGCGCGTGAAGCCGGTGATCAGATTGGCCGCGGTGGCGGAGCGGATCTCGTGGAAATCACCGTCGTCGAAGATGCGCAGCAGGATCTCGTGCATGTCGTATCCCTCGCGATCGGAGTCCGGGATGATCGACTCGAGCTCGAGGTCGGTCGTGGTGATCTCCGGCTCGAGACCGGGGTTCACCAGCGGCGCCTGCTCCAGGCAGCTCGACGGCAGGTAGCTCAGGTACTTGCGGGCCCAGTCGAATGCCTCCTGTTCGGTCGCGGTCACGTGGTGGATCGTGCCGTTGCGGGCCTGCACGTGTGCGCCGCCCAGTTCCTCCGCGGTCACGTCTTCACCGGTCACCGTCTTGATGACCTCGGGACCGGTGACGAACATGTAGGAGTTCTCGGTCGCCACGAGAACGTCGGTGTTCACCGGGCCGTATACCGAACCCGCGGCGCACTTGCCGAGCATGATGGAGACCTGCGGGACGAATCCGGACAACCGCTCTTGGCGTCGGCTCATGTGGGCGAACCAGGCCAGCGAGGTGACCGCGTCCTGGATCCGGGCGCCGCCGGAATCGTTGATCGCCACCACCGGGCAGGCCTTCTCGTACGCGAACTTCAGGATGTGCGCGACCTTCCGGCCGAACATCTCGCCGACCGAGCCGCCGTAGACCGTCTGGTCGTGCGCGATGACCACGACCGGTCTGCCGTCGATGCGGCCGTGGCCGGTGACCACTCCGTCGCCGTACTTCGCGTCCGGGGCTCCCGGTGTGCGCGCGAGTGCGCCGATCTCGACGAACGTTCCGGGATCCAGCAACGATCGCACGCGCTCACGGGCACTCGGGATGCCCTTGCTCTGCCGTTTGGCGATACCGGACGCACCCGCCGGTTCCTCGGCGGTCGCGAGGGTGTCCCGCAATCGCTCCAACTTCTCGCGCGTGCCGACCATTCGGATACTGCCCTCTCGACCTCACCGACAACTGCGCCGAACGATAGGGGGCTGGACGACGAGCACCGAGGTCACGAGACGATTACTGGGCACTTCACAACGCGCCGGCCGTCGCGTTGGCACCACGCCCTATTGTTCCGACCGGCCCCGCACCGGCGATCTCGTCGGGGGCGGACCACGCACGGGGAGTTCCATTCCGGCCTGGAAGGATTCGGTGCATGAGTTTCACCGGGGACGATGTCCGGTCCTTCGCGCTGTCGCTACCGGAGACATCCGAGCAGTTCACCTGGGGGATGCCGACCTTCCGGGTCGCGGGCAAGTTGTTTCTCACCCTTCCGGAGGCGGAGACCTCGATGGCGGTCCGCTGCCCCATCGCCGATCGCGACGAACTCGTCGTCGCCGAACCGGGCAAGTTCTGGATCGCCGCGCACGAAGCGAACAACGCCTGGGTCCGCGTGCGTCTGACCGCCCTCGACGACCTGGCCGAACTGGAAGCCATCGTGCTCGACTCGTGGCGGCAGGCCGCACCCCGGCATCTCCTCGACGCCGGGTGACCTGCTCGCGCCACTCGCCTCAGCGTGCGCGGCGGCGGCGTGGCCGGGGCGCGAGTTTCAGGCCGAACAGCAGATCGGTATTGCGGACCGGCGCCGGTTGTTCGGACATCCGGAGCAGTCCGGCACGGCGGATCCAGCTGTGGTGCCAGTGGTACAGGTCCGGAAGGCTCACCTCGCATGCCGCGGCGAGCCTGCGAAGGCGGAAGCCGGCGCCGCCGATGGCCCCGGTGAACAGTTTGCTGTTCGGGGTGGGTCGCGATTCCTGCGAGACGCGGGCGTCGTAGAGCAAGGCGCGCGCAGGCGGCGGTATCACCCACACGTACAGGTCGGGTGCGTGGGTGTAGCCGATCGGGCCGTTGAAGATCAGCGCGTCGGCGGTCAGCGCGACACAGGGAATGGCGTTGAGTTCCATCGCGGTGGCACCGGTGAAGAGCGCGGTGACGAGCGCCGCCGCGTCCACCGGATCGGCGGTCCTGGCCCGGACACGGGCGATGACGTCGTGGTCGATCGGGACCGTGGTCAGCCCGGGCCCGACCGAGTAGGCCAGATCCGGCGGCAGATCCAGCCGCAAGCCGTGCAGCAGGAACGCGGCTTGGGCGCCGCGCAGGCGCGTGACGGTGTGCCCGCGACTGGGGCTGTCGGCCACCAGGCTGCCGAGGAACCGGTACAGGCTCAGGATGTCGTTCCACTCGTCCACCACACCGGCGCCGGGACCCGGCTGGAAGCGATTCGGCGAGCTGAGCCGAGGTTGCAGCACCGAGAGCATGTATTCGGCCAGACCTGCCCCGCGGGGACCCAGCCAGCTCCCGACGCCGTTCTGGTTCAGGTCGTGACGACACTGCCTGCCGGTGTGTTCGGCGAGCCACCGACAGGTCGTCTGGATCCCCTCGGTGTAGACGGCGTCGATGCGCGCGAACTCCTGCGGCGGCAGGCTTCGGTAGGCATCGGCAAGGAAGGTGGTGACATCGCCATCGGAGATCTGCGGCAGCAGTCCGCCTCCGGCCGCTTCCGACAGCGTGATGATGCGCGACGGCCGGTGGCTGACCTGCCCGTACCCCACCTGCCGGGTCGGCGGCTCGAAGCCATCAATGCGCGTGGTGGGCGGGTCGGGGACACCGATGCGCGTCGTCGCTGCCTCGGGGGCATCGGTCTGCGTCGTCGCTGCCTCGGGGACATCGGTCTGCGTCGTCGCTGCCTCGGGGACATCGGTCTGCGTGGTCGCTGCCTCGGGGGGATCGATCCGCGTGGTCGCTGCCTCGGGGGGATCGATCCGCGTAGTCGGTGCGTCGGGAACATCGACGCGTGGGGACGCGGTGTCGGGGACATCGATGCGCCTGGTGGGCGCGCTGGCGGCGCGGCGGTCCGCAAGCCACCGCCGCAGGTCCTCCTCCGGCACGCCCAGCCGCTGCGAGGTCGATCGCATCCGTTCGGCAGAAAGTTCGTTGTGTTCGTCGAGCTGGGCCAATCTTTCCAGCTCGGACGGACGCAGCGTGGGCACGCTTGCGTCGACCACAGCCACAACCTCCTGGATTTCTGGACCCACGGCGCAACACGGCGGGTTCGAGACGTCAGTTGCAGAGCATTCGATCACGTACCCGCCGGTAGGGCGGGGAATTCAACGGAGTTTCGTCTGTTGTCTACGTCACCGACAACTCCACTATCTACCGAAATCTCGCGCACCGAATGCGTTTTGCCTAGTCAAGATGTCTGTCGCCGCCGGCGACGCAAAGACGTGGCCGATGCCGACACCGGAAATTTCGGCGCCCGTGTCTACGGTGCTGGACACCGCCAATACTGCACACCGAACATTGCGGCCGAGTCGGCCTTACGGCGCGGAGCGCGCGCCGCCCCGGCGCACACCAGGACCGCCGAGCCGACACCCGACCACCGTCGCGTCCACATCCCCTCGCCGAGCAGGAGCGGTCCGCTGCCCGGACCACCCGCCGACACAATCCGTGCGCACGCGACCGCGACCGGCGAGGCGAGCGCTGCCGCAGCGCCGGACAGCGGCGACCATGTCCTGTCCCGGAGGCCGCGCTGAGCCGTTGCGAGCCGACGGCTCCGAGTTTGCGGCCGTCGCGGTATCGGGCGCACTGTTCGCCCTCGGCCTGCCTGCCCGCACGGGAGGAATCGGCCTCGGCGAGTGACATGCTGCGTGCGTCCCCACCGCACTGACGAGAAGATGAATATGCCGAGCAGCCCGGCAGTAAGCCGATTGATTGCCGGAATCCGGAAGCAATGTTGCGAAATGGGAAGTTCGACACGGAAACAATGATCGATATTGCGCCACTGCATCCACCCGCGATCGGCATCGATCGAATACGAGACGCAAAGCACACCGATGCTTGCCGGAGCGGCCGCGGGATGGCGGCCGTGACCGGATCGAGAGCGAATTCTCAGTGTCCCCACAACGAACTCTCGACAAGCCCAAATACGGGTGCGGTCTCCTTGAAGGGTGCTGGTCGGCAGCACTCGAGCCCAGCCAGGAGGAGACCAGTTCATGTACACCGGCACTACTGCAAGCCTGCCGCGGATCGAGATGCCCTGGCTGGGCGCGGCGATGGGCGCCTCGGCCAGTCGGCGTTCGTCACGGTCGATCAACGCCGACGCTGTCGCGATCGAGAGCGATGCGATGAGCGGAGCGACAGCGTTCGTGGTCGCCGACGGTGTGGGAGACCATCTCCTCGGCGCCAGGGCGGCACGCACGGTGGCCGCGGCGGCGGCACATGCGGGCGCCCGGGACGGGGCGCGAGCGGGAATTCTCGCGGCGCAAGAAGAATTGCTGCGCGAAGTCCCGGAACCCTCCGCCGACAGCGTGCTCGTGGTGGCGGTATTGCCGACCGCCGGTCGACCCGATGGCCCCTGCGAGGTGGCATGGGTCGGCGACTGCCGGGCGTACCGCTGGAACGGGCGGGTGCTGCACCAGATCACCACCGACCACACCGTGGCCGAGTCCTACCGAGCCCGCGGGCTGGCGGTCACCCCGCGAATGAGCCATCTGGTCACCACCTCGGCCCGCACCGTCCGACCGGACGAGATCGGGTATGCCGCCACCGGATCGAGCACGGGCAGACTGCTGCTGAGCACCGACGGAGTGCACAAGCCACTCGGTATCGCCGCCGTCAAGGCCATTCTCGCGGACGGCGAGGCGGCCCACGCGATCGCCAACTCCCTGGTCGACGCCGCCCTCGTGGCCGGAGGAAGGGACAACGCCACCGCGCTGGTGGTGGACCTCCCTGCCCGCACCGCCGACGGCTAGCTCCCGCGACCGGCTCGGGAGTCACCGCGGGCTGCACGCGACGCGTGCGAGAGAAATGCCGAAATGCTATGAATCGACATCGCCGAGGCGCAGTATGTCGCTGTGGAGTTGACAGCCGTACGCATCGACAAACCGGACGAACTCAACGTCATCATCGGACAGTCCCACTTCATCAAAACTGTGGAAGACCTGCACGAAGCGCTGGTCGGCGTAAGTCAGCACCTGCGCTTCGGGCTGGCGTTCTGCGAGGCCTCCGGCCCGCGCCTGGTCCGCCACTCCGGCAACGACGATTCCCTCGTCGAACTCGCCACCAAGAACGCGGTCGACCTCGGGGCCGGGCACTCGTTCATCGTCTTTCTGCGCGAGGGTTATCCCGTCAACGTGCTCAATGCCGTGCGGCAGGTCCCCGAGGTCTGCGAAATCTTCTGCGCCACAGCCAATCCCGTCGAGGTTCTGATCGCCGAGACGGAACTCGGCAGAGGAGTCGTCGGCGTGATCGATGGCTCGGCGCCGCTCGGCGTGGAGAATGCCGACGACCAGGCAGCCCGTAGGCGGCTGTTGCGCCAGATCGGCTACAAACTGTAGCCCGCGGTCGGCGACCTTCCAGGCCGCCGACCGCGACATGCTCATCCCCGGGTCCGCAATCCCCTACCGCGACACCTCATCCGCGGCGCCTTCGCGTTCCGCCGCCGCGCCTCAGCCGAGTTCCGCCAGTTGCGCCACGGCGGGCGCCATGCCATCGATCCAAGCCGCCGGTGAGCCGGTGGTCGGAGTGACGATGGCGGTGTCGATGCCGAGTTTCGCGTAGTCGGCCATCTGCCGGACGAAATCGTCACGGTTCTCCGGGCTCGGCCGCGGATTGTTGGCGATGATCGTCTTGCGGATCTCGTCGTAGTCGCGGCCGACGTCGTCGCAATGCCGTCGCAGCACATCGAGCTTGTGCTCGACGTCCGCGGGCGAGGAGCCGAACAGGTTGCAGGCGTCGCCGTATTGCGCGACCAAGCGCAGCGTCTTGCGCTCTCCTCCGCCGCCGATGAGCACCTTCGGCCGGTTGATCGGCCGCGGCGAGCACAGCGTCTCGGCCAGCTGGTAGTACTTCCCGTCGAACACCCCGTTGTCCTGGGGGTCCCACATCTGGCGGCAGATGCGCAACGTCTCTTCCAGCCGCTCGAAGCGTTCGGCGGTCGAGGGAAACGCCACGCCGAGCCCACGGTGTTCGCGCTCGAACCAGGCGGCGCCGATGCCCAGGACCGCCCGGCCACCCGACAGGACGTCGAGCGTGGTGACGATCTTGGCGAGCAGCCCGGGGTGGCGATAGGTCACGCCGGTGACGAGCAGGCCGAGGTCGACGCGCGACGTGTGCGCGGCAAGATAGCCGAGAGTGGTGTAGCCCTCCAGCATGTTCGCCTCCGCGGGCAGGCCCGTCGGCTCGATCTGGAAGTAGTGGTCCATGAACGACAACCAGGTCGCCCCGGAGGCCTCCGCTGCCGCGCCGACCCGCGCCAGCTCACCGGCGATAGCGGTCGTGCCACCGTCGATATCGAAGACGGGTACGTGAAAACCGAGCTCCATGAAGCGGTCCCTTCTGCTGGTCAACCGTGTACGAGCGCACACTAAGTGCTGGAGTGCGCTCCAGGTCAAGGGACCGGATCAGGGCAGAGCGGTCAGCCGGCGGTCTCGGGGCGGTCGGACAATCCGAGGCGCAGATGTTCGCTGTGGTAGATCGCCTCGTCCAGCAGCTGGGCGACGTGGTTGTCGTAGAGGCTGTAGACGATGCTGCGGCCGGTGCGCGCACCCGTGACCAGCCCCAGATTGCGCAGCAGGCGAAGCTGGTGGGAAACAGCGGACTGTTCCATGCCGACCGCGTCGGCCAGCGCGCTCACCGACAGAGGCCCCTGGCGCAGCTGCGTGAGGATCATCAAGCGGCTCGGGGTGGCCAGCGCCTGCAATGTGGTCGCCACATGGTTGGCCGATTCCGGATCCAGGCGCGCGGCAGGTCGATCCCTGCCTTCGACACCGTGTCCCATGAGTGAACAGCATACCCTAGGAACAAATGAAGACATGTTCATGCTTTCTGATATGGTCGGGCGGTCTGTTCATTGCCGTCCTGGAGGTGACCCGTGGCCGCGCCGACCCTCGTGCCGACCCGTCCGACTTCGCCGACCGGTCGTGTGCCTACGCACCGGACCCGATTGTTCGCTCTGCCGGAAGTACGGTGGGCCGCAGTGGCTGTCGCGTTCTTCCTCGCCGGTCTGGCGACGCAGCTGGCCGATGGACCGCGCGGGGTGTGGTGGGGTTTGTACTTGGCCTGTTACGCCGCGGGCGGATGGGAACCGGGATGGGCCGGGCTGCGGGCATTACGCGACAGGACGCTCGACGTCGATTTGCTCATGGTCGCCGCGGCGATCGGCGCGGCGGCCATCGGCCAGATCACCGACGGCGCCTTGCTGATCGTCATCTTCGCCACCTCGGGCGCCCTGGAAGCGCTGGCCACTGCCCGGACCGAGGACTCGGTACGCGGACTACTCGACCTGACGCCGCAGACCGCGACCCGGCTCGCCGATGGCGGAGAGGAGCAGACGGTGCACGCCGCCGACCTGCGCGTCGGTGATCTTCTCGTGGTGCGTCCCGGTGAACGGATCGCCGCCGACGCGACGGTGCTCTCCGGCGGCAGCGAGGTCGATCAGGCCACCATCACCGGCGAACCGCTGCCGGTGGACAAAGCCGCGGGCGACGAGGTGTTCGCGGGCACTCTCAACGGCACCGGAGTGCTGCGAATCCGGGTGAATCGCCGCGCGGAGGACTCCGTGGTCGCGCGGATCGCGGCCCTGGTCGAGCAAGCGGCCCGAACCAAGGCGCGCGCACAGCTTTTCATCGAGAAGGTGGAGCAGCGCTACTCGATCGGCATGGTTCTGATCACCCTCGCCGTGTTCGTCGTTCCGCTGCTGTTCGGCGACACCCTGCGGCGGGCGCTGCTGCGGGCGATGACGTTCATGATCGTCGCCTCCCCCTGCGCGGTGGTGCTGGCCACCATGCCGCCCCTGCTGGCGGCCATCGCCAACGCCGGGCGCCACGGCGTCCTGGTCAAATCCGCGGTGGTCATGGAAAGGCTCGGCGCCACCACGCACGTCGCCTTCGACAAGACCGGCACGCTGACCCGTGGCATTCCCGAGCTGGCCGAAATCCGCTGCCTGGACGAACGATTCACCGACGACGAGTTGCTCCGACTGGCCGCCGCGGCCGAGCACCCGAGCGAGCACCCCTTGGCGGCGGCGATCGTGCGCGCGGCCCGCGCCCGGGGGCTGCGACTGCCCGAGGTCACCGCGTTCACCGCGAACCCCGGTCGCGGCGTCACCGCCCGCGTCGGCGACCAGCTCATCGGCGTCGGCTCCCCCACCGCGTCGGAACTCGCCCCCGGCCTGCGAACAACCGTCGAAGCGCTCCAGGCGAGCGGCTGCACCGCCGTGGTCGTGACCCGCGAGCACCAGCCGATCGGGGTATTCGCGCTGACCGACCGGCCGCGGCCGGAAGCGGCGGCGGCGGTGCGGGCGACCACCGAGATCACCGGCACCGCACCGGTATTGATGACGGGCGACAACGCCGCCACCGCCGAGCGGCTCGCCGCCCGGGTCGGCATCACCGACGTACGAGCCGAACTCCTGCCCGACGACAAGGTGACCGCGGTGCGCCGGCTGCAGGCCGACGGGCGGAAGGTGACGGTGGTCGGCGACGGCATCAACGATGCCCCGGCTCTCGCCGCGGCCGAGGTCGGTATCGCCATGGGCGGGGCCGGATCCGATCTGACCTTGCAGACCGCGGACGCTGTGGTCGTGCGCGACGATCTGACGACGATCCCGGCGGTGATCGCGTTGTCCCGGCAGGCGCGGCGGGTGGTGGTCGCCAACCTGGCCATCGCCGCCACCTTCATCGGCGTGCTGGTCGTCTGGGACCTCGCCGGAACCCTGCCGCTCCCGCTCGGCGTCGCCGGGCACGAGGGCTCCACCGTCATCGTCGGGCTCAACGGATTACGCCTGCTCCGCCGGGCGGCGTGGGAACGAGCTGCCGGGACAGCGGATTGACACCGGCCCCGGCATGCGGCAGCGCGACCGGCTAGTCGGCGCGAACCTCGCTGCGGTCCTCGCTCCAGAGCGTGTGGAATTTGCCTTCGGCGTCGACGCGTTCGTAGGTGTGCGCGCCGAAGAAGTCACGCTGCCCCTGGGTGAGCGCGGCCGGGAGGCGCTCGGCACGCAGAGCGTCGTAGTAGGACAGCGACGACGCGAACGCGGGCACCGGAATGCCGAGCAGGGTCGCGGTGGCCACGACGCGGCGCCAGCTGTCGATGGCGGTCTCGATCGCCGCGCGGAAGTAGGGCGCGAGGATCAAGCTCGGCAGCGCCGGGTTCTCGTCGTAGGCTTCCTTGATCCGGTTCAGGAAACGGGCGCGGATGATGCAGCCGCCGCGCCAGATCGTCGCGAGGTCGCCGGGGCGCAGACTCCAGTCGTATTCCGCACTGCCCGCGGCGATCTGGTCGAAGCCCTGGGCGTAGGCGACCACCTTCGAGGCATAGAGCGCCTGCCGGATGTCTTCGGTGAATTGCTCGACGTCGGTGGGCTTTTCGGCCAACCGGCCGGAGGCGAGACCCTGCGCGGCCTTGCGCTGCGCACGCGAGCCCGACAGTGCCCGGGCGAATACCGCTTCGGCGATGCCGGTCACCGGCACACCGAGGTCGAGCGCGGACTTCACCGTCCAGCGCCCGGTGCCCTTCTGCTCCGCCGCGTCGACGATCACATCGACCAGCGGCTTGCCGGTCTTCGCGTCGACCTGATTCAGGACCTCGGCGGTGATCTCGACGAGGTAGCTCTCCAGGTCACCGGAGTTCCATTGGGTGAACACATCGGCGATCTGCTTCGCGTCGAAGCCGAGCGCGTCGCGGAACAGGTGGTAGGCCTCGCCGATCAGCTGCATGTCGGCGTACTCGATGCCGTTGTGCACCATCTTGACGAAATGCCCTGAGCCGTCGGGACCGATATGGGTGCAGCAGGGCGTACCGTCCACCTTCGCCGCGATGGACTCCAGCAGCGGCCCCAGCGAGTCGTAGGACTCCTTGGGCCCGCCCGGCATGATCGCGGGGCCGTTGAGCGCGCCTTCTTCGCCACCGGAGATACCTGCGCCGACGAAGTTCAGCCCGCGCTCGCGCATCGCGGCTTCCCGCCGAATGGTGTCGGTGTAGAGGGCATTCCCGCCGTCGATGATGATGTCGCCCGGCTCCATCGCGGCCGCCAGTTCCTCGATGACCGCGTCGGTCGGGGCGCCTGCCTTGACCATGATCAGCACCCGGCGCGGCTTCTCCAGCGCGGCGACGAACTCCTCGATCGTCTCGGCCCGCACGAAGTCGCCGTCGTCGCCGTGCGCCTCCAGCAGTGCGTCGGTCTTGGCGACGGTGCGGTTGTGCAGCGCGACGGTGTAGCCGTTCCTGGCGAAGTTCCGTGCGATGTTGCTACCCATGACCGCCAGACCGGTGACCCCGATCTGTGCACGCGCTGTAGAGGTCGGCATCAATCAGCTCTCTTCGTTCGACAGGGCGGCGCGTCCGCGCGAAACTGTTCGGCGGCTGCATCGTGGCATCCGTTCCACGACGCTTCAGACCTTACTTACCCGCCCCGCCGCGGCGGGCACGGAGGGCAGCGCGAGCCGCTCGGCGCGGTCACCTGCCCGCCCGGCCGCGTGACTTCACCCACCGGCCGATCGGGGGGCCGGAGGTGAGCTCGTCGCGGATCTCGGCCAACGCGTCCCCCAACTGGTGGATGCCCGGCGTCTCGACGGGGTAGTGCCCCGCCGCGTCCAGCACGACCAGGCGCTTGGGTGCGGCGATCCGATCGAAGAACGCCTGGCTCAGGGAAAGCGGTGTCCACCGATCGGCGCCGGGATGAACCAGCCACACGGGGCAGGCGGTGAATTCCTCCGGTTCGAGAACGGGAACGGATCGCAGATATGTCCGCAGGAAGCCCAGCGGTATCCAGGTGCCACCACCGCGGGGATCGGTAGAGATCATCCGGGTCAGCTCGGGGTCGTTCGCTATCGCGGACATGTTCGCGAGCAACCGCATCGGGACGCGCACGTTATCGGCCACGGGAACCAGCAACCGTGTCCCGCGCCGGCACAGCCACCGGTGCCGGGCGATCGCCGCGCGAACCCGCGGCAGCCGCGGGTCGAGCAGACAGGTGGCCGCGACCGCGTCGACCATGCCGGTGCCCGCCGCCGCCGCGTACGCCAGCATGCCGCCCATGCTCGCTCCGGCCAGCACCAGCGGCCGCGGGTCCTCCGCCCGGACCGTCCGGACCAGATCCACGACGCAGTCCACCCAGTCCTGATAACGGATTCCGCGCGACGACGGGACTCGGGTCCGGCCATAGCCGGGCAGGTCGGGAACCCGCACGTCGAACCCCCGCGCCGCCGCGAGCGCCGCGAACGGCCACATCGCCGCGGCGTGACCACCGGCACCGTGCAGCACGATCATCCGCACCCGCGCCTCCGGCCGGGGGATGCGCTCGATGTGCACCAGGTGGTCACGCCACGACCAGACACCGGATTCCGGTCGGAGATCGGCGTCCCCACGTAGGTCGGCGGGAAGAAATGCGAGGTAGGAGGCGTGCATGCTCTAATAATTCGAGCAATCCTCGGTTTTGCCAACTCGATTTCAGGACGCCATGTCGACACCCCGGAAAACCCCGCGCCAGCAGCGGTCGGAGTTCACCTTCGACGCGATCCTGGACGCCGCTGCTCGACTTTTCCAACAGCACGGCTACGCCGCGACGACGACCAACAAGATCGCCGAACTCGCCGGTGTCTCGATCGGCACGCTCTATCACTACGTCCCCGACAAGGACGCACTCCTCTACTCGCTCGCCGAGCGCCACCTGCGCCAGGCCTCGGTGGCCTTGCTCGCGGCAGCCGAGCGACTGCGGGCCGAGCAACCACCGCTGGAGGAAACCATTCGGCAGCTGGTCGTCGCCGTGACCCGGTTGCACACCGCTCAACCGGACTTGCACCGGCTGCTCTTCGATCAGGCGCCGCGCACACCCGAAGGCATCGCACGCCTACGGCAAGTCGAAGAGGCCCTCGCAGGCGAAGTGGAATTCCACCTGCGCCGTCTCGACGTCGGCGGCACCGACCCGGCGTTGACCGCCATGTTGCTCGTTCAGGCGGTGGAGGCGCAGATCCACGGCGCGGTCCTCGATCCGCCGGCCGGCCGCACCGCGGACGACTGCGGCCGAGCCATCGTCGACCTGTGGACCCGAGCGCTCACTCCGCCGGCCGCCCCCGCGCGCCCGGCGGCCGGGTCATAGGGGGCAGTCCGCGCGAGACGACTCGTCGTCGAGGCCGGTACCGCCGCCGATCAACGCCTCCGGGCCGCGATCACCGTAGGCGATGCGCTCGAGCAGATCCAGGACCTCGCCGACCTTGTACAACTCGCCGGACCGCAGGCTCTCGGACAACGCCTGCGCCAGAGCGTCGTTCGCGGACGCCTGGTGGCCGCACACCCACGCCCGGCCTTCGTCGGTGAGGGTCAGATTCACCCGGCGCCCGTCGTCCGGATCGCGCACACCGACGATCAGGCCCTGATCGCGCAGCCCGTCGACCACATTGCGCATCGTCTGCGGCCTCAGCATCTCCAGCCGCGCCAGGTCGACCGCGGCCAAGGCGCCGTATCGGTGCAGACGTCCCAGCACCGCCCACTGCGTCGCCGACAGCCGCCGTTCATCGGGATCCCTCCGGGCGCGCCGCAGAATCACGGTCGACGCGATACGCAGGCGGGCCGCCATGCTCGACAGTGCTGTGGCGTCCGCGGTGTCAGCGCTCACGGGCGGGCTCCCTCTGCTTACCTGATCGACAACGATCCACGGGCTGGTGATAGCTGCGGGAAGCCTACTCGACAGTAGAAGCCGTACGTCGGCTATGACGAAATCGTCATACATATGGGTGGCCGCGCCGATCCCCCGTGGCGTACCGGCGAACGGATCGCGCGCGGAGGCGGCCCGGCACCGCCGCGGACCCTCCGATACGCGACACTGACCGCGATGGGCACACAGGCGAACGGCGCACAGCCGCGGCGGAGACCACCTCATCGGCGCGAGATGATCCTGCACGCCGCGGTCGACGCCTTCACCCACGGCGGCTATTACGGCACCACGATGGCCGACATCGCCGCGGCGGTCGGCATCTCGGCGACGGCGCTGTATCGGCACTTCCGCAACAAGCAGCAGCTTCTGGGCCAGTGCCTGCTGGTGGGGCTCGACGACACCTTGAACCGGCTGGACGCCGCGTATCACACCGACGATTCCGGTGACGCCGTGCTCGCCGAACTGGTCCGGGTGGCTCTGGAACTGCGCGGCCTGCCGAGGTTGTGGCAATTGGAGTTCCGCAACCTCACCACCGCCGACAAGACCGCCGTCCTGGTCCGCGCCTCGCGGATCACCCGCTATCTGCGGCACACCATCGGCATGCGCCGACCGGAGTTGAGCGGCGCGGATGTCGAACTGCTGAGCTGGTGCGTGCTCTCGATCGCGGTCAGTCCCTCCTATCACCGCGCCGAACTACCCGCGCCGGTTGCCGCACAGGTGCTCGACGCCGCCGTCGCGGCGGTGATCACCACCGAAATGCCCGAGCACCCGGCCGGCCCCGCCCCGAACCGGCCACCGCGCACCGAGACCGGCAACACCGCGCTGGATCGAGCGCTGCGGTCGGAGCGGATGCTTGCCGAGGCGGCGCGATTGTTCAGCACCCGCGGGTATGCCGCGGTGGGAATCGAAGACATCGGTGCGGCCGTCGGGGTCACCGGCCCCGCCTTGTATCACCACTTTTCGAGCAAGGCGGAGTTGCTGGACCAAATCGTGCGGCGCCAGGACGAGTGGCTTCGGCTGCTGCTCGCCCGGGCGATCGCCGAGGGCCGCAGCGCCGAGGAATCCATGCGCTCACTCATGCGAAGCTTCGCGCAACTGGGCGTGGACGAGCCCGATCTGCTGGCGATCACCGTCAGCGAGACCCGGCATCTTCCGGGAGAGGCGGTGCAGCGCTACCGGAGAGTGCGCTTGGACGGCATCGCCCAGTGGGCCCGCATGCTGCAGGCCGTGCGGCCGGACCTGCCCGCTCCGGCCGCGCGGGTGCTGAGCCGAGCCGTCACCACCGTCGTCATCGATGCCGTCCGCAACCCGCGCTTCCGGCGCAGGGCCGATCTCGTCGACGTTCTCGTGGCCATCGGCGAGCGGATCGAAACGGCCGGAATCCCTGGCCGCGTTTCCGCACCGTGATTTATGCCACTTAGTGACCATTAACTTAGCTTCACCAATTGCGCGCTAGCAGCGGATAGAACACTGTCGGACATACGACCATTTACTTAGTGGTCATTAACATGAGATTGCTTTCGGGTCATCGGTGCCGCACAGTGTGCCGTGGGTGATCGCCGCTGCGCGCGCCCGCCGAATCCCTTGCCGGTACACCGGCCGTTTCTCGAAAGGCATTGGCCCGTGAGCCATTACAAGAGCAACGTGCGCGACCTCGAGTTCAATCTGTTCGAGGTGTACGGACTCGACGACATCCTCCGGAACGGAGCATTCGGCGACCTGGACGGCGACACCGTGCGGTCGATGCTGGCGGAGGCCGCGCGCTTGGCCGAAGGACCGGTCGCCGAACCGTACGCCGACACCGACCGCAACCCGCCGGTTTTCGATCCGGCCACCCACTCGGTCAGCCTGCCCGAGTCGTTCAAGAAGGCGGTGCGCGCCTGGTACGACGCGGAATGGTGGCGCGTCGGCAAGGCCGAGGGTGTCGGGGGCGTGCCCGCCCCTTCGATGGTCAGCTGGGCGATCACCGAATTCGTCCTCGGGGCGCAGCCCGCGGCTTACATGTACCTGACCGGACCGATGATGGCCCACATCACCTATGGCATCGGCACCGAGCAGCAGCGGCGCTGGGCCCAGTTCATGACCGAACGCAACTGGGGCGCCACGATGGTGCTGACCGAGCCCGACGCCGGTTCCGACGTCGGCGCGGGCCGCACCAAGGCGGTCGAGCAGGAGGACGGCTCCTGGCACATCGAGGGCGTCAAGCGGTTCATCACCTCCGCCGACTCCGATGACCTGTTCGGAAACATCATGCACCTGGTGCTGGCCCGCCCCGAGGGCGCCGGACCGGGCACCAAGGGCCTGTCGCTGTTCTTCGTACCGAAGTTCCACTTCGACCACGAGACCGGCGAACTGGGCGAGCGCAACGGCGTCTTCGTCACCAATGTCGAGCACAAGATGGGCCTGAAGGCCTCGGCCACCTGTGAGGTCACCTTCGGCGGCCACGGCATCCCCGCCAAGGGCTGGCTGGTCGGCGAGGTACACAACGGCATCGCGCAGATGTTCCAAGTCATCGAGGAAGCGCGGATGATGGTGGGCACCAAAGCCATCGCCACCTTGTCCACCGGCTACCTCAACGCCCTCGAATACGCGAAGACACGCGTGCAGGGCAGTGATCTCACCCGGATGGCGGACAAGGCCGCGCCGAAGGTGACCATCACCCGGCACCCCGACGTGCGCCGGTCGCTGATGATGCAGAAGGCGTACGCCGAGGGGCTGCGCGCGATCTATCTCTACACCGCAGGCCATCAGAACGACGTTGTCGCGCAACATATCTCGGGCGCCGACGCCGATCTGGCCGCGCGGGTCAACGACCTGCTGCTGCCGATCGTCAAGGGCGTCGGCTCGGAGCGGGCCTACCAGTACCTGACCGAGTCGCTGCAGACCCTCGGCGGTTCCGGCTTCCTGCAGGACTACCCGATCGAGCAGTACATCCGCGACGCGAAGATCGACTCGCTCTACGAAGGCACCACCGCGATCCAGGCGCAGGACTTCTTCTTCCGCAAGATCGCCCGCGACCGTGGCGTCGCACTGGCCCACCTCGCGGGCAAGATCCGCGACACGGCGCAATCCACCGACGGCAACGGCCGGCTCAAGGCGGAGAAGATCCTGCTCGCCACCGCGCTCGAAGACGTCCAGGACATGGCGGGCCGCTTCACCCAGCACCTGCTCGCCGCCCAGCAACAGCCCACCGAGTTGTACAAGATCGGGCTGAACTCCGTTCGCTTCCTGCTCTCCGTCGGTGACCTCCTCGTCGCCTGGCGGCTGATCGTCGCCGCCGAGATCGCCTCGGCCGCACTCGACGCCGGCCCCGGCGAGCAGGACCGCGCCTTCTACGAAGGCAAGGTCGCCGTCGCGTCGTTCTTCGCCAAGACGGTCCTGCCGCACCTCAGCGCGGAATGGTCGGTTATCTCCGATGTCGACATCAGCGTCATGGATCTCGACGAAGCCGCGTTCTGACGGGCCACCGCGCGCAGGCCCGGGGCGCGTCGACCGAACGACGGCTCGGCAGCAGGGTGCGGTCACGAAGACCGCGCCGGGGAACGTGCGATCGGGGAGAGCAGACCGGCACGGGAACAGTCCGGAAAGCTCCGGACTGTTCCCGTGCCGGGTCGAACATCTTCGATGCGGTGGCGGCGGCCACGCCGCGCCGGTCGAGGAACGCGTCAGACGGTCTCCTGCCGGATGGCGTAGATCTCGCGCACTTCCGCGACGACGGCGCGGATGCGGCGCCGGTCCGTCTCGGCTACGCCCGGCTCCGCTCGCCCGACGTCGATCTCGAGCAGGCCGGTCGGTCGAGAGCCTTCAGCATTCGTTCAAGAACCTTTCGAGGATCGGGCCGATGACGGCCAATGCGTGCGGGTGGGTCAATTCGAGATGTCGTGCGTCGACGACCGTGTTGCGCAGGTCGCCGGTGACGAACGGCCGCCACGTCCGCACGGCGGCGTCGTGGTCGGCGCGGTCCTTGCCTGCGGTGAAGAAGACCAGGTCGCCGTCGAAGACGTCCGGCCGGTACTGCTGGGCGATGGCGGTGGCGGTCTCGAAACTCTCCATCACCCGGTCGACCTGTTCGGCGGTGAACATCCCGGTGGCGGTCACCTGGGCGCGGATCACCGCCCAGGCCTGCTCATGGGTGTCCGCTGCCACCTCGGCGCCGAGATCGAACAGCTCACGCCAGCCACCGAGCAGATCGGCCATCAACTCACCCGGCGCGGGCTCGTTCGCGGTGGCGCTCATCGACGCGGCCAGCGCCTCGGAGTCGCCCACGGCGCTGTCCATCATGGCCAGCATGCCGACCTGCTGACCCGCGCGCTGGAGCCGGACCGCGACGGCGTGCGCGATCGCGCCGCCCAGCGACCACCCGAGCAGGTGATACGGCCCGCTCGGTTGCACTCGGCGTATCTCGGCCACATAGCGTTCCGCCAGTTCGTCGACGGAATGCGCACCTGGTTCGCCCGCTACGACATGCGGATCCTGCAAGCCGTAGACCGGCCGGTCCTTGTGCAGATGCTCGACCACGCCGCCGTAGAACCAGGCCAGCCCGCCGGCGGGATGTACCGCGAACACCGCGGGTTTCCGGCCGTGCGCGCGCAGCGGCAGCAACACTTGCAGCCCCGAGCCGCCTGCCGTGCCGTCGGCCCTGGCCGCCAGCGCTCGCGGCGTCGCGTCGTCGAACATCCACGGCAGCTGGATCGTCACGCCGCGGGTGCGCAATTCGGTCACCACCATCGTCGCCAGCAGCGAGTTGCCGCCGAGATCGAAGAACCCGTCGGTGATCCCGACACGCTGGACACCCAGGACCTGCGCGTAGACCTCGCCGATCACTTTTTCGGTGTGCGTCCGGGGCGCCACGAACGCGGACGTCGATTCCTCGAACTCGGGAGCGGGCAATGCCTTTCGATCGAGCTTGCCGTTGACCGTCAAGGGCAGCGCGGGCAACACCATGATCGCCGCGGGCACCATGTAACCGGTCAGCATTCGAGCGGCGGTCTCGCGGACCTCGGCCGGATCGATCCGCTCGCCGTCCACGCCCACGACGTAGCCGATCAGCTGGTCCACGCCGCGATCGTGCCGGTGCACCGTGACCGCGGCCTGGGTGACGAGCGGGTGGCGCAGCAGCGCCGATTCCACCTCGCCGAGTTCGATGCGGAAGCCGCGCAACTGCACCTGCGCGTCGGCCCGGCCCGCGTACACCAGTTCCAGCCCGCTCGCGGACTTCCGCCACCTCCCCACATCCCCGGAACGGTAGAGCCGGGTGCCGTCCCGATCGAACGGGTTGGCCACGAATCGGCCCGCGGTCAGCGCCGCCGCTCCCAGATAACCTCGCGAGAGCTGGCCACCGGCCACGTAGATCTCGCCCGCGACGCCGATCGGAGCCGGACGCAGCCGGTCGTCGAGGACGTACACCCGCAGCCCCGGGAGCGCAGCGCCGATTCCGGCCGCGCTCGTCCGCGTGACCTCGCGGAACGTCACGTGCACGGTCGTCTCGGTGATGCCGTACATGTTGACCAGCCGCGGCGATCCCGGCGCATGCGCGGCGAACCAGTCGTCGAGCCGGGCGGCGTCCAGCGCCTCGCCACCGAAGACGACATACCGCAGAGCGAGATCACCTGCGGGACAACCGTCTTCGCGATAGCGGCGCTCGGCCTCGGCGAATCCGTAGAACGCCGAGGGGGTCTGGCTCAGCACTGTCACGCCCTCCCGGGCCACGACCTCCACGAACGTCTCCGGCGACCTGGAGGTGTCGTAATCCACCACGACCACCTTGCCGCCGGACAGCAGCGCGCCCCAGATCTCCCACACCGCGAAATCGAAGGCGTAGGAATGGAACATCGTCCACACGTCGCCGGGCCCGAGATCGAATCGCTCGGCCGCGTTGGTGAACAGGGTGACCGCTTCCCGATGGCTGACCGTCACGCCCTTCGGGCGGCCCGTCGATCCGGACGTGTAGATCACGTAGGCGACGTTGCCGGGCCGCGCACCCGATATCACCGCCGGATCGGAAGCGTCCGCGCAGTCCTCGACGAGCAGTACCGGTGCGGCGCACTCCGGCACCGCCGCGGACATGCCCGCCGAAGTGAGCACCGCGGCCGGACGAGCGTCGTCGAGCATGAATCGCAGGCGCTCCGTCGGATACGCCACATCCAGCGGCAGATATCCCGCGCCGGCGCGCAGGACGCCGAGCAGGCCCACCACCAGGTCGACCGTGCGTGGCAAGGCCACGGCCACCAGCGATTCCGGACGCACTCCGTGCTCGGCCAGCCGGGCGGCCACCGCGGCGGCGCGGCGATCCAGCTCCGCGTAGGTCAGCTGCGACGCCCCGTCGGTCACCGCGATAGCGTCCGGTCGCGCGGCGGCCTGGACGGTGAACAGCTCGGCGAGCGTCGTGTCCGCCACCGCGGCGCCGGCGCTACCGGCCGCGTCGAGCAGTTCGCGGCGCTGCGCCGGGCCCGCGAGGTCGATGTCCCCGACCGCGATCGCGGGATCAGCGGTCACCTCCTCCAGGATCCGCACGTAGGCCTGCGCGAACCGGGTCATCGTCTCCTCGACGAACAGATCGGTCGCGTAGGTCAGGCGTGCCCGCATGCCGTCCGGCTGCCCGTGGCCGCCGACGCGTTCGACCAGGTTCAGATTCAGGTCGGCCTGCGCCGGTTCGAATCCGTTCTCGACCGGTTCGACGGTGAGCCCGGGCAGCTTCAACGCGGCCTCGCTCAGGTTCTGGACATCGAGGGTCACCTGGTACAGCGGCAGGTGCGCGGTGGACCTGGGTGGATTGAGCGCCTCCACCACTTGCTCGAAGGGCACGTCGGCATGCGCGAATGCCGCCAGATCGGTGTCGCGGGTCGCCGCGAGCAGATCGGCGAACGACTGGTGCGACGACATCCGCGACCGGAGCACGAGGGTGTTGACGAACATGCCGATCAGATCATCGAGTTCACGCTCCCCGCGTCCGGCCACCGGGGTGCCCACCGCGACGTCGCCGACCCCGGCCAGCCGCGACAGCAGGACGGTCAGCGCGGCGTGCATCACCATGAAGACCGTCGCGTTCGCCGTGCGCGCGACCGCGCCGACGCGCTCCCGCAGCGCAGCGGAGATCTCGAAATCCACTGTCCGGCCGCGCATGGACGCCACCGGCGGGCGCGGCAAGTCGGTGGGCAACTCGAGCAGTTCGGGCAGCCCGCCGAGCGTGTCCTTCCAGAAGCGCAGCTGCTGGGACATGATCGAGCCGGGATCGTGCTCGTCGCCGAGTACGTCGCGCTGCCACAGCGTGTAGTCCGCGTACTGGACCGCGAGGGCAGGCCAGATCGGTTCCGTCCCTTGCCTGCTCGCCTGATAGGCCACCGCCACGTCCCGCGCGAGCGGCAGCATGGACTGCCCGTCGGCGCAGATGTGGTGCACGGCGATCACCAGGACGTGCTCGTGGTCGCCGAGCCGGAGCAATTCCATGCGCAGCGGCGGCGCCTGCGTCACGTCGAAGCTCGCCGAAACGGTGGCGAGCACGCGCTCCATCAGCCGCTCCGCCTCGACCGGGACGGCGGTCAGCCCGGCCGGGACCTCCCGGGCGGGGACCGCGACCTGGTGTGGCGTCCCGTCGGTGATCGGGAACTTGGTCCGCAGGGACTCGTGCCGCTCGATGACCAGCTCGCACGCACGGCGCAGGGCATCGATGTCGAGTTCGCCCGTCAGCCGGATCACCAGCGGGATGTTGTACGCGCCGACGGAAGTGTCGAGCTGGTTGAGGAACCACATCCGCTGCTGTGCCGGCGACAACGGCACCAGCGCCGGACGGGTGCGCGCCACCAGCGGCACCCGGACCGTCCGCTCGGAGTTGTCCAGACGGGCGGCGAGTTCAGCGACCGTGGGCGCTTCGAACAGGTCGCGAACGCCGACGCTCACTCCGAGCGCGGTGCCCAACTGGGCGGTCACCCGCGTCGCCGACAGCGAGTTGCCGCCGAGGTCGAAGAAGCTGTCGGTGGCTCCGACCCGGTCGATGCCGAGGACGTTGCCGAAGACCTCCGCGACGTGCCGTTCGGTTTCGGTCCGCGGAGCGGTCCAGGCCCGCGCCGCCGAGAACTCCGGTGCGGGAAGCGCCAGGCGATCGAGCTTCCCGGTTCGGGTGAGCGGAAATTCGGCGAGCACCATGCACAGGTCGGGCACCATGTGCGCGGGCAGCCGCAGCCGCGCCGCGGCGCGGACATCCTCCGGATCCAGGTCCTCGGAGCCGACCAGGTAGCCGACGAGCCTGCCGACGCCGCGCTCGTCTTTGCGCAGCACGACCACCGCGTGTTCCACACCGGGCTGTCCGGCGAGAACGGCTTCGATCTCACCGAGCTCGATGCGTTGACCGCGGATCTTGACCTGGAAGTCGCCACGGCCGAGGTATTCCACGGTGTGTTCCGGGGTCCAGCGAGCCAGGTCTCCCGTGCGGTACATGCGTGACCCTGGCGCGCCGAACGGATTCGCCACGAACGCACCCGATGTCGCCACCGGCCGGTTCACGTATCCGCGGGCCAGTTGCACTCCGGCGAGATACAGCTCGCCGACCACGCCGACCGGCACCGGTCGCAGCCACGCGTCCAGCACGACGGCCTCGACTCCGGGGATCGGACCACCGATCGTGACGGTTTCGCCGGGATACAGCGGAGCACTGATACCGGCCAGAATCGTCGTCTCGGTCGGACCGTATCCGTTGAGCAGTCGCCGTCCCGGCGACCACTGCGTGACGATCTCCGGTGTCACCGCCTCGCCGCCCGCCATCAGCACGCGGAGGGAGTCCAACCCATTCGGGTCCATCGTCGACAGCACGCTCGGCGTCATGAACGAGTGCGAGACACCCTGCGCGCGAATGAATTCCGCCAGTTCGGGGCCACCGAAAACGTCCGGCGGCGGCACCACGAGCACCGCGCCGTTGGCATGGGCCAGCAGCAGCTCCAGGACCACCACGTCGAAACCGGGGGCGGACGCGTTCAGCACCCGCGACCGGGCGTCCACACCGAAGCGATCACGTTGCACGGCGGCGAAATTGGCCAGACCCTCGTGGGTGACGGCGACTCCCTTCGGCGTGCCGGTCGAGCCCGAGGTGTACAGCACGTAGGCCGTGTCGCGATGATGCGGCTTCCGCACCCTGTCCCGGTCCGTCACCGCGGCCGAGGACCGCGCCTCGATCGCCTTCCGGGTTTCGGGATCATCGAGCACCAGCCGCCGGACGGGGTCGGGGACCAGTTCTCGCGACGCGCCCACCGTGATCGCGACCCGCACCTGCGAGTCGGCGACCATGTGCCCGACGCGTTCTGCCGGATTCCGTGGATCCACGGGCAGGAACGCGGCGCCGGTCTTGGCCACCGCCCACATGCCGACCACGAAGTCCACCGACCGCGCCATCGCCAACGCCACCTGGTCGCCCGGCCCGGCACCCCAGTCGATCAGCTCGCGCGCGACACGGTTCGACCGGGCGTCCAGCTCGGCGTAGGACATCGTGCATTCGTTCGAGACCACCGCCGCCGCTTCCGGATCCACCGCGGCACCGGCGGACAGCAACTCCGCCAGCACCCGGGGCGACTCCGCGCGGCCGCCGCTGGCCGGCACCAGATCACGGCGCTCGGTCGCGGACAACAGGTCGAGCCCGTCCAGCCGCGCCCGCGGATCGCTCGTGATGGCGCGCAGTACGGTCTCCAGGCGGGCGGCCAGACCCGCGGCCGTCCGGTCGTCCACGCGTGCCCGCTGGTAGCGGATCATGACGTGCAGCCGGTCGGTCTGGTGGGCCTGCACGGTGATCGGGTAGTGCGCGGCATCGCTGCCGTCCGCCGCGACCACCCGCATGCCGTCGATGTCGGCGTCGCCCAGGCCGCTGCTGTCGACCGGGTACGACTCGAAGACGACCAGGGTGTCGAACAGCTGGGCAGCGCCGGCGGCCGACAGGATCCGGGACAGCTCGACGTCGTGATGATCGAGCAGGCGGGTGTTGTCGGCCTGCAACCGCCGCACCGCGTCCTCGATGGTCGAAGTCCGCGGGACGTGCACGGGCACCGGGATCGTGTTGATGAACAAACCGATCATCGATTCCACGCCGGGCAGGTCGGCGGGACGTCCGGAGACCGTGCCGCCGAATATCACGCGCTCGGCGCCGAGCAGGTTGCCCAGGACCACCGCCCAGGCGAACTGCACGATCGTCGCCATGGTCACCGCCCGTGTCCGGGCGAATTCCACCAGTTCGGTGGTGGCGGCGTGATCCAGGACCACCGCCAGGTCGGCCGGAATGCCGACCGTCGTCTGCGTGCGCGTATCGGCGACCACCGTGGGTTCGGTGAATTCACCGAGGGCATCGCGCCACGCCTCGATACCGGCGGACGGGTCGCGCCGATCCAGCCATTCCAGGTAGCCGCGGTACGACGCCGCGGCGGGCAGCAGTTCGGCGCGCGCGCTCACCGCGTACAGGCCGATCAGCTCGCGCCACAGCAACGGCAACGACCAGCCGTCCAGCAGCAGGTGGTGTGCCGTCAGCACGAGCCGGAAGTCCTGCGGCGCCACGGCGATGAGCAGGAACCGCAGCAGCGGCGGATCGGCGGGATCGAACGGGACCGCCCGCTCGGCCTCGATCAGTTCCTCCGGTGTCGTCGTGCCCTCACGCAGATCGACCCGTCGCCAGCGCACCACCGCGGCCGCCGGAATCACCTGCGCCGGAACGCCGTCGGCAGTTCGGACGAAGGCGGCGCGCAAGTTGGGATGACGCTCCAGCAAGGCCGCCGCGGACCGCTCGAGCCGATCCTCGTCGATCACGCCGGCGAGGGCCAGTGTCGATTGCGCCGTGTAGACGTCGAGATCGCCGGCGGCGAGTTCGGCGTGGAACAGCAGGCCCGCCTGCAGCGGAGCCAGCGACCAGACATCGCCGAGGGATCCGTAGCACCCGGCGAACGTGTCCAGGTCCGACTGCGTGACCGCGACGAGCGGAACGTCGGCGGGTGAGAAGCCCCAGTCCTCGTCGGCGCGGGCCGCCATGGCGATCCCGGTCACCGCGTCGACCCACGCGTCGACGAGTTCGGCCACGTCGGCGTGCTCGAGCAACCGGGACGCGTAGCCGACATGCGCCGACAGTCGCGGTCCCGCCTCGGTGTCCACGATGTTCACGTCGATCGTGACGGCCGCCGCCGCGGGCATGTCCGGATCGAAGGCGCCCCGCCGGTCGAACGGCTCGTCGGTGGGAATCCACGCGAGGTCCGACAGTGTCGTCAAATCGACACCGACCCGGCCGAGGTTGTTGAAGCTGATCTGCGGCTCCGGCAGTGCCGCGAGCCGGTCGGACGTGCCCGCGTGCAGGTAGCGCAGCAGACCGTAACCGATTCCCTTGTCCGGGATTCGGCGCAACTGGTCTTTCACGGACTTCACCGCGGCGCGCGGATCGTCCGGTTCGACACCGCTCAGGTCGAGCGCCACCGGGTAGGTGTTGGTGAACCACCCCACCGTGCGGGAGACATCCGCGCCCTCGGCGATCTGCTCCGCCCGGCCGTGCCCTTCCAGCAGTACTTTCACACCCGCGTGCGCGATGCCGCGCCGGTGCCGCCAGCCTGTCGTCGCCATGGCCAGACCGGCCAGCAACGCGTCGTCGACGCTGCCGTGCGCGGCCCTGGGCACCGCGTCGAGCAATGCCGCGGTGACCTCCGCCGGCAGGGACACCGTCAGATGCCGCACGGTCGAGTGGGTGTCGAGGGCGGGATCGAGCACCGCGCTGCCGAGCAGCGGATCGGGAGCCGCGCCCATCCGGTGCCACAGTTCGAGCTCCCCGGCGCGGGCCGCTGCGGCATCGGCCACCGCGTGCGCCCACCGGCGCATGGAGGTGCCCTGTGCGGGCAATTCCACCGCGCGTCCCCGCGTGACCTGCTGCCAGGCGGTCGCGAAGTCGGGAATCAGGATCCGCCACGACACACCGTCGACCGCCAGGTGATGGACCACGACGAGGGCGCGCGCTTCGGCGTCCACACCGGGTTCGGGCAGCAGGCACACCACCTGCACCATCCGGCCGGCCGCCGGGTCGAGACGGTCGGACGCCTCTCCCAGCGCCGCCTCCACCAACGCGGTGAAACCTTCGCTGCCCGGCGTCTCCTCGGCGCGGAAGGTGCGCGTGAACACCGCGCTCGCGGCGTCCGCGGCGCTGCGCGGCGCCACCTCCAGATATTGTTCCCGCAGCCGCGCTCGCAGCATGTCGTGCTGTTCGAGCACTGCCCGCACCGTCGCGGTCACGTCGTCGACTCGCGCGTCGCGCGGCAAGCGCACCAGCATCGACTGAGCGAACCGCGGGGCGGCGCCGAGACGCTCGGTGAACCAGGAGACCACCGGGGTGAACGGGACCTCGCCCACGCCGCCGCCCGGCAACTCCGCGAGCGAGACCCGTTCGGCGGCCGCGGCGACCCGCGCCAGCCCCCGGACGGTCTTGTGCTCGAAGATGTCGCGCGCCGTCACGATGACACCCGCCGACTTCAACCGCGAAGCCAGCTGGATCGACAGGATGGAATCACCGCCGAGGGTGAAGAACGAGGTGGTGACGCCGACCGACTCGATCCCGAGAACGTCCGCGAACGCGGCCGCGACGATGCGCTCCACCTCCGTCGACGCCTCTGTCGCGTCGTCCCCGGCGGCTCGGAAAACCGGTTCCGGCAGCGCTTTCCGATCCACCTTGCCCGTCGAGGTGATCGGCATGCGGTCGAGCACGGTGACCACCGACGGCACCATGTGCGCGGGCAATACCGACGCGACGTGATCGAGCACGGCGTCCGGGTCGACGGCCGTCGCGGCCTCGTTCACGATGTACGCGGCCAGCAGCGGCTGCCCGCTCGGTCCGGTACGGCTGACCGTGACCGCCGCGGCCACCTCGGGATGCGTCAGCAGCGCGGCGTCGATCTCACCGAGTTCGATGCGCTGGCCACGGATCTTGATCTGGAAATCGCTGCGGCCGACGTACTCCAGGGTGCACTGCGCGGTCCAGCGGACGATGTCGCCGGTGCGGTACATCCGCGCACCCGGCCCGCCGTAGGGGTTCGCGACGAACGCGCCAGCCGTCACCGCGCGCCGGCCGAGGTAGCCGCGCGCCAGCTGCGCCCCCGAAAGGTACAGCTCCCCCGCGACCCCGACCGGCACCGGGCGCAAGCGCGCGTCCAGCACCAGTGCCTCCGCGCCCCGGATCGGGCCGCCGATCGCGATCGGATCGCCGGGCCGCACCGGATCGCTCATCGTGATCACGATCGTGGTCTCGGTGGGGCCGTAGATGTTGTGCAACCGCCGTCCGGGCGCCCAGGTGGCGATCAACTCCGCGGGCACCATCTCCCCGCCGACCGCGAGCATCCGCACCGACTCGAGACCGGCGGGTGACATGGTCGCCAGCACACTCGGCGTCAGGAAGGCGTGCGTCACCCGATGCGTGCGGATCAACTCGGCCAGGTCCGGGCCGCCGAACACCTCCGGTGGCGAGACGACCAACGTCGCACACGCGGCGTGCGCCATCAACGCTTCCAGCAGCACCGCGTCGAAGGCGGGCGCGGCTACTTGCAGGACGCGGGAGGACCCGTCCACCCGATAGCGATCACGCTGCTCGGCTGCGAAGTTCGCCAACCCCGCGTGCGTGACCACCACACCCTTGGGCGTTCCCGTCGAACCGGATGTGTAGATCAGGTAGGCGGCATCCTCGATCCGCAGAGCCCGTCCGCGGTCCACGTCGGTCACCGACCGGTCGGACTGTTCCGCGATCTCGTCGGCCGTGCGGGGATCGTCGAGCGTCGACCAGCGCACGCCGTCCGGCAGCGACGCGCGCGCGGCCGCGAGCGTGATGCCGATGGCGACGCCGGAATCATCGACCATGTGCGCGATCCGCTCGACGGGGTAGCGCAGATCCACCGGAACGAAAGTGGCGCCGGTCTTCGCGATCGCCCACATGGCGACGTGATAGTCGACCGACCGTGGCACCGCCAGCGCCACGAACACGCCCGGTCCCGCGCCTCGGCCGATCAGATGGCGGGCGAGCCGGTTGGCCCTGCGATCGAGTTCGGCGTAGGTGAGGGTTCCGGTGTCCCCGATCAGGGCCACCGCCGACGGGGCCGTGGCAACGGCCGTGGCCAGCAGGTCCGGCAGCAGGCAAGGCCGGGTGCCGTCGCCGCCCCGCGCAGGCACCAGGCGTTCGGTGTCGGCGGCGCCCAGCAGACCTATGCGCCCGATCGGCCGCGCCGGCTCGGAAGTGACCGCGGCGAGGACCCGGACGAACCTCTCGGCCAGCGAATGCGCTGTCGACTCGACGAAAAGATCGGTGGCGTAGATGATCTCACCGTCGATCCCGGCGGGCCGATCGCCCTCGCGGCGTTCGGTCACCAGCACGGTGAGGTCGGCCTTGGCCTGCGCGATACCGGGGTCGAGAACCTCGACACCGATGCCGGGCAGCTCGAACCGGGCCGCCCGGGTGTTCTGCAACCCGAACATCACCTGGAACAGCGGCGAATACGCCGTGGAACGCGGACGGCCGATGACGTCGACCAGCCGTTCGTAGGGCAGATCGGCGTGGGCGAGCGCTTCCAGGTCCACGTCGCGCACCTCGGCGAGGAGTTCCCGGAACGATCGGTCGTCATCGATCCGCGTGCGCAGCACGACCGTGTTCACGAACATGCCGACCAGATCGTCGAGTTCCGGCCTGCCGCGACCGGCGACCGGGGTGCCGACCGAGATGTCGTCGCTGTGCGCGGTGCGCGCCAGCAGGATCGCCAGCGCCGCGTGCAGGACGACGAACACGGTGACGCCCTCGCGGTGGGCCAGCCGCACGATCTCGTCGTGCAGCCGCGCCGGCATCTCGAACCGGATGTTGCCGCCCGCGGTGGAGATGGTGGCCGGGCGCGGCCGGTCCGTCGGCAGGGCCAGCAGCTCCGGGGAACCGTCGAGAGCGTCGGTCCAGTAACCGATCTGCCGCGCGATCAGCGACGACGGGTCGTCCTCCGAACCGAGCAACTCCTGCTGCCACATCGCGTAGTCGGCGTACTGCACCTCCAGCGGTTCCCACCGCGGCGCGTGGCCGCTCACCCGCGCCCGGTAGGCGGCGAACACGTCGCGGGCCAGCGGAGCCATCGACGCGCCGTCGGCCGCGATGTGATGGACCACGACCACCAGCACGTGCGCGTCGGGCGCGCTGCGATACAGCCGCGCCCGCACGGGCACCGACTCCGTGATGTCGAATCCCGCTTCGACGTCTTCTCGGATGCGGTCGGCCAGTTCCGTCTCGCCGTCGACCGGCTCCGGTGTGAACGTCACGTCCGTGCCGATCGCCGCGACATCCCGCACGACCTGGCTGGGTTCGCCGTCCACGAGCGGATACACCGTCCGCAGCGGCTCGTGCCTGGTCACCACGTCGAGGAACGCCGCCCGCAGCGCATCGGTGTCCAGCGAGCCGGTCAGCCGGGCCGCGAAGCAGATGTTGTAGGCCGCCGAGGCGGTGTCGAACTGGTTGAGGAACCAGATCCGCCGTTGCGCCGCCGCCAACGGGACCGCACCGAGACGTTGCCGCGCCGTCAGCGCAACCACGGTAGACCGGGTCCGCGTCGAAATCCGTTCGGCCAGAGCGGAGATCGTCGGCGCGTCGAACACGTCCCGGATGCCGACGTCGACACCGACGGCTGCCTGGGCCCGCGCCGCGAGCTGGGCAGCCGAGAGCGAGTTCACGCCGATCTCGAAGAGGTTCGCCGTCACGCTCACCCGGTCCGCGCCGGTGAGTTCGGCGACCAGGCGCGCCAGCACCGCCTCGGCGTCGGTGCGCGGCGAGACGAAGGTTTCGCCGTCGTCGAACACCGGCCGGGGCAGCGCCGACCGGTCGAGCTTGCCGTTGGCGGTGAGCGGCATCGCCTCCAGCACCTGCACACCGTCCGGCACCAAGTAGGACGGCAGTGTGCGGGTCAGCTGTTCGCGGATCGCGCGGCCGTCGATCACCGCGCCGGGAACCGATGTCACGTATCCGACGATGCGTTCGGTGGTCACGATCGCCACCGCGCGCGCCACCTGCGGAATCGCGCGCAGCGCGGCTTCGATGTCACCGGGCTCCACCCGCTGACCGCGCACCTTCACCTGGAAGTCGCTGCGGCCCAGATACTCCAACTCGCCGCTCTTGCGCCAGCGAACCAGGTCACCCGTTCGGTACAGCCGCTCCCCGGCCGCACCGAACGGGTTCGCGACGAACGCGGCGCAGGTGAGTCCGGCGCGCGCGTGGTAGCCGCGCGCCAACTGGACGCCCGCGACGTACAGCTCACCGACCACACCGACGGGCACCGGCCGCAACCGCGAATCCAGGACGTAGACCTTCATGCCCGCGGCAGGCGCTCCGATCGGCACCGTCGCCGCGGTCGTCGCCCGCGGCGCGCACCGCTGGGCGGTGACCACCTCCGCCTCCGCGGGCCCGTACCAGTTCACCACTTCCGCCCGCGTGAAGACGTGCGCCGCGGCGTCGACCGTGCGTTGCGCCAGCGCCTCACCCGCGACGAACACCTGCCGGACCGAGGGCAGTTCGGCGACGCCCGCGGATTCGAGCAGGACATCGAGCATCGACGGCACGAAGTGAACGGTGGTGATCTCGTGCCGCGCGATGACGTCCGCCAGGTACGCGGGGTCGCGATGTCCGTCCGGTTCGGCGACGACGATGTGCGCACCGGTCTGCAACGGCCAGAACAGCTCCCACACGGCGATGTCGAACGTGATCGGCGTCTTGTACAGCACGGCGTCGGACGTTCCGTGCGGCCACTGCCGTTGCGCCCACGCCAACTGGCTCACGGTGGCGGCATGGGTCAGGGCCACGCCTTTGGGGACGCCGGTGGACCCGGAGGTGAACAGCACATAGGCCAGGTGATTCGGCCGCAGCGGTGTGCGCCGCTGCGCGTCGGTGATGCGGTCGCCGGACAGATCGGTCACGTCGAGCCGGTCGATCGGCGCGTACTCGAAACCCTCCGGCAGGTCGCCGCCATCGGCGGCGGTCGTCAGCACCAGCAGCGGACGGCCCGCGCCCAGCACGTGCGCGATCCGCGCGCTCGGGTGATCCGGGTCGATCGGCAGGAACGCCGCGCCCGCCTTCACCACCGCGTAGACAGCCGTGACGAGTTCGGCCGACCGGCGGACGGCCACCGCCACGATCGTCTCCGGCCCGGCGCCGCGTGCGATGAGCCATCGGGCCAGCTGGTTGACCCGTGCGTCGAACTCCCGGTAGGTCGAGGTACTGCCGTCCGGAAGTCGCAGCGCCGTGTTGTCCGGGGTGCGCGCGACCTGTTCGTCGAAGACATCGACGAGCGTACGGCCGGGTGCGGCGGAGCCTCCGGTGTCGTTCCACCGCTCCAGCACTTGGGACCGCTCCGCCTCGTCGAGCAACCCGATCTCGCCGACGGTGGCCTCGGCGTTTCGAGCCGCGGCGTCGAGTACTCCGACGAATCGGTCGGCGAAGCGCCGCACCGTGTCCTCGTCGAAGAGGTCCGTGGCGTAGGTCAGGCGCAGCGTCATGCCGGTCGGCTCGTTGTGCGTGCCGTGGCTTTCGCTCACCATCAGCAGCAGGTCGTAGATCGCCGCGCTGTCGCCAGGGTCCACATTCTCCACGATCAGCCCCGGCAGCTCGACGCGAGCCCGCGCCATGTTCTGGTAGGCCAGCAGCACCTGGAACAGCGGCGTGTGCGCGGTCGAGCGCACCGGGTTGAGCGCGTCCACCAGTTGCTCGAACGGCACGGTGGCATGGTCCAACGCCTCGATGTCGGTGCGCCGCACCTGGTCCAGCAGGCTCGAGAAGGTCTGGTCGAGCGTGATCGGCGTCCGCATCACCAAGGTGTTGACGAACATTCCGACCATGCCGTCCAGCGACCGGTCGCCGCGTCCCGCGTGCGGCACGCCGACGGTGACGTCATCGCTGCCGGACAGCCGAGACAGCAGCACCGCCAGGGCCGCGTGCACCACCATGAACGTGGTGGCCCCGGACCGCCGCGCCAGCGCCTCCACCCGGCCTTGCAGTTCCCCGGGGATGGGGACCTGGAGCACCGCGCCGCGCTGGGACTGTTCGAGCGGCCTCGGCCGGTCGGTCGGCAACTCGAGCAGATCGGGCACACCCGCGAGTTGTGTTCGCCAGTAGGCGATGTCACGGGCCACGTACGAGTCCGGGTCGTCCGCGGAGCCGAGGACCGCACGCTGCCACAGGGCGTAGTCGGCGAATTGCACGGGCAGCGGCGCCCAGTCCGGCGCGGTACCACCGGAGCGCGCTCGATACGCCGTCACCAGGTCGGCGGCCAGCGGAGCCACCGAGAAGCCGTCGCAGGCGATGTGGTGGGCGGCCAGCGCGAGCGTCCACGCCTGGTCGGACAACTGGTACAGCGCCACGCGCAGTGGCACGCCCGCGGCGACGTCGAATCCGGTGCCGCAGAACTCGGCCAGCCGGTGCGGCAGTTCCCGCTCGCCCACCGCCTGCGGGGTGAGGTCGCACGTCGCCAGCACGTCCTCGGCGTTCAGCACGACCTGGGTGGGCGTACCGTCGACCGCCGGGTACATGGTGCGCAGGCTCTCGTGCCGCTCGACGACATCGCCGACGGCGGCCGTCAAGGCCGCCGGATCGAGCTCGCCCTCCAATCGAATCGCCAGCGGCACGATGTAACCGGGGGCGGCCGGATCGAACTGGTTGAGGAACCACATCCGGGTCTGCGCGTGCGACAGCGGGATACGGTCCGGCCGAGGGGCCGCGGTCGGCGCCGGAAGACTCGGGACCGCGCGCAACCGGGCGATCCGCTCGGCCAGACCGGCCACGGTCGGGGCCTCGAAGATCGCGCGCACCGGAATGGTCACGTCCACGACGTCGCCGATCCGGCTCAGCGCGCGCGTCGCGACCAGCGAGTTGCCGCCCAGCTCGAAGAAATTGTCGTCCGCGCCGATCTCGGGCCGGTCGAACAGTTCCGCGAAGACCCCGGCGATCGCCTGTTCCACCAGGCCCCGGGGCGCACGGAACTCGGACTCCTGGACACCCGGGTCCGGCTCGGGCAACGCCCGGTAGTCCACCTTGCCGTTGGCGTTGAGCGGAATCGAGTCGATCCGGGTCACCGACGACGGCACCATGTAGGCAGGCAGCCGATCCAGCAGGAAGCCCCGGACCTGCCGTACGTCGAGCGCCGCGTCCGCGACCACGTAGACGACCAGCCGCTGCTCGCCGCCGTCGGCGCGTACCTGTGCGACCGCCGCGTGCACCTGCTCGTGCGCGATCAGCGCGGCTTCGATGTCGCCGAGTTCGATGCGCAGGCCGCGCACCTTCACCTGGGTGTCGGCGCGGCCGACGTAGCGCAGGCCGCCGGCCTCCTCCCAGCGAACGAGGTCGCCGGTGCGGTAGAGGCGCGCGCCGCCCGCGCCGCCGAAGGGATCCGCGACGAACGTCGCCGCGGTCAGGCTCGGACGGTCGTGGTATCCGCGAGCCAGCTGGACACCGCCGAGGTACAGCTCACCGGTGACGCCCACCGGCACCGGATGCATCCGCGAATCCAGCACGTGCACGGTCACGTTCGCCTCGGGCACGCCGATCGGTACGGCCACGCCCTCGACCGTGTCGATCCGATGCGCGGTGACGCTGACCGCCGCCTCCGTCGGGCCGTACAGGTTGTCGATGCGGGCATCGCTGAATTCCCGGAAACGGCGAACCGTTTCGGCCGGGAGCGCCTCCCCGATGCACAACACACGCCGCAGGGCCGGGAACTGCCGCGGGGCGGCCACCTCGAGGAACGCCGAGAGCAACGACGGCACGAAATCCACCGTGGTCACCCGGTACTCGGCCAGCAGCCGGGCAACCTCACGCGGATCGCTCTGCGCGTCGGGACCGGCGACGACCAGCGCCGCGCCACAGGTCGGCGCGCAGAACAGCTCCCACACCGACAGGTCGAACGTCACGGGCGTGCGCAGCAGCATCACGTCGTCGCCGCCGAGGCGGTAGTGCTCGCGCATCCAGCGCAACTGGTTCACCACCGCCGCGTGCGGGACGGCCACGCCCTTGGGCACACCCGTCGAACCGGAGGTGTAGATGACGTAGGCCAGATCCTCCGGGCGCAGCGGCCGCGTCCGGTCGGCATCGGTCAGCGCCGATCCGTCCGAGTGCTCGGCCTCGAGGTCGCCGAGCGCCCAGACCGGCACGCCGGCGGGCAGGCTTGCCCGGTCGTCCGGACGGGTGAGCACCGCGATCGGCCGCGCGGCGGAGAGGACGGCACGCACCCGGTCGGCCGGGTGGTCCGGATCCAGCGGCAAGTAGGCCGCCCCCGCCGCATGGATGGCGTACAGCGTGGCCAGCAGATCCACCGAGCGGCGCATCGCCACCGCCACCACGGTTTCCGGGCCTGCCCCGCGCCGGATCAGCGCCCGGGCCAGGGAATTCACCCGCGCACCGAATTGCCGGTAATCCAGCCGCGCCCCGCTCACGGCATCGATGACCGCCGGGTGATCCGGAGTCAGTGCGACCTGCACGGCGAACAAGTCCGCGACCGTCACCGCCGGAGCCCGCGTGGCCGCACCGCTCGACCGCCGCGCGATCCGCCGCGCCTCCTGCGCGGTCAGCAGATCGATGTCGCCGATGGCGCGGGTGGGATCGAGGACGATCGCGCGCAGCAGAAGCAGGTAGCGGTCGAACATCGCCGCGACCGTCGCCTCGTCGAAAAGATCTGTCGCATAGCCGAATTCGACTGCCATATCGCCCGGTTCGCCATCCGGCTCCAAGGCGTCGACCAGATTCAGGTGCAGGTCGTACTTCGCCACGCTCGGATCGGCCATCTGCGCCGAGACCGTCAGGCCCTCGAACCGCACCGTGGGGATCTCGATGTTCTGGAACGAGAAGCCCACCTGGGTCAGCGGCGCGTGTGCGGTGGAGCGCGGCGGATTGAGCACCTCGACCAAACGCTCGAACGGGATGTCGGCGTTCTCGAAGGCTGCGAGGTCGGTGGCCCTGACCTGATCCAGGATCCGGACGAAGGACGCGCCGGGCGCGATGTACGTCCGCAACACCAGCGTATTGACGAACATGCCGACCAGGCCGTCCAACCCCGGCTCGCCACGACCGGCGATCGGTGTGCCGACCGCGATGTCCCCGGTGCCGGACAGCCGCGCCAGCAACGCCGCGTAGGCCGCGTGCATCACCATGAAGACCGTCGCGTCGTGACGGCGGGCCAAGGCGACCACCGCACGATGCAGATCCGCGGGCAGGACGGCCGAGACCGTCGCGCCGCGGAACGACTGCTTCGCGGGCCGCGGACGGTCGGTCGGCAGATCCAGCACCTCGGGCAGGTCGGCGAGTGCGGCGAGCCAGTAGCGCGTCTGGGCGACGGTCGGGCTGTGCGGATCGTCCTCGGTGCCCAGCATCTTCCGTTGCCACAGCGCGTAATCGGCGTACTGCACCGGCAACGGCGCCCACTGCGGCGCCTGGCGCCGGACCCGGGCACGGTAGGCGGTCATCAGGTCCGCGGCCAGCGGCGCGAGCGAGGACCCGTCGAAGCTGATGTGATGGACGACTAGCACCAAGGCATGGTCGCCGGGTGCGCTGCGCAGCAACGCGACCCGGAACGGAACCTCGATGGTGACGTCGAAGCCCACCGTGACCTCGGCGGCCACGCGCGCCTCGACCTCACCGGCCGCGACCGGCACCGGTGTCAGCGGGGGCAGCGCCGTTTCCACCGAAACGATCACCTGATGCGGCCCGCTGTCGCTGTCCGGGTACACGGTTCGCAGCGCCTCGTGCCGTTCCAGCACGTCCGCGACGGCCGCGTGCATCGCGGCCACGTCGAGGTCACCCGACATCCGCACGACCAGCGGAATGTTGTAGACCGGCGAGCTCGTGTCGAACTGGTTGAGGAACCACATGCGGGCCTGAGCGGGCGACAGCGGGATCCGGTCCGGGCGCTCCTGCGGCGCGAGCGGCACCCGGGTCGCCGTGTCGGCACTGCGCAGACGTTCGGCCAGCGCACCGATGGTCGGCGTCTCGAAGATGGCACGCAGAGGCACCTCGACACCGAACGCGCCGCTGAGCTGCGCCGCCGCGCGGGTGGCCGACAGCGAGTTGCCGCCGAGATCGAAAAAGCTGTCGAGCACGCCGACGCGGTCGATGCCGAGCACGCCCGCGCAGATGTCGGCGACGATCTGCTCGGTCGCGTTGCGCGGCGCGACGAACTCCACGGCGGGCGCGAATTCCGGTTCCGGCAGTGCGGCGCGATCGACCTTGCCCACCGACGACAGCGGCAGGGTGTCGAGCACCATGACCGTGTCCGGCACCATGTGCGACGGCAGGCGTTGTGCCGCGTACTTCGTCAGCTCCGCGGTCTCGACGGCGCCGCACGCGGGCACTACGTACGCCGCCAGCCGTGATCCGCTCTCCGCCTGCACGCCCACCACGACCGCTGCCGCGACGCTCGGATGTCCGGCGAGAACGGCTTCGATCTCGCCGAGTTCGATGCGCTGGCCGCGGATCTTCACCTGGAAGTCGGTGCGCCCCAGGTATTCCAGAGTGTGATCGGCGGTCCAGCGCGCCAAGTCGCCGGTGCCGTACATGCGGGTGCCCGCGGGGCCGTACGGGTTGGCCACGAACGTGGCGGCCGTGGACGCGGGCCGGTTGAGGTACCCGCGCGACAACTGCACGCCCGAGACGTACAGCTGACCGGTCACCCCGACCGGGACCGGCCGCAGTCGTTCGTCCAGCACCACCGCGTCGACGCCGCGGATCGGGCCACCGATGGTGACCGGGTCGCCGACGCACAGGGGATCGCTGATCGCGACCATGATGGTGGTCTCGGTGGGACCGTACCCGTTGTGCAGCCGCCGCCCCGGCGCCCATACCGCGACCGTCTCGGCCGACACCGCTTCCCCGCCGGCCACCAGCACCCGCAGCGAATCGAGACCGGCGGGCGACATCGTCGCCAGCACGCTGGGCGTCACGAACGCGTGCGAGACCTCCTGGGCGCGAATCAATTCCGCCAGCTGCGCCCCGGCGAACACCTCCGGCGGCGACACGACGAGCAGCGCGCCGTTCGCGTGCGCCATCAGCAGCTCCAGCATCACCGCGTCGAAGCCGGGCGCGGCCACCTGCAACACGCGCGACCTGCGATCGACGCGATAGCGCTCACGCTGCTCGATCGCGAAATTCGCCAAGCCCTCGTGCGTGACCGCCACGCCCTTCGGCTTGCCGGTCGAGCCCGAGGTGTACACCACGTAGGCCGCGTCGGCGATCCGGCAGGCGCGTACGCGATCGGCGTCGGTCACCGGGGCCGGGGAATGCGTCGCGATGAACGCCTCGGTGCCCGGATGGTCGAGGATCAGTTGCCGCACATGACCGGGAAGCAGGGTGCTCGAGGCCTCGACCGTGAGCGCGACCTCCACATTCGAGTCCGCGACCATGTGCGCCACTCGCTCGCCGGGGTAGCGCGGGTCCACCGGGACGAACGCGGCGCCGGCACGCGCCACCGCCCACACACCGACCACGAACTCCACCGACCGCCCCATTGCCAGCGCGACCTGGTCCCCCGGCCCGACGCCCCAGTCGATCAGTACTCGCGCGAGACGATTCGACCACTCGTCCAGCTCCCCGTAGGAGAGCACCCGAGCGCCCGCCACCACGGCCGGCGCGGTGCGATCACCGACCAGCAGCACATCCGCCAGCACCCGGGGCTTCTCGGCGCGACCACCGGAGGCCGGGACCAACCCCAGCCGCTCGACACCGGACAACAGATCCACTTCGCCGACCCGGGCCCGGGGATTCGACACGAACGCGTCGAGCATCCGGTTCAGCCGCTCGGCGAGTTCTTCGACGGTCTCCCGGTCGAAGAGGTCCGTGGCGTAGTTGATCCGCAGCGCGACATCGCCGCCCGCCGCGGTGTTCTCGGCGACGGTGACGATGATGTCCACTTTCGCCGGTTCGGCGCCGGGATCCAGCAGCTCGACGGTGAGCTCGGACAGCTCCAGGCTCGCCCGGTCCATGTTCTCGAACGCCAGATAAACCTGGCACAGCGGCGCGTACGCCAGGGACCGCTTCGGATGCAGTTCGTCCACGACACGCTCGTAGGGCAGGTCGCTGTTGGCGAAGGCATCGACGTCGATGTCCTTGACCCGCGCCAAGAACTCGGTGAACGACTCCTCGAAGGACACCTCGGTGCGCAGCGGCACGGTGTTGACGAACATGCCGATGAGCGGCTCGAGCGCACGCTCGCCGCGCCCGGCGACCGGCGTGCCGACGGTGATGTCCGCCGAACCCGACATCCGCGCCAGCAGCACGGCCAGCGCGGCGTGGACCACCATGAACGTCGTGACGTTGGCCGCGCGGGCCAGCCGCTCGATACCGGCGAAGGTCTCGGCCGGGATCACGGTGTCCGCGACGTCGCCGCGCATGGATCGGCGGGCCGGACGCGGACGGTCGGCGGGCAGCTCCAGCACCGGCGGCATGCCCGCCAATCGCTGCGACCAATACCGCAGCTGGTGGGCGGCTCGCGACTCCGGATCGTCCGGGTCGCCGAGCAGGCTGTGATGCCAGACGCTGTAGTCGGCGTATTGGACGCTCAAGGGTTCCCAGTCCGGCTTCTTCCCCTGCACCCTCGCCTCGTAGGCGACGGCGACATCGACCGCGAGCGGCCGCAGCGAGGATCCGTCACAGCAGATGTGGTGCAGGACCACGGCCAGGACATGTCGCGAGCGGTCGGTCGTGGCCAGCAGCGCCACCCGGATCGGGGCGCGTTCGCGCAGATCGGTCCCGACCGATGCCAGCTCGCGGATCCGCTGCTCGATATCGTCCGGATCGGTCGGCCGCGGGGCCAGGTCGAGACCGGCGACGACCTCTTCGGCGGGCAGCACGACCTGGATCCCCTCGCCGTTCACGGCGGGGTAGACGGTGCGCAGCGATTCGTGCCGATCGATCACGTCGGTCAGCGCGGCTCGCAGCGCCGCGGTGTCGAGACGTCCGGTCAGTTGCACAATCAGCGGGATGTTGTAGGCGGCCGAGGCCGGGTCGGCCTGATTGACCAGCCACATCCTGTTCTGCGCCGGCGCCAGCGGGATGGGCTCGGGCCTGGCCGCCGCGCGCAGCACGGGCCTGCCGGAGCGGCTACCGTCCTCGAGGTGCGCGGCGAGTTCGGCGACGGTCTGCTTGACGAACAGGTCGCGGACCGACACGTCGCATCGGGTCACCTCCGCGATGCGCACGGCCGCGCTGGTCGCGGTGATCGAGTTGCCGCCGAGTTCGAAGAAGCTGTCGAACACGCCCACCCGGTCGGTGCCGAGAACCTCCGCGAAGACGTCCGCGATCGACTCCTCGACCACCGTGCGTGGCGCGACGTACGCGGCGGCCGAATCGAAGACCGGCTCGGGCAGCGCCCGGTAGTCCACCTTGCCGTTCACGGTCAGCGGCACCACCTCGAGCACGACGACGCTCGACGGCACCATGTATTCCGGCAGCATCGTGGCGACGTGCGTGCGCAGGGTGTCCGGCTCGCAGCTCGCGCCGACGGCGGGTACGACGTAGCCGACCAGCCGGGCGGCCTCGGTGCCCGCCAGATGCACGACGACGACCGCGGTGGCGACGCTGTCATGGCCCAGCAGCGCGTTGCGGATCTCGTCCAGCTCGATCCGGAACCCGCGCAACTGCACCTGCTGGTCGGCGCGTCCGCGGTATTCCAGCTCGCCCTTGTGATTCCAGCGCGCCACGTCCCCGCTGCGATAGAGGCGCTCTCCCGGCAGCCCGAACGGATTCGCGACGAAACGTCCCGCGCTCAGCGCCGGTCGCCGGAGGTAGCCGCGAGCGAGTTGTGCGCCCGCGACATAGATCTCGCCCCAGGCGCCGAGCGGGCACGGACGCAAGCGCTCGTCCAGGACGTATGTGCGCAAGCCCGGCAACGCCGGGCCGACCGTGCTCGGTGCGCCCGGAACGGCGATGTCCGGTGTGAGGTCTGTGTAGGTGACGAAGACGGTGGTTTCGGTGATTCCATAGCTGTTGGCCAGGACCGGCAGATTCGGGTTGTGCTCGTACCAGTCGGCCAGCGCGGCCGGATCGAGAGCTTCACCCGAGAGGACGACCAGCCGCAGCGACAACTCGCCTTCGTGCTCCCCGGCGTGCGCGTAGCGCTGTCGGGCGGCCGCGAACTGGTAGAACGCCGACGGCGTCTGGCTGAAGACCGTGACCCGTTCGCGCGCCGCCAGACGCACCACGTCGTCCGGCGATCGGGTGGTGAGACTGTCCACGACGACGATCCGGCCGCCGGTGATCAGCGCACCGAAGATCTCCCAGACCGAGTAGTCGAACGCGAAGGAGTGGAACAACGTCCAGACATCGTCGGACCGGATGCCGATCTCGGCGCACGAGTTCACCAGATAGGTGGACACGGCGCGGTGGGTGATGGAGACGCCCTTCGGCCGGCCGGTGGATCCGGACGTGTAGATGACGTAGGCGAGGTGGTCGGGGCGCAGCAAGCCGGTCCGATCCGCATCGCTGATCGGGCCCGCGGCCTGCTCCGCGGCGAGAAGGTCGTCGAACAGCACAACGCGGCCGGGATCGCCCGGTACGTGTTCGCGCATGCTTCGCTTCGTCACCACCGCGATCGGGTTCGCGTCGCCCAGTACGTATTCGAGCCGTTCGGCCGGATGGGCCGTGTCCAGCGGGAGGTAGCCGGCGCCCGATTTGAGCACCCCGAGCACGGCGACGATCAGATCCGCGTCCCGTGGCATCGCGATGGCCACCAACGATTCCGGACCCGCGCCGAGCGCGATGAGCCCGCGGGCGAACCGATTGGATCGTTCGTCGAGTTCGCGGTAGGTGAGCGTGCCGGCGTCCGAGGTCACCGCCACCGCGGAGGGCGTGGACGCCGCCTGATCGGTCAGCAGTTCCACCAGTGTGGCGGAGGGAGATTCGCCGTCGTGGCCGGCGAGTTCCTCGACGATGCGCAGTTCCTCGGCGGGTCCGACGAGCTGGAGGTCACCGATGCGGGTGTCCAGGGGCGAGTCCATCATCCGGTGCAGGAAATCGAGGAACCGGTCGGCATGCGACTCGAGTTCGTCCTGCCCGTAGAGGTTCGGATTGCCGTGCAGCTCGATCAGCAACGGGGCGTCCGCGCCCGAGCGGTACAGATTGAGCTGCAGATCGTCGAGCGCGCCGGAGGTCAACGCGCGGTAGCGGCCGACGGCCGAGCCGAGCCGGATCTCGGAGTCGAAGAACAGGATGTTCACGATCGGGCCGAACGAATTGGCGGCGGAGTCGATCGCGGCCGAGTCGCGGCGCAGATCCTCGAACCGGTACAGCTGATGGCGCATCGCCGAGACGATCTCGGACACCGAGGCGCGGACCAGTTCCTCCACGGTGGTCGAGTGGCGCACGGCGAAACGAATCGGCACCATGTTCGCCAGCATCGCGGCGGCGTTGCGCAGGCGCTTGGTCACGCGGGCGGTCACCGGCAGCGACAGCGCGACATCCTCGGTGCCGGTCATCCGGGCGAGGAAGGCGGCGAACGCGGCGATCACCACCTGCGCGGCCGACGCGTTCACCTCGTCGGCGAAACGGTCGAGCCGGTCGGACAGGTGGCCGGGCAGCTGCAGGCCGGCCACGCGGTCGACCTTGCCGAAACGGGCCGTGCGGCCGGACAGGCTGACCGGCGTGGGCAGGCCGGAAACCTTGTTCAGCCAGAATGTCTTGTCCGCCTCGTAGCGCGAACTGGCGCGATAGGCACGCTCCGCTTCGACGATGTCGCGCAGGCTCGCCGCGTCCAGCCGCGTCGGAGGCCTGCCCTCCAGCAGCGCGTTGTAATGCTCGGCCATCCGCATCAGGCTGTTGAAGGCGCCGTACCCGTCGACCACCAGATGGTGCGCGCGGCCGTACCAGAAGTAGTGGTCCTCGCCGACCCGCAGGAGCCTCGTCACGGTGAGCCGGTCGCGGGCGAGGTCGACGGCCTTGGTGTTGTAGTCGCGGCGCATCCACTCCATCGCCGCCGCGACCGGATCCCGCGCGTCGCTGAAATCCAGCACCGGCTCGTCGTAGATGATGCCGCGGTCGACGAATTGATACGGCCGGCCGTCGGATTCGACCACGCGAACCACAAGGGACTCGGTTTCGTGCCCGCCGGCGTTCACCGCCCGCGTGAACACGTCGTGGTCCACCGGGCCCTTGATCTCGACGCAGTGTGCGATGTTGACAGCCGGTCCACCGGGCATATGGTCCGCGAGCCACATACCGTACTGCGCACTCGAGAGCGGAATCAGCCCCTGATCGCCGTCGGCGGTTTCGTCTGACTTCAGATTCATCGCATGACCCCTTATTCCTACCCGGACGCGCGAAGGCACGACGGAAGGACGTCGGCCCACCGCATCCGAAATCTGGCTTTGTATGCACTTCGTCTACTTCGAAGCGGCGCCACCCCTGCTCTGCGCCGCGCCGTTCAGGTTTCGCGGGTAGCTCGATCCGCCGGTGTCCGGCATGAACCGGACATTCGCGGCGACTTCCACACCTCCCCTTTGTCGGCATTTCAGTCGTCTCAAAATCTGAAAACAGAACTTTTGAATCTACCGTGAAGCATCGCCACTCTGGTGGGACAAGCTATCTGACAGCAGCTCGGGTCAGTCTAGTGGTATCAAACCTCCCAGCTCCGCACGGAGGCCGGGCGTTTCGAATCTCGTTTCGAGCAATGCGGCCATGACACCGCCCGCGCGATGGAGCCGTCGCGTGCCCGTATCGCTCGTAGAAGTGCCTGGTGCAAGAGGGTGGATCCAGACAGAACCACCCGCGATCGGGCATCGTACATGCCGGGCAGGGGCCGGAATCAAGCCGGGAGGGCCATCGTGATCCACCGGGCGGACAGCGGCCGCCGACAGCCGATCCGCCGGCTCGATCGATTGCACCACAAGGGAATGTGCATCCCGATAGCAATATATTGGCAATCACCCATACTGGTGCTACCTCCGCGCCTTTACTACATTCCTATCCGGCGCGCACATTTCCGAATACTCATCAATTCACTCAACTCGAAGGACCTCTCGGAATGCACATTCTCGGCACATAGTTCCGCCTGGAATCAGGTACACGGTGATTCTAATTTCATGTCGGGGGCCTGCGTGCTTTCCGAGAGGATGCCGCCGAGCACGGGCGTTTCAGCGCTCAGGTTTCGCACGGTTCGGCGCGCGCATCGAAGGCGGGCGCCGGTCGACGGCAGGCCGCCGAGGGGTATCCGGCCGGTCAGACCGCGAATCGGCTCCGCCGATCGACGCGAATCCGGATGTGCGCGACCGGCCTCCGGCAGCCACAAACGCCCACCGCGCCTACGCCGATCGTGCCCACCCGCCATGGAGTGCGTTATTCCCGCAACGAACTCGCGCGTGAAGGGCGAACCGGCGCAGGACCTCGCCGGATATGCCCACAAATAATTCTCGGGATGATGGTTCGGTAAATCCGAACCACCTTCGCCCGCTGCGACCTAACGCTGTTCCTCGACGAGCCGGAAGCCGGTGACGATGGTGGGTTCGATCGCGATGACCGTATCCATCATCCCGTCGGCCCACGGTCGCAGCAGCCGCGTATAGCGCGCGACCCGGGCGGGGTCGGTGACCGTCCGGGCCAGGCCGGTCACGACGACCGACCAGCCCACATGGCTCACCGCGTCGATGTCGTCGGCCTCATAGGCCACGACGACGGAGGGATCGGTACGGACGGTGTCGGTGAGCCGCGACGTGACCCGGGTACGCACGATGACCGCGCCACCGTCGACGAAATGGTTGACCGGGCGGATCGCCGGGAGCGCATCGCGGGTGAACACCACGCGCCCGTAGGCCACACCGGCCAGCAGCCGCAGCGCCTCGTCACGGTCGATCTCGACCATCGTGCGGCCGGGGATGCCGTTATCCGCGACGCGGCCGCCGGAGGAGATCATGATCTCGTGCCCAGGCACATCGCGCGTGCTTCCACCTGGCAACGACCTCGCTTTCCGGTCTTCACTCGACACCACGGCCTCCCATACCATCACCGGGTCCTACTGCCGGACAGGGCAGAAAGTCCCCGATCGGTCCTCTCCCGGCAGGCGCTGCGGCGGGCCGAGTCACCCGCCGGCCGCTACTCCTCACGGCCCGGTCACCTCCGGCCGGGAGGGTCGCCGGATCCCCGCACGCTCCCGGAGCCGCTTGATCTCCCGCTCGATGCCCTCGGCGAGCACCGCGATATCGGGCGCGGTGTCGTAATCCCCGGTGATCCCGAACGTCAGTTGCCCCGCATAGCTGAGCACCGCGATCGCGGTGCGCAACCGCATGGCGATGGGCGTGGCAGGCAGCAGTTCGGTTACCGCGTGCCCCCGCACGGTCAACCGCTCGCGTGGGCCGGGCACGTTCGTCACCAGCGCGGCGACGGTTCGCTGCGGAAACCGCGCCAGCAGACGCAGACTCCACGCGATGGGCGCGAACGGGAGCCGGCCCGCCAGCGCGAGCACCGAGTTCTCCGCTTGCGCTTCGCCTCGCGACTTGTGTCCGGTCATCCGCCGCCGAATCACGTCCAGCCGTTCCACCGGGTCGGCGACATCGATCGGCAGGAACGGCAGCATCGCCGAAACACGATTGTCCAGCGTGGATTTCGCCTGCTCGGATCGCATCGACACCGGGACGAGAACGCGCAGTTTGTCCGGAGCGGGCCGCTCGGCGCGGCCGACCAGCAGGTCGCGATAAGCGGCGGCGACCGCGGCCAGGACGACATCGTTGACCGTGACGCCGAACGCCGCGCGGATCTCGTGGACGTCCGACAGCGCGGCCCGGGCCAGCACGTACCGGCGCTGGCGTCCGATGGGTCCGTTGAGCGAACATTCCGCGGCGGGCGACACGACGGCGGACACCAGTGGTGTCAGACCGCGCGTCATGGCGGCCACGGAGCGCGGCACGACGACGGGCAGCCGCGTCACACCCCGCACCACGTCGAGCCACGGCATCCCGGCACGACTTCGCGGCTCGGGCGCGGCGTTCTCGGCCGCTCCCGGTACGGAATCGCAGAGACTCCGGAACACCGACAGACCGGACACGCCGTCCACCAGGCTGTGATGCGCTTTGACCAGCAGCGCCCAGCGGTCCCCCGCGAGATGTTCGACGACGACGCATTGCCACAGCGGATGGTCGCGATCGAGCCGCTCCTCCAGTTCCGTGGCCACCAGTTCGCACAGCGCGCGTTCGTCACCCGGCGTGGGCAGCGCGGTCCATCGGATGTGGTGTGCGAGGTCGAAATTCGGGTCGTCCTCCCACACCGGCGTGGCCAGGTCGAGCGGCGCCCGCCGCACCTTCTGGCGCAGGCGTGCGTTCTGCTGCACTCCCCTGGCGAGGATGCGGTCGAACTCACCCCTGCCCGGCGGAGCGCCGGAGATGATCGCCACCGCCCCGATTCCGAGACTGATATGCCGGTCGGAGTCCTCTAGTTCCATGAAGCCCGAATCGAGGGGCCGTAGTTCTGTCATGGGCATGCTCATTCCGGTTCGTCCTCTCAGCATGGCGCGAAGCGCCGGGCGAGATGATGGCCGAAGGTCACCGAAAGCAGGGCACTCCGGCTTCCGCTCCGGTCGCACTGTTCTCCGTGCCGTCGGTGGATCCGGCCGAAAGCCGCCGCCGAAGCCCGGCCGCGCCGCCGATTCAGCGGCGGACCGGGTGTTCCCCCTCCGGTTCGCCCGCATGCCACGCCCGTGTCAGCACTTCGGCGATCCGGGCCAGACCCGATGCCGTGGTCATCCGCCAATGCGTCGTCGGCACGGCGTGGTTGTGCACCTGCCCGTCGATGACCTCGCTCCAGATCGACGCGCCGACAGTTCCGGTCGGATCGTCGAGCGCGGCGGTGAAATAGACGACGTCGCCCCGGTAAACGGGCGGGTCATAGGCGCTGCGCAGCGCCACCGAGTGCACCGCCGCGTCGAGGATCCGGGTGACGCGGTCGGAGCCGAACGACGCGAACGGCTCGGGGAGTTCGCTCATCTTCTGGGGAAGCGCGGCCCAGTCCACATCCGCGACATTGCCGAGGTCGCCGGCCTGCTCACCGAGCAAACCGCCGATCAACTCGGCCACCGGCACCTTGCCCGCGTCGCCGGGCGGGGTGCCCGGTGGGTCCGCCATGTAGCTGTCCATCACCGCGAGCAACGCGACCTGCTCGCCCTCGCGTTGCAATTGCACGGCCATCTCGTGCGCGATGACGCCGCCGAAGGACCAGCCGAGCAGATGGTAGGGACCGGCCGGTTGTTGCGAGCGGATCAGCCGGATATAGCGGTGGGCCCATTCCTCGATCGAAGCCGGCATCATCTCGTCGGTCGCGAGCACGGGCGTCTGCAGACCGTAGAGGGGTCGTTCGGGGTCGAGGTAGGCGGCGAGGCCGGCATACGACCAGGAGATTCCCGAGACGGGGTGCACGCAGAACAGGGGCGCGGCCGAACCCGCGGGGCGCAGCGGCAGCAGCATGTCGAAGGCCGCTTCGGTCTCCACCGCGCCGCTCGCACGGCGGGCCAGGTCGGCGACCAGCTGCGCGGGCGTGGGTGCGGTGAACACCCGCATCACCGGGATCCCGGTGCGGAGCGCGGTCGACAGCCGAAGCGTCAGCTTCGCGGCGAGCAGGGAGTTTCCGCCGTGTTCGAAGAAATTGTCGTCCATGCCGAAGCGCTCGGCGCCGAGCACGGCGGCGAAGGCGGCGGCGACGGTCGCCTCCACAGGGGTGGCGGCCGCGCGGAATTCACGCGTACGGAATGCGGGCGCGGGAAGGGCCCGCCGGTCGAGCTTGCCGTTCGGGGTCAGCGGGATGGCATCGAGCACGACGATCGCGGCGGGCACCATGTAACCGGTCAGGTATTCGGCCACCCGACCGCGCAATTCGGCCGGGTCCGGCCGCGCGCCCGGCTCGGGTAGCACGTAGCCCACGAGCTGATCACCGAGGGCGGGATCGGTCCGGACCAGCGCGACGGCCTGGCACACGCCGGGACAACGCAGCAGCGCCGCTTCGATCTCGCCCAGCTCGATCCGGAAGCCGCGCAACTGCACCTGCTGGTCGCCGCGACCGGCGTAGGCGAGCCCGGTGTCGTCGCCGAATCGGCCCCAGCGCGCGAGGTCGCCCGAGCGGTACATCCGGGAGCCCGGCGGGCCGAACGGATTCGCGACGAACCGCGTCGCGGTGAGCCCGGGCCGCCCCGAGTAGCCGCGGGACAGCTGAGCGCCCGCGACATAGATCTCACCGGGAGTACCGAACGGCGCCGGGCGCAGGCGGAGGTCCAGCACGTGGGTGTCCAGCCCGGGCAGCGCCCGGCCGATCAGGCTGACCGGACTGTCCATCAGGTGCGCACCGACCTCGAGGAAGGAGACGTGCACGGTGGTTTCGGTGATGCCGTACATGTTGACCAATCGCGGCGTGTCCCCCGGATGGCGCTCGGACCAGCGTCGCAGGTGCCGCAGATCGAGCGCCTCACCACCGAATATCACGTACCGGAGGGAGAATTCCCCGGAGGCGGTCGAGGCGTCGCGATCGGCTTCGACGAGTTGGCGGAAGGCCGACGGCGTCTGGTTCAACACCGTCACCCGCTCACGAATGAGCAGGTCGCGCAACAGCTCCGGTGAGCGCGATGTCGCGTAGTCGACCACGACGACGGTGCCGCCGGTCACGAGCGCGCACCACAGCTCCCACACCGAGAAGTCGAAGGCGAAGGAGTGGAACAGCGTCCAGACGTCACGCTCGCCGAAGGCGAACAGCGGCTGCGCCTCGGTGAACAGCCGCACCGCATTGCGGTGCGTCACGCCGACACCCTTCGGCACGCCCGTCGAGCCCGAGGTGTAGATGACATAGGCCAGGTTGTCCGCGAGCAGCGGCGCTATCCGGTCGGCGTCGGTGACCGGATCGTCGGCGAACTCCGCCGTCTGCTCCAGCAAGACGGTGCGCAGTTCGGCGTCCGGGAGCGCCGGGCGCTCGGCAGCGGTGGTCAGCACGCACACCGGCGCCGCGTCGGCGAGGACGAAGGCCAGGCGCTGCGCCGGATATGTGAGGTCGATGGGCAGGTAGGCGGCGCCTGCCATGAGTACCCCGAGCAGCGCGACCGGCAGGTCTTCGGTGCGCGGCACCGCCACGGCCACAACGGTTTCGGGGCCCGCTCCGGCCGCGATCAGCGCGCGTGCGATGCGATTCGCGCGCCGCCACAGCGCCCCGAAGCTCTGCGTGGCGGCACCGAATCGGACCGCCACCGCCCCGGGCCTGCGCCTGACCTGCTCACCGATCAGCTCGGGCAGCGTCGCTGTCGGCGCATTCTCCGCCTCGTACGAGTGCGCTGTCGCCGGAAAGCCTTCGTCCTCGTCGAGAATGTCGATGTCCCACACCCGCGCCGAGGGATCTTCCGCGACCGCGGACACGATCCGCTCGAACCGGCGGGCGAAGGCGCGGACAGTCGGCTCGGCGAAGAGTTCGGTGGCGTAGGTGAAGGTCACGGCCAGCTCCGACCGGCCGTCGTCGCGAAGCCGTGGCTCGACAACGACGTGCAGATCGAATTTGGCCGTGGTCTCGCCGTTGCCGACAGCGGTGATCGTCAGGTCCGGCAGTTGCAGGGTGGGCTGCTCGATGTTCTGGAACGACAGCATCACCGGGAACAGCGAGTTGTGTGCTCCGGTGCGCAGGGGGGCGGTTTCCTCGATCACACGCTCGAACGGCACGTCACCGTTGGCGAACGCCGAGAGAGCCGTTTCCCGGGACCGTTCGACGAGATCATCGAAGGTCGCGCCGGGGTCGACCTCGACACGCAGCGCCAACGTATTGACGAACATCCCGACCAGGTCGTCGAGTGCGCGGTCGCCGCGCCCGGCGACCGGGGTACCGATCACGACTTCCGTGACGCCGCACAGGCGTCCGACCAGAGTGGCGAGCGCCGCGTGCACCACCATGAACAGCGTCGCGTTGTGGTCGCGCGCGATCCGGGTCAGCTGCTCGTGGATCCGCGCCGGGATGGTGCGGCCGATCGATGCGCCGCGGGTCGATGCGGTCGAGGGGCGCGGGTGATCGGTCGGCAGCTCCAGCGGCCCCGCGAAGCCGGCCAACTGGTCGCGCCAATACGACAATTGTTGTGCCGCGATGGATCGACCGTCGTCCTCGGATCCCACGGCGGCGCGCTGCCAGATCGCGAAATCGGCGTACTGCACCGGCAGGGGTGGCCAGTCCGGCGCGGCGCCCGCGAGACGGGACGAGTAAGCGGTCACCAGGTCACGTGCCAGCGGCGCGAGCGACGATCCGTCCGCCGCGATGTGATGGGTCACGATGACGAGCAGATGATCGCGGCCCGAGCTGAACAGCCGCAGCCGAACGGGTGCGGCCGCGGTCACGTCGAAGCCCGCGGACATCAGCTCGTTCACCATGTCCGCGACATCGGTGACGCCGTGCTCGACCGCGAGGCCGCCGGGAAGGACCGCGCGCGACGGAAGGATCTCCTGATACGGCTGTCCCTCGGCGTCGACCGGGTAGCGGGTGCGCAGCACTTCGTGCCGTTCGATCACGTCGGCGACCGCGTGGCTCAGTGCGGTCGGGTCGAGGACGCCGGTCAACCGTACGGCGAAGGGCAGGTGGTAGGCGGGCGAGTCCGGGTCGATGCGGTTGAGCAACCACATCCGCTGCTGGGCGAGCGAGAGTGGGATCCGATCCGGCCGTCGCGACCGCGCCAAAGGCGGACGAGCAGTGCCCGCCCCACCGGCCTCCACCCTCGCGGCAAGCGCCGCGACCAGGGGCGCCTCGAACAGGTCGCGCACGGTGACCTGCGATCGCAGCGCCTCGTTGATCCGCGCGACGGCTCGGGTCGCGAGCAGCGAATTGCCGCCGAGCGCGAAGAAGTCGTCATCGATGCCCACTCGCTCGACGCCGAGCAGATCGGCCAGCACCTGCGCCACGGCCCGTTCCACGGGGTTGCGAGCGGCCCGGAACTCCCTGACCTCGACCGCCGGTGCGGGCAGCGCCTTGCGATCGAGTTTGCCGCTCGCGTTCAGCGGCAGGGCGGAGAGTTCCATCAGCGCGGACGGCATCATGTACGCGGGGAGGACCCCCGAGATCGCGGCCGTGAGTTCGTCGCGGTCGACGACCTGCCCGGGGCACGCGACCACATACGCCGCCAGCCGCTCCCCCGACGCCGAAGGCATCACCGCCGCGACCGCTTGGCTCACCGACGGTTGTGCGAGCAGCGCGGTCTCGATCTCACCGAGCTCGATCCGCTGTCCGCGGAACTTCACCTGGAAATCGGTGCGCCCGAGGTATTCCAGTCGCTGGGGCGCGTCCGGGGCGGGTGCGCGCCAGAGGGCCAGGTCGCCCGTTCGGTACATCCTCGTGCCGCGGCCGAACGGGTTCGCGACGAAACGGCCCGAGGTCTGTGCCGCCTGGCGCACATATCCACGGGCGAGCTGGTCCCCGGCGAGGTACAGCTCGCCAGGAACCCCGGGCGGCACCGGCCGCAGGCGCGAATCGAGCACGTAGACCTGGGTATTCCACTGCGGCCCGCCGATCGGCACCGTCGTCGCGTCGCCCGTCCCGGCGGGGTGGTACGTCACCGACACCGCGGCCTCGGTGGGGCCGTACAGGTTGTGCACCTGCGCACCGGTGACCGACCGGATCGCGCGCACGGTCTCCGGCGGCAGAGCTTCGCCGATGAGGAACAGATGCCGCAGTGTCACAAGGCTTTCCGCCGCCGCGTGCGCGGCGAACTCCGTCGCCGTCGACGGCACGAAATCGGTGACGGTGACGCCGTGCTCGGCGACGGTCGCGGCGAGATAGGCCTGGTCGCGGTGTCCGTCGTGTTCGGCGACGACGAGCTTCGCACCCGACCGCAGCGGCATCAGGTAGCCCCACAACGAGACGTCGAAGGTGGCGGCGGTCTTCTGCAGGTACGCCTCCCCCGGCCCCATGGGGTACTGGGCGAGCATCCACTCGATCTGGTTGCCGATCGCCTTGTGCGAGACCGCCACACCTTTCGGGCGTCCGGTCGAGCCCGACGTGAAGATCACATACGCCGGGTGCTCCGGCAGCACCGTGCGCGTCAGCTCCTCGGAACGCAGCGGAGCGCCCGAGCGCTGATCGGCTCCGAGAGCGTCCAGCCGCAGGACGGCGACGTCGCCTGGCATCGGCACGGCGTCGGCGGATGTGGTCAGCACACAGACGGGGCGGGCGGCGTCGAGCACGTGCGCTATCCGCTCGGCGGGATGATCGGGGTCCAGCGGAACGTACGCGCCACCGGCGGTGAGAATCGCGTACATGCCGACCACGAGATCCAGCGAACGCCGAACCGCCAGTCCCACCAGCGTTTCCGCGCCGACACCGTGGTCGATGAGCACCCGGGCGAGCCGGTTGACCCGCTCGTCGAACTCGCGATAGGTCAGTTGCCGGTCCAGGTAGACGACCGCCACATCGTCCGGGTGCCGTTGCACCGCATGTCGGTACCCGTCGAGCACCAGACCCGAGGGGACCTGGTGGCGGGTCTCGTTCCACTTGCCCAGGATCGCGGTGCGCTCCGCGGCATCGAGCAGTTCGATCTCCCCGACCACGTGATCCGCCGAATCGGCGACGGCCGTGAGGATCCCGCACAGCCGCCGGGCGAACCCCGCCACCGTCACCTCGTCGAACAGTTCGGTGGAATAGGTGAACGCCGCCGAGATTCCCAGCGGCGTCCGCTCGTCCTCGTGCGGCACCATGGTCAGTTCGAGATCGAATTTCGTCAGCGGCAGCGTGAAGTCCAGCGCGTAGACCAAGAGCGCGGGCAGTTCCAGCGTCGCCTGCGCGAGGTTCTGAAAGGTCAGCATCGTCTGGAACAGCGGGTGATGGGCGCTCGACCGCACCGGGTCCAGCACCTCCACCAGGCGTTCGAACGGCACGTCGGCCTGCCCGAACGCCTCGAGGTCGCGGGTACGCACCCGCGCGAGCAGCTCGGCGAAGGTGTGGCCCGGATCGATCTCGGTACGCAGCGCGAGGGTGTTGACGAACATGCCGATCAGGCCGTCCACCGCGGCCTCGCCGCGGCCGGCCACCGGCGTGCCCACGGTGATGTCGCGGGTGTTCGACAGCCGGGCCAGCAGGACGGAGTACGCGGCGTGCACGACCATGAACAACGTCGCGTCGTTTCGGTGCGCCAGCCGGTTCAACGCCGCGTGCACCGGCGCGTCGATCTTGAATTCGTGCGTGGCGCCCCGGCCCGAGAACACCGCGGGGCGCGGCCGGTCGGCGGGCAGGTCCAGACGTGGCGGCAGGTCGGCAAGCCGCTCCCGCCAGAACCCGAGCTGACGGGCGAACAGGGAGTTCGGATCGCTCGGCGCGCCGAGCATTTCGCGTTGCCACAGCGTGTAATCCGCGTATTGCACGGGCAGCGGCGTCCAGGCGGGAGCGCGGCCTGCGGCCCTGGCCGAGTACGCGGTCATCAGGTCGGTGGTCAATGGGCCCATGGAGGAGCCGTCCGCGGCGATGTGGTGGACCACGCCGACCAGTACGTGCTCGGTCTCGTTGGAGCGCAGCAGGCGCAACCGGATCGGCGGCGCCGCCGTGACATCGAAGCCCTCGACCACCGCGGCGACCGTACGCTCGGGGATCTCGGCTTCGGCGACGTCGAGCACCGGCAGCTCGGGTACCGCGACCGGATCCGTCATCGGGTGCACCCGTTGGCTGCCCATTCCCTCGTGCTCGGGGTAGCTGGTCCGCAGCACCTCGTGCCGCTGCACCAGGTCCCGGATCGCGGCCCGCAGCGCGTCCACGTCCAGTCGCCCGCTCAGCCGCACCGCCAGCGGGATGTTGTTGCTCGCTCCGGCCGGGTCGAACCGGTTGAGGAACCACATCCGCCGCTGCGCGAACGACAGCGGCACCCGCTCCGGTCGAGCCATCGGTCGCGGGACGGAATACGACCCCGGGCCCAGTTCGTCCAGGCGTCCGGCGAGTTTCGCCACCACCGACGCCTCGAACAGCAGCGCGACCGGAACGCGGACGCCCAGTGCGGCGCCCAGCCGCGCGGCCGCCTGCGTCGCGATCAGCGAATTGCCACCGAGCTCGAAGAAGTCGTCGTTCGCGCCGACGCGGCCGGGCTCGGCGGCGCCCGCCGGCAGGAGCAGCGCGGCGAAGACTTCGGCCACCACCCGCTCGGTCGGCGTGCCGGGCGCCCGGAACTGCTCGGCGGTGAGCACGGGCTCCGGCAGCGCGGCGCGATCCAGCTTGCCGACCGGCGTCAGTGGTAGTTCGTCGAGTACCGTGATCGCGGCCGGAACCATATAGGCGGGAAGGGTTTTCGCGAGCAGTTCGATGAGTTCGGTGGTGTCCGGCGCGACCCGGCCGCTGCCGCACGGAGTGGACTCCACCCGTGGCAGCACGTAGGACACCAGCGCCGCGCCACCGGAGGGCAGCGTCACGCCCAGGGTCGCGGCGTAGTCGACGTCGGGGTGGGCGGTCAGCGCGTTGTCGATCTCGCCGAGCTCGATCCGCAGCCCCCGGATCTTGACCTGGAAGTCCACCCGGCCGTGATGTTCGAGAAGTCCTGCCGAGGTGCGCCGTACCAGATCACCGGTGCGATACATGCGCGCGCCGGGTACCGCCGCGAACGGATTGGCGACGAACCTGTCGGCGGTCGGCGCGGGCCGGCCGAGGTACCCCTCTGCCAGCGCGGGACCGGACAGATACAGCTCCCCGACCACGCCCGTCGGCACCATCCGCAACCGCGCGTCGAGAACATGGACGCCCAGCCCCGGTACCGGAGTGCCGATATGGGTCGCGCCGCCCGCGCGCAGCGCTACGGTGCCGGTGGCGAAGATGGTGGTCTCGGTGGGGCCGTAGACGATGTAGAACGCCCGGTCGCCGGTCGCCCACCGGGCGGCCAGTTCGGGGCTCACCCGCTCCCCACCGCACAAGATGGCCTTCAGATCGTCGAGTCCGGCCGGCTCGATGGATTCGAGCGCTCCCGGGGTGATGCACAGATGCGTGACGCGCTCGCGCCGCAGCAGATCGGCCAGCTCGACCCCGCCGAACACCGTGGGCGGCGCCACGACCAGAGTCGCGCCCGCCGAGAAGGCGAGCAGCATCTCGATCACCGAGAAGTCGAAGCTCGGTGTGCACAGGTGCGAGACACGCGAGCGGCTGGTCACCGCCCGCGCGGCGATCTCGTGCTCGACCAGGCTCGCGAGGCCGGCGTGGGTGACCGCGACGCCTTTCGGCCTGCCCGTCGAGCCGGAGGTGTAGATCACGTAGGCGAGGTGCTGTTCGGTCAGCGCACGCGACCGGTCCAAATAGCAGACCGAATGACCGGGCTCAGCGGCGGCTCGCCGCCGGTGGACCTCGGAGTCGAGTTCGATCCACTCCATCCCGGGCGCGGCGAGTGCGGCCCGGTGCGCCGAGGTGGTGAGGCCGACGGCCGCGCCGGAATCCGCGAGCATGTGCGCGATTCGCTCCGCCGGATACGACGGATCGATGGGCACGTAGGCGGCGCCGGTCTTCGCGACCGCCCAGACCGCCAGCACCGACTCGACCGAGCGGGTGATGGCCACCGCGACGAAGTCTCCCGGCCCCACACCGAACCCGATCAGGTAGCGGGCCCATCGCGAGGACGTCTCGTCCAGCTCCCGGTAGCTGAGCTCACGCTGATCCGCCGGATCGCCCGTGGGATTATACCGGATGGCTGCGGAATCGAACGCCGTATCGACCGCGGCGGTAAGCAGTTGGGGGAGCAGGAGATTGCGTGCTCGTGAATGGTGGGCGCGACGTGCGGAACGGCGTGTCGTGGTCATACGGCTGCGAGTTCACTCTCTGGTCGATCACTGTCCGCTCTGGCTATGGAGCCAGAAGCAGTGCCTCAAATGCGTGAACCATGACCCGAGCGTGCGGATCGGACCTTAGCGAACTCGGCGCGGATCGGCGCGCCCAGGTTGGGAAAGATGACAGGAGTACCCCGGCACACTTTGGGCTACGACATGGTGTGATGTGAAGTACATTCATTTCTGCACGTAATAAATGTGGGGGAAATCACCTCGGATGATCGGGGTTTTCCGCCTTCCGGCTCCGGGTTTCCCGGGAGCTCACGCGCCGAGACCGGCATGATCGAACCGGAACGATCCTTTGACCGCGAGCGAGGAGGAACCGTGCGAAGTCCATCCCTTCATGTCGCCTCTCTACGCAAGGGCGAAGAGATCTACCGCAGCGAACTCGGCTCACTCACGCGACTCACCGCCGACAGCTTCCCGATCCTCAGCGGGCTGTCGATCAAACGCCTGACGCTCGCACCGGGCGCCATCCGCGAACCGCACTGGCACGCCAACGCCACCGAACTCACCTATTGCACCGCGGGACGGGCACTGGTCTCGGTCCTGGACGACGGCAGCCGATTCTCCTCGTTCCTGGTGCGCGCGGGCGAGATGTTCCACATCGATTCCGGCGCGCTGCACCACGTGGAGAACGTCGGCGACACCGACGCGGAATTCATCCTGGCCTTCCGCCACGAACGACCGGAGGACTTCGGCTTCAGCGCCGCCCTGGGCGCGATGACCGATTCGGTTCTCGGCAATACCTACGACCTGCCCGCCGAGGACTTCGCCGCGATCCGGCGCGACACCACCGCGAAGTTCGTGGTGAAACGCGACGGCGACCCCGACATCCCGTCCACCGCCCACTTCGGCGACCCGCACCATTTCGCACTCGAGGCGATGCCCGCGTCGGTGGACTCGCCGGTCGGCTCCGCGCGCACCGCCCGCGCACAGTTCTGGCCGGCACTGCACGACATATCGATGTACTCGTTACGGGTCCGGGAAGACGGCATGCGCGAACCGCACTGGCACCCCGTGACCGCCGAGATGGGCTACGTCCACCGAGGCTCGGCACGGATGACGATCATGGACCCGGACGGCGCCTTGGACACCTACACCGTGCACGAAGGCGAGGTGTACTTCGTCCCCCGGGCCTATCCGCATCACATCGAGGTCGTGGACGCACCGGAGATCCACCTGCTGATCTTCTTCGACCAACCCACGCCCGCCGACATCGGCTACCGTGCCTCGATGAGCGCCTACTCCCGCAAGGTGCTCGCCGCGACCTTCGGCGTCGCCCTCGGCGCTCTCCCCGACCTGCCCTTCACTCCCACCGACCCGTTGATCGTCACCCGGAACAACGCGCTCGCCCCGTAGCCGAGCGTTCTGCGAATGGAGCCGAGATGGCCACGAGGTCATGGTGGGGATGGGGCAACCGGGAAGACGCGGTGACCGGCCGCGAACGAGAGGCGCTGACCAAGCGCGTGGCGGCCCTGCTCCCGACGGCCGATCTCACAGTGCACGACGCGCCGGACCCGACGTCGCTGGATGTGCCCGCGCCCCGCGTCCGGGTGCCGGATTCCCTGGCCCCGCTGGCCTCGGAAGACCTCGGCGATCGCGTCGCGCACGGCAGCGGGCAGGCCTTTCGCGATGTGGTGCGCAATCTGCTCGGCCGAGTCGATCAGGTACCCGATCAAGTATTGCGGCCACGCGCCGAGCAGGACGTGGTCGACATCCTGGACTGGTGCGCGAGCGCGGGCGTCGCCGTGGTGCCGTTCGGCGGCGGGACGTCGGTGGTTGGCGGTGTCGAACCCCGATGCGCCGACGCCTACGCCGGGGCCGTGGCCCTCGACACCGGCCGCATGGACCGGATCGTGGAACTCGACCGCACCAGCCGGGCGGCGCGGATTCAAGCGGGCATTCTGGGTCCGGCGCTGGAAGCGGGATTACGGCCGGAGGGCCTGACGCTTCGACACTTCCCGCAGTCGTTCGAGTTCTCGACGCTCGGCGGCTGGCTGGCCACCCGGGCGGGCGGCCACTACGCGACCGTCTATACCCACATCGACGACATGGTCGAATCGATGCGGGTGGTGACCCCGGCCGGGATCAGTGAATCGCGCAGGCTTCCCGCGTCGGGCGCGGGACCCTCACCGGACCGGATGTTCCTCGGATCGGAGGGCATCCTCGGGGTCATCACCGAGGCGTGGATGCGCGTGCAGGATCGTCCGCACCGGCGATCCGGAGCCTCGGTGGTGTTCGACGACTACGGCGCGGCCGTGGCCGCGACGCGCGCCATCGCCCAGTCAGCGCTGTATCCGGCGAACTGCCGACTGCTCGATCCGATGGAGGCGTTCATCAACGCGGGCGTCGAGGCGGCCGGTGGAGTGCTGGTCCTCGGATTCGAGTCCGCGGACCACCCGGTGGACGAACCGATGCGCCGGGCGGCGCAGATCTGCCGCGAGCACGGCGGCGCCGTTCCGGACGGGGTCCGCACCACCGACTCGGCGCGAGACCCGGCGCGCGCGGGCGCGGCCGACACGTGGCGCTCGTCGTTCCTTCGCATGCCGTACCAGCGCGACGCGCTCGCAGCCCAGTCCATGATCGTGGAGACCTTCGAAACCGCGTGCACCTGGGATCGTTTCGAGTCCCTGCGCGCGGCAGTGCGGGAAGCGACCGCGGCCGCGTTCCGATCCGCCGGGGTGACCGGCGTGCTGACCTGCCGGTTCACCCATGTCTACCCGGACGGGCCCGCGCCCTACTTCGGCATTTACGCCGCAGGCCGCTGGGGCCGGACCGTCGAGCAGTGGGACGAGATCAAGACCGCCGTCTCGGAGGCACTCCACGTCGGCGGCGCGACCATCACCCACCACCATGCCGTCGGCCGCGACCACCGCCCCTGGTACGACCGCCAGCGGCCCGAACCTTTCGCCGCGGCACTGCGGGCCGCGAAATCGGCGCTCGATCCCGCCGGAATACTCAATCCCGGCGTCCTGATCGACCCGGCCCTCGCCTGCCCGCACCGGAGGCCGGATGAGCAGACCGGGCACCGAGGAGCGCCGGGCGATCTATGAACGCTTCCGTCACCGAGATCGCCTCGGCCGCAGGGGTTTCCGAGACACTCGTGTCCGCCGGACGGCCGAGCGCGCAACCTGATCGCGCGGGCGAGGTCACCACTTGTCCCAGTGCAGGACCTGCGCGCGGTCGACCCGTTTCGCGGGCCGGAAATCGGTGCCGATGGTGAACGCGAGCGGGATGAACGCCGCCAGCATGACCTTCTCGTAGGGAACGCCGAGCACGGCGGCGAGTTCCCGTTCCAGCGGTGCGTGGGCGGTGGTCCAGACCGTGCCGAGCCCGCGGGCTCGGGCGGCGAGCATAAAACTCCAGACGGCAGGGAGGATCGAGCCCCAGGTCATGGCCTGTTCGAGCACGCCCGCGTGGTCGGTGCGGCCTTCGACGGCGGGAATCACGAAGGCCGGCACGCGGTGAACGTTGTCGTAGAGGTACTGGAACCCTTCTCCGATCCGTCGCATGGACCCGGGATGCGCCGACATACGACGCAGGTCGGCGGGCGTGAGCGGCCGGCCACCCGCGATATGGACGGCGCGGCGGAAGATGTCGGCGACGGCGCGGCGCCGCGCGTCGTCGGTGACGACGAGGAAGTGCCAGCGCTGACGGTTTCGTCCGGTCGGAGCCTGCGTCGCCAGGTCGACACATTCCTCGATCAGCCCGCGCGGTACGGGCCTGGTGAAGTCGAGCCGTTTGCGCACGGCTCGCGTGGTGGACAGGACTTCGTCCGCGGACAGGTTCAACGACATCGCAACCATCCATCTCTCAGAAGATAGTTTCTGCACAGATCATCTCGGACGGTACGGTCACCGATCGTCTGGCGTCAAATCATCTTGTGTGAGATGGTCTGCTAGGCTGCGGGAATGCCGACAAGGACCGATCAGGCGCGGGCGCAGTACCTTTCGAGGCTCGCCGCGCAGCGGCCCGATATCGCCCTGTGCCGCGTGTCATCCGCCGTCGCCCGCGCGGCCGAAGCGCACGCCCAGGAGCAAGGCTTGGGCGTGGGCCAGCACCTGGTGCTGAAGATGCTGGCGGATGTGGGCCCGCGCTCGCAGCGCGTGCTCAGCGAGGAACTGCGCATCGACCGCAGCGTGATGGTCGGCATCGCCGACGATCTCGAGGCCTCGGGCTTCGTCCGGCGCGAACGGGACCCTGCCGACCGCCGGGCCTACGCGGTCACGATCACCGAGGCCGGCAGGCAGGCCTTGGCGGACGCCGAACGAGCGGTTCCCGGCTTCCTCGACCGCACGTTCGCCGCCCTCGAACCGGAGGAACGCGAACAGCTCACAGGGCTGCTCGGGAAGCTCCTCGGCGCGCGCTGACCATCCGTTCGACAGGGCGCTGGAGCGACTGCCTCCATGCTCCGACGAGCGCTCTCATGTTCGCGACCACCGAGCTTCCCTCGGCCCGACTACGACTACGGTCCACGAGCTGCCCCGGGTACACCCTCGCCGCAGCGCCGGTGCCGCGAACGACGCGGCCGGATCCTCGAGCTCAGGCGCTCGGCGTCAGAGCCCGGAGCGGCTTGTCGAGTTCACGGCGGTAGAAGTCCAGGAAGCCGTCCGGGTCGGGGCCCGCGTTCTGCATCACGAGGTGGTCGAAGCCCGCGTCGGTGTACTGTTTCGCGGCCTCGAGGTACCGGGCCGGGTCCGGACCGCAGGCGAAGTTGTCGAGAATGTCCTCCAAGCGGACGGTGGTCGTCGCGGCGGCGAAATTGACCGGGTTCGGCAACTCGCTCATCACCTTCCATCCCGTCACCGCCCAGCGCGTCGTATCGAGCACCGCCTTCGCGGCCGTCTCCTCGTCGGGAGCCCACGCCATGCCGACCTCCGCGTATCGGGGGCCCGTGCCGCCCGCCGCGCGATAGCTGTCGACGAGCTCGGGCTTCGGTTCGGTGGCGAACAGGCCGTCACCGAGTTCGGCGGCGATCCGCGCCGCGTCCGGCCCGCCACCGGCGACGGCGATCGGCGGGAGCGTCTCGGGCAGGTCGAAGACGCGAGCCTCGGAAACGGTCAGGAACTCACCGTCGTAGGACTGGTAGCCCCCGCTCCATAGCAAACGGATGATCTCGAGGGCCTCGCGAAGCATCCGCTGCCGGATACGCACGGGCGGGAACTCACGGCCGACGACATGTTCGTTGAGACGTTCGCCCGAACCGACACCGAGGGTGAAACGGTCATCGGACATGATCGCCAGAGTGGCCGCGGCCTGCGCGATGATCGCGGGGTGATATCGCAGGATGGGGCAGGTCACGCCGGTCGCGAGCTCGATCCGCTCGGTCTTCGCCGCGATCGCTCCGAGCACGGTCCAGGCGAACGGCGAATGCCCCTGGTTGTCCAGCCAGGGATGGAAGTGGTCGCTGATCTCGACGAAGTCGAACCCGGCCGCTTCGGCCCTGACGGCTTGGCGGACAAGCTCGTTCGGGCCGAAAGCCTCGGCCGCCAGTTTGTACCCGATACGCATCGCAACCTCCTGCTTCGGCTGGGAGCGGCCGGTCATCTCGGCAACCGGCTCTCGGCGCGCTTACCCCGCATCCGGCAGCGAAAACTTCGCCGCACCCGTACGCGGCAGGTCCGCTCCCGGCGGCAACTGATACGTCACCCGACAGGACCGCCGACAGGAGACCGCACGGTTCGTTCAGTCGCGAGTCGGCCAGTAACTGTCGGCATGCCTGCCCTGCGGGACATAAGTGTTCTCGTCGTCTACCTCGGTGACGCCGAGATGGAGCAGTAGCAGCACGGTAACCAGGCTGATGCTCACAATCAGCGGGGTGAGCAACTGCGTCGCTCCCGCCCCGGACGGTGGATGCATGTGCTGGGTTTCGTGGACATGCATCGCGAACATGCCCGTGTAGTGCATGCCCGACACCGCGACACCCATCACCAGCGCCGCACCGACGGTGGCGACCGTGCCTCGGACGTGCAACGTGAACCACAACGCGGCGGTCGCCGCGACAACGGCGATCACCATGGACAACGCGACGATCCGTCCGTCGTAGCCGATCATCGCGTCGGATTTCATCGCGTACATGCCCGCGTAGTGCATCGCGCCGACACCGAGACCGGTGATCGCGCCGCCGGAGAACAGCGCCAGTGGCCCCAGCGTCCGCTGATGGGCGATGCGCAGTCCGATCCAGACCACCGCGATCGCGATCAGCGCGCTGATCAGGGTGATCGGGACGTCGTACCGGATCGATGCGCCGTCGATGGCGAAACCCAGCATCGCGATGAAGTGCATGACCCAGATCCCGGTGCCGCCGATCGCGACCGCCGCGGCGAGCAACCAGCCGTCGCGGGCGGAACCGCTGCGAGACCTGGCCATGCATCGCAATCCCAGCAATGAACCGGTGAACGACATGACATAGGCGACGATGGGTGTGAGCCACCCGTGGCTGAAGTGGTCGATTTCCAGCACGCGACACTCCTCGCTGGATAGATTCGAGCATCACCCGGAGGGCGCCCGAATCTCACATAGTGAAACTGCAGGTAGATGGTTTAGAGTACTACTATCCTCTTTAAAATCATAGGATGAGTCTCGGATAGCGGGAAATGCGCTGAAGCTCGGCCGAAACGTTCGCCCGCCGATCCACTCAGCACCACCCGACCGAGGAAGCCCCCATCAGCTAGCAGCTGGCTTCCGAGTGCCATCACGAGCGCGCAGGTCACACGGTCGAGGGTCCCGCCACCGTACAGCCGCCGGTCCACCACTTGCGTGACGACCACATCTGCGACGACATCACAGCTGTCGATCCGGTTGCCCCGGGAGAACCAGGAATTTGCCGCATGGCGGCAGGCGATCTACGACAATGGGGGGACCACTTCGACCAGGGACTTCCCATGGAAACCCACACCGACGAGATAGCCGAGAAGATCTACCGCATCTCCACCTTCATTCCGGAGGTGGGGCCCACCGGCTTCACGTTCAACCAATTCCTTCTCGACGCCGAGGAACCGTTGCTGTTCCACTGCGGCATGCGCGCGCTGTTCCCGGTGGTGTCCACGGAGATCACGCGAATCATGCCGGTGGAGCGGTTGCGCTGGATCACGTTCGGACATGTGGAAGCCGACGAGTGCGGCGCGATGAACCTCTTCCTCGCCGCCGCGCCGCACGCCCAGGTGGCCCACGGCTTGGTCGGATGCCTCGTCTCGCTCGACGATCTCGCCGACCGGCTGCCACGCCGGTTGTCCGACGGCGAGGTGATCGATCTCGGCGGCCGTCGAATTCGGCATCTGGACACCCCGCATGCGCCGCACAACTGGGAGGCGCGGGTGCTCTACGAGGAGACCACCGGCGTGCTGTTCTGCGGCGATCTGATGACTCAACTCGGCAACGGACCAGCGCTGACCTCATCGGATCTGGTGGATCGGGCGGGCGTCGCGGAGGACGTCTTTCATCCCACGTCGCTGGGGCCCGCCGTGCCCGCCGCCCTCAATCGGCTCGCCGGGTTGGCGCCGACCACGTTGGCGATCATGCACGGTTCGAGTTTCGCCGGCGACGGGGCCACCGCCCTGCGCGACCTCGCGAGCGTCTATCAGGCCCGTCTGGTCTCCTGAGCGCCATCGGCTCACTGTCGCGGTTTCTCGCCGCATCCGACCTCGGCGGCCCCGGGCTCAGGTCATACATCGAAGTGCCGCGAACGGCAGACGAAGTCGTTTTCGGGATGCACGTGCACATGTCGATTCGTGAACAGCGGCCGACTCTTTCGGCAGACGGCAACGGGCACAATCGCAGTTAACCCCATCGGCGGAGCACTGCCATCATCTCGCCGCGATAGCCCGCGACCGCTCCGGGACTCCCTGCCACACCGCGGAACGCGCAGGGCCGCTGTCCGGCGGAGACTCGAATGCCGGGACCGGCGAGACGCTGGTTCCGCCCCGCGACAAGCGGACTCAGCGGTCGGCCGAACCCTTTCCTTCCTGCGATCGACGACATCTGGCGAACTTCCAGCGTTTCTTCGTATGTCTCACCCGTGTAACGGCGTATTGTCGCGCTATGCCGACTGCGACGTCGATCGACACCGGAGCCGAACACCTCGCCTGCTGGGTCACCGTCGTCGGGCAACGTCTACATCAGTTGCCCACCGCAAACCCGCATGTCCTGCTCGCGCACGCGATGAGCGGGTTCCTGGCGATCGGGCGAGCGAGCATGGCCCTGCTGACCACATCCGCGAATCCCACCGACATCCGAGACCACGATCTCGTCTTCGAGATCACGGCCGACGCGGAACGATGGCTCACCGACGCGGCGACCGAACCGGTCGTCAACCAGGTCACCGACCGTGGTGAGCACATTCAGCGCTACCTCAGTCCGGTCGCGCTGGATACCGTCGCGAAAGCCCGCCTGCGGCGCTGCGCGCAGACAACGGCGATCCACACCCGTGATCTACTGGCCCGGATCGACACCGACCCGAACACATCGGACGAGATCCGTGACCTCGCCCGGGATCTCGCCGCGCGAGCGAACGTCATCGCCACCGTCTATGCCGAGGACCCGCAACAGCTGCTCTCGATGTCCAGCAGGTGATCCACCCGGCGAGGCGGGCCCGGAAGACCCGACGATGACACAGCGAGTACTGATTCTCGCCAGTGCGAACAATGGCCTGACCCAACGGGCCGCGCTCGCGATTCGCCGGTCCGGACGCCCCACCCGGACCGAAATCGTGCATTGCGCAACAGATATCCGCGCGGCGGTCGAATCGAACGGCTTCGATATCGTCGTCTGCCCCTACCTGACGACGAAAATACCCGCCGACGTCCATTCGAAATGGACGTGCATCATCGTTCATCCCGGACCGGTGGGCGACCGCGGCCCTCATTCCCTGGACTGGGCGATCATTGAACGCCAACCCTTGTGGGGCGTCACGGCACTGACCGCGGTCGAGGAAATGGACGCCGGGCCGATCTGGTCCACCAGGGTGTTCCCGTTACCGGCCGAACGTAAGTCCGCCGTCTACAACACCGTGGTCGCGGACGCCGCGATCGAGTGCCTGCTCGAGGCGCTCGACAAAGCCGCAGGCGCGGCCCGCTCCCCCATTCCGCAGGCCGAGGCACCGCGGCCCGTGGCCCATGCCCGGACCCGGCCCGCGATGCGTCGAAACGACCGCGCGATCCGCTGGAGCGACGACGCCGTCGAGATACTGAGCCTCGTGCACGCGTGCGACGGCTCACCCGGGGCGGGGGCGATCATCGGCGGCGCACCGGTGCTCGTCTACGACGCCTTCCTGGGACAGGTCGATCCCCAGGCGCCGCCGGGCGCGGTGATCGGCCGCAGTGACCAAGCCATCGAAGTCGCCTGCGGCGACGCGAGCCTTTGGATCGGCCGCCTGCAGCCCCACACCGGTGACCGGCCGTCGTGTAAGGGACCAGCGATTCGGGTCCTGGCCGCGGCCGGATTCCCGGTGCATGCGATACCGTGCGAGCGGACCGGCCCATGTCGGGACATCCGGTATCGGCGCGAGGGCGACATCGGATACCTCGACTTCGACTTCTACAACGGTGCTATGGACACCGCCCGATGCGACCGGTTGCTCGCGGCGTTCACCGACGCGGCGGCGCGGGACACCAAGGTGCTCGTGCTCGCGAACACCGGCCCGTACTTCAGCAACGGCATCGATCTGAACGCGGTGGAATGGTCCGGCGATCCCGAGGGCGAGACATGGCGCAACCTGCTGGCCATCAACAAGCTCTGCCGGGCGATCCTGACCTGTTCCACCCAGGTCACCGTGGCCGCGGTGTCCCGCAATGCCGGCGCGGGCGGTGTCATGCTCGCCTCGAGCGCTGATCTGGTTGTCGCCACCGAAGCGGTGGTGTTCAACCCGCACTACCGGACGATCGGATTGTCGGGCTCGGAGTTCCACACCTACACCCTGCCGAGGCGGGTGGGCAGCGCATCCGCTCGTCGGCTGCTGAACGAGTGTCAGCCCCTCGACGCGGCAGGCGCCGTCGACCTCGGCATGATCGACGCGGTGGCGCCGAGCGGGCGATTCGGCGAATGGGTGGCGGAACTCGCCGGCGAATGCGCCCATCCGGCCAGGTGGGCGGCGATCATGGCCGCGAAGCGAACTCGCTCGATCGACCTGAATTCCGTCGAGGCCGCCGAGCTGCGGCGAATGGCGCAGGACATCTTTCTCGACCGGAACGAATTCCGCCGCAAGCGGCAAGAGTTCGTCTACAAGAAGTCACAGCACCCTTCGGCAGCCGGAACCGGCACGTGAAAGTCGACGAGCACGCGTTCACATCGCCATCGCGATGATCGAGAATGGTCTATATGGCGACCGTGCTGCTGGGCGGCGACGTCATGCTGGGGCGGGGTGTGGACCAGATCTTGCCGCACCCCGGCAACCCGAGGCTGCGCGAACGATATGTCAACGACGCGCGAACCTACGTCGAGTTGGCCGAACGCGCGTACGGCGAGTTCACCCATCCGGTCGACTACGGGCAACTGTGGGGTGATGTTTTGCCCATCCTCGCCCGGATCGCCCCCGAGGTGCGGTTGCTGAATCTGGAGACCTCGATCACCGCGGACGGCGCGTTCGCGCCCGCGAAAGGCATCCACTACCGGATGCATCCGGACAACATGCCCGCGTTGACCGCGATCGCACCGGTGGTCTGCGCGCTGGCCAACAATCACGTCCTCGATTTCGGGATTCCCGGGATGGCCGACACCCTCGCGGCGCTCGACGCGGCGAATATCGGCCGCGCCGGGGCCGGGGCGGACCTGGCGGGTGCCCGTGCGCCCGCCACGGTGGAACTCGCCGATGGTCGCCGCGTGGTGATCGTCTCGGTCGCCGCCGGGTCGAGCGGGGTGCCGGAATCCTGGTCGGCACGCGACAACCGGCCGGGGCTGTGGCGAGTGGGCTACTCTCCCGGGGCCGCGGCCGCCGAGGATGTCGCGGCCGAGGTGGCGGCACACAAGCGCGACAACGATATCGGCATCGTCTCCGTGCACTGGGGACCGAACTGGGGTTACGAAGTCACGCGAACCGAAATACAGTTCGCGCATCGATTGATCGACGCCGGAGTCGACGTGGTGCACGGGCACTCCGCCCATCATCCGCGCCCGATCGAGATCTACCGCGGCAAACCGATCCTGTACGGGTGCGGCGACGTCATCGACGACTACGAAGGCATCCGCGGCCACGAGCGCTACCGCGCCGACCTGCATCCGTTGTATCTGGTATCACTCGACACCGGCTCGGCGGAGGTCCGGCTGATTCCGCTGCGCGTGCGGCACATGCGCCTGGAATGGGCTCCGCGCAGCGAATCCCGCTGGTTGTGCGAGAAGATCGAGGACATCAGCCGTGGCTTCGGCACCCGCGTAGCGCCCCGATCCGACGGTCTGCCGGTGGTGGTCAGTGCAGCACGACGGTGAGATGGCGGTGGAACCACTGGACCGCCAGGTCGGCGACTTGTTCGAGTGCGCCGGGTTCCTCGAACAGATGTGTCGCGCCAGGGACGATGTCCAGTTCGCTCGGACACGGCATCCGTAGCTGTGACTCCCGGTTGACCTCCAGCACCCACTTGTCGTCACCGCCCACGATGAGCAGCGTCGGTGCGCGGACCGACCCCAGGCGCGGACCCGCCAGGTCCGGTCGACCGCCCCGGGAGACGACCGCCGCGATCTCGGTCCCCGGTTCCGTCGCCGCCCACAGTGCGGCGCCCGCGCCGGTGCTCGCCCCGAAATATCCGGTCGGCAGGCCGCCGACGTCCGGCCGCGTCCGTAACCAGTGGGTCACCTCGACAAGGCGATGTGCCAGCAGCGGGATGTCGAAGACGCGCGCGCGGTCGCCCTCCTCCTCGGCGGTCAGCAGATCGACCAGCATCGTCGCGAACCCCGCCCGGTTCAGTTCATCGGCGACGAACCGGTTTCGCGGACTTCGCCTGCCGCTGCCGCTGCCGTGCGCGAAGGCGATCAGGGCGGTGCTGCCCGGTGGCACGGCCAGTATCCCGGCCGGTCGGGCGTTTTCCGACGGCACGATGACTTCTTCTGTCCGCGTCGGGAACCGGGGTGCGGACGGCATCGAACACCTCCTGGTATCCGGGGTACTCCCCGGGCCCGTCGTGCGCAAGAGGAGGAATCGCGGGACGGCTCGGCTGCCGCCGAGGGCCGACGGTTATTCCGTGTCTTCGGGTTCGGCCGATGGCTTCGATGAAATGACCTGGACACGCCACGGGACAGTGAAAAGACCGCCTGATCTGTTGCGGATCCACTGGGCGAGCGCGGCCACCGCCGAGCTGAGCGACGTCGCGCCGGCGATCAACGCCCATGGCGTCAGACCCGCCGACGAGTACGCGACCTGCCCGATTCCCGGCACGACGAGCCTGCCGTTGCCGAACGCCCAGCTCATCAGCGATCCGATCTGGCCGCCGAGATCCGTACGGCGTCCGACCATGGCCTTCAGGTCACCGCCCTTGCTGTTGATGTACAGCACGGTGAACAACACGAGCAGCGCGGAGACCAGCGAGGACAGCGTCGCAAGCCGACTGAGGGCGACGAGGCGCAGACGCAGGTTGATCACGACCACCAGAATCGTGATGACGATGGCGGCACAGGCCAGCAGTGCCCAGAAGCCGGTGATCTGGGCAGGACGCGGGCCCGAGCGGGACCAGACGTTCATGAATCGTGTGGTGATCTGCATCCGGCCGAACGCGTTGGTGCTCACGCTGCCATCCGCGCCGCGCGCGGTCATCCACGGCTGGAACAGCAAAATCAGCGTCACGAGGCTTCCGACCGCGGCCCAAACATAGCCCCAATACCCGCGCAGCGCGACCGAAATCGCCTTTGCCGGTACGGCGCCCCTCTCCGCCCAGTTCTGCTTGGCGGGCTGGCCGTCTGGAGTTTCCTTCGACTGCCAGGGCGTTGGCTGCACCATTGTCTCAGTTTAGGGTCGCGCAACCGTACGATTTCGGGCACGGCTCACCGCCAGTGGGAAGTGTCGCAATGCGGGCCACCGACCCACCGACCGAGAGTTCCGGCTTCTGGCGGCGACGGCATCGAACCGGGGTGGACCCCGGGGCTGAAACGGTACGGCAGGGGCGTGGGCCGCATCGGTCACGTAACGATCCCCGTTATCAAGCGTCGACCCTTCGCCGATGAGCCGTCCACCGACGCCGACCGCAGCAGCCGCACCGACCGGAGACCATCGCGCACACGCCACCACCTGGCAACGCCGGTCTCCATTGTGCAAACCTCCGCGTATGTTCATGGGCGTGCACAATTAGGGCGCAACATAGGGACCTAGAAATCTTTCGGTCTGTTTCGGACCGAAATTCGGGTCCACTACCCCGAAAAAAGCACCAATGGTGATCTTCCTGTTACGCAACGCCGGGGACCTTGACATTTCTTTGCCTGGCGTTCACCGCCCTTAAGGTGAAGCATGAAATCCGTGAGTCAGAGATAAATTTCACTCGAGCCAAAGGATGCATAATGACCACCAGAATCACGAAAGTTCTCGCCGCGACCGCAATGGCCGTTTCCGTGGGTGTCCTCGCGGCTCCCGCCGCTTCCGCCGAAACGCCATCGGATCTGGCGACGCCGGTTTGGGGCTCCGTCGTACTCTGCTTCCCGCTCGGCAGCGTCGTCTGGTGCATCTGACAGCGCCTGGTGTGCGGCCGCGCCGAGGCGAGGCGGGTCGCACTCCTCGGCCCGAGGCCCTCTTCCCATCTCGACAACCGGCGATCTCCCGCCGGCTCCAGCACGAATCGAAGTAGGGAGGCACAGCACAGTAGTTGCCGCCGCACGTGGATCGACCGTCGCGGCGGCTCTGTGACGCACGCCCCTTGTGTCACACCCCGCCTCGCCGCTTCGTCCACTCGATGAACCAACGAGACGAAGGAGTAGGCGATGCGGATAGCGGTCATCGGTGCAAGCGGGCGGATCGGCCGGGACGTGATCGACGTCTTGGCGAACCAGGGTCACGAGGTCGTGCGGATCAGCCGGGCGGCCGGCGTGGACGTCTACACCGCAGACGGTTTGGCGGGGGCGCTGACCGGGGCGGATGTCGTGATCGACGCGGTGAACGCCACGACCACCGAGACCCATGCGGTGACCGATTTCTTCCGCACCATCGCGCGCAACGTGCAACATGCGGCGGCCGCCGCCGGGGTGCGCCGGATCGCGGTGGTCTCCATCATCGGCATCGATTCTTTCACCGCCGGGCACTACGCCGGAAAACTCGCCCAGGAGAACGCCTACCGCGAAGGTCCGGTGCCCGTGCGCATCCTCCGCGCGGCCCAGTTCCACGAATTCACCGAGATGATGCTCGACTGGACCACTCGCGGCGACACCGCTTACGTCCCGAAGTACCGGGCTCAGCTCGTCGCCGCGCGAACTGTCGCCGAGCATCTGGCGCAACTGGCCGTCGCGGAGACTGCGCCCGAGCGCGTCGAGATAGCCGGGCCGGAGGAGTTCGATCTTGCCGCGGCCGTAGCCGAGGTGGCCGCCCTGCGGGGCGAACCGGCTCGGGTGGAAGAGATCGTCGACACGGGCGACCCGGATCACGAATTGCTGGCCGGTGGTGCGCTCTTGGCCGGGCCGGGCGCGATCATAGCCGGCCCTACGTTCGAGCAGTGGCTCGAGCAGAAGTACCCGGCACAGCCGTAACCTGCGCGCAGGAGACCGCGGGCTCGCTTTTCCTTGACTTCAGGTCGACCTCAACTCGCAAGCTGAACGCACTGCGAGAGAGGAAAACATGACAACGTTCGGAGAAAAGCAGAGCCGAGACTACGACCAGCGGGCTGCTCGCCTGCTCGGCGGTCTGTACCGGCGGATCGCCGCCGACATCGACGCCGTGGCGCGACCGGGCGCGGGGATACTCGACGTCGGGACCGGACCGGGAAAACTGCTGGCGCAGATCCATTCTCGACGACCGGACCTGCGGCTGCACGGCGTGGACCTGTCACCGCACATGATCGAGCTCGCCGATGCGGCGCTACCCGGTGGCGCGGCGGAGCTCTCGGTGGGTGACGTCGCCGCGCTGCCCTACCCCGACGCCGGCTTCGACGTGGTCGTCTCGAGCCTCAGCATGCACGAGTGGCCGGAGGTCGACCGCGCGAGCATCGAGCTGGCACGCGTGCTGCGCCCCGGCGGCACCGCGGCGATCTACGATTTCCGGTTCGTGCGCTCGGCGGCCGCGCAGAGCGCGTTGCGCCGGTCGTTCGAGGCCGCGACGGTACGGCGAGAGCCGGTACGTCCGCGGTGGCATCCGATCGGGCTGTACGTGCGGCTCACCGCCCGCGCCGCCTAGAGTGCGGGTATGGCGGGCGGTGACATGTCCATCGGTGAACTCGCGGCGCGCTTCGGTCTGGCCCCCCACGTGCTGCGGCACTGGGAGGAGGTGGGATTGCTCGCCCCCCGGCGGGACGGCGCGGGCCGGCGTCGATATCACGACGACGACGCGGAGACCGTGGCGATGATCCTTCTCGGCAAGCAAGTGGGTTTGTCGCTGGAGGAACTCGCCGCGCTGTTCGCCGGGGCGTCCGACCGGGCCGCTCGCCGTGAGCTGTTGCGTGCGCACCGCGCTCGGCTCGTCCGCCGCATCGCCGCGGCCACCGCCGCGCTGGAGACCGTCTCGCACGCTCTCGATTGCGCCTCCGAGGACTTTCGCGAATGCCCGCACTTCCAGGCCCAGGTCGCCGGCGCGCTCGCGCTGGTCACGAACCGGTCAAGGCCGCGAGGGTAAATCGTTATGGCGCACCGAATTACGCTTTGACGACGGAGTTTGCGGCTGCGGGGTCGGCGCGCTGCGTGTCGGTGGCGACCGAAGGGTTCTGCGTCCGCTTTCTCGGATTAGGATCGATTCCTGCGAACAGTCACACAGCAGCCAGTGACACTTCGACTCGATAGAGGTGCCCCGTGAGCAGGACAATTCGAATTCCCGCGGCGGAACTCGCCGATCATGTCGGCGAATCCGTCGTCGGGTACGGCACCCTCACCCAAGCGGGAGTGGTCCAGCCGGGCGGCGACCTCGTGGTCGCGGTTTTCGGCGTGGAGACCAATCGGCGCGAGAAGTCTTTCACGCCAGGTCAATTGGTGGAACTGGAGGTCACCGAATAACCGCGGCCACGGACGGATCGCCGCTCCCGCCACACCGCGCGGGCCGGCTCACCCGATCAGCGCGTTCATGATCGTTCCCGCACTGGTGGCGATGACGCCGCCGAGCATGCCGCCCGCGACCATTTTCGCCGACGCGAGCGGACCGCCGTTCCACTTCTCCCAGGCGAATCTTCCGCCTGCGTAGGCGATTCCGGTGACACCCGAAAGAATCACGAACCAGGTGAAATACCGGAACAGCTGGAGAATTTTTTCCGAGTTCGGCGGAGCTTCGGGGACCGGGTCGTCCACCTGAGCCAGAAGAAATGCTTCGACTGCCGTATGGATCATCATTGATCTGTCTCCATCGCGTTTCCGCAGGACGAGTTATACGCAATCGATATGACGTTCGAAGTATCGCGATCCGCGCGGCCCGCGTCAACCCTCCCGCAGGGCCTAGGACATCCGCGGTGTCGTCGTTCCTCCCGCCGCGAGGCCGTGTCAGACCGCCGCGGGCGGGTAGTGCGTCACTGTGAGCGACGACGGTGACGGCACAGCAGCCGGGGATCTCGATCCGGTAGCCGCCCGGGCGGTGATCGAACAAGCCAAGGGCGCGGTGATGCTGGTCTATGGCCTCGATGCCGACGAAGCGTTCGCCATTCTGCGCGGTCGATCCCAGGAAACCAACATCAAGCTGCGGGTTCTCGCCGCCAACGTAGCCGCGCAGCTCCCGTCGATCGGCATTCCCGCCGTGTCCGGCGCACTACGCGACCGCGTCGACCGGCTGCTGTCCACCGCACACGAGCAAGCCCATTGACGCCCGGCGCACCGAGGAGAGCATGGACAGCCGGGCCTGCGCGGCGAGCAGCTCGAACGCCGGACGCGGACATCTGATTGTCCGGTCTCGTCCGCGGCCTCCGACGCGTCGGCTACCGCTTCCGGGCGACGACGAAGACCCGCCGGAACGGCAGCCAGGTCGTGCCGTCGGCGCGCCGGGGGTAGGCGCCGCGCAGCAGCGGAGCGAGTTGCGCGGTGAACTCCCGCCACCGCGGCTCGTCGAGCGCGCCGCGCACGGGCCGCAGCGCCGTGCCGGAGACCCACTCGAGCACCGGATCGTCACCGGTCAGGCGCTGCAAGTAGGTCGTCTCCCAGGCGTCGACAGCCGCACCCGCGGCGGCGAGCAGGTCGGCGTATCCGGCGGGATCGAGCACCGCTCGCGGTTCGAGAATGCCCGCTCGGCCGAGACGGTCGCGCCACTCGTCGCGGGCGGCCACTCGACGGATCGCCCGGTGGGAGGGCGCGTCGAAGTTGCCGGGCACCTGGACGGCCAGGAACGCGCCCGAGGACAGCGCGCGCATCCACCGCGCCAGCAGGTCGGGGTGGCCGGGCACCCAGTGGAGGACGGCGTTGCACATGACGACATCGGTCTCCGGGCCCGGCTGCCACTCTTGCACCGCGCCGAGCGTCGCATCGACGCCGCGCTCACGCGCGGCCGTGACCATCTCCGGCGAGGAGTCGAGTGCTCGCACGATCGCCTCGGGCCAGCGCCGCGCGAGAACGGCCGTGAGATGCCCGGGACCGCAGCCCAGATCCACTACTTCCCGCGGCCGGGCCGCCGTGACCCGGGACAGCAGGTCGAAGAAGGGCCGGGACCGGTGGTCGTCGAACGCGAGGTACTGCTGGGGATCCCACATCGGCCACTCCGAGACGCGCTACCAAACCGTACGTACGTACTGTACGCCCGTCGGCCGGAGCCGCGCTGGAGACGCCTGACCTGCGAACACGCCCGCGCCGGAAGACCGACTATCTATCACGGTTTCGTAACGGCGCGCTCGGGGTATTACATAGCTATGACGGATCACCGACCAACCCGGATCGCCGGTGTGGAACCGGGAACCGGCGCGCTCGCTTTAGCCACGTGCCTTGCCTTTTCCATCGGCATTGCGACGATCACCCAGTCCGCGTTCACCACCCTGGTGGCCTGCGTGAGCATTGTGGCGGGGCTCACGCTGGTTCTGAACATCCTGCCGCACCGGACGTAACCACACGGCCCCTTGCCTCGCACGCCGGATCCTGGTGGCATCTACCGGGTATCGACGTCAATCGGAGGCAGGCATGCTGTCGTTGCAGGAGATTTCGGATCGACTCGAGATCGAAGACCTCATGGTGCGATATTCGCACGCGGTCGACACTCGGCAGTGGGACCTGCTGGACGAGGTGTTCACCCCCGACGCGCACATCGACTACTCGGCCATGGGCGGCTCGGTAGGCGATCTGGCGGCAACGAAGGAATTCCTCGCCTCGGTCCTCCCGAACTTCCCGGCCTTCCAACATCTGATCAGCAACTCGTCCATCACGGTCGACGGTGACACGGCAACCGGGCGGACGATGTGCCACAACCCGATGCTGGTCTCCGGCGGTGACGGGCCGCCGACGATGATGCTGTGCGGACTGTGGTACCTGGACACGTTCGTCCGCGCGGACGGACAGTGGCGTATCAAGAAGCGCGTCGAGGAGAAGAGCTTCCTTTTCGTCGCGCCGTCCGCGCCAGGCATGGGCTGACGCGGCGAGAGTAGCCGCCGCTAGCCGACTCAGCGTGCGGTCAGCGCCGAGGGCGCGGCAGCGGACGCGTGAACCGGTTCGTCCGGCAACGGGTTCGCGACCCGAGCGGCGCTGCGCCTGCTGCTGATCAGGAATAGCACGACGAGCACCACGCTGAACCAGACGTAGGTGTTGCCGATGAAGTGCTGCCAGGGCGTCCACGCGGTCTCCCGATGCTCGCCGTCGGGCAGCCAGTTCTGCGGGCCGATGACGAACACCGCGGCGGTCACCACGAACGTCACCCACCAACCGATGGCCCGCCGGACGGGCAGGCGGGTCGCGTACCCGACGACCGCGAACAACGCGGGCGCGATCCACACCCAGTGGTGCGACCAGGAGATCGGCGAGACCAGCAGCGTGAAGACGGCGTTGAGGGCCAGTGCGAGCGCGGGCAGGTCGGCGGCCCGGCGCATCGCGGTGACGACCAGCGCGAGCACCAAGGCACCGAGCACCAACCAGATCGCGGTGAAGGCGGGCTCCGGCACTTCGAATCGAGCGAACACCGCTTGAATCGACTGATTGGTATGGAACGCCGAGCCGCTCAGCCCGGACACGTTGCCGAGACCGCCGAACCAGTACTCGACGGATTCCTTCGGCAGGATCGCGAAGCCCAGCGCCGTCGCGGCCGCACCGGTGACCGCGGCGGTCGCGGCGGCACGGTAGTCCCGGCGGACCAGGAAGTAGAGCACGAACGCCGCGGGTGTCAGCTTGATCGCGGCGGCGATGCCGATCAGCATGCCCCGGGGCCAGCGCGGCTTGTGGGTGAGGCAATCCGCCGCGACCAAGGCCATCAGCAGTAGATTGACCTGACCGAAGTCCAGCGTGGAGTGGATCGGCTCCAGCAGCAGTCCCAACGGAGCGGCACACGCGGTGGCCCAGACCGCGAGTCCGCGCTGCGACTCGTGCGGCCATACCCGCCGCGCCACCAGATAGAGCGTGAGAGCGAGCGCGGCCACCGAGGAGACGAAGAAGCTCGGTGCGGCCACGTCCCAGGGCAGCATCGCGAACGGGCCGAGCGCGAGCGCGGCGAACGGCGGGTAGATGAACGGCAGGCCCGCCCCGATGGTGGTCTGCGGCAGTTGCCCGTACATGTCGGCGCCGTGCCGCATGGCGTCCACGCCCAGCCGATACACCTGCAGATCGATGAACCCGCCGGTGATCGTGTGGAACGGCCAGACCGGTGTCAGCAGACAGAACGCGGAGAACGCGATCGAGAGGACCGGCGCCAGCCGAAGCACACGCCCGAGTCGACGGTTCTGGGACATCGGCGTTGCGGCGGTGGCGGTGACACTACTCATCCGCGGCGACTATACCGACCCACGCCCGGCCGTTCAGCACGTGGGAGGGAGATTCGCGACCGGCGCGTGAGGGCCACGGAAACGGGTAAGCCGCCAGTGGCATCGGTCGGCGGAGGAGGTCGGCGAATGGCGGTGGCAGCCCCGCGAAGGGCAGGAGGAGAACAGCGATGAGGGCGCCCGGCGCCGCGATGTTCGTCCCCGAGGACGCGGACTTGGCGCGGCTGCGCCGGGCGGCGTGCGACTGCCGTGGCTGCGATCTCTACCGCCACGCCACGCAGACGGTCTTCGGTGCGGGTCCCCCGGACGCGGATGTCGTGCTGATCGGTGAGCAACCCGGCGATCAGGAGGACGTGGCGGGGCAGCCGTTCGTCGGCCCGGCGGGACGGCTGCTCGACCGGGCGCTGGCGGACGTCGGCATCGATCGCGACGCGGTCTACGTGACCAACGCGGTGAAACACTTCAAGTTCGTCGAGCGCGGCAAACGACGAATTCACAAACAACCCGGCCGCACCGAGGTGGTCGCCTGTTCGGCATGGCTCGACGCCGAACTCGGACTGCTGCGGCCACGGTTGGTGGTGTGTCTCGGGGCGATCGCCGCGCAGGCGCTGCTCGGCCCTTCGTTCAAGGTCAGCGAACGCCGCGGCGAAGTCGTCGAGACAGCGGAGTTCCGCGCGATCGCCACAGTGCACCCGTCGTCGGTGCTGCGCGCGCCCGACCGCACCGCGGCCTACGATGCGTTCGTCGCCGATCTGCGCATAGTGCGGGAACAACTGGGAAAGCCTGCGGCAACGCGCTGGCCGGGCGCCCCGGGAGAGGAGTGAGCGGATGAGCGCCGAGGAGATCGATCCGGAACTGCTCGAACTGGCCGGCAAGGTGTTCGACTTCGCTCGCCGAGGTGACTCCGCGCGGCTGGCCGCCTACGTGGACGCGGGCGTGCCGGTCGACCTCACCAACGACGCGGGCGACACGCTGCTCATGCTCGCCGCCTACCACGGACACACCGAGGCCGTGACGACGCTGCTGGAGCGGTCGGCCGACCCGAATCGCGCGAACGACAAAGGCCAAACCCCGCTGGCGGGGGCGGTTTTCAAGGGCGAGACCGAGATCGTCCGGCACCTCACGGCGGCCGGAGCCGACCCCGACGCGGGCACTCCGTCGGCCCGCGACGCCGCGGCCATGTTCGGCAAGAGCGAGTTACTCGAACTCTTCGGCGCCTGAGCGCGCTACCCGCGCTCGCGCACGGCGGTGACGGCTTTGCGCGCGGCCACCAGAACCGGGTCCCACACCGGGGAGAACGGCGGCGCGTAGCCGAGGTCGAGCATCGTCATCTGCTCGACGGTCATCCGGGCGGTCAGCGCGACCGCCGCGATGTCGACGCGTTTGCCCGCGCCGTCGCGGCCCACGATCTGCGCGCCGAGCAGGCGGCCGGTGAAACGCTCGGCGAGCATCTTCACCGTCATCGGCGCCGCGTCCGGGTAATAGCCCGCCCGGTTGGTGGCTTCCACCGTGACGGTCACGTATTGCAGACCGGCCGCCTGGGCGTCCTTCTCGCGCAGGCCCGTCCGGGCCACCTCGAGTTCGCAGACCTTGCTGACCGCGGTGCCCACGACGCCGGGAAAGATCGCGTACCCCCCGCCGATGTTCGCGCCGATGATCTGACCGTGTTTGTTGGCGTGGGTGCCGAGCGGAATGTGGCGTTCCCGGCCCGAGACCAGATCCAGCACCTCGACGCAGTCGCCGCCGGCCCAGATGTTCTCGTGTCCGCGCACCCGCATGGCGAGATCGGTCCGCAGCCCCCCGTGCTGTCCCAGCGGAAGTCCGGCGGCGCGGGCCAGTTCGGTCTCCGGGCGCACGCCGATGCCCAGCACCACGACGTCCGCCGGATATTCCGCGGCATCGGTGACGACCGCGGCTACCCGGCCGTCCTCGGCGGTCCGCAGCCCGGCCACTGCCGCGTCGCCGACGACCTTGATGCCCATCCCGCACATCGCCTCACGCACCAGCGCGCCCATGTCGGGGTCGAGCGTGGACATCGGTTCGGGACCTCGGTTGACCATGGTGACGTCGTAACCGCGCCGGATGAGCGCCTCCGCCATCTCCACGCCGATGTAGCCCGCGCCCACCACGACGGCGCGGTTACCGCGCGCTCGCTCCAGCGTCTCGAGCAGCGCCTGCCCGTCGGCGAGGGTCTGCACTCCGTGCACACCCTGCGCGTCGATACCGGGCAGCGGTGGCCGGACCGGGCGCGCGCCGGTGCCGATCACCAGGTGGTCGTAGGGCATCCACGCCGAGGCGCCGGTCTGCCGGTCGCGGGAGCGCACTCGGCCCGCGTCGACGTCGATCTCGGTCACCTCGGTGTACAGCCGCAGGTCGATGTCGCGGGAGCGGTGTTCCTCGGGTGTGCGGGCGATCAGGGCGTCCCGCTCGGCGACGTGTCCGCCGACCCAGTACGGAATGCCGCAGGCCGAGTACGAGGTGAACCCGCCGCGTTCGAAGACGACGATCTCCAGCGCGCTCGCGTCCTTCATCCGGCGTGCCTGCGAGGCCGCCGACATGCCCGTCGCGTCACCGCCGATGACCACCAGTCGCTCGCTCATGACCCTCACGCTACGTTCGGCGTCCCCCGCGCGGGCGCTGGGGGACGCCGTTTCCCGAATTGGGTGGTTGCCCTGCGGTCGACCGGTCGGTACCGCACACTGATCTTCTGGCAAACGCGATATGAGGGCAGCGTTTTCACCCGGGAGCACGATATGACCGACACCCGACCTCCTTCCGACGACGAACGTCGGCTCGCCGAACTGGGCTACAAACAAGAACTCGCCAGATCCTGGTCGGGCTTCTCCAATTTCGCCATCAGCTTCACCATCGTGTCCATCCTGACCGGCGGGTTGGCCAGCTACGGCATCGGTTTGGCGAACGGCGGCCCGATCACCATGTCCTGGGGATGGCCACTGGTCTCGATCATGGTGCTGTTCGTGGGGCTCGCCATGGCGGAATTGGCCTCCGCCTACCCCACCTCGGGCGGGCTGTACTGGTGGGCCGCCGAACTGGGCGGACCGGTGTGGGGGTGGTTCACCGGATGGTTCAACCTGATCGGACAGATCGCGGTCACCGCGGCGATCGATTACGGCGCGGCCATCTTCACCACCGTCGTGCTGAACGTCGTCGGGATCGAGATCGGCACCGACCGCACCGCGATCTTCCTGGTGTTCGCCGTCATTCTGATCTTGCACGCGGCCTTGAACGCGCTCGGCCCGCATCTGTCGGCGGTGATCAACAATGTGTCCGCGTGGTGGCACGTCGGTGGCGTGGCGATTTTCGTAGTCGTCCTCGGATTCGGGGCGCAACACCACCAGAGCGCCGGATGGGTCTTCACCGAGACCGTCGACAACAGCGCGATCGGCTTCGGCGGGGTCGCGTTCAGCTTCCTGCTCGGCCTGCTGCACGCGCAGTACACGTTCACCGGCTACGACGCTTCGGCGCATATGTCGGAGGAAACGCACGACGCGTCCCGAATGGCCGCCAAAGGGATCATCAACACGATCGTCGTATCGGCGATCGCCGGATATCTGCTCATCATGGCGGTGACGTTCGCCGTTCCGAATCTGGACGACGCGCTGGACCCGGAGAAGAACAGCGGTTATCCCGTCATCTACATCCTGGAGAACTCGCTGAGCGGGTTCTGGTCGGGGCTGCTGCTGATCGTCGCGGCGGTCGCGCAATTGTTCTGCGGATATGCCTCGGTGACCTCCGCCTCCCGGATGCTGTTCGCGTTCGCCCGCGACGGCGCGGTGCCCGGGTCGAAGTTCTGGTCGAGGCTTTCCCCGCGGAAGGTGCCGGTGCACGCCGTGCTGTTCATCTCGTTCTTCGCGTTCGTGCTGCTGATTCCCTCGATGCTGGTGCCCCCGGCGAACGCACCGACCGCGTATGCCGCGGCCACCTCGATCGCGACCATCGGGCTCTATATCGCCTACGGCATCCCGATCCTGCTGCGGCAGCGCCACGGGGCTCGATTCCGCACCGGTCCATGGCAACTGGGGCGGTGGTACCGCCCGGTCGGATCGGTCGCGCTGATCTGGATCGCGCTGATCAGCGTGCTGTTCATCCTGCCCACCGACGCCCGCGGGTATCCGTGGCACAGTGAATTCACCTGGAGCACCGTTAATTACGCGCCGATCACCCTGGTGGGCGTGGTGGGCGCGATCGGCATCTGGTGGCTGGCGTCGGCGCGGTCCTGGTTCACCGGGCCGAAGCGGACGGTGGACGAGCCTCCGGCCACTCGACCGGAGGAGGAGACACCGGCCAACGCCTGAGGCGGAACCCGGCACGGCGCGGCTTCCCGGTTCTGGCATGTCGAGTTTGTCGGTCTCGGTCGCTAGGGTGTGTCGGCATGGAAAGGACCGACCTGGTGCGTTTCTCGCCCGCCGGGAGAATTGTGTTCCCGGGAAATCCGTGGCCGGAAGGGCACGCGATCGAAGAGTTCGCGTGGACCGGCCGCATGGACCAGGCCGGCAGCCTGTGGTTCGATCTGCATCTGCGCTCCGCGGCGTACAACGCCGAACGCGACGCCACTGACGACGAGGACAACGGCGAGAGCTGGATGTCGCCGATCACCTGGCAGAACTATCACAGCTGCACGCTGTCGTCCACGTACTGGGGCGAAGACGACGCCACCGGGCTGCGCGCCGCGGCCCCCGGCCGTCCTTTCCTGCTGAGATCCGAACAGCCGCAACGTCTCACGGTCGATCCACTGCCCCTCGCGCACGCCGACGACGTCGAATGCCTGGCGTTCAACATCTATCTGCTCGGGCACGACTCGGTCGCCGATCAGGAGGTGTTCTTCACCCGGCGTCCCGACGGCAGGCACGACATCGACTGGCAGGGCCGCATCGCGCTGACCTACGCGGGTCACGTCGAATTCCGGTACCGATTCCGAGCCCGGATATCCGGCGCGACCCTCGAATACATCCGCTTTCCGGCGGAGATCTCGGCGGATCGAGCGCTCCGTCAACTCGGCGCCGTGCTGGACGCTCCCGAGGAGTTCGAATTGGGTTTGGTCGACGGGCAGCCCGCGTGGGTATCGAGAATCCCGGCTTAGCTTCTCCGGCGTCGATTCATCGGCCGGCGGAATGATCGGGCAGCACGCAGACCGAATCGAGGCCGAGCACACGATTCAGCCGGCCGAAAGCGAGCCATGAGCCGATGCTCATGCTCAGTTCCACCACTTCCACCTGGGTGTAGTGGGCGAACATCCGGTTCCAGAACTCATCGTCGAGATTGTGGTGGTCGGTGGCGTAGCGTTCGGCGTATTCGGCGGCGAGCCTGGTGCGTTCGTCGAAGGCGTCGGTGGTGCGCCACTGCGTGACCGCGTCGGCGAATTCCGGCTCGACTTTGGCGCCGTCCCGTTCGGTGCGCCAGTCCATGCAGAACAGACACCCGTTGATCTGGGCGATGCGCAGCCGCGCGGCCTCGAATTCGCGCAGGCCGAGCGTGCTGTGCGAGTACACCGACAGCGAGAAATTCGAGGCGGCGACGCCGATGCCGGGAACCATTTCGCCCCAGACGTAGCCGATCGGATCCTTCCCCTCGGGGACGTCGATGATCATAGGTGCTTCCTTCCGAGTTTGCCGGCCGCGGGCCGCAGCGGGACGTCCAGTGCGTCGTAGAGTCCGGGCCGCGCGGCGATCAGCCAGTCGATGGCGCCGACCAGGCGGCCGACGGCCGTGGCGTTCCCGCCCGCGGAGCGGTTGCCGTCTTCGTCGATGGCCTCGACGGTGACCTCGATGCGCGGGTGACCCTCGATGATCACCCGGTGCGCACCCGCCCCGCCGTCGGCCGGTGTGGGCCAATCGCGCGCACAGGAGGGATGGATTCGGGTGACGTGCTCGATGATCAGACGCGGCTGCCCTCCGACGATGCCCTGGACTTCGAATCGCACGGCACCCTGCGTGCCCGCCGCGAACTCGCCCATGGATGTCGTGGTGACGGTCGCGTCCAGGGCACGCCGGTCCAGCGTCTCGCGGATCTCGTCGAGTTCGGCACCCAGCGCCCGTGCCATGAGCCGGATCTGCCCGCCCCACACCATGGTCGGCACCGACGGCGCGAGCATCGGCGGCTGATAATCCATCGGCTGACCCATGCCGACCAGGTAGCGCACCGAGTCCGGCTGGTCGTAGGTGGAATAGTCGAAGATCTCCTGACAGCGGATCGTCTCCACGGTGCTACCGAGCCCACTGATCAGCAGGGGCAGTACATCGTTGCCCCAACCGGGGTCGATACCCGAGACGAACAGCGAGCCACCGCCCTCGGCGATCGCGGCCAGCACCGGGTCGCGGACCTCCGGCGGTGCGTTGCGCGGATCGTAGAGGGCGTAGAGCGCCGGAGTGACGACCACCGCGCCCGCGCGGAGTGCGCGCAGGATATCGGTGAGCGCGTCGTCGGGACGGATATCGCCGGAGGCCGCGTAGACCACCGCGTCCGGGTGCGCGTCGAGAACGCCGCCGACGTCGTCGGTGGCCGGAACGCCGAGGACATGGCCGAGGCCGCCGAGTTCGCCCGCGTCGCGGCCGATCTTCGCCGGATCGTGTACGAGCACCCCGGTCAAACGCAGCGCGGGATGGGCATCGACGGCCCGGATGGCCGCCCGTCCGACATTGCCGGTCCCCCAGACCACCGTGGAGATCATCGATCGAGCGTAGCAAGCGCTTGGTCGACTGTTCGGCGTTCCGTGGAAGCGCTTCCGGCGAGCCGATCACTCCATGGCGCACCCCGCCCCGCCGGTTCCGGCGACGACGGTCGCTGCGGGCCGATCGCCCGGGAAAGCGGGGTGCCGATGTGATCGAGCGCTTCGCCGACGCGTGACGCACAGTGGCGGGTCCTCCGGAGCCGGCCGCCCACCTGCCGGGTGGCCGAGTGCAGCACTGTGCGACCCAGCTCACCACGCGATCACCTGCTGACCACGGCGCGTTGCGCACCATTGGGAAATGAGACGAACCCCCCGGTAGCGTTGAGCCTCGGGGCATTACCTACGGCCGAGGGATTGCAACGCAGTCGTGGTTCGCGGCGAGTACGGTATACCCCGCCGCCCGGCGCGGGGGCGGCGGTCGGGATCGGGTGGAAAGGCAGGCGCGCGACAGTGAACGAGCGGTATTCGTCGTGGGCTGCCCGGAATACGCCCGAAGAGCTGCCGCTGGCCGCGCGCTACCAGAGCGCGGACCCGATTCGCTGGCACGGCAGCATGGTCTACCCGATGTACACCGAGCAGGTGGGTCCCGCACCCACCACCGTCACCTTGACGATGATCTCGGCGGCGCCACCCGCCGGATTGCGCGGGCTCGGAATGGGGCTCTCGGTCGTCGACGGCTACCTGGACCTGCACGGACGTTCCCTCGCCGGCGTCGACGCGTGGAGCGACGCGCTGGCCGCGGGTGTGAGCTTCGACGTCACGCCCGCCGCGCCGGTGACCCTGGTGACCCTGACACCGGTCTGGGTGGACGAATTCGGCACGCAGAAGTCCTGGGCGGGCAACTACGGCATCGTTGTCGAGCACCAGCCCAACGGTCGCGTCGTTTTGTGGTGCAGCATCGGCGAGGGGCCGCCGAACTTCGCGAACCTGGTGGTGGAAGTCTCCACCGCTCCCACACCCGTCGCGCCAGAGCGGTCGGCGACCGCCACACCGGCGACGGCTTCGATCGGCATGAGCCCGCCCGCCTCGCTTCCCGCTTCTTCGGCGGGTCCGCCCACCGCGCCGACCATGCCGGTTCCGCGGATCGACGCCACTGCGGCCGCGTTCGAACCCGCGGCTGCCGAGTGGCTTGCCGCCGATCCGTCCGCGGCCGCGGCCTCCGGCTCCAGCAGCCCGGACAACCCGCATCCGGCGCCGGGCCCGCTCGCCGGACAATCCGTGACGGACGCCGCCCACAGTGGTCCCGATCCACGCGCCGGCGACAGCCGGTCCGAAGCCCATGGCGTCCCGCAGAATCCGCAGACGCATGCCGGAGTACCCGCGCAAGGTCTTTACATCCGTCCCCGCACCGAGAGATCCACGGCGGACTCGTATGGCGCCTTCGGCCCCCCGGTCGCGCATACGCATCCGCCAGCAGACCCGGCACGCCCGGTAACCGGCAATACGCCACCCGCCCCGGAATTCCCGCCCATCCCTCGCCCCGCGGCCGACGGGACGCGCACCGAATCCAGCCCGCTGGTCGCGAACCCCTGGAGCGCACCGGACCCCTTTCACGCATTCGCCCGCAACGGCAGGCACACCCGGTCCCAGGCGGAGATTTCGCCTCCCGCTTCGGTGCCCGCGCCGAGAGATCCGCATCCCACCGAAGCCTCTCCCCGCTCCGCCACCACTCGACCGGCGACGGAAGGGCCACACAGCGATTCCAGCTCGCCGGTCGCGGACCCTGGGACCGCAGCGGCCCCATTTCGCGCATTCGAGCCAGTCGGCACGCACCCGAAACCCGCGGCGGACACCGCGCTCGCCGGTTCCGGCGCCGCGAAGCCGGATGCCGCACCGAGCGTATCGAGCGTATCGAGATCTTCCGGCGAACCGGTGTCGCGGACGACGCCGCCCGCAGCGAATACATCTGCCCCGGAGATCGGCCAGCCGGTGACGAGCACCCCTCCCGCGGCGAGTACGCCGATCGCCGCGCCCGGCATCCTTTCCGAAGCCGCGCCGGCTCCGGACGGACTGCCGCGGCTCGCCGAGCACTCCGCGGCGGTCGATGCGCCGCGGCGGTCGAGCGAGCCGACGCAGTCCGGCGATCCCGGATATCGTGGTGCGCTCTACGACCTGGGCGTAGCGATGTACCGCCGGGGCGAGGAAGACCAGGCGTGCGGATTGTGGGCGCAGGCCTCGGAGGCCGGGCACGCCGGCGCCGCATACGAACTCGGCTTGGTTCGACTACGGCGTGGCGATCCGGTCGGAGCCGAATCCTGGTGGCGCACCGCCGCCGATCGCCGCGAGCCGCGCGCCATCGCCGAACTCGCCGATCTGCTCGACCAGCTCGGCAAACACGCGGAGGCCAAGTCCTGGCGGACATTCGCCGCCGAGCTGCAAGACCCGGACGTGGTGGGTCAGCCGACATCCCTCTGAATCCCAGCCCGCCCACTCGCGATCTCGCGGGAAAAGAAGTGGCACCTGGCAGCGCGGATGTCGTACGTTGCGGGACATGTGTGGCAGTCCTGGCGTGAACGGAGCGTACGCGGTCGGCGCGTATCACATCCGGCTGCGTACGGAGGCCCGGGCTCTGCCGGCGCACCGTATCGCTCCGATCTCCTGATCCGTTCGAGCGGAATCCGCATCGGCGGCCGATAGCGGCCGCCGAGTTCTTCGTGCCCCGGCATGGGTCCGGGCGAATCGACCTTCCCGATTCGACCACTCCGTTCGGAGGACACCCATGTCCCACCATCGTTCCCTTTCGCGTGCCCGCGGCAGCGCGGCCGTCCCCTCGAACACGCGAAAACTGCTGTCGCAGAATTTCCTCACCGATGCCGGCGCCGCCCGGCTGATCGTGCGCGCCTCCGGCCTCACCGCCGAGGACCTCGTCCTCGAAATCGGACCCGGCGACGGCATGCTGACCAGGCACTTGCTGAAGGCGTGCGGCCGGGTGCAGGCATACGAGAAGGATCCGCGCTACGCGGCACTGCTGCGCCGCCGCTACGCCGACGATCCGCGAATTCGGTTGTATCACCGAGATTTCCGCACGGTGCGCCCGCCGCGTGAGCCGTTCGCGGTGGTGGCCAACGTGCCGTTCGGCAGCACGACCGACATCGTGCGCTGGTGTCTGGCCGCGCGAGGACTCACCTCCGCCACCCTGCTCACCCAGCTCGAATTCGCCCGCAAGCACTCCGGTGACTACGGGCGCTGGACCAAGCTCACCGTCGGTCACTGGCCGACGACGGCGATCGACCTGGGCGCGCGCGTCGGCAGGCACAGTTTCCATCCGGTTCCGCGGGTGGATGCCGCCATCCTGCGGTTGCGCACCCGGTCGGCTCCGCTGCTGCCGCGCGAGCGAATCGGTGAGTACCGCAGACTGGTCGAGCTGGGTTTCTCGGGGGTCGGCGGCAGTGTGGCGGCGTCGCTGCGGCGGGAGTTCCCCGCTCGCGCGGTGCGCGGCGCCTGCCGGGCAGCCGGGATCTCGCTGGATCAGCCGGTGGGGCTGGTCTCCCCCGATCGCTGGCTGATCCTGTACACGGTGCTGCGGGCGTGAACCGGGCTCGCTACAGGAACGTATCGGATACATTCATGCATCGAGACGAGGACAGGAGCGGCGTGACCAACTTCGGCGACTATCAGAACGAGATCTACTTCCAAGGCCTCGGAGGTGTGCTGCCCGATTTCCCGATGACGTACGCCGAACTGGAAGCGAAGGCCCAGGCGGCGCTACCTCCTGGCATCTGGTCGTATGTCGCGGGTGGAGCCGGCGATGAACGCACCCAGCGTGCCAACGTGGCGGCTTTCGAGAAACTGGGCCTGGTCCCCCGCATGCTGCGCGCGAGCAAGACGCGGGACCTCTCGATCGAACTGTTCGGGATCACGCTGCCGACGCCGGTCTTCCTGGCCCCGGTCGGAGTGATCGGATTGTGCGCCCAGGACGGGCACGGTGACATCGCCACCGCGAAGGCCGCGGCGCGCACCGGCGTCCCGATGGTCGCCTCCACCCTCACCGTGGATCCGTTGGAACAGGTGGCGGCGGAGTTCGGTGACACTCCCGGAATGTTCCAGCTCTATACCCCCACCAACCGGGACCTCGCGCAGAGCCTGGTCCAGCGGGCCGAGGCCGCGGGATTCAAGGCCATCGTGGTCACCTTGGACACGTGGGTGCCCGGCTGGCGCCCGCGCGATCTGGCGGTATCCAACTTCCCGCAGTTGCGGGGACACTGCCTGGCCAACTACTTCAGCGATCCGGTGTTCCGCGGCTTGCTGTCCAGCCCACCCGAGCAAGACGCGAAGACCGCCATCCTGACCTGGATCTCGCTGTTCGGCAACGCGTTGACGTGGGATGACCTGGCATGGCTTCGGTCGCTGACGACGCTGCCGCTCGTGCTGAAGGGCATCTGTCATCCCGACGACGCGCGGCGAGCCATGGACGCGGGCGTCGACGGCATCTACTGCTCGAACCACGGCGGCAGGCAAGCCAACGGCGGTATCCCGGCGATCGAGCATCTGCCCGAGGTGGTCGCGGCGGCCGACGGTCTGCCCGTGCTGTTCGACTCCGGCGTCCGCACCGGCGCCGACATCGTCAAAGCGCTGGCGCTCGGTGCGACGGCCGTCGGGATCGGCCGTCCCTACCCGTACGGACTCGCCCTCGGCGGCGTCGACGGCCTCGTGCACGTGGTGCGTTCACTGCTCGCCGAGGCGGACCTGCTGATGGCGGTGGACGGGTACCCGACGATCGCGGACCTGGGTCCGGAAGCGATCCGGCGGCTTGCCTGACCGTAGGTGCGCGAGGTCGGCGGCTGCCGTGCGAAACGCCCCGCGCGTGCGGCTCGCCAGCGGTTGGGCGGGCCGCACGCGCGGGGCTGCTCCGGCTCAGGCCGACAGCGGCGTGAAGTCGCGGCTGCCGATGTAGCCCGGTCGCGGGGCGGGCGCGGCGAACGGTTCGACCAGCGTGTTGTGCACGCTGTTGAACACCACGAAGATGTTCGATCGCGGGAACGGCGTGATGTTGTTCGACGACCCGTGCATGAGATTGGAGTCGAACAGCAGCGCCGAGCCCGCCCGGCCGGTGAACTGACTGATCCCGTAGCGGTTCGCCAGCGCGGTGATGTCGTCGGTCGTCGGCACGCCGATCTCCTGCTCCTGCAACGACTCCCGGTAGTGCTCGGCCGGGGTACTGCCCAGGCACGGCACGAAGGTGTGGTGCGAACCCGGCATCACCATGAGACTGCCGTTGATCGGGTAGTTGTCGGTCAGCGCGATCGACAGGCTCACCGCACGCGGCGCGGGCATGCCGTCCTCGGCGTGCCAGGTCTCGAAATCGGAATGCCAGTAGAACCCGGTGCCCCGGAAGCCGGGCATGTAGTTCACCCGGCTCTGGTGCACATACACCGGAGAACCCAGCACCTGCTCGGCGAGCCGGAGCACGCGCGGCTGACGCACCAGTTCGGCGATCGCCTCGCTCAGCTCGTGCACCTCGAAGACCGAGCGCACCCGGTTCGAGGACTTCTCCACGATGACCCGGTCGTCGTCGCGCAGGGCCGGGTCGTTCGCGAGCCTGCTGATCTCGCCGCTGAAGTCGGCCACTTCGTCGGGCGTGAGCAGCTGGTCCAGGATGGCGAACCCGTCGGCGTCGAACGAGGCGAGTTCCGGGCTCTCGATCTCTCCCCACACCGCGGGGTCGGCGCGCTCCAGGTGCGGAGCGGGCGTGCCGAGACGGGTCGGGTAGCGATCGTAGCGAGCCGTCTCGGGCCGGGTTTCGGTGTGCTGCAGAACCATTGGTGTTCTCAACCTCCGATGTTCGCGGCGACCAGCGGGTAGACGCCGTTGCTGTCGTGAACCTCCTGCCCGGTGACCGGCGGATTGAACACGCACATCATCCGCATCGTGGTGCGCACTTCCAAGCGGTGCCGCTCGTGTCCGTCGAGCAGGTACATCGAGCCGGGTGCGAGCTCGTAGGTGACGCCGTTGTCCAGATCGGTCAGCGTGCCCTCGCCCTCGACGAGCCACACGGCTTCCACGTGATGCACATAGTGGAACTCGTGCACCGTCCCCGCGTCAATGGTGGTCTCGTGGAAGGAGAAGCCGACGCCGTCGCCGCCGAGGACGATGCGCTTGCTGCGCCAGCCCTCGCCCGCCACGTCACGCTCGGTGCCGGTGATCTCGGCGGTGCTGCGCACGATCATGCCATCGCCCCCATTCCGCCGCACACCGACTCGACGGCGCCGGTGAGGATCTGCAAACCCTGGTCGAGTTCCTGGTCGGTGACCGTCAGCGGCGGCAGCAGCTTCACCACCTCGTCGGTGGAACCGGAGGTCTCCACCAGCAGCCCGCGCTCGAAGGCGATCTGGCACACCTTGCCCGCCTGCGAGGGATCGTCGAACACCACGCCTTGCACCAATCCGCGGCCACGGGTCGAGACACCGGGGAAGTATCCGGCGAGTTCACCGAGGGTGCGCGCGATCTTCTCGCCCTTGACCTCGGTCGCCTTCTGGAGGGCGTCGTCGGACCAGTAGTGGCGCAGGGCGGTCGTCGCGGTGACGAACGCGGGGTTGTTGCCGCGGAACGTTCCGTTGTGCTCACCCGGCGACCACTCGTCGAGTTCCGGCTTGAACAGCACCAGCGCCATCGGCAGGCCGTAGCCGCCGATCGACTTCGACAGCGTGACGATATCGGGCGTGATGCCCGCGATCTCGAAGGAGAAGAACGGCCCGGTGCGGCCGCAGCCCATCTGCACGTCGTCGACGATCAGCAGGATCTCCCGCTCCCCGCACAGGCCTGCGAGGTGCCGCAGCCACTCCGCGCGGGCGACGTTGACGCCACCTTCGCCCTGCACCGTCTCCACGATCACGGCGGCCGGGCGGTCGAAGCCGGACGACGTGTCGTCGAGCACCTTCTCCATCCACTGGAAGTCGGCGGTCGTGCCGTCGAAGTAGCCGTCGTAGGGCATGTGCGCGGCGTGCACCAACGGCACACCGGCGCCCGCGCGCTTGGCGGCGTTGCCGGTCACCGACAGCGCGCCGAGGGTCATGCCGTGGAATGCGTTGGTGAAGCTGACGATGGTCTCGCGACCGGTCACCTTGCGCGCCAGTTTGAGCGCGGCCTCGACCGCGTTGGCGCCGGTGGGGCCGGGGAACTGGACCTTGTAGTCGAGGCCGCGCGGGGTGAACAGAGTGTCGCGCAACGTCTCCAGAAGCTCACGCTTGGCCGCGGTCGACATGTCCAGGCCGTGGGTGATGCCGTCGCTCGCGATGTAGTCCAGCAGCGAGCGCTTGAGCACGTCGTTGTTGTGGCCGTAGTTCAGTGCGCCTGCGCCCGCGAAGAAGTCCAGGTACTCCTTGCCTTCCTCGTCGCGCAGCCAGCTGCCCTTCGCCGTGGTGAACACGGTGGGCCAGGCACGGCAATAACCGCGCACGTTCGACTCCAGGCTTTCGAAAACGGTGGTGTCGGCGTTGATCATCGGTGATCCTCCTCGGTGGTGCGGGCGGTCGGGGCGATGTGATACAGGTCTTCGGGTGCATGGCTGTCGGGGAAGACGCCCGCGTCGAACAGGGGGCGCTTGGTCAGATCCGCGCCCCGGGCCGCCGCCACCGACGTGAACAGGGCGATGGAACCCGCGTTGTCCGGTGAGATGGTCGTCTCGAGCACCGAGACGCCTTGCGCAGCAACACTGTTGAGCAACGTGTGGAGCAGCTCGGCGCCGATCCCGCGTCCGCGCTGCGAGCGGTCCACCGCGATCTGCCAGACGAAGACGGTGTCGGGCGCCTGCGGGCGGACGAATCCGATCACGTAGCCGACGACGCGGCCGTCCAGTTCGGCGACCACCGAGGTTCCGGCGAAATCGCGGCACCACATCAGGTACGCGTAGCTCGAATTGAGGTCCAGCACCGCGGAATCCTTCGCGATGCGCCACATCGGAGCGCCGTCGCTCAGGCGAGGCGTGCGCAGGACCACGGCGGGTCCGGTGTCCTTGCGAGACGGGGTGGCCCCGAGGGCGGCAGCGGCGTTGCCGACGCGCGATCGTTCGATCTCCGCTGGGGACAGGGTTGGCACTGACATACAACTCCCTCGTCGATCAGCCGTACTTATCCAGGCTTACGAAGCGACTTTGAGGTGAACCAGTCGACTTCTTTACGGTCGTATTACGGTTGGATGTCGCCGAGCCGGGGCAACCGCACGACGAATCGCGCGCCCCCGCCAGGGCGATCGGTGCACTGCACCCGGCCGCCGTGCGTGGCGACCGTTTCGGCGACCAGCGCCAGGCCGATGCCCGTCCCGTCGGGCGAGCGGCGGCCGCTGCGCGCGGTCGCGAAGCGTTCGAATATCCGGTTGCGATCCACCGGCGGTACTCCGGGGCCCGCGTCGTCGACGGTGAGCACGGCTTCGGTGCCGTCGCGGTCGACGGTGACCGCGACCACACCGCCGCCGTGCCGGTCGGCGTTGTGCAGCAGGTTGGCCACTGCCCGCTCCAGCTCCACCTTGCGGCCGCGCACGGTGACGTCTTGGCGCACCGTGAGCAGCTCGCCCGGGTAGCGGCGATCGGCCAGGGTGTGGACCAGCAGGTCGCGCACCGACAGAGGCTCGGCGTCGCCGTGGTGCATCCTCGCTTCCACCCGCGCCAGGGCGAGCAGATCGTCCAGCAGCTTGCGCAGATGCTCGACTTCGGCGGTGACCAGGCCGAGCGCCCGCTGCGAACGTTCCGGCAGATCGCCGCGATGCCGGTTGAGCACGTCGACGCCGGCCATCAAGGTGGTCAGCGGCGTACGCAGCTCGTGGCTGACATCACCGAAGAGCCGGTGCTCCCGTTCGATGCGCCGTTGCAGCGAGTCCACCATGGTGTTGAACGCCTCGACGGTGATCGCCAGGTCCTGGTCATCGGTGGCGGGCAACCGCTGGTCGAGGTCGCCGGAGGCGATTCGCGCGGCGGTGCCCGCGAGCTGGTGCAGCGGGGTCAGCACTCGCCTGCTCGCCCACCAGCCGACTGCCGCGCCGATCAGAGTCACCACCACGGCGCAGCCGATCAGCACGTTGCGCAGCAGATCGAGATCGGCGTTGAGGTCTCCCGGCGATTCGCTGCCCGCGTGCGGTCGCTGCGCTTCCAGATAGCCGCGGCTGATCACGAACACCGAGACGACCAGTACCAGCGACATCAGCGCGGCGATCGTCGCGAAGACGGCGGTCACCCGGGCGCGCAGGCTCCAAGCGTTCGGATTCCAGCGTTCGGCGTCGAGACAGCGCTCAGCGCCGCACATCGAGGCGGTAGCCGAGCCCGCGCACCGTCACCACGATGCGTGGATCGGACGGATCCCGTTCGATCTTCGTGCGCAACCGGCGCATGTGCACGTCGACGATGCGCTCGTCACCGAAGAATCCGCGGTCCCACACGCGCTCGAGCAGCACCGTGCGGCTGAGCACCCGGCCCGGTGATTCGGCCAGCTCACACAGCAGGCGGAACTCGGTGAGCGTGAGCCGGATCTCCTCGTCGCCGCGGCGCACCACACCGCTGTCCTGAGCGAGGACGAGCGGAGCCGTGTCGTCGGCCTCGAGCACCATCTCCTGGGGGGTCTCCCGTTCGGCGGAAAGCCGGGACCGGCGGCGCACCGCGCGCATGCGGGCGGTGATCTCCTTGATCTCGAACGGCTTGGTGACGAAATCGTCGGCGCCCGCCTCCAGCGCGGCCACCACGTCGTGGGTGTCGTCGCGAGCGCTGACCACGATGATCGGGACGTCATGGTCGCGGCGGATCTCGCGGATACATTCGAAGCCGTCCATGCCGCCGAGCATCAGATCGACGATCATCACATCGGGAACCCCATTGCTGCGCAGATGAGTGAGCGCGTCCTCGGCTTCCTCCGCCTCGTCGACGTCGTACCCTTCATCTTCCATAGCGAGCCGCAACGCACCACGGACCCGGTCGTCGTCTTCCACGATCATCAGGTTTGCGCTCAAGACCCTATCCCTTGCAGACATGCGGAAGCGCGTCACGATGCGGACAACCGCATCCCCATACCGACGCGACCTTCCGCTTTTCGAGCAACCTTTGCTCGGCTTCGAGTACCCCGGTGCCCAGCCGGTAAACCTCCGGCAGACCGACGCGGGGCCTCCTCGTCCTTCCGTCGACGCTATACGCCCGCCCGGTTCGCCGGGCAGCGGGGCGGTCGCGCAGCGCGGCTCCCGCGCGCCGCGCACATTGCGCACAGGACCAATCGGTTCGCCAAAAGCTCTTGTTTACAGGTGATTTCGATCGAATGATCGAACGAGCCGCAACCCACGCGGCGCGCAGGACCGAGCGAGAAGCTTACCGAGACAGCATGCCGTGTGTCACATACTCCGGATCCATCTATCGCTGAGGCTCGTCGGTGATCGGTCTCACGGCAGTGCCAGCGGCCCACCGGCTATCGCGGCGGCTCCAACCGGTTGAAGTTGCTCGGCGGACGGTCGACGCCCGGCTCTTGATACCAGAAGCGCAATTTGCGGGCATCGAAGGTGGCGAACCACTCGTCCCAGTCCACCCGGCGCAGCACCGCTCCGCCGTACCCGGGGAAGTCGAAACGCAGCACCCCGAGCCGTCCGTCGTACTCGCTGCCCGGCACAGTCGCGGGCCGTGCGCCGCGCTGCTCGGCCCAGCGGCGGATGACGTCGTGGTTCCTCGTGACGGAAATGCCGCGAGCATGGGGCGACGGCCCTGGCCCACCCGGTCCGAACCGCGGATTCCGGGTGCCTGGGCGGCGCTGGTCGGTCATGACGAGCTCCTCGAGCCATCGGCATCTGTTGTCCGGTTCCTGTCTTGGTACCCGTCCGCGATCTTCCGCAAACTGGTCGGCCGAACCGCGGGCGGCGCGAGCACGGACCGGTTCGTCCGGCGGGCGATGGGTAACCGGCCGGTGTTCGCCCGTACGAGAAGGAGTTGGCATGTCCAGTCACAGCGCGACACAGCCGGTCCCGCCCACACCCGAGCCGGACCCGGTGCCGCCCATCCCGGAGCCGGACCCGGTACCGCCCATTCCCGAGCCGGACCCCATTCCTGATCCGAATCCCGTTCCGCCTCAACCCGATCCGGATCCGCTGCCGCCGGTGCCCGGTCCCGCGCCACGGCCACCCGCACCCGGCCCCGCGCCGACGCCTCCGATACCGGACCCCGGGCGCCCCGCGCCGGACCCCGGCCTGCCCGGGCCGTCGCCGGACCCGGCTCCGCCGAATCCGGTGTAGCCGGCCTGTGCTCAGTCCCGCATCGCCTGTTCGCGCAGCGAATTCAAGGTCCTGGACAGAATGCGCGAGACATGCATCTGGGAGACCCCGAGCCGCTCGGCGATCTGATTCTGCGTCAACGATTCGAAGAATCGCATGATCAGCACCTGACGCTCGCGTTCGGGGAGTTCGCCGAGCAGCGGCTGGACGGCCATGACGTCCTCGACGAGGTGATAGGAGGGCTCTTCGATGCCCAGGCTGTCCAGCAGCGGCTGCGGGGCGCTCTCGGCGTCCTCACCGGCGACCGCGTCGATGGACGCCGACTGGTAGGCGTTGCCCGCGATCAGCGCCTGGGTCACCTCGACCAGATCGACCTCCAGCTCCGCCGCGATCTCCCTGGCCCGCGGCATCCGGCCCAGGCGCTGCGACAGCGACTCGACCGTGGGCCCGATGCTCAGCTGGATCTCCTTGGTCCGGCGCGGCACCCGGACGGCCCAGGTGTTGTCCCGGAAATGCCGGCGGACCTCGCCCATGATGGTGGGGACCGCGAAGGACAGGAACGAGGAACCGCGCGACACGTCGAAACGGTCGGCTGCCTGCACCAAGCCCAGGCGCGCCACTTGCAGCAGATCATCGAAGTTCTCGCCGCGCCCGGAGAACTTCCGTGCGATGTGCTCGGCCAGGGGCAGGCATCGTTCGATCAGCTCCAAGCGCAGGGCCTCGCGCCGCGCGTCGCCGGGATCCAATGCGGCGATCTTCTCGAACAGCGGCTCGATGTTGTCGTAGGTGTCCCCACGCGACCTCGATTCACCCGCCATTGCGGGCACCCCGCACCCAGCTGAAATCGATCACTGTCGGATATCCCCCGAGCACGTTGTCGTGGGACCCCTGCGCGGCGGCGATCGAGTCGGTCAGCGTGCGCACGATGTGCCAGCCCAGCCCGGCATGGCCCATCACCGACTCGGTCACCGCGACCGACGAGACGTGCACGAACATCTTGTCGGTGTCGTAGGTGAATTCGCAGTCGATCGTCGAGCCCGCCGCGGCGTCGAGAATGAGGGAAGTCGCCACCTCATCGAGCGCGAGGCGGATGTCGGTCACCTCGTCCAGGGCGAAGTCGGCGATGAGGGCAACGGTCTCGGCGAGCGCGCGCAGCATGGTCAGCTGCTCCAGCCGGGCGGGCACCCGTACACCGATAGTCGTTGTGTCGGTAAAGGATCGGGAAGTCCACTCCCCCATTTGCCCATCACCACCTTGTCCTCACAGCCACTCCACCGTGGCCTGCATACCGCTGCGGGTTCTCCTCGACCACCGGAACACCGCAGGCGCCGCGGACTGTGGAGCAGAAATACCGCCGCGTTCCTCGTCGAGGACGTACCCGCCGCGACCGGATCGAAACGCGGGTCAGTCGGCGTCGATGCGCTCGTGGGCGGTCAGCAGCAGATGGTCGAATCGGGTGCGCAGCCCGGGCGGGACACCGGTCAGACCGGGCAGATCGGCGACCAGCCGCGCGGCCAGTGTCCGCAGCTTGACGTTGGTTTCCTGCGATCGCCAGCTCAGCACCCGGAACGCCTGCTCGGGACCGATGCCGTAGATCAGCATGAGGGCGCCCTTCGCCTGTTCGATCACCGATCGCGCGGCGTACAGCTCGGGCAGGGTGTCGTCCAGCGTCTCCTGCCGGTGTTCGGCGAGGGTGTCGGTGACGTCGATGTAATACCCCGAAGTGCCGACCACGCGGCTACCCTCGTCGATCATCCGATCGGCGACCAGGATCACGTGATGCACGGCGCCCGCGGTATCGATGATGCGATGCCTGCTGGAGAACGGTTCCGCGTCGGCGATCGATCGCGCCAAGGCGCTGGCCACCGCCTCGCGGTCGTCGGGGTGTTTGTGCGTCAGCAACAACTCCGTCGTCGGCGTCACCGACCCCGGTCGGTAGCCGTGCATCGACGCGACCTCGTCCGACCATTCCCATCGCTGGTCGGCGAACCAGAAACGAAAACCGCCGACGCTCTGCGGCGTTCCCGTACCGATCACCCGATCCAGCGCGAGTGCTTCCTCGGGCTGGACCGACCTGCTTTCACTCACCGCAGAAGTATCCGATGCCGGTGCGCCCGGTGTGACCGGATCGGGGGGTCACACCGCGAGCGCTGGCTTCGAGACGGCCTTCGGCTCAGGCGTCCAATGCGGTCCGCATGGACGAGTAGCGGGGGAACAGCGATCGCACGCCGGTCACCTCGAGTGCCCGCTCCACCCCCGGTCCGCCCGCGACGATCCGCAGATCCGGACGACCACCCACCGCGTCCCCGCGCAGCGCGCCGAGCCGCACGGCCGCACGCAGGCTCAAAAACCTCGCCGCGCGCAGGTCGATCACCACCGCATCGCACGGTGACTGCAAGGCCCGGTCGACCGTCTCGAAGAACTCGGCCGACACGGCGGCGTCCAACTCGCCTTCGACTCGGACCACCACGCATTCGCGGCGGCGATCCACCCGCTGTGCCCACATCCGGTTGTCCCGACGACGTCCCGGTCCCGAACCATTGAGATGCACGCCCTCGGCATGCTCTCGTAGCAGAGAAATGGCAGACAAGTCGAACCTCCCGTGTAGGGGGTTTCCAGTCCTTCGCAGCGGCCGGGACGAGGGCGGCGCGAGCGCGAATCGGTTGCCGTGCCGTCCCATCGACCGGCTGCGCCGAATGCGTCGAACCGGGGTCGGCTGTGATCTCAACCTTTCTACAGTGTGGCACGGTCGACACGTTCCCGACAGCGTTCGGTAGGAGAACGTGACCCGTCGGCGGCGGGCCCGGGATCACGGAAAACCGACCGTTCGGCTCGCGATCTACCCGTTGACGTGGGGTTTCATCGGCCCGCGTCCGGGCATATCCCCGACATATTCCCGAACGTCACGCGATGCCGGTCGTAGGGCAAGCGCGCGGATGAGCGCGTCCGCACGGCGCCCCGCGACGAGAACGGAGCAACCCGGTGAAGATTGCCATGGTTTCCGAAGACGCCAGCCCCCTCGCCGAAGGGAGCCCTGCCGATGGGGGCGGCCGCGGTGCGTACGTCGCCGAATTGTCGGCGGCCTACGCGCGCCGCGGGCATGAGGTGACGGTCTATACCCGGCGCATCGGTCCGCGCGCCCCCGCCGAGCTGCTCACCGAGGGCGGCTATCGCGTGGTGCACGTCGCGGCCGGACCGCCCACCCCGCTGCCGAGCGATCGGACCTTGCCGTACCTCGGGGATTTCGGCACGGTCCTGCGGCGGCACTGGGCCGCCGAACGACCGGATATCGTGCACGCGCACTACTGGAAATCGGGACTCGCCGCCGAGCTGGCCTCGCGCGCCCACGGCATCCCGGTGGTGCTGACCTTCCACGGCCTGGGCACCGTGCAGCGGCGCTGCGAAGGGCTCGCCGACCCGAGCCCGCGCTCGCGCATCCGGTTCGAGCGGCTCATCGCGACGCGGGCCGCGCACGTGGTGGCCACCTGCTCCGACGAGGTCGCGGAGCTGGCCCGGATGGGCGTGCCGCGGTTCCGGACCACGATCGTGCCGCACGGCGTCGACCTCACCGCGTTCACCCCGGAGGGCGCGGCCGCAGATCGGCACGCCACCCACCGATTGCTCGCGTCCGGAGAGTTGGTGCGGCGCAGCGGATTCGACCCGGTCATCCGAGCGCTGGCGGACCTCCCGGATACCGAACTGGTGATCGTGGGAGCCCCGGACGCCGACGACGAAGACGACGCCGAAGGTCGCCGGCTGCGCCGCCTCGCCTCGGATCACGGTGTGCGCGAGCGTCTCCGGTTGGCCGGAGCGGTGACGCGGCCGACGTTGCCGCGGCTGTACCGCTCCGCGGACGTGGTGCTCTGCACGCCCTGGTACGAGCCGTTCGGCCGGGTGGCCCTGGAAGCGATGGCCTGCGGCAAGCCGGTGATCGCCACGCCCGTCGGCGGTCTGCTCGACACGGTGGTCGACGGCGTCACCGGACGCTTCGTCGCTCCGCCCGAACCCGACGCGATCGTCCGGGCCGTGCGCCCCCTGCTCGAGGACGCGACACTCCGCGAAACCTGGGGCGCCGCAGGGTATCAGCGGGCCGCGAGCCGGAATTCCTGGGATCGGGTCGCGACCGAGACGCTCAGCGCCTATCACCGAGGTGCCCCCGCCCACGCGGGAGAAGTCGTCTCGTGGGCCCGCTGACTCGCGAGTATTCGTGTCAGGAGTGGTCGGCGCGGACATCCTCGGAGCCGCTGCGCCAGCGCCATGGCGCGACGAGCCATGTCATCACGAACAACGCGACGGAGACGACGCCGGTCGCCACTGCCGCTGCCGTCCCCGTCACGTAGTCGACGACGAGGATCACCGCGCCGATCAACGCGAGACCCAGCAGTGCGACGCCCGCCATCGCGCAGCGGTGCGCCGCCGCGACGACATTGCCCAGGCGGTGGCGGCGGAACAGGATGCGGTGCCAGGACACCGGGGCGATCAAGAACACCGTGGCCCCCAGAACGGCGGCCAAGGTGGCCATATAGAGCGCTCGCATACCCGGTGACAGCGTGCCGAACGACGCCTGGAACGGCAGGACCAGCAACGCCCCGAAGAGGAACTGCACACCGGTCTGCACGACACGCAACTCCTGGATCAGGCTGCCCCAGTTCCGGTCCAGTCGTTCGAGTTCGGTCTCGCCACGGGCGCGGCGCGCCCAGGCGTCGTCCTCATCCTCGGGCACGCGCGGACTCCCGGCGATTGCGCTTCTTGATCGCCTCGACGAGTTCGTCCTTGGTCATCCGCGAGCGACCGGAGATGTCCAGTCGCCGGGCGATGCCGAGCAGGTGCTCCTTGGACGCGTTGGCATCGACGCCTTCGGCGGTCTCGCCCCGCGCGTCCGGGCCGCCCTGTTCGGCGCGCTCGTCGGAGGGACCGCGGCGAGCCTTGGGCTCCCAGTGATCGCCGACTTTCTCGTAGCTGTGCTTCAACGCGGCGTAGCCGACGCGGTAGGCGCGCTGCTCGTCGCCGTCGTACTGTTCCAGCGCGGCGTCGTGCGCCTCGGCGAAGGTGCGCTGCGCCTTCTCCTCCGAGCGCTGCAGCGTGCTCGGCAACTCCGACTGCTCGACGTCGCCGCGTGCTGTCGTCTTGGGCATATATCGCTCCTCTCCCGTCCCGAGGCCGTGGTCCGGAGTAGTGCGAAAGCCCGGTGCGCCGCCGCGCGGACCCTCCGGATATCCGGACGCATACCCGGTGAAACGCCGATTAACCCGGGGTCTGCCGGGTACCACCGCTGCATGGCCGTTACCACCGATCAGCTGCTGCATGCGCTCACCCGCACGGTGAACGCGTTGGCGGCGACAGATATCCGATTCGCGGTGGCGGGCGGCTGCGCGGTCTATGCCCGTGGCGGCCCCACCTCCCAGCACGACGTCGACATCTTCGTCAAACCGGAGGACAGTGGGCGAGCGATCCACACGCTGGCCCGCGCGGGCCTGCGGGTGTGCGACCCGCCGGAGAACTGGCTGCGCAAGGTCTACGCCGACGACATCCTCGTCGATGTGATCCACCGTCCGAACGATCGTGACGTGACCGACGAGCTGCTCGACCGGGCCACCGAGATGCGGATCGGGCCCGCGAAGGCCCCGGTGATCAGCGGCACCGACCTGATGGTGGACAAGATGCTCGTCTTCGACGCACACCGCCTGGATCTCAGCCCGATTCTGCACATCGCGCGGGACCTGCGGGAACAGGTGGACTGGGAGGCGGTGCGCGAACAGACCAAGGCCTCGCCCTACGCGCGGGCCTTCATGGGCCTGCTCGACGATCTCGGCATCACTCGCACCGGAAAGGTGGAATAGATGGAGCAGCCGCAATACCTGGTCGCACGGTTGCGCCGGGCGCTGGCCGAGGATCCCCGCACCGCCGAGCTCGGCGTGCAGGTGACCATCCGTGGCGACGTCGTGGTGCTGTGCGGCGAGGTGAGCAGCGAGAACTGCAAACAACAGATGGAAACCGTCGTGCACGAGCAGCTTCCGCACGCGCGGATCCACAACGACGTCCATGTCAACCGTCCCACGGCACCCGTCGAGACCGAGACGCTGGAGCCGGACGGACCCGAAAGGAGTTGAGCCGCATGCGGATAGCCGCCGTCGGTGATGTACATCTCGGCGTGGATTCGCGCGGGCAATGGCGGCCCGCCCTGGACGGCCTCTCCGAGCGAGCCGATGTGCTCCTGCTGGCGGGCGACCTGACCCGCCACGGCACCGCCGACGAAGGCCGGGTCGTCGCGGCGGAGTTCGCCGACCTGGGCCTGCCGGTCGTGGCCGTCCTGGGCAATCACGACTATCACGGCGACGCCGAAGGCGAGATCGCGTCCGTGCTGACCGACCACGGCATCACCGTTCTGGAAGGAACCTCGGTGACGTTGGACGTGGACGGGCGCACGCTGGGAGTCGCGGGCACGAAAGGTTTCGGCGGCGGGTTCGCGGGCAAGTGCGCGAGCGTCTTCGGCGAACCTTTGATGCGCGAATTCGCCGCGCACACCGTGGACGTGGCCGCCGCGCTCGGCGAAGCACTCGCCGCGCTGCGCACCGATATCACCGTCGCGCTCACGCACTACTCCCCGATCAGCGACACGCTGCACGGCGAACCGAGGGAGATCTATCCGTTCCTCGGTTCCTACCTGCTCGGTGAGGCGATCGACGAACACGGCGCCGACCTGGCATTGCACGGTCACGCGCACGCCGGGACCGAGCGCGGCACCACTCCGGGCGGCATCCGGGTGCGCAATGTCGCCCAGCCGGTGATCCGAGCGGCGTACGCGATCTACGACATGCACCCGGCCACGGTCTGAGGAAACGCCGAATTCAGAAGTCGGTCGAGATCGCCTCCACCGTGCTGCCCGATTGGGTGTTGTCGACGGCGGTGGCGACGTCGGCCTGCGCGATGATGCCGACCAGCCGGCCCTGCTCCAGCACCGGTACGCGGCGTACCTGATGCTGCGACATGACCGACATGACCTTGCGCACGTCGTCGTCGGCTTCGACGGTGATCAACTCCCCGCCTGCGAGCTCGCCCGCGTCGACGCCGAGCGGGTCCTTGCGCTGAGCGATCACTTTGACGACGATGTCGCGGTCGGTGAGCATTCCCTTCAGCTTGTCGTCCTCGCCGCAGATCGGCAAGGCGCCGACATTCAACTCCGCCATGCGCTGCGCGGCGGCGACCACGGTGTCGCTGGACCGGACGCATTCCACATTCGCGGTCATGATGTCCCGTGCTGTTGTCATCGGTATCCCTCCTGGGACTTTCTTACCGGTAAGAGCGGCCCGAACCGGGCGGCTCGCTGAGGTCGTACCCCCGTTTCGGATCCGCTAACGCGGGCATCCGACCGGTACGGCCGCTCCGGACGGGCCCGGCTCGAACGCTCGAGCCGCGGGCCGCCCCTGCACCGAAGACGTTGCCGCTCAGCAGAAAGGACATCCGATGCTGCCAGCACCGAACGAGCCGAACGCGGGATCCGGCGCCGGAGAGCAGCACGCACCCCGGACCCACACGTTCCCGGACGACACCCGCACCAACCGCACACACGCCGGAGAATCCATCGAGGACGCCCGTAACTGGCCCGGCATCATCCTGGTCGCGGTAGGCATCGTGGCCATGGCGCTCACGCTCACCGCCGCCGGGTACGGGTTCGCGGGGTGGGCGGTGATCGCGGGTGTCGTCTGCGGCGTCTGCATCATCGCGGGCGTCCTCGTGATCATCGCCGAGCATCGCCGGATCAAGGCGGGAGAAGGCAAGCGGCTGCGGGACGCCGCCGGGCACTGATCGCGAGTCCGCCCGCTCGGCTGAGGCCGTGCGGCCGCCCCGTGACGCCGCCCGGAGAAACGCGGCTTCGACAACCAGGAGAAAGAATGACAAACCAGCCCAACCGGCCCTTGGGCCGCTTCGCGCTGCTCATGGGCGCGCTGGCGGCGGGCTCGGTGCTCACGGCGTGTTCGGCCGACGACGGCGATCCGGCCGCGGACACGCCCGCACCCGCGACCGTCTCGATCACCATGCCGGGGCCGTCCAGCTCGCAGGTACCGAATACCGACGAGATCACTCCCGCGGCGGCCGAGCAGCTGTGCGACATGATGCGCGCCGACATCGACACCTGGCGTGGCCAGGGCGCGACGGTCGCCAAAGTGACGTTCAACGGCACCGTGCACAACTGGGCCGCCCGCAACGGCGGTCTCAACGACGTGGTCGTCACCGACCGGGGCACGATCGACACCATCACCACGCAGAATTGCCCCGATGTCCGCGAGCAGGCGGTGCAGGCGCTGAACGTGCCGGACCTGGCCTCGGCTCTGGCAGGATTCGGCCGATGAGCGCCGCGGGCCGCATGGGAATCGCCGCGCTCGCCGCGCTGGCACTCTGCGCGGGCGGATGCGGCGACGAGCCGAAGAAGATCGTGAACAAGGGCGGTGACACGCCGTGCAACGAATTCGTCGCCCAGGATGACGACAAGCAGCGCATCACCACCGAGAAGTTCCTCGAGCAGGAACGCGAGGGCGATGGCACGCCCGACGCCAGGACCGTCGATGCCTCGATCGCGGCGATCAAGCTGATGTGCGCGGCACAGGCCAATCCGGATACTCCGATCCGCAAGGCCGATCTCACCGGCATCTTCGTGCCGAAATAGCGAGGGTTTCGAATCAGGCGGAACGGGCATCTTCGGATGTAGCAAGGACTGCTCGTCCGATTTACGAATGCCGCTCCCGCCGTGGGTGTCCAGGCGCCGAACCCCCTCGGGAGCACCGCCGTCATCCGTGCGTTTCCCTCGACAACGGCGTCGAGGACCGCACCACGGCGGCGGGCTTCGAGCCCCGTTTCGCGGCATTCTCGCGAACGACTCGAAGCTATGTGGCACACCCGCCCCGGGCCGCCGACGATGTCGGCCCGGGCGGCGGGGCCGTGCCCTCGGCGCCGAAGTGGAGGCTTTTTCCGTGACTGTATTGCTCGCGCTGCGCGCGCACGGGCTGCGGGAGCTGCTGACCGCGGTTCCCGCGCTGCGCGCCTTGCACGACGTCCGTCCGCGCCACCGGCTCGTACTCGCCGCGCCGGGATGGCTGCGTCCCGTCGTAGAACTGGCCGATTGCGTCGACGAACTCCATGCGACTCCGATGGCGGGTGGACTGCGCTGGAACGCTCCGCCGCCGGCCTTCGCGGTCAATCTGCACGACGCCGGGGCCGACAGCATACGCGCGCTGCTGGCGACCGATCCCGAACAGACGATCACCTTCCGCCACAAAGACTTTCCGCAGTTGCCAGGTGCGCTGTGCGAGCCGGGCCTGCACGAGACCGTGCGGTGGTGCCGTCTGCTGGAATGGGCGGGTATCGCGGCCGATCCGGCGCGGCTGGACCTCACACCGCCGCCGGAGAGCACGGGTGAGCGCCGCTGGATCGTCGTCTATCCGGGCGGGGCGCCTGCTCGGCGCTGGCCCGCCGAGCGGTTCGCGACGGTGGCGGCCGGCCTGCGTGAATGGGGGTATCCGGTGCGGATCGTCGGCAGCGCGGCCGACCGTCCGCTCGCGCGCGGCGTGGCCGAAGCGGCCGGATTGCCCGAAGACAGCGTGCTGGCAGGCGAACTCACGCTGCGGCAACTGGCCGTCACGGTGGCCGACGCCGCCCTCGTGCTCAGCGGCGACACCGGTGTGGGGCATCTGGCCACGGCGTTCGGCACCCCGTCGGTGCTCGTCTTCGGCCCCGATTCGCCCGCGGTGTGGGGACCGCCCCCGGAACGGATGGCCCATGTCGCCTTGTGGGCCGGACACGTCGGCGATCCCCGGTCGGACGCGCCTGCGCCCGGGTTGGCGATGATCAGCGCCGCCGAGGTGCTCGCCGCGGCGGATCGGCAGCTCAGCGGTCAGGTCCGGGTGTGACGAGGAAGCGACGCGGGCGTTTCAGGCCGCCGAGACCGGCTATCTCGGGCTTATGACGTCCCTATGGTTGCACGGCGCGCAGGTTCCGGCGCGGTTGCGGTTGACGCCGGGATCGCACTTCGACACGGTGGTGATCGGCGGCGGGCTCACCGGACTGGTGACAGCACTGCTGCTGGTCGAGAACGGCGTCGAGGTGGCCGTGGTCGAAGGCAAGCGCGTCGGTGCGGGAACGACCGGCGCGACCACCGGGAAGGTCAGCCTGCTCCAGGGGACCCGTGCCCAGCAGATCGCCAAGCACCACTCCGATGACGTCCTGCGCGACTACGTGGCGGCCAATCGCGAAGGCCAGGAATGGCTGCTGCGTTTCTGCGCCGCCCATGACGTCACCGTCGAGCGGGCCGCGGCGTTGACCTACGCGCAGACCGACGACGAGATGTCCGCCGTGCGAACGGAATACGCCGCGACGCAGAAGGCCGGCCTGCCCACCGAACTACTCTTCGAGCTGGATGCCCCCTTCCCGGCGCACGGCGCGGTCCGCCTCGCCGATCAGGCACAACTCGACCCGATGGCGCTGCTGGCGGCCCTCGCGGCCGACGTGGAATCACACGGCGCGCCGATCTACGAATCCACCTCGGTTCGCGGCGTGCACCACGGCGGCCGCGGCGACCTCGTCGTCTCGACCGAGCACGGTGACCTCGGCGCACGCCGGGTGGTGCTGGCCACGGGGACGCCGATCCTCGATCGCGGCGGGTTCTTCGCCCGTCTGACTCCGCAGCGCTCCTACCTGACGGCCCTCCGCCTGGACCGGCCCGCTCCGCGCGACATGTACATCAGCGCGGGCAGCCCGACCAGGTCCCTGCGTCGCGCGCAGGGACCGGACGGTGAGCTCCTGCTGGTCGGCGGCAACGGCCATGTCGTCGGCCGCGGCGGATCGACCCGCGAGAAAGTGGAGGATCTGGTGAGCTGGGCGCGAACCTGGTTCCCCGGCGCCGAACCGACGCACCGATGGTCCGCTCAGGACTACTCCCCCATCGGTGAACTTCCCTACGTGGGTCCGGTGCTGCCCGGCCAGAACGACATACAGCTGGCCACCGGCTACGCCAAATGGGGTCTGACCAATGGTGTGGCCGCGGCCATCGCGCTGGCCGGACGGCTCACCGGCACGCCGCCCCGGTGGGCGGGCGCCCTGGCGAGCTGGCGCCCGGACGAACTCAAGGCGCTACCGGCGGCCACGAAGATCAACAGTGCTGTGGCGCAGAAACTCTCCGCGGGCTGGCTGCGGGTCGCGACCCACCACGACGGTGCCGCTCCGGACGAAGGCTGCGGCACGGTACTGCGCGAGGGCCTGCACCCGACCGCCGTGTGCACGGTGGACGGCGTCACCAACCGGGTCTCGGCGGTGTGCCCGCACCTGTACGGCATCGTCAACTGGAACGACGCCGAACGCACCTGGGACTGCCCGCTGCACGGGTCGCGTTTCGCCGCGGACGGCACGCTGATCGAAGGACCGGCCACCAGTTCGCTCACTCCCCTGCACGTGCCGCGGGACACCCCCTGAGCGGACGGTCCGCCGGATCCGGATCGAACGCCCCGCGTCAGTCCGTCAGCGGCCTGGCCTCGGTCAGGATTCGGCCGACCGTCTGCTCGACCGTCGACTCCGAGGTGTCCAGCCAGAGTCCGATCCGGGGCGTGCTCTCGCGCAGCAGCGTGTCCAGCTCCGCCACGGTGAATTCGTCGTAGGCGACCTTGCCCCGCCCGGCCTCCCGCGCGGCGACCACCTCCCGGCGCGGCGCGAGCACCACGACATAGAGCGGGCGCGTGACGATGAGATCCGCCAGCCAGGGCAGGAAGTCGCCGAGCACGACGTCTTGCAGCACGGTCGTGAACCCGGATTCGGCATAGGCGTCGGCGGTCGCGGCGGCGAGGCGGTAGCGCAACCGCAGCTGGGCCAGCGCCTCGGGCGATGGATCGGCGCTCATCTCCACCCGCCCGCGCACGACGAAACGGCGGAACACGTCCCCTCGCACGTGCGCCGAGCGCGGCAGCCGTTCGGCCAATGCCTGGGCCACGGTGGATTTGCCCGACGCCTGGATCCCGGTGATCAGATAGACAGCCGATGTCATGACGACGATCATGGCGAATCCCGGCTCGACCGTCGGCGGGCGCCCTGCCGTGTTCAGTTGGCGGCTGCGCCTGCCTTCTGTGCGACATAGCGGTTCATCGCCCAGTTCAACCCGCGCATCGCGACGTTGTATCCGGGCGGGAAATAGCGCTGCGCCCAGAAGCCCACCCGGATGTCGGGTGAGGTGAAGACCAGGTAGCGGTTGCGCTCGACGCCGCGCACGATCGACCGCGCCGCCGCTTCCGGCGTCACCGCGTGCCGCATGAACAGCGCCATTCCTCGCTGCACCGCTTCGGCCGTGCGATCGACGCCCGCGATATCGACGTTGTCCACCATGGGTGTCGCCATCGCACCCGGACACACCAGGCTCACGCCGATGCGGTGGCGCGCCAAGTCGAAGCGCAGCACCTCCGACACCCCGCGCAGGCCGAACTTGCTCGCGCTGTACGGCGCATGCCAGGGCAGGCCGAACAGCCCCGCCGCCGACGACACGTTCACCAGGTGGCCGCCGCGCCTGGTCGCGATCATCGGTGGGACGAACGCTTCGATCACGTGGATCGGGCCCATCAGGTCGATGTCGATGGTGCGCCGCCATTGGCTGTGCGTCAGCCGGTCGACAGTGCCCCAGGTGGCGATGCCCGCCACGTTCATGACGATGTCGACGCTGCCCACCGCGTCGTGCACCCGCGCCGCCAGTGCGACGACCTGGTCGTAGTCACTGACATCGGCCGCCTCGGCCAGGTGCACGGTCGCGCCTGCGGCACGTGCGTCCGCGGCGGTCCGCGCCAGACCCTCCGCGGCGATATCGGTCAGCACGAGCGCGGCGCCCTTGGCCGCCGCCGCCAGCGCCGTGCTGCGACCGAGACCGCTGGCCGCCCCGGTGATCAGGCAGATTTTGCCGGCGAACTTCGTCATAGTGGACGACCATACGCAACCATGAACATCGCTGTCTATGGAACGGACGGACGGCTTCCCCACGGAACAGGCGCCAGCGCGACCGTGATGTTGTCCCCGCCGCCGCAGCGCAACGCGAACTCCGCGAGCGCGCGGGCCGCCGCCGCGGGCGACGCGCCCGCCATCTGCTCGGCCAGCGCGGACGGGGAGGGAGCGTAGTTCCACAGTCCGTCGGAGCACAGCAGCAGCAGGCCGGGCCCCGAGACACGGACCGTCCGTACGCAGTTGTCCGCCCACGGTTCCGGCGGGCTGTCCGCGCCCAGCCAGCGGATCAACGTGTGCGCCCGGGGGTCGGCCATCGCCGCACGCTCGTCCATCGCACCCGCGTCGACCAGCGCCTGGGCCCACGAGTCGTCGACGGTCAACCGTCGGGCCTGCTCGTCGGCCGGTCGGCCGTCTCGGCCGGTCGGCAACCAATAAGCGCGACTGTCACCGACGTTGGCCACGGTGATCTCGGTTTCCTCGCCGCGGTGGGCGACGACGGCGGACACGTAGGTGCACGAGGGCGCGGGGCCGTCGGGAACGTCGACGTCGCGGACCGCCTGCACCGCGGCCGTCAGTCCGGCCATGATCGCCTCTGCCGCGGGCGCTCCGGTGGCGAGCGCGGCGGCGGTGGCGCCGACGCCGGCGCGGACCGCCGCACCCGAAGCCACCTGCGGGCGCGACGAGGTCGACACCCCATCGCTGACCACGATCACGACGGATGCGGCCGCTCCGGGCTCGGCACCTTCGAGCACCCCGGCAGCGACGGCGTCCTCGTTGCGCGCATGGACGATGCCCCGATCGGTGAGCACCGCGACCGCGCCGAGGTCGGCGTCGAAGCGATCCGGCGCCGACCGTGCCCGGCCGCATTGCGCGCAGCGCCCCTCCGCGTCGAAGCGGTCTCCCCCGCACTCGACGCACGGCGTCGGATCCTCACCGGGCAGCGCGACGTACCGGTAACCGAGTTCCAGACCGCATGACGGGCACCGCTTGCTGTCCAATCCGACAGCCGAGCATCCCGCGCAGCGTAGGTCGGCACCGTCATCGCTCATCGGTTCGCTCCCCCGGCCGACGATGCCGCGGATCCGGCATGCTCCGGAAGTCGTTGGCCCAACCGTAACCACAGTGGCTCGTTGCTGGTGCGAACTTCCACACCGTCCTCCTTCATCTCCCCGGCAGGCCGACTCCGATCGCGATAGTACGGGAGCGTCGCGGGCTTCCGTCCCAGTGCTGGAGCGACCGGCCGCTGCCGGGCGGCACGATAGCCGACGGTCTGCCCGCGGCCGCGCGCTGAGGCATGCTCCACCGGATGGCCGGCTCGGCGGGGAGCCGCTGACGCTCAGACCAACTCGAGCGCGCGATGCGGGCGGCCCCGCGAGCGAAACGTCTGCGGAGGACAGCCCTGCCAGCGGCGGAAGGCACGGATGAAGGAGGCCGCCTCCGCGTAGCCGAGCCGTGCGGCGACCTGTTCGGTGGTCATATCGGTGTGTGCGAGCAACACCTCCGACATGGTTCGGCGCACCTCGTCCAGCAGTGCCCGGAACGACGTGCCTTCCTCGTGCAGCCGCCGAGACAGCGTGCGCGAGCTCATATACAGCCCGAGGGCGACCGTCGACTGATCGGGGATCTCACCCGGAGTGCGGACCAGGCGGTCGCGCACCGAAGCCGCGACGCCGGTGCGCGTCCGGTGCCGGTCGAGCAGATCACGGCACAGTTGCCCGCAGTTGTCCCGCGCGGCGTCGTTCGCCGGAGGCAACGGCCGGTCCAGCACACCGCGGTCGAAGACCACCGCGCTCACCGGCGCACCGAATATCGGCGCGACCCCGAAGATGTCGCGATAACGCCTGATGTCGCGCGGAACAGCATGCCGGAAACTGACCTGCCGTACCGGCACACCCGCGGAGAACAGCTCACGATCGAAGGCGGGCAACCCGGCCAGGCTCGCTTCGGCGAAGAATGCCCGCGTCCCGGGCGGAATGTTCGAATCCTCGAATACCAGCCGCGCTTCGCCGCCGGCTTCCTCGACGGTCAATCGCCCGAACGGCACCGTACGACCGACGCAGCACAACCCGACTTCGATCAGCTCGCGCAGTGTCCGGCTGCCCAGCAGCGCGAGCCCCCACGGCCCGCGCGAGCGCAGCCGGCGCCGGACCGCCGCCGCGAGGCCGAGCCCGGGCTCGTCACCGAAGCGACCGAGCACCGCGTGCACTACCCGCAGTTCGTCGTGCGCGGTGATCTCGGCGGCCGGATCGTCCAGCTCGGCGGGCCCCAGCGCCGTACCGGCCAGGCACTCGGCAGGCGCCATGCCCCGCTCACCGGCGATATGGACGAGAGCGCGCACGCCAGCGGCACTGCGAAGAGAATCCGGATCGACCATGGCTCGCATCCTCGATGAAGCGGTACTACGCGGTATCGGCGCAATGTATCAATCGGGTGTCGCGCGCATCGGTGGTTCGCCGAAATGCCGGTGCGCCACCGACTGGCGCACAGTACTTTTCGTCCCCCGAACAGCGGAATCCGGTGCTCGCACGCGCTCAATCCCGCACGGTGATGCCGAGGGAACGCGCGAAAGCGGGCGCCAGGTCGATCAGCTGCAGACTGGTGACCGTCGCCCCGCGCAGGCTGTCGAGCCCCTCGGTGAAGTCGAGGGCGGTCGCGCCGCGCAGATCCACTTTCGCCAGCCGCGTCTTGCGCAACGACAGCCGGACGAGCGCCGAGCCGGGCACCATGACGTCGGTCAGCGCGGCCTCGGCGAAGTCGCAGTCACGCAGCACACAGTCGACGAAGGACACCTCGCGCAAGTGGGCGCCGCGGAAGTTGACCGAGTCGAATTTGCAGCCTTCGAACCGCACCCGCCGCAGGTTCGCTCCCGCGAAATCGGCGCCGGACATCGCGCCCGACACCACCTCCGCGTCCAGCCATCCCGTGTCGGCCAGTTCGGTGCCCACCCAGCGGACGTGACGCAGCCACACATCGGTGAACCGGCTGTAGCGCAGACTCCCCCGGGTGAAGGTCATCGAGGTGAACGCCGACTCGTTGAAACGCGCCTGCCGCACATCGAGATCGTGGAGTTCACCGCCGTCCATCCGGACGCAGTCGTAGTCGCCTTCCGCCTCGAGGTCGCCGTCCGGGACCGTGAGGTACCGCGCGTAGGGCAGGTCGTCGAGTTCGCGCGCCATGCGCTCCTCCAGTTCGTCACGATGATCGGTCGGCGCCGAGTATTCCGGTGACCCACGACAGGTTCGCCGCCGATCCGGCCGGTCGGGCGCTGCCGACCCGAGGGTGCGCTCATTGGGCGACCGAACGTGCCGCTAGCCGATATGGCCGATATCCGACCAGAGGTCACAGTGGTGTTGTCGGGCGAAGGAGTCCGCGACGGTGATGGCATCGCTGCCGAGTTCGAGGGTTCGGGTCGTGTCCGAGGCCGACGACCACGGGGCGAAGGCCGGCGTTTCGGGATTCCCGGTGTGCGCGAACTGGGCCCAGCTCTGCTGGATCCGCTGGGAGAGACGGTCCGCCGCGGGTGGCAGCGGGATGGGCACGCCCAACAATCCGGAGAAGACGTAGGGCACTTCGGCGCCGTGAAAGGCTCCGGGCAGGATCGGGTTGTGCCCCAGGGGCGCCTCGTTGAACTGGTATTGCCACACCTGAGCACCGCCGCGACGGGCGGCTCGGGTCGTGAACAACGCCGGACAGGCGAAGAAACCGTCGGTGATCACGTGCTGCTTGGCCTCGACCGGGCTCAGGAAGGCGGAGACGGGGTATCGCTGCAGCACGCGATCGACGTTGCCGGTGAAGATTTCCCGAGCCCAATCCAGGTAGTCCGCCGAGCCCGGCATGGTGGCGTGAGCGAAGTCGAGCAGCGCGAGGAACGTCGCCCCTTCGTCGGCGTTGCTGCCGACGACGAGCGGAATATCGCGTGCGGCCCCGTCGGCCAAAGCGTTCTCCGGCGAGGTGGTGACGACGACGTCGTCGCGCACCGGGCTCCAGGTGACGGCCATCGTGTGCAGAGTCGTCGTGGGCGAATCCAGCATCCGGTCGGCCGGTAGCGCGCGCAGGCACGCCAGGCGAGTCGCGGCCTCGGCGCAGCCGAGACCGGCGGCGTAGTCGGCCGATCGCTGATAGGCCTGTTCTTTCGAGGCGGGTGCGAGGGGGCTGCGTGCGCAGGAACCGCTTTCGATGATGGCTTTCGCGTAAAGACCGCGGGCCGTCGGTGAGGCCAGTTGCGTGCAGACGCTCATGCCGCCCGCGGATTCGCCGAACAAGGTGAGGTTGTCCGGGTTTCCACCGAAGGCCGCAGCGTTGTCGCGGATCCATCGCAGTGCTGCTTGCTGGTCGAGGGTGCCGTAGGTTCCGGTCATCCCGCCTTCGGCCGCAGCGAGTTCGGGCAGCGCCAGGAAACCGAACGGGCCGAGTCGGTAGTTGGGTATCGCGACGATGACCTGGCCATCGCGCACGAGCCGGGCGGGTGAGTCGTACTGGGCGTTGGAACCGAGGACGAACGCACCACCGTAGAACCACACCATGATCGGAAGTTCGGTTCCGGCAGGATGTTCCGGCACGTAGACGTCGATGGAGAGGCAGTCCTCGCTCGCGGGCTGCACCGCCGGGGTCCACGGCAACGGAGAGGATTGCGGGCATTGCGGGCCGTGCGCGGTGGCCGCGCGAACGCCCGTCCATGACGGCGCGGGCCGCGGCGGCGCGAAACGGTTGACGCCCCCGGTGGAGGCCGCGAACGGGACGCCCAGATACTGGATCACCCCGTCGACGCGCGCACCCCGGATCATCCCACCGGAAACACTCGTAGCCGGACCCTCGTCGGCGCCTGCCGGTCCGGCGGCGGGAAAGCCGACCGCCCCGACGACCAGGACCACGACAACGACCAACCACCGTAGCGGGCGCACACGCTGGGATATCCCGACGTCGACCGGCATGAGAACACTCCTGCACACCTGAGGTCGGCGCCTGACGCATCGCCACACCGACCTGGAACCTACTTTTGTGACAAAAGCAACTTACCGGGCCGGCGCCATGGGCGGGAGGAATTGGACGAATCAGATCGCGGGCGGCTACTCGGCGTCGGGACCACTCGCCAGGATGGTCAGCAAGCGCTGCAGCGCGGGCAGCGCGGAGTCGATCGCCGTGCGGTCGGAGGCGGGAAGGGCGTCGAGGGCTTCGCGCAACATCGCGGCGCTGGCCTGGTCGTACCGATCGAGCAGATGCCGCGCCCGCAAGGACGCCACCAGCATCGCGCCGCGCCGGTCGGAAGACAGCGGCTTGCGATCGACCAGCCCCGTTTCGGCCATCGTCTTGACGAGGTTGCTGATCGTCGAGGGCGCCATTCGGAGTTCACTCGCGGCACGGGTGGGCGTCAGGCCACCGGTGGCCACCAGCAACCGGAGCAATTCGATCTGAGGTTCCGGCAAATCCGGCAACCCCTCGGCGGCGCGCGTGCGGTTCAGCACCGCACGCCGCAGCGGCCCCAGCAGAGCACTGAGCCGAGCCTCGACATCGGGCTCCGATATCGCTCCAGCCCGGACGGTGATGGCATCCACGAACTCATTGTGCACTTGCGGTGCACGGCACCCGCCATTACTTTTGCAACAAAAGTATTAGCTGCACGGGCGCGTACCGCCCCGGCCACCCCGCACAGGAGCCTTTCCGATGAACGTCCCACGTCACACCGAGGACAGCGCGCCGCCGACAGCCGAGTTGACCGGCCTCGTGGGGCATCGATTCATCTACCGCTACGACAACGGGTGGCGGTATGAGATGTACGTGAAGAACAGCCACACCATCGACTACCGGATCCACTCGGGCATGGTCGGTGGACGCTGGGTCAAAGATCAGCATGTCGACGCCGTCCGGATCACTACCGACCACTTCAAGGTCTCCTGGACCGAACCGACCGGCACCAGCGTCGCCGTGGACATCCTGCCCGCGCGGCGACTTCTGCACGGGGTCATCTTCTTCCCGCGCTGGGTACACGAGCACCCCGAGCGAACAGTGCTGTTCCAGAACGAGTTCCTCGACCGGATGGCTTCCTATCGCGACCAGGGCCCGACCTACCCGATCCATGTGGTCAGCGAGCTCGCCACCATCACGTGGTATGAACATGTCGGCGAGAACGACGACGCCGTCATCGCCTGCGCACCGGACGAATTACCGTCCGGATACGCGGACCGAGTCAACTGATGCCGAACGCGAGCGACCCTCATTCATGTCGATTCCGGCGGTCGGCGCGGGGAAATGCGTGCTCGCTCGGGGGCCTACGGTGTGCCGCTCCGGCCGCACCATCGCCGAGCGCCTGGCTCCGCCGGTCCTCCGCCGGAAGAAACAAGAGGTCGTGATGACGAGGCGTTCGAATATCGGTGGCCGGCGGAAGGCAGGACACAACCCACTCCTGCCCGCACAGGATCCCTTCTACCGACCACCGGCCGATCTGGCCGCGCACAGGCCGGGCGCGATCGTGCGGAGCCGTCCTGTCGAGGTGGCGCTGTTCGCGGTTGTGCCGCAGAAGGTTTCGGCATGGCAACTGCTGTATCGCAGCAGCGATCTGCACGGCCGGGCGGAGGCCGCGGTCACGACCGTGCTGCTGCCCACGGGGGCCGTACCCGACCCCGACCGGCCGTTGTTGGCGTTCCAATCGGCGATCGACGCCGTCACCGAGCGCTGCGACCCCTCCTATGTCCTGCAGCGCGGCGCCCGGGCCCGCGGGTCCATCACGCAGGCGGAGTGGTTGCTGGTCGCCGGCGCCCTGCGGCGCGGCTGGGCGGTGAGCATCGCCGACCACGGTGGCCGCGCAGGCAATTTCGGCGCCCCACGCGAGCCCGGCTACCGCGCCTTGGACGGCATCCGGGCCGCCCTGCAATTCGGGCCACTACATCTGCGCCCCGACACCATGGTCGGCGTCTGGGGTTACTCCGGTGGCGGCATGGCCAGCTCCTGGCTCGTCGAGATGGCGCCGACCTATGCCCCCGAACTCGACATCGTCGGCGCCGTCCTCGGCTCCCCCGTCGGCGATCCCGGGCAGGTGTTCATCCGGCTCAACGGCGGCCGCTACGCCGGCTTCCCCGCCATCGTGATCGCCGCGCTGCGGCCGCTGTACCCGATCCTCGATCGCGTCATCGAGGCCAACCTCACTCCCGAAGGCCACCGCCTACTGGAGCGCGCGCGGAGGCTGCCGCCCATCACCGCGCTGCTGCGGCTGGCCAACCAGAAATTCGACGACTACCTGCACAAGCCCTTGGAAGAAATCATGGCCGAACCGGAACTGCAGGGCATGCTAAACGATTTGCGGCTCGGCGGATCCGCTCCACGGTGCCCGCTGCTGGTCGTCCAGCCCGTGCGCGACAAGATCGTCCACATCGAGGGAATCGACGCACAAGTCGACAGTTACCGCCGCGCGGGCGTCCACGTCACCTACCTGCGCGACCGGTGCAGCGACCATTTCACTCTCTTGCCACTCTCGACGCCGATCAGCCTGCGATGGCTTGCCGACCGATTCGCAGGCAAACAGTTGCCGCACGCAGGCACCCGGACGGTACGTTCTGTCGCGACCATGGCGCCCGGAGTGCGCGGCTTGCTCGTTATGGCTGGGACGGCACTGCGCGTGACGTTCGGCAGGCCCCTGACCGCTGGCCGCCGGCCGCATCGGCACACCGACCGCACCATCGCCGCATGACCGGCCGACCACCGTAGGCCGGTCGTCGGGAATGCCGGGGCGGCCGCCCGAACGTTCGCCGAGTGGGTGACCGAACACCAGAACCGATTCCGAGCGATGCTCCGGGCATGCTTCCGGGCGCCGAGCGCGGTCCGCCGCGAGATCGGGCCGGGTGCCCGCTCTGCCGCGGCGTGACATGCTGTGCCGCATGACAGTCGAAGGAACCGTCGCCGCCGGTTACCAGGTCGTGCGGGAGGCGTTCGCGGCGAACTTCACCGAACACGGCGAGGTCGGCGGCGCGGTCTGTGTGTACCGGGACGGGCAGCCGGTGGTCGATCTGTGGGGCGGATCGGCCGATCCCGGCACCGGGCGGCCGTGGCAGCGCGACACGCTGCAGTTGGTCTACTCGGCGACGAAAGGCGTCGTCGCGACGATCGCGCACCTGCTGGCGCAACGGGGCGAACTCGACCTCGACGCTCCCGTCGCGCGCTACTGGCCGGAGTTCGCGGCGGCGGGCAAAGCACGCATCCCGGTGCGGTGGCTGCTCACCCACCAGGCGGGCCTGGCGGCGCTGGACGAGCCCGTTCCGCTGGACGACGCCCTGGCCTGGACGCCGATGGTCGAGGCGCTGGCCGCGCAGGCGCCGAACTGGCAGCCCGGGACCGCGTTCGGCTATCACGGCCGCACCTACGGCTGGCTGATCGGCGAAGTGATCCGCCGGGTGTCCGGTCGTACGCCGGGCCGGTTTCTGGCCGAGGAGATCGCGGGTCCACTCGATATCGACTTCTTCATCGGGCTCCCCCCGGCGGCGCGGCACCGGGTGAGCCGATTGGTGTTCGCTCCGGTACCCGATCTGTCCGAGGTGCCCGAGGAAAACGTTCCCGAGTCGCTGCGTCCACTGCTCGCCGCGATGCGCGACCCGCAGGCGCTGGTCAATCGAGCCTTCCAGATCACCGACCCCGCGGACATCGACTTCGATTCCCCGACCGTCCAGGCCGCGGAACTGCCCGCCAGCAACGGCATCGGCACCGCCCGCGGCTTGGCCCGGCTGTATGCGGCGCTCGTCGGCGAGGTCGACGGCCGCCGCCTGCTCACCGACGACACCCTCGCGGCGGCCACTCGCGAACAGGTGGCGGGCACCGATCGGGTGCTGATGCTGCCCGGCCGGTATGCCTCCGGGTACATGCTGCCCACCCCGGAGCTGCCGCTCGGCGGTGGCGCTTCGTTCGGCCATCCGGGCCGTGGCGGCAGCCTCGCCTTCGCCGACCCCGATCGCCGCCTCGCCTTCGCCTATGTCACCAACCACATCGTCGAAGGCGCGCTGGACCCGCGCGCCCGCAACCTGGTCGACGCGCTGAGCGGGGTGCGCTGACGGCTCCGCACCGTCGCGGGGCGGCCGACCCGGCCGATGAGCCGAGGGCGCCCGCCGCGGCGCGGCTGCGCGTACCGAAACCCCGAGCACGGCGCTATCGGTCGAGCCCGCCCCAGTTCAACGCAGCGTGCGGAGCCAGCGGCGGGTGTCGGCGGGGTCGATGACGTCGTCGACCTCGAGCACGGTGGCGGCCGTGAGTGCCTTACCGTTGGCGTAGGCGAGCTGGACCAGGTTGTCGAAAGCCTCCTGACGCTGGACCGGATCATCGATCGCGGCCAGTTCCTTGGCGAACCCGAGGCGGACCGCGCCCTCGAGGCCCATGCCGCCGATCTCCCCGGTCGGCCACGCGACGACGAACCGGGGCGCACGGAACGAGCCGGCAGCCATGGCCTGAGCGCCCAGACCGTAACCCTTGCGGACGATGACGGTGCCCAGCGGCACCGAGAGCGCGGCGGAGTCGATGAACAGGCGGCTGAACTTCGTCACCGTGGCGTCCTTCTCCGCGTCCGGGCCCACCATGAAACCCGGTGTGTCGCACAAGGAGACGATCGGCAGGCCGTGGGCGTCGCACAAGCGCAGGAACATGCCGAGCTTGTCCGCGGCGGGAGCGTCGATCGCCCCGCCGTGATGGTGGCAGTTGTTGGCGATCAACCCGAAGGGCCGTCCCTCGACCCGGATCAACGCGGTGACGATCCCGACCGCCCAGTCGCGCCGCAATTCCAGCACCGACCCGACGTCCGCGACGGCTTCGATGGCGGCGCGGATGTCGAACGCGCGCAGGCGATTCTCCGGGACCACGTGCCGCGCCAGGCGCGGGTCCGGCGCGGTCCAGTCGGCGGTGTCGCCTTGGAAGTAGGCGAGATAGCGACGCGCGGTGGCGACCGCCTCGGCCTCGTCGGCGGCGACGATGTGCACGACGCCGTTGCGGCGTTGCACCTCGACCGGCCCGATGTCCTCCGGTGCGTACACGCCCAGTCCGCCGCCCTCGATCATGGCCGGACCGCCCATGCCGATGTTCGCGTCGGGGGTGGCGATCACGACGTCGCACATGCCGAGCAGGGCCGCGTTGCCCGCGAAGCAGCGCCCGGACACGATCCCGATCAGCGGCACGCGGCCGGAGAGCGCACCCATCGCGCGGAAGGTGGTGACGTCCAGGCCGGAGATGCCGGGGTAGTCGGTATCGCCCGGTCTGCCGCCACCGCCCTCGGTGAAGAAGACCACCGGAAGCCGTTGCTCGCGAGCGAGTTCCAGCATGCGGTCGGTCTTGACGTGGTTGCGCATCCCCTGGGTGCCCGCCAGCACCGTGTAGTCGTAGGACAGCACCACCACGCGGGAGCGATCGGGGCCGAATCGCTCGGCGCCGACGGTGGCGACGCCCGCGACCAGACCGTCGGCGGGTGTGTTCGCGATCAGGTCCTCCTGGCTCCGACGCAGGCGCTGCGCGGCGACCGCGAGCGCGCCGTATTCCACGAAGCTGTCCGCGTCGACCAGGTCGGCGATGTTCTCCCGGGCGGTGCGCCGCCCGAGTCGATGGCGTTTCGCGACGGCCTCCGGGCGGGCTTCGTCGAGGCCGACGCGGTGGCGAGCGTGGACCTCGGCGAGATCGGCGCGCACCGAATCCAGGTCTACCGCACCGTCCTCCACGACCGCGCCGTCGTAGTCGGCGGCGACGAAGGTCAGCAGCGGCGCATGCGGATCGACGACGGCACCGAGCGCCACGACGTGGCGGCACACGCGCAAGTCCTGTTCGGCCCGCACCACGTGTTGCATCTTCATCGCTTCCAGTACCGCGACCTCGCCGCCCGCCGCCACGACGGCCCCGGGCTCCGGGAGCGCGACCACCGTGCCGCCCATCGGCGAACGCACCGCTTGCTCGTCACCGGCCAGTGTCACCTCGGCCGCCGTGACCGGCTCTCCGACCGGCGCGGCGGGCAGGGCGGGAGCGAAATCCTCGGCGCGCCGGACCAATTCACCGACGTGCTGCTCGAACCACGTGGTCGAGACGACGCGGCCCCGCGACAACTCCGCCAGGACCGCGCGCAGCACGGCGAGATTGGTGTCCACCCCGGTCACGACGGTCTCGGCCAGGGCGTCCGCGCACCGGCGCAGTGCGGCCGGATAGGACGGACCACTCGCGACGATCTTCGCCAGCAGAGAGTCGAAACGCACGTCCTGCCGCATCCCGGTGAACGCGGCGGTGTCGACCCGCACCGCGCCACCGGTCGGGGGCGCGAACCGGGTCAGCGTGCCCGCGCCGGGCAGCACGTCGCCGCCCGAGGTGACGGTCTCGGCGTTCAGGCGCGCCTGCACCGCGAAGCCGCGTGCGCCATCAGGAGCGGGCAGCGCCAATTCGGCCAGCGTGGCGCCGCGGGCCAGAGCGCATTGCACCGCGACCAGGTCGATCCCCATGACCGCTTCGGTGACGGTGTGCTCGACCTGCAATCGCGGGTTGACCTCGAGAAACCACGCCTCGTCGCCGCGCGCGAGGAACTCGACGGTGAGGACCCCGCGGCAACCGACCGATTCGGCGATCCGGACGGCCCAGCTGTGCAACCGCTCGCGCAACGCGGCGGACAGGTCGGGCGCAGGCGCCACCTCGAGGAGTTTCTGCTGCCTGCGCTGCACGCTGCAATCGCGATCGCCGACGGCCGCCGCGCCGCGGCCGTCGGCGACGATCTGGACTTCGATGTGGCGGGCGCCGGTGACCAGCGCCTCCGCGTAGATCCTCGAGTCGCCGAATCCGGCCAGCGCCTCCGCGCGGCAGCGTTCGATCACTTGCGGAAGGTGAGCCACATCCCGTACGGCGCGCATACCACGGCCTCCACCGCCCGCGGCGGCCTTCACCATCACGCCGTCGGGATGTGCGGCGAGCAGGGACTCGACAGCGGCGATGCCGGCACCGCGATCAGTCGCCGGGATCACCGGGACGCCCGCGCGATCGGCCGCCGCGCGCGCGGCGGTCTTGTCGCCGAAGACCTCGAGCGCTTCGGGCGACGGACCGACGAACACGAGATCCGCCGCGGCGCACGCGCGCGCGAATTCGGCGCTCTCGCTGAGAAATCCGTAGCCCGGGTGCACCAGCGCTCCCGGCCCCGCCTTCCTGGCCGCGGCGATCACCGCCGTCACGTCGAGGTAGGCGGCTGCCCCGGCGCCCGGCAACGGCACGGCGTCGTCGGCCAACCGGACATGCAGCGCGTCTTGTTCCTCGGCGGTGTGCACCGCCACGGTCCGCCAGCCCTGTTCCCTGGCGGTGCGCAGCACGCGAACCGCTACTTCTCCTCTGTTGACCACAACGAGCTGCATGCCGCCCAGTCTCGTTGACATTGACGTCAACGTCAATATGGGGCACGATAACCGGTGTGACCCAGTCCACCTGGTCGGTGCGCGCAGCGCGGGAGCGTTCGCACACCCCCCGGCACCACGCCCTGCTCGACGCCGCCGCCCGGGTGTTCGCCGAGCGCGGCTACGACAACACCACGGTCGCCGCGATCACCGGGGCGGCGGGCGTCTCCCGCGCGACGATGTACGTCTACTTCGCCTCGAAAGAGGAGATCTTCCTCGCGCTGGCCGAACGGGTTCGCGACGACTTCCTCGCCGCCCAGGAGCCGGGCATCGAGGACGACGATCCGCGAATAGTGTTGCGCGCCACCATAGAATCCTTCGCCACGGCGGTCGCCACGGCCGGGGCCCCACTGCGCCTGATCGACGAGCGCGGTGCGGTGGACCCGAAGGTGGCCACATTGGCCGAGGAAATCACCGAGCGCCCGATCCGCCGCTTCACCCGGTATCTCCAGCGTCAGCTCGAGGCGGGCCGCATCGCGCCGGTGGCGGACCCGCGGGTGATCGCGGAGACCATCGGCTACACCCTCACCGCGGGCGTCCTGGCCCGCCGGACCGCCGACGACGCCGTCCGCGCCGAGTACTGCGCCGCCATGGGCAGAGTCGCCGAAACCCTGCTGGGTCTGTAGGCGACGCGCGGCGGCGCTCAGGCGCTGCGCGTGCCTTCCAGCGGACGCGCGGCGGTCGGTGTCTGCTCGGCCCGGCCGAAGGTCAGCACCCCGTCCTCGAGCGCGCCCTTGCGCAGCAGCTTGCGGTCGCGGAAATAGTTGTTGATCACCTGCCACGGACCGTTGGTGCCCTGGCGCGGCATCACCGCGTCGCCGCGCTGAATGTAGCCGGAGGTCAGCGCGCCGCCCATCACCGAATCGGCACCCCGATCGCCATCGGCGGCAACGGCCTCGACCCGGGTGAAACCGTTGGTCTTCATGTGGTTGAGCACGCGGCAGAAGTACTCGGCGGCCAAGTCCGCCTTCAGCGTCCAGGACGCGTTGGTGTAGCCGAGCACCATCACCGCGTTCGGCACACCGTCGAGCATGGCCCCCTTGTAGACCACCCGGTCACGGGTGACCACCGGCTCGCCGTCTACCTCCAGGCTCATACCGCCCAGCATCTGCACGCTCAGGCCGGTGGCGCTGATCACCAGGTCGGCGGGCAGTTCCTCGCCGGAGACCAAGCGGATGCCGGTCTCGGTGAAGGTCTCGATGCGGTCGGTGACGATGGACGCCTTGCCGCTGCGCAGCACCTTGAACAGGTCGCCGTTGGGCACCACGCACAGCCGCTGGTCCCACGGGTTGTAGCTCGGGGTGAAATGCCGCATATCGATACCGGAGCCGACCTGCATCCGCACGGCGGCCAGCAGCAGCTTCTTGGCCGCCTCCGGGTTGGTGCGGGAGAGTTGGAAGCTCGCGCGTTGCAAGGCGATGTTGCGCGCCCGCCCGATCCGGTAGGCGAGCTTCTCGGGCACCTTGGCGGCTTTCATCCCCACCGCGACCGGGTCGTCGGCGGGCAGCGCGGTGATGTAGGTCGGTGAGCGCTGCAACATGGTGACGTGCGCGGCCGCGTCGCTCATGGCCGGGATCAGGGTGATCGCCGTGGCGCCGGAGCCGATCACCACAACCCGCTTGCCGGTGTAGTCGAGATCTTCGGGCCAGTGCTGCGGGTGCACGATCTGCCCGCCGAAGTTCTCCTCGCCGGGGAACGTCGGGCGGTAGCCCTTGTCGTAGTCGTAGTAGCCGGTGCAGCCGACCAGGAAGTTACTGGTGAAGACCTCGGTCTCGCCGGTCTGCTCACAGAGCGCCTCGACCGTCCAGGTGGACGTCTCACCGGACCAGCGTGCCCTGGTCACCTTCCGCCCGAACCGGATGTGCTCGGTGACGCCGTACTCGGCGGCGGTCTCCTCGATGTACTGCCGGATGTGCGGACCGTCGGCGAGCACCTTGGTGCCGTTCCACGGACGGAAGCCGTAGCCGAAGGTGTACATGTCGGAATCGGAGCGAATGCCCGGATAACGGAACAGGTCCCACGTGCCGCCGATGGCCGTCCGGCGCTCCAGGATCGCGTAACTGCGTCCGGTCCGCTCTCTGGTGAGATGGCAGGCCATGCCGATTCCGGACAGCCCAGCGCCGATGATCAATACGTCGACATGCCGCGTCATTGAGGTACTCGTTTCGTCCGCTCCGCCTCGCACACCCGAGGGTGCGTGCTGAGGCCAGATTACGTGTTATTCGTGGTTACGTCTAGTCACGAATCGTGACACGCGCGGACCCCGGGATTAAAACCGGGCTGGTTCCAAACCGTGACCCGAGCCGGGCGAGCGCCCAGCATGGATCACTGCGGCGCCCCCCGGGCGCACCACCTCGATCTGCCCGTTACCGGCTCGGCCGCGGTCTCCGGAAGGAAGTTGGCTCACATGAGTCTGTCGTTCCACTGGTTCCTCCCCACCTACGGCGATTCCCGTGGACTGGTCGCGGGCGGGCACGGCACTTTCATGTCCGGTGATCGCCCTGCCGACCTGCGGTATCTGAACCAGATCGGCGCCGCCGCCGAGGACAACGGCTTCGAGGCGGTGCTCACCCCCACCGGCGCGTGGTGCGAGGACGCCTGGCTGACCACCGCGATGATGGTCGACACCACCGAGACATTGAAGTTCCTTGTGGCCTTCCGTCCCGGCCTGGTCAGCCCGACGCTCGCGGCGCAGATGGCGGCCACCTTCCAGCGGCACTCCCGGGGCAGGCTGCTGCTCAACGTGGTGACCGGCGGCGAGCCGCACGAGCAGCGGGCCTACGGCGACTTCCTGGACAAGACCCAGCGCTACGCCCGCACCGGCGAATTCCTGCACGTGGTGCGGGAACTGTGGACCTCCACCGAGCCCGTGACGTTCGACGGTGAGCACATCCGGGTCCACCAGGCGTTGCTGAGCAACCGGCCCGATCCGGTGCCGCCGGTGTTCTTCGGCGGTTCCTCCGAACCGGCGGGCCCGATCGCGGCCCGTTACAGCGACGCCTATCTGACCTGGGGCGAGCCGCTGCCCGCGGTGAGCAGGAAGCTGGAGTGGATCCGCGGTCTGGCGGTGGATCACGGACGCGTCCTCGACTACGGCCTGCGCGTCCACGTGATCAGCCGTGACACCTCCGAGCAGGCGTGGGCCGAGGCCGACCGCCTGCTGGCGGGCATCGACCCCGCCGACATCGAGCGGGTGCAGGCCAACCTGGCGCGCAGCGAATCCGAGGGCCAGCGGCGCATGTCGGAACTGCACGGCGGCAGCACCGAGCGGCTGGAGATCGCGCCCAACCTCTGGGCGGGAGTCGGCCTGGTCCGCGGCGGTGCGGGCACCGCCCTGGTCGGTTCACACGCCGAAGTGGCCGATCGGCTGGCCGAATACGCGCGGCTCGGCATCAACCACTTCATCCTCTCCGGCTACCCCCACCTGGAGGAGGCGTACTGGTTCGGCGAAGGCGTGCTCCCGATCCTGGAACGCGAGGGCTTGTGGCGGCATCCGCACCGCACCGCCCGCGTCGTCGCCGCCACGCCCTTCGCCGCGTCCTCCGGTAGCTGAGAGCGCAACACCCCAGTTATTCCCAGGCGGGGCCGCGCGGCGAGAATGGGCTATCGGTTCGGCACACCGGCCGTGACCGACGGACCGTTCTCGTAAGGGAGTCATGACCACCGCATCCGCCCGGCGATGGCGCCGCCGACTGCCCGACACCACGACCCAGGCGGGCGCTCCCACGCTCGCGCGCAGGCTCGGCCGACTCGATCTCACCGCCATGGGCGTCGGCACCATCGTCGGCGCGGGCATCTTCGTCATCACCGGCGTCGCCGCCGCGGAGAAGGCCGGTCCCGCCATCGTGCTGTCGTTCATCTTGGCCGGAGCGGTGTGCGCACTGGTGGCGTTGTGCTACAGCGAACTCGCGGCGATGGTGCCGGTCTCCGGCAGCGCGTACACCTACACCTACGCGACCCTCGGCGAAGCACCGGCGTTCCTGGTCGGTTGGAACCTGCTGCTGGAGTTCGTCATCGCGGGCGCCGCGGTGGCGATCGGCTGGTCCGGGACCACGGTCTCCGCGCTGAACTCCCTGTTCGGCATCACCATCCCGCACGCACTCGTCGCGGGGCCCGCCGAAGGCGGTGTGGTGAACCTGCCCGCCGTCCTGATCGTCGCCGCCGTCGTCGCGGTGCTGGTCGGCGAGGTGACATTCACCGCGCGCATCACCAAGGCGCTGGTCGGGGTGACCATCGGCGTGCTCGTGCTGGTGGTCGCCGTCGGCGCCCCGCACGCGAGCGTGGACAACTGGACCCCGTTCGCGCCGTTCGGCGTCGGAGGCATCATCGGCGGCGCGGCGATCGCGTTCTTCGCCTTCCTCGGCTTCGACGTGGTCGCCGCGTCGGCGGAGGAGGCCCGCAACCCACGCCGCGACGTACCGTTCGCCATCATCGGCACGGTACTCATCGCCACCGTGCTCTACGCGCTGGTCAGCGCCGTGCTCACCGGCATGGTGCCGTTCGCCACGCTGAACAACGGCGCGCCGATCGCCACCGCGTTCGGCGCGGTGCGGATCGGATGGATCGGCGACGTCATCGTGATCGCCTCGATCATCGCGCTCACGAAGGGCCTGCTGCTGATCGTCTACGCGCAGGTGCGATTGATGTTCGCGATGTGCCGCGACCGGCTGCTGCCCTACCGCCTCGCGGCCACCGGGAAACGGTCCACGCCGGTGCGGCTGACGCTGCTGCTGGGCGCGCTGGGCGCGGTCATCGCCGGACTGCTGCCGATCGACATCGTGGTCGAACTGGTGAACATCGGCGCGCTGTCGGCGTTCGCGGTGGTGTGCGTGGGCGTGCTGGTGCTGCGCCGGGCGGAGCCCGAGCGCGAGCGCCCGTTCCGCACCCCGCTGGTGCCGGTGGTTCCGTTGCTCGCGCTGTTCGGCTGCGTCCTGCTCGCGACCACCCTGGAGGCGCTGACCTGGGTGCGGTTCGGCGTGTGGGTCCTGGTCGGCATCGCGGTCTACCTCGGATACGGACGCAAGCGCTCCACGCTCGCCGAGCCACGACCCGCCGCAGGCCCACCGGCTGGGGCCTGACTCAGCCCGCCACGAAGAACAGACCCGCGCCGTAGGCATCCCGTGCGGAGACGAAGAAACCCTCATTCGTCTCCCGAACCGGTACACCCGCGTTCCCGACGATGTCGCGTGCGACGGCCGAATCATGCACCGCGATGGTCATGGCGGCCAGGTACGACGGCGCGGGCGCCGGTTCGCCCGGCAACACGGCAGGGGCCTCGGACGCGCGCACCAACTCCAGCCGCCCCGCGCCCATCTCCAACACGGTCAGCGCTCCCTCGCGGATGGCTCGCACAGCCAAGATGCGGCTGTAGCGTTCGACGATCGCATCGAACTCGGCGTCGGCCGCGACGATGAGCACGGCGGCGATGGCGCGGGCGCCGTTCGGGTGCGACAGGTAGCGCGGCTGGTGCACATATTCACGGGTCAGATGCTGGGCGACGCCCAGCATCGCCTCCGGCGTCGAACGCGGGTCCACGTGCACGGCCCGCGCGCGCACCACACGAACGCCGTCCTCGGTCTCGACCTTGCGCTCCAGGTCGAGCACGCCGGAGGCGGGCACGCCCGCCGCCGCGAGCTGCCGCCGTGCCGACTCGGCGTCATCGGTCTCGAGGTTGAGCAGGCGAAAGCCCTCGTACGCGTCGGCCATCGCCTTGGTGTGCCATGGATCCGGCGCGGATTCGTCCACGATGCCGAGCAGTTCGAGGTATGCCCCGCCGAACAACGCGCACCGGTTGGCCGTGCAACCGGGCGTGGGGGGTTCGCCCGGGCGCGCGCTCAGCAGGTGCCGCGAGCGGGGACTCAGCGTGAACCCGAGATCGAGATAGCGGCGTTCCAGGCCGTCCAGATCGCGGGTCAGGATTCCGGTGTGGTGGATGGCGTCGATCGGTTTCTGCACACGGGCGATGCTGGTCCTGCCGGCGCCGCACCGCCCTTCACCGAGGAGGATTCGGCGGAATCCGGCATTGTCCTACGCTGACGTGGTGGATTCGGTCACCTTGGACGACGTCGACCGAAGACTGCTGCACGCCTTGCAGCTCGACGGCCGGGCGCCGTTCAGCAGGCTCGCGCCCGTGCTGGAGGTCTCCGAGCGCACGCTGGCCCGCCGCTACCGGCGGCTACTCGCCACGGGCGGCCTGCGGGTGACCGGAGTCGCCGATAGCGGGCACGTGGGCCACGCCGAGTGGCTGGTTCGCCTGCGGGTCCGGCCGGATGCCACCGCCGCGTTGGCCCGCGCGCTGGCGCGCCGCGCCGATACCGCCTGGGTGACGGTCATCGCCGGTGGAGCGGAACTGACCTGCCTTTTCCGTGTCCCCGGCGACGCTCCCCTGCCCGAGCTGGCCCGCCATCCGGCCGTCCAGGCGGTGGACGCGCAGCGCGTCTTGCGGCACGTCATGCGACACCGCTGGCGGGAACGGATGTCGGCGCTGTCCGCCGAGCAGAGCGCCGTCATCCGTGCGCCGCACGCGGACCAGGCCGCACCCGTGGCGCCGAGCGAACTGGATCAGCGTCTGCTGCCCGCGCTGGCCGCCGACGGGCGGGCAGCCTATCCACGGCTCGCGCGCGCCGTCGGGTGGTCGGAATCCGCAGTGCGGCGGCGGGTGGAGGAACTGCGTGACGCCCGGGTGCTCGGATTCGATGTCGAGATCGATCCCGTACTGTTCGGGTTCACGGTGCAAAGCCTGCTCTGGCTCACCGTCACGCCCGCGCACCTGGTCACCGTCGCGACCACGCTGGGCGCCGATCCGGAGGCGGCGTTCGTCGGCGCCACCACCGGCCCGCACAATCTGCTGGTGTGCATTGTCTGCCGCGACACCGATGCCCTGTTCCGCTACACCACCGAGCGGATCGGGACCCTCAGCGGGATAGATCGCATGGAAATCAGCCCGATCAGCGGGTACGCCAAACGCACCGCGCCACCGATCCGCACCTGACGCAGGTTTGCGTCGGCTGCCGAAATATGCGGTCGCACAGCCGGTTACGTGACATCGAGTGCATCGGTGGTTCCACGTGAAGCACGGCAGCACCACCACACCGTTCGGACAGCCCCACGGCCCACACACCCGCGTGCGGCGGAGTTGTGAATCACAACAGCCCGACCGGCACGCCGCCACGCGGGCGATTAGGGTCGATCAAGTGACCTGGACCGTGGGCTTCGACCTCGACATGACGCTGATCGACTCGCGGCCCGGCGTCGCGCGGGCCATCGACCTGCTCGGCGCGGAGTTCGGCCTGCCGCTGTGCGGGACGACGTTCGCCGATCGGCTCGGCCCACCGCTGGCCACCCTGCTCGTCGAGGCCGGCGCGCCGGAGGAACTCGTCCCAGCGCTGGTGACCCGCTACCGGGCGCTGTATCCGACGCTCGTGTCGACCATCCCCCCGATGCCCGGCGCGCAGTCCGCGCTGGCGGCCGTCGAGGCCCGCAACGGACGGGTACTCGTGGTCACCGGCAAGCATGCCCCGCTGGCACAGCTGCATATCGCCGAACTCGGGTGGCGCATCGACCATCTCGCGGGCGACCTCTGGTCGGCGGGCAAGGCGGCGACACTGCGCGAGCAGGGCGCGGACCTCTTCGTCGGCGACCACGTCGGCGACATGAACGGCGCGCGGGCCGCGGATGTCTTCGCGGTCGGCGTCAGCACCGGACCGTGCTCGGCCGACGAACTGCGCGCGGCGGGCGCGGATGTGGTCCTCACCGACCTCACCGAGTTCCCCGCCTGGCTCGCGACGGAGTTCGGCGCGGTCACCGCCTAGCGGGGCGCTGGGCACCGAGCGCGGAAATCCGGCGGTGCCCCACTGCCGGGGCACCGCGGGCAACCGCGGCACCGGTCCCCCAAGGCTGCCACCTCCCGGGAGCAGCGGTCCTACCCCGGCGCCCACCGGCTGCGGCATGATCGACATGTGGATCGAACCGAACTGGCCGCGTTGCTCAGGCAGGCGCGCGACCAAGTGCGTCCGGGCGATGTCGGATTGCCCGCGGGCGCGCGTAGGCAGGTGCGGGGGTTGCGCCGCGAGGAGGTCGCCCAGCTCGCCGGCGTCAGCGTGGACTATGTGGTGCGCCTGGAACAAGGGCGCGGCCCCCGTCCGTCCACCGCGGTGCTGGCCGCGCTCGCCCGCGCACTGCGGCTCAACGACGAGGACCGCACGCTACTGTTCCAGCTCGCGGGCGCGGCGCCTCCGCAGGAGGGCCGCATCGACATGGTGGTGCGGCCGAGCGTCTTGCGCCTGCTGGACCGGATGGCGGATCTGCCCGCACTGGTGCTGTCGGCCAAAGCCGACGTGCTGGCCTGGAATCCGATGGCCACCGCGCTGCTCGGCGATTTCTCCGCATGGCCGCCCGCCCAGCGCAACATCATCTGGCAGCGCTTTCTCGGCACCGAGCCGGGACGGGTCGCGATGACGCCCGCCGAGGCCGAGAACGCGGCGTCGTTCTCCGTCGCCAGCCTGCGCAGCGCCCGCGCCCGCTATCCCGACGATCCCGGCCTCCTGCGCTTGGTCTCCGAACTGCGTTCCCGCAGTCCACGCTTCGAGCAGCTGTGGACCGCACGGCGATCCGGGCAGTGGCGCAGCGCGACCAAGACGATCGAACACCCGGATCTCGGCGCGCTGCGGCTGGACTGCGACACCTTGCTGGTCCCGGACACCGACCAGGCGGTCGTGGTCTACTCGGCGGCGGCCGACAGCCGGGAGGCCTCGGCACTGGAACTGTTGCGGGTGAGCGGGACTCAGCAGTTCACGGCGCCGAAGCCCGCCGGCCGGCTACCCACCTTGTAGCGGCGCAGGTATTCGCCGGTGAGCGAGGACGGATGCGCGAGCAACTCGGCGGGCGTCCCGGTGAAGACGATCTCGCCGCCGCCCTTGCCGCCATCCGGGCCGAGATCGATCACCCAGTCGGAGTGGGCGACCACGTCGAGATTGTGCTCGATCACCACGACGGTATTGCCGCGGTCGACCAGACCGTCCATCAGTGCGAGCAGCGTGTCCACATCGGACATGTGCAGCCCGGTGGTGGGTTCGTCGAGCACGTAGACGCTGCCGGTGTTCTGCAACTGGGTCGCCAATTTGATGCGCTGCCGCTCTCCGCCGGAGAGCGTGCTCATCGCCTGCCCCAGGCTGAGATAGTCCAGGCCCACCTCGTTCATGGTGCGCAGCTTGGTGTGCAGCGCCTTCTCGGCGAAGAATCCGAGCGCCTCCTCGGCCGACATCTCCAGCACGTCGGCGATGGATTTGCCGCGCAGCGTCAGGGCGAGCACCTCATCGGAGAAGCGCCGTCCGTCGCAGGCGTCGCAGTGGGTGGTCACGGGGTCCATGTAGGCGATCTCGGTGATGATCACGCCGCGACCCTCGCACTGCTCGCACGCGCCCGCCGAATTGAAGCTGAACAGGCCCGCGGACTCCCCCGTCACCTTGGCGAACAGCTTGCGAATGGGGTCCATCAACCCGAGGTAGGTCGCGGGCGTGGACCGGGACGACGCCGCGATGGGCGACTGGTCCACGAAGATCGCCTCGGGGTGCTCCTTGACGAACACGTCCCGGATGAGGCTGCTCTTGCCCGAGCCCGCGACGCCGGTGACGCAGGTCAAGACACCGGTTGGGATTCCGACCGTCACGTTCTTGAGGTTGTGCACCGCCGCACGCTCGATGAGCAGCTCACCGGTGCCCGTACGAAAGGAGTCCTTCACCCGGAAGGGCCTGCGCAGACCGGCGCCGGTCGGGGTGTCGGCGGTCCGCAGGTCGGCGAAACTGCCCTGGAACACCACTTGCCCGCCGTGCACGCCCGCGCGCGGCCCGACATCGACGACATGGTCGGCGATCTGGATGACATCCGGATCGTGTTCCACCACGATCACCGTGTTCCCCTTGTCCCGCAGCGCTTTCAGCAGGTCGTTCAACCGTCCCACATCCCGTGGGTGCAGCCCGACGCTGGGTTCGTCGAAGATGTAGGTCAGTCCGATCAGCGTGCTGGACAGATGCTTGATCATCTTCAGCCGCTGCCCTTCGCCGCCGGAGAGGGTCGAGGTCGGCCGGTCCAGGCTCAGATAGCCCAGCCCGATGTCGGCCACCCGCCGCAGCCCGGTGCGGATGGCGCGGGCCAGGCCGACGGCGGCCGGATCGGTGATCTCGTCGAGCACCTCGATCAGATCGGTGACCTGCAAGCGCGCCCAGTCCGCGATGGTGCGCCCGTGGATCTTCGTGGCCAGGGCCGCCTGGTTCAGCCGGGCGCCCGCGCAGGTCGGACAGACGCCCTCGGTGAGGAATTGCCGCATCTGCTCGCGGGTCTTCTCGCTCAGCGTGGAGGTGTCGCGCTGCAACCGGGTCCGCGTGAACTTCGTGGCCAGACCCTCGTAATTCGCCTTCCAGGTGCCTTTGCTGAAGGTCAGCTCGACCTTGCCGCCGGTGCCGTAGAGCAGGTCGTGGAGTTCTTCGCCGGTGTAGGCGGTCAGCTTCTTGTCCGGGTCGAAGCGGCCGGACTTGCCATAGAGTTGCCAATCTCCGCTGCCCACGCCGTACCCCGGCAGCAGTATCGCGCCTTCGTTCAGCGACTTCGTCCGGTCGAGCAGCCGATCGGGGTCGGCGCGCACGGTGACCCCGAGACCGTCGCAGTCCGGGCACATGCCCTGCGGCACATTGAAGGAGTAGTTGTAGACGAATCCGGCCGAGGGCGAACCGAATCGGGCGAACATGGCCCGCACCATCGAGAAGATGTCGGTCATGGTGCCGACCGTGGATCGCGGGCCGCCGCCCACCGGCTGCTGATCGATGATCACCGGCGCGGTGAGATTCTCGATGGCCTCGGCGTGCGGGCGTTCGTAGCGGGGCAGGAAATTGAGGATGAACGCCGGGAACGTGGCGTAGAGCTGGCGCTGCGATTCGACGGCGATGGTGTCGAAGACGATCGAGGATTTGCCCGAGCCGGAGACGCCGGTGAAGACGGTGATCTTGTTCTTCGGGATCTCGAGCGACACGTCGCGCAGATTGTGCTCACTGGCTCCCAGAACCCGGATGGCGTCGAGCGTTGCGGGGGATTCGGCGAAAGGCATACCGCACACCTTGCCACTCCGCACCGACAAAATGCCGCGGTAAGTGTGATCTAAATCACAATAACCACCGGTGGTGTCGCCATGCCCGCCCTCTGAAAGGTGGCGCTGCGCGATGACTTCCACGACCCGCCGGGAGCACCCGGCGCCCTGGCGAAGAGTTTCCTGCATCGGGGACCGACGGGGCCCAGCGTGCGCATTCGTGAAACCACCGGTGTGCACGCCGAGATCCGCTCGGCCGCAGCGGATCTCCTGCTCGGGTCACGAATGCGGCGACGGCTCGTGCGGCGCCGCGCCCGCCGGGACGCAATCCCGCTCGAGCGTCCTGCCCAGAGGCGCAACGCCCGGCTAGAGTCGGGGCATGCCGCCGCTTCGGGAGCACAGACCGCGAAAGGCCACCGTCACGCTGCCCGACGACATCGTCGCGCGGCCGCAACCGGGTGGCCTCGTTCCGCGAGACGTTCACGGCGGCAGGCTTTTCGCGCCGAGAGCCGTCGCCGCGCCAGGGCCACCGCCGTTATCCGGCCGGGAGGTGGACGCACCTCACGCCGGCGCGGCGTGAGGTTGCGAGCCTTCGGCGGCGTCGTCTTCGACGCCGCGGCGGTCGTCGCGTTCACCAACCGCGCCGACTATGCCCAGGCGATCGTCTGGGCGACGGTCGACGCGGGGAACACCATCGTCGTTCCGAGCACCGTGCTCGCGGCGGCGCGCACGCACATCCCGGCCGACCGGCTCGACATCCTCGCCGTGCTGGTCGGCCTGCCGCACACCGTGGTCCCGGCGTTCGACCGAACCGTGAACCCGCCCGGCGAGCCGGGCGGTGCCTGCTCTGCCGCCGACGCCATGGTCGCTGCCGGTCATGTCACCCGCGAGGCGGTCGCACGCACCTGGCCCTGTCTGACCAGCAGGCCGAGAAGACTGCGGCAGATCGACCCGCGCGTCATCGTCGACCGGCTGCCGTGAACCGCAGGCGGATCAGCGCAGCAACGGGATGACGGCGGCGAACTTCTCCATGCTGTCCTCGAGGACGGTGACGTAGCTGATGCCGTAACGGTCGCGCCGATCGCGCAGGTGGTCGGCCATCTCCTCGGGGGTGCCCATGAGCAGGATCGGGTGCTCCTCCGGGGAGTCGGCGACGTCCGGCGGCAGCGCCGGACCGAAGACCTCCAGGACGCTCGCGCGTTCCGCCGGCGGGACCACCCGCTGCACCAGGATGTTGAACTCGACCTTGTCCAGCCGCGCACCGAGCAGTTCCCGCACGTAGGCGACGCGCTCCTCGATCTCGGCGAGCCCGGCCATCTGCAGCGGTCCGCCGTTGCGCGCGGCCGCGGCCCCGGTGAAGGCGATGACGTCGGCGTGCCGCGCGGCGACGGCGAGCAACCGATCACCCCACCCGCCGATGAGCACGGGCGGACCCGACGGTTGGGCGGGCTGCGGCTGATACTCCGGGTCGCAGAACAGGCGGCGCAACGTGATCACCGTCTGCTCCAGGTGCTCGACGCGCTTGCTCCCGCTTTCGAACGGGATGCCCGCGGCCTCGAACTCCGCCTGCACGTAGCCTGCGCCGAGCCCGAGTTCGACGCGCCCGTCGGTGAACTGATCGGCGCCTGCCACGTCGCGGGCCAGCAGGACCGGATTGTAGAACGCGGTGTTGAGCACGAAGGTGTTCAACCGCACCCGTTCGGTCGCCTCGGCGGCCAGGATCATCGCGGGGAACGGCGCGGGCAGGCCGAGATGATCGGCGACGCCGACCACGTCGAAGCCGAGTTCTTCTGCCCGGCGGCACTTTTCGATCCAATTCGACCGTGCCTCGGGGACCACCATGTTGACACCGAACCGGAAGGGGCGCTGCGCAGTCACGTGTTCTGTCTAGCGAATCACGCCGGAAGGCCGGACGCCGGGGCCGGTTCAGCACTGGGCCAGCGCGCCCGCCACCACCGCGACGCCGAGCAGTGCGAGGAGGGTGGCGGCCACGGGCAACGGGCGGCGCCACGCCCGCCGGGCCGAGCCGGGGATGCCGCGCCCGGCGGAGTTCCCGCGCGGGGACCGGCGGGCGAACCAACGCCGCGTCATCGCGACCGTGGTGATGATCAATGTCGCGATCAGCATGCCCGCCCCTCAGACGCGCGCGGCGCGCGGCGCGGCGGCCGGCGGGGCGGACCCGCGCCGCGGCGCCGCGACGATCCCGCGCTGTAGCAGGCTTTCCGCGGTGTCCACCACGGATTCCCGCACCGGACGCATGGTCCAGCCGAGTTCGCGCCCGGCTTTGTCGGCGCTGAGCGACTCGGTACGCCCCAGGCTCGGCAGTGTCAGCCGGACGCCCTTGTCGAACAGCGCGACACAGCGCACCACCCAGTTCGGCAGCCGTCTGGTCGGCACCCGGAATCCACGCGGCCCGTATTCCTCGGCGAGGATGCGCGCCATATCCTCCATCCACAGGTGCTCGCCCGCGCAGATGTAGCGGTTGCCCGCGGCTGCCGGGGTCTCCAGCGCGAGCCGGTGCGCCGCGGCGAGATCACGCACGTCCACCGGCGCCCAGCCGACCCGCGGCGTGCCGGGTACGTCTCCGGCCAGCAACCGCCGCACGGGCTCGTGCGAGGTGCTCGTCGCCGCCGACAGCAACGGTCCGAGCACCATGCCCGGATTGACGACGACCAGTTCGAATCGCTCGGCGGCCGGGAGTTGCGCGACGAAATCCCAGGCCGCCCGCTCGGCGAGCGTCTTGCTCTTCTGATAGGCGGGGCTGCGCTCGACCACCGTCCAGTCGGCCTCGGTGCGCAGGGCGTCCTCGGTGTGACCGTAGGCGATCGCGGCGATCGAGGAGGTGAGCACCACACGGCGGACGGTGCCCGCGGCGGCGCAGGCGCGCAGCACCCGCAGAGTTCCTTCGACCGCGGTGTCGACGAGTTCGCGCTCGTCGTCGGGCGGCGTGGCGGGGAACGGAGAGGCGACGTGCAATACGCCGACGCTGCCCGCCACGGCGGCCGCCCAGCCTGCGTCGCCGTTCAGATCGGCTTGCGCGAACTCCAGTTCGCCGCCGGTGCGGCGGGCCAGTTCCACCAGGTGTGCTCTTTTGCCGGCGCCGGCGAGGTCGCGGATCGTCGCGCGTACGGCGTAACCGTGTTCCAGCAGCTCGGCGATGACGTGGCCTGCGACGAATCCCGTTGCGCCGGTGACCGTTACCCGTGTGCTCATCTGCTCATCCCTCTCCTCGAGTGACTACCGCGGCCGCAATCTGAGCGCCGCTCAGATAATCTAAGCATCGCATAGTTAGGTTGTCCAGGACGCGTCGCATACGCTCGGATGGTGACGCGGACCAGTTACCACCACGGCGCCTTGCGCGACGCGCTGCTGGCCGCCTGCCTGCGATTGATCGAGACGGAAGGACTCGCGGCGGTCAGCCTGCGCCGCGTGGCGCGTGAGGCGGGGGTGAGCACGGCGGCGCCGTACCACCACTTCCCCGACCGGGCCGCCCTGCTCGCGACGCTGTCCACCCAGGGCTTCCAGTTACTCGGAACGCGACTGGCGGCGGCCCGCGCCGAGGCGGAAACTCCGATGGCCGCCCTGACCGCGCTGGCGAACGCCTACGTGCGGTTCTCCCGCGAGCACCCGGCGTACTTCCGCTTGATGTTCCGGCCCGAACTCTCCCAGCCCGACAAGCATCCCGACACGATGGCGGCGGGCGACGCGGCGTTCGGCGTCCTGGCCGACGCGATCGCGGAGTGCGTCCGCGCGGGAGCGCTGCCCGCCGACAAGGCCGACACGTTGGCGGTCATGTTCTGGGGGCTCGGCCACGGGCTGGCCTCGCTGTGGCTGGACGGCCAACTGGAGAAACGCGCGGGACAGTTCGGCACGAACGCCGCGGCGTTGGTGGACGATGTCATGCGAACCTTCGCAGCTCTGATCGAGCCGAGCACGACGCCGCTGACCTAGAGTAGACGCCAGGCATTTGCTGTCCGATGCTTCCCACCGATCCGAGAGGACGACACGGATGACCGCGCAGCTGGATCCGACGGTGCAGGAGTTCGTCGACGCGCTCAACGCCAACGATCAGGACCGGTTCTACGAGGTGCTCACCGACGATGCCACCATGTCCGACGACGGTGTGGAGCGCAACCTCGCGCAGTGGACGGGAGCGGAGATCTTCGACAGCAACGCCCGCATGCGGATCGAGTCCATCGACGACAACGGCACCGAACTGGTTGCCGACTACACCAATTCGCGATGGGGCTCGATGCGGACCACCTGGCGATTCGTCCTGCGCGACGGCAAGGTGAGCCGTTTCGAGACCGGACAGGCGTGAATACCCTTGCCAGGCAGCCGCCGACATTGACATTCTGACCCTCGTGTTCGTCGCGCCGCGTTACGGTACCGGTTCCCTGGCCGATGTGTTCCCCTCCGTCCTCGCCGGTCTGGGCGTGCCGGGCGAGGAAGACCGCCTAGTGCTGGGTCTGAACGCCGACCGGGTCTGCGTTCTGCTGGTGGACGGGCTCGGTTACCAGGATCTCGTCACCGATCCCACTGCGGCGCCATTCCTGTCCGGCCTCGCCCCGGTCCGGCTCACGGCCGGTTTCCCCACGACGACGGCCACCAGCCTCGCCTCGCTCGGAGTGGGCGTTCCGCCGGGCGAGCACGGGATCGTTGGCTATCTGTTCCACGTCCCCGGCTACGACCGGCTGTTCACCCCGCTGTCCTGGCGGCTGCACGGCGTGCCGAAGTCCGATCTGCGCAAGGAATTGATCCCGGCGGAGTTCCAGCCCCGCCCAACCGTTTTCCAGCGCGCCGTCGCCGACGGCATCGCCGTCGCACAGGTGTCGCCGCGCGATCAGGCCGGATCGGGACTGACCGAGGCGGTGCTGCGCGGTTGCCGGTTCCTGCCCCAGCTGTCGTTCGGCGATCTCGTCGCCGGTGTGAGCGAGGCATTACGGGCCGGGCCGCGCTCACTGGTCTACACCTACCACGGCGATCTCGACCTGACCGGACACGTGCGCGGCCCGTCGTCGCGGGCCTGGGAATTGGAACTGGCCAACACCGACCGGCTCGCCGCCGCGCTCGCCGCCGAGCTGCCCCCGGGCGCGGCGCTGCTGGTCACCGCCGACCACGGCATGGTGCGGATGGACGACAGCATCGATTTCGACACCACTCCCGTCCTGCGAGAAGGCGTCCGGGCGCTCGGCGGGGAAGCGCGGGCCAGGCACGTCTACACCGTGCCAGGCGCCGAATCCGACGTCGCGGCGGCCTGGGCGGCCACGCTGGGCCCCGACTTCGAGGTGCTCGGCAAGGAGGAGACCGTGGTCCGAGGCTGGTTCGGCCCCACCGTCGACCCCGCGATCGCCCAGCGCATCGGCGATCTGGTCGTGCTCGCGCGAGGGCGGCGTGGTGTCATCCGCAGCGGCGTCGAACCATTGCAGTCGTCGCTGGTCGGGCAGCACGGTTCGCTCACTCCGGCGGAAGTGGAGGTGCCGCTGTGCGTCTTCCGTGCCTAGCGCCCGTCTTCGGTGAACAGCGCTCTAGTCTGGAGTCCGATCGCGGCGGGTGTCGCCGCCGACCCTTCAGGAGGAGCCCATGAACGCCACGCTGTCACGGACCGGTCGGACCGGCCTCGGGTTCGCGATGGTCGCCATGGCCCTCACCGGCTGCACCGACATCGAACGCGCCCTCAACCGCGGTGGCGACACCCCGTGCAGCGAGTACGTCAAGCAGGATCAGGACACCAAGCGCACGACGATCACCAAGTTCGTCAAGCAGCAGAGCCAGGACGACCGCGAGCCCGCGGGGACCGTGGTGGACGCGACGATGGTGTCGGTCGACCTGCTGTGCGGCGCCCAGGCCAACACCGACACCCCCATCAAGAACGCCGACGTGGCCGGGATCTTCATCCGGAAGTGACCGCTCAGCGCGGCGGATGGGCGGCCAGCCAGTCCGCCGCGCGCTTGCGTGAGGCCCGCGACAGCCAGGCGTTCTGGATGATCTCGGTGAGTTCTCGACGGCTCAGTTCGCCGAGGCGGGCGGCGCGCACCAGCACCGAGGGATGGCCGTCGAAATGCGGCGTGGTGAAGAACGGCGAGTCCGGGTCCTGCACCAGTGCCTGTTTATCGGACTCCGACGGCACCCAGATCACGATCACATCGGCATAGCGCTCGCCGGTCACCGCGTCCACGGCATCCGGACGGGGAGTACGGAAGAACACGAACGACTTGCCCCCGACCTGATACACCGGGTTACCGCGCGGTCCGTCGGCGCGTGTCACATGGGGCATGCCCGAGGCCACCTCGTGCACATCGGCGAGGCGTGCCCGCTCGAAACCGGTCGCCATGCCAGCAGCCTAGGGCGTCGTGGCCCACTTCGCTCGAAAGCGCGGGCGACCGGCCGGTAGGGCTCCGGGCGCTCGCCACGCCGGTCGGCGTACGCCAGAATGAGAGGGAGAATTCGAGCTCACACGACGACGGGTCTTCCACGTGGCACAGTTCCGCGCCCTCACACAGCAGCGGGTCGAACTGGAAAGAGAATGGGAGCGTTGGGCGACGGCTCCACGGGCGGTCCGCCCCCGGAACGCCGTCCTGCGCAATGACGTAGCACAATCCTGGCGGCGCTCGCTGCACACCGTCGATCCCGGTCGCACGATCGCGCCGGGGGTGGACGACATCGGTGATCGCTGGGCCGTGTCGCCACTGCGCCAACCGGTGACGGCACTGGCGGGTGAACTGCGCGCCATCACCGAGGATTCCGGGTATCTGGCGGTGGTCACCGACAGCGCGGGCACCGTGTTGTGGTCCTGCGGTGACCGCACGCTGCGCAGGCAGGCCGAGCAGGTCAACCTCGCGCCGGGCGGATGCTGGGACGAAAGCCATATGGGCACCACCGGCTTGGCACTCGCGCTGCACACCGACCGCCCCGCCTCGGTGTTCTCCGCCGAGCACCTGATCGCCGCACTGCACGGCTGGGTCTGCTATTCCGCGCCGATCCACGGACCCGACGGCAGGCAGATCGGCGCGCTGGATCTGTCGAGTTCCTGGGATCGCTCGCATCCCGCGGTGCTCACCTCGGTGCGCGCGCTGGTGACGGCCGTGGAGACGATGCTGCGCGCCGCCGAGCCCGCGCCCGAGCCGGGGATCCGGCTGGAGTGCCTGGGCGCCGCACGGCTGGTACGCGACGGGCTGCCGCTGCCGCTGCCGCCTCGGCAGCTGGAGATCCTCGCCCTGCTGGCGCTGCAGCCGGACGGCTTCACCCCGGAGCAATTGCACGCCGCCCTGTACGGCGACCGGTCGGTGTCCAGCAGCACGCTCAAAGCCGATGTCTCGCATCTGCGCCGCGCGATCGGCGGTGCGATCAGCAACCGCCGTTACGCGCTGACCGGCCCGGTCTCCTGCGACGCCGTCGACCTGTTCGCCGCCATCACCGCTGGTGACACCACCTCGGCGGTGTGGCTGTACCGGGGGCCGCTGCTGCCCGGATCGGAGGCGCCCGGCGTGCTGCAGTGGCGCGACTACCTCGATGTCGGCGTGCGGACCGCCGTGCTCGCCGGTGACCGAGCCGAGCACGCGGTGGCCTTCGGCGAACGCGCGCCCCGTGATGTCGCGGTACACGAGCACGCGCTGCGATTGCTCCCGCCCGACGACGTGCGCCGCGCGGTGGTCGCGGCTCGGTTGCATACGGCGTTGCGCGACTGACGCTTTCACACCAACCTCGCACCAACCTCCGCGGACCATAGTGGATCCGTCCGAGATATCTGCGAGGAATCATGAGCTACACCAGACCGGGGGCGGGACTGCGGCATCGCCGACTACCCGACGCAGCCCGGCCACGTCCTCCACGCCGGCCGAACGGCATGGGGACGCATAGAACGCACCGGGTGGACATCACCGACCGCGCCAGGGCGGTCTTGCGCAGCGTGATCGATCAGCACGGAGCCGTGCTGCTGCACCAGTCCGCCGGACACCGCGACAGCGACTCGCCACGGTGCCTGCCCATCCGGGAGTCCAGGATCGACCGCGCCGACGTCCTGCTGGGAAATCTGCCCTGGCACACCGAAGTGTGGATCAGCGGCGAGCAGTACGAGCACTGGAAGCACACCCACCTCACCGTGGATGTGGCCGAAGCACCCGGCGGCCGCGCTTCCGACGCGCTCGAGGACACACGTTTCGTCATCAGATCACGGCTGCTCACCGACGAGGAAGCAGCGGCGCTGGCGGCCGGAGGGCCGCCGCGCACCGGAGCCGACCGGTTGGCGTGACCCCTGCACGAACCGGCGGGTCGTCCGCCCGGGTGGGCACGACCACCCGGGCGGACTTCGTGTGTCAACGCCCGGGCAGGAAACGCAGGCTGCGCGCAACGGTCATCAGGAACGGCTGCCACTTGTCCTTCGGGAACAGCTTCGGCGCATCGAGATTCATGAAGCGGGTGACCACGATCGACTGCGGTTCGGTGAACTTGAGCAGGCCGTCGGGCCCGTGGCGACGCCCCACACCGGAGATGCCCATTCCGCCCATCGGGGCGCCGGTGGTGCCCCACGCCGGCGCGTAGCCCTCGTCCACACAGACCGTGCCCGCGTGCAGCCGCGCCGCGATCCGCTCGCCTTCGGACTTGCTCGCCGCCCACACCGAAGCGTTGAGGCCGTAGTCGGTGTCGTTGGCCAGGCGCACCGCCTCCTCGACACTGTCGACCGGATAGATCGACACCAGCGGGCCGAAGGTCTCGTTGCGGCCGCATTCCATCTCGTCGGTCACGTCGCCGAGCACGGTCGGCTCGAAGAACAGCGGACCCAGGTCCGGGCGGGCCTTGCCGCCGGTGAGCACCTTCGCCCCCTTCGAGGTGGCGTCCGCGACGTGCTTGGACACCGTTTCCAGTTGCGCTTCGGAGATGAGGCTGCCGATGTCGGCCGAATAGTCGTAGGCGGCGCCGAGTTTCGCGGCGTGTACGGCGGCGACGAATTTCTCGGTGAACGCCGCGGCGACCTGCCGCTCGACATAGAGCCGCTCGATGGAGATGCACAGCTGCCCGGCATTGGAGAAGCAGGCGCGCACGGCAGCCTTGGCGGCCTTGTCCAGGTCGGCGCCCGCGGCGACGATCATCGGGTTCTTGCCGCCGAGTTCGGCGGAGAAGCCGATCAGCCTGCGGCCGCACTGCTCGGCCAGGGTACGGCCGGTCGCCGAGGAACCGGTGAACATCAGGTAGTCGCAGTCCTCGACGATCGCGGTGCCGACCACGCCGCCCGGCCCGGGGACGACCGCGAGCAGCTCGCGCGGCAGGCCTGCTCGGTAGAGCAGCTCGGCGCCGGCCAGCGTGGAGAACGGGGTCTGGCTGTCGGGCTTGACTACCACGGCGTTGCCTGCGATGAGCGCCGGAATGGAATCGCCGATCGACAGCAGCAGCGGGTAGTTCCACGGGGCGATGACACCGACCACACCTTTGGGCTGATACCGGACCGAGGCGCGGTTGAGCACGGGGAAGGCGCCCGCCACCCGGTGGGTGTCCAGCACGCTCGGGGCGATCTTGGCGAAATAGCGGGCCGCGAACATCAGGCCCATGATCTCCTCCTGGGCCGCCCAGCGGGCTTTGCCGGTCTCGGCCTGCACCACGTCCATCAGGAATTCGCGGTGCTCCACCACCAGAGCGCGGTAACGGTCCAGCACGGCGGCGCGTTCGGCGACCGGACGGGCCGCCCAGCGCTGCTGCGCGGCCCTGGCTTTGCCGAAGGCGGCGGTGACGTCGTCCGGCGTGCCGACCGGCACGCTGCCCAGGGAGTTTCCGGTGAACGTCTCGGCGATCGTCCTGCGCGGACGTTCCGCGGGCGCCTCGATCGCGGCCAGCGCGCTGAGGCGGTCGAATACATCGGCTTCCGGCGCGGGCATCGTTGCCTCCTACTTGTGAGTAACTTTGAGATACACACAATCTACGCCCGATATCGCCCGTCATGAACCCACCGCGGACGGAATGCGCAGCACGCCGTCCGTGGCCGCCTCGGCACCGAATACCTCTTGGTTCGGGCGTGGCCGGGTGACGATCCCCCGGTTGCTCACAGTTTTCCCGGTCGAGTCAAATCGAGTCCCACTCACCGGGACCGGCTGTCCGTATCGCCGGGTCGTGGTTTACGTTATGCCGATGTTCAGAGCGAGGCTCGGGGTCCGCACCCGGATTCTGGCTATCGCGCTCATTCCGAGTCTGACTCTGCTGTTGGCAGGCATGGGCGCCGCCGGCTACCTGGTAGCCGAAGGAACCAAGGCGAAGGACTGGGCCGCGGCGAGCCAGAAGGCCATCGCGGTGACCAGCGAGGTCATGGACGCGATCGAGCAGGAACGCTACCTCACCCTCGCCCAGCTGTCCGGCGACGACACTCTCACGTCCGCGCTCGGCCCCGCGCGCATGCGCGTGGACGCGTCGGTGCGAAACCTGCTCGCGACCTCGGCGAACCTGCGCGACGTCGACGACACGAAGATCACCGAGAAGGACGCCGACCTGGTCATGCTGACGCAGAGCCTGACGACGGTGCGCTCCGCCGCCGACGCGGGCGCACTGCCGATTCCGGACGCGTACATGTTCTACAACCGGTTGCTCGATCCGATCTCCGCAGGCGCCCAGTCCACCGTGCGGACCGCGCCGGAGAGCGAGATCGCCGTGGGCACCGTGGCAGGCATCCGCTTGTTCTACGTGAGCGAGGCGATGTCACGCAGCAACGCCCTCGGCGCGGTCTACGTCCACGGCGCCACTCCCCCGCCCGTCCCGCTCGATGAGTACATCCGCCAGACCGGCTTCTACCACACCGAAATCGCCATGCTCATCACCGAATTGGACGGCCCGATCAAGGCCCGCCTGCAGGCGCTGTCCACCGGCACGGCGTGGCAACAGCTGACCGTGATGGAGAATGCCGTCATCCAGCGCGTCAGCGCCGCGGCGGCTTCCGCCACCACATCGCCCCCTGCGGCGAGCGCGAGCACCGGCACACGGCAATCGAACCTGCCTCCGCTTCCGCTGAGCACCGACGAATGGCACCGCGCGGCAACCGAGGTCAGCCGCGGGCTGCTCGACGCATGGTCGGAGTACAACCGGGATGTCCAGGAGGCCGCCGAAGACAAGGCCGCCGCGGCGGCGACCAGATCCGCCGTGACGGGTGGCGGCATGCTCGTGATCGGCGTTCTGGTGCTCGTCGTCGCGGTTGCCTTGGCCAACCGCGTCATTCGCAGGCTGAAGCGGTTGCGCGGAGAAACGCTCGCGCTGGCCGACGAGCGGCTGCCCGACATGATGCGCAGGTTGCGCGACGGCGAAGCTGTCGATCCCGCCGCGGAGTCCCCGAACCTGGACTACGGCAGCGACGAGATCGGCCAAGTGGCCAAGGCGTTCCAGCACGCCCATTCCGCTGCCGTCGCCGCGGCGGTGGCCGAGGCTCGTACCCGCGAGGGCGTGAAGGCGGTGTTCCTGAACATCGCGCACCGCAGCCAGATCGTGGTGCACCGGCAGCTGGAGATACTCGACGAAGCCGAGCAGCGACAGGAAGACCCGGTCCTGCTCGACACCCTGTTCCGTCTCGACCACCTCGCGACCCGGGAGCGGCGCAACGCCGAGAACCTCACCATCCTCGGCGGCGGCAAGCCGGGCAGGCAGTGGCGCAACCCGGTCCCGCTGGTCGACCTGGTGCGCAGCGCCGTCGGTGAGACCCTCGACTACGCCCGGGTGCGGGTGACCCGGCTGCCCGAAGTCCACGTGCTCGGCGCGGTGGTCGCCGACCTCATCCACCTGCTCGCCGAACTGGTGGACAACGCCACCTCCTTCTCGCCGCCGCAGTCGCGTGTCGAGGTGACCGGCAATGTGGTGGGCAAAGGTGTCGTGGTCGAAATCGGCGACCAGGGCATGGGCATGTCCGAAGCCGACCTGGCCAAGATGAACGAGACGCTGCGCAATCCACCGGATTTCGGCGTGGCGACCCTGTCGGCCGACTCCCGGTTGGGATTGTTCGTGGTCGCGCAGCTGGCGGCGCGCCACGGTATCGCGGTGCGGCTGTCGGACTCCGATTACGGCGGCATCAAGGCCATCGTGCTCGTTCCGTCCGCCCTCATCGCGGCCGATTCGGGCGTGCCGCAGACACCGGCGGAGCTCACCGATCCCGGCAGTCGCCGCAAGCTCATCACCACGCCCGCGATCGCGACGGAGACGGCGAATTCCGCGCAGACCCCGTCGTCGTCGGTCGCGACCCTGCCGGTCGAATCCGCCGCGCCCCCGCGCTACGCCCCTCGCCCGTACACCGAGGCTCCGACGCAACCGGGCTCCGACGGTCGCCCGCCGTTGCCGCGGCGCCACCGACAGACCAATCTCGCACCGCAATTGGCGCAGTCGGCCCAGGAGCAGCAAGCCGCCTCCGCACAGGCTCCCCGCTCCGCCGAGCAGGCCCGTGATCTGATGTCCGCCATCGAGAACGGAACCAGGCAGGGCCGCCGCGCCACCATCCCCGACGAACAGGAAGGCTAGGGGTGTCCGCTTCTCCCGCAGGTGATCTCAATTGGCTGCTCGACGATCTCGTCGACCGGCTGGCCGGCGTGCGCCACGCGGTGGTGCTGTCCACCGACGGGCTACTACTCGGTCGTTCCAGCGGTATGAACCGCGAGGACGCCGAACACTTCGGCGCGATGTCCTCCGCGCTCTACGGGCTGGCGCGCAGCGCGGGCAACCGGTTCGACGGCGGCGGCGTCCGCCAGGCGGTCATCGAACTCGACCGCGCGGTGCTGTTCGTGACCTCCGCGGGCGACAACGCCTGCCTGGCACTGCAAGCCGCCGAGTCGGCCAATCTCGGCATGGTGGCCTACGAGATGAATCTGACGGTCCAGCGCGTCGGCAGCTATCTGTCCACGACCGCACGCCAAGACCTCGTCGGACATGTCGAGTAAGACCTGCCATGACCCATCCGCGTGAGCCCTGGTTCGACGAGGCGGCCGGCCCTCTGGTGCGTCCCTACGCGGTCACGCGCGGGCGCACCAGCGGCGCGGGGCCCGAACTGGATATGCTCACCACCGTGATCGCGGACTCCTCCGCGGCCACACTGCGACGCAGCGAACCCGAGTACGCCGATATCCTTCGCCTGTGCCGGGTTTCGCAGACCGTCGCAGAAGTCTCCGCACAGTTGCGTTTGCCGCTGGCGGTGACGAAGATCCTCGTCGGTGATCTGATCGGCGACGGGCAACTGATCTTCCGCGCTCCCGTTCCGACGGAGGCCGGACCCGATGACCTCAACATATTGCGAGCGGTACTGGATGGAATCCGAAAACTTTGACCCGAGCGGCACTCCGCAACTGGCCGCGTCGGTCAAGATCCTCGTCGCCGGCGGGTTCGGCGTCGGCAAGACCACCATGGTCTCGGCGATCAGCGAAGTCGCGCCACTGCGCACGGAGGAACTGATCACCGAGGTGAGCACCGGAATCGACGATCTGTCCGGCGTCGAACAGAAGTCCACGACCACGGTCGCGCTGGACTTCGGCAGGCTCACCATCGACCGCGACCTGGTGCTCTACCTGTTCGGTACACCGGGCCAGGACCGGTTCTGGTTCCTGTGGGACGAACTGGCGCGCGGCGCGCTCGGCGCCGTCGTCCTGGCCGATACCCGCAGGCTCGGCAACTCTTTCGCGTCCGTGGACTTCTTCGAGCGCCGCGGTCTGCCGTTCATGGTGGGCGTCAACTGCTTCGACGGCGCACCGCGCTACACCAACGACGAAGTACGCGACGCCCTCGACCTCGACTCGGCCACCCCCGTCATGCTCTGCGACGCGCGCGACCGAGGGTCGTGCAAGGATGTCCTGCTCACCCTCGTCGAACACCTCATCCAGCGGGCACAACGCGCACACGCCATCACCTGAGGGCGCGGCGGCTGCGCGGCGGTCGGGACCTGTGAACCCTCACACCTGCCGCAGCCAGGCCACGAAAAGCAGCGCGCCACCCGCGGCCAGCACTACCGCGGCCGGAGCAGGCCACCACGGCCCATTCCGGCCGAGCAGGCCGCGGGTGAGCCGCAATTGGAACGCGCCCAGCCCGGCGAGGGCCAGCAGCCAGATCGGCAGCAGCCCGACGCCGAGCGCCGCGTGCACCGCCCACGCACCCGCCGAAGTGGGGCCGCCCCAGGATCCTTCGAGATTGTCGCTCGCGACGACCGGAAACAAGATCCCGCGGAACGCGGCGACGATCGCCAGGAAGGCCAGAAACCAGGCCGTCAGGCCGACCGTGCCACTGAGCACCGAGTGCGAGACCGATCGGGTGACGGAGAATTTGTGCGGCAGAACGGATTCACCGAGCAGTCGCCGCGGCACGCGCAGCCGGATCGGAATTCGCCGCACCGCCAGCGGGAGCGCCCAGAGCGCGTAGGCGGCGTAACGCAGGAGTGCCCGAAACCACGACATACCGCCGACGGTAGCGCTGTTCGGCCCGCGATTCACCGTAGCAGGCCCGCGTGCACCAGATCGTCGAACAGCATCTGGTCGACCGGAGGGACGAGGGGCCGGTGGGCATAGGAGAACCACGCGACCTCTTCGATCTCGCTGCTCGCGGCGAGCGTTCCGCGGTAATCCGCGGTGTAGCAACTCATCCGCACCACCGCCCCGTCCCCCGGACCATGCGGCGCCTCATAGATGCCGACGTGCGCGGCGGTCTCCGGCAGCAGCGCGACGGTGAGTTCTTCCTCGATCTCGCGCAGCAGCGTCTGCAGATCGGTCTCGGCGCCTTCGCGCTTGCCGCCCGGGATGTAGAAGACGTCCTTGCCGCGCGGTCTGGCACACAGGATCCGTCCGTCCTCGATGCGCACCCATGCCACCGTGTCGATCAACTGCCGCACTCGCCCGTCCGCCACCGCCGCAGCCTATCGCCGCGCGACGACGAACGCGGAATGGACAGCGCCCGCCTCACCCGGCCGGAATGAGGGAAGGGTCCTTGGCGCCCGGGCCGAGAACGGGACGCAGGTCGCGCAGCGCGATGCGCTCACCGCACTCCGAGCACACCGGCTCGACGGTCGCGAGGTTCCCGCACGCGGCGTGCGTCGTCTGCACCGGCGGGCCGTCCGGCGCGGCCCATTCGTCACCCCACTGCCGCATCGCGGTGACGACCAGCCACAACGAGCGGCCTTTCGTGGTGAGCCGGTAGTCGTAGCGAACCGGATTGTCCTGATAGGGCTCTCTGGTCAGCACGCCGTGCTCCATCAGATGCTCGAGACGCTGGGTGAGGATATTGCGGGCGATACCGAGCCGGGCGTGGAAATCGTCGAAGCGTGTCACGCCGAACAGGGCGTCGCGCACGATCAGCAGCGTCCACCATTCCCCCACCACCTCGAGGCACTGGGCCAGCGAGCAGTTCATGTCCTCGAAGCTCGTCCTGCGCATATCCGTCAGCATAGTCAGTTGCTTGAAAGAACTCACTAACCTAGTGTCCGTTGCATGAAGCAACTCACTACGCGGACGCTCGCCGAGGAGTTCGCGCTCACCGGCACCGGCGCGAGCCGGTGGCAGGCGCGGGTCGACCGGTCCTGGCGCGGATGGACCGGACCGCACGGCGGCGTGATCGCGGCTCTGCTCATCGAGGTGGCTCGCGCGGCAGCTGCCGAACCATTGCCGGTGCGGGCGGTGGACCTGCGGTTCCTGGGCCGCCCCACCGAGGATGTCCTGACCTTTCGGGCGACCGAGCACACGGTCGGTCGCAGCACCGTAGTGGTGGACGTGCACGCCGAGCAGGACGGCGGCCCGGTCGCGGCGGCGTCCGTCACGCTCGGTCGCACTGTGGACTCGGGCATCGCGACGTACACGGGCGCACCGGCACCGCGGGTGCCCGATGTCGATTCCTGCGCGCGGTTCGCCCTCCCGCCCGAACTCGTGCCTGCGGCCGCCCACTTCGACATCCGCCCCGCGGCGGGACCGCTGCCGCTCACCGGCGCGGACGAACCGATGATGTGCGCCTGGATCACACTCCTCCCCGAGCTCCCCGCGGACGCGGCGGCCCTCGCGATCCTCGCCGACGCTCTGCCGCCCGCCATATTTCCCACGCTGCGCGCGCCCGTCGCGATCCCCACGGTGGCGCTGTCGATGCACGTGCACGGCGCGCCCCTCGGTGGCCTGCCGGTGTTGGTTCGCACGGTGAATTCCTCAACCGGCGGCGGCTGGTCGGTAGACGACACCTCGATCTGGGACCGGAGCGGCCTGCTGCTCGCCTCGGCCCGCCAGACCCGCCGCGTGCTCGGCTGAAACGGAGAAGATCATGCCATCCCCTGCCGCGGCGCCGAATCGGGCCGCCGCCGACTTCCGGGCCGTGCTCGCCGTCGTCTCGATCGGCGTGCTGCTGTCGAGCCTGGATCTGTTCATCGTCAACGTCGCCCTTCCGGACATGTCCGCCGATCTCGGCGGAGCGCGGATCTCCGGGCTGTCCTGGGTGCTCAACGCCTATGCGATCGTGTTCGCCGCACTGCTGGTCCCGGCAGGACGACTCGGCGACCGCCGCAGCATTCGAACCACCTTCCTGCTGGGGTTGGTGATATTCGTCGCCGGGTCGGCACTGTGCGCGACCGCCTGGGACGTCGGGTCGCTGGTGCTGTTCCGCGTCCTGCAGGCCGTCGGCGGCGCGCTGCTGACGCCCGCCTCACTCGGCTTGGTGCTCGCGGCCGCACCGCCGCAGCGCCGCGCCGCGGCGGTGCGGCTGTGGGTCGCCTTCGGCGGCCTCGGCGCGGCACTCGGCCCGGTGCTGGGCGGCCTGCTCGTCGAATTCGGCTGGCGCTGGGTGTTTCTGGTCAACGTGCCGTTCGGCTTGATCGCGGTGGTCGTCGGCGTCCGGATGCTGCCCGATCCCGAAGGCGACGGCGGGCGGATGCCCGACCTGTTCGGCGCGGCGCTGTTGGTCGGCGCGATCGCCGGGCTGGTGCTCGGACTGGTGAAGGGTACGGACTGGGGGTGGTCGTCGGCGGGCGTGCTCACCGCGTTCGCCGTGGCGGCGCTGTTGACGGTGGCGTTCGTGGTCTCCTCGGCCCGGCACCACAGCCCGGTGGTGGATCCGGCGCTGCTGCGCGCACCCAACTTCGCCTGGATGACCGGTAACGCCGTCTTCTTCAACGTCGCCTTCGGCGCGATGCTGCTGTCGGTGGTGCTGTGGGCGCAGAACGTGTGGGGCTGGTCGGCGATACGCACCGGTCTGGCCGTCGCGCCCGGCCCGCTGATGGTGCCGGTGATCGCGATCCTGGCGGGGCGGCTGATCGGGCGGATCGGCGCCGGGCCGGTCATCGCGGCGGGCGGGATCGTCTTCGGTGCGGGCATGCTGTGGTGGGCGCGAGCGATCACCTTGACGCCGGACTACGTCGGCGGCTTGCTCGGCGGGATGGTGGTCAGCGGCATCGGTGTCGGCCTCACCCTGCCGACCGCCTTCGCGGCCGGCACCAGCGGACTGCCGCCACAGCGGTTCGCCACCGGGTCGGCCGTGCTGAGCATGGCGCGCCAGATCGGTCTCGCGGTCGGGGTCGCGGTGCTGGTCGCGGTGCTCGGCTCACCCGCCGATCCGGAAGCGACACTGGAGGCGTTCCGGCGCGGGTGGTACGTGACGGCCGCGGTCGCGGTCCTCGCCGGTGTGGTCGGTGTAGCCGCCCGCATGCCGAAACCCGCTACCGCGCAACCGGAATCGGCCACCGAGTCGGCGGTCGCCCGATCCGCCGGCTGATCCGCCGGGTCTGCGTGCGGCGACGGCTCAGCGGCTGAGGCGCTGGAATCGCCGGTCCGCGAGCGGCAGGAAAACCGCGGTGCTGAGCAGCGGCCGCACCACGGCCATCGGCGACGAGTGCTGCTCCAGCCGAAAATCCCCGCCACGGACCGGACAGCTCGCGGGTTCGCCACCACGGTCCACGCCGCGATGAAGCCCAGCCGGTCCGGCATCAGCTGGGGCGCGACGAAGATCTATGTGGCCCGCTGCATCGCTACCCGGCCCGCACCGTGAGGCTTTCGCGCCCTGCGGTCAGCGCCAAGTGCGCGACAGCGGCGTCCAGCCCCCGCTTCGGCACCGGCGCATCGTCGAACATGGTGATCTCGACGGCGTCCTCGGTGAGTTCCCAAGTGCCCGCGATACGTCCGCCCACCACGACGATCGGTGAGATCCAGCCCGCGGTCCGGCTCACCTTCGCACGGTGGGCGGCGGGCAGCGCGACGGTGTCACCGGTGCCCGGTCCCAGCACGTACTGGTCGAAGGCGCCGAGCAGGTGCACCGTCGCGCTCGGCGCGGCGGCGGCCAGCGCGTCGACCTGATCGGTCGGCAGAAAGCCGCGGCGGCCCTCCACGTCGACTTCGGTGAGCAGGTCACCCAACTCGGCGAACCAGCGCCGCACCGTGGATTTGCGCAGACTGTTGCGGCTGAGCCAGGCGTCGAAGGTCTCCGGCGTCGCCGGGCCGTAGGCACCGAGATAGCCGAGGATCGCCGCGGGCGCCGCGGCATCCGGCGCGGGCAGGCCGGGCCAGTCGCGCACCAGCTGGGCGGGACGGGCGAACGTCACCTTGGCGCCCCGCGACGGGCCGTGGCAGAGCACCCCTTGCCAGGCCAGGGGTTTGAGCAGCGCGCCCCAGCCGGAGCGCAATTCCTCACCGAGCCGGTGGAAGCCCGGCTCCGACACCAGCGCCTCGACCAGTTCCTCGCGGGTGAGCACCGCGCCGTCGAGCACCTCGGCGACCGCCTCCGCCAGCGCGGCAACCTCCGCGGGCGAGGCACCGAAGTTCTTCTGCCAGGCGGGCTTCTCCCAGGTGCGTGCCGAGCCGATGAGCGCAAGGCAGGCGGCGGCCAGATCCGGAGTGAGCGCGTGCAGGGTGCCGCGCATCGCCCAGGTCTTCATCAGCGTGCCGTCCCCGAGCGCGCGCACCAGCCCACCCGGTTCCGGTTTCGTGCTGCGCAGCCCGACCGCCAGTTCCGCCGCGGAGGCGACCTGGGCCTGCACGCCGCACAAACGCCCGGCGATGGCTACCGCGCCCTCGTCCGCACGGGACCGGACATACTGACGATCCAGCCGCCAGGCGAAGACCTGATCCCAGGTGGCCCGCACGCGCGCTCCTTCTCCCACTCAGCTCAGCAGCGCGCCGACACCGGCCACCGTCGCGGCCGCCAGCGCCGACCCGGTCAGTGTCATCGCGATCACCCCGAGCAGCGCGGTGCGGGTGGTCGCTCGCCGGATCGCGCCGACCGGGTCGGCCAGCCGCTCGGCGCGGGCCAGTACCGCCGTGCCCGCGGCGGCCAGCGCCCCCGGGGGCGCGGGCTCCACGATGCCGACGATCGCCAGCAACCCGCCCAGTAGCGGCAGCGAACCGTGCTCGTCGGCGGCCTTGTCGTCGGCGCACATCTCCAGCAGCCGGGCGATCTCCGCCGCACCGACGGTGAACAAGCGCAGTCCCGGCAGCGTGGTGGCCACCGCGCGCAGCACCGCCGACAACGCCGCGTGCCTGCCGGACAGGTGCGCGCGCTCGTGCGCGAGCACCGCGGCCAGCTGGTCGTCGTCCAGCACGTCCAGCGCGGCGGTGGTGACCACGATGGTGTCGGGCCGTCCCGGCACGCAATACACCTGCCGCTCCGGCGAATCGAGCACGACCGCACCGATGCCCGGCACCGGCCTGCCGACCAGGCGGACGGCCCTGGCGTGGACGCTGGTGCGCCTGCGCATGTCCACCACGACACCCACCGCGCGCGCGATGAGCGCCACCGTGCCGGTGGCCACCAGCGCCGCCACGGCGAATGTGGCCGCCCGGGTGGCCGCGGCGCCGTGCACATGCATGGGCGTCCACAGGAACGATACGCAGGAGCGCAGCGCGTCCTTCGGATGTCCCCAGTAGGTGGCGAACTCGATGGTCACCACCGTCGCGGCGATCCCCCAGGCGCTGAGAGCGCCGACGATCGCGACGACCCAGGCGATCACGCCCAGCCGCGGCGCGATGCCGCGATGGGTCAGACTGCGCAGCACGGGCGGACCGAAAGTCGCCACGACGCTGCCGTACAGCGTCAGAGCGATGGCCAGGTTCACGGGACTTCTGGTGACTTGCGCGCCGCGAGTCTGCGCAGCGCGGCGCGCAGCCCGGCCGACTCCTCGGCGCTGATCCGATCGACGAAATGACTGAGCACCAGATCGGAGCGTCCGCCGGAACCCAGCGCTTCGAGCATGAGCCGGGCGCTGTGCTCCTCCCTGGTGAGCGTCGGCCAATATCGATAGGCCTTACCGGCGCGTTCGCGGGCCAGCCAGCCCTTGCGATGCAGGTTGTCCATGGTCGACATCACCGTCGTATAGGCGATGTCGCGCTGAGCCGACAGGTCGTCGAAGATCTCGCGCACCGTTGTGTCCTCTGCGTCCTGATCCCAGATGCGGTCCATGATCACCGCCTCCAGATCCCCGAATCCACGCACCGTACCGACTCCCTCATCCGAGCTGTGCCCCGTCGTGGGAACAGGGTACCGGTTACGGCCGGTTACTACGGAGGCAACCAGTAGATCCGTCCGCGCCGATCAGGGCCGCCGGATGCCTTGCACGACTGGGGCCGTGCCCTCACGCCGGGTCGCGCGGCGTCCGATCGAGCATGGCGAGGTAGGTGTCGAGCTGGGCCGCGCCGGCGAGAAGATTGCGGCTGCGCATCGTCAACCGGTCCTGCCAGGAGTCGAGGAAAGCGCTCAACGCGTCCGCCCCGCCCGCCGCGCGCAGCGACTCGATGAACCGCGCGACCTGGGACAGCCGGTAGCCGCCCCGGCGCAGCTGTCGTGCGATCTCGGCGTCGCGTACGCAGTCCGGTCCGTAGTGGCGGTAACCCGTCGCCCGGTCACGGCCGGGGCGCAGGATGCCATGGGACTCCCACATGCGCAGGGTCGCCGCGTGCACGCCGAGCCGGCGCGCGAGTTCGCCGACGGTCAGCGGTCGGCCGTGGACAGGGGTAGGCATCGTGCGGGCCAGGCCGCCCAGTGCCGTCGCGACCTCGGTGCGGGTGTCGCGTTCGGTGAGCAGCGCGACGTGCGCGGCGTCGATCAGCCGGTAGGCGGACTCGGAGTCGCCGCGGTTGGTCGCGCGCAGGATGTCCGTCGCCTGCCGGTGCCCGTGGCCTGCGCGCAATGCGAGGAAGGCGCGCAGCGCCTGCGCGTGCAGGGCCGTATAGCGCCGGTACCCGGTCTCGGTGCGCTCGGTGGGCGGAAGGATGCCCGCGTCGTCGTAGTTGCGGATCGCCTGTGCGGACAAACCGTGTTCCCGGGCGAGGTCGATCGGCCGCAGCTCACACCTCCGATTGAGGCTTTGATCTCTGAATACCAGGGATCAGTCACAAAAGTTTCACTCGAATGTTCAACGATACTGTCGAGGGCAGTTCCTTCTGGAAAGGGGTGCTCATGTCCACTTCCGCAGCACTGCGTGCCGTCGGCCGCCAACTCGACGACCCGGCGAACCTGGGCCGTGCCCTCGACGAACTGCTCGGCGCGCGGACCGAGCCGACGGCCCTGCTGGCCCTCGGCGAGCCGACGCACGGGGTCGAGGCGTTCCCGTTGTTACGCAACGAGATCCTCTGTCACCTCGTCGAACGGGGGTACCGGTCGATCGTGCTGGAGACCGATGTCTTCGCCGCGTCCGTTGTCGACGACTACGTGGCGGGGGCCACCGCGGACCTCGACACGGTGCTGGCGACCGGGTTCAGCCACGGGTTCGGCGCGGTGCCGGGCAACCGCGAACTCGTCGAATGGCTCCGCACGCACAACGCCACCCGCGCGCCGTCGGACCGGGTTCGCTTCCACGGCTTCGACGCTCCGGTGGAGCACTCCGGCGCCCCGAGTCCGCGACGCGCGCTGTCCTCGGTTACCGACTATCTGCCCGCGGCGCTGCGGCCCGGATCGGTCCGCGACCTCGACGCACTGCTCGGCGAGGACGCGGACTGGACGAACCAGGCGGCCATGTTCGACCCGGCTGCGTCCATCGGCGACTCGGATCGCGCTCGTGCCCTGCGCGTCGTCGCGGACGATCTCGCCTGCGCGCTGCACCGCGCGGCACCCGGCCTGCGTCGCGCCGACCCGACCGGCTACGACCACGCCGCCGCGCACGCGCGCACCGCCCAGGGCCTGCTGCGCTACCACGCGGCCATGGCCGGTTCCGCACCCGATCGCATCGCGACCCTGCTCAGCGTGCGCGCCGAGATGATGGCCGAGAACCTGCTCGCGATCGTCGCGCAGGAGCGGCGACGCGGACCGAGCCTGGTGTTCGCGCACAACGCGCACTTGCAGCGCGTGCAGTCCCACACGCCGATCGGCCGGGACGAGGCGAACTGGGGCAGCGCCGGCGCGCTCGTCGAACTCACCCTCGGCGAGCGCTACGCGTTCGTGGCGACCGACGCCAGTCCTCACAGTGAGCCGGGCACCCTCCAGCGCGTGTTGGCCGAGGCGACCTCGCGCCGTGCTCTGTTCCCAGCCCAGGCCCTGCGCGCCGCGCTGGCTCCGTCGATCGGCACGAGCGCACCTTTCGTGCCCGGCCACATCCCGCTCACCCCGGCGGACTTGGACGGCGCCGATGCGGTCATCTTCGTCGCCGACACCGACGGAAAGCGGCATCAGTACTGGTAGCCTTCGCCCCCACCGCTGATTCCAGCTCCCGGGCGCTTGGCGGTACTCCGAGCAGTCCGGGGAGTTCGACACGCCCGACGGAGGCTTATGCGAACATATGTTCGTGTCCGATGCGTCCGTCCCCCACAGGCCCCGGATACTCGCGCGGCCGGAGGCATCGATCCTGCATGCCGACCTCGACTCGTTCTACGCTTCGGTCGAGCAGCGGGACGACCCGCGGCTGCGCGGCAAGCCGGTGATCGTCGGCGGCGGCGTGGTCCTGGCGGCGAGCTACGAGGCGAAGGCGTTCGGGGTGCGCACGCCGATGAACGGCGGGCAGGCGCGCCGGTTGTGCCCGCACGCGATCGTGGTGCCGCCGCGGATGTCGGCCTACGCCGAGGCGAGCAAGGCCGTCTTCGAGATCTTCCGCGACACCACGCCCGTGGTGGAGGGCATCTCCATCGACGAGGCCTTTCTCGACGTCGGCGGGCTGCGCCGGATCGCGGGCGAGCCGGTCGCCATCGCGACGCGGCTGCGCGCGCAAGTCCGCGACCGGGTCGGCTTGCCCATCTCGGTGGGCATCGCCCGCACCAAGTTCCTCGCCAAGGTGGCCAGCGCCGTCGCCAAGCCCGACGGGCTGCGGCTGGTCCGGCCGGACGGCGAACTGGAGTTCCTGCATCCGCTGCCGGTGGAGAGACTCTGGGGTGTCGGCGACGTCACCGCGCGCACGTTGCACGAGCAGGGCATCACCCGCGTCGGTCAGCTGGCCGAACTCGGCGAGCGTCCGCTGCGGGCGATACTCGGTCCCGCCGCCGCCCGCCACCTCTATGCCCTGTCCTGGGCGCGGGATCCGCGTCGCGTCGAGACCGGCAGGCGGCGGCGTTCGATCGGCGCCCAGCGCGCCCTCGGGCGCAAGCGCCGTCCTCCCGACGAGATCGAGGCCTACCTGCACGGGCTCACCGATCGGCTGGGCAGGCGGCTGCGCGCCGCCGACCGGGTGTGCCGAACGGTGGTGCTGCGGCTGCGTTTCGACGATTTCACCCGGGCCACCCGCTCCCACACGCTCGCCCAGGCCACCGGCCACACCGAGACGATCCTGTTCGCGGCCCGCGCTCTGCTCGCCGGCGCGATGCCGCTCATCCAGGAACGCGGCCTCACCCTGATCGGCCTGGCGCTGACCAATCTCGACGACGCCGACACCGTCCAGCTCTCGCTTCCCTTCGAGGCCCGCGCCACCGGCACCCTCGACGCGACCCTCGACGACTTGCGCAACCGTTTCGGCTCCGCGGCCGTCACCCGCGCGACCCTCCTGCACCGGGGCGAGGGCCTCTCGGTCCCGCTCCTCCCCGACTGACGCCGACGGCGCTCGCGGTACCGGGCAGCGGCCGCACCATCCCTCAGTACGACCGTTTCGGCCGCTTGTCCATCAACCGCAGGATCAGCGGCGTGAAGATCAGCTGCATGGCCAGCTCCATTTTGCCGCCGGGTACAACGATGCAGTTCGACCGCGACATGAACGAGTCGTGCAGCATCGACAGCAGATAGGGGAAGTCGATCACCTTCGGGTCGGCGAACCGGATCACCACGAAACTCTCGTCCGCCGTCGGAATGGTGCGCGCGATGAACGGATTGGACGTGTCCACCGTCGGCACGCGCTGGAAGTTGACGTAGGTGCGGGAGAATTGCGGGCAGATGTAGGTGACGTAGTCCGGCATCCGCCGCAGGATCGTGTCGATCACGGCCTCGCTGGAGTAGCCGCGCTCGGTCTTGTCCCGGATCACCTTCTGAATCCACTCCAGATTGATGATCGGCACGACGCCGACCAGCAGATCGGTGTACCGGGCCACATCGACCGTGGAGGTGACCGCCGCGCCGTGCAGGCCCTCGTAGAACAGCAGATCGCTACCCGGCGTCAATTCCTCCCACGGCGTGAAGGTCCCCGGTGACTGTCCGTAGGGCTTGGCCTCGGTCTCGTCGTGCAGGTATCGGCGCACGGTCCCGACGCCGGTCTCGCCGTAGTCGCGGAACAGCGTCTCCAGTTCTTTCAGCAGGTTGGCTTCCTCACCGAAATGCGAGAACCGCAGATTGCGGGTCTGCTCGGCCTCGGCCATGGCCAGTTTCATCTCGTTGCGGTCGTAGCGGTGGAACGCGTCGCCCTCGACAACGGCCGCGGTGATCCCCTCGCGGCGGAAGATCTCCTGGAAGGTCCGGGTCACGCTGGAGGTCCCCGCCCCGGAGGATCCGGTGATCGCGACGACCGGGTGCTTGACCGACATGGTTCTCCTCTTCAGCGCTGGGCCGGACGAAACAGCGACCGCCTGCCGAACAGCGAACTGTCGAAGCTGGGCCCCTCGTCGGGTTCACGGTGATACCGCTCGATGCGCTCCACTTCGTTGCGGGAGCCGAAGATCAGCGGCACCCGCTGGTGGACATCCCCGGGCAGCACTTCCAGCACCCGCTCGCTGCCGGTGGTCGCCGCGCCGCCGGCCTGCTCGACGATGAACGCGATCGGGTTGGCGCCGTAGAGCAACGCCACCCGCCCCGGACGCGCGGGCGGGCGGGTGTCGCGCGGATACAGGTACACCCCGCCCCGCGTGAGGATGTGGAAGGTGTCGGCGACCAGCGATGCCACCCAGCGCATGTTGAAATCCCGCTCGCGTGGCCCGTCCACGCCGTCCAGGCACTCGTGCACGTAGCGGCGCACGGGTCGCTCCCAGAAGCGCTCGTTGGCCGCGTTGATCGCGAAACCGGAGGTGTCCTCGGGAATGCGCATCCGCGGGTGGGTCAGCACGAACGCGCCGATCTCCCGGTCCAGGGTGAACCCGTCCACGCCGCTGCCGGTGGTCAGCACCAGCATGGTCGCGGGCCCGTACAGCGTGAACCCCGCGCACACCTGCTCGACACCGGACTGCAGGAAGTCCTCCGCGGCCGGACCGTCCCGCGACCCCGTGTCCCGCACGGGCGCGCGCAGCACGCTGAAGATCGTGCCCACCGGAAGGTTCACGTCGATGTTCGACGAACCGTCCAGGGGATCGAACGCGAGCAGGTATTTCCCGCGCCGATGTGTGGCGGGCACCGGATGGATCTCGCTGATCTGTTCGGAGAGCAACGCCGAAAGGTGGCCGGTCCACTGGGTTTCGGCGACCATGATGTCGTTGGCGATCGCGTCCGGTTCGCGGTGCACCGTCCGCGGGCGGTTGTCCGGCCCCGAGGGGCCGAGCGATCCGACGATCGCGCCGCGGGTGACCTGATTGGCGACGATCTTCGTCGCGGTCGCGATCACGTTCACCAGGGCGGAGAACTCACCGGACGAGCCGGGATGCCGATGCTCCTGCTCGATGGTGTAGCGGGTGAGGGTCTTCAGTCCTTCTGGCATAGCGCCTCGATCTCGTCACCGGGGGGCTCGTGCGGTGGGCCCGGGGTCGGTGAACACGCTGCTGCCGTACACATCCTGATCGGTGAGCGTGATCAAATCGGTCTTGGTCAGTGGTCTGCGCAGCTCGACGAGCCGCTTGGCCTGCCGCAACCGGCAGCGGTCCAGCGCGTTGCGAACGCTGCGCGCGTTGGAGAAGCGCGGACGGGCCATCCGGCGTTCCAGGTACTCCCCGAAAGCGCTGCGCGCCGCGTCGTCGAAATGGAAGTTCTCCGCGGCCACCATGAGTCCGGCGATGTCCAGCAGCTCGGCGTGGGTGTAGTCGGCGAACTCCAAATGGTGGGCCACCCGCGAGGACAGGCCGGGGTTGGCGGAGAAGAAGCGATCCATCCGGTCCGGGTATCCCGCGAAGATCACCACCAGGCTGGCGCGCTCGTTCTCCATCTCCTGCAACAGGATCTCGATCACCTCCTGCCCGTAATCGCGTTCGTTCTCCGGCCGGAACAGGTAGTAGGCCTCGTCGATGAACAGCACGCCGCCCGCCGCCTTGGCCAGCGCCTCCTTCGTCTTGGGGGCGGTGTGCCCGATGAACTGGCCCACCAGGTCGTCACGAGTGACGGTGTGTACCTTGGGTTTGCGGATATAGCCGAGCGCGTGCAGCATCTGCGCCATCCGCAATGCCACCGTGGTCTTGCCCGTGCCGGGCCCGCCGGTGAAGCTCATGTGCATGGTCGGCCGCGACGAAGTCAGCCCGAATCGCTGCCGCGCGCGGTCGATCAGCAGCAGCGCCGCGATCTCGCGCACCCGCCGCTTCACCGGGGCCAGGCCGATCAGTTCCGCGTCCAGTCTGCGCAGCGTCTCCTCGACGTCGTGGCCTGCGATGTCGGCCGACAGATCCAGCACCGCGTCCTCGCCCAGGATCTCCGGCGCCTCCGTTTCGGCGGGCGCCGTCCGCACCGCGCCGGGGAGGTCGGTCCCCGGCCGGTGCAGACGGAATCCCGAGCCGTTGGGCTCAGCCGCCATACCGGTCTCCCGGGCGGACGGTCGTGGCATACGAGTGCAGGCCGTAGGTCTGCCTGCGGTCCGGGCCCTCGGTGCGGGTCAGCACGAAGCCGGGCTCGTCGGGCGGCCGCTGCACCAGGAAGCTCAGTGCTGTCGTCTGTCTGGTGTAGCGGGCGTCGTAGGCCAGCACCCGCACGTAATGCCGCGGGAAAGTGGCTCGGCAGGCGTTGATCTCGGCCAGGACACCGTCGGGCTCGTCCAGGTCGAACAGCGGCAGCCCCCACATCTCCCAGTAGGCGTTGCGTGGATGCGGATCGTCGGTGTATTCGATGGATACCGGCCAGCTGTTGAGCAGCGCGTAGCGCACCTGGGCGGCGATCTGCTCATCGGTCAGCGGCGGCAGGTAGCAGAACGTTCCGTGCCGTAGATACATCGGTTTGTCCTTCCGGGATGGTCAGCGGCTGGCCGTCGGCACGGCATCCGGCGCGTCGGTGGAGGTGTAATCGAAGGTGACATCGCCCCAGGTAGCGAGGGCGACGTCGAGCGGGCGGCAGATCTCGGCCGCCTTGCGCAACACCTCGGGCCCCTCCTTCAGCAGATCACGGCCCTCGTTGCGGGCCTGGACGACCGCCTCCAGCGCGACCCGGTTCGCCTCCGCGCCCGCCGCGATGCCGAGCGGATGCCCGATCGTGCCACCGCCGAACTGCAACACCACGTCGTCGCCGAACAGGTCGAGCAACTGATGCATCTGCCCGGCATGGATACCGCCGGAGGCCACCGGCATCACGCCGGGCAGGCTCGCCCAGTACTGGTCGAAGAAGATCCCGTTGGCCGGCTCGGTCCGAACGTGGTTGTCCCGCAGGGTGTCGTAGAACCCTTTGGTCGTCGCGGGATCGCCCTCCAGCTTGCCTACCACGGTGCCCGCGTGCAGATGATCGACGCCGATCAGCCTGCACCACTTGGCCAGCACCCGGAAGCTGACCCCGTGCGTCTTCTGCCGGGTGTAGGTGGAATGCCCGGCGCGATGCAGATGCAGCAGCACCCCGTTGCGGCGCGCCCAGTACGACATCGACTGCATCGCGGTGAATCCGACGGTGAGGTCCATCATGATGACGACGCTGCCGAGTTCCTTGGCGAACTCCGCGCGCTCGTACATCTGCTCCATCGACGCCGCGGTCACATTGAGGTAGTGGCCTTTGATCTCGCCGGTCTCCGCCATCGCGCGGTTGACGCCCTCCATCGCGAACAGGTATCGGTCGCGCCAGCGCATGAACGGCTGGGAGTTGATGTTCTCGTCGTCCTTGGTGAAATCCAGGCCGCCTTTGCACGCCTCGTAGATCACCCGGCCGTAATTGCGCGCCGATAGCCCGAGTTTCGGTTTCACCGTCGCACCGAGCAGGGGCCTACCGTATTTGTTGAGATATTCGCGTTCCATCACCGTGCCGTGCGGCGGCCCCTGGAACGTCTTCACGTATGCCACCGGAATGCGCATGTCTTCCAGCCGCAGCGCCAGCAGCGGCTTGAAACCGAACACGTTGCCGATGATCGACGAGGTCAGGTTGGTGATCGATCCCTCCTCGAACAGGTCGAGATCGTAGGCGATGTAGGCGAAGTACTCGCCCGGCCGCCCGGGGACCTCCTCGATGCGATAGCACTTCGCCTGATAGCGCGAGTGCGCGGTGAGCCGGTCGGTCCACACCACCGTCCAAGTGGCCGTGGAGGATTCACCCGCCACCGCGGCGGCCGCCTCGATCGGATCGACGCCGCGCTGCGGGGTCACCCGGAACACGGCGAGCACGTCGGTCTCCGTCGGCTGGTAGTCGGGCGCGTAATACCCCATCGAGGCGTAGGTTTGGACACCCGGATCCCAGCGGTCGCGTTCGATTTCTTCGGCCATCGTTCCTCCTGCTGTGCCACTGCGGGACACCCGCACCCGGGCGAACGGGCGTGCCTTGGGATTTCCAGGATGACGGGCCGGATACCGACAAACAATTTGATTGTTTCTCGCGATACTCAACGTTTTCTTCGAGTTTGTTACCGTCGTTCGATGGGTATGGTGAGCGCGGCACGGATGGAAACCTTCCTGGCCGTCGCCCGCCACGGCGGCATTCGCCGCGCCGCGGCGCAACTGCACATCACCGAAGCCGCCGTCTCCGCGGCCGTCGCGCATATCGAGAAACAGCTGGGGGCCAAGCTGATCGCGAAGTCCGGCCGCGGCATCACGCTCACCGAGGCAGGCCGCGTCTACGCCGAATACTGCCGCGGCATCCTCGGCCTGATGAAGGAGGCGCAGGCCGCGGTGCGCCGCGCCGAGACCGGGCGCCTGCGGATCGGCGTGGTCGCCACCGCGGGTGAATACGTTCTGCTGCGGCCGCTCGCGTCGTTCCGCCGCCGGTTCCCCGACATCGAACTGAGCCTGTCGGTGCATCCGCGCGACGCGCTGTTCCTCGAATTGCAGCATCACGAAACGGATCTCGTCATCGCGGGCCGCCCACCGCGCGACACCGGGCTGGTGGTGCGCGCCCGGCGGCCGAGCAGCCTGGTCGTGGTCGGCCTGCCGGAATTCGATCCGCTGCACGCCACCTGGCTGCTGCGCGGGCGCGGCTCCGGCACCCGCGAGGCCACCCTCGGCCTGCTCGACCAGCTCCGGATCGAACCGGCCACGCTGACCCTCGGTTCGCACGGCGCCGTCCTGGCCGCCGCGCGAGAAGGCCTCGGCGTCACGCTGATCCACAGCGATGCCATTTCCCATGATCTGGAGAACGGTGTGCTGCGCGTGCTGCCGGTCGAGGGCACTCCGCTGGACCGTCCGTGGCATGCCATCACCACTCGCACCCCGACGCCGACCACCCGGCTGTTCCTCACCCATCTGCTCGACCCGGCCGAGGTCGGCTCCGACGCCTTCCACCCCGGTTGATCGCGCTGCTGGGCACGGCGGCCGGGCGCGGAGAATCGCCGGATCGATGTGACAGACTGGCTGCCATGACCCGAGGGGACGTACCGTCCGACGTGTCCGACACCGCGCGCTGGGTCGCGGCCTACCGTGCGCGCGAGACGGCGCGCCGGGACGCGCTGTTCCGCGATCCGCTCGCCGACCGGCTGGCCGGCGAACGCGGCCATGCCATCGCCGACAGCGCACCCCCCATGATGCGGGACGGGTGGCCGATCGTCACCAGGACCAAGCTGATCGATGACCTCGTCGCCAAAGCGATCACCGAGGGTTGCGACCGCGTGCTCAACCTCGCCGCCGGCCTGGACACCCGACCCTATCGGCTCGAGCTCCCGGCCGAGCTGCTCTGGATCGAGGCGGACCTGCCGGGGATCGTCGCCGAGAAGGACGACGCGCTCGCCGGTGAGACGCCGCACTGCGTGCTCCTGCGCCGAGCGGTCGATCTGGCCGACCCCGAGGCCCGCGGGAAGTTCCTCGACGAGGCGCTCGGCGCGATCGGCCCGGTCACCGCCCCCGCGTCGAAGGCCCTGGTGCTCACCGAGGGGCTGCTGATGTACCTCGATCCGTCTACGGTCACCGAGCTGGCGGACGCCCTGACCCGTCCGGAAATCGCCTGGTGGCTGCTCGACCTGAGCCTGGGCATGAAGAAGATGCGTTCCGGGGACACCTTCGCCAACGCGCCGATGAAGTTCGAGCCGCCCAACGGCGTCCGCTTCTTCGAAGACCTCGGCTGGCAGCCGGTCGAGCTGGAGAACCTGCTGGTGCACGCCCGCAGGTTCCGCCGTGCACCTTGGTACCTGCGCCCGTTCACCTATCTCCCCCAGCCCGACCCCCGCAAACCCATGCGCAACCCCTGGTCGGGCATCACCCGCTTCCGTCGGGCGTGAGTGGCCGACCGGCCGCGGGGGCGTCTCGACCTCGATTTGTCACGCCGCCACCTAACTAACCAAGAGGCCTCGCTACGGCGAGGCCTCTCTTCGGTCGGCGTTGCGGTCGATGGATCAGTGCCTGTCGCGCTGCTGCTGCTCCCACTCCGCCCGTTGGCGCAACCACTCCGCTTCGCGCCGGTCGCGCGCCTCCTCGGTGTTATGTTGCCGATACCACTCGTCGGCCTCGGTTCCTGCCAGGTCGTCTTTGAATCGCTCAGGAAGGTCGTCTGGATGCACTTGTGGGCGCCGCGACCTGAATTCCGCGAAAGCAGCTTCGGCTGCGGCCATCACTTCGGGGGGAATGTCGTCGGGGCTTCCCGGGCTCCACCTCTTGCCGATTGCTCTGAATGTCTCCTGCTCCACAATGTTCTCCTGTCTACTTCGGAACTACTTCGACCATCTCGATGATCGTGCGGCCGGTCACCCAGTCGGTTGTAATGTTCGTAGGTTTGAATGTGGTTCCCGTCTTGAACAACACTTCAGGATTGCCAGGTGCGGAGTGTTGCGTGATATCTTTTCCGGTTTGCGAGAAGTAGTTGAATTCGACATTACCTTCTCGAACATTGCCGCCATTTTTCAACGGTGAGGTACTGGTAAATGCATCTTCGGTGACATTACCACCTTTTCGATATGCATCGTAATACTTCTGAATGTCCTCCGGCCGCAGCTCCGTTACGCGAGTGACCGGTCCTTGATGGTCCGGCAGTTTGTCCAGCGCGGAATTGAGCGTGTCGACGTAGCGTTGCTGCTCCGGAGTGAGGGGACGCCCGGCCCGCAAGGGGAGATTCGCGTACTGGTGTCCCGATCCGGAGTAATCCGCGATCGCGTCCACCTCGGCACGCGACAGCGACGCGGGTCGCGTCGGCGCCGCAGCCCGCTCCCCCATCCGCTTGAGCCGCTGCAGCTCCTTCTCCTTCTGCGCCAGGCCACCGAGTCGATTCGCCCGGAAGGGCTTTGCCTTCCGGGCGATCTTCCACCCGTCGACCAGCGCACGAATCGGCGTTGCGACCTTCGCGATGATCTGTGCCGCCCGCGCACTACCGGCAGCCGCGCCCAGTCCGGCGGTAACGACGGACGCGGCAGCGGCTATCGCAATCGTGATCGCCAACTCTTTCAACAGCTCTTTGCCCAAGTCCTCCAAGAGGAGAACAAGCTTTTCCCGCAGCTGCTTCAAGTCGTCTTCATGGTCCAGGCAGGACATCGAGAACTCGTCGAAGGCGGCAATGGCATCGTTCGCGGCATCGCGCAGCATCGCGATATTCTGCACGATGAGCGAAATCTCCGGCGCAGCATTCTGCTCGATTTCCTCGGCAATCTGGTCGAGCGTATCCGGAAAGCCGGTCACCGACGGATCGTTTCGGATATTCTTCCACGCATCCGCCACGGCCCGCAATTTATCGGTATCACCATCCGGGACTGTTATGCCGATTGTCTCTATCAGCTCGACAGAATCTGAAACCAAGCCGTTTCCGGGACCACCCGCGCTGGGCAGCGGCACCCTGCACAGGTACACGGCCGGAGGAAATGGAGCAGGTTTTTCCGGTCCACTACCGCCTGCGTTGACGGTGGCTGTGTGTTCGGCCGCCGCATAGTTGTAGCCCACGGTCTGCAGGACGGATGCGAAATTCCCACCCGCTTCGGCAATGAGCGTGGTCTGTCGCAGCAGTTCTCCGGCACCGTTGTCGTAGGCGTCCGCCCATTCACGAGCCTCCTTATAGCTTCCCGCCATGCTCGAGCAGTTCGATAGCGCACCGAAACGTCCGTCGATGGCGGAAAACCAGTTGGCAGCGGCCTGCTGCAATCTGGTCGCTGTCGAGTAGTACGTCTGCGGGTCGACATCCATCACAGTCATGCGGTCTCAGCTCTCCAGCATCCGCATGTTGGTGGTGATCGCATCGCTGTAGGCGGCATGTGCCGCTGCCGCAGCGGCACGCATGGCTGCGATGCCGTCGCGGACGTCGGCCGCGCCTTCGGCCCAATCTCGATGCGCCTCAGCGTGGGTCGCCGCAGCGGCACCGGTCCATGCGCGGTGCAGCGCGGTTACCCGTTGCTCGACGCCGGTGAAGGTGTCCTCGGTGAATCCGACGAGCCCGGCGATACGGGCGGTCACGGCGTCCAAGTGGTCGAGGTCCACCCCGAATGCGGAAGTCACGGCAGATCCAGCGAGGATGTCGCGGCCATGATGGCCTCGGTGCGGGCAGTGTCGGTGCCCACGACCGTGTCGACCGATACGCCGAGCAACTCACCCATGCCGTGCAGGGCCTCCAAAATGCTGATGGCGCCCTGACGGGCCTCGCCCCACGCCGTGGAGTAGGCATCCGCGGCCGAGCCGCGCCATGTCGCCATGAGCCCGGCCACCTCGGTATCGGCCGAGCGGATGCCGTCCCGCAGTGTTTGCGCGGCCTGCTGGATGTAGCGGCCCGCGTCGGAGACTTCGGCTGGGACCATAACGAAATCTGTGCCGAAGCCCGCTGTCTCGGTCATGCAATCCCCTGTCTGCGTAGTGCGTCATGCGTGTTTCATCTGTGATCTTGCAGGTTTGGACGCACCGTCCGTCACGCTGGTTCCGATTGAGTCCACTTCGAAACCAGGAAGGCCGCAACGGTCACCGTGTCCCGCCGATCGGCGGTCGCGTACCGGGATTACAGCTGGCCGTGCTGAGAGTCGAAGGTCAGGACCCGGCCGCCCAGTTGGATCTGGGCGCCCGGGGCGAGGGTTATCGGTAGGCCAGGGGCCGCCCGGACCCAGTCCTGACGTCCGGGATGACGAATGTGGGTGCCGTTGGTGGAACCGCCGTCCACGACCGTGACGTCCCAGTCGACGAGGCGGATCTCCGCGTGTGCTCGCGACATTCCGCCGGAGCTGTCCTCCAGCCGTATCGGGCGCGCGCCACGCGCGACCGCCTCCGAATACTCCGGCTCGCGACCGAGGACGCAGTCGTTGTCCAGCACGAACGACGTGCCGTCGTCGAGTAACAGCACACCCAGCGGTGGGCGCACCCCTTCGCTGAGCACGCAGGTGAGCTGATCCATCCGGATGCCGCACACCGCGCAGAACGACACTCGTGGATCGTTGTGATGATGCCGGGCGCACTGGAAGCCGTGCACGATCACCCGGTGCCCCAGCGGGTTCGAACCGGTCGAGCCGAGCGCGTCCGCGACGACCTCGGAGGAGGGCACCATCGTCTCGGCGAGATTCGCGTCGTTGGCGATCGCGTATTCCCGATCGGTGCGATGGGCGGGCCGCGCCGCAGCCTGCTCGGAACCCGGCGGTATCGGCTGCGCGACCGGAGGCGTCATGCCTTCGCGTGGCGCGGCCCGCCGCGGCGCCGCCTGGAGATCGACTTCCGTTGCGGTGTCGTTGGATTCCTCGCCTTTGCGCAGGTTCGGCGCCCGCCGTGGCGGTGCTCCGGACACCTGCTCGGAACCCGGCCGAGTCGCGGGACGATGCGGTTGCTGCGCGAACTGCGGCCCCGTGGCAGGGTGCGGTTGCGGCGCCGCGACCGCGGGCGGCTCCGGGACGACAGCCGGTTCGGCCGCTGCGCGTCCTTCGAGGTGCCGCGGCGCCGTCGTTCGCCGGGGTGCGGGGCCGGGCTCTCGTGCCGATGTAGCCGCGGGCGGCTGGTGCGCCGATCGGGGTGGCCGCATGGACTCGGTGGCGCCCAGGTTCTCCGGTTCGCCGTCGATCGCGCCGGGCAACGCACCCGGCCACCGCACCGCACCCGACCCCGGGGCGGTCCCCTCGCCGAGCGCGAAGATCCCGCGCCCCGGCAGGGCCTCCGCCGCCCAGCCCGCCTCGTCCACGAACAATCCCGCGCCGCCGACGGGGGCGGGAGTCACCATGCGGTCGACGGTGAATCCGGCGTCCCGGCCGCGCAGCACCTCCGGGTGGCCGGGACCGGCGAGCACCGCGGTGACCCCACCGTGCAGGAACACCGCGAGGCCGTCGTCCACCGGCGTGATCACCCCGAATTCGACCTCGTCCTCCTCACCGTTGGACAGGCTCATCAGCCACGTCGTGGCCAGCCGCGCCACCGCGCGCCCGCTGCGGCGCCGGTCGCGCGCGACGGCTTCACGCACGATGTCCAGCAGCGCCGTCATCGTCCGGGCCGCCATCGTCTCCGCCGTCACGGCGCTGTCGCCCCGGTGCGCGACGACCACGACCACGCCGCTCGCACTCGCCACCAGATGGGCACCGGGCAGCACCTCGATCTGCGCGCTCACAGGAATCGGCCGCCCTGGAACCGCCACCGGTGGAACACCACCCGCATCGGCCCGTTCACGATGAGCCAGAAGACGATCCACGTGAGAACGAATTGAATGCCGAACGCCGCGGGCGAGGGACGCAGATGTTCGGGCAACACCACCGTGGTGTGGCGCACGAGGAGCCACATCAGCGCCCCCTCGTTGACGATGGTGACCAGACCGAACAGAGTCGGCCAGTCCTTCTCCCAGCGGAACTGTTGCAGGAAATGGTAGAGCAATTCCCAGAGCACACCGACCAGAACGGTGGCCAGCAGGACCGACAACGTCACCCGGTACGCCTGACCGATGCTCGACGAGCCGGTCGGCAGAAACGGGGTGATGATCAGCGCGACGACGAAGCCGATCACGCTCAGCGCGAGAAGACGGGTCTGGATTCGCCCGTTCAAGGTAGGAAGCATGTGCTCAGATCTTCTCGTTCGTAACCCACAGCCACCATTGCCGCGTCGAGCGCAGTGGTCCCATCCTGCGGCAGAACCCGACCGCGGCCAGATCGTCGGCGATCTCCTGCGCGGCGATCTGCAGCCCCAGGAAAGTGTCCACACCGGCGAACGGCCCGCCCAGCGTAGCGCTGCCGGAGGCGTACATCCGCCCGGTGCCGCTGCGGGTGCCGATCAGCTCGAACGAGGTGTCCACGTCGAGCCTGCCCAGCGGATTGCGACCGGCACCGGCGTGGTCGAGCAGGTCGGCCAGCAGACGGTGCTCGCGGATGTCGGCTTCCAGCCCGGTGCAGTCGACGATGTAGTCGACGGTCGTGTCGAACGGTCGCGTCGGCGGCGGAAACGGCAGTGGCGCAGTGGCGTCCGGGAGAATCGTCGCGACCACGCCTTGGCGTCCCTCTGCGGGGCGCGGAGCCCGCATCGTGCCCGCCATCACCTGATACCACCCCTCCCTGCGGCCCCGGCGCAACTGTTCCTGCCAGTTGTCCCGAATCGGGGTATTGGTGCCGGAGATCTCCTTGTACGCCCGCGCCCGTTCCTCACCTTGCAGGTTGCGCACTTTCTGCTTCAACTGACCGCCCCACACCGACTTCGGGTAGTTGAACCCCTGATAGGCCCACCCGTCGCCGCCCTTGCGCCTGCTGAAGATGTTCTTGCCGTGCGGGCCGGCGACATACGTGCGGAACAGGTGCAGGATCCGGGTGTCGAGCCGGTACTTGTCGCGGTCGTCGATGAGCCGTTGCAGGACGCGGCTGGCCACGATCCCGCTGCCGCGGATCAGCACGGTACCGGGCCGACGCTGCAGCGCCTGGTAGACGTGCTCGTGCGGCTCGTAGGCGTTGACCACCCGGGTCGGGTCACGGTGGGTCTCGCGATACTCCTGCAGGTCCGGCAGTAGCTTCAGACCCGGATACCCGACCGCCACATGGACATACGTGCTGCGGAAGGCGACCCGCTTGGTCGGCGCCGCACCCGCAGGCGGGGTGAGGATGGTGAAGTATCCGCCGCCCTGACGCTTGCGCACCATGCGTACCTGGCCGCGATGCAGGGACCGGGCGTAGCCGATGCGGTGGAACTCCCGCTCCATGGCGGCGAACGCCTGGCCCGCGCGCGGGGTGTAGTAGTTGGCGAAGATGGGCTCGACGAAAACGTTCCACAGCGGTTTGATCGACTTGTCCGCGACGGCCTCGCGCACCGCGTACGACGGGAAGCCCCACATGTTGTCCGGCATCGAGGCCGAGTCGCTGCGCAGGCGCTCGCCGCGCGGAATCTGCGAGACCCGGGTCAGGTACTCGTAGGAGGCCCAGGGGTGCTCCTGCGGGCCGAGCACCGCCATCGCCTCGGCGGGCACGCCGAAGATCCGGAGCGTGTCGTAGGTGACGAACGATCCGATTCCGCTGCCGATGGTCACGAACGGCACGTCGATCACCGGAATCCCGGCGCTGCCCAGCATTTCATCGGTCCATACGTCGGTGTCGACGAGGGCCTGGGTGATATCTCCCCGCATCGGCCGGACTCTACCGGCAGATTCTTATCAACTGCTTGCCATCGGCTTTCGGGCGATGATGCCGCTGCTGACGCGCGGTGCACGACGCGCGCGAGACCATCTGCGCCGAACCTGCCACGCGGTCCGCCCTCGCGGACGTACCATGCCGTTCGTGGCCGATTCCCCTCGTTCCACCCCTCTGCGGGTTCTCGTGTACAGCAACGACGCCGACACCAGGCGCCAGGTGATCCAGGCCTTGGGCAAGCGTCCCAGTCCGGAGTTACCGGAGTTCGAGTACCTCGAGGTCGCCACCGGTCCGGTGGTCATCGCGCAGATGGATGCCGGTGGCATAGACCTGGCCGTTCTGGACGGTGAGGCGAGCCCGACCGGCGGGCTCGGCATCGCCAAGCAATTGAAGGACGAAGTGGACGCCTGCCCGCCGATTCTGGTGCTGACCGGGCGGCCGGACGACGCGTGGCTGGCGAACTGGTCCCGCGCGGAGGCCGCGGTGGCGCATCCGATCGATCCGCTCCGGCTCACCGAGGCCGTTGTCGCGCTGCTGCGCAGCCGTTCCGCGGCTTGATCACCGAGGCCTCCACTCAGCTATTCATAGCGATCATGAATTAGTCGCGGTCGGCCCCCGGCCACGCTTCGGCGCGGTGAAACGCCGCTCCAAGCCTGCCCTCGGCAGCCCTCCCGGGCACCGTACCTCCGTTGCGGTTGCCTACTCTGATCCCGCTCGGGACCACATTCGACGTCGTGATATCCACTGTCGGCCATCATCCAACTGACCGTTCACCCAACGTCGCGATCGTCCGCGCGGATTACCACCGTTTCGGTCATAAATGCTTGTACTGAATTCGATCAAACGGCGGCCCCAAACCCGCTGCGGAGCGACCGTTCGGTTGTAGGCTGTGCCCTACCTCACATGGATCCGGATCCAGGAATCACCGGTTCCGAGTGGAGCCGAGGGGCGAGTCCGTCCGAGGCGGACACCGACGTCAGCCCGCCTCGGACGCTGTTATCAGCTGCAGCTCGCAAGAGGGGAAGTGCAGTCGTGAATATCGAGGTGCCGACGCTCGTACTCGGCGCGATCGCGGCGGCGTTCGCGCTGTTCTCCATCGCCCTATCGGCCCTGGTCGGGCCGAAGCGGCGCAATCGAGCGAAGCTGGAACCGTACGAATGCGGGATCGAACCCACCCCGCATGCCGTCGCCGGGGGTCCGGGAAGCGTTACGGGACAACGCTTCCCGGTGAAGTACTACCTCACGGCGATGTTGTTCATCATCTTCGACATCGAGATCGTGTTCCTCTACCCGTGGGCAGTCCACTTCGATGCGCTCGGTCTCTTCGGTCTCGCCGCGATGGCGTTGTTCATCGTCAACGTCTCGGTGGCCTATGCCTACGAGTGGAAGCGCGGCGGTCTCAATTGGGACTGATTGCCGCGCAACCGAATTCGTAGCAGACGAGTGGAAGCGAGTCAGTAGAACATGGGTCTCGAGGAAAAACTGCCCAGCGGCTTCCTGCTGAGCACGGTCGAGGATTTCGCCGGATACCTGCGCAAGGGCTCCCTATGGCCGGCCACCTTCGGGCTGGCCTGCTGCGCCATCGAAATGATGGCCACCGGCGGGGGCCGCTTCGATATCGCCCGCTTCGGCATGGAAGCATTCCGCGCCTCGCCGCGGCAGGCGGATCTGATGATCGTCGCGGGCCGGGTGAGCCAGAAGATGGCCCCGGTCCTGCGCCAGGTCTACGACCAGATGACCGAACCGAAATGGGTACTGGCGATGGGCGTCTGCGCCTCGTCGGGCGGGATGTTCAACAACTACGCCATCGTGCAGGGCGTCGATCATGTGGTGCCGGTCGACATCTACCTGCCCGGCTGCCCGCCCCGGCCGGAGATGCTGCTGAACGCGATCCTGGCACTGCACGCCAAGATTCAGCAGATGCCGCTCGGCGTCAACCGCGAAGAGGCCATCCGCGCCGCCGAACAGGCCGCGCTCGCCTCGACGCCGACCATCCGGATGGAGGGTCTGCTGCGATGACCTTCGACACCCCCGACGACACCGACATCCCGCCCGCGCACGACGCGATCGACGCCGCGGCCACAGCGGGCCCCGAAGGCACTTTGCCGGAGGAGGATTCCGCGCAGAGCGGAGCCGACGTGATCGGGGTGCGCCGCGGCATGTTCGGCGTCACCGGCACCGGCGACACCTCCGGTTACGGCGGTCTGGTCCGCCCGGTCACTCTGCCCGGCAGCACGCCCGCCCCCTACGGCGGGTACTTCGACCAAGTGGTCGACGCGCTGCGCGCCGCCCTCACCGCCGCCGGAACCCGCTCGGACGCGGCGCTGGAGAAGGTGATCGTCTTCCGCGGCGAGCTCACCCTGCACGTGCACCGGGAGCAGCTGCTGCCGGTGGCGCGCGCGCTGCGCGACGATCCCGCACTGCGTTTCGAACTCTGCCTCGGCGTCAACGGGGTGCACTACCCGGAGGATTCCGGCCGTGAACTGCACGCCGTCTATCACCTCATGTCGATCACGCACAACCGCCGCGTGCGGGTGGAGGTCTCCGCACCGGACGCGGACCCGCATATTCCCTCGCTCTACGAGGTGTACCCGACCACCGACTGGCACGAGCGCGAGACCTACGACTTCTTCGGCATCTTGTTCGACGGGCACCCCTCGCTGACCCGGATCACCATGCCGGACGACTGGCGCGGCCACCCCCAGCGCAAGGACTACCCGCTCGGCGGGATCCCGGTCGAATACAAGGGCGCGCGCATCCCGCCGCCCGACGAGCGGAGGGCTTACAGCTGATGAACGACACCGACACCGCGCCCGGCGTCGCCGAGGGCGTCGCACCCGAGCCCGTCACGGTCACCGTGGCGGGGCAGGACTGGGAGCAGGTGGCCGAGACGCTGGCCGGTGCGGGCGAGGAACGCATCGTCGTCAACATGGGCCCGCAGCACCCGTCCACGCACGGTGTGCTGCGCCTGATCCTGGAGATCGAAGGCGAAACGGTCACCGAGGCCCGCTGCGGAATCGGCTACCTGCACACCGGGATCGAGAAGAATCTCGAATTCCGCAACTGGACCCAGGGCGTCACCTTCGTCACCCGCATGGACTACCTGTCGCCGTTCTACAACGAGACGGCCTACTGCCTGGGCGTGGAGAAACTGCTCGACATCACCGAGCAGATCCCGGAGCGCGCCACGATCGTCCGCGTGCTGCTGATGGAACTCAACCGCATCTCCTCGCATCTGGTCGCCCTGGCCACCGGCGGCATGGAACTCGGCGCGCTGACGCCGATGCTGTTCGGCTTCCGCGAACGCGAGCTGATCCTCGACGTGTTCGAGACGATCACCGGACTGCGCATGAACCACGCGTACATCCGCCCCGGCGGCCTGGCCCAGGACCTGCCCGACGACGGGGTCACCAAGGTACGCGAACTGCTCGCACTACTGCCCAAACGGCTGCGCGACATGGAACACCTGCTCACCGCCAACCCGATATGGAAGGCGCGCACCCAGAACATCGGCTATCTCGACCTGCAGGGGTGCATGGCCCTCGGCATCACCGGCCCGGTGCTGCGCGCCACCGGCCTGCCGCACGACATCCGCAAAGCCCAGCCCTACTGCGGCTACGAGAACTACGAATTCGACGTCCCCACCACCAGCGGGTGCGACTGCTACGGCCGCTACGTCATCCGGGTGGAGGAGATGAAGGAGTCGCTGAAGATCGTCGAGCAGTGCCTGGACCGGCTGCGGCCAGGCCCGGTCATGATCGATGACAAGAAGATCGCCTGGCCTGCCGACCTCCAGGTCGGCGCGGACGGCCTCGGCAACTCGCCCCGGCACATCGGCAAGATCATGGGCACCTCCATGGAGGGGCTGATCCACCACTTCAAGCTGGTCACCGAAGGCATCCGCGTCCCCGCGGGCCAGGTGTACACGGCGGTGGAGTCGCCGCGCGGCGAGCTGGGCGTGCACATGGTCAGCGACGGCGGCACCCGCCCCTACCGGGTGCACTATCGCGACCCCTCGTTCACCAATCTGCAAGCGGTCGCGGCGATGTGCGAGGGCGGCATGGTCGCCGACGTCATCGCCTCGGTCGCCAGTATCGACCCGGTCATGGGCGGAGTGGACCGATGAACCCGACATCGCACAGCGAATCCACCGACGGCGGTGGCCGCGGGCCGGGCGGGACGCAAGTCCTGCTGAAGCTCGGCACCCGGCCCGAGCCCTATCAGCCATTCGTGCGCGAGCGACTCGAGACCGACGCCAAGGAGATCATCGGGCGCTATCCGCATCCGCGCTCAGCGCTGCTGCCCCTGCTGCACCTGGTGCAGTCCGAGGAGGGCTACGTCACCGGAACCGGGATCGAGTTCTGTGCCGAGCAATTGGGCCTGACCGGCGCCGAAGTCACCGCGGTGGCCACCTTCTACTCGATGTTCCGGCGCACACCCACCGGCGACTACCACGTCGGAGTGTGCACCAACACGCTCTGCGCGGTGATGGGCGGCGATGCCATCCTCGCCACGCTCGAGCACCATCTCGGCATCGGGCACGGCGAGACCACGGCGGACGGATCGATCACGCTCGAGCACGTCGAGTGCAACGCGGCCTGCGATTTCGCGCCGGTGGTGATGGTCAACTGGGAGTTCTTCGACAACCAGACCCCCGAATCCGCACGCGCCCTGGTGGACGCGCTGCGCGCCGGACAGCAGGTCACTCCCACCAGGGGCGCGCCGCTGTGCACGTTCAAGCAGACCGCGCGCATCCTGGCCGGGTTCCCGGACGAGCGCCCCGGCGTGCTCGACGGCGCCGCGGGCTCGGCCACGCTCGCCGGTCTGCGGGTCGCCCGCGAACAGGGCATGCAAGCCCCTGCGCCGCAAGAGGATCCGGAGGGCCCGCGATGACGCTCACCCCGGTATTGACCACCCACTGGGACGATCCGCGGTCCTGGACGATGGACGCCTACCTGCGCCACGACGGCTACCAGGCGCTGCGCACCGCCCTGCGGATGGAACCGGACCAGATCATCCAGACCGTCAAGGACGCGGGCCTGCGTGGCCGCGGCGGCGCGGGCTTCCCCACCGGCATGAAGTGGAGCTTCATCCCGCAGGGCCCAGGGCCCGACGGGGTCACCAAACCGCACTACTTGGTGGTGAACGCCGACGAGTCGGAACCCGGCACCTGCAAAGACATTCCGCTCATGCTCGCCTCGCCGCACGCGCTGATCGAAGGCGTCGTCATCGCCGCCTACGCCATTCGCGCGGCGCACGCGTTCATCTACGTGCGCGGCGAGGTGGTGCCGGTCCTGCGACGGTTGCAGGCCGCGGTGGCCCAGGCCTACGAGGCGGGCTTCCTCGGGCACGACATCCTCGGCTCCGGCTACGACCTCGAGCTGATCGTGCACGCCGGCGCGGGCGCCTACATCTGCGGCGAGGAGACCGCGCTGCTGGACTCCCTGGAAGGCCGCCGCGGCCAGCCTCGCCTGCGCCCGCCGTTTCCCGCCGTCGCCGGTCTCTACGCCTGCCCGACCGTGGTCAACAACGTCGAATCCATCGCCAGCGTGCCGCCCATCATCCGCAACGGCATCGCGTGGTTCCGCTCGATGGGCAGCGAGAGGTCACCCGGATTCACCCTCTACTCACTGTCCGGGCACGTGGCCCGGCCGGGCCAGTACGAGGCGCCGCTGGGCGTCACGCTGCGCGAACTGCTCGGCTACGCGGGCGGCGTGCGCGCCGGGCACCGAGTGAAGTTCTGGACCCCGGGCGGTTCGTCCACGCCGCTGTTCACCGAGGAACACCTCGACGTGCCGCTGGACTACGAAGGCGTCGCGGGCGCGGGATCCATGCTCGGCACCAAGGCCCTGCAGATCTTCGACGACACCACCTGCGTGGTGCGCGCCGTGCTGCGCTGGACGGAGTTCTACGCCCATGAATCCTGCGGCAAGTGCACCCCGTGCCGGGAGGGCACCTACTGGCTGGTGCAGCTGCTGCAACGGATCGAAGCGGGCGCGGGCGTCACCGCCGACCTGGACAAGCTGCTCGACATCAGCGACACCATCAACGGCAAGTCGTTCTGCGCCCTCGGCGACGGCGCGGCCAGCCCGATCATCTCCTCACTGAAGTACTTCCGCGAGGAGTACGCCGAACACCTGCGGCTCGGCGGATGCCCATTCGACCCGGCGCGCTCCACCGCGTGGGCCGAGTCAGGAGAAGAGGTCCGATGAAACCGGTATCGCGCAGCGATTCGATCAGGGGTGGCGGTCGGGCGACGAGTGGGCCCGCCACGGTGGGTGACCGCACCGGCGGGCCCGCGCCCGCCGATCTGGTGACCGTGACCATCGATGACACCGCCGTCAGCGTGCCGCCCGGCACGCTGCTGATCCGGGCCGCCGAACTGATCGGCATCCAGATCCCCCGCTTCTGCGACCATCCGCTGCTGGACCCGGTCGGCGCCTGCCGTCAATGCCTGGTCGAGGTCGAGGGACAGCGCAAACCGGTCGCCTCCTGCACCATGGCCGTCACCGACGGCATGGTGGTGCGCACCCAGCTCACCTCTCCCGCGGCCGACAAGGCGCAGGAGGGCGTGATGGAGCTGCTGCTGATCAACCATCCGCTCGATTGCCCAGTATGCGACAAGGGCGGCGAGTGCCCGCTGCAGAACCAGGCGATGTCCACCGGCCGCGCCGAATCGCGGTTCGACGGACGCAAACGCACCTATCCGAAACCGATTCCGCTGTCGACCGCCGTGCTGCTGGACCGGGAACGCTGCGTGCTGTGCGCCCGCTGCACCCGTTTCTCCCAGCAGATCGCGGGTGATCCGTTCATCGAGCTGATGGACCGCGGTGCGCTGCAACAAGTCGGCACCGCGCAGGCCGAACCCCTGGACTCCTACTTCTCCGGCAACACCGTGCAGATCTGCCCGGTGGGCGCGCTCACCGGCACCGCCTACCGATTCCGCGCGCGTCCGTTCGACCTGGTGTCCAGCCCGAACGTGTGCGAGCACTGCGCCTCCGGTTGCGCGCAGCGCACCGACCACCGGCGCGGCAAGGTGCTGCGCCGACTGGCCGGGGACGACCCGCAGGTCAACGAGGAGTGGAACTGCGACAAAGGCCGCTGGGCGTTCGCCTACGCCACCGAACCCGACCGGCTCACCACCCCGCTGGTGCGCGGCTGGGACGGCGAGCTCGCCCCCGCCTCCTGGTCGGAGGCGCTGGCCGCGGCCGCCGAGGGACTGGCCGCGTCGTTCGGCAACGCCGGCGTGCTCGTCGGCGGCCGGGTCACCGAAGAGGACGCCTACGCCTACGGCAAGTTCGCGCGAGTCGCCCTCGGCACCAACGACATCGACTTCCGTTCCCGCGCGCATTCGGCGGAGGAGGCCGACTTCCTCGCCGCCCGCGTCGCGGGCCGGTCCGCCACGGTGACCTACGACAGCATGGAGGCCGCACCGGTCGTCCTGCTCGTCGGATTCGAACCCGAGGAAGAGTCGCCGATCGTCTACCTCCGATTGCGCAAGGCCGCGCGCAAGCGCCGTCTGCCGATCTACTCGCTGGCGCCGTACTCCTCGCGCGGGCTCGAGCGCATGTCCGGACGGCTGATGCGCGCCGTGCCCGGCGCCGAACCGCATCTGCTCGACGCCATCCGCGCCGGCGAGATCACCACGCCGGGGGCGGATCCCGCCCAGCTGGCCGATCTGGCGCGGCTGCTGCGCGAACCCGGCGCGGTGATCATGGTCGGTGAGCGGATGGCGGGGGTCGTGGGCGCACTGTCGGCCGCCGTGCGCCTCGCCGACGAAACCGGAGCCGCCCTCGCCTGGGTGCCGCGCCGGGCAGGCGAACGCGGCGCGGTCGAAGCCGGCACCCTGCCCGGCCTGCTCCCCGGCGGCAGGCCGGTCGCCGATCCCCGTGCCCGCCAACAGGTTCGAGCAGTCTGGAACGTGCCGGAACTGCCCGTCGGCGCGGGCCGCGACACGACGGCCATCCTGGAGGCCGCCTCCGGCCTCGGCGCACTGGTCATCGGCGGGGTCGATGTCGCCGACCTGCCCGACCCGGCCGCCGCGCTGGCCGCGATCGACGCGGCCAGGTTCGTGGTGAGCCTGGAACTGCGCCGCAGCCCGGTCACCGAACGCGCCGACGTGGTGTTCCCGGTGGCCGCGGCCATGGAGAAATCCGGCACCTTCCGCACCTGGGAGGGCAGGCCGCGCCCGTTCGCCGCCGCGCTCGGCGAGGACATGGTGCGCCGCCGGTCCGCGCCGCTGTCGGATCAACGTGTGCTGCACGCCATCGCCGAGGAGATGTCGGTGCGTCTGGGCCTGCCCGACGTCGAGTCCGCTCGCGCCGAACTCGACGAACTCGGCGCGTGGGACGGCGCGCCCGTCACCGCGCCCACACACCAGCCGCATCCGCTGCCGCGGCCCGAACCCGGCACCGCGGTGCTCGCCAGTTGGCGCATGCTGCTGGACGCGGGACGCATGCAAGACGGCGAACCGAACCTGGCGGGCATCGCCCGGCCGCCGATGGTGCGCCTGTCGGCCGCCACCGCCGCCGAACTCGGCGTACAGCCCGACGATCCGGTCACCGTCGCCACCAGCCGCGGCGCGGTCACGCTCCCCCTGATGATCAGCGACCTGCCCGACCGCGTCGTGTGGCTGCCGCAGCACTCGCCGGGCTGCTCCATCGCCGAGCAGCTCGCCGTCCAGCCCGGCGCGATCGTGCATCTGCGGCACGCCGACGAGAGGATGAAGGAGCACCGTCATGAGTGAGCTCGCCACGCTCGTCACCGCGTCGACGGTCACGCACGCCGCTGCCTCCGATCCGTACACTCCCGCGGGCTTCGGACACGACCCGCTGTGGCTGGTGATCGTCAAGGCCGTGGCCATCTTCGTCTATCTGATGTTGATTCCGCTGATCGCGGTGCTCGCGGAGCGCAAGATCGTGGCACGCATGCAGATGCGGATCGGCCCGAACCGGACCGGGCCGTTCGGGTCGCTGCAGAGCATCGCCGACGGCGTGAAGATGGCCCTCAAGGAGGACATCGTCCCGGCGATCGTGGACAAGCCGATCTACATCCTGGCGCCGGTCATCGCGGTGGTGCCGGCGTTCATGGCGTTCGCGGTGATCCCGCTCGGACCCGAGGTGTCGTTCTTCGGCGTCACCACCCCGCTGCAGCTCACCGATCTGCCGGTGGCGGTGTTGTACATCCTCGCGATCACCTCCATCGGCGTCTACGGCATCGTGCTGGCCGGCTGGTCGTCGGGCTCCACCTATCCGCTGCTGGGCGGGTTGCGCTCGACCGCACAGGTGATCTCCTACGAGATCGCGATGGCGCTGTGCTTCGCCACCGTGTTCCTGCTCGGCGGCACCATGGCCACCTCCGGCATCGTGTCCGCGCAGGAGGGCACCTGGTATGTGTTCCTGCTGCTGCCGTCGTTCCTGATCTACTGCGTCTCGATGGTCGGCGAGACCAACCGGGCCCCGTTCGACCTCCCCGAGGCCGAGGGCGAGCTGGTCGGCGGCTTCCACACCGAGTACTCCTCGCTCAAGTTCGCCATGTTCATGCTGGCCGAATACGTCAACATGGGAACGGTTTCCGCGCTGGCCACCACCCTGTTCCTGGGCGGCTGGCACGCACCGTGGCCGCTGAACATGTGGGACGGCGCGAACTCCGGCTGGTGGCCGGTGCTGTGGTTCACCGCCAAGGTCTGGACGTTCCTGTTCGTATTCATCTGGCTGCGCGGCACACTGCCCCGGCTGCGTTACGACCAGTTCATGAATCTCGGCTGGAAACTGCTGATCCCGACCTCGCTGGCCTGGGTCATGGTCGTGGCCACCGCACGGGTGCTGCAGGCCGAGGGGTACCCGGTGCAGACTCCGATCCTGGTGATCGGCGGCTTGGTGGTCACCGGCTTGCTGGTGCTGCAGTTCCTGCGGGCGGGCCGGGCCATGGGAACAGCGCCGCCCGTCGAGGAACCCGTGGCCGCGGAACCCACCGATTCGACGGTCTTCCTCGGGTTCCCGGTGCCGCCGCTGCCCGCCGACGCGCACGAGCGCGACGCCACCCGCACCAAGGCCGGTCTGCTCGACCCGCTGGCCGGGTTCGCGGTCACCGCCGCGACCATGTTCAAGAAGCCGAACACCGAGTTCTATCCGGAGCAGAAGACGCCGACCGCGCCGCGCTACCACGGCAGGCATCAGCTCAACCGGCATCCCGACGGCTTGGAGAAGTGCATCGGCTGCGAGCTGTGCGCGTGGGCCTGCCCCGCCGACGCGATCTACGTCGAAGGCGCCGACAACACCGAGACCGAACGGTTCTCGCCCGGTGAGCGGTACGGCCGGGTCTATCAGATCAACTACCTGCGCTGCATCGGCTGCGGATTGTGCATCGAGGCCTGCCCCACCCGGGCGCTCACGATGACCAACGACTACGAGATGACCGACGACAACCGGGCCGACCTGATCTACGAGAAGGACCGGTTGCTGGCGCCGCTACAGCCCGGGATGAGCGCGCCGCCGCACGCCATGCACCCCGGCTCCGACGAAGCGGACTACTACCTCGGCCGGGTCCCCGGCGACGCGCCTGCCACCAACGGCGCCACCGCGGTCCCTCTCCCGGCCGGCACGCCGAGGCAAGCCGCCGCGGCCGCGGAAGGAGCGACACGGTGACCGATGTGATCCTGGCCGCGGAGCCGTTGACCCGCGCCTCCACCGGCGAGACCATCCAGTTCTGGATCCTCGCTCCGCTGGCCGCGCTCGGGGCGCTCGGCATGGTGTTCGCCCACAAGGCGGTGCACTCCGCGCTGTGCCTGGCCACCACGATGATCGCGCTGGCCGCGTTCTACATCGCCGAGGACGCGCTGTTCCTCGGCGTGGTGCAGATCGTGGTGTACACCGGCGCGGTGATGATGCTGTTCCTGTTCGTGCTGATGCTCGTCGGCGTCGACTCCGCCGAATCGCTGAAGGAGACCATCCGCGGCCAGCGGCTCGCCGCCGCCGCGGTCGGCGTCGGCTTCGGGCTGCTGCTCAGCGGCGGCATCGCCCACGGCGTGCGCGAATCCGGGATCACCTTTCCCGCCAACGGATTTCCCGGCCGCAACGTGATCGCCGAACTGGCCGAGCTGATCTTCCTGCGCTACGTGTGGGCCTTCGAACTCACCGGCGCCCTGCTGATCACCGCCACCATCGGCGCCATGGTGCTGGCCCACCGCGAGCAGTTCGGGCCCCGTACCGATCAGCGCGAATTGTCGCGCCGCCGGTTCCGCGAGAAAGGGCACCGCGCGACCCCGCTGCCCACCCCCGGCGTCTACGCCAGGCACAACGCGGTGGACGTCCCCGCGCGGCTGCCCGACGGGTCGTTCGCGGAACTGTCGGTCAGCACCATCCTGCGGCACCGCCGCACCAGGGCGCTCACCGAAGCGGCCGTCATCTCGGTCGGCACCACGCCCGCATCGGACGGGACCGACAACCCCAGCGACGAGGAAGGCAACCGGTGAATCCCGAGAACTACCTGTTCCTGTCCGCCCTGCTGTTCACGATCGGCGCGGCCGGAGTGCTGCTGCGGCGCAACGCCATCGTCGTGTTCATGTGCATCGAACTCATGCTCAACGCGGTGAACCTCGCGTTCGTCACCTTCGCCCGGATGCACGCCGACCTGGACGGTCAGGTGTTCGCGTTCTTCACGATGGTGGTCGCCGCCGCCGAGGTCGTCGTCGGCCTGGCCATCATCATGACCATTTTCCGCGCCCGCCGCTCGACCTCGGTCGACGACGCCAACCTGCTGAAGTTCTGACGTGGACACCGCAACGCTGTGGCTGCTGCCCGCCCTCCCGCTGGCGGGCGCGATCGTCCTGCTGCTCACCGGACGCTACGCCGACAAGTGGGGTCATCTGCTCGGCACCGTCATGGCGCTGGCCTCGTTCGGGGTCGCGGTGTTCGCGTTCGCCGACATGCTCGGGCGCGACACCGCCGACCGCGCGGTGCGCGAGGACCTGTTCAGCTGGGTCCCGGTGACCGGCCTCCAGGTCGATTTCGCGCTGCAACTGGACCAGCTGTCGATGTGCTTCGCGCTGCTGATCACCGGCGTCGGTTCGCTGATCCACGTGTACTCGATCGGTTACATGAGCCACGATCCGGCACGGCGGCGGTTCTTCGCCTATTTGAACCTGTTCCTCGCGGCCATGCTGCTGCTGGTCCTGGCGAACAACTACCTCGTGCTCTACCTCGGCTGGGAGGGCGTCGGTCTGGCCTCCTACCTGCTCATCGGGTTCTGGCACGAAAAGCCTTCGGCGGCAACGGCCGCCAAGAAGGCGTTCGTCGTCAACCGGGTCGGTGACATGGGCTTGGCGATCGCGATGATGGTGATGTTCGCGACGTTCGGGTCGGTCGACTTCGGCGTCGTGTTCGGCGCCGCGCCCGGTGCGAGCGAGGGCACGCTCACCGCGATCGGCCTGTTGCTGCTGCTGGCCGCGTGCGGCAAGTCCGCCCAGGTGCCGCTGCAGTCCTGGCTCGGCGACGCGATGGAGGGCCCCACCCCGGTGTCGGCGCTCATCCACGCGGCCACCATGGTCACCGCGGGCGTATACCTGATCACGCGCTCCAACGCGATCTTCGATCTCGCACCGAACGCGCGCCTCGGCGTGGTGCTGGTGGGCGCGGTGACCCTGTTGTTCGGCGCTATCATCGGCTGCGCCAAGGACGACATCAAGAAGGCGCTCGCCGCCTCAACGATGAGCCAGATCGGCTACATGGTGCTGGCGGCCGGACTCGGGCCCGCCGGATACGCCTTCGCCATCATGCATCTGCTCACCCACGGATTCTTCAAAGCCGGGCTGTTCCTGGGCGCCGGTTCGGTGATGCACGCGATGAACGACGAAACCGACATGCGCCGCTACGGCGGACTGCGCACTCTGCTGCCGATCACCTATGTCACCTTCGGCCTCGGCTACCTCGCCATCATCGGGGTGCCGCCGTTCGCCGGGTTCTTCTCCAAGGACCGGATCATCGAGGCGGCGTTCAACCAAGGCGGTCCGGGCGGGATCGCGCTGGGACTGGCGGCGCTGCTCGGCGCGGGGCTGACCGCGTTCTACATGACGCGGGTCATGCTGATGACGTTCTTCGGCGAGCGCCGCTGGAAACCGGACACCCACCCGCACGAATCCCCCTCGGTGATGACCGGTCCGATGATCCTGCTCGCCCTCGGCTCGGTCGGAGCCGGTGCGGTGTTCGTCTTCGGCTCCTCGCTGCAGAATTGGCTCGAACCGGTCGTCGGCGCCCACCACGGCACCGAAACCGTTCCGGCGGCGCTGGTCACGATTCTCGCGCTCGGCGTGGTCGCCGTCGGTGTCGCGGTCGCCTACTCGCAGTACGCGCAGCGCGAGGTTCCCGAGACCGCGCCCGAATCCGTCTCCGCACTGACCGTCGCGGCGCGGCGCGATCTGTACGGCGACACGGTCAACGAAGCCGGGTTCATGCGGCCCGGACAGCACCTGACCCGGGCGCTGGTCTTCCTCGACAACCGCGGCATCGACGGCGTCGTCAACGGCACGGCGGCGCTGATCGGCGGGTTGTCCGCGCGGGGCCGGCGAGTGCAGTCCGGATTCGTGCGCTCCTATGCCCTGTCCATGTTCACCGGCGCGGCCCTGGTGGCCGCCGCCCTGCTGGCGGTGAGGTTGTGGTGAACGAGTTTCCCTGGTTGACGACGCTGTGGCTGGCCCCGGTCGTCGGTGCGGCGATCGTGCTCGCGCTGCCCGCCGCGCAGCGCACCCTCGCTCGTGCGGTGGCGCTGGGCTTCTCGGTGCTGGTGCTGGGCATCGGCATCGCCCTCGCCGTGCGCTTCGACACCGCGGGCGCGCAGTACCAGTTCGTCGAATCCCATCGGTGGATCCCGGCATTCGGCGCGGGGTACACCCTCGGTCTGGACGGCATCGCGCTGGTATTGGTGCTGCTGACCGCGGCGCTGGTGCCATTGCTGATCCTGGCCGGCTGGCACGACGATCGCGAAGTCGGCAGCGGTAGACGGGTGGCCCACACCTACGTCGCGCTCACCCTGCTCGTCGAGGCGATGGTGCTGATCTCCTTCGTCGCCCTGGACATCCTGCTGTTCTACGTGTTCTTCGAGGCGATGCTCATCCCGATGTACTTCCTCATCGGCGGGTTCGGGCCGCGCACCGGGGACGCTCTGCTGCGCAGGCAGCGCTCCCGCGCGGCGGTGAAATTCCTGCTCTACAACCTGTTCGGCGGGCTGATCATGCTGGCCGCGGTCATCGGGCTGTACGTGCTCACCGCCCGGGAAGGCCTGGGGGAGGGTTCGTCGGGCACGTTCGACTTCCGCACGGTGGTCGCCGCCGCCAACGCCGGGCAACTCGGCGCCGGACCCGCGGTGCTCAATGCCCTGTTCCTCGGCTTCATGTTCGCCTTCGCGGTCAAGGCACCGCTGTGGCCGCTGCACACCTGGCTGCCCGACGCCGCCGTCGCCGCCACGCCGTCCAGCGCGGTGCTGATGATGGCGGTGGTGGACAAGGTCGGCACGTTCGGTATGTTGCGCTACTGCCTGCTGCTGTTCCCCGGCGCGTCGGACACCTATGCGCCGCTGGTGATCACGCTCGCGGTGATCGGCATCGTGTACGGCGCTCTGCTCGCCATCGGGCAGACCGACGTGATGCGGCTGATCGCCTACACCTCGATTTCCCACTTCGGCTTCATCATCCTGGGTGTCTTCGCCATGACCAGCCAAGGCCAGACCGGCGCCACGCTGTACATGGTCAACCACGGCATCTCCACCGCCGCGCTGTTCCTGGTGGCCGGATTCCTGGTCTCGCGGCGGGGGACCCGGCTCATCGCCGAGTACGGCGGGGTGCAGAAGGTGGCCCCGGTGCTGGCAGGGACGTTCTTCATCGCCGGTCTGGCGACGCTGTCGCTCCCCGGGCTCGCCCCGTTCGTCAGCGAATTCCTGGTGCTGATCGGGACATTCACCCGCTACGGGTTCGCCGCCGTGATCGCCGCCAGTGCGCTGGTACTCGCGGCCCTCTATGTGCTGTGGCTCTACCAGCGGATGATGACCGGACCGGTGAAGGAGGGCAACGAGCGGATCTATGATCTGGCGCCGCGCGAAGTCGTCGTGATGGTCCCGCTGATCGCCGCACTGCTGTTCCTCGGCATCTATCCGAAAGTCCTCACCGACTTCATCAATCCCGCGGTGAGCCAGACCCTCACCACCATCGGCCGCAACGATCCCGCGCCCTCGACGCCCCCACTGCCCGAGGCGGGCTCGGCCCACCATCCCGGAGGTGCCCACAAGTGAACGACCTCGCCTCCGCTACGACACTCGCCGCGAGCGTCACCGCGCCGAGCATCGAATACGGCGCCTTGTCTCCCATGCTCATCGTGTTCGGCGCCGCCGTGCTCGGCGTACTGGCCGAAGCGTTCGTCGCCCGCAACTACCGCTATACCGTTCACCTGGTGCTGAGCGTGGCGGGCCCGGCCGCAGCGCTGATCGCCGTAGTGGCGTTGGCGGGCACCGAATCCACCGCCGTCGCCGGTGCGGTCGCGATCGACGGCGTGACGCTGTTCCTGCAGGGCACGATCCTGGTCGTGTCGATCCTCGCCATCCTGTTCATCGCCGAGCGCGGAGCCGAGCCTCGTCGGCAGGCGCGGTCCGGACCGGGAACCTGGAGCCGGGCCGCCGCCACCCGCGAGCGCGGTGTGGACGCGTTCACACCACAGGCTTCGGCGGTGCCCGGCAGCGCGGCCGAAACAGCGGCGCTGCGCGCGGGTGTGGCGACCACCGAGGTGTTCCCCTTGACGCTGCTCGCCGTCGGCGGGCTGATGCTGTTCCCGGCATCCAACGATCTGCTGACCATGTTCGTCGCGCTCGAAGTGCTGTCGCTGCCGTTGTATCTGCTGTGCGGACTGGCCCGGCGCAAGCGGTTGCTGTCGCAGGAGGCGGCGCTGAAGTACTTCCTGCTCGGCGCGTTCTCCTCGGCGTTCTTCCTCTACGGTGTCGCGCTGTTGTACGGCCAGGCGGGCACGGTGCGGCTCGGCGGCATCGCGGACGCCATCGCCCAGCATCCGGACAACGCGACGCTCGCGGTGCTCGGGGTCGCGATGCTCGCCGTCGGTCTGCTGTTCAAGATCGGCGCGGTGCCGTTCCAGTCCTGGGTGCCGGACGTGTACCAGGGCGCTCCCACCGCGATCACCGGTTTCATGGCGGCGGCCACCAAGATCGCGGCGGTCGGCGCGCTGGTACGGGTGCTGCAGGTCGCGGTGCCCGGCCTGCGCGACGACTGGCGGCCGATCCTCGCGGCCGTCGCGATAGCCACCATGGCCGTCGGCGCGGTCATGGCGATCACGCAGACCGACGTCAAACGAATGCTCGCGTATTCCTCGGTGGCACATGCCGGTTTCCTGCTCACCGGCCCGGTGGCGGCGAACGACCGCGGTGTCGCGGCGGTGCTGTTCTACCTGGCGGCCTACGGCATCGGCACGCTCGGCGCGTTCGCCGTGGTCAGCCTGGTCCGCGAACCGGACGGCGACGAAGCCACCGGCCTGCCCCGGTGGGCGGGGCTCGGCCGCCGCTCCCCGTGGCTGGCCACCGTTTTCGCGCTGTTCCTGCTTTCCTTCGCCGGTTTGCCGCTCACCAGCGGTTTCGTCAGCAAGTTCGCCGTGTTCGAGGCCGCCGCGTCGGGCGGCGCGGCAGCGCTGGTCGTCATCGGCGTGATCTGCAGTGCCATCGCGGCGTTCTTCTATCTGCGAGTCATCGTGCTGATGTTCTTCACCGACCCGCCCGCCGACGCTCCGCTGCTGGTCACCCCGCCGATGACGACGACGATCGTGGCGATCACCGCGGCGGTCACGTTCGCGCTCGGCGTGTTCCCGCAGCCACTGCTCGACCTCGCCGATCAGGCGGCGACATTCGTCCGCTGACGGGCCTCGGCCGCTGCGATGCCGTCGCTGGCGACAGCGGCGGCATCGCCGTTTCCGCGCTTCCGTGCGATCAGGAGCCGCGTCGGCGTTCCAAGGCCTTCGCGATCAAGGCCCGGGCGCGATCGCCGTACTCGGCTTGGTCGGCGAGGATCGCGAAGGTTCTCTCGTGCAGGGCGATCTCCGACGGCCGGGTGATGGTCAGTTCGGCCGAGACCGTCTCGGTGAGCACCTGCGCCCGGTCGTAGATGACGAAGTTCGTCGCCGGGGCGCGGTAGTCGGCGCAGATCGGGATGATGCCCAGCCGGACCCTCGGATTGGCCATCACCGCGAGCAGGTGGGTGAGTTGCTCGGTCATGGTGGCGGCGTCGCCGACCGTGCGCCACAGCGCGGCCTGGTTGACCACGAAGTGGAACCGGTGTTTGGCCCGGAAGAGCACTTGCTTGCGGGCCATGCGCGCGGCCACCGCGTCCTCCAGGTCGTCGCGTCCGCCGGTGACGGCGATGCAGGCGGTCAGGATCGCCCGCGCGTAGCCCTCGGTTTGCAGCAGTCCCGGCAACGTGTCCGGCGCGTACCAGCGGATCTGCGTGGTCTGCGCCTCCAGGTCGATCGACTGCCGTTGCCTGCGCGCGTGTCCGGAGGCGACGGTGCGCTGCCACTCCAGGTACATCGACTGCAGATTGCGCGCGTTGGCAACCAGATCGTCCAGCACCGCTGTATTGCCGCACGCCTCGCACCACGCGGCGAGGTCCGCCTCCGAAGGCGTCTGCTTGCCGCCCTCGATCCGGGAGACCTTGCTCGAATGCCAGCCGCACCTCGCGGCCAGTTCCAAGCCGGTGAGGTGGGCGGCGCGACGTAGTTCACGCAGGCGCGCGCCCAGCACCTCGCGTGCGTCCGACACACCGTTCACTCGCCTACGTGCTCACTCTCGCAATATCGTTGATGGTCGATCCCCTTGGGCCACAGCCGCTCCCGCACCCGTGAGTAGCTGGCGACCAGCGCAGGGTCGGTAGTGATCGACAACCCGGTGAACGCCCCGTCCTCGGCGAAGGTGTTGAAGGCGACCGTGTTCGTGTCGAACAGCCAGTAATCGTCGTAGGGCAGATCGGCGGGATCGACCAGATGTCGCGGCAGCCAGCGCACCGCCTCGCCGGTGGCGATGTTGTCGTCGGTCGCCGACAACAGCCACCGGGTGTAGTCCGTGTGCGGAACCGTCACGACGCGTAGTCGTTCGAGCGCGACCCCGCGACCGGCTGACTCGACCATCAGAGCATCCCAGGCTTTCCACGACTCGGGCTGTTCCTCTCGCTCGTACGCTACTCCGGCATCGAAGCGGCGCAACGCCTCCTGCTCGTCGTCCATCAGGTACTGATCCCGAACCTCCAGATGGAACGCGCGGAACCGAGCCGCCCGGAACAGCGGCTCGTAACAGCGGTCGCCGACGACGTGCAGCATCAGCGCACCACCACGGCGGTTTCGTGACATTCGAGAGTCAGCTGGGCGAGCAACTCGGGATCGGTGACCGGTTCCCCGGCCACCAGCACCGACCCGCAGGTTCCGCTCGCCTCCACCCGTAGCCACATCCCCGGCTCCAGCCAGTCCAGCAGCTGGTGCGGCACCAGGACCGTCCCGGTGCGGTCGGTGGCATCGCCCTGCACCACGAGCACGCCGGTGTCGCTCGCGTACACGGCGGGACAAGCTCCATGATCGGATCCGGATCCGAGAAGTCGCAGGTTCATAGCTGATCCTTTGCGAGAGCTGGCGGACGATGTCGTGCAATCGTCCCTACCGGAGGCTCTGCGGGTCAACGCACTTCGCAAAGTCGCGCAAAGTCGTGGCGGCGGTACCGCTGTGGCTTCTACCGTCGATTCGGCAACTCGGGGCCACGGCGCCGACGGCGATCCCGGGCTGCCTTTCTCCCCCGAGGGAAAGGGCTCCGACATGATGAGACGACCCAGGACTGCCGCCGATTTCGCGGTGCTGGGTGTGCTGGCGCCAGGCGGATTGCTCACCGTCGAGCAACTGGCTCAGCAGGCGCGACTGACGGCATGGTCGGTACGCAGCGCATTGCTGCGGCTGCAGTCGCGCGGTTTGATCATGGACTGCCGCCACCGCGGTCGCTGGACCATCACGCAGCGCGGCCGCGGCGAATGGGCCGCGAAGGGACGCCGATTCACCTTGTGAGCCGAGGCGGGATTGCTTCGCTCGGATCGCCGATAAGGTGCGGGCGGCCGGATCGACGTCGCGTATGACCACTAGACGTTCAGCATTCCGGTATGGGCCGTCGGAGGTGGCTGAGGGCCGCACTGTGTTTGGTCGTGCTGAGCGCCGGTGGATGCATCGGGGCGGTCGATCGCGGCGACTTCGAACAGGATTTGCGGGCGCGGGGCGGCGGACTGGTGAACGGGCTGACGGATTCGGCGATCGCCGCGGTGCGAGAGCGTCTGGGAATCGCTGATTTCCAGGCGAATGTCATCCTGCTGACCGCGCCGAATTCCACCCGGTTCCGCATGGTACTGGCCGCTCAGCCGAACCAGGTGACTCGATTCCTGTCCGCTCGGCCCGATCCGACCGCGCGGCAAGCGGCCGTTCGACTGCGGGTGCGCGAGCCGGACGGTTCCCGCAGGCTCGACGACTACTCGTTCACCCTCGGTGCGCTCAGTGCGCCGCAACCCGTGCGGGTTTCGGCCTTCGACGACATCGACGGTGAGAACTTCGCGATCGGCGAGGTGCCGGGACTCGGGCGGATCGAGGACATCGCCGATACCGCTCTGAGTCGCAGCGAACTCGCCGACGGCCAGGTCACCGTGATCATCGTCAGCCGCTTCGGCCGGGAGATCCGGATCGTCGCGAACGTCACCTCCCCGCGGACGGACACGGTCGCCGAGTTCGACCGCACCGGCGCGTTCCTCCGAATCCGGCAGATGTAAGGCCATGGCGAGACCGCTCACCACCGCCCTGTCGACCGGTGTCGGCGTCGGCATGGTCAGCATCGTGGTACCCGTGGCGATCTGGCCCGGCGAGGCCGAACTCACCGCGCCACTGTTCTGTTCGGACCCCTACCGTGAACCCGTAGTGGTGTCCGACACCTACCACGACTCCGAGGGCACCTCGGTCGACTACACCCTTTACTGCGTCACCGACCGTGGCGCGGTCACCGACGAGGGATTCTTCCTGCCGTTCCTCGTCCTGATGGCGGTACACGTCACGATCATCACCGCCGTGGCCTTCCTTGCCGGATGCTGGAGCCGTCGCGGCACCGCGCCCCCGGCCGATCCGCAGACCACGGCATTCGAACCACCTGTCCACGGATCGCACGAGCCCGACCCCCTCTGAATCGAACCCGGTCGGCCGAGCCCCGCGGTTCGGCAGTGGGGAGCCGTGGCGGCGTAATACCTACCGTCAGCGGCCGAATCGAGCCCGAAAATGATGTCGTCCCGTGGGCCTGGACAGGGACGGAGGGGGCGGTAGACGCAGCGAGGCGGTGGACAGTCGGGGCCACCGCCTCGCTCGATCTGCTCAGTGGTTGTCCGAATATGTCACGGATGCGGCAGATTACTGTCCGGGCCGGCACTGCGGCGGCGGGCCGTCCGGGTGATCGCCGGGCGGCGGACCATCGGGGTGATCGCCCGGAGGTGGGCCGTCCGGACGCTCGCCGGGCGGCGGACCCTGCGGGTGGTCACCGGGAGGCGGGCCCTGCGGGTGATCGCCAGGAGGCTGGCACTGCTGTCCCTGCACCGGTCCCTGAGGAGCATCGGCGCTGGCCACACCGGCCCCGATGCCGAGCGCACCGAGCGCGAGGGCCCCCGTCACGGCGGTCATTGCCAGCTTCGATGTGAAACTCATCTGCGTTCCTCCTGTTGTCGGATCAGGTCCGGAGCCGTCGGCCCCTGCTCGAGGCCGACCCGAGAATCGTTGAGCGTCAGAATTTGTCCTTCGTTGGCGGAAGCTATGTGCCGGCTGTGAACCGCGGCGCGGGCCCGATTCCGCTGAGCCCGTGCTCACAGCGGACACATAGGTACGGCACAGCGAACCCCAAGCGTTCGTGGCCATGGTGGGACGATGTCCGCGACGACCACCGGGAACGGCCCGGCCGAACGAGTTGTCCTGCGCCGCGTCGACGGCAGCCCGATCATCGTCCTGGTGGTCGACGACGAGCCCGTGCTGGCCGAGATGATGTCGATGGCGCTGCGGTACGAGGGGTGGGAGGTCACGACCGCGGGTGACGGCCGGACCGCCATCGCCAAGGCCCGTGAGGCGCGCCCGGACGTGGTAGTGCTCGATGTGATGCTGCCGGACATGACCGGCCTCGAGGTACTCGGCAGACTGCGCGCGCAGCTCCCGTCCCTGCCGGTGCTCCTGCTGACCGCCAAGGATTCGGTGGAGGATCGCATCGCCGGGCTGACCGCCGGTGGCGACGACTACGTCACCAAGCCCTTCAGCATCGAAGAGGTGGTGCTGCGGCTGCGTTCGCTCCTGCGCCGCACCGGCGTGGCCACCGAGGACAGCGACGCGCAGCTGGTGGTCGGTGATCTCGTGCTCGACGAAGACAGCCACGAGGTCACCCGTGCCGGTGAGGTGATCGTCCTGACCTCCACCGAATTCGAATTGCTGCGGTACTTCATGCGTAATCCGAAGCGGGTCTTGAGCAAAGCGCAGATCTTGGATCGGGTGTGGAGTTACGACTTCGGCGGCCGGTCCAACATCGTCGAGCTGTATGTCTCCTATCTGCGCAAGAAGATCGACAGTGGACGCGCACCGATGATCCACACGCTGCGCGGCGCCGGGTATGTCCTCAAGCCCGCGGGCTGAGGCGGCGCGCCGGGTGCTTCGGCCACGGCGCTGGTCGTTGCGGGCCCGCCTGCTGGTCGGTCAGGTGCTGTTGCTGGTGATCGTCGTCGTCGGGATCGGCGCCGCTACCGAATTCGCGCTGCGGCAGTTCCTGGTGCACCAACTGGACACCGAACTGATCGACGTGCAGAAGCGCTCGCTCGGTGATGTCGGCGGCGGTCCGAGTCTCGGGCCACCCCCCAGCGGGCAGCCGCCACCGCCACCACCGCCGCCCCCACCCCCTGGCACCGGTCCGGGACCGGCCTTCCTCGACCGACGGGGCATCCAGCCCGACATGATCGGCGCCATCGTGCACGAAGGAAGCGTCACCAAAGCGGGCCGCATAGGCGCCGACGGCACACAAGGGTCGCTGTCACGGAGCGCGCAACAGCAACTCGCCGCAGTGGCCGCCACCGGCAGACCGGTGGATGTCGCTCTCGGCGGCCAGGGCCGGTATCGAGTGGTCGCGGACCAGACCTGGTCGGGCGACGTCGTCGTCACCGGTTTGCCGTTGACCACCGTAGATGCCACGTTGCTGCGCGTCCTGCTGATCCTGGGAATCGTCACCGCGGTCGTGTCGATCGTCGCCATACTGGTCGGCATCTGGCTCATCCGGCACGCGCTCGCGCCGCTGGACCGGGTCGCGGCGACGGCCGCGCGGGTGGCCGGCCTCGAACTCGGTCGCGGTGAAGTGGTCCTGCCCGTGCGGGTTCCGGCCGCCGACGCCGATCCGCGCACCGAGGTCGGCCAGCTCGGCTCGGCGGTCAACCGGATGCTCGATCACATCACCAGCGCGTTGTCCGCGCGCCACGACAGCGAGACGCGGGTCCGGCAATTCCTCGCCGATGCCAGCCACGAGCTACGCACCCCGCTGGCCGCCATTCGCGGTTATGCCGAACTGGCGCAACGCGAACGCGCGGAGGTGCCCGGCGAGGTGGCCAACGCGATGGCCCGGGTGGAGTCCGAATCCCGGCGGATGACGGGTTTGGTGGAGGACATGCTGCTGCTCGCGCGGTTGGATTCCGGTCGCGGACTCGAACACGAGCCGGTGGATCTGACCCAGCTCACGGTGGACGCGGTGAGCGACGCGCACATCGCGGGGCCCGAGCATCGCTGGGATCTGGAGCTACCCGACGAGCCGGTGGTGACCGCGGGTGACGCTGCCCGGCTGCATCAGGTGCTGGCGAATCTGCTGACCAACGCCCGGGTCCATACCGGCCCCGGCACAACGGTGCTCACCTCGCTGAACTTCCACGGCGACGGAGGAGCCGTGTTACAGGTGACCGACGACGGTCCGGGCATACCGGAAGCTCTGCAGCCCACGGTCTTTCACCGTTTCGCGCGCGGCGACTCCTCGCGCTCGCGGCGGGCGGGCAGCACCGGCCTCGGTCTGGCGATCGTCGCGGCCGTCGTCAAGGCGCACGGCGGTGACATCTCGGTGGCCAGCGAACCCGGCCACACCCAATTCACCGTGCGCCTGCCCGGCGCCGCGAACTGATCGGCCCGTCAACCGCATCGATGCCTGTTGGGAACAGCGGAGCGTCGTGGTCGTGCCTACGCTGCCGGTTCGTTCGTCACGGGTACACGATGCTCTTCGCGCCCACCATGCGCACCAGGCTGAAAATGGGCAGCCCGATCACCAAATGCTCGATCCCCGTCGAGATACCCACCCACAGGTCACTGGACAGGGCCAGTGGAATGATCACCGCCGCGGCGGTGAGGATTCCCACGATCCAGCTGAAGAACAGTTCCGGTGACGGAGTGCCCAGGCGAAGCAGATACCAGAGCACACCGCCCAGCAGCGCACAGATGAAGGCCACCACCGCGAACCAGTACGCGTCCTGGGCCATCGGGTTCCACACCCCGAAATTGCCGCTCTCGCTCACCCTGGTTGCGATGATTTCGATGATCCAGGCGCACAGCCAGGCCGCCAGCGCGGTCACCACCGCCGCCGCGATCACACCGCCGGTGAACATGCCGATGTTGACCTCCGGCCCCTGCGGCGGCCGGGACCGCTGCTGCTCCGGATGATCGGACTGCTGATACGCGCTGTAGTCGGACTCCCGGCCGTAGCCGGCCCCCTGGCCATACCCGGGATCCCGGCCCTGCCCAGGGCTTTGGCTGTACCCGTGATCTTGGCCGTACCCGGGATCACGGTAATTTCCCGGCTGATAACCGGCTTCGTAACGTGCGGTGTGCTGGTCGCGCGGATCCATGGGATTCAACCGCCGATCACCTCCGTCGAAAGCGTGTGTGTGCGTCGAGTGTAGGGCCGGACCGGACACGCCGCTGCCCCCTACCCAACTCCGCTCGGCCCGTGAGCCGCCCGTGGAAGTCAGCCGGGCTCGGACTAAACCCACCGTCTCTCAACGGGCTTACACCTGCTCGAGTCCCGCGCGCCAGGGCCGGCCGTTGCCGCTGATCGCTGGATGGCGGTTGACCAGCGAAAAACGCTACGAACCGGGAGACCTGCACGACCATCGGGGTGGCCGCCGCAGCCGTCACGGGGCCGAAGTCCCAGCCGATCCCGCTCACCTCGGCCGGCGGATGGATCGGCGGCCTCGCGGACTCGCTCACGCCGTTACCTCCGGCAGATGATCGCGAGCGGGCGGTGGTCGCCGATCCGTAGCGCAGTGACCCACCCAACAGTGCATTCTGGAATGATTCCAATAAAGCGGCGGTTGGTCCTGCTGAAGGATTCCGAAAGGAGTACAACCCATGACTGCCGCACCTCGGACCGAGCAGCGGACCAATCGCCGCCTCGCCGACGATGTCCGGAATTTCACCGCTTCCCCCCGGCTGGCCGCAGGCCTACAGCGCGTGCTCGTCGATCTCATCGAACTGCATCTGCAAGGCAAGCAGGCGCACTGGAACGTGGTCGGGACCAACTTCCGCGACCTGCACCTCCAGCTCGACGAACTCGTCGACGCGGCCCGCGAGAGCAGCGATACCATCGCCGAGCGGATGCGAGCCCTCGACGCCGTCCCCGACGGGCGTTCCGACACCGTCGCCGCGACGACGAGCCTGCCGCCCTTTCCCGCCCAAGAGGTGAACACCACCGACGTCGTCGATTTGATCACGACGCGGACCTACGCGTCGATCGACACCATCCGCGACGTGCACGACGCCGTGGACGCCGAGGACCCCAGCACCAGCGATCTGCTGCATCAGGTCATCGCCTCGCTGGAGAAGCTGGCGTGGATGATCAAGTCGGAGAACCGCGGCATCTGACCGCCCGCCCCGCCGCGCGCGCTGCTCGCTCGCGGCGGGGGTCCTCAGAAGTGCGCGGCACCGCCGTCGATGGACAGCGGCACCGCGGTGATGTACTTCGATTCGTCGCAGACCAGGAAGAGCACCGTGTCGGCGATCTCCTCCGCGGTCGCGGCCCAGCGCGGCAGGAACGGGGTGCCCATCCCGTTGAGCAGCGGGTTGGTCTCCCCCGCCGCGGCGAGCGCGGACTGCATGTCACCGGAACCCATGGGCGTGTTCACCCCGCCGGGATGGATGCTGTTGACCCGGATCTCGTACTTGCCGAGTTCGGCGGCGAAAGCTCGCGCCATCCCGGTCACCGCGACCTTGCCTGCTACACGTCCTGCCATGACGGATCCTCTCAGATGCGAAGAAACGACGGGTCCGGGGCGAACCCGCCGGAGACGGTGACCGGCGCGGCGAGCATCCCGGCCGCCGCGTCGGTGAGGAAACAGCCCAATGCCGCCCAGTCGGGCTCCCGCTCCCCCGCCGCGACCTCCGCTTCGTAGGCGGCACAGACCTCGAACACCATCCGGGTGAGAATCCAGCCGCGCCCGTCCAGCACTCGCTGGTCGATGGACCGCAACCGTTCCCGGGTCGCCGCCATGATCGTGTCGGTGGCCGCGCGCCCGCCGATCGGCCGCTCCAGCAGCGCCGCCGTCGACGGTGTGGCGCGCACCTGGTTGACGAACCGCGCCCGCCACGACGGCGCGGGCCGGTCGGCCAGGCCGCGGACGGCCGGGACGATCAGGCAGCGCAGTAATTCCACCAGGGTGGGCTCCGGTCCGAGCGCCGCCAGCATGCCGGCCCGCATCGGCTCGGACTGCTCGGGGTAGCGGTCCAGCATGGCGCCGATCAGTCCGTCCCGAGCGCCGAAGTGGTAGGCGACCGCGGAGTGGTTGGCATTGCCCGCGTGCTCGGCGATCCGCCGGCTGGAGACCTGGTCGATGCCGTAGCGGCCGTACAGTTCCTCGGCCGCGTCCATCAGAGCCCGCCGGGCCGCGTCGCTGTGCCGTGCCATCTGTCTCCGCTCTTCGTCACCGCGAGATCAAGTCAGGTGGCGTAATTTGCCGAGGGCCAGCGACACGACCGGCGCCCGGAGACCGCACCGACTCGACGGGTGACCAACCCTTCGAGAACGACTCGGCACTATGTGACTGAATATTCACGCAATGCAGGAGGCGTCGACACGTCGGCGATTCGATGGCGCTGTAGGTTCTTCCCCTCCTGGCGCGTGACAGCTTCGGCATGCGGTGGACTCGACATAGCCGCTGCTTAGAGCAAGTCTTCTACTCGCCTCCGCGAGCTGCGCCCCACACCTCCGGAACCGATGGCTTTGCGATTTCGCATACGGGACGGCACGCAAGCACGTTAGTATGTGAATACGTATTCACAACCAGAGGAGCGCGATGATGCGTACCCCCCTTCGGCTCGCCGCCGCCTCGGCCGCAGCGGCGACTCTCGTCGTCACCGCGGCCGGTGCGACGGCCGAACCGATCAGCTCCGCCTCGGTGACCACCGTCGCGGCCGGAACCGGCTCGTCGGCGGCGGACTCCGGATCGGCGGCGGCGCGCACGGGCTTGTACTACCTCGAGCGCGGCGACATCATCGGAATTCTCGTGCTGATGGTCGCCGCCCCTTTGCAGATATTGACCAGTGGAATCTGCGACCTGGCCACGATGTCCGCGCTTCCGAGTCCGTGCGTCGCAGGGCCCCAGTGAACCGCACCCGGCTCCCGTTCAGAAGCGCGGCCGAGCGCATGAACAGGGTTCACGGGCAGAGATTCTGACGCACGAGGTCTCGGCGGTGGGTGATCGACCGGCTCCGACCCCGGAGGCCTCGGACCAGCCCGGCGGCGCAAGCGATATTGATCGGCCGCCGGGCACTCCGAGATCGCCGCTGGCCGGCTTCCCTCGGTTTGTCCCGCGTATCAAGGGGTAGGCGATGGTCGCGATAGCGACGATCCAACCCCTCAGGAGAACCACCCATGAATCAACCCCGCGACACCGCCGACGAGGCAGACTCGCACGAAACCCCGGATGCCCGAGAAAAGAGCATTCTCGAGGGCCGATCCGAGGCGTCCGGCAACCTGGCGGGCCCAGGTCCCAACAGCGACCGAGATGAAGACCCCGACACGTAATCCGCGACCGGAACACGATGCGGTCACCGGGAATTCGCGCCGCAGGCCGAGGTGACCACGAGCTGAAGCTGTAGTCAGCCCGGTTGTCGATTCGCGGGTCACACTGTCGTCCTCAGATCGATGCGACAGACCCACCTGCGGTCACCCGCGGCTGGAGCCGATAGAGAACACCGTGTCGATGAGCCGGCCGAACCGGCGGGTGAGCCCCTCGGCCGACTCCTCCGGATGCTCCCGAGCCCAAGCCATGATCGCGTCAACCGCGGCTGTCCAGATCCGGGCGAGCGCGTCGATGTCCTTCTCGTCGGTGTCGCCGAGTTCGTGCAGGAATCGGCGTACTCCCGAGGCCGCGTGGTTCGCGATCCGTTCCCGGTAGGCATGGGCCAATTCCCCCGCGCCACCGGCATCGGGAGCGGTGGGGTCGTGGATGATGCGCCAAGCGGTGCGGTCCGGGCCGAGAGTGTCGAAGATGCCGCGCAGCGCGTTCGCCGGTACGGCGAAAAACTCCGCCTCGCCGCCCATTTCGAGATCCAGGCGTTCGAGCAGCGGCTCCCCCACGATGGTCAGGCATTCGGCGTACAGCTGCTCCTTCGAGACGAAGTGCTGATACACCAGCGCTTTGGAGATACCCGCGCGCGCCGCGATGGAGACCATCGACACTCCCGCGAATCCGTGCTCGGCGAACTCCCGCAAGGCGGCCGCCAGAATCTCTTGGCGTCGATCGTCGGAGGGCATGCCCTTGGTTCCCAGACCCGCGGCCGTTGACATGGCCTGGAACTTACCTTACGGTCACTTCAACGGAAGTGACCGTAAGGTCATATAAGGGTGTCGGAGGAACCAGGCCATGTCCCTGTGGCAACAGATCAATCAACCGGTGACCTACGCCATCCCCTTCTTCGTCCTGGCCATGGCGCTCGAGATCGCCGCCCTGCGCGGGCACGACGACCTGGCCGGTTATGCGAAGGTCGATGCCCGCACCAGCCTCATCATGGGGGCGGTATCCGTATTCATCAGTGGCGCGGCGAAATTCGCCGCACTGATCGCCTACGCGGCGCTGTATGTGCGCGCACCGTGGCAGCTCGATCCGCGCAATCCGCTCGCATGGGTCGCGGTCATGGTCGGCGTGGACCTGCTCTGGTATCTCTATCACCGGGTCTCACACCGCGTACGGCTGGTCTGGGCCGCGCATCAGGTGCACCACAACAGCCGGTACTTCAACTACGCGACAGCGCTGCGGCAGAAGTGGAATCCGTGGTTCGAACTGCTCTTCTGGACGCCGCTGCCCCTGCTGGGCGTACCGCCGTGGATGGTGTTCACGGCCTGGTCGTTCAACCTCGTCTACCAATTCTGGGTGCACACCGAGACCATCGGGACACTGCCGCGGTGGTTCGAGTTCGTGTTCAACACCCCCTCCCATCACCGCGTGCACCACGCCAGCGATCCGGAATACCTCGACAAGAACTACGGCGGAATCCTCATCCTCTGGGACCGCGTGTTCGGCAGCTTCCGCGCCGAAACGTTCCGTCCGACCTACGGACTCACCAAGAACATCGAAAGCACCGATATCCTCACACTCCAGTACTACCAATTCGGTGCGCTGTGGCGTGACCTCCGCTCCACGCGGCGCGTACGCGACTGGCTCGGCTACACCTTCGGACCTCCTGGCTGGGAGCCCGATGCGGGGGCGACACAGATCGCCACCCGGGCCGGCCTGGATTGAATTCCGCGACCGACCCCGGGGTCACCGTCGGTCGATCCCGGGCGTGATCACCTCCATGTGGCGGCGTTCTCGCGGGCATAGGACTTCAGATCCCGTGCAGGGTGGCCGGTGATCCGTTCGACCGTATCGGTCACCACGGCATTGCCGCCGTCGCGGATCAACCGGAACAGGGCCAGCTGCCAGATGATCGAGCGTTCGTCCAGACCGGCTTCGCGCAGGCCGTCGGCGAACCGGTCGGCGGTGATGGCCCGGTAGCGCAGTTCCCGGCCCGCGGCTTCACCCAAGGTCTCGGTGACCTGCCGGAGGGTCAGGACCTCTGGGCCGGTGAGGATGTGAACCTCTCCCGAGTGTCCCTCCTCGATGAGCGCGGCGGCCACTTCCGCGATGTCACGGGTGTCGATGAAGCCAACGACGGCATCGGCGGCCGGAAGCGCGAGTTCGCCGTTCTCGCGCAGGGACACCGCGAAGCCCTCGCCGAAGTTCTGCTGGAACCAGTTCGGCCGCAGAATGATCCACTCCTTGCCCGAAGCGCGCACGTCCGCCTCCCAAGCGGCCATCGGAACAGCGTCGGGCAACTCGTCGACGCCCAGCACCGACAGCAGCACTACTTTGCGCACGTGCGCGGCGGCGGCCAGCAGCTCGCCGACGAGGCCGGGTTCACCGGGCACGGCGTACGGGCCGACGACGTACACGACGTCGATGCCGTGCAGCGCGGGAGCCCAGGTGGAACGGTCGGCCCAGTCGAAACGCACGGGTTCGACCCCGGTGGTGGCCGCGGCGGGAGTGCGGCTTGCCGCGCGCACGTGGACGCCGCGGGCTACCAGCGCGTCCACCACGGGCCTACCGGTCTTGCCGGTCGCGCCGAGCACCAGAACAGTCATCGTATTTCTCCTCGGATCGGTTGTACCGGAAGAAATCTACGGATCATCGCCCGGATGATGAATGCCTGAAAATCCGGAATACATGTCCTATAGTCCTGAACCTGTGGACGTTCTCTCCGACGCGCTTGCCGCGATGCGAACGGGCCGAACCCGCGCGGCCCGCACCGATGTACGAGCGCCGTGGGGCCTGCGCTTTTCGGCCGTCACCGGCACGACCTTCCACGTCGTGCTCAGCGGCACGTGCTGGCTGCTGGCCGACGGCACCCAGCCCCTAGCGCTGAGCCCGGGCGATGTGGTTTTCCTCCGCACAGGGAGCACACACGCTCTCGCGGACAGTCCGCATACGCCGCTGATCGACTTCGCTCCCGAGCGCTCGGAACCGGATTCGCCGATCGGTCATGTCCGCGTGGACGGCACGGGAGCGCAGTCGATCCTGCTCTGTGGCGCCTACCAGCTCGATCGAACGCGGCCGCATCCGCTGATGCGGGAATTGCCCGTGTTCCTGCACCTACCCGCCGGGAACGCGGAGCTCGGTCATCTCGTCGGCCTGCTGGCGACCGAATTCGACCAGGATCGGCCCGGCCGGGATGGCATCGTTCCCCCGCTGGTCGACGCGATGCTGCTCTACATCCTGCGCACCTGGGCAGACCAGCGCACCGATGCGCCGGGATGGGCGCGGGCGCTCGCCGACCGGGCGGTCGGCCAGGCGCTGCGCGATATGCACACCCACCCGGCCGCCCCCTGGACGGTGGAACAACTGGCGGCGCGAAACGGATTGTCCCGGTCGGTGTTCGCCCAGCGGTTCACCGCACTGGTTGGCGAACCTCCGGTGTCGTATCTGACCTGGTGGCGGATGACCAGCGCAGGCCGCATGCTCCGCGAATCCGACGCCCCGCTCAGGAATGTGGCCGCGCAGGTCGGCTACAGCTCCGAATTCGCCTTCGCCAAGGCGTTCAAGCGCGCTTACGGCGTGGCGCCGGGGACATACCGCCGCTCGGCGATGAACGATATACCGAGCGTTCCGACCCGGACTCTGGCCTGACGTCAGGATTCCTCGGCGCGGTAGCGGGTGTCGAACCAGACCTCGCCGGTGCGGATCCGCGCGGGCGCCTCGGTGGTCGGCGGTGGCTGTAGGATGCCCAGTCGACCCCCATGCACGCTCTTGCGGAAGTCTCTGGCGAGAGGTCTACCCCCGGGCAGCCACACCGACGTGCCGTCCGTGGGTCTGCGCCACGGTGCTGTGGCGGCGGGCAACAGCGAGCGGTCGGCAATCGGCTACGCCTCGGGTCCGGGCGTGGCCCGCTTCTCGAGCACTCCGGCGAGGGCCGAGGCGATCATGGCGACCGCCCGATCGTCGTCCTGGGCCGTTCGTCGCAGGATGCCCAGCGCGATGGTCCCCGGCATCTCGGCGAGTGCCTGAGTCAGGCGTATCCGCACAGCGGAGTCCGCGGTGGGTGCGGCGAGTTCATCGGCCAGCGCGCTCATGATCCGGTCCGCGCACTCCGGATCCAGTGCCAGTGCGCCGAGCACCTCGGCCGCCTCGACGTCGTTCGCACCCTCGACCACCATGCCGACCAGCGCGGGCACGGCTGTGGTCACGCCACGTGTACCCAATGCCAGAGCCGCGTGCCCGCGCACTGTCGCGTCGGTGTCCCCGAGGGCGTCCGCGAGCAGCGAGGTCGCCTCATCGCCGGGCATCTCGGCGATCGCCTGCACCGCGCGCCGCCGGATGTCGACATTCTCGGAGTACACGCCGGATGCCACGCTCGCCACACCGTCACCGCCCGCCCGCGCCAGGGCCCACCGGAGGGCACCGGCGACGTTCGGATCGGATTCGGCGAGCACCGCCTCAGCCAGTAACTCGAGGGGAACCGGCACGTCCTCGGGCGGAGCCAGGACGGTTTGCTGGCGGCGCGCAGCGCTGGGCGAGTGCAGCCCGTGCAGGAGTTCGACGATGCGCAGGACGCCCTGCCAGCCGGTGGGCGCCGAGGCATCGACGGCACGCAGTCGCTCGAGCAGCTCCTGCTCGCGCCGCAATCGCTCCTCGGTCCGTCGGATGAGGTCACCGACCAGCGCGGACGGGGTGAAGGCGGGATCCTCCAGGGCGGATCCGATCTGCCGCAGCGACAATCCCAGGGACCGCAGACTTTCCACGTGGAAGATCCGGCGGATGTCCTCGGCGGAGTACTCGCGGTAGCCCCCCACGGTGCGGCCGGTCGGCCGCACCAGCCCGAGGGAGTCGTAGTGCCGGAGCATCCGGGTACTCACTCCGGAACGGCGCGCCACCTCGCCGATCAGCACGCTGTTCCCTCGACCCGTTCCGGGCCGAGCGCGACGATCCGTTTCGCCTCGTCGACGGCCGGGTCGAAACCGGCATCCGGGTCGTGCAGGAGCTGCTGGGTGGCGCGGGCATGTGCACACACCGCCGGGTCCGCACTCGCCCGTGCGGTCCGCAGGGCGGGCTCGATCACGTCTCCGAGCGCGACGAGTGCCCGGCTGAGGCTCCGTTGCACATTCCGGTCACCGCGACCGAGTTGTGCGGCCAGTTCCGCGACCAGACCTTCCTCCTCCCCCGCGGGGACGAGGACGACGGCCGCACGCCACGCACTTCGCGCGACCTCGTCGTCGGCGTCGTGCAGCAACGACCGGGTGATCGCGGGCCACGAATCCCGGTCGCCGATCTTCGACAGCGTATGCAACGCCTGGCTCCGGGCCTGGGAGCGTTCGGACCGCAGCTCCGCACGGAGTCTGGGCACCGTGATCTCCGATGGGAAGCGCGTCAACGCCCAGGTGAGCATGTCGCGCACGAAGAAGTCGGGCTCGATCGCGCACCGTGCCACGAGCGCGTCGACGAAGCCGTTGTCGGGGTGCGTGCCGACCGCCAGCGCCGCCTGGAGCCGCGTCGACGAGTCTCCGGCGGACAATGCCTCGAGCAGCCGCGTGTCGGGTGAATTCCTGTGTGCCGAGTTGATGGGGACCACCTCCTGCACCCAGTGAAGACCATGTCACAGTGTCAAGGTCAAGCGCGGGACGCGCGGGGTGATCAGCAGCTCGGCGGGAACCGGTCGAGCCGGCGCGAACCCCGGCCGCGGGAGGGGCACTGCGCCTCCGCCAGGGGTCGAGGCCGCGCCGCTCGGCAACGCGCTTGCGGCTCGCGTCCAGAGACAACCTCGCCGCTGGAAGATGTGGCCAACGGCGATCGAGCCCGGCACCGTGGCCGGAGTTTCACGCCGCCGACCGCGCACGGCCGCGCGACCGGCGGTCCGACATGGTTCGTGGAGGCGTCTCGTCTCGGTGCGGCTTGGGCCGGTTCGAACCGGTGAGCCGTCAACGGCTTTCGCCGATCCCTCAGCGCTGGCGCCAGCTCAGCGGACCCGGCAGGTCGACACTGTTCTTCTTGCTGCGGGAGTTCCACGACCACGGGCCGATCTTGATACTCCACGAGGACAGACCCGATTGGGTGAAATTGAGTTTCAGCGGCCCGAAGGATCTACGCTGACGGTACTTGATGGGCATTAGCGACCTCCCTGACTCGACCCCGGGCTACGGAACCGGTTATCTCCCATTACTTTCCCTGGTCAGCAGAGACCAAACAACGACGACCGAGCAGCAACGACAGCGGTGTGATCGCGCGATCGCCCACGCCCCCGTGGAACTGCCCGACCGGCGCTCGACCGGTGCCTGCTGTAGGCAAACCGAGCCGGTAGGGTAGCCGCGCGGCCTGGATGATGTTGACGGCCACTGGTTCTCCGTGGTGGAGGTGGGATGACGCGGGTCTTCCTGAGTCATTCGAGTCGGGACAACGTGCGAGCCGTCGCCCTCGTGCGTTGGCTGGTCGAGCAGCAGCCAGGGCTGGCGGGAAATATCTTCCTGGACTCGGACGAGAAGGCGGGGATCCCCCAGGGCGTGCGCTGGCGGGATGCGCTGCGTCGCGCCATCACTCGCTGTGAAGCGGTGATCTGCTTGACTTCCCGGGATTGGCATGCGTCCACCGAGTGTGTAGCGGAATATCTGACAGCGGAGAACCTGGGCAAGCGCATCTACTGCGCGGCACTGGAACCGGTGACCGATCTCGATGCCACCCGCGCGTGGCAACGCTGTGATCTGTTCGGCGACGGTCCCGTCACGGAGATTCCGGTCGACGGCTCTCCCGAACCGGTGCTGTTCCGCACCGAGGGCTTGCGCCGGTTGCTGGCCGGGTTGGGCGATGCCGGGATCGGCGCCGAGAATTTCCCCTGGCCGCCCCCGAATGAGCCGGACAGGTCGCCGTATCGCGGCTGGCAACCGTTCGACGCGGTGGATGCCGCGGTGTATTTCGGTCGCGACGCGCAGATCAGGCAGGGCTTGGATCGCCTGCGTGGGATTCGGGCGGCCGGGTCGGAGTCGGTGTTCGCCGTGGTGGGCCCGTCGGGTACCGGGAAGTCGTCGTTCCTGCGCGCCGGGTTGTTGCCGCGGTTGATGCGTGAGGACCGGCAGTTCCTCGTGCTGGGGCTGGTGCGGCCGGAAAAGCACGCGCTCACCGGTGCGCACGGCTTGGCCGCTGCGATCCACGCCACCCGGGTTCGGCTGGGTCTGACCGCGCCTGCGCTCGGGGACATCAAGGCCGCCTTGCCCGGAGACACCGATCGGATCCGTGACTGGCTGCTCGAGATGCAGCATGCGGCGCGAGACAGGCAGCTCGACGACGGGGCCGCACCCCTTCCCACGCTGCTGCTGCCGATCGATCAAGCAGAGGAGTTGTTCGTCGCGGACGCCGGTGTCCAGGGTGAGCAATTCCTTGCCCTGCTCGGCCGGTTGCTCGTCGCGCCGCAAGACGAGGCCGTGCGACAGCCGCCGATCATCGCGGTGCTCACCATTCGCACCGATCGCTACGAACAGTTGCAGAACGCGCCCCAGTTCGACGGCGTGCGGACCTACGTGTTCAACGAGTTGAAACCGTTGCCGCGCACCCAATTCAAAGAGGTCATCACCGCACCGGCCGCGCGCGCCGACGAACACGCGCCGTTGACCATCGAACCCCAGCTGGTGGATCGGCTCCTGGCCGACGGTGACCACGGCGCGGACACCCTGCCCCTGCTGGCGTTGACCTTGTCCCGGCTCTACGACGACTATGCCTCCGGCGGAGTTCTCACCCTCGAGCAGTACAGCTCGATCGGGGGCATCGACCGCGTGGTGCAAACGGAGATCGACGCTCTGCTGTCAACCGATCCCGACGCCAGGCGAGCACAGCTGCGGCTGCTGCGGTCGGCGTTCGTGCCCGCGCTGGCGACGATCAACCCCGACAACGATCAGCCGATGCGCCGTATCGCGAGCTGGGCGGAACTCCCGGCCGAAAGCCACCCGCTCATCGATGCTTTCGTGAACAAGAGATTGCTCGTCAAAGATCACCGTGACGGCCGGATCGTCGTCGAGGTCGCGCTGGAAAGCCTGTTGCGGCAATGGGAGGATTTGGCCGGTTGGCTGCTCGAGCAAGCAGACGACCTGAAAGCCGCCGACCGTCTCGAGCAAGCAGCGCGAGCCTGGGAACACAACGGGCGCGACGAGGCTTGGCTGTGGGGAGGCACCCGGCTCACCGAGGCCGAAACCCTCTCGGCGAACCCCGCCTTCCAGCGGCGGCTCGAGCCCACCCGCGAGTTCCTGCTCGCGGGCAGGCACCGCGAACGCGACCGTATCGCCGCTCTTCGCCGACAGGCACGCACCCTCGCGGCACTGCTGGTCGTCGCCGCCGCGGTGGCGGTACTCGCGGGAATCGGTTTCTGGCGCGCGGATATCGCCAGCGACCGAGCCGACGCCCGCACCCGCGAAGCCGTGGTCCGGCGTCTGCTCACCGACAGCGACAGCATCCTGTCCGGAAACCGATCCAGCTCCGACACGCGGGCGCTGCACGAGATCCTCACGGCACGCGCGATCGACCGCGGTCAGACCGACAAGGCGGTGATCGACGCGCTGTACGCGCGGAAGCATCTGCGCACCGTCTTCCAGACCGGCGAACCCATCTCGAGCCTGGCCCTCAGCCCCGACGGGACCCGAATCGCCACCGGTGGCGCGGGCCGGATCGGTAGCTTCGGCCCCGATGCCCGGCCGGGTCGGTCACCGGTCCGGTTGTGGGACAGCGCCTCCGGCGTGCCGATCGAGACCCCACCTCGTTTCATCTAGGGCCGGGACCGGCTGAGGCGGTGGCGTTCAGCCCCGATGGGCAGCGGGTCGCCGTCGGCCGCAACACCGGCATCGAACTATGGGATGCGGTGACCGCGCAGCCGAGCAGCAGCTCGATGACCGGCGCGGCCGTCGACGTGAAGATGATGGCGTTCAGCCCCGACGGACAACGGATCGTCTCCGGCGGGCTCCTCGGCACCCTCCAGTTGTGGGACGTCAGAGCCGGGCAGCAGATCAGCTCAGTGCTCAGCGGGGCCGGTGAAGCCGTGGTGCGAGTCGCGTTCCGCCCGGACGGACAACCGATCGCCGCTGTCCGTAGCGACGGCGTCATACGGCTGCGCGACGCCACGACCGCCCGGCAGATCGGCCCGACACTGACCGGAGATGGCAATGGAGTGCGCGACATCGCGTTCAGCCCGGACGGGAGCCGGATGATCTTCGGCGACGCCGACGGCACGCTACGGCTGCGCGATACGACCACCGGAGAGCAGATCGGTGCGCCCTGGAACGGCGACGGTGGCAGCGCGGTGGTCGCGGTGTCCTTCAGTCCAGACGGCAAACGTGTCGTCAGTGCGGACTCCAATCACGCGGTGCGGTTGTGGGATACCGCCACCGGCCGACCGATCGGAACGGCGCTCACCGGTCATACCGATCTGGTTGCCGATGTGGTGTTCAGCGCGGACGGCACCGAGGTCGTCTCCGGCGGCCGCGACGGTTCGGTGCGGATCTGGGATGTGGCGAGCATCGCGCTCGCGTATCAGAGTTCGGCGTTCGACGCGCTGGCGGTGAGCCCGGATGGTCGCCGGATCGTGTCCGGTAGCGACGACGGCGTCGTCCAGTTGTGGGATGTGCGTTCCGCACAGCCGATCGGCAGGCCGATGACCGGGCACACCGGCGCGGTGACGCAGGTGGCATTCAGCCCCGACGGACGGCGGATCGCCTCCGCGAGTGTCGACGGCACCGCACGGTTGTGGAACGCCGATACCGGAGCGCTTTTCGGCGGCCCACTCGTCGGCCACCGTGGAGTGCTATCGGGTGTGGCCTTCAGCCCCGACGGCGCGCGCCTCGTGACCAGCGGCGAAGGCAGGTGGCGCTGGTGGGATGTCGAGAGCGGGCAAGCCCTCGACACTCCCCCGGCAATCGGGCATGCGCTGATGGGTACCGCCGTCACTGTCAGCCCCGACGGCCATCTCTTGGCCGCAGGCAGCGATCAAGTCCCTTCGGTGCTGCTATTCGATGTCGCGACCGGCGAAGTGTCGAACTTACTGGATATGGGTACCACCGGAAGCGTGCAGAGCGCGGCGTTCGGTCCGGACGGAAAGACGATCGCCTCCGCCGCCGACAGTCGAATCATCCTGTGGGACGCGGCCTCCGCGAAACAATCAGCCATATTGCAAGGGCACACCGAGGCGGTGTCGAAGGTGGCCTTCAGCCCCGACGGGCGCGTCCTCGCCTCGGTCGGTCTCGACCGGACCATCCGGCTCTGGGACATCCCGAGCGGACAGCCCCTCGCGGCACCGCTCACCGGCCACACCGCCGCGATCACCGACGTCGCCTTCCTGCCCGACGGCAAGACCATCGCCACGAGCGGCGTCGACGGCACGATCAAGCTGACGCCGGTGTACTCCGCCGATCCGGCGCGGATATGCGCCAAGCTCACGGTGAATCCGAGTCCCGAGGAATGGGACGACTTCGTGTCGAAGGCGATCCCGTATACCGAACTCTGCCCAGGTCTGCCGCGCGCTGCCACGCCCTGAGTACGATCACTTCACCTCTCGGCGTGACACCCTCCCCCGATTCATCCTCCCTCGTCACCGCTACCGCGGCACCTCATGGCACCCGGCGCCGTCCGCGCAGCCCGACCCGGGACGACCGTAGCGGACCGGCCCTCCGCACCACCTACCGCGGCGCGCCGACGGCGAACCGCGCCCGCAGGCCCATGGTCACGGTCGATCCGAACGGCCGATATCTGCGCTTCACCAGCGCCGCCGATGCCAAGATTCACAGCTACCGGATCGGTGCGGAGGGAGAACTCACCTCGCTCGGTGATCCCGTGCGCGGCGGTACTCTCCCGGTCGATCCGGGCTACACGCCCGATGGCCGGTTCGTCTACGTGAGCAATGAGCAGGGCAGCAGTGTGCTCGGCACTGCCCTCGGTCGACACCGGAACCATCTTCGGCGACGGACCGATCCTGGTGAAAACTTCCTGACCGACACACGAAAATGTCTGCCCCGCACGAGGATCACCCGTGCGGGGCAGACGTCCGTGTGAACGGTGACGCGACGGCCGAGATCAGCCGGCCAGACCCTTTCCGAAGAACTCGTCCAGCTTCTCCACGGCGGGGTGACGTACTGGTCCACGTCGTAGAGGTCGATGTGGCTGGCCCCGTCGACCACGAACAGTTCCTTCGGCTCGGCGGCCTTGGCGACGGCTTCCTCGCTGAAGTAGGCGGTGTCGGCCTTCGAGCCGACGATCATCAGCAGCGGACGCGGGGAGATCATGGCGATCTTGGCGTACGCGTCGAACTGGGCGATGCGGTCGATGCTCTGCAGCGGCCACTTGTTCTCCGAGCGCGGATGCTGCGCGCGGGGCGTGCGGTAGTAGTCGTGCGCCTCACGGAACAGCTCGGGGGCGTCCTCGAGACCTTCGGCGCTCGGCGGCGCCCAGATCTGGTAGTTCGGCTCGGCGCCCTGCGCCTCGGCGGTGCGCAGCGCACCGGCGGCATCGAGCATCTCCTGCAGCACCGACGGGTCCTGGCTGCGGCCGAGGCCGTTGCTCAGGTAGTCGCCGATGTCGAGGCCGCTGACGGTGGCCACGGCCTTGATGCGGTGATCGGTCTGCGCCGCGAAGGGCACATAGCCGCCGGACGCGCAGATGCCGAGGGCACCGATGCGGGCGGGGTCGATATCGTCGCGGGTGGTCAGGAAGGTGACCGCGGACTTGACGTCCTCGCTGCGCTGGAACGGGTCTTCCAGGAAGCGCGGCTCGCCTTCGCTCTCGCCCTGGTAGGCGGCGTCGAACACGAGGGCGGCGTAGCCCTTGTCGGCCAGGCGCTGCGCGTAGATGCCGGCGGTCTGCTCCTTGACACCACCGCCGGGGTGCGACACCACGACGGCGGGCAGGCGCTCTCCGGTGCGGTCGTCGGGGGTGAACAGGATGCCTGCGAGGCGCAGGCCGTTGCTCGGGAAATTCACGCTTGTGCGCATCAGGCACGATCCTTTCGGTGAGATCTGTTCCGGCTCGGAGCCGATGCAACAACCTTCTCTCCGGCAGAAACTTCCGACAATGGGAAAGATTCTTCCTATGCACCCGCTGACCCCGGAAGAACTACTGTCTGAATCAGCGGCAGACCGATTCGGCCTCGGCGAATCCCTGCTTCGGAACTTGTCACTGGGACCGGCCGCCCCAGCGACCTAGGCTCGGAGGAGCCGGTGATCGAGCCTCGGGTTCTCCCGGCACGAATTCCGGACTTCACGAAAAGAGACGAACACATGACCGGACCGCTCGACGGCGTGCGCATCCTGGACCTGACCTCGAATTTCATGGGCCCCTTCGCGACCTTGCTGCTCGCCGACATGGGCGCCGACGTGGTCAAGATCGAGTCGACGGCCGGCGACACCACCCGCGGTGTCGGCCCGCGCCGCAACCCGGGCATGGGCGCGATCTTCCTGCACCTCAATCGCAATAAGCGCAGCGTGGTGCTCGATCTCAAGTCTCCTGACGGCGATGCCGCGCTGCAGCGCATGCTGGGTTCGGCCGATGTGCTGCTCTACAGCCTGCGACCGAAGTCGATGGCGCGCCTGGGCCTGGCTTACGAGCAGGTGCGAGAACGCAATCCGCGCCTCATCTACTGCGGCACCTTCGGTTTCGGCCAGAACGGCCCGTACGCCGAGCGGCCCGCCTACGACGATCTGATCCAGGCCGCCGTCGGCATGCCGGTCCTGCAGAGCCGCAAATCCGGCCCGCCCACCTATATCGCCACCGCGATCGCCGACCGCGTCGTCGGCATGGCCGCGGCCAACGCCGTCACCACCGCCCTCTACCGCCGCGAACGCACGGGCCGTGGCCAGGAGGTGCAGGTGCCGATGTTCGAGACCTTCGCCCAATTCGCCATGGGCGATCATCTCTACGGCCACACCTTCATTCCCTCGATCGGCACCTCCGGCTATGCCCGGATGATGAACTCCGACCGCCGCCCCTACCGCACCCGCGACGGCTACCTCGGCGTCAACGTCTACACCGACAAGCACTGGCACCGATTCTTCGCCCTGGCAGGCAAGCCGGAAATGTCGCAGGACCCACGCTTCGCCGATATCGGTGGCCGCACCGAGAACATCGGCCTGCTCTACGGATTCCTCGCCGAAGTACTCGAATCCAAGACGACGTCGGAGTGGGTGCAGATCCTCACCGAGGCCGACATCCCCGCCATCGAGATGAACACCCCCGAAACACTCCTCGACGATCCGCACATGAAGGACGTCGGGTTCTTCGTCGAGCAAGAGCACCCGACCGAAGGTCTGCTGCGGGCGCTGGGCATCCCTCAGCACTGGAGCGAGGACACACCCGATTTCCGCTATCCCGCACCACGACTCGGTGAGAACTCGGTGCAGGTATTGAGCGAATACGGCTTCGACAGTGGCGAGATCGATCGTCTGGTGTCCACCGGCGCGGCCCACACGCCCGAAACACTGGCGGCCCGCACCGGCTCCTGAGGCCGGGCACAGACGTCGTCATCGGTTCGGACCAGCGGGCCGACTTCGCTGGCCTGGCGAAACCGCAGCGGCATCGTCTGGTGCTGGGCGGCCTGCACGTACTGGATATCACGGCGATCGCGGCGCCGCCCCGATGCAAGCCGGGACCGGCGGTGTCGGCGATGTATTCGCGTCGCATGATGGCCCGTTCTCGCCGCCGGCCATGGCCGAGCAGAACCAGGGCGTGCGTCGGGGCCGACACCGTTGGCGTTGTGCACGTTGGTCGAACCGAAGGCACCACCGATGACATTGACCCCCAGCACGGGTTCCAGCGCACGCAACAGCACTGTGAAGATCACCGCCTCGATCTCCCAATAGCAGAAGATCGCACCGTCTGGCGGCAGGGCGCTGGTGATGGTGCCGGGCGGGATCACCAGATCGTCGCGGAAGGTGCCGGAAGTGAATTTGAGATCGAGCCGTTTTCCGCCGAGCATCTCTGATCTTCAGCCGACGATCGCCACAGTGCGGTCCGGTAACACTGTCCGCCGGACCGCACTCGCACCTCAGAAGGTGGCGGTTTCGAAGACGACCTTGTCGTTCTTCACGTGGTAGGTCTCGGTTCCGGTCCGTCCGTTGCCGAGATCGAAAGCGAGACGTTTCCGGTGGCCATGGCCGCTCTTCATTTGTGGTGCTGGAGCTGTGGATGATCAGCCGATGGCGCCCGCGTCGCGCAGTGCCGACAGTTCACCCTCGGTGAATCCCCAGTCGGTCAGCACTTCGTCGGTGTGCTCACCGGGTTCGGCCGGCGGACGCTGGATCGCACCGGGCGTCCGGCTGAAACGCGGTGCGGGAGCGGGCTGGACGACGCCGTCGATGTCGACGAAGGTGCCGCGGGCGCGCAGGTGGGTGTTTCGTGTGGCTTCGGTGAGGGACAGCACCGGTGCCAGGCATGCCTCCTGGCCTTCGGCGAGGGCGCACCATTCGTCGCGGGTCTTGGTCCGGAAGACGGAGGTGAACCGCTTGCGCACCGTCGGCCACTGCGATTTGTCGTGCTGGTCGGGTATCTCCGATTCGTCGATGCCGAGTACGCGCAGTAGGTTGCGCCAGAAGCGGGATTCGTTGGCGCCCAAGCTGATCCAGCCGCCGTCGGCGGTTTCGTAGACGTTGTACCAAGGCGCGCCCGAGTCGAGCCGGTTCACGCCGCGTTCGTCGCTCCAGTAGCCGGCGGCGAACAGGCCGTAGAACAGGGTCATCAGGGAGGCCGAGCCGTCGACCATGGCGGCGTCGACCACCTGGCCCCGGCCCGAGGTTCCGCTCTCCAGCAGTGCGGAGACAACGCCGAGCGCCAGATACAGTGCGCCGCCGCCGAAGTCGCCGGCCAGGTTGAGCGGGATCGCGGGTGGTTCGCCTGCGCGGCCCACCGAGTGCAGGACACCGGTCAGCGAGATGTAGTTGACATCGTGGCCGGGGTCCTGGGCGAGTGGGCCGGATTGGCCCCAGCCGGTCATCCGGCCGTAGACCAGTGCCGGGTTGGCCGCCAAGCACTGATCGGGGCCCAGACCCAGTTTCTCCGCAACGCCCGGCCGGAAGCCCTCGAGCAGAATGTCGGCTTCGCCGACCAGCTTGAGCACAGCCCGCACGGCGGCAGGATTCTTCAGATCGACCACCGCACTGCGTCTTCCGCGGTTGAGCAGATTGAATCGGGCGTCGATCGGGGCTCCGCCGTCGTAGCCGGGTGGCCGGTCAATCCGGATGACATCGGCGCCCAGGTCCGACAGCAGCATGGCGCAGAACGGGGTCGGTCCGACGCCGCCGAGTTCTACGACGCGAACGCCCGCCAGCGGACCGCTACCCATTGCCCAGCCCGCTCGAACGCTGACCGAGGCGGTCACGCAGCTCGTCGTCGGAAGCTCCGATGTCCTGTGCCGCGGGCAAGGGTGGTGGCCGTTTGCCGTCGAAGGACAGCGGCAGCCCGACCACCCCGATCTCGTCCTCGGACGGCGCGCCGATGATGGCCAGCGCCTTGGTCTGTTCGTGGGCGACCATCTCGGCGGTGGTCTGCACCGGTGCGACGGGAACTCCGAAGTCCTGCAAGCGTTTCTGCCAGTACGCACGCGGATGCGCGGCCAGCCGACCACCGATCAGGCGATCGATCTCCGCGCGGTTGGCCAGGCGTCCGGCGTTGGTGGCGAACCGGTCGTCGCTCGCCCACTCGGGCCGGTCCAGCGCCTGACTCAGGCGCGCGAACAAGCCGTCGTTTCCACAGCTGACGATCAGATCGCCGTCGGCGGCAGAGTACGCCCGGTGCGGCACGATGAACGCGACACCGGAGCCGTGCCGTTCCCCGGGCGCGCCGTCGGTGGTGTAGCCGGCCACGCCGACCGACATCCACGCGATCGCTGTCTCGAGCAGTGAGGCGTTCACGGCGGCACCGTCGAGCTTGGACCGGCGCCGGTGCAGCGCGGCGAGGATGCCGATGGCAGCCCACATGCCGGTGCCGAAGTCGATGATCGACACCCCCGCGCGCACGGGCGGCCCGGTGTTCTCGCCGGTGATGCTCATGATCCCGGAGAAGGCCTGCATGAGCGGGTCGTAGCCGGGGAGGGTGTTCATCGGCCCGCTGTGCCCGAAGGCCCCGACCTCGCAGTGCACGAGCTCGGGCTTCGTCACCCGCAAGCTCTCGGCGTCCAGCCCGTATTTCGCCGCGGAACCCGGTCGCAGATTGTGCAGGAACACATCCGCGCGTTCGGCGATCAGCTGCTGCAGCAGCACGAGCTGATCGCGATCCTTGATGTCGATGCTGATCGAGCGTTTGCCGCGGTTGAGCGCGTGGAACGCCGCGCCGCTACCCTTCCACATGCTCGGGCCCCAGCCTCGCGAGGAATCCCCGGTCGGCCGCTCGACCTTCCACACCTCGGCGCCGAGTTCGGCGAGGATCTTGCCGGTGAACGGCGCCGAGGCGCTGTCGCCGAGCTCGACCACGACGATCCCGGACAGCGGAAGTTCGTTCTGCATGGCCTGCTCCTGCCCTGGTCGTGATCGATCATGTGCTGTCATCGTGCGCGTCTACCCGGGGTTCGCGGCAGTGAAAACGGGGATGGTCTGGGTGCCGCGTTCGACGAACCGGAGGGTGACGTCCTGATCGATCGCGAGGGATTCAGGGGCGCCTTCGATCTGGGCGAAGAGCATGTAGCCCTCAGCCATCTGCACGAACCCGACGGTGTAGGGCGTGATCGACGCCCAGACCGGCGTCGGGCCGCGCAGCACCGTGCTGAAGGAATAGACCGTGCCACGACCGGCCGAGTCCTCCCAGGCCAGCGCCGCCGAGGCGCAGTAGGGGCAGTACGAGTGCGCGGGCCAGACGGCTTCGGCACAGTCGGCACAGCGCTGGAAGGTGAGCCGATGCTCGTCCAGCGCCGCCCAGTAGGGCGCGGCGTCGAGCAGCTGGTAGGGCTGCGGCCAGTCGTTGGGTGCGGTTGCTTCGCTCATGATGTTCTCCGATTCCGCTCAGGCCGTCAGCACCAGGACACTGCCCGCCGCCAGCATGCCGCCCGCGCCCTGGACCAGCGCGGTCTCCGGCTTGCGCGTCGGCGCCAGTCCTAGCGCCTGCCCGCGCAGCTGACGCACGGTCTCGATGATGGTGTCCATGTTGCAGGAGATGCCGGGCTGGCCGAAGGACAGCCAGCCGCCGTTGGTGTCGGTCGGCAGGTCGCCGTCGACGCCGGTGCGGCCCTCGCGATAGACGTCGATGCCACGGCCCTTCTTCGCGAAGCCCAGGTCCTCCATGACGATGGGGCCCATGTGCGCGAAGTTCACCGACATCTGCACCATGTCGATATCGGAGGGGCCGAGCCCGGCCATCGCGTAGGCCTGCCGCGCCGCCTCGATGGTGGCGGTGTGGGTGAGGTTCGGCAGGGTGCCGAAGTCGGGAAACTTGCAGGTGCGCATATTCATCCGGTCCGACAGGTACTCGTGGGTGGTGGCCGAGCCGTACCCGTGTAGGTAGACCGGCTTCTGCTCGGCCCGCACATTGTCGGGCGCGGTGACGACCAGCGCGCCGCCGGTGCCGCCGCCCCAGGTGGAGCACATCCACCGGCGCAGCGGGGTCGCCACGTACGGCGAAGCGAGCACGGTCGCGACATCGATCTCGCCGTGCTTGGCCTTGGCCGCGTGCGGATGATGCGCGCCCCAGCGCTGGTTGGCGACGGCGACCTCGGCCAGATCGGCCTCGGTGATACCGAATTCGTGGAAGTACCGGCGCGCGGCCTGAGCGTAGAGCGACGGGATCGTCGGTCCGTACATCACCTCGTACTGCGGATCCGCGTCGGCCTCGGCGCCCATGGCCACCGCGTCGACGAACAACTCCGTCGCATCGCTCTGCAGACACAGCACGTACTCGGCCTTGCCCGCGGCGATCATCTGCGAGGCCTGCGCGAGCGTGGCGGTCAGGCCGGCGCCGTGCAGGGTGAGTTCACTGGTGAACGTCAGCGGCATCTGCATATGCGAGGCGAAGATGTTGTTCCACTGCGAGCGCTTGTCGGCCCACGGCGAGCGACCGGTGAACAGGGCGTCCACCTGGTTCTTCGTGATCCCCGCGTCGGCGAGCGCCGCCACGGTGGCCTCGACGGCCAGCTGCAGCGGGTCCTTGCGGTCGGCGCGCGTGGCATAGGCATCGCCCATGCCGACGATCGCGGCGACGGGTTGTCCGGTCATGAGGTCAGCCCCGCACCTTTTCGGTCGGCAGCGACGCGCCGACAAGGGCGTCGAGGTCCTCACGCTTGCGCAGCATGAGCAGGCTCCACTCGCTGCGCTGGACCACGTCACCGTGCTGGTTGAGCGCCTTCATCAGGAAGGTGATGACGCCGAACTTCTCGTCCTTGTCCTTCTTGGCGATCACCTCGGCGGTGACATAGATGGTGTCGTTGATCAGCACCGGCTTCAGGTAGCGCAGGTTGTCGATGCCGTAGTTCGCCTGGATCGACGGACCGAACTGGATCAGACCGGTCATCAGCGAATAGGTCAGCGACCCCTGCACCAAGCGCTCACCGAAGCGGGTCTGCGCGGCGTAGTGGACGTTGGAGTGGATCTCGATCCAATTGCCGGTCAGTGCACAGTAATTCACCACGTCGGCTTCGGTGATGGTGCGTCCGCCCGAGCGGAAGACGGTGCCGACCTCGATCTCATCGAGCGGCATGTCGATGCGGTTGTTGATGGTGGCCATCGGAATTCTCCTCGAAAGTACTTGCGGGAGGGTGGAATTACACGCCGGACTACAGGCGCATCGACTTGGCGATGATGGTGCGCTGGATCTGCGAGGTACCGCCGCCGATGGTCGACTGCACGCTCTCGCGCAGGTAGCGCTCCATGTCGGCCTCCGGGAGGTTGGCGTAGCCGCCGAGAATCTGCATGCCGTCGAGGGCGCACTGCTTGAGGGTCTCGGAGCCGTAGAGCTTGGCCATCGAGGTCTCGCGGGCGGCGGGCAGCCCCGCGGCCTTCATCATGGCGGCGCGGTAGCAGAGCAGCCGCGCGGCGTCGACGCGGGTCTGGTTCTCGGCCAGCATGTGCTTGAGCACCTGGAACTCATAGATCGGCTTGCCGAACTGGATGCGCTCGTGGGCGTACTTGTTGGCGGCCTTGACCGCCTCCTGGGCGTTGCCGACGTACGCCGCGGCGACGGCGCAGCGCTCGAGCTCGAGGTGTTCGGTGATGATCTTCCAACCCTGGCCGACCTCGCCCAGCAGCGCGTCGGCGGGGACGCGAACCTCGTCGAGGAAGATCTCGGTGGTGCCGGTGGCGTGGCGCGACAGCGTCGGCAGCTTGCGGATGTCCAGGCCGGGGGTGTCGTTCGGGATCAGCAGGACCGACAGGCCGCCGTGCTTGTCGTCGGCGTCGGTGCGTACCAGCATCGCGATGACGGTGTCCTTGGCAGCGGCGCCCGAGCACCACAGCTTCTGACCCGAAACCACCCAGTCGCCGTTCTCGTCACGCCGGGCGCGGGTCTTGGTGTTGGAGGCATCCGAGCCGGCGTCGGGCTCGGAGATCGACACCGAGAAGCGGATCTGGCCGTCGATGAACGGCTTGACGTAGCGCGCCTTCTGCTCGTCGGTGCCGTACTTCAGAATGTTCATCGCGGTGAAGGTGGGCACCAGCACCGAGCAGGCGAAATCGAAGCCGAACTTGCCCAGGCCCTCGGCCATCAGCGAGTAGTCGAAGATGTCGCCGCCGGAGCCCCCGTCGGCCTCCTCGATCAGGATGCCGAGCCAGCCCTGCGCGGCGATCTTCTCGTACGCCTCGTACGGGTACTCCCGGCCCACATCGCACTTGCGCACGTACTCGACGGTGATCTCGTCGTCCATGAACTTGTTCACGACGTCGAGCCAGGCGGCCTGCGCCTCGTCCAGGAAGTTCGAATTCATGCTTTGCGCTCCGTATGCGATGGGTTCGGATATTTGTTTCGCCGGGCAGTACGTTAATTCCGCTCGTCCGATGCGCCAAGTGATGTTCTTCGAATTACCCATTCGACAGCTCCGAATCCCCGAAAAGGGGATCGAGCCGGGCAGATACTCCTCTTCCCGCATTCGTCTGGCCGAAGCCGACTTCTTCTCGAATCAGCAGGTCAGCAGGGCAGATTCAGCGACAATCCGAGGTTGACGAACGGAAGGAGTGTTAGCAAGTGAAAAATTCCGAATCTACAATTCGAAGACAGCGAATTGAATAGAATTAGTAGCCCCACTATGGTCGGGGAACAATCGTCGCCGGACCACACGGTAGCGCGGCGACGTTGCAACGGCCATTCGGGAGTCATCATGAGAAGTGTTCCTTTCTCGGCGCGGTACTGGAGCGCTGTCGAGACCCTCTCGGTGCGGGAGGCGCGCCGGGTTCAGGACGAGCGGCTCCGCGAGCAGGTCGCCTACCTGGCCGCGAACAGCGCGTTCTACCGAGCGAAGTTCGCCGAACACGGCGTCGACGTGGACAAGATCGACACAATCGCCGACCTGGCCGATCTGCCGTTCACCGAGAAGCAGGAACTGCGCGACAGCCTCGCCGCCGCACCGCCGCTGGGCGCGCACGTCGCGGCCGCCGATGCCGACATCGTGCAGATCCAGGCTTCGTCGGGGACCACCGGCTCGCCGTCCTATGTCGGCCTCACCGAAAGCGACATCCACACGTGGAGCGAGCTGGGCGCACGCGCCCTGTACGCCAACGGTTTCCGGCCAGGCGACCGCCTGCTGCACGGTTTCGGCATGAGTAAGGGCTTCGTCGGTGGCCTGCCGATCGTGCAGATCCTGCGGTACATGGGCATCGTCGACATTCCGATCGGCGCCGAGGCAGGCGCCGAACGGCTGCTTCGCGTGCAAGCCGACCAGCGCCCCAACGCCCTGATCGGCACCCCGTACTTCCTCGCCCACCTCGCCGAGCAGGCTCCGCAGATCGTCGGGCGGGCAGCCGCCGAACTGGGCGTACGGGCCATCAGCGTGGGTGGCGAGCCCGGCGGTGGTCTGCCCGCCGTGCGCGAGAAGCTGGAATCACTGTGGGGCGCGACCGCCCGGGAAATGCTCGGCGGCACCGACATCGCCTGCACCTACTGGGGCGAGTGCGAGGTCGGCGACGGCATGCACTTCCTGTCACCGGATCTGATGATCGCCGAGCTCATCGATCCCGAGACCGGCGACCAGGTGACACCGGTCGAAGGTGCCAGCGGCGAACTCGTCTACACCGCGCTCCGCCGCCAGGCCTCTCCACTGCTGCGCTTCCGCACCCGTGACCACGTGGTGGTCACCGGCACCGACTGCGCCTGTGGCCGCACGGGTTACAAGGTGCGCTGCGTCGGCCGCACCGACGACATGCTCATCGTGCGCGGCATCAACCTGTTCCCCTCCGCGGTCAAGGAACTCGTCTTGGAACTCGCGCCCGCGACAACCGGCGAGATGCGAATCCGCGCCGATTTCGAGGGCCACTCCACCCAGCGCCCGCTGCCGCTGGTGGTCGAGTACGCCCAGGATCTGAACGCCGACCAGCAGAACGATCTGCGCGCCACCATCGAACAGCGCGTGCGCTCGGCCCTCAATGTGAAGACCGTTGTGGAGTTGGTGCCCGACGGCACCCTGAAGCGACCCGACCACGTCAAGGTCGCCCTCATCGAACGGGTGCCCGCCAACTGAATGCAGCATATAAAATATTCTTCGGCAGGTTCTGCACTATGATCGGAGTCACCCGGTCACAGCTCGATGGCGGAGGTGAGTGATGAGATGGGCACGCTCAACCGGTTGCACCTGATTCGCCAGGTCGACCTGTTCACCTTGCGCCTGTTCCTCTCCGCGATCGAGGAACAGCAGATCGGGTTGGCCGCGATCCGCGAGAACATCGCCGCGTCCACCGCGACCAAGCGGATCCAAGTGCTCGAGAACATCGCAGGCGTCAAGCTCCTCGACCGCACCGCCAAGGGCGTGGCGCCGAGTCCGGCGGGTGCGATCCTGGCCCGCCACGCGCGCATGATCTTCGCCACCCTCGACGACATGCGCGCGGAGTTCGCCTCGCTGACCGAGGGCGTGCAGGGCGAGTTGCGGATCGTGTCGGCCAGGTCGGTGATCGTGCCGTTCCTGGCCCGTGAGCTGGGTGAGTTCAGTCGCGAGTACCCGCTGGTCGATCTGGTCGTGCACGAGGTGGAGAACGCCGACATCGTGCAGGAAGTCGCGCGCGGCGAGGCCGACTTGGGCTTCTTCGCCTCCGCGTACGGGCTCGACCTCGACGGCGTGGAGGTGACGCCGTACCGGCGCGACCGCATCGTCGCCGTGGTTCCTCTCGGGCACCGGCTCAGCCGACAGGGCAGCGTGACGATCCGGGATCTGTTGCCGGAGAACCTGATCGCTCCCCGCGCGCTGGTCGGGGCGCTGCGCGCCGCGGCGAAGCGCATCGGCGAAGACTACACATCGAAGCACGTGTTGCGCAGTGGCGGCGCGGCCATCAGCCTGGTCAATGCCGGGCTCGGTGTCACCGTGCAACCGGAGTGCCTGGTCGGTCACGAATGGACCGGCCGCGTCGCTGTGCTCGATCTGGCCGAGCCGTGGGCCGAACGGCGGATCCACCTCGCCACTGCCCGTGGACGCGAATCCAGCCCCGCCACGAAAATCCTCATGGAGCAGCTGCTGACCCGCCCCGTCGACGAGGACGAGCTCGCCGACGACCTCTGAGCCGCGGCCCAGCTCCGACCCGCGGCCTTCGGTATCAGACCAGCTCCAGCCCACCGCGGCGATGCGGGGTCGTTGCCGTGCCAGGATGCCACGAACCGATCACCGCCGTCGGCGACAGCGGCGGCTGTCGCGACGCCGTCAGCCGACACGTCGCTGGAATCACGACCGGATCGGGACGGTGATCTGGGTTCCGTGTGAGAATCGGCTGGAGAACGGCCGGTCTCTTCCGGGAACTCAGCGGCCGAGCCTGCGGTGTCGCCGACACCGCAGCTGAGCGACACAGGTAGTCCGATGACCGAAACACATTCCGAGTTCACCCGCAGAGAGTCCTGGGAGCGGACGACCGGCATCCCCCTGATGGTGCTGGCCGTCGCATTCCTGGGCGTCTACGCCTGGCAGGTCCTCGATACCGGGGCCTCACCTCGTCTGGACGCCTGGCTCACCCGGGTCGACGTGGTGATCTGGGCGGCGTTCGCGCTGGATTTCGCGGTGCGGTTGGGACTTTCCGGGAACCGGTTGCGGTTCCTGCGTACCCACCCGGTCGACCTGTTGATCGTGGTGTTGCCGCCGCTTCGCCCCCTACGGCTGTTGCGGGCAGCCATGCTCGTGATCGGCACCCTGAACCGGAACACCACGACCAGAGCCAGACTCGCGGTCTTCGTCGGGACGAGTTCGCTACTGCTTCTCGTGCTGTGCAGTCTCGCCTTCTTCGACGCCGAGTACGGAGCGACCGACACCAAGATCCACAATTTCGGTGACGCGTTGTGGTGGTCGATGGTGTCGGTGACCACCGTCGGCTACGGCGATGTGTATCCGGTGACCACCGAAGGCCGTTTGATCTCGCTGATCTTGATGACCTTGGGCATCGGCCTGATCAGTTTCGCGATCGGCACCACCACCAGCTGGGTGATGGATCAGCTGAAGAGCGTCGAGGCGAATGTGGAAAGTACCGACCGGGAGATCACCGAACTCGTCGCCGAGATCCGAGCGCTGCGCACCGACGTGGCCGCTCTGCGCTCCACCGTGATCGAGCCGGGCACCGTGCCGGCCGAATGACCAACGGAACAACTCGCCGCAGCCGCCGCGGCCACGTCACCGTGCCGGGTCGATCGAATGGCGATGTCAGGACAGCGATTCCGCCAGCGAAGGCGACAGACCGTAGGACTTGGGCTCGACATATCCGTCGAACCCTTCCAGCCCGGCCTCGCGACCGATGCCACTGCACTTGAAGCCCCCGATGGGCGAGTGGAAGCCCACCACATTGCCGTTCAATTCCACCGTCCCCGTGCGTATCCGGCGGGCCACCGCCAACGCGTGTTCGTCGTCGGCGGCGAACACCGAACCATTGAGACCGAACATCGAGTTGTTGGCGATCGCCACGGCCTCGTCCTCGTCGGCGAAGCTGAGCACCGACAGCACCGGGCCGAAGATCTCCTCCTGCGCGATGCGCATATCCGGTTGGACCCCGGTGAAAACCGTCGGCTCCACGAACCATCCCCGGTCCAGTCCGGCGGGCCTGCCGCCGCCGATGACGACCTTCGCGCCCTCGTTGCGACCGATCTCGAGATAGCTCTCGATCATCGCGCGCTGGCGGGCGCTGACCACCGGACCGATCTCGGTCGCCGGATCGGCCGGATCACCGACCGGCATCGACTCGACCATCGCGACCAGCCGTTCGACGAGTTCGGCCTCGCGGGACCTGGCCACCACGATCCGGGTCTTGTTGCTGCAGGCCTGGCCGTTGTTTCGCATCGAGAGCTTGCGGATCTGGCCGATCGCGAGATCGAGGTCGGCATCGTCGAGCACGATCGCCGCCGACTTGCCGCCCAGTTCCAGGGTCACGCGCCGCAGATCGCGTCCGCAGAGCTCCGCGACGCGCCGGCCGGCAGCGGTCGAGCCGGTGAACGACACCTTGTCGATATCGGGATGGGTGACAAGGTGTTCGCTGACCCCGCGGTCGGCGGGCAGGATGTTGACCACGCCGTCCGGCAACCCGGCTGCCTGCAGGATCTCGGCGAGTACGTAGGCGTTCAGTGGCGCCTCGGGCGCGGTCTTGAGCACCACCGCGCATCCGGCGAGCAGGGCAGGTCCCAGTTTGAGCATGGTGATCTGCAACGGCATATTCCACGGAATGACCGCGGCGACAACGCCGACCGGTTCCCGCGTCACCAGGCCTGTGCCGGTGGCGGAGCGCCTGATACCGCTCCACTCATAGCTCGGCGCCAGGCCGAGGAAGGCATCCAGCAGCAGTTTCGCCCCCAGCGACTGGGTACCGCGCGACAGGGTGATGGGGCTGCCCATCTCGGTGGTGATCAGCTCGGCGATCTCCTCCTGCCGCTCCCCCAACCCGGCACTGACGCGGGCCAGTACCTCGATACGCTCGGCCAGCGGCATCCGCGGCCATGGGCCGTGATCGAAGGCATGCCGGGCCGCCGCGACGGCACGATCGACGTCGCTGGCGGCGGAGTTGGGCACGTGCGCCACGGTTTGTTCCGTATACGGCGAGATCACCGCGATCTGCTCGGTGGCGGTGGGATCGGCCCAGCGGCCGCCGATGAACAGCTTTGAGTAGTTGCCCTGATAGACCACGTTCTTCTCCTCGCACCGGCCGAGCTTCGCTCCCGCCGGTCCTGTCCTGGAGCCGCCGTGTCCCGACACGGTGGGGCGGCTCGGTAGTTGCGCTGCGTGGCGCCCGGTCTCGGGTGTGTCGCAGCGCACACCCGAGGCGATATCCGTCGCCGGTCGTATTCGACTGCGACCTTCAGCCGATAGCGGTCACCGGGTGCCCAACCGGCGCATGACCGTCGCGAAGTCGTCGACGCTCTCGAGGTCGAACACCGCTTCGACGATGCTGTCCATCCGCGACTCCGGAATCACCCCGTCGGCGTTGACCCGGAATTTGGCGATCAGTTCCGCGTCGGTCATCCTGGTCTCCGGATCCGGGGTCGGGCTGCCCTTCGGATACACCCGGTCGGCGACGAAAGTCGTTCCGCGGGCGTCTACTTCGATACGAGCAGGCCGCGCGGACGGATGCGCGGAGAGGGCCTTGAAATAGTCCGGATGCGGCTGGAAGGTAACCCGCTCCATCAGATCCATGACCGAACGGCTGAACACGAGTTCCGGATCGTGCCACGCCTTGCTCGGGGTGATGTTGTGTGCCCCGACGGCCAGACCGTGCGCGATGCTGAACTGCGCGTCATGGGTGTGTTCGATGACATTGCTCAACCACAGCGGATGCAGGACCGCGGCCTCGCCCCAGCAACGAATCGCCTCGATCTCCTCCGGCTTCAGATCGTTGTTCTCCACGATCTCGGTCAGCGCGTGCAGCGGCGCGTGCAGGATGCGGCAGTGCGGATACGGCTTGAAGGTCTGCTCGGCGGGAAACAACCATTCGCTGCCGAGACCGGCGGTGATGTTCTGCGGTTCCCAGCGCCGGGTGCCGATGAAGCGCCGGTAGCCGAGGTCGGCGTCATCGAGCACCGGTAGATCACCACGATGACCGAGCTTGGCCATGTAAGCCGCGGTCAGCGAGGCATTGGTGAGGGCGCCGGCCAGCGAGTATTTGATCGTCGCGGTCGGCGCGTGCGCGAGCCACGACCGCATCGAATTCACCGGAGAGGTGCTGGCCGCGATCGCGAGCGCGTTGGCGAGCACCTCGGCGGAGTAGCCCTCGAGCTTTCCGATAGCCGCGGTGGCGCCGAAGATCGTGTTGCTGTACCCCAGCACCGGCGACAGGTTCATCTCGGTGTCGGTGCGGTCGCGCAGATAGTCGACCGACTTGTAGAAGCGGAACGACATCTCGTGCGACAGCGCGATCGCGGCGATCACATCCCGGCCCGAACGCTGCCGACTTTCGGCCACCGCCATCGTCTGCGGCAGCACATACGGCGTCACATGACCGGGCGGCAGCACCGCATCGAAGTCGAGGGCGTTGATCAACTCGCCGTTGGCGAAGGCGGCACCGAAGATCGACGTCCGATCGGCGGTGCCGATGATGGTGGCGGCACCGCCGGCGCCACCGGCCAGTCGCCCGAATTCGATGCCGATCTTTCCCTTGTGCTGGTCGACCGCACCGAGTGCGCAGCCCATCGAATCGAGCAGGATGCGCTTGCATTCGACGACGACCTCTTCCGGCAGGCGACGATAGTCGACCTCGGTGGTGAAATCGGCCAGTTGTTCGACGATGGTTCTCGACACGAACGGAGGTCCTTCCTTGCTACCGCGCGGTGGTGACACCGATACGAACGATGGCGCTGATCGGGGTCGACGACATCCGCCGCTGGTCCGATTCGAGTAGGACCTTCGGCCGACTGGTGTCACCAGCGCGAGTTCGTGACATCGATGACAATCCTACCTAATATTACACATTCTATATTGTGGGCTCCGAGCGGGCGGGCTGCGCACCCGAGTCCGCCGCGACGGCGACGACTGACTCGTCGACGGCCAGAAGCGCTTCATCACGAATGCCCCGCTCGCAGATCTGTTCGTAACCTTCGCCCGCACAGCGGTGTCCGGGCCCAGACGGGCCCGAAGGCACCCTCGAAGGACTCGAGTCCGCTCGGGCACGCGGCAGCGTCGGCGGACGGCTGGCCGCGTGGACCGACTTGCAGGCACTCAGGGCACGCCAGATGCACGACGAAACCGACCACCTCGCACCTCGCGCCGACATCGTTTCTCCCCGCAACGGAGCCGCCCCGTCGATGGGTAGCGACCGAAGGATCGCCGCCAGGCCGGCCTAAGAGGGACACATATTATGCGTCAAATTTTATGCTTTGTGTGATTCGCTCTACGTCCATCGGGTAGGTCTCAGAGGGAGGCAAACCCACAAGCAGAAAGGCGTTACGCGATGACTCGCACAACGGCAAAGGTCAAGGACATACTGACCGACGTCGGCGCGAAGGCTATGGGAGCGGTCGCGCCGAACAAGGTCATCGACCCGATGGTCGAGCTCTGGGCGCACGGAAAGCGCAGTCCGGTGTATCGGCGCCCCGACGAGGTCGGGCTGACCTACGAGGATGTGTTCTTCCCCTCGATGGACGGTCTGACGCTGGAGGGCTGGTTCATCCCCGCCGACTCCGACCGGTTGATCATCCACAACCATTTCCTGCCCGGCAACCGCTACGGCTACGCCGGTCACCTCGACGGGTTCCAGGACTTCGGCGGGTTCGAGGTGAACTTCCTGCCCGAGTACAAAGTCCTGCACGATGCCGGCTACAACATCCTGTGCTACGACATCCGCAATCACGGCCTCAGCCCTGACGGCCACGGCCGCACCGTCGGGATCGGTCTGCTCGAATACCGGGATGTGATCGGCTCGATTCGCTACGCGAAGTCCCGGCCGGACACCGCGACCATGACCACCGGACTACTGAGCGTCTGTCTGGGAGCCGACTCGACATTCGTGGCGATCGACAAACATCCCGGTGAATTCACCGACATCAAGGCGATGATCGCGCTCCAACCCATCTCCGCGCGCGCGTTCGTCGAGCGCACCATCGTCGAGGGCGCGGGCATCGACAACGGTGTCGAGTTGTTCGACGAGGCGCTGCACGCGCGCACCGGCTTCCACGTGGACGAGCAATCGCCCATCCCACGTGCCGAAGCGGTGCGGATGCCGACGCTGGTCGCGCAGGTGCGCGACGACACCTTGACCTACCCGTCCGATGTGCAGGCGATCTACGACAACATCGGTGCCGCCGACAAGAAACTGCACTGGATCGAAGGGACCGACCAACGCTTCCGCGGGTACAACTACTTCGGTGAGCACCCCGAGGTGATGCTCGATTGGTTCGACTCCCACATGAAGTAGACGTCCCCGGCTCCGCACACGCGTAGCGGCGACTGTGGTGGAGGAGGCGCGCCGGTCAAGATCCGCCTCGTTCGGCCTCCTCCACCACCCAGGCCGCGATCTGCGCGCGCGAAGTGAAGCCGAGTTTGGTCAGGATGTGCTCGACGTGGCCCTGCGCGGTGCGCTGCGAGATCACCAGTTTGGCGGCGATCTGCTTGTTGGTGAGTCCTCGCGAGACGAGGTCGGCGACCTGCCGCTCACGTCTGGTCAACTCCGAGGAGCCCGCCGGGGCCGTCGCGCCGCCTGACCGTTCGCCCACCGCGTACGCCGCGGCGGCGGCCATCCCCATCGCCAGGCCACGCCGCAATGCCGCCTCGAATCGGCGTTCACCGAGCTCGCGGCGCATGCGCTGTTCGCCTTCGCTGTGAAAACGCGCCATGTTGGGGAACACACTCGCGACGCTGCTACCGGCCGGCCAGGCTCCCTGCGCAGCGCCCATCAGAACGGCGCCACGCTCTTCGTCCCCGTGCTCGACCGTCCACGCCAGCGCCTCGAGGCCGAACGCGGCCACGAACGGGTTGTTCAGCCGCTGGTTGAGACGCAGGGAGTTCTCCAGCAGTCGCCTCGCGCGATGCCGCTCGCCTTGTCGCCAGGCCGCGACGCCCAAGCCGCGCAGCGCCGCCGAACGATGCAGAATTTCGCCGCTTGTCCGCGTGGCGGAAAGAATCTGCTGATAGCACGTCGCCGCCCGGGCTGTGTCACCGCTCAATTCGTATGCCCAACCGAGCAACGTCAGGGCACTGAAGCGTAGATTGTCCGGCCCCTCCGGGCCGAGTGACGTCAGGGCACGCGCGAAGGCGGCGCGGGCACGGGCGGAGTCGCCCCCGGCGAGCGCGAGAGCACCCTCGGCGTAGGCGATGCGCGCTTCGACCACGGGAGTGGGCGATTGTTCGGCGAGCGCTCGTCCCTGCTCCAGCAGGGCGGTCGCCGCCTGGAAATCGCCTTGCGCCGCGGCCAGCTGACTGTCGGCACGAAATGCGTTGACGCGATCGGGTATCGAGTGAGCGCGTGGCCGGGCCAGGACACGATCCAGCCAGGCCCGGCCTTCCCCGTACAGACCGCGGAAGTTCCAGAACTCGAACAGCGCAGCGGCTGTGCTCATTCCGGCGTCGGCGGCTCCGTCGGCGTCGTCGGACAGGAAAGACTCCAACGCTTCTCGAAGGTTGGGTTGTTCGCGATCGAGCCGGGCGATCCACTCCGGCTGCCTGGCGCCGACCCACTCCGATTCCCAATCCAGTGCCAGCTGCCGGTACCAGTGGCGGTGACGTCGGCGCAGATCCTTCTCTTCGCCGGACGCACGCAGTTTCTCCCGACCGTAGTCCCGCAAAGTCTCGAGCATCCGGAAACGTACGATGCCGTCGGTTTCCTCCCGGAGCAGAATCGACTTGTCCATCAAGGACGACAACACATCGAGCGCGCTGTGTGCTGCGAGATCGACGCCGCAGATCTGCTCCGCGGCGTCGAGCTCGAAGCCTCCCGCGAACACCGACAGCCGCCCCCACCACCGCCGCTCCAGCGCGGTGCACAACTCGTAGCTCCAGTCGACGCAGCACCGCAGCGTCTGCTGCCGGGTCGGCGCCGTCCTGCTGCCGCGCGTGAGCAATGCGTACCTATCGTCGAGACGCCGCAGGATCTGCTGCGGCGACATCGTCCGTATCCGGGCCGCGGCCAGCTCGATCGCCAGCGGTACTCCCTCGAGGCGGGCGCATATTCCCGCTACGGCTGCCTTGTTGTCCTCATCGAGTTCGAATCCTGAAACCGCGGCGGCCGCGCGATCGGCGAACAGCGTCACCGCATCGAAGCGAGCCAGCCCCTGCATCGACGGCTCCCGATCCGGATCCGGGACCGTCAGCGGCGACACCCGCAGCAGCACTTCGCCCGCGACATTCAACGGCTCGCGGCTGGTGACCAGGACCCGCAGGTCAGGACAGGCCCGCAGCAACGTCTCGGTCAGCTCGGCCACCGCGTCGACCAACTGCTCGCAGTTGTCGAGCACGAGCAGGAGTTGCCGCGAACTCAGATACCCGACCAAAATCTCGAGCAACCGCTCGGCCGACTCGTCCCGCACGCCCATGGTCGCCGCCACGACCTCGACCAGCAGTGCGGGGTCCGAAACGTCGGCCAATTCGACCAACCACACCCCCTCGGGAAAACCACGCCGCGAATTCGACGCGGCTCGAAGCGCCAGCCGCGTCTTCCCGACGCCCCCACTCCCGGTCAATGTCACCAGCCGCGACGCCGACAGCAGATTCCGCACTTCGGAGATTTCGGTGCGCCGACCGACGAAACTGGTCAACTCGAGCGGCAGATTCCCCGGCCCCCTCCGACCGACCGCCGCCGACGCCGTGACGGATGTGCTCATCTCACGGCGCGTTCGCAGCGGGTCATCGTCGGTCATCGGTGCGAGTCGATCCGGACACCAGGCAATACGCTCACCTTTCGCCGATGCCCAGCGTATCGCCGCGGACCATCGCCGGGGCACAATCCAGCTACGCCATCGCATTGCTCTTCTTCGGTTCCGTTGGAAAGCACGACCACGACGGAACGATCGAATCCACGCCGGAGGATGGCACCCATATTCCAGCTCGGCGGAGTGGCACGACGAACACGTGCCGAACAGCGGCGCCACGTCCTCGTCCACGGGAGCGGGCGCGCTTCAGGTCGGACTGGTGCAGGAAAGCCTCGTCTCGTGCACCCTCATCCCCCTCGCGACGGCTGATCGGCCGCGGACCTACCTACTTCTCGCCACTCTCCGCAGTTGCCTCACCAACATGGTGGAGATATTATATATTTAACATAATGGCTGGTTTCCGGTGGACCGCCGTTCACGCCCGCATCGTCGAAGGACCCTGATATGAACGTATTGATCGAAATGACCACACTGTGCCTAACGCGCCCCGCCCACGGCGCCGACACGGAATCGCTCGCGGCGTGGTACGCAGCCAAAGCCCGCCTGCACGAACATCTTGCCAGGCAAGGCGGGCCGGACAGCGCCAGAGAGCGGGAACTGGCGGCCGCCGCCAAGCGGCACTCGCTGCGCCTGGCCGGTGCCTAGCGGCGCCTAGGTGCAAACTCTCCGCATCCTCACCATATGGACCGCCACACTCCTCCGTGTCGAGTCGGAGTACCGACCGGACTGACACAAAGTCCACGAAGATCGAGTCGTCGCTCGCCTCCCCGGCCCCGACTCGGCGGAACCGGTCGCCCTGCATTATTTATATAATACTTTAACTCCTGGCGCCCAGCGGCGCGCCGGGCAAGCCTCCGGAGTAGAAGCAGTGACAGAGCGAATTCGCACGGACGTCAGCGAGATTCTGAACTACTTCGGCCTATGCGCGGACTGCCACTACCCCGCGTCCGCCTCGCTGCTGATACACCACTATTCGGATGGCAGCACGCAACGCGAGATCATCGCGACCTGTGGACTGCCGTGCGGCTGGCGCGCACCCGTATCGCCGACGAGGATGACCCGCCCACAAGGTCCAGGGCCGATGAAGGAGTGAACCGCACCGGCCGCGCCAGAACGGCACGGGGCGTTGCCACTTCGCGCCGCGGAGACGGCGGCCATCGTCGCGGATCGAGCCGCACAGGGCGGCCCCGGCGACACCGGCGGTTCCGCGTCGCGCGGCCGCGCCGCCAGGGCGCATGCGCGATATATTGTATCTGCGATCAGTGCTGCACGAAGCGCTGCCCGTAGGGTGGCGCATCCGTGTGCCGCGAGCAGAGGAGGAGCAGCCGGTGAAGTCGAACGGGGCCGACATTCCCGCCCGTACCCGTGCCCGGCATCAGCAGTTGCCCGAGGAAGTCGCGGCGTATGTGCGCGAACAGATTCTGTCCGGCAACCTGCGTCCAGGTGAGTTCCTTCGCATGGAGCCGATCGCGGAGGCCGTCGGTGTGAGTATCACTCCCGTCCGGGAGGGGCTGTTGTCATTGAGCACCGAGGGACTCATCACCCTGCTCCCACGCCGTGGCTTCGTGGTGGCCGCCTTCACCCGCCAGCACATCCGCGACCTGTTCTGGGCCCAGAGCCAACTGTCCGGCGAGCTGGCCGCACGTGCGGCCGAACGGATCACCCCACAGGAGCTGGATCGACTGACCGATCTCGTGGCCGAGTGCGAGGCCGCGATCCAGCGTGGTGACGTGGATGAGATCGGCCGGCTGGGTCACGAGTTCCACCGCACGATCAACTTGGCCGCCGATTCCGATGGCCTGGCCCGGTTGCTGGCCAACATCGTCAAACACCTGCCGAACCATTTCTACGCCTCCATCGAAGCTCATGTGAAAACCGCCGCGCCGCAACATGAAGAGCTCATCGAGGCGTTGCGCAAACAGGATTCGCGTCGTGCCAGGAACCTCACCGAGGCGCACATCATCGAGAACGCCGACTACGTGATCGAGATGCTCGAGAAGCGCGGACTGTGGACCGATGAGGTGGCCGCGGGCCGGCCCGCACACCTCCGGACCTGATCTCGCCGGCCGACACGGTCGCCGGCAGGCCGGCACGGTCACTGTCCAAATTGCTGGACATTTCCGCATCCGAACCAACTCTAGTGTCGGTTCGAGCCCGAGACGCCGCTTGTTTCACCGAGTGGACGTGACGGCTACGTGGGACGTGGCGCGAGTCAGCCCGCGGTACCGGTACCGCAACTCCTCGGAATCGGGACCGAGGGGTACGCGCGGCGTTGGGCGCGATGGGAGTCACAAGTGTCAAGGAATCCAGTAACACGCGGTGGGGTAATCGAGGCGGACACCCCGGACACGCGTCCGCCGCTGTCATTCGCGACCGATGCCGTCGACGAGGTCGGCCCGCTCGCACGCAGCGTCATCGACTGCTTCACCACCGGTGTCGCACTGTCAGGCGGGATCGCGGGCGTCGAGAGGGGCCGGATCACCCAGCTGGCACAAGAGTGCGTGCGGCTGGCGGTCGGTGCGGTCGACGAGGACGGGACAGTACAACTCGCGGATGCGGCCGCCACTTGGGCGCGCATCGGAATCCCGCTGGAAACGGTCCTGCGTACAGTTCACGAGACTCTGCGAGCGAGCATCGGACAGCTCGCCGTGGGCGGCCGCCACGGTGACGGATTTCATGCGTCGGACGGTAACGACGTCGCCGTAGAACACCTTGCGGCCGCGGTGCTCGAGCTTCTCGCGCTGTTGGACTCGACGATCTCCTGCGCCTACGTCCGCGAGCTCCATACCGGGGCAGGACATGTTCACATGATGACAGCGGAGCGCTACATCGCGGCGCGGACGTTGGCCGCGGCACTCCTCAGCGGAGACGTCACGGCGGCCGCCGCCCGCGAATGTGGCATCGAGATAGCCAGAGAATATTGGGTTCTCGCACTCGCGATCCCGCCCGAGCCCGATCGGCCGCGGCACAGCTCCCCGCCGCTGGTCGCCGACCGCCGCATCCCGGGCACCATCGAGGCGGAACTGGCCCGCCGCAGCTACGACCGATCATTGTCGATTCTGTCGGTAGGCGGCGGCACCGTTCTGCTGCCCACCGATATCCCCGACGGTCTACTGGACTCGTTGGTAGGCGACGTCGCCCACGCGGCGGGCGCGCCGATCACCGCGACCGTCGTCCGCTCGGCAGCCCCCGATATTCCCGACGGCGCGCGGCAGGCCCATGATCTTCTCGACATGGTGCAGCAGCTCGGTATGACCGGCGGCGTGTATCGGATGCAGGATCTGGCCCTCGAGTACCAGCTGACGCGGCCAGGGCCGGGGCGCACACACCTGGCGGCGTTGCTCGACCCGATCGATGAGCATCCGGAACTGCTGGCCACGCTGTCCTGCTATGTCGCCCACGGTTCGGACAGGCGGCTCACCGCGCGGGCTCTGTATGTACACCCCAACACCGTCGACTTCCGCCTCAAGCGGATCGCTCAGCTGACCGGCCTCGATACTGCTCCCTCCAAGGGGCTGTGGCATTTGCGCTCGGCACTCGTCGCCCATAGCTACCTGAAGACGGGCTCGAAAAGCTAGGCAATGTCTCGAAGTACCCAGGCACGCTGCTGCTGGAGCAACGCATCCCGCACCGGGCCTGGTCGGCTGTCGAATATCGGCAGGTTTGCGCCCCAGACCCCCCGGGAACAGCGGCCGTGCAGCGTAGTCGATCCATCCGTCGACGAGGGCGCGCAGGCGTGCGACGCCTTCGGGGGCGTCCCGAGCCGGCAGGACGACCGCCGCGACGAGGCCTGCTGTGCCGCTTTCACGGTCGCGAGCTGCAACCTCTCCTTGGTGCGGAACAGGGTCTGAATTCCGGCTTTGTTGATGCCGAGGTCATTGGCCAGACGTCCGAAGCTGAGTCCGTCGAGTCGGTCCAAAGAGGCGATCTCGACCGCACGGCTGGTCACGGCACGCCGTGACCGCCCGCCGCGCAATGTCCGCCGATCGATGCCTTCCTCGGCCACCTTCTACTCGCCTGTGACAATACGGTCGATCGTATTCTGTCAGTTCCGACACTTGGAAGAGACCTCGACATGTCCATACGGTCGACCGTATTCTTTGATCGCACCGGTATTGATCGACGCATGGCGCCGAGCGCGGTGCTGACAAGAAGGGATACCTGATGGACGGCGTAGCAGCCGAGCGGACCGTGACCACGGACGAGACGACCACCTTACGGTCGGGCCGGGACCATTCGACGGCGATCGTGTGGGTGCTGTGCGCAGCGGCGTTCATGGCCATGCTCGATGTCTTCGTGGTGAACGTCGCGTTCACGAAGATCGGTGAGTCCTATCGAGGTTCCTCGCTGGCGGATGTGAGCTGGGTGCTCAATGGATATGCGATCGTCTATGCGGCACTGCTGATTCCGGCGGGGCGCTTCTCGGACCGGTTCGGGCGCAAGGCCGGATTCCTGGTCGGCCTCGGCCTTTTCACGGTGGCGAGCCTGGCCTGTGCGGTGGCTCCGTCGCTGTGGGCACTGGTGGCGTTCCGGGTCCTACAGGCGGTCGGCGCCGCCGCGCTGACCCCGGCCAGCCTGGGGTTGATTCTCACCGTGCTGCCGCCGGCACGGGTGTCGGGGGCGGTGAAGATCTGGGCCACAACGAGTTCGGCCGCTGCGGCGTTCGGCCCGGTGGTGGGCGGGGCGTTGGCCGAGGCTTCGTGGCGCTGGGTGTTTCTGATCAATCTCCCGGTGGGAGTGGTCGCCGGGTTGGCGGCCATGCACCTGGTACCGAATCTGCACCAGCGGATCCCGGCGCGGGTGCCGGACCTGCTCGGGGTGGCGCTGCTGATCGTGGCGATCGGGGCGCTGTCGCTGTGCCTGGTGAAGAGCGGCGACTGGCCCTGGACTAGTGCCGCGATGGGCGGCGCACTGGCCGTCGCGGCGGTCGGCGTGGTCGCGTTCGTGGTGCGGATGATGCGGCATCCGAATCCGGTGGTGTCGCCGGCCTTGTTCCGGGTGCGGACGTTCGTGTGGGCCAACGTCACCGTGCTGGCGTTCTGCACTGCGTTCGGGGCGTGGTTCCTCAGCATCGCTCTGTGGCTGGAGAATAGGGCACATTTCAGCACCATCGAAACCGGACTCGCCATCGTCCCGGGCCCGCTCATGGTGCCGATCTTCGCCGCCGTCAGCCAGCGCTTGATCCGGCGGATTCCGGTGGGTGTCGTTGTGGCCCTGGGGAATCTGCTGTTTGCCGGTGGGGTGGTGCTCGTGCTGGTCACTGCCACCACGCCCGTGGGGTACGCCACCGACGTGTTGCCGGGGTGGGTGATCTCCGGCATCGGCATCGGTCTCGCGCTGCCCAGCATGATCGCCACCGCTGCCGTCGATCTGCCGCCGGCGGAGTCCGCCACCGGCAGTGCTGTGGTGAACACCGCTCGCCAGCTCGGCTATGTGCTGGGTGTCGCCATGCTGGTCGCCGTCCTCGGATCGCTCGACGCCGACGACGACGCGATGCTGACCGCGTTCCGGCACGGCTGGTTGTTCGTCGCCCTCGTCGCCGCCGCCGGTGCGGCAACAGCATTCGGCATCACCCCCCGCACACGTCAGTCGCAATCGGAACCGAAGTAGACGACCCCCTCACGACACCACCGCTGGCGCTGCTCGGAACGAACTACCTTTGAACCCGGCGGGCCGGTCGATGCCGGTACTCGCATGGGCGAGGCCGCCGATGATGCCGCCGCACGTCCGATGACGACGGCCAGATGGTAGGGCGGGCAGGCCGATGTACCGAGTGATCGCTCTTCACGCTATTCGACCGGGTCTTTCAATGGTCACGTGCGGCCGCCGCGGACGAAGGGACAACCCGACAGTCCCGATGGGCTCTGTCCCATTTTTGGTGGTAGCGCGGTGGCGGGAGAACTGCCGGTTCGCGGGTTCGTCAATGTTCCTGTGGGCCTGTTGTTTTCGGACCTGTCCCTGTTGATCGTCGAGGATGCGGTGATGGAGCCGGGTCGGGTCGCGGTTCGGGCGAGGACTCCGGATTCCGCCACCGCCGCCTGCCCTGGCTGCGGCGCGCGGTCGACCAGTGTCCACGGGTATCACGATCGGACGGTGACCGACCTGCCGTTGGACGGCCGACCAGTGGTCGTCCGTGTGCGTGTCCGCCGTCTGCAGTGTCCGACCCCGTCGTGCCGGAAAACCTTCCGTGAGCAGGTTCCCGGTGTCCTGGAACGCTATCAGCGACGCACCACACGGCTGACCTCTCAGCTGCGTGCGGTCGTGCGGGAACTGGCTGGACGAGCAAGCATCCGACTGTTGCGAGCATTGTCGATTCGCCTCTCCCGTCATACCGCCATCCGAACGCTACTTCAGATCCCGCTGCCGCAACGCCGGGTGCCCAGTGCCGTGAGCCTCGACGATTTCGCTTTGCGTCGCCGTCACCGCTACGGCACCGTCATCATCGATGCCGTCACCCACCAGCGCATCGACGTGGACAGGCCCGGCTCAACGCGGGCGTGCCACGTTCTGGGGGTACTGCCCCTCTACGTTGCCGGCTGGGTTGTAGAGAGCGACGGCGGCAGTCCAGCCGCCCTCCGAGGCGTACCCGATACCGAGTCGGGTGCTGGCCTTCCACACCACCTGCGTGAAATGCCCGGTCGACATGCTGAACCCGGGGTCGTCGAAGTCGTAGTTCTTGATCTCGTCGTACCACATCTGTGTGCCCATCTGGACAAAGGAGACCGCGTCCCAGCTGCCCTGTCCCCCGACGAGGTTCTCCCCGGCCCCGTTCTTGTAGGGGCAGCTGTGATCGATCGTTCTCTTGGTGGCGTAATACTTCGCGCATTGCTGGGCCTGGTTGTTCAGGTTCTGGGCCAAGGTCATGGCCGGGGAGCCGTGCTTGGCCCGGTACTTGTTGTGCAGGGTGAGCCCGGTCTGCGCGTAATCGCTCTGTCCGGCTGCGGGGCCGCCGCCGGTGACAAGCGCGGCGAGCATCACCGCAGTAACGACTGATACCAATCGACCGACACGCACGACGACCTCCCGAGGCAGAGCAGGACACAACAGAAGCGAACCACGCAGCCCCTGGAACCCCCACAGGCCGTGAGCGTTTCGGGACCAGGTGAGCATACTCGGGCTCGCTGCACTGCTCCTCGAATCCCCCGACACGCACTCGACCCCGGCGGCAGGCACCCCGCGAAGGCGGCACAGCAAAGGCTGTGCAGCTCCGAGCTGGCGCAACAGCCCCGCTGTCACGGTCGACTCACGAAACTATGTGCGGTAGCGCCCCGGTTCGGCACGGCTCTCGGCCTCTTGGAAGGCCAATCGGGTGCTACCGGAACATTCCGCGCCGAGTTCCTCGACCCCCGGAACGGAGCCGCGCGCAGGCCGACACTTGCTCCCCTCACCGCCGCCGCAACGGCCGCACTGGCGGTCTGGTGGTCGCGCCGCCTGGTCGGCTACGACACTGATGACCCGATCACCGCCTTCGCAGGCGCCGACACTGCCGTGATCGGTTGGCGGCCCGCCGTTACCGGGTGAGGTCGTCCGGGCCGGGCACGGTGAGGAGGTTGGAAGTGTTCTCGGGTGCTGGGCGCAGGGCCAGTACGCGGCCCAGCAGTGTGACCATGCGAGGTTGAGCGTGCCCACCACCTCCCCTTGGCCGCCATCGCGAGCGCGGCCCAGAGCCGACGGCTCGATCAGCCGATCGGTGGTGCGAGGTATTCCAGCGCATAACCATGATGCCGTGAACATAGCAAGGCGCGAGCGAACGCTTCAGCGCGACAGCAGGAACCGGTGTCTGTCACGATTCTCTCGATACGGGTAATGCCGTGCGCGGCAAACCATGCCCTGGCCCGGTGCGTGAATGCGGTCGCGCTCGTGGCCTTCTCGTCAGGGAGGGCTTCGGCGTAGGCGGGTCGGGAGTACAGAAGTGCGGCCGAGTTCGCCGAGGAGTTCCACATCGGCCTCACGCTGTAGAGAAACTCCCGGTCCTTCTTTGCTGGGCATGGTGTTGCGCCTGTGGCGGCTGACCAGAGGTCGATACGGGTTGGACGACCCACCAGGCGATCGCGGTCCATATCGAAGACAGCAGGACCGCGCCGATGACATCAGTGGGATGGTGGGCACCGGCGTAGATGCGCTGCACACCCACCAGTACGGGAATAAGGATCGGTGCGGCGGCGAAGAGCCGGTACCGGCCTCGGCTGGTCGCCCACAGGAGTGCGGCGGTGCCTGCGTAAAGCGTCAGCGAGGCAGCGACGTGCCCGGAGGGGAAACTCGCGGTGGGTGGGAGCTCGGGATCGAGGTGTGGGACATGAGGACGGTCACGGTCGACGATCGCGGCGGTGGTCAGAAACAGCGTGATCTCACCCAGCAGTGCGACGCCGAGGAACAACACCGGTCGCCAGCTGCGCAGGAGACCAACCGCCAGTGCGGAGACAATCAGGGCGAGCGTGATGACGGCGGTGGTATTGCCGAGTTCGCCGAACACGCCGAGGACGGAGGTGAGCGTGGGGTTACGGTGCTCGGCCAGCGCCGCCACAATGCTGTGGTCCCACCGCAGGACAGGGGTCTCGGACTCCGGGGCGCGCACCAGCATGCCGATTCCGACGAGCAGCCCGACCAGCAGCACCCACGCGACCGCCAGCTCGCCGATCCCGCGCCATGGGTGGGGCAGGGTGGGCGGATGCCGAAGCGGGACCGGCCGCAAGTCGTCTTCCTCGGCCGGCGGTACGTCACCGGGTAACGGGCCTGCGTCGTCGACTTGCGCGTCGCCACGCCATCGGTGGAACGCGACGGTGGCCAGCACGAGCCACAGCGACCCGAGTAACCAGCCCGCGAGGACGTCGGTGAGGTAGTGCGCGCCAAGGGCTATCCGGCTGAGCCCGACCCCGATCACGATCAGGACTGCGAACCCGATCAGCACGCGGCGTGGGCCCGCTTGCAGGGTGGGTGCGAAAACCAGCAGGACAACGCCGTAGCACACCAGTGATCCCATCGCGTGTCCACTGGGGAAACTCCACCCGCCTGTGCTGTAGACGGGAGTCTCCACCACCGGACGTAACCGTTCGACAAGTTCTTTCACGACCGGGTTGAGAATCAGTCCGCCCGCGCCTGTGAGTACCACGTAGACGGCGAGTCGTGGCAGACGACGCAGCAGCAGCCAGAGCCCGCCGACGGCGAGCGCCAGGATCAGCGTGCCGGTCCCTCCGAGATCGGTGACACCGATGAGAATCCTCCGCAGAATCCTGTCCTCCGCCACCACGGAGACCAGGCTGTCGGTGACCGCTTGATCCGCGGTCTGCAAGGGTGCCCACCGCGCCCGGACCAGTGCTGTGAGTACACCGAACCCGATACCGACGGCCGCGACACCCAGCAACGCCGCGGCACTACGGACAGCGAATCGTTCTGCGGCCGCGGCCTCACTTCGATGGACCGGGCCGCCAGGGCGGTCAGCGCCCGTCGTGGCATACCCGTCGTGCCGGTCGACAGACAATGCAACACCTCCTGCGATCGTGCGACACCCCGCCGTGCGGCGAAGACCAACGACAGGCCGCCACAGCACCTTCGGGTCCGGATATCGTTCGTCGTCCACGGTTTCCCGTTAGCAGCGGCCGCAATCAATCCGGAAAGCCGTGGGTCGACAATCTCCGCAATCTCCGCAATGAGGCTGGGCCCTGGTAAGCGGCGCATAGCAGCGCCGCCGCATATCTTTCAGCAAGCCCGGCCTGTGGTGATCACGCAGCGCCAGCGGCGCGGCGTCACCGGCGCAGTGACGCAGACCACGAGCAGATCAAGCCCTGAGGAGGACCCCATCGACAAGCCGGTGTGCACCGAGGGGGGCGCGCCCGGGGCCGCCGGGTAGATCCTGCTGTCACCCGCGACACGGTGGGCGTGCGTCGGGGTCCGGCAAGGCGGGCTGCGAGCATGAGCGCCCATGTCCGGTGCGAAGAAACCAGCCCGCCGACGCGCCAGCCGATCCGGCGGTGAGGTGGCCTGGAGCTCACCGCGCGGTGAGGCCGCGTAGGTCGCGGCGATGCGCGCGCACATCTGGCATCGCCGATACCCCCGTCCTCGGTGACGCAGGCGCGCTGGGCACACCCTGCGGTCACCCCGTGCCCGCGGCGGACCTGCGGGTGTTCGCCGCGCTGGACATCATGATGCGAGTACGCGGCTGGACCTTCCTCGGGGAATGCTCCGGCCCGGAAGTCCTCACCTGGATCTACGGACCGTCCGACGCCGGTGAGAGCTATCTCGACCGCGGCCTTCGAACCGGTCACGACGATGGCGGCCACCCTCGACCGCTCGCTACCGACCGACACCGCGCACGACTGCGAAGTCGAACTGCTGCTCGTCGGCACCCCCTACAGCCAAGCCCGCCTCACCGGCCTGACCGGCCTCACCCCCCATCTCGAACTTATCGAGGCCCATCACCGCGGCGACCTCATCACCCTCCCGTTCCCCCTCGGCCGCGCCCGCGCCACCGACCGCGCCGACCAACCTCCGGTCAGTGTCGATCGATGATGCGGCAAGGCTGTGATCAGCGATAAAATGATGAACAGGTCGGGGAACCGCAGAAGATTCGATCTCGGAAGGAGATGAGATCGATGGACTCCTTAGGCCTCGATATCGGCGTCGGCCTCCACGCGTTCCTCAGATGGATGGCCGTTACGTTCGGACTCGGATACGGCCTCAGCTGAGCAATGCGCCACATCCTCGCCACCGCGGCAGCAGCAGCCGGCCGCGATACTCCTCACCGGCGGCGGCATCGTCGCCGCCGTCATTGAGACCGACCTCGACCGACCGTTTCTGTGCGACGACTGGGACCTGCGCACCGAACTCAACCATCTCGTCGGCGGCATGCGAATCTTCGCCGCCCAACTCACCGGCATCGCCCTCGGGCAAGTGACCACCACGACTGGCTCGGCGCCGATCATCACGCGGCCTTCGCGACCTCAGCCGACCTCGACCGCGCCGCATGGCACCGTCCCGACGCCCTCGCCACCACCATCCAACAGGGCTTCGGACCGGTCCCGGCCCGATGGCCGCCCTCATCCACCTCACCGAAATACTCGTCCACGGTGTAAATCTCGCTGGCGGATCCAGTTCCGCAGCGCCTCGTGATGCACCCCGAGCTGCTGGGCGAGCTTACGGATCGTCGGTTTCGGGTCCGACTCCAGATACAAGCGAACCGCTCGAGCCTTCAACTCGTCCAGATACTTCTTCGGTGCTGCCACGCGGGGCTCCTTCCCAGCCCTATCGGACCATGCTCAGAGCCCTCCAAGGAAGCGGGGTGCCTCTCTATTTGTCAAGCCGCCGTGAGGATCTCGCCGGAGCTGCCTGTGTGTCGCTGTTTCTCGTCGGCGATCATGGTTCGCCAGATTC
>NZ_JBVJAP010000010.1:0-289944 GCF_055590505.1 Nocardia sp. NPDC041819 | reverse complement strand
AGGTGACCGGTACTAATCGGCCGAGGACTTACCAACAAAGGTTGCTACGCGTCCACTGTGCGGTATCTGAAACAACACACAGATACCCCTTTCGACACCTGCTTGGTGTCGTTCACCGATCCCCTCCCCGGGGGGTGGGTGGGCGGCAGTGAGCAGGAGGGTAAGGGGTGTGGATAGTTTCATAGAGTTACGGCGGCCATAGCGGTAGGGAAACGCCCGGTCCCATTCCGAACCCGGAAGCTAAGCCTGCCAGCGCCGATGGTACTGCACTCGACAGGGTGTGGGAGAGTAGGACACCGCCGGAACATCCTTCACGAAAGGCCCTCGACACCGTCGAGGGCCTTTCGTCGTTTCAGCCGGGAATTACTTTTATTACCGGTCCGCGGTGAGCGCGGTCGTCAATGCGGCTGCCGTGCTCCGTGTCGCGTCCATGAATTCCTCGCGTTCCGCTCGGGTCGTCGCTGCGCGCAGCGGCCCCAGCTGCACTTCGTATGCGGCGGAACCGCTCGCGTCGAAAACCGGTGCCGCGAGATAACTAAGCGGCAAGACTTCCTCCGAATCCAATTCGGCCCTGGTGAAGGGCCGCGAGGTGAGCGCGGCGAGCTGGCGAAGCGCGCGAGTGCGCAGATGAGATTGCAGCAGTTCGGATCCCACCGCGCCGAGCAGATCCACCAGCAGATCGACCATCCCCGCATCGTCGGCGCGGGGCCGGAAGACGGCCACCCCACGCTCGCGGACCAGCGCCAGCAGCGCACCGGCCATTCGTTGATCCGTTTCTGCGGCCGTGCGTAGCCAAATGTTCTGCTCATTCGGGGGCCGCCACGGCATCACGCTGGCACCGGCCGGGAACTGCAGCGGAATGCGATGTCCCACCGGGATTCCGGGAACGACGCGGTCGACGCCGTGCCGCACGTCGAGCACCGTCAGGCGGTCGGGTTCGATGCGGCTGAACGTGGCGCCGTACCCGGTCCGGGCGGCGAGACCGGCGAGGAGGCCGCCGACGCCGTGCGGGAGGGCGGCGCCGTGCAGACCGGCCAGCGCAGGCCCGATGCCGTAGCCGCGAGCAGGGTCGCGGACCACCCAGCCGGCCGCGTCCAGTTCGCTCAGGATCGCGGTCGCGGTGGCACGGGCGATGCCGAGCCGTTCGGCGATGCCCGCGACGCTGATCGGCTCCCCGGAGGCCGCCAGCAACGACACGATTTCGACGACGCGACGCGTCGGTGGCGACGCCGATCGATCCGGCATGTCCGCAACCCCTTGTCCCGCTCGGGTGAGCGACCTACGATGACGAATATTAGATCACATGTTGTCGAATATTCGTCACCAGCGTAGGGAGCGCGAATGATTCTGGATCGGTTCCGAATCGACGATCAGGTCGCCATAGTCACCGGTGCGGGTCGCGGTCTCGGCGCGGCCATAGCGGTGGCGTTCGCGGAGGCGGGGGCGGATGTCGTCATCGCCGCACGAACCGAGAGCCAGCTCGAGGAGGTGGCCGCGCGCGTCGCCGCCGCGGGTCGACTGGCCCACGTGGTGCCCGCGGACCTGAGCGACGCAGAGGCCACGGCGGCTCTCGCCGCGGCGGCGGTCGAACGCTTCGGGCGACTGGACATCGTGGTCAACAATGTGGGCGGGGCGCTGCCGTGCCCGCTGCTGGACACGACGCCGCAGGCGCTGACGGACGCGTTCGAGTTCAACGTCACCAACGCGCACGCCCTGGTCCGGGCCGCGGTACCGCGCATGCTCGAGACCGCCGGTGGCGGTTCGATCCTGAACATCACCTCGACCATGGGTCGACTGCCGGGGCGTGCGTTCGCGGCGTACGGCACCGCCAAGGCCGCCCTCGCCCACTACACCAAGCTCGCCGCCCTCGACCTGAACCCGCGTATCCGGGTGAACGCCATCGCGCCGGGGTCGATCCTCACCTCCGCACTGGAGATCGTCGCGGGAAACGACGCCATGCGCACCGAATTGGAATCGAAGACACCGTTGCATCGCATCGGCGAACCCGAAGACATCGCCGCGGCCGCGCTCTATCTGGTGTCGCCCGCGGGCAAGTACCTCACGGGCAAGATCCTCGAGCCCGACGGCGGCTTGATCATCCCGAACCTCGACCTCCCGATCCCGGATCTGTGACATGACATATCGCGTAGTGCAATGGGGCACCGGCAATGTGGGCAGGCATGCCCTGGCCGGCGTGATCGCCCATCCGGAACTGGAACTGACCGGCGTGTGGGTGTCCGGTCCCGCCAAGAGTGGTGTCGACGCGGGGACGCTCGCCGGCCTCGAGCACCCCGTCGGGGTCACCGCCACGACCGACGCGGACGCGTTGCTCGCGTCGCGGCCGGACTGCGTCGTCTACTGCTCCATGACCGACAACCGGCTGTTCGAAGCCGTGCAGGACCTCCAGCGCATCCTGGCCGCCGGAATCAATGTCGTCGCCTGCGCCCCGGTGTTCTTCCAATACCCCTACGGCGTGCTGCCCGACGAGCTGCTGAAACCGGTGCAGGAGGCGGCCGCGCAGGGCAATTCGTCGCTGTGGGTGAACGGTATCGACCCGGGTTTCGCCAACGACCTGCTGCCGCTCGCGCTCGCGGGGACCTGCCTGCGCGTCGACCAGGTGCGCTGCCTGGAGATCGTGGACTACGCCAGCTACGACAACCGGGCGGTCATGTTCGACATCATGGGCTTCGGCAAGCCCGTCGACGAGATCCCCATGCTGTTGCAGCCCGGGGTGCTGTCGCTCGCCTGGGGCGGAACGGTCCGTCAGCTCGCCGCCGGGATAGGCGTCACCCTCGACGCCGTCACCCAGTCCTACGAGCGCATCCCGGCGCCGGAGTCGTTCGACATCGCGACCGGGCGCATCGCCGAAGGAACCGCGGCGGCATTGCGTTTCGAAGTCCGGGGCATGGTCGGGGACGTGCCGGTCACGGTGCTCGAGCACGTGACCCGGCTGCGCCCCGACCTGTGCCCGGACTGGCCACAGCCGGCGCACCCCGAGGGCTCCTACCGGGTCGAGATCACGGGCGAGCCCGATTACGCGCTGGACCTGGTGACCTCGAGCCGCAACGGGGATCACAACTACGCGACCGTCCTGGCGACGGGCCTACGGATAGTCAACGCCGTTCCCGCCGTCGTCGCCGCTCCCGCGGGCATCCTCACCGCGCTCGACCTACCGCTGATCACGGCTCCCGCGCACCGCCCCGGCCGGTGACCGACCTCGCGGCCCCGAGGCGCGCGGGTGTCCGGCCTGCCCTGATCACCGACCGGTGACGAGGTCTCCGCGCTGACCAATCGGCAGCGGCCCAGGCTCCGGTCCTGGTCGCAGATCGGTGACGTGCGGGGCTCTGTCTCGTGGTGCGCGGCGCGGACAGCGCCTGCTCGAGGTATTCGGCGGGCTCGACGCTCCGGCCGCGGTCGAAGACCGCCAGTGCGGCATGTCGCGCGGCTACGCGGCATACCGCACTGAATTACGCCCGCTCGGTTTCCGACCCGGCGGTGCGGTGCACTGCCGCCGCGCTCCGGCCCTGGTCTCGGACCGGTGGCGCGGTCGCGTCCCGCTACGGCTTGCCGCGCTGGAGGCTCGCCTCGATCTCCGACCGGCGGGGCGGTACGCGGCTGCCGCGGGGACTAACCGGCGCGCAGTGCGGACAGCGCCCGCTCGACGTCGTCGGCGCTGTTGTAGAGGTGGAACGCGAACCGCAGCCCGCCGCCGCGCGCCGAGGCGATCACCTCGGCCTCCGCCAGCCGGGCTGCCAGGTCCCCCGCGCCGGGCACGGAGACGATCGGCGAGCGCGCGTCGACGGGCTCGAAGCCCAGCTCGCGCAGCCCGTCGCGGAAGCGGTCGGCGAGTTCGAGGTCGTGCGCGCCGATTTTCTCGACGGTGAGTTCCTCGATCAGCGACAGTCCGGCCAGCGCCGCCACGACGCCGAGCCAGTCCGGTGTCGTGTCGAACCGCCGTGCCGTCGCGGGCAGTGCGACCGGGCGGTAGAGCTCGGCCCAGCGGTCCTCGGCCGCGTACCAGCTCGAGCCCACCGGACGCAGCTGCGGGACGAGGTCCGGCGGTGTGGCGAGGAATGCGACGCTGCGTGCGCCGATCAGCCATTTGAAGGTGGCGCACACCCAGTAGTCCGCGTCGGTGAAGCGCAGTGGCAGCCACCCCGCGGCCTGGGTGGCGTCCACCAGCAGGCGCGCGCCGTTGGCCCGGGTCGCCGCGCGCAGTTCGGCCAGATCGGTGACGCGGCCGTCCGCGGACTGGACCACACTCATGGCCACCAGCGCGGTCTCCGGCCGCACCTGCGCGGCCAGCTCCCGCAAGGGTGCGAAGCGCACGACGAGGTCGTCCCGGTACACGAAAGGCATGGACACCGAGGAGAATTCGCCTTCCGGCAGCAGGACCTCCGCGCCGGGCGGCAGTGCGGTGGCCACGGGGGCGATGAGTCCCGCGACACCGCTGCCGAGCGCGATGTCGTCGGCGGTCGCGCCGTCGAGCAGCCGGGCGAACCCGGCACGCAGGCCGGGTGCCAGGCGATCCACCTCGGTTGTCGGCGCACCGCGGCCGGACGCCCAGCTCGCACTCGCGTCGCGCACCGCGGCCAGTGCCCGGGCGGACGGCAGGCCGAAGGACGCGGTGTTCAGGTAGGTGGTTTCGGGGGTGAACTCGTCAGGCGCAAGGGAGGGCATGCTCGCAGCATCCGCCGGACCGCGCCGGGCCGTCCAGCGCCACCGGGCCGATAGTGGACCGATTTCCGCGCCCGGCGGTCACTTCTCCGGTGCCCACATGTTGGACAGCAGTTGGAAGCTGGGCGTGTCGGCCAGCGACTGCATGGATTCGTAGATACGGCGGTAGCCGGTGGAGGCGATGCGCCATTTGCCGTCGGCGTCGCGGCGGTAGGTGTCGCTGTAGTAACCGGCCCCGCGGATCAGGACCCCGTACTCGGTGGCGATGACGGTGTCCTCGAAGGCCCAGGATCCTGTGGCCGTTGCGCCGTCGACGCTGATCTCCGGGTGGTTGGCGATGTGCACCGAGATGATCGAGGGGCCGAGGTTCTCCCGCATGAACGCCGTGATGGCGTCGCGGCCGTCCAGGTGCAGCGGCTCGCCCATGGCGTGTGTACCGTAGCGTCCTTCCGCGTCGACGGCGAGGGTGTCGGCGAAATCGTCCCAGTCTTTGAGGTCGAGGCTCCGGAAGTAGCGGTACTTCAGCTGGCGGACGGCTTCGATGGCGTCGAGATCCATCTGTCGAGCCTGGCACGTGCGGGCGCCGCAGACAAGAACGTGTTCTACTTTGCTGGCGATCGGCGTCGAACAGCGGATGCAGGGGCGCGTCCGACGGTCACAGGCGGGGTGTCGAACCCGTTCGACCGGGTACCCGTAGGACAGGAGTTGTCGTACGGCTACGACAGCGCCTCAGGTACCGATCTCGTCACGACCAGGGGAATCTTGCGATGACCGACCGTCCTGCCACGCACGACACGAACCAGCAGACCCCGCTCGATCAGGAACTCGCCTTGAAAGCGGCCGCGCAGCGCTTGGAGGACGAATTCGACGGCGTCGCCAGCGAAGCCGCGATCGAGGATCATCTGCACGCGTCCTACGATCATGTCGCCGACCACGCCACCGTCGTGAACTACCTGCCGCTGCTGGCCGAGCGGTACACCCGCGAGTGGCTGTTCACCCTCGCGGATTCCGGGCACGGGTCGCCCTAGTGGCCTCTAAGCTCTACGCGAGTACGCGTGGAGGTTGGCAATGACGGTCGAGGTGATGACCGATCCCGAGCCGGGGGAGTTATGGACCGGATCTGGACAGGCAGCACGGCCGGGTCAGCCCCCGGTATCGATGATCGAGCGGATGACGCTGATACTGGAGGCTTTCGACGGCGTCACGCCGACGCTCACCCTCGTCGAACTGGCCGAGCGCACCGGGTTGCCGCGTTCCACCGTGCACCGCATTCTCGACCAGTTGATCCGGCTGCGGTGGCTGGCGCACGCGCCCGGCGGCTACCGGCTCGGTCTGCGCACGCTGGAGTTGGGCGGACTTGCCGCCGAGCACAACGAGATCCGTGACGTGGTGAGTCCGCTGCTGCACGATCTGTGTCAGCAGACCGGAATGGTCGGGCACCTCGGTGTGCTGGACGGGCGCGACGTGTTGTATCTGGACAAGGTCGGCGGCCGGTTCGCCGCGAGCGTGCCCACCCGGCTCGGCGGCCGGATGCCCGCGCACAGTACGGCATTGGGCAAGGCGCTGCTGGCCACGTTGGACCCGAGCATTGTGGAAGCATCCTTCCGGGACCACCTGCCGCAACTGACCTCACGCACTCTCACCGACCGGACCGAACTGCATCGGGAACTCGGCCGCATCCGCAATCGCCAGGGTGTCGCCGTCGACAACGAGGAGTGCGTACCCGGTCTCGCATGCGTGGCCGTGCCGATTCGCGGGCGCGGCGCCGCGGTGGCCGCGGTGTCGCTGTCGGGCCGCACCGGTTCCGAGACAGTGGTGCCGGAGACCGCGAGGCTGGCCCGCGCGCTGGCCGAAGTGGCCCAGGAGGCCGGACGAAACCTCTTCCCTCGGCACGCGCGCAGGCGCTGACGTCACCGTGGGCGCGGTTGTCTCGCCCGAGCCGCGCCGGATCATTTCCGACCAGCCGGTGCCGTCGCCGGGTGGCGAGGCCGAATTAGCGGCGTGCTTGCCGATTGCGTGTCTTTCAGAATGAAGAATTTTCGTTCGCGCTGCGCCGGGGCGGTGGGGCTGCTTTCCTGGTGAGGTCAGGATGGACAGTCCGCGAGCAGGCGAGCCGGAGTCGGGGAAGCGATGCACCGGGTACCGATCCAAGAGCGGCCATTCCGTTCCGAGTGGCTATGGTTCGCCGCAGGCGTGCTGGCCACCGTCGCGGTGGGTGTCTGGCTGGTGCGGCCGTCGGCGCCCACCTGTGTCGCGGCGGGTCCCCTGCACGAGGCGTCCTCGCCGTCCCGATATCCGGTGACCGCCATGACATTCGCGCCGATCGGGCCGGAGACGTCCGCCGAAGCGCGCTACTTCGTGCTCGGCAAGCAGGTGTCGTGCTCCTTTCACGAGCTGCCGCCGGACGGCTTCTATGCCGGGCTGTCCACCCCCGACTTCGGGCACGCCGACCTGTGCGGGGCGTATCTGGATATCGCGGGTCCGCGCGGGTCGGTCCGGGCACTGGTGGTCGACCACTGCCCGGCATGCGGTCCGGGGCAGCTGGATCTGAGCGCGGCGGCGTTCGAGCGGATCGCCGATGGCCACGACGGGGTGGCGCGGGTCGGCTATCGCCTGGTCCGCGACCCGCAGCCGGTGGAGGAGCTGACCTACGAGGTGAAGCAGGATTCGTCCGCGTCCTGGTTCGGCCTCCTGTTCGGCGGCACCGGAAATCCATTGCGTGAGGTTGCTGTTCGACCCGCTGCGGGCGGTCCGTGGCGACCGCTCACCCGGCGGGCGGACAACTATTGGACCCTCTCCGGCGCCGGGCCGGGCCCGTTCACCGCGCGCGTGACAGACGTCTACGGCAACGAGGCCGAGATCACCGATGTCACGGTGGAGCCGGGGCGGTACGTGGCACGGACCCGGCTCTACTCCGGCGCTCCGTCGTTCACGTCCGCGCCGGTCCTCGCCACCTCGGCCGGGACCGGCGCGGTCGCCTCCCGCTGCGGGCGTTAGCGATCAGGCGAGTTCCGCCGCCAGCGCACGCCCGGCGGCCCGGCCCGAGAAGATGCATCCGCCGAGGAAGGTGCCTTCCAGCGCGTTGTACCCGTGCACGCCGCCACCGCCGAACCCGGCGACCTCACCCGCGGCGTACAGACCAGGGAACGCCGTGCCGTCCGGCCGGATCACCTGGGAATTCAGGTCGGTCTGCAAGCCGCCCAGGGTTTTGCGGGTCAGGATGTTGAGCCGCACGGCGATCAGCGGGCCCGCGGCCGGATCGAGGATCCGGTGCGGTTTGGCGACCCGGCCCGCCTTGTCGCCCAGGTACCGGCGCGCGTTGGCGATCGCCATCAGCTGGCTGTCCTTGCTGAACTTGTTCGTCAGCTCCCGGTCCCGCGCGACGATCTGGCGTTCCAGATCGTCATAGTCCAGCCGGGGACCGCGAGCGATCTTGTTCATGCCCTCGACCAGTTCACGCAGCGTGTCCGCCACGACGAAATCGACACCGTGCTGTTTGAACGCCTCGACCGGCCCCGGTGCGCCCTTGGCGACGCGGCTTTTCAGCGTGAGCTTGAGGTCTTTGCCGGTGATGTCCGGGTTCTGCTCGGAGCCCGACAGCGCGAACTCCTTCTCGATGATCGACTGGGTGAGCACGAACCACGAATAGTCGTGGCCGGTCTTCAGGATCTCCTTCATCGTCGAGTTGGTGTCGAATCCGGGGAAGCACGGTGCGGGCAGGCGTTTTCCGTTCGCGTCGAACCACATCGAGGACGGACCGGGGATGATCCGGATCGCGTGATCGGGCCAGATCGGGTCCCAGTTGACTATGCCTTCGGTGTAGTGCCACATGCGGTCCCGGTTGACGATGGCCCCGCCCGCGGTCTCGGTGATGGCGAGCATCCGGCCGTCGACGTGCGCGGGCACGCCGGAGATCATGGTCTCCGGGCACGGACCCAGTCGCTGGGTGGGCCAGTTGCGCCGGATCAGCTCGTGGTTGTGGCCGATTCCGCCGGAGGCCACGATCACGGCCTTGGCGCGCAACTCGAATTCGCCCACCTCGGTCCGCGACGAGGCACGTCCCCGGTCCAGATCGGTGCCCTCGAGCACCGCGCCGCGCACGCCGACCACCGCGTCGTTCTCCACGATCAATTCGTCCACCCGATGGCGGAAGCCGAATCGGACCAGTCCGCGCCGCTCGCCCTCGAGGACCGGCTCGGCGAAGACCCGGACCACCTCGGGGCCGGTGCCCCAGGTGAGATGGAAGCGCGGCACAGAGTTGCCGTGTCCATCGGCGCGGTCGCCGCCGCGCTCGGCCCAGCCGACCAGCGGCGTCACCCGCAGCCCGAGTTCGCGCAGGTAATCCCGCTTCTCGGTGGCCGCGAACCGCACATAGGCCCGCGCCCACTGCCTGGCCCACTTGTCCTCGTCGTCGCGGTCGAACCCGGCCGAGCCGAGCCAGTCCTGCAAGGCCAGATCGTAGGAGTCCTTGATGCCGAGGCGCCGCTGCTCCGGGCTGTCGACGAAGAAGAGCCCGCCCAGCGACCAGAACGCCTGACCGCCGAGATTGTTGCGATTCTCCTGGTCGAGCACGTGCACCGTGCGTCCGGCCTTGACCAGTTCGTGCGTGGCGACCAGGCCGGCCAGCCCGGCGCCGACGACGAGGACGTCCGCCTCCGGCGTCACCTCGGGACTGCTGTGGGACATGTTCATCCTTCGGTTGCGGTGCTGTAGGCCAGCACGACGTGGTGGAACAGTTCGGTGCGGCGCTCGCGCGCGGCACGGCTGTCCGGCTCCATCAGGACCTGCACGCTGGTCCCGTCGTGGACGGCGATGAGCGCTTGGCCGAATGCCTCCGGGTCCGGCACGGTGCGGCCGCCGCGGGCGAGCGCCGCGACGATGGTCGGCATGAGGGCCGCGACGATGGCTTCCTCGCGGGCGGCCATCACCCGGCGCAGCGCCGGGGTGCGCAGGGCGTGCGCGGTGAATTCGGCGGTGATCCGGTACCAGCCCTCGTCGACCGGCACCGCCCGTTCCAGTCGCCGGACCGCGGCGCGCACGTCATCGGCGCCGTCGGCGGCGATCTCGTCGAGGATGGCGCCCGCCTCGGTGAGCATCGCCGTCGAGCGCTGCTCCCACATGGCCAGGAACAACTCGTCCAGCGAGCTGAAGTTCGAGTAGAACGCCCCGCGGGTGAATCCGGCGCGCTCGCATATCCGCTCCACGGTGGCGCGCCCGAAGCCTTCCTCGGCGAACGCGTCGTAGGCCGCGGTCAGCAGCCGGTTCCTGGTTTCGGCGCGGCGGCGGGTGACCCGGGCGGGCGTGGCCTGTGCGGCATCGGACGCCATCGGGCACCTCCTCGGTTCGGCCTCGACCAGAGCATCGGATACAGAAATGTACTCGATACAGAAACGTATCAGATGTCGGTGGGCGGCGTGGCCGAATCGGCCGAGTAGGGTGATTCCGGCGCACCCGGCACCGCCGGGAGGCCCGGTCCGTGTCCATCCGATCGGAGCGAGGTGATCCGACGATGAGCCAGATCCGCGGCGGTAGGACTTCGATGCGATGCTGGCGGGTGCGCAGGCCGGGCCCGATAGATGGCGGCCCGTTGCACGCGGAGCGAACCTCCGTGCCGGAACCCGGTGCCGGCGAGTTGGTGGTGCGTGTACTGGCCTGCGGCGTGTGCCGGACCGACCTGCACGTGGCCGAAGGCGATCTTCCGGTGCACCGGGCCGGAGTGGTGCCGGGGCACGAGGTCGTCGGCGAGGTCGTCACGGTCGGGCAGGGTGCGGAGGGGGAGGGTTTCGCGGTGGGCGACCGGGTGGGCATCGCCTGGCTGCGGCACACGTGCGGGGAGTGCAAGTTCTGCCTGCGCGGCGCGGAGAACCTCTGCCCGCATTCGGCCTACACCGGCTGGGACGCCGACGGTGGTTACGCCGAATTCGCTTGTGTTCCCGCGGCATACGCATTGCGCTTGCCCGCGGGTTACTCGGATGCCGACACCGCCCCCTTGCTGTGCGCGGGCATCATCGGGTACCGGGCGCTGCTGCGGGCCGCCGTTCCACCAGGCGGTCGGCTGGGAATCTACGGCTTCGGCGGCAGTGCCCACATCGCCGCCCAGGTGGCCGCCGCGCAAGGAGCGCAGGTGCACGTGATGACCCGGGATCCGGCGGCGCGGGAACTCGCGACCGCGCTCGGCGCCGCGTCGGTGCAGGGCGCCGCGGATCCGCCTCCGGTGCTGCTGGATTCGGCGATCCTGTTCGCGCCGGTCGGTGAACTGGTGCCGCCCGCGCTCGCGGCGCTCGATCGCGGCGGAATCCTCGCCATCGCCGGTATTCATCTCAGCGACATTCCCGCGCTGAACTATCAGCGGCATCTGTTCCAGGAAAGGGAGATTCGATCGGTCACCGCGAACACCCGTGCCGACGCTCGCGAATTCCTGGCTTTCGCCGGCGAGCACCGGATACATCTGACCACGCACGGGTACTCCCTGGACATGGCCGATCGAGCGCTGATCGACCTCGCGCACGGACGATTCACGGGCGCAGCGGTTCTCGTACCGTAGAACTCCGGAGAACACGATTCGGCGCTGACTCGGTATCGGTCGGGTGGAGTTCCTTGACGGCCTCCGGGGCCGTTCTTACCTTCGCGGATATAGCCGAGTAATTGTCACTGACAAGTGTCGCTCGGCTGTCTCACAACGGCGTGAGTAGGTGAGTACGATGGCCAACCGGAAGGTAATTCACTTCGAAAAGTGGCGTGTAGTAGAGGCATTCGCTGTGCTGCTGCTCGTCGCGGGGTTCGGGGCTGCGACGGGATTGCACGCATGGGCGACGTCCTGTGCGGCGGTCGACGTGGTCGTCGCCCGAGGCACCCACGAACCCGGATATCTGGGTGCGGTGGTGGGCGACCCGCTGTACGACGCACTGTGGCGAGCACTTCCGGTTGATTCGCAGGCATATCGGGTGGACTATCCCGCAGACCTGCTCGACCCGTCCTCGATCGGCCGGGGCACCCAGGACATGACCGCCCATGTGCTGTGGCAAGCGGCGCGGTGCCCGGATCAGCGGTTCGTCCTGGTCGGCTTCTCACAAGGGGCCGTCGTGACGCACGGGGTGCTCGGCACGGGCATCGTGACCGCACTCGGTGGCATCCGCACCCTGCCCGCGGATCTGGAATCCCGCGTGGCCGCGGTGCTGTTGTTCGGTGATCCGATCCGGCTGGTCGGCTGGTCCGTGCCGGAGCAATACGCCTGGCGGACCGGAAACTACTGCGCGAGTGGTGATCCGGTGTGCGAGGGCGGCATCCGTCCGGCCGCGCACACGGACTACCGCTGGGCCATGTGGCCCGCCGTGGAGTTCGCGGTGTACCGGATGTGACCGCGCGGGACCGGGAATCCGCAGGAGTGGGGCCGACCGAGGTCGGCCCCACTCAGCTGTGCGGAGCTACCAGTGCAAGCCCGGGACCACACGAGCGACGCGCGCCGCGGGGGTCGGCAGCGCCATGAGCGGCATGATCACCGGGGCCAGCGCGGACAGCGCGCCGCCGCCGGTCGCGGGCGCGGTGGCGGGCGACGGGTCGGCCGGCCGGCGCTCCGCGTCGCCCCGCGCGGCGCGGGACTCGCCGAACATGCGGTAGCCCTGGTGCATGATCTGACGCTTCACCGACGGCATCAGCAATTCCACCGCCTGGGCGAAGGTGCCGACCGGCGTGTCGATGCGATGCGGCCGGTCCTCGAGCGCACGCACCACGATCGCGGCGGCCTGCTCCGGATCCGGCACCGGAAGCGAGCGGTACAGGTCGGTCGGCGCGATCATCGGGGTCCGCACCAGCGGCATCCGCACCGAGGTGAACGTAATCCCGGCATCCCGGTTCTCCACCGCCGCGATCTCGCTGAAGTTGTCCAGCGCCGACTTGCTCGCCACATAGGCGGCGAATCGGGGCACCTTGGTCTGCACCGCGATCGAGGAGATGTTCACCACGTGCCCGAAGCGGCGCGCCCGCATCGACGGCAGCAGTCCGAGGATCAGCCGCACGGCGCCGAAGTAGTTCACCGCCATGGTGCGCTCGAAATCGTGCATCCGGTCGGTGGAGTTGAGCACCGAGCGCCGGATCGAGCGGCCCGCGTTGTTCACCAGGTAGTCGACGTGGCCGTGGTCGTCGAGCACGCACTGAACGAGCTTCTCGACCGCTTCGGAGTCGGTGATGTCGCACGGATAGGTATGCGCGACACCGCCTTCGGCGCGCACGGCGTCGGCGGCGGCCGCCAGGTCGTCGTGCCCGCGGGCGACCATCAGGACCGTGGCGCCGCGCCGGGCGACGGCGTGCGCGGTGGCCAGCCCGATACCGGAGGACGCGCCGGTGATCAGCACGACCCGTCCGGCGAGCGGGTCGCCGGTGATGGACACGCGTCCGCGCTGCGGGTCGAGGTGGTCGCGCCAGTATTGCCACAGCCGCTCGGCGTAGCTGTCGAACGACGGCACCGTCAGGCCGCAACCACGCAGCTGGGCGCGGGTGGAGTCGCTGATGAACTCCGCGGAGAACGAGGTGTGTGGAGCGACTTCGACCGGGATGCCCACCTGCTCGAGCAGGAAATCGCGCACGGCGGTGAGGCCGGGGATCTGCGCGAGCCCGCTGAGCGCCAGTGCGCTGCCCGGCACCGTGCCCACACCGGTCGGGGCGCCCGCCGCGGCGGCGAGCGCGCGGTACACCTCGCCGAACGGCTGCGGCTCCGGGTTGACCAGGTGGAAGGTGCGTCCGTCCAGGCCGGGACGGCGGATCAGCTCCGCCATGGCGGCCGAGACATAGTCCACCGGAACGATATTCGTGGCGCCGAGGTCGGGGAGCGGCAACGGCAGCTCGGACGGCAGCGCGGCCAGCCGCGCGATCGCGCCGAAGAAGTAGTAGGGACCGTCGATCTTGTCCATCTCGCCGGTGCGGGAATCGCCCACGATGATCGCGGGGCGATAGACCCGCCAGCGCACGCCGCGCGACTCGCGGACGAGCTTCTCGGCGGCGAACTTGGTGCGGTGATACGGCGAGGTCAGCCGCTGCCCGAGGTCGAAGTCCTCCTCGAAGAACTTGCCTTTGTGGTCGCCCGCCACGGCCACCGAGGAGACGTGGTGCAGCACCGCGCCCAGCTCGCGGGCCAAGGCCAGCACCGAGCGCGTGCCGGTGACGTTCGCCGCGTGCGCGGTGTCCTCGTCGGCGGTCATGTCGTAGACGGCGCCCAGGTGCACCACGTGGTCGGCCCGCGGCGCCTCGCACGCCAATCCCAGGCCCTCGGCGGTGAGATCGCCGATGAGCGCGAAGACCCGCTCGGCGCCGCGCCAGCCCGCCGCGATGTCGGTGAATTTCGCCAGCGATGTCTCGCGCACCAGCACGTGGACGATCGCGTCGGCGTCGCGATCCAGCAGGTCCTGCACGACCCGCCTGCCCAAGAATCCGGTTCCGCCCGTCACGATGTAAGTGGCCATCGCACTCTCCTGCTGCTTACTCGAACCATGTTGTCGCACAAGTCATCCGGCATGCGGCAATGGATGCGGACAGCGTTGATTCGGCCCCCAGCGACAGAACGTCGGGCCGAAAGTAGGAACACCTTCGTCCTGACTTATTACTGAAGAGTAATGGAGCGCGGGCTGCCCCGGCAAGCGATCATGGGCCGTGTGGCCTGTGGGACTGATCACCGTCCGTGCAGGTCAAACGGTATGTGTTACAGAGATTTCCAGTTACTCGCGTTCTGGTCGAGTGTCCAGCAACTTCATGGCGTCCCGTCGCGGCTACTTCTTCTCGACCCGTGCGGACGGGGCGCGCAGCGCGGGCTTGTCACGCAGGAACGTCTCGAAGGCGTCCAGGTCGGTCGGCCCCACCGCGGTGTCGACGCCCTCGGTGAAGACGGTGAATCCGTCGCCGCCCGAAGCGAGGAAGTTGTTGGTCGTTACGCGATAGGCGGCGACCGGGTCGAGCGACTGCCCTCCGATACGGACGCTGCCCGCGATCACCTTCGCACCTGTGGGAGCGGTATCGGAGTAGGCGTAGCCGATGCCCGCGAGGGACAGGATCGTCGGTTTGCCGGGGTCGGTCCACTGCTGTTCCAGCAGGCGCAGGATCTGGCTGCCGGTGAGCGTGAGCGTGACGACCTGGTTGCCGAACGGCTGGACGGTGAAGAGGTCGCCGTAGGTGATCGGTCCCTGTTTCAGATCGGCGCGTACGCCGCCTGGGTTCATGAAGGCGGCCACGGCGGCGGCCGGGCCCGCGGTGACCGACAGCATGGAATCGGCGATCACGTCGCCCAGCGGTGAGGTGCCCGCCGGGTTCGGGTCGTGCGGGAGGGTGGCCGCGGTCGCGCCGACCACGCGGCCCGCGCGAGGGCGGGACTGCTCGGTGTAGAAATCGATCAGCGCGGTCGTCGGGGCGTCGGGTGTCACCTCGCGGGTCACCACTCGGTTGACCGCCGACGCTTGCACGCCGTCGGGGCCGAAACGCAGCGTGACGTCGGTGATGAGCCGTCCGTAGGACAATGCCTGGGTGATGACCTTGTCCCCTGCGGTGCACACGTAGGGCTGGTGGCTGTGGGCGGTGAACACCGCCCGGACCGCGGGGTCGATCCGCTCGGCCAGCCCGGTCACGTTCGGGGTGACGTTCGCGCAGCCGTTGTAGTCCAGTGGCGCGTCCGGTTCGGGCCGCTGGGAGCCGCCGTCGTGCACCAGCGCCACGATCGCCTCGGCGCCCGCAGCTCTGATCTCCGGCACGTAGCGGTTGATCGCGGCGGCTTGGTCGCCGAACAGATAGCCCCGGATGCCCTCGGGCAGAACGATATTCGCGGTGTCCGGCGTGACGGTGCCGACGACGCCGATCCGGTGCCCGCCCACCTCCAGCAGGGTCCACGGGCGCAGTGCGGGTGGCAGGTTGCCCTGCGCGTCGGTGACGTTCGCGGCCAGGTAGGGGAATTTCGCGCCGGTGAACGGAGCGCCGGGAGTGCATCCGTCCCACGCGCACCCGCCCTGCTGCAAACGCGTCAATTCTCGTACACCGTCGTCGAATTCGTGATTGCCGACCGCGGAGGCGGCCACTCCCACGTTGCCGAGGAAGTCGATCGTCGGCTCGTCGTGGAACAGGCTGGAGACCAGCGGGCTCGCCCCGATGTTGTCCCCGGCCGCCAGTACGGCGCTGGACGGATAGGCGGCCTTCAGCCGTGCCAGATGGGTTGCGAGATAGGCGGCTCCGCCCGCCTCGTATTTGCCGATCTTCCCGTTGGACCCGCTCGGCGGCTGGAGGTTTCCGTGCAGATCGTTGAAGCCGAACAGGTGCACCTCGTCCGGCTGCGCGGGACGCAGATCGTTCGTCGAGATCAAGGGCACGATCTGTGCCGCCGTCGACGAGCCGGGCCCGGCGCCGGGGTCGGACGTCGTGCCACAACCCCCCACCAGACCGACGCCGACAAGACCGGCCACAACCACGGCGATGCGACGGCGCGCTCTCATACCATGACTGTCCCACGTCCCCGGCATTTGCGCAGCACTGCCGAAATACCGCGCGCCGCAGCGCGATGAGTCAGGTGGATCCGGCTACTGAGCGGCCGGGAATTCCTCGGCGAGTTCTTCGAAGACCGCGGTGTTCATCGCGAAGGCGCGCTTGCCCTCGTCGAGTACGCGGCGGCGCTCCAGATCATCGAGCGGCAGGCGATCGAGCAAGCCGCGGTATTCCCGCTTGAACGCCGCCGGATTGCGTACGCCGTCGAAGACGTAGAAACGCACCCCGTCGCCGCGATGCGGAAGGTTCCACAGCTTTTCGGCGGTGCCGCGGATGACTTGTCCGCCGGACAGGTCACCGAGGTAGCGGGTGTAGTGGTGGGCGATGTACCCGGCGGGCCAGTCGCGTGCGCACGCGTCGATGCGGTCGGCGTAGGCCGCGGTGGCGGGCAACGGTTCCAGGCCGGTACGCCAGCCGGAGCCGAGGAGATGCGCGAGATCGCGTTCGAGTTCCGCGGTGCGGGCCAGCTCCGGCCGGATGAACGGTCCGGCGACCGGGTCGTCGGCCAGCGTCTCCCACCGCTGTTCGAGCGCGCGGTAGATGAACCAGAGCTGACCGGTGTAGCGGTGATACGAGTCGACGCCGAGGGATCCGCCCAGCATGTCACTCATGAAGCGGGAGTTCTCCGCCTCCGCGTGCTGCTGCGCGGTGGCGGTACGGATCTGCTTCGAGAACGGATCTGTTTCCGGCATGTCCGAACCACCTCACCTCACACCGGGGCTGCCGCCGCATCGCGCCGCCCTGACCAGTCCGATAAGAGGTTACCGGGCGGGCGTTCGGCGCGCATGCGCCTCGCGGTTCAGTGCGCGGACGCCGAGCGGCGCCGTCGCCGCACGATCGGGCGGCGCAGCGAGCCGAACCGGCGCAGTATCCGGGGCCTGCGCACGGTGCGGTCGCACCACTCGCCGAGGGTGACACCGGCAGCCAGCGCGCAGCCGATGCCGAAGGCCGACAGCAGTTGGTTGCCTCCGATCACCAGTTCGTCGTTGAGCAGGGCGTAGAGCCCGCGGTAGACCTTGAGGCCGGGGAGCAACGGTGTGATGCCCGCGACCGCGACGACCAGCGGGGGAGTCAGCGCCCGACGGGCCATCAGGCCACCGGCAAGCCCGACCAGCGTGGCGGCCGCGCCGGAGGAGATGACGGGACCGAACCCGGCCTGCTGGACGAGCAGGAAGCAGATGATGCCCGCGGCGCCGCTGCCGGCCGCGGCGGCGAGGGCCCGGCGCTCGGCGTAGCAGGCGAGCGCGAACGCCAGGGCCGCCACCGCACCGGCCAGGATCTTCACCGGCAGGTCGGTGATATCGCGGGCGGAGGTCAGATAGACCGGTGGCACCGTGGCGTCGAGGAGGTCGGCGATGCGCAGGGTGAACGCGATGCCCGCGATGATGCCGCCGGTCATCATCATCACCTCGAGCATGCGGGCCGTGGCGGTGATGGGAGCGCCGGTGATCGCGTCCTGCACCGAGCCGACCAGTTGCAATCCACTGAGCAGCACGGTGATCCCGGCGGCGATGATCAGGGTCGGGTCGGCGTCGATCCGCAAGCGTGCGGCCAGGCTCGCCAGCACGATGGCCGGGATCGCGGCGATGGCGCCGCCCACCATGTGCTGGAAGAAGAAGGGCAATCCGTAACGATTGAGGACGCGATTGGTGCGGTCGATCGCCGCGGTGGTCGCGAAACTGATCGCGGCCACGAGTGCGCCGGCGCCGAGTAGCGCGGCGATCGCGGCCGCCATCAGCGACCACGCGGCGGTGGCGGTCCACCGGTGGTAGGGGTGCGGCGCCGAGGTGATCGCGTCGAGCGCGGCGCGGGCCTGGTCGGGAGGGACCAGTTCGTTGCGGATCCGGCGGGTGAGCCGGTCCACCGCGGCGAGCCGGGTGAAGTCCAGGGCGCGATAGTGCACGATCCGCATGGTGCTGGCCGGTGGCAGCGCGGGCCCGCGGTCGGCCCAGATGCGGATGGCGTCGTAGGTGACATCGATGCTGCAGCGGGACAGGCCGTAGGTGGCGGCGATGAACCGCACCGTCGTGGTGGTGTCCACCACGCCGGTGCCGGAGGCGAGCACCACCTCGCCGACCCGGACCGCGAGGTCGAGGACTTCGGCCACTCTGGCGTCGTCGGTGAGATCGATCGGCTGCAACGGCGTCGGCGCGGTGACGATGGTGTCCGCGGTCGCCTGCCGGTCGGCCACCAGCAGGCCGACGGCCTGGGTGACGACGGGTATGGGCCGGGCGCGCCGCAGGCGAAGCCCGCGACGCCAGCCGAGGTGATCCACCCGTTCGGTGGTGACATCGCCTACGGAAGATGCGTCGAGACTCATGGAGGCGAACCTAGTCATCCGACGTCTCCTTGGCATCCGTGCGGGTCGCGGCGGGCGCGCCGGTACCGCTCACCCCTTGGTGTGACCCGGCGAACCGTGATAGAACTTGTTCTAATTTCGGCGATGGGAGCGCGTACGGTGCGGTACGGAATCGTGTTGTTCACCAGCGATCGGGGCATCACCCCCGCGGATGCGGCGGTGGCCGCCGAGCGTGCCGGTTTCGACACGTTCTATGTCCCCGAGCACACGCACATCCCGGTGGTTCGCGCCGCGGCGCACCCGCGCACCGGCGATGCGAGCCTGCCCGACGACCGCTATCTGCGCACCCTGGATCCGTGGGTCGCGCTGGGCACCGCCGCGTCCGTGACCGAGCGCATCGGGTTGTCCACCGCGGTGGCGCTGCCCGCCGAGCATCATCCGATCACGCTGGCCAAGACCATCGCCTCGCTCGACCATCTGTCCGGCGGCCGGGTCAGTCTCGGCGTCGGATTCGGCTGGAACACCGACGAGCTGGCCCACCACGGTGTGCCCGCGGGCAAGCGCAGGACGGTGCTGCGTGAGCATCTCGAGGCCATGCGTGTGCTCTGGACCGAAGAGGAAGCGGGCTTCGACGGCGAGTTCGTCACCTTCGGCGCCAGCTGGTCCTGGCCGAAGCCGGTGCAGAAACGCATTCCGGTGCTGCTCGGCGCGGCGGGCACCGAGAAGAATTTCACCTGGTTGGCGAACTACGCCGACGGATGGATCACCACGCCGACCGAGGACGGGTTGGATCAGAAAATCGCTCTGCTGCACCGGGTGTGGCGCGAGCACGGGCGCGCCGACCGCCCCGAGGTCGTCGCGCTCGCCGGGCGCCACGACGCCGAGCAGCTGGCGCGCTGGGCCGAAGCGGGTGTCACGGAAGCGGTTTTCGGGCTGCCCGATCGCGCGGCGGAGGACGTGCGCGCCTACCTCACGCGACTGGCCGGGAAGCTGGGTATCGAGACCAACGGGTGACGCGCTCGGCGCGCCACTGCGGTCACCCGTAGCCGCGGTCGATCGGCGAGCCCGCGAGCACCGGCCCGAGGCGAGGCGATCTGCCCCTGGACGAGAAGTGGCCCGCGCGAAGCGGCTTCGCGCAGGCCACGGGGTCCGGCGTCAGCGCAGGTCGCGCCTGCGGAACGCGGTGATGCCGACGGCCAGCAGGACCGCGGCGACCGCGAGCAGCCACAGCACCGGCAGCGCCTGGAATTCGGCGCCGGGCACCTTCGGTGGGTGGACGAACGGCACCAGATCCACCATCCATTGCGGCAGCCCGTCCAGCGAACCCACGAAGAAGATCACCACCATGGCGCTGAGCACACCCCAGGCGACCGGGGCGAAGCGCGGTGCGACACCGTAGAGCGCGACCGCGATGCCCGTGACGACCCATACCGCGGGCACCTGCACGGCGGCGGCGCCGATCGATTGCCCGAGTTTCGTGCCGAGATCGCCGCCGGTGGCGCCGTACACGATGCCGATCGCCACGCCGGAGACCAGCAGTGCCGCGGCGGGCCCGAGCAGCGCGAAGCCGATGTGGCTCAGCGCGTAGCGGACGCGGCCGACCGCACCGGACAGCGTCGCCTCGACCCGGGCGCTGGTCTCCTCGTCGTGCAGGCGCAGGGCGGCGGAGATCGAGTAGGCGGAGGCCGCCGCGGCCAGCATCGTGATCGCGTAGGTGATGAACGACTGCTGTAGCTGCTGGGAGCCGCCCATCCGGGTGACCATGTCGCGGATGGACGCGCTGCCGTCGAGCATGTCGCCGACGCTGTCGACCGCGCCGCCGATCAGCAGGCCGTAGAGGGCGAAGCCGACCGTCCACGCCAGCAGGGTGCCGCGCTGCAACCGCCAGGCCAATCCGAACGGGCCGGACAGCACAGGCGCCGCGGCCGGCGGCCCGGGACGCTCGGCGATGAGCCCCGAACCGACGTCGCGATTGCCGAGCAACGCGTACGCCAGCGCGGTGCCCGCCACGGCGAGGACGGCGAAGGGCAGCAGCACCCACCATCGTTCGTCGGCGTACGGGCGGATCTGCAACGACCATCCGATCGGCGAGAACCAGGACAGCACACCGTTTCCGGCGTCGCCGACCGCCCGCAGGGCGAAAGCCGCGCCGAGGGCGGCGAAGGCTACGCCGCGCGCCACTCGCGCACCGGCGCTCACCTGAGCGGCGACCGCGGCGATCGCCGCCCAGGCGATGCCGGACGCCGCCAGCGCGGCGCCGAAGGCCACCGATCCCGCGCCGGGCAGGTCGGCGGCATACAGCGCCAGCGCGCACACGATCCCGGCGAGCAACGCCCCGGTGTAGGTCATGATCAGGGTGGCGGTGAGACCGGCGAAACGCCCGATACTGGTGGCGCCCACCAGTTCCGCGCGCCCGGTCTCCTCCTCGACGCGGGTGTGCCGGATCACCGTGAGCACCGTGGCGATGGCGATCATGGTGTACATGGCGCCGGCTTTCCAGGTGCCGATCGAGCCGAGCGCCGAGCTGAACACCGGACCGTACATCGCGATCAGCGCGGGGCTGTCGGCCGTGGTGCGCGCGAAGCTGTCCAGGGACGCCTGGTTGTCGTACAGGCCCTTGATGCTGGCCACCTGGAACGCGGGCATCAGACCGATGAGCAGCGTCCACAGCGGCAGCACGATCCGGTCGCGGCGCAGGTACAGCCGCAGCAACCGCCCGGTGCCCGCGAAGTCGCGGGAGACGCCGCGCGCCGGCGCCGCCGCGGCGCGCCCGGCGATGGCGGTGGTCATGCTCGCACCTTCTCCCCGGTGACCGCGGCGGACTCGGCGTCGTGGCCGTCGACGTGGTAGTGCCGCAGGAACAGCTCCTCGAGCGTCGGCGGCGTGCTGGTCAGGCTGCGCACGCCCGCGTCGCCGAGCACCCGGATCAGCTCGCCCAAGTGCTCGTTGTCGACCTGGCAGCGCAGCGTGTGGTCGTCGAGTTCGATGTCCTCCACGCCGGGGATGCGGCTCAGATCGCCCGCGTCGCCGATCAATTCGGCGGTGATCGACGTGCGCGAGAGGTGGCGCAGGTCCGACAGCGACCCGCTCTCCACCGTGCGTCCGGCCCGGATGATGGTCACCCGGTCGCACAGCACCTCGACCTCGGACAAGATGTGGCTCGACAGCAGGACCGTCGCGCCGCGCTCGCGCGCCTCGTGCACGCACTCCCGGAAGACCTGCTCCATCAGCGGGTCCAGCCCCGAGGTCGGCTCGTCGAGCAGCAACAGCCGCGCGCCGGAGGCCAGCGCCGCGACCAGCGCGACCTTCTGGCGGTTGCCCTTGGAGTAGGTGCGCGCCTTCTTGCGGGGGTCGAGGTCGAAGCGCTCGATCAGCTCGTCCCTTCGTTTCTCGTCGAGACCGCCGCGCATCCGGGAGAGCAGATCGATGGTCTCCCCGCCCGACAGCGACGGCCACAGCGTCACATCGCCCGGCACATAAGCCAATTCGCGGTGCAGGGCGACCGCGTCGGCCCACGGGTCGCGCCCGAACAGCCTGGCTTGCCCGCCCGTGGCGCGCAGGATGCCGAGTAGTACCCGGATGGTGGTGGACTTGCCCGCGCCGTTGGGGCCGAGGAAGCCGTGGATCTCGCCCTCGGTGACCGTGAGGTCGAGGCCGTCCAGCGCGGTGACGTGACCGAAAGTCTTGCGGAGACCGCGGACTTCGATAATGTCGGACATCACTTCTCCTTGGTGAATGTGTCCAAGATCGTGGGATCGGTGATCAGCCCTTGGGTGTAGAACTCCAGGGCCGGTGGGGTGAGTTCTTCGGTGAGTTCGCGAATCGCCTTGCGATAGTCGATCTTCTCGTCGCGGTGCTGGCGCATCTGCATGTACAGCATGGTGGCGCCGACGTTCAGCATCATCAGATAGCGGGCGCGCGCCGCAGGATCGCGGCTCGGCTTGATCCTGCCCGCCTCGACCGCCTTCTCGAGATAGCCCTCGGCATCGGCGGTCATGTGCTCGAACAACGATTCCGCCATCGGTCCGCCCGCCTGCAGGCTGCGCACCATATAGGCGACCAGCGGCGCGTACGACTCGACCTCGGCCAGGGCGTCGAGCATGCCCGCCTTCATGGACGATGCGGTGATCGCCTTGACCTTCTCGTCGCGGATCAGCTGCAGGACTCGGTCGTCGCAGGCGGCGCGCAGGCCGTCCTTGGAACCGAAGTGATGGTTGACCAACCCGGGTGAGACGCCGGCGGCGGCGGCGATCTTGCGGACTCCGACTTGGAATCCGTGCTCGCCGAACACCTCGATCGCGGTATCGCGAATGCGGGCCGCGGTGGTCAGATCCTCGGGGGATCCTTGCGGAACGGGCTGTTGGTTAAACACATGTTCAGTATATTAAACGAGTGTTCAATGGTCTAGCAAGACCCTGTCCCCGAGTTGTCGCGCATCACGGTTTGCCGCCGGTGTACCGGGCTATCGTCGAGACATGACTAGCGGCACGGCAACGACGGCGGACCACCTACGCGCGGCACTCGACGGACCCTGGGCGGCCGTCCGGGACGAAGCCCGGACCCTGCTGGCCGGGGAGGAGTTCACCGGCGACCCCTACCTGGACTACAAGGCCGCGCGAACCCGGGTGCTCGAGCAGATGAAGGCGATCTCCACCATGGGGTTCGCCGAGCGCGGGTTCCGCCGGGAGAACGGCGGTACCAGTGAGCCGGGCGCCGCGGTGGTCGGGCTGGAGATGCTGGCGTACGCGGATCTGTCGCTGTGGGTGAAATCGGGCGTGCAGTGGGGACTGTTCGGCGGCGCGGTGGAGAACCTCGGCACCGAACGGCACCGGGAGTACATCGAGCGCTTGATCTCGCTGGACCTGCTCGGTTGCTTCGCCATGACCGAGTCCGGGCACGGCAGCGACGTCGCGAACCTGGAGACCACGGCCACCTACGACCCGCAGACCCAGGAGTTCGTGGTGCATTCGCCGACGCCGTCGGCCCGTAAGGACTACATCGGCGGCGCGGCCGAACACGCCCGGATGGCCGCGGTGTTCGCGCAGCTGATCACGCTCGGCGAGAACAAGGGCGTGCACTGCCTGCTGGTGCCGATCCGTGACGAGAACGGCGCCGACCTGCCCGGCGTGACCACCTACGACGACGGCCTCAAAGGCGGCCTGCCCGGCGTGGACAACGGGCGCATCGTCTTCGACCACGTGCGGGTGCCCCGGGAAAATCTGCTCAACCGCTATGCCGACGTCGCGCCGGACGGCACCTACAGCTCCGAGATCGAGAACCCGAGCCGCCGGTTCTTCACCACGCTCGGCACCCTGGTGCGCGGGCGGGTCAGCGTCGGCGGCGCCGCGGCTGCCGGCGCGCGGGTCGCGCTGAGCATCGCGGTGCGCTACGCCCTGCAACGCAGGCAGTTCTCCGACCCCGACACCGGTGTGGAGACCGTGCTGCTGGACTACCGCAGCCATCAGCGCAGGCTGCTGCCGCTGGTCGCCAAGTCCTACGCCCTCGCGTTCGCGCAGAACGACCTGGTGCGCCGGATGCATCTGGTGCAGACCGGCCAGAACCTCGAGGAGGGCGCCCAGCGCGCGCTGGAGAAGCGCGCCGCGGGCCTGAAGGTCGCGCAGACCAACCACGCCACCCGCGCCATCCAGGAGTGCCGCGAAGCGTGCGGCGGCGCGGGCTACCTCACGGAGAACCGTCTGGTCACGTTGAAGGCCGACACCGACGTCTTCACCACCTTCGAGGGCGACAACGTCGTGCTCACCCAGCTGGTGGCCAAGGAACTGCTCACCTCCTACGCCGACGAGGTGCGCGACCTGGACGCGCTGGGCTGGGTGCGCTTCGCCGCCACCATGGCCGGTGACGTGGTGCGCAAGCGGTCCGGCGTGCGCCAGCTCATCCAGACCCTGCGCGACCGGGGAGACGACTCCATCGACGAGGGCGACCTGTCCCGCCGGGTGGTTCAGTTGCAGTTGTTCGCCGACCGCGAGGACTACCTGGTCCGGACCGCGGCGCACCGGCTGCGCGCCAGGGCCGAGGAGACCGGTCCGTTCGAGGCGTTCAACAATGCCCAGGACCACATCCTGGCCGCGGGCGCGGCGCACATCGACCGCCTGGTGCTCGAGGCGTTCATCGAGGGCATCTCCGACATCGAGGATCCCGAGGCGCGCGAACTGGCCGACTGGATGTGCGACCTGTTCGTCTACTCCACCATCGAGGAGAACCAGGCGTGGTACATCATGCACCGGTTCATGTCGGTGGACCGGGCCAAGGCCGTGCGCCGTGGCGTGAACGAAATTGTCGACCGGCTGCGTCCGCACGCGCTGACCCTGGTCGAGGCAATGGGGGTCCCGGAGTCGATGCTGCGCGCGGCCATGCTCGACGACGCGAGCGTCTTCGAGCGGCCCCAGCCGATCTCGGCGTCTTCGTAGCGGCTGCCACGATCGGCCGCCGCCCGCCCGCGGCCGATCAGCCCGGCCCGTACGTCGTCAAGGCGGTGACCAGGAACCACACCACCCAGACGAAGCCGACCACCATGCCGATGGCCAGGAGGGTGCGCATCACCGCGCGGCCGAAGTCGAGGTCACCGCTCTCCCGTGGATACAACTTCCACGGGCTGTACCAGGGAGCCCGGATGGCGTACCGGGACGCCTGCGCCTCTCGTTCGGCCTGCGCGAGTTCCTCCGCGTAGGCCTCGGCCTGCGCCTGATTGGGGCCGCCGTGCCAGAGCGTGATGTCGATCGGGCCGAGGAAGCCCTCGTTGATCAGTTCCTGCGGTGCGGGGAGATAGGGCAGGATGCCGAGCCCGCGGAACGCGACGGCGACGTCGTTGGCCGTCCAGAGGTGTTTCTCCTCGGCGGCGAGCGCGTCGAAGTAGTGCCGGAGCCGGCCGGGATCGTCGCCGATGATCACGTCGAAACTCGGATCGGCCCAGCGCTGTTCGAGCTGGAGCTGGGCGCCGGGCAACGTGACGAGCAGCGCGACGCCGTGCACGACGCGCTGCCCGAGACCGCGGGCCGCCAGCCATTCCTGCAGCGCGAAAGTGTGCTCGCGGGACTTGTCCAGCGGTGTGCGACGGTCGCGGCTCTCCGTCGCGATCGGCTCGCCGCCGATGCTCCACGGCCCGTTCAGCGGGACCTCGAGCACACCGTCCTGGCGGGCGACGAGCGCGTCGGCCTCGATCACCACGCAGCTGGTCGGTGTCCAGATCACGGCATCGAACTGGTGCAGCCGATCCTTGTGGAACAGGCTGCAGGTGATCGTCGCGACACCGTGCGGACTCGCGGAGTCCTTCCAGGTGCGCAGCCAATCGATCAGCGCGCGCTCGGCATTGGTGCCTGCGGCGTTCTGGACTCGCACGAGCATTGGCGGCCACCCTTCACGTCGACACTCGACAGTGGACAGGATACGAGGTGCCGCAACGGGTTCGCCGCGCCCACGCCGCGCGAACGGCGTGTCGGGTGCACGCCCGGGTGGAGGCGCTACTCCGGTTCCGCTGCGTCGACCCGGCCGGCCCGCACGGCCTCGACCAGTTCGGCATGGTCGGCCTCGGTGCGGTCGGCGTAGCGCACCGCGAACGCGGCCACCGCCTCGTCGAAGCGCTCGTCACCGTCCAGATAGCCCGACAGCAAGCGCGGATCCAGCGACCGGGAATGGGCCCTGGCCAGCAGTGCGCCCGCCAGCCGTCCGTAGTCGTCCAAATCGGTCGCAGGCAGCTCGGCGGGATCGATGCTGCCCTTCAGGTTGCGGAATTGCCGGACGATGAAAGGCAATTCGGCGCCGTCAGCGGCCGGGGCGAGCGAGGTCCAGCCGAGCAGGATGTCGGATTCGGATTGAACGAGCCGCGCCCCCTGCACGATTCGCTCTCCCTCGTGGCGTACGGCTTGGGACGGCAGGAACGGGGCGAGTGCCGCCGGCGCGGCCTGCTTCACCTGGAGGACCAGCGCTTCGCCGTCGTTGCCGTGCAGCAGCGCGAGGTAGCTGTGCAAGCCGACGCTTCCGGTCCCGACGATCCGTAACGCGATGTCCGACACCGCGAATCGGGTCAGCAGGGTGCGCCGCGACTCGGGCAGGGTGTCGGCGTAGCGCTCCAGGCCGCCGATCACCGCCGCCGCGACGCGCTCGTCCACCGCGGTGAGGATCGGGGGATCGCTGAGGAAGCGGTGCTTGCGGATGCCGGTCTGGTGATCCTCCAGGTGCTCGGTCCACTTCGCCACCACCTTGGCGCTGGTGTTCTTGCGTGCCTTCTTGGCCGCCTTCTTGAAGTCGTCGAGCAAGGCGTCGGCCTTGGCGCGGGTGATCACCGACTCGTCGGGAAGCGCGCACCAGGACGTCATGAACGGCATCGCGGCCAGCTCGTCCGCGGCCAGGCGGTAAGCGCGGGCGGCGTCGCGCGCCGCGGTGCGGCACTCGTCCTCGTCAGCGCCCGCCTCGCGTCCGGCCAGCACCAAACTGGCCGCCAGCCGCTCCAGATCCCACTCCCACGGGCCGGGCACGGTCTCGTCGAAATCATTGATGTCCATGATGATCTCGCCGCGCGCGGTGCCGTACAGGCCGAAGTTCGCCGCGTGCGCGTCACCGCACAACTGGGCGCTGAGCCCACTGTCCGGGCCACCCGCCAGATCGGCCGCCATCAGACCCGCCGCACCCCGGTAGAAGGTGAACGGTGAAGCGATCATCCGCCCGATCCGCAGCGGTATCAGGTGCGCCAGCCGGCCTGCGTTGCTCGCCTCGACGAAGTCGAGCACACCCGGCCGCCGCACGCTGGTCGCCTCCCGGTCCCGTGCGATGACCGGAACCCGCTGACGCAGGGCGCGTCCGCGGGCGCGGACCTCCTCCGCGGGCAGGTAGGAGCGCAGATCGATACCACTGTCCGACACAACGGCTCACGCTAGCCGGAACCGACCGTTCACGCTGCCCGGCCTCGCCCTCATCGCGCCGTAACGCTGGGCGGCGCAGGCTCGATCGGCAGCCGCAGCGCGCCCGGCGCCGCCGCGGGCACCGTGGGGTGCGCGGGGGGCACCGCAGCGATGCGCCGGTAGGGCGAACCCAGTTCCGGCCTGGGGTCGGGATCGTCGCGGTTGGGCCAGTACGCCATGGCGCGCTCGGCCTGCGCGGTGATGGTCAGCGACGGGTTCACGCCGAGATTGGCGGTCACCGCCGAACCGTCCGCCACGTGCAGGCCGGGATGGCCGTAGACCCGCTGATACGGGTCGACCACGCCGGTCCGCGGGCTGTCGCCGATCACGCATCCGCCGATGTAGTGGGCCGTGGCGGGGATGTCGAACACATCCATGATCAGCCCGTGGGTGTCGCCGTCGACCTTGGCGCCGAACCGCTTGCCGATGTCGTGGGCCAGCGGGATCCAGGTCGGGTTCGGCTCGCCGGTGCCCTGCCTGGTCCGCAGCCGCCCGCGCTTGCGGAACGAGGTCAGCGAGTTGTCCAGCGACTGCATGATCAGCAGGATCACCGACTTCTCCGAGGCGTGCCGCGCGTCGAGACTGCGCAGGAACACCAGCGGATGCAGCACGATCGCCAGCAGGAACCGCAGGAAGCGGAACGCACCGCCGTCCACGATGGGCACCGACATCGGGAACAGCGCGTTCTGGCCTTTGCCGTAGTGACACACCTCGACGTGGGTATCGGGCTCCGGGTGGATCGAGGAGGTGATCGCGATGCCCTCGGCGAAATCGCGGCGGGCGCGGCTGACCACGTTGAGGATGGCCTCGGAGTTGCTGCGGGTGAGTTCGCCCAGCCGGGGCGACAGGTGCGCGAGCACGCCGTCGTCGCGCATCTTGTGCAGCAGCTTCTGGGTGCCGAGCGCGGCGCCGGCGAACACGACCTGCTCGGCGGTGAAGGTTCTGCGCTGCTTGCGGATCCAGCGGTCGGAGCGCTGGGTGTCGACGGCGTACCCGCCGCCGGGCAGCGGTCGCACCGCGGTGGCCGTGGTGAGCGGATGAATCTGCGCCCCGGCCTGTTCGGCGAGGTGGAGATAGTTGGTCGTGGTGGTGTTCTTGGCGTTGTGCGGGCAGCCGGTGAAGCAGCGCGCGCAGTGCACACAGCCGGTGCGGCGCGGGCCCGCGCCGCCGAAATAGGGGTCGTCGACCTCGGTGCCGGGAGCGCTCTCGTTGAAGAACACCCCGACCTCGGTCGGGTGGTAGGTGTCGGCCACGCCGAGGTCCTCGGCGATCTCCCGGATCACCTCGTCGGCCGGGGTCGTGCGCGGGTTGGGCGCCACACCGAGCATGCGCTTGGCCTGGTCGTAGTACGGGGCCAGCTCCGCGCGCCAATCGGTGATGTGCGCCCACTGCCGGTCGGTGTAGAAGTTCGGCAGCGGTTCGTAGAGCGTGTTCCCGTAGATCAGCGAGCCGCCGCCGACCCCGGCGCCGGAGAACACGGCGCACTTGCCGAGCAGGCTGATCCGCTGCGGTCCGGTCAGGCCGAGGCGCGGGGCCCAGATCGACTTACGGACATTCCAATTGGTGCGTGGGATGTCCTCGGCGTTCCAGCGGCGGCCCGCCTCGAGCACGCCCACCCGGTAGCCCTTCTCGGTGAGCCGCAGCGCGCTGACGCTGCCGCCGAAACCGGAACCGATCACCACCACGTCGTAGTCGAATGCGGACATGACTTCCTCTCGCTCACCGGCCACACGATGAGAAATATTTCGAATCATTCTGTCACCGGCGCGCTGTGGCGGAAACCATCCTCGCACGCGCCCGCCGGTGGCAATATCCGGAAATTCGGCGCAGGGAGATGGCGAGGACCGGGGCCGGTGGGGTATGCACGGGTCGTGACAACCGAATCGGGCACCGCCCAACCGGAGGAACGCGCCACAGGCGGCGGCGCGCGGGGCGTCTTCGCCGATCGCGTCCTGACCGTGCCGAACGTGCTGAGCGTGCTGCGGCTGCTCGGCGTTCCGCTGTTCCTGTGGTTGCTGCTGATCGAGCGGGCCGATGGCTGGGCGTTCGCGCTGCTGATCGGCAGCGGCGTCACCGACTTCCTGGACGGCAAGCTCGCCCGGCTGCTCGATCAGTCCTCACGACTGGGGGCGCTGCTGGATCCGTTCGTCGACCGGCTCTATCTGGTCACCACGCTGGCGGCCTTCGTGATCCGCGGCCTGATGCCGTGGTGGGTGGCCGCGATCCTGGTCGGGCGCGACCTTGTGCTCACCGCGACGCTCTCGGTGTACAAACGCCGCGAACTGCCCCCGCCGGAGGTGATCTACCTCGGTAAGGCGGCCACCTTCGCGCTGATGTCCGCGCTGCCCTGGCTGCTGGCGGGGGAGATGGACTGGGCCGCCGACGGTTTCGGGCGGGCCTTCGGCGCGGCCTTGCTGATCTGGGGCACCGCGGTCTACGTCTGGACCGGCGTGCTCTATACCGGTAGAGCCATCGCGGTCGCAAGAGCGATACCGGCTGTGGGGCACCGCGCGGCGTAGCCGATAGAGTTTGCGTGCAACGTTCAAACGAAAGGACGGCCTGTGACCCAGACCCCCGACGATCTGCGCTACACCGAGGAGCACGAGTGGGTACGCCGGATCACACCGACCCGGGTGCGGGTGGGCATCACCGACTACGCCCAGTCTCAACTCGGTGACGTTGTGTTCGTGCAGCTGCCCGAGGCGGACGCGGATGTGGCCGCAGCGGACAGCATCGCGGAGGTCGAGTCGACCAAGAGCGTGTCCGACATCTACGCGCCGCTGAGCGCGAAAGTGGTTGCGGTCAACGACTTGCTGAACTCGGAGCCGGAGACGTTGAACACCGATCCCTACGGTGACGGATGGCTGTTCGAGTTGGAGGTGGGTGATGCGGCGAGTCTCGACGCGACACTCGGTGAACTGCTGGATGCCGCAGGTTATCAAGGAGTTATCGGGGGCTGAAGCAGCCTTCCCAGTTCTACCTGCACGGGTGCGGCCCGGCAGGGTACGGTCAATGCCAACAGATGCACCCGGCGGTTGTGCCGGGAATCTAGGGACTCGACGGCAGGTCGTGATGCCAGAGGTATCACCTGCTTGCATGGATAATCAGGTTCGAGGAGGAGAGAAACGGTGAGCGAGAACAAAGACCCGGGTTACGGGGAGACCGCGGCCGAGACGACGTCGGTCTTCCGCGCGGATTTCCTGAACGAGGTCGACGCGTCGCGCTCCGGAGAGCCGACCGGCGAGCAGCCGGTCCAAGGGGTCGAGGGTCTGCCCGTTGGCGCGGCCCTCCTGGTCGTCAAGCGCGGCCCGAACGCGGGCTCGCGGTTCCTGCTGGATCAGCCGACCACGTCGGCGGGGCGCCACCCCGACAGTGACATCTTTCTCGACGACGTCACCGTCAGCCGTCGGCACGCCGAGTTCCGTCAGGACGACGATTCGTTCCAGGTCGTCGATGTGGGCAGCCTCAACGGCACGTACGTGAACCGGGAGCCGGTGGACTCCTCGGAACTGCAGAACGGTGACGAGGTGCAGATCGGCAAGTTCCGGCTGGTGTTCCTCACCGGACCGCGCGCCCAGGTGTCGGACTCGTCGGCGGGCGCGGGGAGTCTATGACGGCGTCGGCCCGGGTCGCGCACTCATGAAAGGCTCGGAGTCATGAAGGACCCGGCGCTGTGACCGGTGCGGCGCAGTGGGCACGCGGAGGAATGTCGATCGGCTCCGTGCTCGACCTGCTGCGTCCCGACTTTCCCGATGTCACCATTTCCAAGATCCGCTTCCTGGAAGCGGAGGGCCTGATCCGGCCGGAGCGGACGCCCTCGGGCTACCGCAGGTTCTCCGTGGCGGATGTGGAACGGCTCCGGTTCGTGCTGACCGCGCAACGCGATCAGTACCTGCCGTTGAAGGTGATCAAGGAACAGCTCGAGGCAATCGACAGCGGTGCGGCGACGCTCGGTGTGCGGGAAGCCCGCGCCCGAGCGCACTCCGTCCGCACCGGGGCGCCGGAGCCCGCACACGCCGCGGCGGACGCCGACCAGGCCGCGCCGGGTTCCGAACGTGAGGTGCGCCCGGTGGCCGCGCCTCGGCGGCTCGGTGTGGTGCCGAGCGAGGTCTCCCCGGATGATCTGCGGTTCGATCACGAAATCCGGGTCACCCGGGCGGATCTGCTCGACCAGGCCGGAATCGAGGAGCGGTTCCTCAACGACCTCATCCGGGCCAACCTGATCACGCCCGGCCCGGCGGGGTACTTCGACGCGGACGCGGTCACGCTGGCCAAGACGGCCAAGGCGATGGCCGAATTCGGTTTGGAGGCACGGCATCTGCGTGCGTTCAAGCTCGCCGCCGACCGGGAAGCCGCGCTCGTGGCACAGATCGTCGCCCCTATCGCGAAGAGCCGGGACGCCGGGGCACGCGCCCGTGCGGAAGAGACGGTGCGGGAACTGGCCGCGCTGTCGCTGACCCTGCATACCTGTCTGGTGAAGTCCTCGGTCCGGGGCTCGCTCGGGGGCTGACCCCCGGGCGAGCCCCGGGTCGGTAGGTTTCGGCGATCCAACACGGTGATTTCGGCTGTGCAGACGGATCGCTGGACCGGTGCGGGTTCGCCTAGACTCGTGGTACGGCGAGCTCTGCAGCGGTCATGCCGGGCCGGCGGCGAGTATGGGAGGCAGTGCGATGAGCGAAATGCGCGTGATCGGCATCCGTGTCGAGCAGCCACAGAACCAGCCCGTGCTGTTGCTCCGCGAAGTGGCGGGCGATCGGTATCTGCCGATCTGGATCGGGCAAGCCGAGGCGACGGCGATCGTGCTCGAGCAGGAGGGGGTGACTCCGATCCGCCCGCTGACGCACGACCTGATCAAGATCCTGATCACCGAGCTGGGGCACACCCTCAAGGAGGTGCGCATCGTGGATCTGCAGGAGGGCACGTTCTACGCCGACCTGGTCTTCGAGAACGATCTGCGGATTTCGGCGCGGCCCTCGGATTCGGTTGCGATCGCCTTGCGGGTGGGTTGCCCGATCCATGCCGAGGAGTCGGTTCTCGAGGAAGCCGGCCTGGTGATGCCGGACGAGCGCGAGGACGAGGTGGAGAAGTTCAAGGAGTTTCTCGAGTCGGTATCCCCCGACGACTTCAAGGCGACCGATAGCTGAAGTAGAGGTCGAGACTTTTTCCGCGCGTCGCGTTTGGCTCGATGACGCCGCTCCCTGGACAATCGTGGGGAGTAATCTCGACAGTTGGGCCACGACCGTTTCGGCCGAATCCGCACCGATTCGGTCGGTGACGGAGCCGGGTCATCGATGAGGCTGGGAATGCGTCGGCGAAGCAAGGGAGTGGTCAGTGGCAGAGCAATCGCAGGATGTGGTACAGCCAGGCCTGTTCCCCGACGATTCGGTACCCGACGATCTGGTCGGCTATCGCGTTCCCAGTGCGTGCCAGGTGGCCGGAATCACCTATCGGCAGCTCGACTACTGGGCGCGCACCGGTCTGGTGGTGCCGTCCATCCGGAGTGCGGCGGGCTCGGGGAGTCAGCGGTTGTACTCGTTCAAGGACATCCTCGTCCTGAAGATCGTCAAGCGGCTGCTCGACGCGGGCATCTCGCTGCAGAACATCCGGATAGCCGTCGACCATCTGCGCAGCCGCGGCGTGCAGGACCTGGCGGGGATCACCCTTTTCTCCGACGGCACCTCGGTCTACGAGTGCACCTCGGCCGAGGAGGTGGTGGATTTACTGCAGGGTGGGCAGGGGGTCTTCGGGATCGCCGTCAGCGGCGCCATGCGTGAGCTGACCGGCGCCATCGCCAATTTCCCGGCGGAGCGCGCGGCGGCGATCACCGAGCGTCCGGAGGACGAGTTGTCATTCCGTCGGAAGGCGCGGATGAACCGCAAGACGGGCTAGAATTCGCCAGGTCAGCGCGGAAACACAGGAACAACGCTTTCACGGCCGGGTAAGGCGTGCAGCCTCCCGGCCGTGTTGGTGACACGCCGTCGGCGGCGGGAGAAGGGGCCGCGGCGGCAGCGAGAGGGGGCGCCGTGCGTGCACGGGACATCACCGGGCTCGTCGGGCCGATCGGCCGGATCGAGGCGTTTCCGACCGTCGATGAACTCGATGAGTTCGCCGACGCGCTCGCCGCGGATCACCCGGATCGGATCTCGATCAACGAACTGGGACGCTCCCGCGGCGGTGATCCGATTCGCGAGGTGACGGTCGGATCGGGCGAGCAGCACATCCTGGTGTTCGGCAACCCGCACCCGAACGAGCCCATCGGCATGGCCACGATTCGCCACCTGCTCGGCCGGATGGCTGCGGACGAGGCGGTGACCGTCGGCGCCACGTGGCACTTCCTGCTGTGTGTCGACCCGGACGGCACGCGGTTGAACGAAGGGTGGTTCGCCGGGCCGCACACCAGGACCGGCGTCGCGCGCGGCTTCTACCGACCGCCCGCGGCCGAGCAACCCGAATGGTGCTTCCCGGCCGAGTGGCGCGGCAGACGCGTCGGGGTGCCGCTCCCGGAGACGAAGGCGATGATGTCGCTGATCGACCGCACCCGGCCCGCGCTGATCGCCTCTTTGCACAACGCGGAATTCGGCGGCGGATTCTTCTATACCTCCGGCGGTGACCCCGGGTACTGGTCGGCGCTGACCGCTCTGCTTGCCACCGCCGAAGTGCCGATCTACCAGGGCGAGCCCGACGCGCCGGGCGCGCGCACGCTGGCGCCCGGCGTCTTCGAACTGCCGCCGTTCGAGGCGATGGCCGATCTGCTCGCGGCACAGGGCCTGGACTCTGTCGCCGCGCTGGGCGGGGGAGGCTGCCGGGACTACGCGGCGCGCTACGGCACGGCGATCCTGGTCTGCGAATTGCCGCTCTGGGTCGACCCGCGCATCGGCGACGGCTCGGCGGGCGACCACGTGCTGGGTGACCTGCTCGATGCCACCGCCGCCGACTATCGGGCCATGGCCGAAGTCGCCGCCGAGGTGCTGGCCCGCCTCGACGGCCGGTTGAGCGGCCGCAGCCCGTTCGAGCGGTCGGTGCGTGCGCTGGTCGCCGGATTGCCCGGGCTGGCCGTGAGCAGACAGGCTGTGCCGGAACGGAACCGGATCGCGACCAGGGGCGAGATCTTCGTCGAGCGGTACGACTGGACCGCGATGCTGCGCCTGCGGCTGGGCGGCATGCTGCTGCGCCTGCTGGAGGAGGAATACGCCCGCGATGGCGCGCCGGTGCTGGCCGTCGAGCGCGACCGGTTCGCGGCGGTCTTCCAGCAGTGGTGCGCCGACGTGGAGCAGAACGCGCCGGGCACCGTAGTGCCGCTGGACCGTCTGGTGGGTATCCAGGCCGAGGCGATCCTGCTTGCCGCGATGAGGGTGCGCGCGGGCCTGGCCGTCTGACGGTCGCTCCGGTTCGAGTGACCAGAACGACACGGTTCGCGCGGGGTCCCGGGGCGCGCTCCGGCGTGGCGTCGGCATAAACTGACCGTGCGTCGCCGCCGTGCGGGAGAGTCTCGGTCTCGAAAAGAGTCCGAGCGCCGAAGGAGCAGCACCTCCCCGTCAATCTCTCAGGCAAAAAGGACCGTGCGGGCTTCGGCGCCTCTGGAAAGCGGTGGCTTCGAGCCGCCCGCCCATGGGGAAAGGGGCTCGGCCACCGGTCGCGGTACCCGAATCTCTCAGGCGCCACGACAGAGGGGGAGGGCCGGTACCCGTCGACCGCGTGGTCGACCCCGCCCGACCTTGGGAGCTGTTGTGACTCGCTCATTCGCCGACCGCCATATCGGACCCGACGGGGACGAACTGGCCACGATCCTGGACGTCGTCGGCGTGCCGTCGCTGGACGAACTGGCTGCCGCGGCGCTCCCTGCGAGCATCCTGGACGGCGACGGACTGGCCGGGATGCCCCCCGCGGCCTCCGAGCACGAGGTACTCGCCGAACTCGCCGGACTCGCGGCGTCGAACACCGTGGCCACCTCGATGATCGGGCTCGGCTACTACGACACGCTGACACCCCCGGTGCTGGTGCGCAACCTTTTGGAGAACCCGGCCTGGTACACCGCGTACACGCCCTATCAGCCGGAGATCAGCCAGGGCAGGCTGGAGGCGCTGCTCAACTTCCAGACCATGGTGTCGGAGCTGACCGGCATGGACGTCGCCAACGCGTCCATGCTGGACGAGGCGACCGCCGCCGCCGAGGCGATGACGTTGCTGCGCCGGGCGAGCAAGGTGAAATCCGGCAGGCTGTTGATCGACACCGATCTGTTCCCGCAGACCAGGACGGTGCTCTACACCAGGGCCGAGCCGCTCGGCCTGGAGATCGTGGAGGCCGACCTGTCCACCGACGAACTGCCCGAAGGGGAGTTCTTCGGCGTGCTGGCGCAGTCGCCCGGAGCCTCCGGTCGCGTCGTGGACCGCACCGGGCTGATCGCGGCGGCGCACGAACGCGGCGCGCTCGTGGCGATCGGCGCCGACCTGCTGGCCATGACCCTGATCACGCCGCCCGGTGAGCAGGGCGCCGACGTGTGCTTCGGCACCACCCAGCGCTTCGGCGTCCCGCTCGGCTTCGGTGGTCCGCACGCCGGATACCTCGCGGTGCGGCAGGCGCAGGCCCGTCAGCTGCCCGGCCGCCTGGTCGGCGTCTCGGTGGACGCGGACGGCGCGGTCGCCTACCGGCTCGCCTTGCAGACCCGCGAGCAGCACATCCGCCGGGAGAAGGCGACCTCCAACATCTGCACCGCGCAGGTGCTACTGGCCATCGTGGCCGCGATGTACGCCTCCTACCACGGCGCCGACGGGCTGCGGGCGATCGCGCGCCGGGTGCACGGGCACGCCGCAGCGATCGCGGCCGGGCTGGACGGCGCGGTCGTACACGACAGTTTCTTCGACACGGTGCTCGCGCACGTGCCCGGTGGTGCGGAAGCCGTTGTGGCGAAGGCGAAGTCGCGCGGCATCAATCTGCGCTTGGTCGACGTCGACCACGTCGGCATCGCCTGCGACGAGGCGACCACCGATGCGCATGTCGCGGCCGTGCTCGAATCCTTCGGTACCGCGGTGTCGTCCGAGCCGGGGACGGCCGCGCCGGTCGCGGCGATCGAGAACCGCGCCTCGGAGTTCCTCACCCACCCCGCGTTCACGAAGTACCACACCGAGACGGCGATGCTGCGGTATCTGCGCACGCTGTCCGACAAGGACATCGCGTTGGACCGCAGCATGATCCCGCTCGGCTCGTGCACGATGAAGCTGAACGCCACCGCGGAGATGGAGGCCATCACCTGGCCGGGTTTCGCGCGCGTGCATCCCTACGCGCCGGTCGAGGACGCGCCCGGTCTGCTCCAGGTTATCGCGGATCTGGAACGCTGGTTGTCGGACATCACCGGCTACGACTCGGTGAGCCTGCAGCCCAACGCGGGCAGCCAGGGCGAGTACGCCGGGCTGCTGGCGATCCGCCGCTACCATCTCGACCGCGGTGACACCCACCGCGACACCTGCCTCATCCCGTCCAGCGCGCACGGCACCAACGCGGCCTCGGCGGCGATGGCCGGACTGCGCGTGGAGGTGGTGAAGTGCCGTGCCAACGGCGACGTCGACCTGGACGATCTGCGCGCCAAGATCGCCGATCACGCCGATCGCCTGGCCTGCATCATGATCACCTATCCGTCCACGCACGGCGTCTACGAGCACGAGGTCGCCGAGTTGTGCGCGCTGGTGCACGACGCGGGCGGTCAGGTCTATGTGGACGGGGCCAACCTGAACGCCCTGGTCGGTCTCGCCCGGCCGGGCCGGTTCGGCGGCGACGTGAGCCACTTGAATCTGCACAAGACGTTCTGCATCCCGCACGGCGGCGGTGGCCCCGGCGTCGGCCCGGTCGCGGTGCGCGCGCACCTGGCGCGGTATCTCCCCGGCGATCCGCTGGAAACGGGATCCCACGCGGTGTCGGCGGCGAAGTACGGCTCGGCCTCCATCCTGCCGATCACCTGGGCCTACATTCGCATGATGGGCGCCGACGGGCTGCGCCGCGCCTCGCTGACGGCGATCGCCTCGGCCAACTACATCGCGCGGCGGCTCGACGAGTATTTCCCGGTGCTCTACACCGGCGAGCACGGCATGGTGGCCCACGAGTGCATCCTGGACCTGCGCGAGATCACCAAACAGACCGGCGTCACCGTCGACGATGTGGCGAAACGCCTGGCGGACTACGGTTTCCACGCGCCGACCATGAGCTTCCCGGTGGCCGGTACGTTGATGGTGGAACCCACCGAGAGCGAAAATCTCGCCGAGCTGGACGATTTCATCGAGGCGATGATTTCCATCCGCGCGGAGATCGACCAGGTCGCCGCGGGTGTGTGGCCGGTGACCGACAACCCGCTGCGCGGCGCGCCGCACACCGCGTCGTCGCTGGTGGGGGATTGGGAGCACCCTTACAGCCGGGAAGTCGCCGTGTATCCGCGGGGTCTCGGACATGCCCGCGCGAAGGTGTGGCCGCCGGTGCGCCGGATCGACGGCGCCTACGGCGACCGCAACCTGGTGTGCGCCTGCCCGCCGCTGGAGGCGTACGCGGGCTGAACTCCGGCCCGGCCACGCCTCGCCGTCATGCCGCGGCGGCCGCTTTCGCGTAACTGTTCGCCAGGTCCGGCCAACCGCCCGAACTGCCGACAGCGTCGTGCATGGATTCCCAGCCCGGTCCGTGCCTCTCGAAACCGGAGTGCACCAGCGTGACGGCGGTGCGATCGGGAGCGATGGCCGAAAAGGTGACGTCGACGCGGCTGGCGCGTTCCGGATCGGTCTCCTGCTTCCAGTCCAGGCCGATCTGCCAGGAGAACGCGAAATGGCTGGGCGGCTGCCAGACCAGTACCGTCCCCCACGGGCATTCGGTGCCGTCCTCCTCGCGGCCGAGGCAGCGGCCGCCCACGCGCGGCTCGATCACCTCCTCGGCGAGCCGGCCGGTGCCGATGTGGTGCTCACGCGGCCACCAGCGGTCGATTCCGGTGGTGAACACCTCGTACGCGGTCTCGATCGGTGCGTCGACAACGAGTTCGACTCGCACGTCCTTGCCGTTGACCTGTTGTGTCATGACTGCTCCTCCTTGCCTGCTCGTTGTTCGGCGGCCCGCCGGTTCGCCTCGTCCTGAAAAGCCGACATCGCGGTCGTCCAGAAGTGCGTGAAGTACGCGCGCAGCGCGTCGATACCGGTGGGATTCAAGCGGTAGACCCGGCGCGTGCCGACCGCCTCGTGGGTCACCAAACCGGCCTGTTCCAGCACCCTGAGGTGCTGGGACACGGCGGGCCTGCTCACCGGCAGGCTCGCGGCCAGCTGCCCGACCGCGCACGGCCCTTTGCCGAGGCGTTCGAAGATCGCTCGCCTCGTCGGATCGCCCAGTGCGTCGAGGGCTGCGTCTCGGTAAGTACCCACGAACCGTAAGTCTAGACTTACTGATACGCGCTGTCGAGAGCTTCGAGTGAGGTGACCTGCGGGTTGGGCGGGAGCTGCCGGGGTGCGCGCGGCTACGGAGTGGTGAGCGCTTGGACGACGGCGTTGCCGAAGCCGATGTCGTCGGAGGTGGACGGTCGGGTGTAGCTGCCGCCGGTCTGCTGCGCCAGGGCTTGGAGTGTCTGGGTGCCGCTGCCGCCGAGCACGATCACGTCGATGCGCACGGGGCGGGCGCGGTCGATGGACGCTGTGATGTCGGCGGCCAGTTGGGTGCCGGTGACCGTGGAATCGTCGTCGGGTCCATCGGTGATCAACAGCACCGAGTTGGTGCGGCCGGGCGTGTACCCGGCGACCGCGCTCTTGTACGCCGCGATCAGGGACGGATAAGCCTGGTCGGACCGGTTCTCATCCGGGCGCACCGAACCGAGCGCGGTGGTGATCTTCGTACGCTGCTCGGCGGTCAGCGGCGCGGTGGCGGCCGCCACCCGGTACGGGGTGTTGCCGTCGAGGTTCTTGCCGAAGGTCCACACACCGAGGCCGAAGTCGGGCGGCATGACCGTCATGGTGGAGTTCAGGGCGGCGAGGACGTTCGCCAATCGCGTGGTCGAGCCCTCGGTGGTCCCCATCGACGCGGAGACGTCGACCAGAACCGTCGAGCGCACGCCGAGGACGGGATTCGCCAGCGTGGCGCGCACCTTGTCGAGCGCGCCGCGCGGCGGGACGGCGGCCGCGGCGGGCGGCGCACTGCCGAAGCCCGCCGCGACGAAGGCTTGCGCCTGCTCGGGCTTGCGCAAGTAGTCGGTGAACCGTCCGGCGATGAGGTTCTGCGTCTTGTCCACCCAGGCGCCGGACATCAGCGCGGCCGGGTAATCGGCCACCGGCGCCGACCCGGCGGGATGGAACGCGACCACACCGGCCACGCCCTTGAGTTGCTGTTCGGTAGCCGCAATGGCGTGCAGCGGCGCTTCCTGGCCGGTGAGTTGCGCGGGCACCGCCGCGGTGTCGGGTACTTCGGGCGCGTCGGCGGCGAGCCCGGAGATCGCGGCGACCACCTGGCCGGACTGCGCCGCCTGTTCGCTGAGCGGCTCGGCTCCCGAGACCGCGGTCCCGACCGCCGTGGCCGCGGCCAGTGTGGCGTCACTCGAGGGCAGCGCCATGCGCAGCCCGCCCCATCCGTTCAGTCCGATCTCCCCGAGCGATCCCTGCTGCAACCGCGGCAGATCCGCCCAGGACGTGTCGGCCTGCTCCAGTGCGCGACGCAGCTCCTCCGGTACCGCGAGCACGATCGGGCTGGCGGCGATGGGCACCGGTGCGCCCTCGACCAGGCCGGGGACCCGCATGGATTCGATGGAGCGGGTCGAATCGGCGATCCACAGCGCCGGTTGCGGGCCGAGCGCCTGGTCCCACGGCTTGCCGCTGGTGAACGCGGCGACGATCGCGGCGGATGGCTGCGCGGTCACGCTGACCCGCGCGCAGTGGTCGCGCACTTTCGGCTGGGTGGCGTTGTAGCCGTCGGCGGCGGCCCGCACCTGCGCCGCGATGCTGGGATCGGCCGTCACCCAGAGCGTCGCGGGGCCCTCCACGCATTCGGCCGCCGCCGCGCTGTCCTGATCCGCCGCGCGATCGCGCAACTGGAACCAGCCGACGACGGTCGCGGCCAGTAACGCAACGGCGACCACTGCGATAACCGGACCTTTGCTGATGCCTCGGGACCTGGTTCCGCTGCGATGAGTGCCCACGGCGCCCAGTGTATGGTCACCGGCGCCGGACGAAGTCGGCGAGGCTTCTCCCGACCGGCACGAGGGGCACGGCAGTCCGCCGTCGCACCGCAAAGGCGCGACCTCAGTGGCGGATCACGCGTCCGCGGTCGAACTCGTGCCCGCCCCAGACGCCGGACTGCCCGGTGCGCGCGGCGAATTCGCCACACGCGTCCCGGATCGGGCAGCGGGCGCAGACTTCGCGCGCGTAGTCGAAGTCTTGCGACGGGTACGGGAACCAGGCTTCGTGGTTCGGGTCGCCGCGGCAGGCCGCCCGGTGCCACCCTCGGGAGTCCGAGAGCGGGAGCAGGTCGGTCAGGGTCAACTCCGCGACGGCGGTGGTCTCGGTGCGCGTCATCGCGTTCTTCTCCTTTCTCGGGTCGCGGTCAGGTCGCGGCGAGTTGTCTCCAGATCCGGCGCTGTCGCCTGACCTGATGGGTGGGGGCCTTCGGCTCCCAGAGCAGGCGCATGCCCGCCTCCTGCGGGGTGCGGTCGGCCTTGGCCGTGTTGCACGGCGCGCAGCAGGCCACGAGGTTGCTCCAGGTGTTCGGCCCGCCCCGCGACCGCGGCCGGATGTGGTCCACGGTGCGTGCCCACCCGGCGCAGTAGCCGCACCGGTTCCGGTCGCGGCGCAGTACGCCGGCCGGCGTGGCCCTGCTCTCGTCGTGCGCCGGCACGGTGTGTTCCAGGTAGACGTAGCGCAGCAACCGAATCGTCTGCGGCAGAGCGAGTTCCACGTGCCGCGACCGGATCGGGAAGTGCGGCTCGCGCTCGGCCACCGATTCCGCGGCTCCGGCGACCAGCAGCACCACGGCCCGGTCGGCCTTGATCTCGTCGAGCGCCTCGTAGGAGGCGTTCAGGACGAGGACCCCGGTGTGTATCCAGTTGTCGGCGGTTATCGCCGCCTGATCGGCGGCACGGCGGAACGTCATGGGAATCACCATGTTTCGTGCGAAATGAAGCGGGGAGAGGAGTGCGGCGATCAGCCGGCGATCTGGAGGCGGCTGACGTCCGGTTCGCCGTGCGATGCGCGCAACGGCCTGCCGAACGCATCGCCCGCGGCCGCCGATCGCGCCGTCCTGGTCCGCATTCGCTTCGTCGTTTCCGGAATCACTGCCGCCCCTCCTCTCCACTGCTCGGCGACCACCTCGAGGCGGTGGTCGGTGTCGAAACACATGGTGGCACAGCGCACCCGCCGTTGTCGGGTCATTTTTCGGCGGTGCGGCCCACGGGCCGGGTTCAGGCCGGTCGTAGTTCGGCCGCGCCGAAGGAGACGTTGAACCGGTCGCACCAGATCGCGACGCTGGTCAGCTGGGCCAGGTCGGCATCGGCGGGGACGGGGTAGTTCTGGTTGCCCTGATTGCCCTCGAGCTCGCCCAGGTCGGTGTGGACGCCGTCGTCGAAGACGAACCATCCGTCGCGGCCCTCGCGCACCGGCGCGTCGGTGAGCCAGACGTGCAGGTCGGGGCCGTTGGAGGTGTCGAGGTTCTCCACTCGTAGCACCCTGCTGCCGTCGGGCAGCCGCAAGACCACGACGGCGCCCGAGGTGGCGTGCTCGTGCGAGACGAACGTGCCCCGGGCGATGGCCTGCGGCTGCGCTTGCGTGCCGCCCGGACCGGGCGCCGCGGTGACCGACGGCGCCGCCTCCCACACGGTGGTATCGGTGAACAGCCGCCACGGCTGGAACACGGCCAGTCCTACGCCCAGCCCCACCACCAGCAGCACGGCGACGGCCCAGGTGATCGGCGATCGTGCGATTCCGCGTGCGGACACCATGGCTTCTCCTCGGAGCGTCGTCGTGTGGCCGGAAAGGCCGGTTCACTGCGCGAGGGTTCTCGCCCCCATCGATTATGGAGGCGAGTGGCGACGGCGTCGACGGAATGGACAGGCGTCATCCGATCGGGGACTGCCCGAGCAGGACACGACCGGAGAAGTGGGTCTGCTTGGCTCGCGGCAACGGGTGGAACAGACAGCCGTGCACGTCGCGATAGCGCATCTCGAGTTCACAGGTGCGGGAATAGCCCGCTCCGCCGACGGTTTCGATCGCCAGGCGCACGGTGTGCACGAGCGCGTCCGCCGCGGCGGTCTTACGGCTGAGCGTCCGGCTCGCATACTGATCGGTGTTGGCGAAGCGCAGATTCTCCGAGGCGTTGAACATGGCGTCGACGAGGTCGCCCGCGGTGGTGTGCGCGGTGGCCAGCTCGCCGGCCAGCTGGACGGTCGGCGCGTCGGCGCGGCCCGCCGCCAGTGCGGTCGCGATCTCGACCGCGCCGTCGGCGATGCCGAGGTAGGCCGCCATCACCAGCGGCATCGCCGCGCCGAGCACGACGTTCAGCAGCGGCGGCCACACGGTGGCGGGGCGGGCCAGTGAGACTGCGGCGTCGGGCACGAAGACGTCGTCGAGCACGACGGTGTGCGATCCGCTGGCACGCAAACCCATGGTGTCCCAACTCTTTTCGATCCGCACACCGGCGGCGGTGAACGGGATGGCGCAGTGCAGCACCTGCGGGCCGTCCGGTGCGGCGTCCCAGCGCACGCTGGTCACCAGGATGGTGCCCGCCTCGCATCCGCTGGCCGGCGCCTTGCGCGCGTGCACCCGGTAGCCGCCCTCGACCCGCTCGGCGCTGCCGTTGGAACCGACCCAGTCGGAGGCGCCGGTACTGACCAGGATCGCTCCCGAGACCACCTTTGCGAACAGCGGCGCGGCGTCGATGCCGTGGTTGTGCCGCCACACCTGGGCGGCGACCAGGTGGGTGTGCATCGCGAAGGCGACCGCCGTGGAGGGGTCGTGGCGGCCCAGTTCCCGCAGGATCGCGCCCATCTCGCGGTGGGTGACCCCGCCACCGCCGAACTCGGCGGGTACGAGAGCCGCGGACAGCCCGCTGTCGCGCAGCAGGTCGAAGGCGGCGAGGGAGATCTCGCCGGAGTGGTCCCGGGCGGCGACGTCGGGACGCAGGGTCTCGCCGACGCGGCGTGCGCGGGCGATCCAGTCCGTGGTGATGGTTTCGGTGATGGCAGGAGCTGTAGTGGTCATGTTTCGAAACTAAGAACGGCCGCGATAACCGGATAGTGCAGAAAGTGGACCCCGCCGGTCCAGAGAATAGACCCCGTTGCCGAGGTGCCATGACGACTTCCACGCCGAGTTACGGCCAGTACTGCCCGATCTCCCGGGCGCTCGACCTGGTGGGCGAGCGCTGGTCGCTGCTGATCCTGCGCGACCTGCTGCTGGGCACCACCCGGTTCAACGACCTCGCGCGCGGCTTGCCCGGGCTGTCGCGCAGCCTGCTCGCCAAACGTCTGCGGCAATTCGAGCGGGCGGGGCTGGTGGAGCGATTGGTCGGGGAGTACCTGCTCACCGACGCGGGGCGGGAGTTGGAGCCGATCCTGTTCGGCCTCGGCGAATGGGGCGCACGCTGGACCTTCGGTACGCCACGCGACGACGAGCGCGATCCCGCCCTGCTGGTGTGGTGGATGCACACGCGCGTGGACACCTCGTCGTTCCCGGGCCGCCGCCACGTGCTGCTGGTGCGCTTCACCGACGACCCGCGCCGCTTCTGGATCGTGCTCGAGGCGGGCGTGCCCTCGGTGTGCGAGTCCGATCCCGGCTATCCCGTGGACGTCGCGATCAGCTCCGACGTCGCCTCGCTGTACCAGGTGTGGCTGGGGCGGCTGCCGCTGGCGCACGCGCTGCGGGCGGGCCGGGTGGCGTTCACCGGCCCGCCCGCGCTCACCCGCCGGATGCCGGCGGTCTTGCGGCTCAGTCCCGTGGCCGGGTACGCGGACACCTCGCATGTGGACGCGGCCGCCCAGCGCGCGTCCTGAACTCGGACACCGGCCAGCGCACCTTGCTCAGAGGTTCCCGACGATGTGCTCGAGACGCTGGGCGACGAGTTCGCGCGCCTTCTCCCGCAGCGCGGGCCGGTAGCCGCTCGGGTACACCGGGTCCGCGGGGGCGTAGTCCTTCAGGACCTCCTTCGCGAGGGTGATCTTGTGTACTTCGGTGGGTCCGTCGGCGATGGCCATCACCTCGGCGTAGCCGAGCATGTCGATGAACGGCAGGTCTTGGCTGACGCCGAGCGCGCCGTGCAGGTGCAGCGCGCGCTGGGCGATGTCGTGCATCACCTTGGGCATGGCGACCTTGATCGCGGCGATGTCCTTGCGGACCTTCCTGTAGTCCTGCTCCTTGTCGATGCGCCACGCCGTGCGCAGCACCAGCAGCCGGAACTGCTCCATCTCGATCCAGCTGTCGGCGATGCGTTCCTGGGTCATCTGCAATCCGGCCAGCGGGCCGCCGCGCATCGGACGCGACACCGCTCGCTCGGCCATCATGTCGAACGCCTTGCGGACCATGGCGACCGTGCGCATCGCGTGATGCACGCGCCCGCCGCCCAGTCGCGTCTGCGCGACGACGAAGCCCTGCCCCTCCGCCCCGAGCAGGTGGTCGGCGGGCACGCGGACGTCGGTGAACCGCAGATGGCCTTCGTGCTCGCTGAATCCGGCGACGTGATAGTTCTTCACGATCTCCAATCCCGGGGCGTCTGCGGGCACGATGAACATCGACATGCCCCGGTACGGGCTCACCTCCGGATCGGTCACCACCATGACGATGTGGAAGGCGGCGAACTGCGCGTTGGAGTTGAACCACTTCTCGCCGTTGATCACCCAGTGGTCGCCGTCGCGCACCCCGCGGGTGCGGAACAGCGTCGGGTCCGAGCCGCCGGTCGGCTCGGTCATCACGTAGCACGAGCCGATCTCCCCGGCCAGCAGCGGCTCGAGATAGGTCTTCTTCTGCTCCGGCGTGCCGTAGTGGGCGAGGATCTCCGCATTGCCGGAATCCGGTGCCTGGCAGCCGAATACCGATGGCGCCCACACCGACGTGCCGAGCACCTCGTTGAGCAGGGCGAGCTTCATCTGCCCGAAACCGGGGCCGCCCAGTTCCGGCCCGAGGTGGCAGGCCCACAGGCCCTGCTCCTTGACCTGCTCCTTCAGTGGCCGCATCAGCGCCATGGCCTCACGGTCGGTGCGGTCGTACGGGTTGGGGTAGAGCAGGTCCAGCGGCTCCACCTCGGTGCGGACGAACTCCGCCGCCCAGTCCAGCTTCCGCTGGTACTCCGGGTCGGTCTCGAAATCCCAAGCCATGGTCAGCCTTTCGTGTCTGGCGCGGTGCCGGTCACCACGCCGTCGAGCAAAGTGGTCGCGAGGATGTCGGCGATCTCGCCGGGGGAGCGGTCGCCGTGCGGGCGGTACCAGAAGGAGACCATGTTCAGCATGCCGAGCGCGCTGTTGGTGACCACGTGGTCGCCGGTGCGCAACAGCCCTTCCGCGTGACCGGCGTCGATGACGCGTTGCCAGCAGTGCTGCACCCGGTCGCGCAGCTCCTGGAGCTGCGCGGCGCGCTCGCCCGTGAGCGCGCCGACGTCGCGCAGCTGGATGGCCACCTCGCGCTGATGGCGAACGATCAGCCGCACATGACTGTGAATCATCTTGCGCAGCTTGGTGACCGGATCGTCGGGCCCGTCGGAGATCTGCTCTGCCTCGACCAGCATCAGCTGGATGTAGTCGCGCAGAATCTGCCAGAGCAGTTCCTCCTTGGAACCGATGTGGTAGTACAGCGCGCCGCGCTGCACGTCGGCCCGCTCACCGATCTCGGCCACGCCGGTGCCGTGGAAGCCCTGCTCGGCGAACAGGTCGATCGCCGCACGCACGATCCGCGCCCTGGTGTCGCTCGCCGTCGATTCGGCGGCGGGCGGGCGGCCGCGCCTGCGCGAAGGGGCGGTCATCTCGACGGGTCCAGCACGATCTTGCCCACCCCGTCGGCCCGCTCGGCGAACATCCGGTAGGCGTCGGGCCCCTCGGACATGGGCAGGTGGTGGGTGACCACGGCCTCGGGCCGCAGCCTGCCGCCCGCGGTGAGTCTCAGCAGCGCGGGCAGTTCGTACTGGATCGCGCACAGCCCGATGTGGAATTCGAGGTCCTTCACCTGGGCCGCCATCAAGTGGAACGGGAAGGCGCGGTTGTGGCTCACGCCGATCACGCTGACCCGGCCACCGTGCCCGACGGCGCTGATCGCCAGCTTGACGGTTTCGTCGGCGCCGACCGCCTCGATCGCGACATCCGCACCGCCGCGCAGTGTTTCGCGGATCGCCTGCTTCGGATCGTCCGATTCGACCGGCTCGGCGCCCAACTCGGCGGCGCGCTCGCGGCGTTCGGCGAGCAGGTCGACGCCGAGCACCCGGGCCGCACCCATCGCGAAGGCGGACTGCACCGCCATGAGACCGACCGGACCGAGCCCGATCACCACCACGGTGTCGCCCGGGGCGATCCGGGCGCGCCGGGCTCCGTACCACGCGGTAGGGGCGTTGTCGGTGAGCACCACGGCGGCGGTGTCGCTCACCTCGTCGGGCAGCTTCGCCAGATTGCCCCCGGCGTGCGGTACGGCGAGCAGCTGGGCCTGACATCCCGCCAGCGAGCCGCCGAGCCCATAGCAGGCGTCGACCGGTAGCGGGTGGCGCTCGCACGCGGTGACGATCCCGGCGCGGCACTGCGCGCAGCCGTCGCAGCCCGCCGAGGCGGCGACCAGCACGCGGTCGCCGACGGCGAACCCGCGGGCGTGCGGCCCCAGTTCCACGATCTCGCCGACCGCTTCGTGCCCGACGCCGTAACCGGAGCCCGCGACGAATCCGTGTCCGGCATAGATGTGCAGATCACTGCCGCAGATGCCCGCCGCGGTGACCCGGACGATCGCGCCGTCCGGTCCCGGCAGGACCGGGTCGGGCCGATCCTGATACGAGATCTGCTGCGGGCCTTCGTAAGTCAATGCCTTCATCGCCAGCCTCCGTCGATCGCGAGGGTGGCGCCGGTGCAGAACGCCGAGGCTTCGGTGGCGAAGAACAGCGCCGCCCCGACGATCTCCTCCGGCTCGCCGACTCTGCGCAGCGCGTTGTGTCTGGTGAGTTCCGCGCGCAGCTCGTCGGGCCACGCCGTGGCGATGTCGGTGTCGAAGGGGCCGCACTGGATGGTGTTGACCCGCACATTCGGCGCGAACGTCTGGGCCAGCCCGCCGGTCAGGGCGTTGAGTCCCGCCTTGGCCGCCGAGTACGGGACCGCGAAGGGCTCCGGCCTGGTCGCCTCGATCGAGGAGACGTTGATGATCGAGCCGCCGCCGTCGGCCGCCATGCGGCTGCCGATCAGGGCCGACAGCCGGAACGGACCTTTGAGGTTCACCCCGATGACCTTGTCGAACAACTCCTCGGTGACCTGGTCCAAGCTCGGGTACAGCGGCGAGAGTCCCGCGTTGTTGACCAGCACGTCCACCCGGCCGAACGCGCCGTAGACGGTCTCCACCAGGGCATCGCACTGCGACCAGTCGCTGACGTTGCAGGCCACCGGCAGGGCTCGACGCCCGAACCGCCGCGTCACCTCCTGCGCGAGCGCGGAGCACCCGTCCAGCTTGCGGCTCGCGATCACCACGTCGGCGCCGGCCTCGGCGAACGCCAGCACCATCTGCTTACCCAGGCCGCGACTACCCCCGGTGACGACGGCGACCTTGTCGGTGAGTGGCACTCGAACTCCTGCCTGTCATGAAATGTTCCGATCAGTACATTAAATCGGCCGCGGGTTACGATCAAGGGGCTGTCCGGCCGACCGTCGACGGCTCGACGACCCGCCGGGTGGAAGAACAGCTCATTCGGCGTGGCGGATGCATTCGGGCACAGTGCCCACAGCGACCCGGCGCGCGGCGACACCGCTACCCACGGGTAACATGGCACTGTTTTCCCACTCGGCTTTCTCGGAAGTGAGGCAGTAGATGACAGAGCGGATTCAGGTCGGCGGGCTCCAGGTGGCACGCGTTCTCCACGAGTTCGTCGAGAACGAGGCGCTCCCCGGTTCCGGCGTGGATTCCGCCGCGTTCTGGGCCGGCGCCGAGCAGGTCATCAACGATCTCGCTCCGCGCAACCGCGCTCTGCTGGCCGAACGCGACGAGATCCAGGGCAAGGTCGACGCGTGGCACGCCGAGCACCCCGGCGTGAACTACGACAAGGCCGCCTACAAGAACTTCCTGACCGAGATCGGCTACCTGCGCCCCGAGCCCGCCGATTTCCGGATCACCACGCAGAACGTGGACGACGAGATCGCCGTCACCGCGGGCCCGCAGCTCGTGGTGCCCGTGATGAACGCTCGCTTCGCGATCAACGCCGCCAACGCCCGCTGGGGCTCGCTGTACGACGCGCTCTACGGCACCGACGCAATCCCCGAGGCCAACGGCGCGGAGAAGGGCACCGGCTACAACAAGGTGCGCGGCGACAAGGTCATCGAGTGGGCGCGCAACTTCCTCGACGACTCGGTCACCCTCATCACCGGCTCGCACATCGGCTCGACGTCCTACAAGATCGTGGACGGCGAACTGGAGGTCGGCCTGGAGGACGGCACCAGCATCGGCCTGGCCGACGCCTCGCAGCTGGTCGGTTACCTGGGTGACCCGGAATCGCCGAGTTCGGTGCTGCTGAAGCACAACGGTTTGCACATCGAGATCCAGATCGACCCGCAGTCGCCGATCGGCAGCACCGACACCGCGGGCATCAAGGACGTCGTGCTGGAGTCCGCGGTCACCACGATCATGGACTTCGAGGACTCGGTCGCCGCGGTGGACGCCGAGGACAAGGTGCTGTGCTACCACAACTGGCTCGGTCTGATGAAGGGCGACCTCGCGGAGAAGGTCAGCAAGGGCGAGAAGACCTTCACCCGCACCATGAACCCCGACCGCGTGTACACCGCGCCGGCCGGCGGCGAACTGGTGCTGCACGGCCGTTCACTGCTGTTCGTGCGTAACGTCGGTCACCTGATGACCTCCGACGCGATCCTGGACGCCGAAGGCAACGAGGTGCCCGAGGGCATCATGGACGGGCTGATCACCTCGCTGATCGCCAAGCACAGCCTGGCCGATGACGCGAAGCTGAAGAACAGCCGCACCGGCTCGGTCTACATCGTGAAGCCGAAGATGCACGGCCCGGACGAGGTCGCCTTCACCAACGAGCTGTTCGGCCGGATCGAGGACGTGCTCGGGCTGGCGCGCAACACGCTCAAGGTCGGCATCATGGACGAGGAGCGCCGGACCACGGTGAACCTGAAGGCCTGCATCCAGGCCGCCGCCGAGCGGGTGGTGTTCATCAACACCGGCTTCCTGGACCGCACCGGCGACGAGATCCACACCTCCATGGAGGCCGGGCCGATGGTTCGCAAGGCCGACATGAAGTCCCAGCAGTGGATCCTGTCCTACGAGGACTGGAACGTCGACACCGGTCTCGCGGCGGGCCTGCCCGGCAAGGCGCAGATCGGCAAGGGCATGTGGGCCATGCCGGACCTGATGGCCGATATGCTCACCCAGAAGATCGGCCACCCGCGCGCGGGCGCCAATACCGCGTGGGTTCCCTCGCCGACCGCCGCCACCCTGCACGCGACGCACTACCACCTGGTCGACGTGTTCAAGCGGCAGCAGGAGATCGCGAAGGGCGGTCGCCGTGCCACCGTCGACGAGATCCTGGAGATCCCGCTGGCCGCCGCGCCGAACTGGACCGACGAGGAGAAGCGCCAAGAGCTGGACAACAACTCCCAGTCCATCCTCGGTTACGTGGTGCGCTGGATCGACCAGGGCGTCGGTTGCTCCAAGGTGCCCGACATCAAGGACGTCGCGCTCATGGAAGACCGTGCGACCCTGCGCATCTCCAGCCAGCTGATGGCCAACTGGCTGCGCCACGGCATCGTCACCGCCGACGAGGTGGTGGCCAGCCTGGAGCGGATGGCCCCGGTCGTGGACCGGCAGAACGCCGGCGACCCGAACTACCGGGCGATGGCGGCGGACTTCGCGGGCAGCATCGCGTTCCAGGCGGCCAAGGAACTGATCCTGGAGGGCACCAAGCAGCCCAACGGGTACACCGAGCCGATCCTGCATCGCCGTCGCCGTGAGGCCAAGGCGCTGGCCTGCGTCTAGTCCCACCTGTCGCGAATCCCCCGGCCCCAGGCGGCCGGGGGATTCGCGCTTTCGAGGCGGTCGGAGTTTCGACTCCCGTTTATCGGTCCGTTACCCTGGGTGCCGCACGAGATCGTTCGATTTGTGAGGAAGATTCATGGGAAGCGTTGTGCTCGACATCGTGGCATTGCTCGCCAATCGCGCGGCGATGTTCTGGAATTGGATGGCCACCGGATCGGCGGGCTTCCGCCGCTGTGAGCGTGCGGTGCACGATCTGTTTCGAGTAGCGAATCCCCTGGTCAGGTAGCGCTGGCCGGGGGATTTTCCGGTTCGGGACGGAATCGGAAAACGTTCCGGAATGTTTGTTTTCACACTGAGGTTCCTACTGCCCGCGGACGCGAGTAAGCCTCGGCTGTCCGAATTCGGCCGACACGGCCGCACCGGACCGCAGGAACTCTCGCGCGCGGATTCTCGAATTGACCGTGCACCGGTGGCGCGGGCTATCTATCGCGCTCGAAGCGGCTTCCCCGGCATGGTGATCGTCAGGGGGCCGGGCGATTTCGGCACCGATCCCGCGCGCGAAGCCCCTGCCCCTCGTATCTTGAACACGTGAACTCCACCGGCTCCGTGCGCACACGGTCGCGTATTCCTCGTTGGTTCGTGCTGTGGATGGGGCTGCTGACCGCCCTGGTCGCGCTCTGCTGCGCGGCGCTGTTCTGGCAACTCGCCGCGGAGGGCACGTTTCCCACCCTCGTCGTGCTGTGGGTGGTACTCGGCGTGCTCGGCGGAATCGCCGTCCTGTTCGGGCTGCTCGGCCTGCTGCGCTACCGGGCTTTCTTCTACAGCCTCGCCTCACCCGTGCTGATCGGCGTCCTGGTGGCGCTGACACTGTACGACGTCCCGGAGGACACCGGCTGGCGGCTGTCTCGCGGCATTCTCGAAGATCAAGCCGTCGACTGTGCCCACCCCGGCCAGCGCACCCGCCTGGGCGTCTACACCATCACCTTCGTCACGCCCCGTGACGGCGGCTGCCTGTTCTACACCCAGGCGGGCGACTCGAATTCCGAAGGCTTCGCGTTCTTCCGCGACCCGGCCACCCCACCACACCTCGGCCCGCCCGCCATTAACGGTATCGAGTACTCCGCGTTCGACGGCCAGTGGTACCGCTTCGTCGACACTCACTGAGTCCGGTCGCCGAAGATCTCCTCGAGCGCGCTCGCCGTCGCGGCACGGGTGATCCATTCTGTGAGGCGCGCATGATCGGTGCAGGCCTCGATCTCGGCGGTGAGTACCGCGGGGACGTCGAATCCGCGGGCACCGAGCATGGTGAGCAACGCCTTGGCCTCCCCCTTGGCCTCGCCTTTGGCCTCGCCGATGGCTTCGCCTTCGGCCATGCCGTCGGCGTACAGCTGCTTGAAGTACTGGCTGTAGTACGGGGACGTGTCGGTCGTCATCAGCATCTCCAGGAAGTGCCGGGCCGCTGCTTTCGGCAGTGCGGCCAGTACCAGGTCAATGTACCTTTTACCGTCCGCGGAGTCGTGTGCTGTCGCGGCGAGGGCGGTGAGAATCGAGTCGCGTTCGGGGTCGTTGCGGTGGGCGATGGCGGACAGGGCGGCCAGGTCGGGGCGTTCGAGCGCGGTGTGGGTGTCGCTGACCACCGGCACGTTGGCCGGGCTGAGGACCATCGGCGACAGGGTGAACCCGGGCGCGACGGTGATCGGGCGGCGGCAGTGCCCCGCGGCACGTTCGTTCGGGCACACGACGACGAGCAGGACCAGGCAGCGCAGGCGAGCACGCAAGGTCGTCAGGTAGACCGGCCAGCTCCATGCCTTGTCGTCGTCGCGCTGCAGTTGCACCTCCACGACGATGCCGAGAACCGGGACGTCGGCGTCGGTGAGGGTGACGACCAGGTCCGCGCGATACTCGGTCGGCTCGATGTCCGGTAGGTCGCCGGAATCGACGCGGGCGTGATCGAACTCGGGAAGCGCCAGGCCGAGTGTGGAAGTGAGCAGTTCGGCGACCAAAGTCGGTCTGCGGCGGACCAATTCGATGAGGACTTCGTGTACCGACGAGGGCATGGCGCGGACGTTACCGATAGCCACCGACACGTGCTGGTGGGGTGGATCACCATTCGAACGGCAGCGGCTGCCGGGGCTCGATCCAGAGAGCTTCGGCGAGGGCGCAGAGCGTGCCGTCTTCGCGGGCCAATGCCACGCCGACCGTGTGTTTCCGGCCGTTCGCGGAGATCGGCCAGCCGTAGGAGAGGTAGGGATCGCCGGCGCGGACCGGTTCGAACTGGGTGGCGGTGAGGGCGGCGGTCACCGCTCCCGGGCGCAGGTCACGCAGGGCCATCGCGGCCCAGCCGCCGGGACAATCCAATGCGGCCCAGACGTTTTCGGTGGGCAGGAAGCCGCCGGGTCCGCCGAGTAGTGGATCAGGTGTCCAGGCGGCGACGACCATGTCGTGCGTCGGCATGGCCCAGGGCGACAGGCGCAAGCCTCGACCGGGTGTGCAGGCGGCTCCGCAGCCGTAGCAGTGGCTCATCTTGCGCAGCACGTCGGCGGTCGCAGTCGCCGCCCGTGCCTCCGCCCAAGAGGGCGCGGGCCGCGGCGTCACCGTAACCGTCGACGCGGACGCCTCGGCGAGTACCGTGCCCTCCTGATCGGTGAGCGACGCGCCGCCCGAACCGTCGGCGGTCAGCACGACCGGGGAATTCACGGAAACCGCGCGCCGGAAGTCGACGCGCACCTGCGTGGCGCCGCTCGCTGCGGCGAGCAGGCCCGCCACGTACCCGCCGAACGCCACTCCCGGATAGCCACGCACGTGACCCGGCACCGTGAACGCATCCGTCCGAATCATCCGCTGCCCAACCTCTCCCGGCCGACGATCATGACCCGGCTCAGCCGACCATACCGTCCCGGCGTCGCCGGACGGTCTTCGGGCAACCTGTCACGCCACCGAGGACGATGATCTCGCCGGTCGCCCACGAGCCGGCCGTTCCGGCGCGCCGCGTGCCGAACGTGGCCGCCCCGGACGCTTGGCGGGCCTCGATCCGGTCACCGAGCCGCGAACGAGATCGCCCGCGGGCTCGTGGGCGGCGAGACGCCCCGCCGGGACATTCCACCCCATCGCGGCAGTCCGTCTGCCGTCGCGCGTCCGCGCAGGTCGAGGGGATGGCGGAATATCCGTCGTTCCGAACGCTGTTGCGCCGAGATGTGACGAAAGCCGGAATGAACGTACTGATCGTGTACGCCCACCCGAAGCCGGATTCACTCACCGGTGCGCTCAAAGACGTGGCCGTGCGGCAATTGCGGGCGGACGGGCACGAGGTGCGGGTCACCGACCTCTACGCGATGGGCTGGAAGGCCGCCGCCGACACCGAGGATTTCGGTGCGGTCGAGGAGTCCAACTTCATGCTGGCCTCGGGCGTGGCCTACCGCGACGGGACGCTGAGCCCCGACATCCGCGCCGAGCAGGAGAAACTGCTGTGGGCCGACGCTGTCGTGCTGCACTTCCCGCTCTGGTGGTTCGGCATGCCCGCGATCATGAAGGGCTGGGTGGATCGGGTTCTCACCTGCGGGTTCGCCTATGGGGCCGGGGGTGAGGCGGTGCCCAGGTACGGGGCGGGCGTCCTGGCGGGCCGGCGTGCGATGCTCGTGGTCTCGGTTGGGGGCAAGCAGCCGTCGTACTCCGATCGGGGGATCAACGGCCCGGTCGAGGATCTGCTGTTCCCGATCCACCACGGCATCCTGTATTACACCGGCATGGACGTACTGCCGCCGTTCCTGGTGCACGACACCATCCGGCTGGACTCCCCGCGGTTCGGCGACGTCGCGCTCGACCTGCGGCAGCGGATGTCGGAGCTGGCGCGGCTGGAGCCGATTCGGTACCGCTCGCAGGCCGGGGGCGACTACGACCGGAGCCTGCGCCTCGTGCCGGGGCGTGAGGCGCTGGGGGCGAGCGGTTTCGGGTTGCATGTGGCGTCGTGACCGACGGTCACGGCAGTACCGGAGCCCCGCGCTGGGCTAGCAGCATGCCCATCACCCCCGCTTCCTGACCTTGACCGTGGACCATGGACCGGGCGGTCTCCTTGACCGGCCCGGAGCGCAGCAGACCGTCGGCGGCCTCGGCCATCGCGATGCCGCCCTGGTGATGGCGAAGCATCAACTGCAGGAACAGGATTTCCGCGTCGCGGCCACGCGCCGACGCCAAGGTGTCCAATTCCGCCGTGCTCGCCATCCCCGGCATGGGCGGGGCGTCGGCGCTGTGCGCTGCCGGATGCCGATGCGCTGACGCGTCCGCGCTGTGCATCCACGTCATCGGATGCGCCGAGCTGGGGGCCGCGTCCGCCAGGCGCAGCCAGCCGAGCATGGTGCCGATTTCCAGGCGCTGGGTCCGGTCGAGCTGCTCGGCCAGCCGGGCGATCGCCGGATCGACCGAGCGATCCAGCCGCTGCACCATGAGCAGCGCTTGCTGGTGATGGGTGGTCATGTCCTGGACGAAGCCGATCTCCACGTCGGTGAGAATCGGTGTCGCGGACCGGCCTTCCGGAAAGATCGCGGGGCGCAGCGCGGCGCCGAGCACGAGCAGCGCGAAGGCCGCCGAAGCCAGGGCCGCGACGCGCGTCCAGTGCCGCATCGCTACGACCCGACGATCGAGTGCTGGTCCGGCGGTGGCGAATACACGTTGTCGTCCAGTTGCAGCACCATGAAACCGTTGTCCGAGCACGCGACGTAGAGTTGCGTGCCGCGCCATTCCGGCGGCGAGAGACACCAGTCGGTGGACACGTCGCCGAAGGCGAGTCGGCCGGTGCGCGCGGTGGTGGCATCCAGCGGATCGAACTCTCCCCCCAGCACGGCGCGCAGCGCCGACGGTGCGCTCATCAGCGGAACGCCGATGATCGAGGCCAGCGCGTGCGGCGAGTTCCACAGGCTCAGGTTCTGCCCGGTGCGGGCGGGCGGGTTGTAGTAGGCGATCTCGCGGATGGCGTAGGGATCGCTGATGTCGAAGACCCGGATGCCCGAGGAGATCCACCCGCAGGCCAGGGCGGTCGGGTTCGCCTGCCGGTCCGCGGCGCAGTAGTGCGATTCGTAGGCGAAGGCGGAACCGCCCATGGAGGAGCCGATATTGCTGTCGAGATGCTGGGGCAGGTTGATCTCGAGCTTGATCTTGCCCACCACCTCGGGCGCTGTCTCGTCGGAGATGTCGATGAGTTTGACGCCGCCGGAACCGCCCTCGTCGACGGTGTAGAGGTAGGGTCTGCCGTCGTAGCTGACCGGGACACTGTGCTGGGTCGCCCACCCGTCCGTCCAGAACGTCCGGCCGAGGTGGTGCACCTGTGGGTTCGGGTCGCGGCGCTGCACCGCGCTGATGTCGAGGACGGTGAAGCCGCCGAGCGCGGAAATATACATCCGGTTGCCGTCGGGGCTGATGCCGAAGCCGTGCGCCTCGATGCCGGTCAGTCCCTGCCAGACGACGTGCGGGTTCGCCGGATCGGTCAGGTCGACGGCGCTGACGAATCCGGGCGCGATTCCCGAGGCCCAGTACGTATTGCCGTCGGGGGAGAAGCCGCCCTCGTGCGTGGTGATCGGCAGCGGCATAGCGAGATTCGTGCCCGGACCGGGATTGAGCAGTCGCGGATGCGCGCAGTCGGAGACATCGTAGACCGACAGGTAGCCCACGCCCTCCAGGAACGGGACGCCGGTACCGACCAGCAATTTCCGCTCGGTGTTGACTTTGAGGCTCTCCCAGGTGCCCGCGAGCATGGCGGGCTCGGTCAGCGTCGTGGTCGGGCGCGGATGCGCGGGATCGGACACGTCGAGCACCTGGACGCCGCGCCCTTCGCTGATCAGGTCGCCGGGAAAGAACGAGCCGAGATAGGCGCAGTGCTCGAAGCTGGTGGAGGTGATGCCCGCACCGCGGCCCGCGTAACCGCCGACGAACGAGATATTGCATCGGTAGCCCTGCGTACTGCGCCCACTGTCGCGGTCGGCGGCGGTGACATCCCCTTGCAGGCCGTTCTCGGGTGCGGCGCCCGGTCCGCAGTCGGCGCGGGGCACCGAGGTGCGCCCGACGTCGAGGAACTCCTGGACGGCGTTCCGGATCTCCGAAGGCGGATCGGCCGCGGCGCTCGCGGGCAGCAGCACGGCCGTGACCATGCCGATGGTGAGCAGAGCGAGCGGTTTGGCACGGCACAGCCTGGCCAGTGGGCGCATCGTCGCGACCCCCCAACTTCGTCGTCGAGTTTGGCTACCAGAGTGACTGGGACAGTCAGCACTGAACTGACTGAATGGTAGTAATCCGCGGTAACTTGCGCGGAGGGTTTCGTCGAATCCGCACGGATCCGGGAAGTTTTTCGTTGGGCTGCGGCGGCGTCAGCGTCGGTGGACCGATGCCGCGCACTCGTCCGGCGCCAGCAGTTCGTCGCAGACGCTCAGAAAAGTTCGGCGCAGTTCGGCGGCGCGTTCGGCCAACGCGGACTGGGCGCGGACGTACTCGGCTCGTCCGGCGGGCGTCTCGATGCGCACCGGGTCGTAGCCGAACTCGGACAGGTCGTAGGGGCTGGCGCGCATGTCGAGTTCGCGTGCTGCGCAAGCCGACTCGAAGCAATCCAGCAACAACTCCGAAGGGATCAGCGGGACCAGCTTGAAGCCCCACTTGTACAAGTCCATGTTCGCGTGCAGACAGCCCGGCTGTTCGCGGTGGATCTGGTCGTCGCGGGTGAGCGGCTCGGCATTGCGGCCGACGGCGTCCGGGGTGAAGAAGCGGTAGGCGTCGAAATGCGTGCACCGCAGCGACATCGAGTCGACCACCGCGTCGGTGCCCGCGCGCCCGAGCCGCAGCGGCACCTTCTGGTGGCGGATATCGTCGGTCCGATACACCATCGCCCATTCGTGCAGGCCGAAACAGGACAGCTGGGCGGGGCGGGACGCGGTGGCGCGCAGCAGTCTCGCGACGAACGCGACGGTGTCCCTGCGTTTGACCAGGTAGGCGGGATCGGCCGTGTAGACGCTCCGCACGGCGGGATCCCCGGTAGTCGAGTCGGTCGCTTCGTCGGCACGGTGATACCCACGGGCGCCGTCGTACTCGGCGGCATCCGCCAGGCCGATGCCGTATCCCGGATGCCAGCGCCGTAATTGGGCGGGTTTGTGTCCGTAGTAGGTGAACAAGAAGTCGATCACCGGGTGCGCGGACCCTTGTGCCCGCCGCTCGAGATAGGGCCCGACCAGATCGTCCAGCCGGGCCCGGTACGCGGCGGCGGACGCCCGCCACCGCGCACCGGACAACACCCGCATGATCACCGCACCTCGCGCGCGCCGGTGATGACGATCGTCATTCGCCCACCCGGTGCGTGCCGTCTCGGACCGTGCCGACGAACTCCTCGACCAAGTCCTCCAGGGCGACGATCCCGGTGGTGTTGCCACGCTCGTCGACCACGCGGCCGAGATGGCTGTTGGTGCGGCGCAGCCGGGCGAGCGCCTCGTAGAGCGTGGTCTTCATCCCGACCGTCGGCAGCGGGCGGATGTCGGTGCGCGGAATCGGCGTCCCCGGACCGGCGCTTTCATCGGCGACCTTGTCCAGCACATCCTTGACATGCAGGTACCCGACCAATGAGCCGTCGTTCGCCCGCACCGGGAAGCGGGAGAAGCCGGTCTCGGCGACGGCGGATTCGATGTCCCCGAGCGTGGTCCCGTTGCCGCGCAGTGGGATCGATCGGGTCGCGTCCCGCGGCACCATCACGTCGGCGACCACGCGGTCGCTGGTGCCGAGGGCCTGGGTGAGACGGCGGTGCTCTTCCTCGTCGAGCAGCCCCTCGGAGCGGGACTCACCGATCATCTCGGCCAGTTCGACCGTCGAGACGGTGGCCTCGAGCTCGTCCTTCGGCTCGATCCGCAGCAGGCGCAGCGACAGATTGGCGGCCAGGTTGTACAGCGCGATGAGCGGGCGGGCCAGCCGCAGCCACATCAGGTGCAGCGGCACCAGCAACAGCGCGCTGCGTTCCGGTCCGGCCAGCGCGATGTTCTTCGGGATCATCTCGCCGAACAGGATGTGCAGGATGACCACGATGGTCAGCGCGAGGGCGAACGCCACCGGGTGCAGCAGCTGTTCGGGCAGGCCGAGCAGCTCGAACGGGCCTTCCAGCAGGTGGGCGACAGCGGGCTCGCCGACGCGGCCGAGCAGGATCGAGCAGATGGTGATGCCCAGCTGCGCGGCCGCGAGCATCATCGAGAGGTTCTCGCCCGCCCGGATGACGGTGTTCGCGTTGCGTTTGCCCTGCGCGGCGAGCGCTTCCAATCGGTCGCGACGGGCGGAGATGAGCGCGAACTCGGCAGCGACGAAGAAGGCGTTGCCGCCCAGCAGCACCACGGTGAGCAGGACGCCGAGCAGGTCACCCATGGCTGTGCTCCTTGGTCGCGAGGGCGTCGGCGTCGACCGGGATCAGCCGAACCCGGTCGATGCGCCGTCCGTCCATGCGCTCCACCCGCGCGATCCAGCCGCCCGCGTCGGGGCCCTCGGCCGTCGTCCACTGCTGCGAGCGAGGATTCGGCAACACGACCTCGTCGCCCGTCACCGGGATGCGGCCGAGCCTGGTCAGCACGAGGCCGCCCAGCGTCTCGTACTCACCCTCGGGGGCGTCGTAGCCGGTGGCCCGGGAGACCTCGTCGATGCGCAGCAGGCCCGAGCAGTCCCAGCCGTCGGAGACGCGACGCACGTCGCGCTCCTCCTCGTCGTGCTCGTCGCGGACATCACCGAGGATCTCCTCGATGATGTCCTCCATGGTGACCATGCCGGCGGTGCCGCCGTACTCGTCCACGACGAGGGCGACCTGCATACCGTCGGCGCGGACGCGTTCGAGCACCTCGTCGCCGTCCAAGCTGGCCGGCACGATCGGGACCGGCTGGGCGAGCCGGTACAGGGGGATCGTCCTGCGCGCGTGCACCGGACGGGTGAAGGCCTGCTTGACGTGCACGAAGCCGAGGGTGTTGTCGAGGTCGCCGTCGATCACCGGAAAGCGCGAGTAGCCGGTGCGGCCCGCCGCGTCGATCAAGTCGGCGATGGTGTCGTCCTTGTCCAATGCTTCGATCTTCACCCGCGGGGTCATCAGTTCCTCGGCGCTGCGCTCGCCGAACTGCAGGGAACGGTCCATCACCTGGGCGGTGGGCTGGTCGAGCGCGCCGCGCAGGGCGGAGGTGCGCACCAGGGAGCCGAGTTCCTGCGGCGAGCGGGCCGAGCGCAACTCCTCGGCGGGTTCGACGCCGAGCCTGCGGACGACCCAGTTGGCGGTGCCGTTGAGGAAATGGATCATCCACTTGAACACCACCGAGAAGGCGATCATCGGTCCGGCCGTGACGCGGGCGGTGCCCAGTGACTTGGCGATGGCGATGTTCTTGGGCACCAGCTCGCCGTAGATCATCGACAGCGAGGTGGCCAGGATCAGCGCCAGCGTCAGGGCGATACCGCTCGCGGCGGCTTCGCTCAGCCCGGCGGCGGTGAACAGCGGATTCAGCAGCCTGGCCAGCACCGGCTCGGCGATGTACCCGGTGATCAGCGTGGTGATGGTGATACCGAGCTGGGCGCCCGACAGCTGGAACGACAGGGTGCGATGTGCCTTGCGGACCATGCGGGCGCGGACGTCGCCGGTGCGGGCGTGCGCCTCGACGGTGCTGCGCTCGAGCGCGGTGAGAGAGAATTCCGCGGCGACGAACAGGGCCGTGCCCGCGGTGAGTGCGATGAACCCGATCAGGCTGAGCGCGGTGAGCGCGATGGACATCGTCAACACCACCTGCACGGTGCTGCGAGACGGCCTGGGCGGAATGGGACTACTGCGGGGAGGAGGACGCCGGGTCGGTCACCCGGCTCGGTAGAGGAGCCCTCCTGTGCGGCGCCCTCGGACGCGGGTGACAACTGGATCCTTTCGCGAATGTGTCGTGGTGCCGGTGTCCGGCAACCACCATGCTACCGGCCCACGCCCGAAGCGGCGTGGGCCGGTGCCGGTGCGATGCGCGTGTCGGCGCTCACCAACCGCCGGGCAGTGGGCGGCCTTCGGCGAACCCGGCGGCGGACTGCACGCCGAGTACGGCCTTCTCGTGGAATTCGGTGAGCGTTCGCGCGCCCGCGTAGGTGCAAGCGCTGCGCACGCCCGAGCAGATGTGATCGAGGAGGTCCTCGACGCCGGGGCGCTCGGGGTCCAGCCGCATCCGGGAACTGGAGATGCCTTCTTCGAACAGCGCCTTACGCGCCCGGTCGAATTCGCTGTCGGAGGCGGTGCGGGCGGCGACGGCCCGCTTGGAGGCCATGCCGAAGCTCTCCTTGTACGCGTTGCCGTCGCGATCGACGCGCAGGTCACCGGGCGATTCGTAGGTGCCTGCGAACCAGGAGCCGATCATCACGTTGGACGCCCCAGCGGCCAGCGCGAGCGCCACGTCACGAGGATGGCGCACGCCGCCGTCGGCCCAGACGTGCACGCCGAGTTCCCGGGCGGCGGTGGAGCATTCGGCCACCGCGGAGAACTGCGGGCGGCCGACGCCGGTCATCATCCGGGTGGTGCACATGGCGCCGGGCCCGACACCGACCTTGACGATGTCCGCGCCCGCCTCCGCGAGATCCCGAGTGCCCTCGGCGGAGACGACGTTGCCCGCCGCCAGCGGGACGCCGAGCCCGAGATCGCGCACGGCGGAGAGCGTTTCGAGCATCTTGGCCTGGTGGCCGTGGGCGGTGTCGATGACGAGCAGGTCGGCGCCGGAATCCACGAGGGACTTGGCCTTCGCGGCCACATCGCCGTTGATGCCTACCGCGGCCGCGACGCGCAGCCTGCCCGCGGCGTCGACGGCGGGCTGGTAGATGCCCGCGCGCAGGGCGCCGGTGCGGGTCAGCACCCCGGCCAGGGTGCCGTCCTCGGCGGTGAGCACGGCGAAATCGGCGTGCTCGGCGTGCAGCAGGTCGAACAGGTCACGGGGGGTGGTGCTCGCGGGGGCCCGCACGAAATCGGTGACCGCGACCTCACGGAGCCGGGCGAAACGGTCGACGTCGGCGCAGGCGGCCTCGGTCACCACGCCGACCGGCCGTCCGCCGTCGACCACCACGACCGCGCCGTGCGCACGCTTGTGCATCAGGGCGACCGCCTCGGAGACCGAGCGGTCGGGGCCGAGGGTGACGGGGGTGTCGGCGGTGAGCGAGCGGCTCTTGACGAACGCGATGGTGTCGGCGGCCGCGGTGATCGGCAGGTCCTGCGGAAGCACGACGATACCGCCGCGCCGGGCCACCGTCTCGGCCATTCTGCGCCCGGCGACCGCGGTCATGTTGGCCACGACGATGGGGATGGTGGTGCCCGACCCGTCGGACGTCGAGAGATCGACATCGAAGCGCGACGCGACGTCCGTCCGGTTCGGGACGAGGAAGATGTCGTCGTAGGTCAGGTCGTACGGCGGCTGATGACCGGGGAGAAAGCGCACTCGACCGATGATATCCGGGCGTCGGCCGGTGCGTGCCGTTCTGCCGGACTGCCCGGCTACCGGCAGCGCGGACATCGGCAGGCCGCGCGTCCGGCTCGCGGACCGACTCGCCTGGGTCTGTCGCCCGCCGCGCCGAGATCCGCGCCTCGCGGCATGCGCCGACGGCCCGGCCTGGTCGGGGCGCGGCGTCGATCCGCGTGGTCCGCGCCTTCGCGCGTGGGTTCAGGCGGTGGCTTGGGAGCGGGAGAGCGCGATCGTCGCGGCGATCATGACGAGCACCGCACCTGTGGTGACGACGAGTCCGACGGTGTTCGTCCGCAGCCGCTCGTCCAGCACGGCGATGCCGATGAACGCGGCGGCGAGTGGCTCGACGACCGTGACGGCGGGCAGCGACGCGGCCAGCGGTCCGGCTTGGAACGCGCGCTGCTGCAGGTAGACGCCGGTGATGCCGGCCCCGATCAGCACCCAGGTCTGCCAGCCGCCCAGTACGCTTCCGAGGCCGTGTTCGAACAGGCCGGTGACGTACTCGGTGAGCGCGGCGGCCAGCCCGAAGAGCGCGCCGCTCGCGGCGCCGATCAGCAGCGCGCGCCACGCCGGGTCGGGGGCGGCGATCCCACCGGCGGTCGCGGCGGCGATCAAGCCGACCAGCAGGCCCAACGGCACAAGCCACTCGTGCAGCGGCGCGTCGGTGTTGCCTTCGGAGGGATCGCCGACGAGCAGGAAACAGGCCAGCGCGGCGGTGAGCGCGAGGGCGGTGGCCCAGGTACGAGGCGCCACGCGGCGATGATTGAGCCGGGCGGACAGCGGCAACGCGAACACCAGCATGCTCACCAGGATCGGCTGCACCAGCAGGACCGCGCCGAGGGCGAGCGCGGCGACCTGCATGGCGTATCCGCCCGCGTCGCCGACGACGCCGCCCCACCAGCGGGGGCTCCGCAGCAGCGAGCGGATCAGTGCATCGCTCTCCGGTACCGCGGCCGCCGCGCTCTGCTGCGCGACCGCGGCGACCGCGAACAACAGAGCGGCGAGCAGTGCGAAGAGGACGGCGGCTGCCGGATGCGTCGACACCGTACTAGTTTGCTGTGCGATTGCTTCGTGATGGGGACTGCTGCGTACGCACGGCGCGTCGCCGGGTCCGGCCCGGCGTGTCGCCAGCCGTGGAAGCTGCGGCGCGGCCGGGGTACCCGCCGGTCGTGCCCGATTTGCGAACCGGCGCACCCGTAGCCGAACCCGCGCCGCGTCCGGCAGGGTTGCTCGCGGCGACTTTCCCGTTGCCTCGGTGGCGCGTGGGCGCGGTGACCGCTTCGCCGCCACGCCCCGTCCCGGCGGCCGACCGGCTCCCGGATTGCTTCGCCGAACCCGCGCCACGGCCACCGGCCGCCGTCTGCTCACCGCGCCTGCCCGGCTTGCGCCGAGCGGGTTTCGCGGAGGCCGCGGCGGGGGCGGCCACGGGCGCGGCCGCCGCCGCGATCGGAATACCGGATGGCCTGCGGGCGCCGGTGATCTCGATCAGCGTGCGGTCGCCGGGCCGGACCGCGACCCCGTCGACCTCGACGCCCGCCTTGCGGGCCATTGTCTCGACGTCGCGGCGTTCTTCGTCCATCACCAGCGTGACGACCACCCCGTCCTCGCCCGCGCGGGCGGTGCGCCCGGCCCGGTGCAGGTAGGCCTTCGGCTCCGGCGGCGGATCGACGTGCACGACGAGGGAGATCCCGTCGACGTGGATCCCGCGCGCCGCGACGTCGGTGGTGACCAGTACCGGCACCGAACCGTCGGCGAACGCGGCGAGGGTGCGGGTGCGGTTGTTCTGCGCCTTGCCGCCGTGCAGCACGCCCGCCGGGATGCCCGCGCCGCGCAGCTGCTTGGCGAGCCGGTCGGCGCCGTGCTTGGTGCGGACGAACATGATGGTCAGCCCGTCGCGGGCGGCGATCTCGGTGGCGACCGTCCGTTTGGCCACTTTGTCACCGACGTACAGCAGATGGTGCGACATCGTGCTGACCGCCGCCGACGGCGGCGCGGTGGAGTGCGTGACGGGGGCGCGCAGGTAGCGCTTGACCAGTTTGTCCACCTCTCCGTCCAGCGTGGCGGAGAACAGCAGGCGCTGGCCGTCGCGCGGCGTGCGGTCGAGCAGCTTGGTCACCTGCGGCAGGAAGCCCATGTCGGCCATGTGGTCGGCCTCGTCCAGGGCGGTGATCAGCACCTCGGACAGGTCGGCGGACCCTTGCGCGATGAGGTCGGCGAGTCGCCCAGGCGTGGCGATGAGCAGATCGACGCCGCGGGCGAGCCGGTCGGCTTGACGCTTGATCGGGGCGCCGCCGACCACCGAGGCCACCCGCAGGCCGAGCGCGAGCGCCGGTTCGTCGAGCGCTCGCTCGATCTGCGCGGCCAGTTCGCGGGTGGGCACCAGCACGAGTCCGCGTGGGCGGCCGGGCTTGGCCGAAGCGCCCATCAAGCGGGCGAGCATCGGGAGGCCGAAGGCCAAGGTCTTTCCGGAACCGGTCGGCCCGCGGCCCAGTACGTCCTTGCCTGCCAGGACGTCCGGCGCCGTGGCGGCCTGGATCGGGAACGGCGTCTCGATGCCGTCGCGTCGCAGTGCCTGTATGAGCACGGCGGGCAGGCCCAGTTCCGCGAAGGTCGCGGTGGGCGCCGCGGCGACGGTGGTCGAGGAGGTCACGAGGTGGATGTGCCTTTCGTCGCACGGCGCGTTCCAGCGGAACACGCTGTTCGGTGGGGTGAAGAGCGGTGCACGATGCGGTTCACCGCGCTGGGCGCGGGCTATGACGCGCGCCGGGTGGAGCGAGAGGGTGCGGCCGACCGGAGGCGGGCCGAGTCTCCAGGATACGTGCCGGGGAGTCAGCCGTGGAACAGGCGGCTCAGTTCCACGAGCCAGGGTACGGCCACGGCCTGGGTCGGCACCACCAGGATTGCGGCCGAGCCGAGGTAGGCGGCCGTGGCGATGCGGATGTCACCGATCCGCTCGCTGAGTCGCTGGATGCGGATGAGCGTGGTTGGGCCGCCTGCGGCGAGCGCGCCTTGCGGCGCGGTGGATTTCGCGCACGCGACGAGGGCGCGGGCCAGCGGCTTCGGGCCGGTGACCTTGACCGCCGAGTCGTCGGCGAGCAGTTCGATGAGCAGTTTGACCGAGCCGAGCGCGGCCTTGCTGCGCACCACTCTCGGGAATGCCTCGTGCACCGCCGTGAACGCCTCCAGCACGAGATCGTGCCTGGCCCGCAGGTGCGAGCGTTCGTGGCTGACGATGGCGGTGACCTCGGCGTCGGCGAGATTGGTCAGGGTGCCCTCGCTGAGCACGACGCGCTGGCGCAGACCGGGCAGGCAGTAGGCGATGGGCTCGGTCGCGGCCAGCACCCGGATGTCGGCCGCGCGCCGGTGCGGACCACTCTGGTCCAGCAGATCCACGAGCATGCGGTGGCGCGCCCGCCGCCTGCGGGTGTGCACGCCGACCCGGATGACCGCGTAGATCAGCCGGGCGCCGACCAGCAGGGTGAGCGCGAAGACGAACACGTAGGCCAGCCACAGCGGCAGGCCGAGCGCGTCGATCTCCCGGGTCGGCGCGGTGGTCGGGCGGCCGTCGGGGCCGGGCACGAGCAGCTCGGCGGCGATGGCCAGGCCGGAACCGAAGGCGCTGAGCACGGCGGCGAGCGCGATGGCCTGCCAGAGCACCAGCGCGGCGCGGGGCGTCCGGTATGTCCAGGTCGCCCGGCTGAGCAAGGCCGGGGCGGGCCCCGCGAGAAGCAATGCGAGTCCGGCGAAGACCGGCGCGGTTGCGTTCATCGACTCAGCTCACTGCGTTGTGGGGCCAGGGCGCCCGAGGAGTCTACTGCGGCGGCGGCGCCGAGTCCTCGTCCTCGGTAGCTTCGAGCTTAGCGAGTGCTTCGCGCAAGGCGGCAGCCTCGTCCTTGCCGACCTGCTCCACGAAGTGCACCAGCGCGGCCGCGCGGCTGCCCGCCGCGTCGGCCTGCTGTAGGGCGTCGACCATCAGACTGGCCACGAGTTCGTCCCGGGTGTGCACGGGCGCGTACCGGTGCGCGCGGTCGTCGCGCCGCTGCACCACGAGGTTCTTCTTCGCGAGGCGTTGCAGCACGGTCATCACCGTGGTGTACGCGAGCTCACGGCGTGCGGCGAGCGCCTCGTGCACCTGCCGGACCGTTTGTGGTTCGTCGGCCGACCACAACTGGTCCATGACCGCTTTCTCGAGTTCACCAAGACCTGCCATTCCACAATTTTAGGTACTCAACGACGCCGATGCGTACTACAGGGTGTCGTAACCATGAAATAGCTGGTGTGTCATTTCTCATACGGCGCCGATTCGGCCCCCGTGTCGGCGGGTCCGCCGACCTTTCCGCGCACATGCCGCGCCCCGATCGGCACGATCATCGGGCGGCCCGATACCGGGTCCTCCAGCACCATCGCATCCAGATCGAACACCGCGCGCAGCAGCTCGACCGATATCACCTCGCCCGGTGCGCCCGCGGCGACGACGCGCCCGTCGCGCATGACGACCAACTGGTCGCTGTAGCGGATCGCGAGATTGAGATCGTGCAACACCATGACGACGGTGCGCCCGAGATCGGCGTGCAACCGGTCCACCAGGTCGAGCACCTCGATGGAGTGCGCCAGATCCAGATACGTGGTCGGCTCGTCGAGCAGCAGGATGTCGGTGCCCTGGGCCAGCGCCATCGAGATCCAGGCGCGCTGGCGTTGCCCGCCGGACAACTCGTCGAGCGCGCGTTCGGCGAGGTCGGCGATCCCGGTTTGTTCCAGCGCGGTCGTCACCTCGGTTTCGTCCGTCCCCGACCATTGCCGGAACCAGGACTGGTGCGGGTGGCGTCCACGGGCGACCAGATCGGCGACGGTGAGTCCTTCCGGCGCGACCGGCGACTGCGGAAGCATGCCGACGACGCGAGCCACGTCCTTGGTCTTCATCGTCGAAATGGCCTTGCCGTCCAAGACGACTCGGCCTTCTCGGGGGCGCAGCAGACGGCCCAGCGAACGCAGCAGGGTGGACTTTCCGCAACCGTTGGGTCCGATGACGGTCGTGACCACGCCGGGGGTGATGGTCAGGCTCAGCCCGTCGACGATCACCCGCTCGCCGTACCCGAGAGTGACCCGCTCGGCGCCGAGCCGGTGCCCCGGAGCGCTCGCCCGCCCCGTGGCGTCGGGGGTGGTGATGTCCGCGATCGTCATGACAGCGTCGCCTTCCGGTTCATACGCACGAGCAGGTACAGCAGGAACGGTCCGCCGAAGGCCGCGGTCACGACGCCGACGGGCAGTTCGACCGGAAACAGCGTGCGCGCGGCGGCATCCGCGCTGACCACCAGGATGGCGCCGACGACGGCGGAGCCGACGAGCGGCTCGCCCGGGGTGCGCAGCAGGCGTCGTGCGATCTGCGGCGCGGCGAGGGCGACGAAGCCGACCGGCCCGACGGCGGCGGTCGCCACCGAGGCGGCCACCACCGCAGCCCCGATCAGGATGGCCTGCTGGGTCTGGATGCGCACTCCCAGTGCACGTGTGGTGTCGGAGCCGAGGCGCAACGCGGCGAGGGTGCGGGCGGAGGCGAGTGCGACGGTGGCGGTGACGCCCGCGGCGATCGCGGCGGGCGCCAGGTGCGCGGAGTCGGCCGCGTTGAGCGATCCGTTCAGCCACAGCTGCGCGCGCTGGGCGTCCCCCAGGCTGGCGCGGGTGAGCAGCCAGCTGATCCCCGCCGTCAGCAGGGCGTTCATCCCGATGCCGATCAGCACCAGCCGCAGCCCGGTGGCGCCGTACCCCCCGGTGGCGGTGCGGCCCCAGGCGAGCAGGTAGATGGCGACGGCGGTGAGCAGACCGCCCGCCAGCGCGGCCAGCGGCGCACCGACCGAAGCGGCCAGTCCTGTGCTCGCGCCGCCCGTGCCGACCAGCACGGCGACAGCGCCCAGGCTCGCGCCCGAGGTGATGCCGAGCATGTCCGGCGCGGCCAGCGGATTGTGCAGGACCGACTGGGTGATCGCGCCCGCCAGCCCGAGCGCGAGGCCGACCACGAGCGCGGTGAGCGCGCGCGGCAGCCGCGATTCGAGCACGATGAACCGCTGTGCCCTGGTGCCGCCGCCGGTGAGCACGTCCAGCACGCGCCCGAGCGGCAGATGGGATTCGCCCACCGCGATATCCAGGCAGAAGAGTCCGAGCGCCAGCGCGATCAGGACCGCGACGATCAGCACCATCCGCGGCCGCAGCACCGCCGACACCGGGCCGACGCGCAGTGCGGGACGCGCGCTCGTGGTTCGCGGCGAGATCGTCACGGGTTCACCAGCTTTCGCCGGCGCACGAACGCGAGGAAGAAAGGCACGCCGACCACGGCCAGCATCACCCCGACCTCCAGCTCGCCCGGCCGGGCCACCAGACGGCCCGCCACGTCGGCGCTCAGCAGCAGCAACGCGCCGAACAGCCCGGAATAGGGGATCAGCCAGCGATTGTCCGGCCCGGTGACCGCGCGTGCCAGGTGCGGGACGACCAGGCCGAGGAAGGCGATCGGACCGACCGCCGCCGTCGCCGCGCCTGTCAGCAGTACGACCGACGCGAGCCCGAGCGCACGGCTGCGGCCGACATGCACGCCGAGTCCGCGCGCGACGTCGTCGCCCAGGCCCAGGACGTTCAGTCCCGGCGCTGCCAGCACCGCCAGCAGCATGCCCGCCGCCACGAACGGCAGCACCTGCCAGAACACCGTGGCGTCGCGGCCCGCGACCGTGCCGATCACCCAGAACCGGTAGGTGTCCAGCGCGGAGGCGTCGAACAGCACGACGGCGTTCGTCATCGCCTGCAGGAACGCGGTGACCGCGGCGCCGCCGAGCACCAGGCTCAGGGGGCTCGCCTTGCCGCCGCCCACCGACGAGGTCGCGAACACCACCACGCCGGCGATCAGCGCTCCGGCGAAGGCGAACCAGATGTATTGCTCCGGTGCGCTGAAGGCGAACAGATACGTGCTCAGCGCGGCGAGAAACGCCGCGCCCGCGTTGAGTCCGAGCAATCCGGCGTCGGCGAGCGGATTGCGGGTGTAGCCCTGGATGAGCGCGCCCGCGATACCCAGGGCCGACCCACAGACCAGCGCCAGCGCGGTGCGGGGCAGGCGCAGGCCGCGCACGATCTGCTCCTCGGTGGAACCGGCCGCGCAGGCGAAGGGCCCGCCGGGACAGGTGAGTGCGTGGTGCACGGCGTCGTACACGGTCCCCGGCGCGAGCGAGCGGGCGCCGACCGCGACGCCGGCGAGCACGGCGAGCAGGAGCAGAACGGTCGAGACGAGAAGTCCGGAAAGACGTCGCCGCCTCACGGTGGCAAGGGAGGTCACGGCGACGAGCTGCTCCTGAAATCAGCGATACGGTTGCTAGGTCTGGTAAGCCTAACCTATCTTTCGCTACAGACGGGCATGGCCGAGTGTCCGCCGCGCCGCGCGACGGAGCCGATCCCCGAGGAGGTTCGATGACCGAGCTCATCACCACGCCACATCGCTCGACGACGGCGTTCGGACGCGCCGGTGCCCGGCTTCGCGCGCTGCAACCGGAGCATCCGCGGGTCTATGCCGTGGCCGCGATCGCGGAGCAAGGGAAACGGCGCTGGTGGCAGCTGGCGGACGGCGTGCGCGAAGGACGTGTCGAACTCATGTACCGGCGGCACGCGGCGGAGATGATCAGCGCCGACATCGCGGCGGAAGTGGTGGCCACGGCCCTGATCCACGCGATCGCCGGCCGAGTGGTCGCGCTGCTCGTCGCGGAGGGGCGCGCGTGGGATCCGGGGCTGGAGAACCTCTGGATCCATACCGACAACGATGGCGGAATCGACTGGGCGGGCTTGTCGGACACCACTATTCGCGTGATCGACGGTGACCCCCTTGCGGGCGGCCCCGGTGTGGTCACGCTGCCGTGCGCGGAAGCGATGTACGTCTGGCTCGCGCATCGCTGCGCGTCCGCGCTGACCGTCGTCCAGCAGAGCATGACCCGCTGCTCCGGTTTGAGTGCCCGGCGGTTCTGGTCTCTCGTCGGTGAATCGGTAGCGGGCGCTTCGACTTACGTCCCCGATCTCGCGCGGACCGATTCCGTCACCGGCGCCCGGCGGGGGCAGGGACTGCTGGCGGCGATGGCCGAGCGCGGGCTCCCCGTGCGGCGGACCGGGCCTTGCTTAGTTAGGTAAGCCTGACCTATACTCGAACGCGGCGTACGGATCGCGTGAGAGTCCCGAGGGCTGCGGTGACCCCCGATCCCTTGCCGCGGCGGGCTCCACCTCCTGTGGGGCCCGCCGCTCTGTCTCCCTGTGAACTACGTCGCCCGCTCTGGCGTGCCGCCCCGTCCCGGATCTAGTCTGACGCCGACACGAACGTAGAACCCGCTGCACAGCAAGGGTATTCGTCGTCCGGTCGTCCTCGGTGGGCCACCGGCGCGCCGTGGATTCGCCCCGGTGCTGTGTCGCGATCATCGGTGCGCAGCGTCGCGCGCCGGCTCCGAGCCGTCGATGATGCCCGCTTGCCCTCTCGCCGGGTTCACGGTGGCTCTCCGGAAGTTCGAGGGGTTGTCAGCTTTGCCCACCAACACACCGTCCCGTCCCATCGCAGCGGTGCTGGCCGCCGTCGCGGTACTCGTGATCCCCGCCTGCGGCTCCGGCGAGCAGCAGCTGTCGAGCGAATCCTCCCCGCACGCCGCGCCGCACTGGGATTACGACGCGGAGGGCCCCGACCACTGGGCCGACCTGGACCGGGACTTCGTCACCTGCAAGAGCGGCCATCAGCAGTCACCCGTCGACCTGCCCGGTCACGCCCGGCTCGAGCCGCATGAGCACACCACCGTCGACTACCACTCGGCACCCACGGTGACGCTGCGCAACACCGGGCACACCGTGCAGGCGAATCTCCCCGCGGGCAACGGAAATCGCATCGTGGTCGACGGCGTGCCGTTCGAGCTCGCCCAATTCCATTTCCACCTGCCGAGCGAGCACACCGTGGACGGCGTGGGCACCGCGATGGAAGCGCACTTCGTGCACAAGAGCGCGGCGGGCGAGGTGGCCGTGCTCGGTGTGCTGCTGCAAGCGGCGCCGGGACCGTCGGCCTTCGCGCCGATCCTCTCGGTCGCGCCGCGGGCGGTGGACGCCGAGACCGTCGTCGTGGGCCCGATCGACCTGCGCTCCATGCTGCCTGCCGCCACCGACCAATACCGCTATCAGGGTTCGCTCACCACGCCGCCGTGCAGCGAGGGCGTCCCGTGGACGGTGCTCGGCAGTCCGGTCACGGTGACCCCGGACGACATCGACCGGTACCGGACGCTGTTCGCGCACAGCAACCGGCCGATCCAGCCGCTGAATGGCCGGACGGTGACGCTGGCGGGCGGGTGAGGCCGAGAATCCGGCGTGAGCCTGTCGTGGCTTCGGCCGTGACTCAGTTGCCCGTCGCGCTTCCGTTCGGCCGGAACGAGAACGACTGCCCGTACGGGTTGGCTTGATGACCAAGTCCCGGCGGTCACACCGGCAGGCGGGTGAGGCCGCGACGGCGGGGAGCGGACGCTGTGCGACAGTGAATGCATGACACAGCAGGAGACCCAGCAGGTCGGCTCGCTGGCGGATGTGACGCCCGAGCAGATGAACGCCTACAGCGAAGGCACCTTCGCCGACCTGATCGGCCTGCGCTACACCGAGATGAGCCCCGACCGCGTGCGCGGCGAGTGGGTCGTCAAGCCGCATCTCTACCAGCCCGCGGGCATTCAGAACGGCGGCGTGTACTGCACCGTCATCGAGACGCTCGCCAGCATCGCGGGCGGCGTCTGGTTCGGCGAGCAGGGCACGGTGGTCGGCGTGAACAACAACACCGATTTCCTGCGCGCGGTGCGTGAGGGCACGCTGTTCGGCGAGGCGACGCCGTTGCATCGCGGCAGGCTGCAGCAGCTGTGGCAGGTCGTCATCACCGATGAGCAGGGGCGCACGGTGGCCCGCGGCCAGGTGCGATTGCAGAATCTGCCGCACCGTTCCTGAGCGCTCCTCCGGCGTGGGCGGAACGGGCGTGCCAGAATGTCCGTCACCCGCCCCTGCGAACCGGTGAGGAGCCCGGATGCGACTGTCACCGCACGAGCAGGAGCGCCTGCTGCTCAGCTACGCCGCGGAGCTGGCCCGGCGCAGGCAGGCGCGCGGGCTCAAGCTGAACCATCCCGAGGCGGTGGCGCTGATCACCGACCACGTGCTGGAAGGCGCGCGCGACGGCCGCACCGTCGCCGAACTGATGTCCTCGGGGCGGACGGTTCTCACCCGCGACGACGTGATGGAAGGTGTGCCGGAGATGATCCCCGACGTCCAGGTCGAGGCGACCTTCCCGGACGGCACCAAGCTCGTCACCGTGCACCACCCGATCGGCTAGGCGGCCGGTATGCGATACCCGAGCGGCCTCGAGCCGGACCGAGGCCCGGCGTGATCCCCGGCGAGTATTTCTGCGCCGAGGGCGTCATCGAACTGAACGCCGGTGCGCGGCGCCTCGAACTGGACGTGATCAATACCGGTGACCGGCCGGTGCAGGTCGGCAGCCATGTGCACTTCCCGCAGGCGAACGCGGCGCTGGAGTTCGACCGGGCGGCCGCGCACGGCCATCGTCTCGATATCCCGGCCGGGACCGCGGTGCGCTTCGAACCCGGTCTCGGGCAACGCGTATGGCTCGTGCCGCTGGGCGGCGCCCGCGAAGTCCACGGCATCAGCCCGACCCCGCCGGGCCGTCTGGATGACTAGCGCGTGTGCCCGGCGCGGGGCGGGGCCGAGTGCGCGGGCACAGGAGGTAGGACGCGATGAGTGAGCTGAGCCGGGCGCGGTACGCCGAACTGTTCGGGCCGACGACGGGCGACCGGATCAGATTGGCCGACACCGATCTGCTGATCGAGATCACCGAGGACCGCAGCGGGGGACCGGGGCGCGCGGGCGACGAGGCCGTGTTCGGCGGCGGCAAGGTACTGCGCGAATCCATGGGCCAGTCCCGCGCGACGCGCGCCGAGGGCGCTCCCGACACGGTGATCACGGGTGTGGTGATCATCGATCATTGGGGAATCATCAAGGCGGACGTCGGTATTCGCGACGGCCGGATCAGCGCGATCGGCAAGGCGGGCAACCCCGACACCATGACCGGCGTGCACCCGGACCTGGTCGTCGGCCCGTCCACCGAGATCATCGCGGGCAACGGCCGCATCCTCACGGCGGGCGCGATCGACTGCCATGTGCACTTCATCTGCCCGCAGCTGATGGAGGAGGCGCTCGGCGGCGGGATCACCACGCTCATCGGCGGTGGCACCGGTCCGGCGGAGGGCAGCAAGGCGACCACGGTGACGCCGGGCGCGTGGCATCTCGCGCGCATGCTAGAGGCCACCGACGCCTGGCCGCTGAACATCGTGCTGCTCGGCAAGGGCAACACCGTCAGCGCCGAGGCCATGTGGGAGCAATTGCGCGGCGGGGCATCGGGATTCAAGCTGCACGAGGATTGGGGCTCCACGCCCGCCGCGATCGATGCCTGCCTCACCGTGGCCGACGCCGCGGGGGTGCAGGTGGCGCTGCACTCGGACACCTTGAACGAGGCGGGTTTCGTCGAGGACACCCTGGCGGCCATCGCCGGGCGCGGCATCCACGCCTACCACACCGAGGGCGCGGGCGGCGGGCACGCGCCCGACATCATCACCGTCGCCGCCCACCCCAACGTGCTGCCCAGTTCGACCAACCCGACGCGTCCGCACACCGTCAACACCCTCGACGAGCACTTGGACATGCTCATGGTCTGCCACCACCTGAGCGCGTCGATCCCGGAGGATCTGGCCTTCGCCGAGAGCCGCATCCGCCCGTCCACCATCGCGGCGGAGGATCTGCTGCACGATCTCGGCGCCATCTCGATGATCGGCAGCGACTCGCAGGCCATGGGCCGCATCGGCGAGGTCGTGCTGCGCACCTGGCAGACCGCGCACGTCATGAAACGCCGCCGCGGCGCCCTGCCGGGCGATGGCGCGGCCGACAACGCCCGGGTGCGGCGCTACGTCGCGAAATACACCATCTGTCCGGCCGTCGCGCACGGCCTGGACCACGAGATCGGCTCGGTCGAAGTCGGCAAGCTCGCCGACCTGGTGCTCTGGGAGCCCGCGTTCTTCGGCGTCCGTCCACACGCCGTGCTCAAGGGCGGCGCGATCGCCTGGGCCGCGATGGGCGACGCCAACGCCTCCATCCCGACCCCGCAGCCGGTGTTGCCGCGCCCGATGTTCGGCGCCGCCCCGGCGACCGCTGCCGCCACCTCGCTGCATTTCGTCTCCGAGCAGGCGATCGAGGACGGCCTCGCCGACCGGTTGCGGGTCCAGCGCACACTGGTGCCGGTCCGCAACGTGCGCGGCGTGACCAAGACGGACCTGCCGCACAACGACGCCATGCCGCGCATCGAGGTCGAGCCCGACACCTTCACCGTCCGCGTCGACGGCGAGGTCTGGCGGGAAGAACCCGCCACCGAGTTGCCCATGGCGCAGCGGTATTTCCTGTTCTGATCGTCCTCGACGGACGATCACCCCCGCCCATGGCCGCGGCGAGGTGTATGGGTCTCGGTGGTGTGCCACTTGTGCGGCAGCCAGCGGGGGAGGAGCGTATAGTCCGGTAGCCTGCTGGGCCTCGAGGAAGGGAGGGAAGCGTGTTCCGACCAGGTGAGCGGGGGGTGGGGCGCCGAGTTCTGCTGGGCGTTGTGGGCGGAGGGACATTTCTGGCGGCGATGTTCGCGACCTCCGCGGCCGCACCGTTGCCGTCCCGTAGCGGGTCGGCTGGAGCGCTGGACGGCTCAACCGTCACCTTGAACGACTATTGCCAGGATCCAGGCGCGGTCGGCCACCTCGCCGACGGGCGGACCGTCTACTGCACACAGGTGCAGGGCACCGACGCGTTCGTATGGTCCTACAGCCGAGACCCGATCCCGCGCGACCCCAATACGCGCGGCTACACCTGCGACAGCGATGCCTGCCACTGGCCCGACGGCACCGCCGTCCCGAACTACCAGCGCTGCGGGATCCTGTGCGGCGAGCCTCCCACCAGCGGCGACAGGCAGAGCGGCCTCTACGACTGCGTCGAAACGGGGACCGAGTTCGAGGAGTGCGAACGCCGGATCAGATGAGTCGGTCGCGGCGCTGCCTGCGGTAGCGAGACTCGATCCCGCCGATGCTCGCCCGGCGGCACTCGGTTCCGGCATCGCATCCGCACGGGCTGCGAACCTGCGCTACCCGGCGGCTGCCCGAAGATTACGGGAGCCGGTGCTCGTCGACCGAGGTGCTCAGGCCGGTGCCGTTGAGGTCCAGATACAGCAGGCGCTCGGTGACCGACAGGGTGACGGTGTTGCGTCGTTCCACGGCGGCGACGGCGGCATCGATGAAGTCGCGGTCGAAGCTGTACAGCGGTATGGCTTCGGCGCGATGGATGCGTTTGCCGGTAAGTTGCGCAAGCACCTTCATCGGATCGCGATGGGTGTAGACGGCGACGCGTTCGGCCAGTTTGCTGCCCCGGTGCAGCCGCTCCGCGTCCGGTGCGCCGACTTCGATCCACGCGGTGACGCGCCCGGTGAGGTCGCGGACCAGCACCGCGGGCTCGTCGGTCGAGGAGACCCCGCCGTCACTGAAGGCGATGCCCTCCTCGTACTCGAGGCAGTAGGCCAGCACGCGCGTCAGCATGAACTCCGCGGATTCCGACGGGTGACGCGCCACCCGCAACTCCAACTCCTGATAGACGCCGCGATCGACGTCGGCCAAGTGGACGGCGAAGTTGTGTAGTGTCGCGCTGAGTGCCATAGGTGCAGCAGCTTAACCCGAGTGCGCTGGGTGCCGCGCCTTGCCCGTTGCCGGACCGCGAGATAGGGCGGAAAACGTCTCGGAGCCCGAAGTCGGCGGCTCGGCGAATGTCGTCGGCGGCTTCTAGGATTCGGCGGTGACAGTTACCCGTGACGACTTGGCCGGTTACGTCGAGCGAGACTTGGACGCCGACCTGGCGCGATGGTTCGCCGATCAGCCGCCGGTCACCGTGCCGGAGGAGACCCGGCCTGTGGCACCCTTCCTCGAACGGTTGGCACCCTCGAACGCGGCGGCGCTCGCGGCCTTCGATCGACGGGTGCGATCCGGGCGGATGCCGCAGTTCCTGGACATCCATTCTTGGTCCTACGGTTTCGACTTCGCCGGAAACGACTGCGGGATCCGGGATTCCGACTACGAGACCGAGCTCACCGACGACGACGTGTACTCGATCGGCGCGGACGGCGGCGGCAACCTGTACGTGGTGCTCACCAACGGGCAGGTCGCGAGCTGGTTCCACGAGGAGGAAGTCGTCGAAGGAGAGACCCGTTTCGACGACCTCGATGTCTTCCTCTGGTCGGTCGTGCGGTACCACGCGGTGCGCGCCGGGGTCCTGGAACCGGCCGCGGTCGAGGCGGATTTCCTGTCCCTGGGCCAGGACGGCGCGCTCGAGCCGGACCTCGGCTTGCTGCGCTTCATGAAGTAGCCGCCGACCACGCGATGTCCGCCTGGTGCGGACCGTCATCAGGTCCGGCAACTTCGTTGTCGGAGTAGACATCCCCGGCGGGGCCGGTGTGGGGCAGGGAGCGAATTGCGGTCGCCGCCCACTCCCCCGACCCGTCGCTCAGTCTTCGCCCGCTCGTCGCTGAAACGGCCTGCGGGCCCGGAATATGTCGCGAACCCAGGGTGCTCGGCGGTGGTGGGGACGACTGCGGTCGGCCCAGAGCGGATTGGATTCGTCCCGGCGGTAGGCCGCGAGCTGACCCGCGATGGCGAAGTGCAGGCGGGTGGCTTTGCCGACCACCTCACCGTCGGTGGCCAGCGCCTCCGGAGTGGGCAGCTGCACGAGGAGTTCGGGCAGTTGGCGTTCGCCGTAGACCTTGCTGTGGCCGATCGCCGCCAGCAGCAGCGCCAGCACGGCGCGAGTGCGCGACCACCGCAGATCGGCGCGCAGCCAGCGCACGTCGAGCAGCCCGGCGTCGAGCCGGTCGCGGAAAGCGGGCACGGCGCCGTGCGGGTGGTAGGGACCGTTGCCGACGAACAGGAACCACACCCGCTGCCAGCGCCCGTCCAGGCAGATCTCGATCGGCTCGGCCCGGCGCAGGGTGACCACGAGCGCGGCGGCGAAGGCAGGCCACTTACCCCAGCGCGGCTGCCACTTCTCGCGCAGTTGCACCAGATCCGGATAGGCGCCGAGGCTGGCCGTGTTGATCAGATGCCTGGTGCGCGAACCGCTTTCGTCCTCACATTCGACGCTCGCGATGTCGACCGCGACCGCCTCGCCGACGCCGGTGGCATCGATCACCTCGCGCAGGTCGTAAACGCCGAGGTCGCGGGCGAAGTGGTTGAGCGTGCCGGTGGGGATGACGACCAAGGGCAACTCGTGGCGCAACGCGACCGCGGCCACGGCGGCCACGGTGCCGTCACCACCGGCGACGCCTACCGCCAGCACCGGTTCACCGTGCTCGGCGATGGCCTGTTCGAGTTGTTCGGCACAGTCCAGATCGGGTCGCGTGCGCAGCACGGTGGCGGCGGGCAGTGCTGCCGCGACGTCGTCGGTGGGATCGTAATTCGGATCGCCCGAAATCGGATTCACCATCACCACAAGGCCTTTGCCCTCCACCAGGGTGGGGACCTCGCGGACCGGGCGGGCTTGCGCCTCGTCGGATTCACGCACCGGCCACCAGCGCCGTGTGGCCAGTGCGACACCGGAACCGACGGCCGCGCCGACGAGCACATCCGAGCTCCAGTGCACGCCGGTGTGCACCCGCGAGTACGCGACGGTGGCGGCCAGCGGGGCGACGACCAGTGCGGTACGCGGACTTTCCAGCGCTACGGCCGTGGCGAACGCCGCGGCCGTGGCACTGTGTCCCGAAGGGAACGAGGAGGACGTCGGGGCGGGAGTGAGTCGCCGGTGCACCGGCAGGAGTTCGGCGGCCGGCCTACGCCGTGCGATGAGCGACTTGAGGCCGACGTTGACGATGAGACTGGCTCCGGCGAGGGAGACGATACCGCGCAGCGCGGCACGTCGAGGTGCGCCTTGGCGGGTGGCGAGCAGCGTCGCGACGAACAGCCACAGCCCGCTGAAATCGGCGCTGTTGGTGATGCGCAGCAGCCCTCGGTCGACCACCGAAGCAGGCAGTTCGGCGACCGCGCCGCCGATCGCTCGATCGATTCGTCCGATACCTTGGAACTTCCGGCGCACCCAAATACTCACCCGGTCGACACTACCGATCACCGCGCAGACCTCGCCGAACGCGGTGCCGCGCAGCATTCGTCGGCAAGTGACCTCCGGGACCGGGCAGAGATGGTGATCATGCCGAACACATGCCCGGAAAATCGCGGATGTAACGGCGTTCGTGCGATACCGACTTCCATTTGTTCGGGAATTCGAAAGGGAGGCGAATGAAGACGATCATCGGTGCGGCGGTGACGGCGATCGCGGTGAGCGTGGCTGTCGCGGGTTGTCAGGGCGAATCGGGTGCGCCGGCGACCGGAACGAGCGAACCCGGCCGGTCCACCGTCGAGGCCACTCGGACAACGCCCGCGCGGGGTGGTGCCACCACTACCGAGGCCGCGCCCGCGAAACTTCCTGCTACCAGTGGAAATGGTCGATGCGTCGATCCCGGGTCGAGCGTGGTCGCCGACGCGATGACCTCGCTCGGGCCCGCGCCGGGTGGCACGCCGTACGTCGTCGACAGCGTCACCGACGCGTCCGAAGGAGCTTGCCCCGAACTGCTGTGGGTGCTGGCCGCGACACCCGGTGGAACGGCGAGTTCCCCTTGGCACGTGCTGTTCTTCGACCACGAGGGCTATCTCGGCACCGCGACGGCGAAAGCGACGTCCTACACGACAGTGGTCGGTTCGGGCGACCGCGATGTGCGGGTGCAGTACCGGTGGCTGGAGGGTCGCGACGCGAACTGCTGTCCCTCCGGCGGTCCGGTCGTGATCACCTTCACTCTCACCGGCGACGGCCGCACGGTGACACCGAGTCCGGCGATCCCCGATCAGGTCGGGTGATTCCAGCGGCTGTCCGTTCGGGAAGGGCGCTTTGCCGCAAGCCCCGCACAACAGCGAAGGCGAACCTCGTATTGCCTGGTCATCGAGCCTGAAGACGCCGTGCCGTAACGGGATTCGGTAGCACGGCACGCTCGGTGTGACCGTCGCGGAGACGGACGCCGGTACAGCGCGGCGACCGTATCGGCTGTCCGGCCTATCGCATAGCGGTCGGAATGAGGTGGCGGCGGGCGAAGAGGCGGGCGTCTTCGTCGGTCTCGAGGGAGAAGTAGCTGTCCGGGATGAGCAGGAGGGTGAGGGACAGGCGCGCGGCGATCTCGGCGGATGCGTCGGGATCGATGTCGCCCAGGTCGTCGGCTCGGCGGAGCTGTTCGGCGAAGAACGCGCGCGCCGCGGCGAGAAGTGTCGCGCCGTAGGTGATGACGAAGGGCTGGCCGCCTTCGTCGGCGAGCAGGATGCGGTTGGTGAGTGGGTCGGTGCGCAGCGTGCGCAGGGCGATGGCGAAACCTTCGGCGGCGCGGTCGCGCACGTCGGTGTGGTCGGCGACGGCAGTGGTGATCCCGGACAGCACGCGCCGCAGCCACACGGTCAGCGCCGTGGTGACGAGCAGATCCTTGCTGGGAAAGGCCCGGTAGACGGTGGCGCGATGCAGGCCGGCGCGGCGGGCGATGTGCTCCATGCGGACGCGATCGATGCCGTGGTCGCGGAATTCCGCCAGGGCCGCGTCGATGATCCGGATGGCCTGCGGGTCGCCTTCGATGCCGGCGGCGAGCTGGTCGGCATCGAAGGCGGCGGTCGTCTCCCGGGCACTGCGCATGGCCCTAATACTGCCCGAGGGCTCGGGCGTGCCGCATGCCCGCGCGCGCCCTCGGGTGGTAGCGCAACGGTTCGGGGATGAACCGCCAAGCGTTGCGGATCAAGCCTGCGGCGGCGCGGAAATGCGCCTGGTCGGTTCTGCTGTAGCGCAGGCCGAGCTTTTCCCGGGCGGGCTCGGGCAGCAGCGCGGCGGTGAGCACCCGGTATTCGGACATGATCACCGGCCGGAGTACCCGTTCGACCGGTTGCGGCAGATACGGCAGTCGCATGTCGCTGGTGAATCGCAGCCGCTCGGTCAGCCACCGCGCCGACTCCGTGGCTTCCAGGACGTCGCGGCAGACGTCGTCGAAGTACTTCCGGAAAGCGGCGTAATCGGCGGGCATCGGCCGGTCGCTCACGCCGTATCGCCGAAACCAGATCTTGCTCTGCTGGTACAGCTGCTCGCGTTCGGCCGTGGTCAGGCCGTCGCCGAACACGTCGGCGATGTCGATGGTCGCCTGCACCATCGTGGCGTGCGTCCAGTAGTAGGTCTCGGGATCGAGTGCGTGATAGCGCTTCCCGTGCGCGTCGGTGCCCCGGATGTGGCGGTGATAGTCGCGGACCCGGGTTCCGGTGCCGCGTTCGACCGGGTCGTAGACGGTGCCGATGATCTCCGGAATCGAGCGCAGGACCCGATCCCACGGGTCGCCGAAGAAGTCGGAGTGCCCGGTGACGCCCGCGCCGACCGCAGGATGCATCAGCTCCAGCATGCCGTACGGGGCGGCGACCAGAAACAGCCGCAGGTCACCCAGATAACGCCACAGCAGTGTGCCGGGGCCGAGCCGCGGGTCTTCTCCCGTGCTGTCGTCGTGGGCGGTCTCCAGGTGTGCGGTCATCGTCGAACCCTCTCGTTTGTGCGACGAAATTACTATAAATGTCGCAGATGTCGCATTCAAGCGTCCACTGGTGAGCCATATGCAACCAATGGTTGCGCGAGAGTCGCGGGCGGGTTAGCGTCATGTGCAACCAAATGTTGCGCATGACGAGAGGGTGGCAAGTATGGAGTACGGCAGCATCGAACGGGAGATCTACGTCGACGCCTCGCCCGAGGTGGTCTTCGAGGTGGTCAGCAGCCCGGAGCACATCTCGCAGTGGTGGACCGACGATGCCGAATTCGAGGTGGCGTCCGGCGCGGTCGGTGAACTCGTCTGGGGTGACCGGGCCCAAGTCGCCCCGATCACCGTGGTGAACGCTGAGCCGCCTCGGGTGTTCTCGTTCCGCTGGTGCTACCCCGACCGCGAGGTCGACGACTCCGCCGGGTCGCTGCTGGTCACCTTCGAGCTCGTTCCGTCGGGCGCGGGTACCACGATCCGGCTGATCGAGACCGGATTCCGGGAGATGGGTTGGGAGGCCGCGAAGTCGGCGGAGCAGTATCGCGAGCACACCGTGGGCTGGGACACCTACATTCCGCGGCTGGGGGAGTACATCGCCCGGCTGGTTTCCACCCGGTGACCGCCGCCGTCGACGACGACCTGTGGTCCGCGGTCGGAGATCCGACTCGTCGGCGGATGCTCGACCTGCTGCTCGCGGAGGGCGGCGGCACCGCCACCAGTCTCAGTGAGCAACTGCCCGTCACGCGGCAGGCGGTCGCGAAGCATCTCGGCGTGCTCGACCGCGTCGGTTTGGTGCACGCCACACCCGCCGGGCGGGAGCGGCGGTACCGGGTGGACGAGGCGCAGCTCGCCCGCGCGGTCGCGCAGTTGTCCTCGGTGGGGGCGGCGTGGGACGCCAGGCTGCGTCGTATCAAGCGGATCGCCGAGGCGATTCAGCGCGGGCAAGACCAGCGGTGAATTCATGGAAATCAACGGCAATCGACATCGGAAAGAAGTGACGAAATGGTGGACATCCTGCACAGGGTCGGAATCAAATCCGCGGTGGCCGACGTCTACGCGGCCTTGACCACCACCGAAGGGCTGGCAGGCTGGTGGACGACCGACACCAGCGGCAAAGGCAGTGACGTCGGTGGTGTGCTCGAATTCCGGTTCGGCGCCGGTGGATTCGACATGAGGGTCGCCGAGCTCGATCCGGGCAAGCGCGTGCGGTGGGAAGTGATCGATGGACCCGAGGACTGGGTCGGCACGCAGCTGCACTGGGATCTCGCTCAGGCCGACGACTACGCCATCGTTCTGTTCAAACATCAGGGCTGGAAGGAACCGGTGGAATTCATGCACCACTGCAGCACCAAGTGGGCGGTCTTTCTGCTGAGTCTGAAGTCGCTGATCGAAACCGGGAAAGGCGCGCCGGAGCCCTACGACGTCAAGATCGACAACTGGAACTGACGTTTCCGGGGGAACCCGAGCTTCTCGCGGCGGCGCGAGGATCACGACAACGCCTTTACCGGCGCACTTCAACCGGTGAAGGTGACCTCGGCGGTGTGGGGGCATGCGCCGTCGCGCGGATCACCTAGTGAGACTCGGCTTTCCGACCGCATACGGGTTTCGAACGTCCGATGGGCCGCCGCCGCTTCGGCCAAGGGCAAGCACCGTGCCGAGGATCGGCGTGAGCTCGACCCAGCGACCTTCGCAAGCCGGGTGCCCGGAGATCGCCGACTGGAAACTCCCGGCAGCGCCACCGTGACGGCGTCCTCGCCCTGACCGTGCGCACACTCGGCCTCGGCTCAGTGGCGTGGTCGCCGTCGCGGTACTACGGCTACTGGAAGTAGTGGCCTTTGTCGAGGTCATCGATGAGCCCGGGCTGGGTCGGCTGCCATCCGAGCCGCTGCCGGGTCAGCGCGCTCGAGGTGGGGCGGTCCATAGCGTAGAAAGCGGCCAGCCAGCCGAAGTGCGCGCCCGCATCCTGGGGTGAGACCGAGGCGACCGGCACGCCGAGGTTGCGCCCGATCGCCGCGGCGATGTCTCGCGTCGCGACGCCCTCATCGGCCACGGCGTGCAGGATCGATCTCGCCGGGGCATGTTCCAGTGCCAGCCGCGTCAGTCTGGCCGCGTCGAGCCGGTGTACCGCGGGCCACCGATTGGACCCATCGCCGATGTACCCGGCCACGCCCGTTTCGCGGGCGATGGTGACCAGCCGCGCCAAGAACCCGCTGTCGCCTTCGCCGTACACCGTCGGGGAGAATCGCACTACGCTGGAACGGATCCCGCGGTCGGCGAGCGCGAGCGTCGATTCCGCGGTGGCGAGCCGGAGCATCGGGCCCTCGGGTGTCGTCCCCGGCTCCGGGCCGAATCCGTCCTCCTCGGTCAGTACAGGGCCGGCGGCCTGCCCGATGACGCCGGAGGCGATGGCGAACGGTCGATCCGAACCGTCGAGCGCCGCGGCGATCGTCTCCACCGCACGGCGATCCGCTACGGCTGCGCCCGCGAAGTCGCCGGAGAACGCGATGTCGTGTTTGAAGGCCAGATGGATTACGCCGTCGGAATCGGCCGCGGCGTTGCGCAGCACCTCGAGGTCATCGAGCGAGCCACGCCGCACCTGCGCTCCGGCGGCGGCGAGCGCGGCGGCCGAGGGGTCGGAGCGTGCGAGTCCGAGGACCTGATGACCTGCGGCGATCAGTTCGGGGACCACGGCAGAGCCGATCCACCCGGAGGCTCCGGTGACAAAAACGCGCATGAGAAGTCCTTTGTGCGGATGCCGACCGACTGATGTCAGTCGCTGACATCAGCGTAGCAACGATGTCAGTAACTGTCATGACCTAGAATTCGGACATGGGTAGATGGGAGCCGAACGGGCGCGGCAGACTGGAGTCCGCGGCGCTCGAGCTCTACACCGAACGGGGGTTCGAGCAGACCACCGTGGCCGAGATCGCCAAGCGGGCCGGACTGACCGAGCGCACGTTCTTTCGGCACTTCGCCGACAAGCGGGAGGTGTTGTTCCCTGGTGGAACGGCGCTGCACGATGTGTTGATTCGCGCCGTCGCGGAATCGCCGGAGTCGGCCGCGCCGATCCAAGCGACCGCGGCGGCCGTGGAAGCCATCGGTGCGGTGTTACAGGAGCGGCGGGAGTTCTCCCGGCAGCGGCAAGCCGTCATCGACGCGAATGCGGAGCTGCGCGAGCGCGAACTCATCAAGCTCGCCTCGTTGGCGGCGGCGATAACGGGCGCGCTGTGTGAGCGCGGCGTCGCCGAGTCCGCGGCGAACCTGGCCGGGGAGACCGGCATCGCCGTATTCCGGGTGGCGTTCCGGCGCTGGCACGACGACGCGAACACGAAAGAACTGCCACGCCTGGTACGGGAGTCGTTCGGCGAGTTGACGGCCGTGGTGAACGGCGATGCCGGAGCCGCCGCGATGTCGGACCACCTCCGCTAGGCGGCAATCGTCGCAGCGCAGGCAGCCGGTGGCCACCGAATCGCTCGGTGGCCACGAGGGCCTCGATCAGGCGCCGATGTAGTCCGCGAGGTGCTTGCCGGTCAGGGTGGAGCGGGCGGCGACGAGGTCGGCGGGAGTGCCCTCGAAGACGACCCGGCCGCCGTCGTGTCCGGCACCGGGGCCGAGGTCGACGATCCAGTCGGCATGCGCCATGACCGCCTGGTGATGTTCGATGACGATGACCGACTTGCCGGAGTCGACGAGCCGGTCGAGCAGGCTCAGCAGCTGCTCGACATCGGCGAGGTGCAGGCCGGTGGTCGGCTCGTCGAGGATGTAGACGCCGCCCTTGTCGGCCATGTGGGTGGCCAGCTTCAGCCGCTGCCGCTCGCCGCCGGACAGCGTGGTGAGCGGCTGGCCGAGGCTGAGGTAGCCCAGTCCGACGTCGGCGAGCCTGCCGAGGATGGCATGCGCGGCCGGCGTGCGCGCCGCACCGTCGCCGAAGAACTCCTGGGCCTCGAGCACCGACATCGCGAGCACCTCGCTGATGTCGCGGCCGCCGAGGTGATATTCCAGCACCGATGCCTGATACCGCTTGCCCTCGCACTCCTCGCAGGGAATGGCGACACCGGCCATCATCGCCAGGTCGGTGTAGACGACGCCCGCCCCGTTGCAGGTGGGGCAGGCTCCCTCGGAGTTGGCGCTGAACAGCGCCGGCTTCACGCCGTTGGCCTTCGCGAACGCCTTGCGGATCGGGTCGAGCAGTCCGGTGTAGGTCGCCGGGTTGCTGCGCCGCGAGCCACGGATGGGCGCCTGGTCCACCGACACCACGCCCTCGCCCGTGGGAATGGACCCGTGCAGCAGCGAGCTCTTGCCGGACCCGGCCACACCGGTGACGGCGACCAGAACTCCGAGCGGAATGTCGACGTCGACGTCACGCAGGTTGTTCGCCTTCGCGCCGCGGATCTCCAGCGCGCCCGTGGGTTTGCGCACCGTCTCCTTGAGCGAAGACCGGTCGTCGAAATGGCGGCCGGTGACCGTTCCGCTGGCCCGCAGCCCTTCGATGCTGCCCTCGAAGCAGACGGCGCCGCCCGCCGCGCCGGCGCCGGGGCCGAGGTCGACGACGTGATCGGCGATCGTGATCGTCTCCGGCTTGTGCTCCACGACGAGCACCGTGTTGCCCTTGTCCCGCAGCCGCAGCAGTAGATCGTTCATCCGCTGGATGTCGTGGGGGTGCAGGCCGATGGTCGGCTCGTCGAAGACGTAGGTCACGTCGGTGAGCGAGGAGCCGAGGTGGCGAATCATCTTGGTGCGCTGAGCCTCACCGCCCGACAGCGTGCCCGAGGGCCGGTCGAGCGAGAGGTAGCCCAGCCCGATCTCCACGAACGAGTCGAGGGTGTGCCGCAGCGCCGCCAGCAGCGGCGCCACCGACGGCTCGTCCAGGCCGCCGACCCATTCGGCCAGGTCGCTGATCTGCATCGCGCAGGCGTCCGCGATGCTGATTCTCTTGATCTTCGATGATCGAGCCGCCTCGCTCAGCCGCGTGCCGTCGCACTCGGGGCAGGTGGTGAAGGTGACCGCCCGGTCCACGAAGGCGCGGATGTGCGGCTGCATCGCCTCCCGATCCTTGGCCAGGAACGTTTTCTGGATCTTCGGGATCAGCCCCTCGTAGGTGAGGTTGACGCCCTCGACCTTCACCTTGGTCGGCTCTTTGTACAGGAAGTCCTGCATCTCCTTCTTGGTGTACTTGCGGATCGGCTTGTTCGGGTCGACGAAGCCCGACTCCGCGTAGACCCGCACCGTCCAGAAGCTGTCCGACTTCCAGCCGGGAATGGTGAACGCGCCCTCGGTGAGCGACTTGGAATCGTCGTAGAGCTGCGTGAGGTCGATATCGGACACCGAGCCCCTGCCTTCGCACCGTGGGCACATGCCGCCGGTGATGCTGAAGCTGCGGCGCTCCTTCACGGTCTTTCCGGCGCGCTCGGTCGTGACCGCACCCGCTCCGCTGATCGAGGCGACATTGAAGGAGTACGCCTGCGGCGAGCCGATGTGCGGCTTCCCGAGCCTGCTGAAGAGGATGCGCAGCATGGCGTTGGCATCGGTGGCGGTGCCGACCGTGGAGCGCGGGTCCGAACCCATGCGTTGCTGGTCGACGATGATCGCGGTGGTCAGCCCTTCGAGCACGTCGACATCGGGCCGGGCCAGCGTCGGCATGAAGCCCTGGACGAAGGCGCTGTAGGTCTCGTTGATCAGCCGCTGCGACTCCGCGGCGATGGTGCTGAACACCAGGGAGCTCTTGCCCGAGCCGGAGACGCCGGTGAACACCGTCAGCCGCCGCTTCGGGATCTCGATGCTGACATCCTTCAGGTTGTTCTCGCGCGCGCCGTGCACGCGGATCAGATCGTGGCTGTCGGCAGCGTGCGGCGCGGGCGACCGCCTGTCCGTCGTCGTGGCCGTGCTCATCATGTCTCCCTATTGTCGGGCGGGGCCGCCTGCGCGGCCCGGGGTCGGCGTCGCCTGGCTCGATTCAACCAGCTGGACCGATCCGTCTGAGTGTTTGTTCGATGCGCCCGGTCCGAGACGTCGGACCAGCGGCGGGTCGCGGCCGTTTCCTGCGGCGGACCGGTCGTGAGCAGGCTGTCGCGGGCAGCGGCTCCGAAGCCGACCCACCGCCCACCGAGTCGCGGGCACGCGGACGTCTTCGTCACGGTGACGCTGCTCGGTGTGACCGGTGGCCATCGCTCGGGGCGCGGCCGCGCGCCGGGTGGCTCAGCGCAGTTGCTGGATGCGGATCAGGTTGCCCGCGGGATCGCGGACGGCGCAGTCGCGGACCCCGTACGGCTGCTCGGTCGGCTCCTGGACGATCTCCGCGTCCCCGGCCACCAGCCGCTCGAAAGCGCCGTCGAGATCTTTGGTAGCCAGGAGGATGCCGCCATAGGTGCCCTTGGCCATCATTTCCGTGATGGTGCGGCGCTCGTCATCGGTGATGCCCGGGTCGGCGCCCGGGGGGTGCAGAACGATGGACGTGCCCGGCTGGTCGACGGGGCCGACCGTGAGCCAGCGCATCCCTTCGTATCCGACGTCGTTGCGCACCTCGAAGCCGAGGAGGTCACGGTAGAAGGCGAGGGCCGCGTCCGGATCGTCGTGCGGCAGGAAGCTCGCGTGAATGGTGATGTCCATGGCAGTCAGGCTAATTGCGGCTCGGTAACCGGCGCTTCTCGATTCCTGATCGGTCTGGTCACCTGTTTCGCCACACACGACGGGATTCCCGCCGTTGTGCGCGCGGCGTCGCGCCGGTAGACGCTGGGCGGCACGCCGACCAGCTCGGTGAAGCGCGTGCTGAACGTGCCCAGCGACGAGCAGCCGACCGCGAAACAGACCTCGGTGACGCTGAGATCGCCCCGGCGCAGCAGCGACATCGCGCGTTCGATGCGCCGCGTCATCAGATAGGCGTACGGCGACTCGCCGTAGGCGAGCCGGAACTGGCGGCTGAGGTGCCCGGCCGATATGTGCGCGTCGCGCGCGAGCGCCTCCACGTCCAGCGGCTGCGCGTACTCCCGGTCGATGCGGTCGCGAACGCGGCGCAGCCGCGCGAGGTCGTGCAGGTGCTGCGTCGCGGCGGGTCTGCTGGTCACTCACCAGATCGTGCCACATCACGGTGACAAGCGACCGCATGGCGCCGCTGGGCCGGCAGGCTACCCTTCCGCCGCTACCAGAAGGTCGCCGAGAGCTCGTACTCGGCGAGCGCGGCCCGCACCAGCTCGGTGAGCTGCTCGGCGTCCAGGAGCGTCGGCGGGTGGAAACCCATGACACGCAGCGTGATCACTTCCCCGGTTTCGACCAGCGCGACGTACAGATTGCCGCCGCGTTCGGTCACCACGGTCCGCGAGTTCAGGCTCTGATTGACCAGGCCGAGCATCATCGCCGAGGCCGGACGGCCGTCGATGCGGAGGATCTCGGAGTCGAGCTTGCCGAGGCTGGAACACACCGTCGAGATGGCGTCGGTGGCGGCCTGCCGCGCCAGCACCGCGTAGCGTCCGCGCGGCAGCGCCACCGCGACCGGGACCAGCGGGGGGACATCCGGTCCGCCGGCCGTGGCCGCGCTGAGCTGTTCCTTCATCACCGCGCGCAGCGGGGCGAGGTCGGCCGGTTCGCCGTCGCGGGTATCCACCTCGAAGGCGATGGAGGTCAGCGCGTTCGTGCGAAGATCGTCGGCGGTGCGGGTGCTGACCGGCATCATCATGCGAACCCGGCCCTCGTCGTCGGTGCGGCCGATCGCGGTGGCGATGGACGCCATCATCGCCACCGCCAAGGTGGTGCCGGTGCCGCCCCGGCCGCGCGCCGCCGCATGCCAGAGCTGCGCCGGGACCGTCGCGGTGACCGTCGGCAGACGGAAGTGCCGCGCGTCCTCGTCGGTAGGTCCGGTCTTGCCGCCCCGTCCGGTCACGGCCAACCGCAACGCCAGAATGGCAGCCGACGGCAACGACCGGGCGCGCCGCGCGGCATCGCGAAGATCCCCGGCCAGCAGACGCATCCGACCGAATTCGTCGCTGCGGTACGCCAGATCGAGTCGCTTGTCCGCGACCGCGTCCGTGACCGCCGCGCAGAACGCCTGGCCGTCCGCGAGGGTGTGCGAAACCAGCAGCGACACCGCACTTCCCCCGTTGTCGAGGTGGGTCGCCGCCAGCCGCCATGCGGGTCCGCCGAAGGTGCGCAACTCGGCATGCCCCTGCTCGGCGATCCAGGCTTCCAGATCGCCCGGAGGGATGGGCGCTTCCGTGACCTCGAGCGGGCTGAACTCGGTGCGGGTGGTCCACCGGTCCCCGGCGGCCGGGATCATCGCGGGCGCGACCGCTCTCCCCAGCCCGCCGTGCCGCAGTGCCTCGTGGAAACGCTCCAGCGCCGCCATGTCGACCGGACGGTCGTAACGCCAGACCGCCTGTATCGCGAGGGTGCCCCCTAGCGCGGAGTGCCCCCGCGCACTCACGCAATCGATATCGGTCAGGCGGTAGGTCACGCGATCTCCCCTCGAGTTCTGCACACCGGAGCAGGTCCGCACCGGCGTCGTGGCCGCCACAACTCGGCGCAACGACGATGAGGATCGTTCGAATGTCCGGTTTCGAGCTGTTCGGCCAAACAAGAGCATTAGGCCTGGCAACGTCGTGGTCAACCCTACTGGCGGGTTCGGTGGGTGCGCCCGCGGCGGGGTGCCGGAAGTGGGCGAAAAGCTACTCATCGGTTCGCTGTCCTGCGTGAACGGCGAACCTGCCCGTCAGCTGCGCGGAAACCGCGGCACGGCCGTTCGTCGCGCCGAACCGGCCCGATGCCGAGTACTCGAGCTGGACGGGCGTCCACTTCAGCAACGCGCTGGTGGACGAGTGGCGTCCGCCGGTGCGGCCGGATCGCGCCGCCGGATCAGCGGCAAGTAGACCTCGTCGACGATGTCGACCAGAACGTCATCGGGTGCGGTCGGGGCTCCGCGCACGACGAATTCGTTGCGGAGCAGAACCAGGGCCACGGTGGCGACCCGGGGGTGCAGCGCTTCGGGGGCGGCTTCTCCCCGGGCCACCGCGCGGCCCAGCAAGGTGAGCCAAGGGGCCGCGGCGGCATCGCCGGACTGGTCCGGCAGCTGTGCGAGGAGTTCCGACGCGCCGCCGGAGGCGGCGATGAGCTCGCGCAGGATCGCGCCCGAGGGCGAACTCCAGTGGCGGTTGACCCGGCGCAGCAGCTCGAGCGCGTCTTCGCGCAGGTTTCCGGTATCGGGTGGAGGCGTCGTCCTGGCCAGCTGCCGGTAGGCGGCGATGCCGAGGGCGAGGCGGTTCGGCCAGCGCCGGTAGATGGCGTTCTTGTTGGTCCCGGCGCGGGCGGCGACCTTGTCCATGGTCAGTGCGGCGTAACCGGATTCGACGAGTTCGTCCACCGCGGCCCGCAGAATCGCCTCTTCGAGGGCGGGTCCGCGCCTGCGCGTCTGTCCGGCGCCCGGCTGCCGCGCCGCATCGTCCACCATGCCTCCTTTTCGCAGTCGGTGCCGATCCTACGTTCCGGCACCGGGCTTGCCCGGCCCGCTCAACTTCTTTAAGGTACTTGATGTACTCTATTTGATGATGAAAGGACGGTGCCTGTGCGCGCCAAGGGCATCAGCTACGAGACCGGCTTCATCCGCGACGGGCGAATCTCCCGCCGGCATTTCGACCCGGAAATCGTGGCACGCGAACTGCGTATCATTCGCGACGATCTGCACTGCAACGCGGTGCGGATCATCGGAGGCGATCCCGCGCGGCTGGAACTCGCCGCGGCATGTGCGGCCGAGCTGGGTCTCGAAATATGGTTCTCGCCGTACCCTCTCGAATCGACAATCGAGGAGATGCTCACCCTGTTCGCGGACTGCGCCGAGCGAGCGGAGCGGATTCGACGGCAGGGCGCCGAAGTGGTGTTCGTGACCGGCGCCGAACTGAGCTTGATGCACAAGGGGTTCCTCCCCGGCGACAGCCTCGACGAGCGCGTGCACTCGCTGACCAGCCGGCCACATGACCTGGGAGAGCGGGTCGTCGAGGCAAGCAGGCGTGTGAACGACTTCCTCGACAAGGCCGTAGCTGTTGTCCGGGCGCGCTTCGGTGGCCGGATCACCTACGCGTCCATCCCGCTGGAGCGCGTGGACTGGACCGCTTTCGACATCGTGTCGGTGGACCTGTATCGCACGGCCGAGGTCGCCGACCGATTCGGCGACGGCGTCCGCACGCTCGTCGCGTCGGGAAAGCCGCTCGCGATCACCGAGTTCGGTGCGTCGACCTTCGCGGGCGCGGGCGATCTCGGCGCGCACGGGCTCGAGATCGTCGAATACGACGACATTCGCGGACCGATCCGATTGAACGGGGAGTACGCCCGCGACGAGGCCGGGCAGGCGAAATATCTGCGCGAGCTGCTGGAGGTCTTCGACGCCGAGGGCGTCGACAGCGCGTTCGTGTTCGTCCTCGCGCTCTACGACCACGTGCACCGCCCGGACGGCGACCCGCGCGACGACTTGGACCTGGCCAGCTACGGCGTGGTCAAAGTCTTCGAGGACCGCCGCGGCGATACCTACCCGGATCTCCCGTGGGAGCCCAAAGCCGCATTCGACGCCCTGGCCGACTACTACCGGAACCACTAGGGCCCGAGAACCGGTAGGGGTGCGCCCCTTTCGGTGCCGACTGTCCGGTGATGCCGTGCGGTTCGAGTCGAGGATGGCGTCGTCACGGGCGCGGCGTCGGGCACGGCCTCCGAAGAACGGACGTTGGTGCCGGCCGGGATGTACCTGCGTGGTGACTTGTGGTGTTGCGTGCGGTGGGACAAGGTCATCCGCGACGCGTGTCCGGCTGTGCAACCGCACGGTCGCCACCGACCGGCCGGTGCGCCGCAGGACCGAAAACCGCTGTCCTGGACGTTATCCGGGCCGTTGCATTTCCACCGGGTGGCGCGTTGTCGAATACTTGCGCAACTGATTGACGTACCTCGATCGGCGGGTTTCTAATGATGGATGGCGCAATTCGTGCGCCGGTCGACCAACGAAGCGAGGTGAGCGGCAGATGCCGGTTGACAGTATCGACGTCTACAGCCGGGCCGCCCTCGAGAAACGGGTTGCGCCGCCGCGTCGTTGATCTGTACGCGATCGGCGGCCGGGCAACGGCGCCCCGATCGTCCGACGCGGCATCGAATTCCACCTTCGTCAGCTCTTCGACGCGTAACGGCGTGCGCGTCCGGCCGATGCGGTCGTCCTTCGACCACGGCGCGGCGGGTTCGTCGTGGCTCGACGCTGCCCGCCCCGTGCGCGCGTCCTCTGTCCCGGAGGGGCGTGCCAGCCCCGCACGATAGTAAGTATTGGAGTCCCCGCTATGGCCACATTGCTCGAGAAAGCCGAAACATCGCCTCGGACACGGAAACCGGAGCGTCCCCAGCAGGCGGCCTCGCTCCTGCGCTCCTTCCCCGGGCAGCGATAGTCGATGACGACCTTTCTCAGCGCCGTGACCGCCGACCACTTCGACACCGAAGTGCTCCAGCAGCACTGGATTCCACTCGCCGCCGACGACGCCGACACCGCTGCCGTACTCCGGGAACGGCTGGGGATCGACTTCACCGTCGCCGGCAGGCAGGTCTGGGAATCCGACAACTTCCTCTATTTCCCGGTGGTCGCCTGCTACCAGCGCGGCGAGACGATCGAACACGCGACGATGGTCTTCGCCTTGGGCGGTGAATTCCTCGTGACGCTCCAGCCGTCCGAGCATTTCGTCCCCTTCGACAAGGCGGTCGCGAAAATGCGCCGCAGCCCGGAACTCGCCGGATCCGCGCACGGGGTGATGTACGCGCTGCTGTGGGCACTGAACGAGGCGTCGGAGCGGGTGCTCCACCACGCCGGTGACGAGCTGGAGGCGATGCGCGAGGAGATCGAGGAGGCACTCGAACGCCGTGATCGAAGCGGCACCGACATCGCTGACCTCCGCGAGGCCATCTCACGGCTGGACGCCACCGCGCGCATCGTCGCGCGCACCCGCGAGACCCAGCTGCAACTGGCCCGCGCCGCCCGCCACCTGATGGCCGACGCCGGCTCCGGCCACGGGAAGCTGAACGATTCCATCGGCCTCCTACTCGCCGACATCGACGGGGTGAAGGAGCACGCGCGCGTCGAATCCGACAAGGCCCGCTACCTCCAGCAGTCTGTGACGACCTGGCTGGGCGCGCGTCAGAACGAGGTCGTCCGGGCGTTCACCGTCGCCACCGCGGCTTTCCTGCCGCCCACGCTGATCGCGGGCTGCTACGCCATGGATCTCACCGGCATCTCCGAAATCTCCTGGCAGTTGGGTTTTTTGGTCACCGCACTGCTGGCGCTGATGGCCGCGGTGATCCCCTTGGCGTACCTGAGGAAGAAGGGCCTACTGCGCTGAATCCCCGCCCGCGTGGCGACCGCTTCGTTTCCGGCGATCATTACCTCGCGCGTAATCGACGCGAGGCGCGCGGCACGGCAAGGTTGGGGTCAGCCGATCGGAGAAACCCGGATCGGCGACTGTAAACCATTACCGCACAGGAGGATTCATCATGTCGCGCTACGACGAAGCGGTCGATCGGTACTTCGCCGCGTGGAATGCCACCGACGAGGAAGCCAGGGCCGCGGCGGTCGCGGCCGCTTGGGCCGAGGACGGCGGATACACCGATCCGCTCGCGGAGGTGAGCGGGCACGCCCAGCTGGCGGCGGCCATCGGAGGAGCGCAGGCGCAGTTCCCCGGCTTCGAGTTCCGCCGTGTGGGCGAGGTCGACGGCCACCACGACATCGCCCGGTTCTCCTGGGAGCTGGTCTCGGCGGCCGATGGCAGCGCCCCGGTCGCGGGCTCGGACGTGATCACCCTCGGCGCCGACGGCCGGATCACGAATGTGCACGGCTTCCTCGACCGGGTGCCCTCGGCGTAGCTCGCGGGCCGCGGCGCATTCCGCGACACGCCCGGCAGGCCGCCGTCCGGTTTGCGCCTGCGGCGAACACGGTGCGTCGTCCACGCCACGGGGGCATCCTGGACGTCAGGAGTGCAGTTCCGGCAAACAGGGTGGTGGTCGGCGTGGACAACGCCGCGATGGATGCCTACTCCCGCACCGTGATCGCGGTGGCGGCGTCGGTGACCCCGCACGTGGCCAGTGTGCGGACCAGGCGGGGGAGCGGGTCGGCGGTGGTCTTCACCGACGACGGATTCCTGCTGACGAATGCGCACGTCGTCGGCGTGGCGAGCGGGGGAGAGGTGGTCTTCGCCGACGGAGTGGAATCCCGGTTCGAAGTGGTCGGGGTGGATCCGCTGTCGGATCTGGCCGTGCTGCGCGCTCGCGATGGCGCGCCGGGCGCGGTGCCGCTCGCGGACGCCGACCGATTGGTGGTCGGTCAGCTGGTGGTGGCGGTCGGCAGCCCGCTCGGCCTGGCGGGTTCGGTGACGGCGGGCGTGGTGAGCGCGCTCGGGCGCGCGGTTCCGGTGGCGTCTCGCCGTGCCGGCCGGGTGATCGAGGACGTGATCCAGACCGACGCCGCGCTGAACCCCGGCAATTCCGGTGGCGCCCTGTCGGATTCGGCAGGCCGGGTGGTCGGCATCAATACCGCGGTCGCGGGGATCGGACTCGGTCTGGCCATCCCGATCAACGCGACGACGCGCCGGATCATCGGCACGCTGCACGCCGAGGGACGCGTCCGGCGCGCCTACCTCGGCTTGGTCGGCGTGCCCGCGCCGCTGCCCGAGCCGGTCGCCGCGCGCACCGGCCAGGCCGCCGGAGTGCGCATCGTCGAGGTGGTCCGCGGCGGCCCCGCCGAACAGGCCGGGCTGCGCCGCGGTGATCTGGTGCTGAGCGTGGCACGGTCGGAAGTGCGTGACGCCCAGGGCATCCAGCGACAGCTGTTCGCCGAGGCGATCGGTGTGCAACTGCCCGTCACCGTGCTGCGCAACGGGGCCATGGTGGACGTGATCGCGGTCCCGGTGGAATTGGCGGCGGACTGAGCGCGGGCCTAGTCGACGGCCGGGACGGGCTCGGCGGCGGGGGGCTGCGCAGGTGACTCTGTCTTCCATCGCGCGTCGACGACCAAACCGCCCAGGCCGACGGCGAGGCAGACGCCGGACAGCGCCAGCATCGCCGGATGGGTCGTCCCGGTGAGCGCGTCACCGAGGATGACGGTCCCGATGGTGCCGGGCAGTACGCCGAGCACCGTGGCGATCAGGTAGGGCCAGAACCGGATCGACGACAACCCGCAGCAATAGTTGATCACCGAGAACGGCACGGCCGCGATGAGCCGCAGCGAGCCCACCGCCAGCCAGCCCCGGCGTGCGAGACGTTCATCGATCGCGCGCACCGCGGGGTGGGTGAGCCGGGCGGCCACCTGATCGCGATCGAGCGCGCGCACGAGCAGGATCGCCAGTACCGCGCTGACGGTCGTCGCCCCCACCGCCAGCGTGATGCCCAGCAGCGGGCCGAACAGCAGTCCGGCGCTCACGGTGAAGACGGTGCGTGGAATCGGCGCCACCGTCACCAGGGCGTGGACCAGGAAGAACAGCAGCGGAAAGACGGGGCCGACGGACGTCGCCCAGTCCTGCACCTGACGGGGCGACGGCAGCGGAACCAGCAGGGCCGCGCCGAACAACGCCACCGCGCCGACGATCAGCGCGAAGATACGCGGGTCCCGGAGCAGCCTGGTCATCCGCGACAGGTTACCGGTTGGTAGTGGCGGGCAGGATCAACCGGCTGGGAATCCGCCCGCTAGCATCAGAGGAGCGGGACGAATGCCCGTTAACCGAAGTAGTCGCTGAGCTGGGCGAATGTGAGGGTATCGGGCGCACACTGCCGGTGCGCCCGTGTTGAGGAAGAGGAACAGCAAGCTATGCCGATTGCTTCAGATTCCGGGGCCGATCCGGTGCCCGAATACGCCGCGTGGCGCAAGGGCGTTGCCGGGGTGCTGGCCAAGGCTCGCCGCGTCGATGTCGGCGAACTTCCCGAGGAGCCCGAGCGGCTGCTCGACGAGACCACCTACGACGGGCTGACCGTCGCCCCGCTCTACACCCGGCGCGACGAGTTGCCCGAGCAGCCCCTGCCGGGAACTTTCCCCTTCGTTCGCGGCCGCGACGCCACCCGGGATGTACACCGCGGCTGGTTCGTCAGCGCGCAGTTCGCCCAGCGCGACGCCGCGGCGGCCAACCGGGAGATCCTGGCCGCGCTGGAGAACGGGATCAGCGCGATCTGGCTCGGCGTGGGCGAGCGTGGCGTGCCGGTGGCGGAGCTGCCGACCGCGCTGAACGGCCTGCTGTTCGAATTGGCCCCCCTCACGCTGGACGCGGGCGGCGACGTCGCGGACGCGGCGGACCAGGTGTTCGCGGTGCTCGACGGCTACGCCGCGCCCGCTCGCGATGACATCCGCGTCTGCTTCGGCGCAGCACCCTTGACCAGCCGCTTCGCCGACCTTCCCGATACCGGTCTCGCCGAGGCCGTCGCGCTGGCCGGACGGGCCGCCGGACGGCCGGAAACGGTTCGCGCGATCACCGTGGACGGCACCGTCTTCCACGACGCGGGCGCCTCCGACGCGCAGGAACTGGGCGCGGCCGTCGCCGCTGGCCTGGCCTATCTGCGGGCGCTGACCGAGAGCGTCGACATCGCCGACGGGCTGGAACAGTTGGAGTTCCGGTTCGCGGCCACCGACGATCAGTTCGCCACCATCGCGAAGCTCCGTGCCGCCAGGCGGCTCTGGGCGCGGGTCGCGCAGGTCTGCGGCGCACCGGATTTCGGCGGCGCGCCGCAACACGCGGTCACCTCGGCCGCCATGATGAGCCGGCGCGATCCCTGGGTGAACATGCTGCGCACCACCCTCGCCGCGTTCGGCGCCGGCATCGGCGGGGCCGACACGGTGACCGTGCTGCCGTTCGACTCCGCCCTGCCGCCCGGTGAGCTGGGCGTCTCGAAGTCGTTCGCCGACCGGATGGCTCGCAACACCCAGTTGCTGCTGCTCGAGGAATCGCATCTGGGCCACGTGCTCGACCCGGGTGCGGGCTCCTGGTACGTCGAGGACCTCACCGCCGCGCTGGCGGCGAAGGCGTGGGAGTTCCTCCAGGAGATCGAGGCGGCCGGTGGCTACCTCGCCGCGCTGGAGTCGGGCATGCTCGCCGAGCGCGTCGCCGCGACGAAGGACGCCCGCGATGCCGATGTCGCGCACCGCAAGACCGCCGTCACCGGCGTGAACGAATTCCCGAACCTGGCCGAACAGCCGTTGTCCGAGGCGGCGCGGCAGGCGGGCCGGGTCGCTCGCTACGGCGCGGCGTTCGAGCAGTTGCGCGACCGCTCCGACGCCTACCTCGCCGAACACGGCGCGCGGCCGAAAGCGCTGCTGGTGCCGCTCGGTTCGGTGGCGGAGCACAACGTGCGGGTCACCTTCATCGCGAACCTGCTGGCCTCCGGCGGCATCGAGTCGATCAACCCCGGACCGCTCGCGGTGGACGGCATCGCCGCCGCGGCCACCGACGCCGGGGCGCCGATCGCGGTCCTGTGCGGGTCGGATACGCGCTACGGATCCGAAGCCGGTGCGGCGGTGGAGCAATTGCGTGCCGCCGGGGTGGGAACAGTGCTGCTGGCGGGTTCGGCGAAGGCCGTCGCCGACCTCGACGGCGCGCGGCGCCCGGACGGATTCCTCGCCGCGCGCATCGACGCCGTAGCCGCGCTGTCCGGCCTGCTGGAGAAGGTGGGAGCCTGATGACTACTCGTGAGATCAAGCATGTGATCGGCAGTTTCGCCGATGTGCCGCTGACCGAGCGCGCGCCGGAGCCCGCCGCGGTGGACGCGGCGCAGGTGACCGAGTACGTGCGCGCGGCAGCGGCGGCCAACCGGTACGCACCCGAGCAACTGGTGTGGTCGACGCCCGAAGGCATCGATGTGCCGCCGGTGTTCACCAAGGCCGACCGGGACGCCGTTGCCGCCGAAGGGTATCCACTCGACAGCGTGCCCGGTGTCGCGCCGTTCGTGCGCGGGCCGTACCCGACGATGTACGTCAACCAGCCGTGGACCATCCGCCAGTACGCGGGCTTCTCCACCGCCGCGGATTCGAACGCCTTCTACCGGCGCAATCTGCAGGCGGGCCAGAAAGGCCTGTCGGTCGCCTTCGATCTGGCGACCCACCGCGGCTACGACTCCGATCACCCGCGCGTGCAAGGTGACGTCGGCATGGCGGGCGTCGCGATCGACTCGATCCTGGACATGCGCCAGCTGTTCGACCACATCCCGCTGGACCAGGTCAGCGTCTCGATGACGATGAACGGCGCCGTGCTGCCGATCCTGGCGCTGTACGTCGTCGCCGCCGAGGAGCAGGGCGTCGCGCCCGAGCAGCTGGCCGGAACCATTCAGAACGACATTCTGAAGGAGTTCATGGTCCGCAACACCTACATCTACCCGCCCAAGCCCTCGATGCGGATCATCTCCGACATCTTCGCCTACACCAGCGCGAAGATGCCGAAGTTCAACTCGATCTCCATCTCCGGCTACCACATCCAGGAGGCGGGCGCGACCGCCGACCTGGAGCTGGCCTACACCCTCGCCGACGGTGTCGAGTACATCCGCGCGGGCATCGACGCGGGCATGGAAGTCGACAAGTTCGCGCCGCGCCTGTCGTTCTTCTGGGCCATCGGCATGAACTTCTTCATGGAGGTCGCCAAGCTGCGCGCCGGGCGCCTGCTGTGGAGCGAGCTGGTCGCGAAGTTCAACCCGAAGAGCGCGAAATCGCTGTCGCTGCGTACCCATTCGCAGACCTCCGGCTGGTCGCTCACCGCGCAGGACGCCTACAACAACGTCGCGCGCACCTGCATCGAGGCGATGGCCGCCACCCAGGGGCACACCCAGTCGCTGCACACCAACGCGCTCGACGAGGCGCTGGCGCTGCCGACGGACTTCTCCGCCCGCATCGCCCGCAACACCCAGCTGCTGATCCAGCAGGAGTCCAACACCACCCGCCCGATCGACCCGTGGGGCGGTTCGTACTACGTCGAGTGGCTCACCCACCAGCTGGCCAACCGCGCCCGCGCGCATATCGCGGAGGTGGAGGCGCACGGCGGCATGGCGCAGGCGATCGGCGAGGGCATCCCGAAGCTGCGTATCGAGGAAGCCGCCGCGCGGACCCAGGCGCGCATCGACACCGGCCAGCAGCCGGTGATCGGCGTCAACAAGTACCAGGTCGAAGAGGACCAGCAGGTCGAGGTCCTCAAGGTCGAGAACTCGCGGGTGCGCGCCGAGCAGATCGAGAAGCTGCGGCGGCTGCGGGCCGAGCGCGATCCCGACGCCGTGCGGCGGGCGCTGGCCGAATTGACCCGTGCCGCGGCCTCCTCCGAGGGCGGCATGGCGAATAACCTGCTCGCGCTGGCGATCGACGCGGCAAGGGCCAAGGCCACTGTCGGCGAGATCTCCGATGCGCTGGAGCAGGTGTACGGACGGCACCAGGCCGAAATCCGTACGCTCTCCGGCGTGTACCGCGACGAGGCAGGAAAGGTCACCAACATCACCAAGGCGAGCGAGCTGGTCGAGGAATTCGCCGAGGCCGAGGGCCGCAGGCCGCGGATCCTCGTCGCGAAGATGGGCCAGGACGGTCACGACCGGGGACAGAAGGTGATCGCCACGGCCTTCGCCGACCTCGGCTTCGACGTCGACGTGGGCCCGCTGTTCCAGACTCCGGAAGAGGTGGCGCAGCAGGCGGCCGACAACGACGTGCACGTCGTCGGGGTGTCGTCGCTGGCGGCGGGCCACCTCACGCTGGTGCCCGCCCTGCGGCAGGCACTGGCCGATGTCGGACGCCCCGACATCATGGTCATCGTCGGCGGCGTGATCCCGCCCGGTGACTTCGAGGAGCTCTACCAGGCGGGTGCCGCGGCGATCTTCCCGCCCGGCACGGTGATCGCGGACGCGGCGATCGACCTGCTGAAGAAGCTCGGCGCCGAACTCGGTCACGAACTCGGCAGCGGCGCCACGGATTCCGCCGCGACGGAATGAGCGAAGCCGGTTCCGCGGCGCGCGCCACCCCGAAGGCGGCCGCGCGTCGCACGATCGATGTCGACGCCCTCGCCGCGGCGGTCCGCGCCAACGAGCGGGCCGCCCTGGCGCGGGCGATCACATTGGTGGAGTCCACCAGGGCCGATCACCGGGCGCTGGCGCAGCAACTGCTGCTCAAGGTTTCGCCGGAGGCGGGCGCCGGGGGCGCGCCCTCCAACCGCGTCGGCATCACGGGCGTTCCGGGCGTCGGCAAGTCGACCTTCATCGACGCGCTCGGCATGTACCTGATCGGGCAGGGCCACCGGGTCGCGGTGCTCGCGGTCGACCCGTCCTCGACCCGGACCGGTGGCTCCATCCTCGGCGACAAGACCAGGATGGCGCGATTGTCGGTGGAACGCGACGCCTACATCCGGCCTTCGCCCACCGCGGGCACGCTCGGCGGCGTCGCCAAGGCGACGCGGGAAACCATCGCGCTGCTCGAGGCGGCGGGCTACGACGTGATCCTGGTCGAGACCGTCGGGGTGGGGCAGTCGGAGGTCACGGTCGCGAACATGGTCGACGTCTTCTGCTTCCTGACCCTGGCCAGGACCGGCGATCAGCTACAAGGCATCAAGAAGGGTGTACTCGAACTCGCCGATCTGGTCGCGGTGAACAAGGCCGACGGCAAACATCAGGTCGAGGCCAAGGCCGCCGCCCGGGAACTCGCGGGTGCGCTGCGCCTGATCCATCCGCACGACGCGCTGTGGCGGCCGCCGGTGCTGACCATGAGCGGATTGGAAGGCGTCGGTCTGGACCGGTTCTGGGACACGGTGCTCGAACACCGCCGCGTGCTCACCGACGCCGGTGAGTTCGCCGAGAAGCGGCGTCGCCAGCAGGTCGACTGGACCTGGACCATGGTGCACGACCAGTTGCTGCGCAGGCTCGCGGACAACCCGGAGGTGAAAGCCATTCGGACGCAGGTGGAAAAACAGGTCCGCGAGGGCACCCTGACCGCCGCGCTCGCCGCCGAGGAACTACTGCGCGCGTTCGACGGACGCTGACCTGCCGTAGGCGCGAACGCCGCGTCGTGCGGCATCGGCATGGCAGCCGGGTCGATGCGGAACTGCGGAGGCCACCTCGGCCTGCGCGACCGTTCGCGCGGCGGACACTCGACGGTCCCGGGATTCGGCCGACCTCGCCGGGTGGCTTACCGTTGCTTCCCGGGCAAGCGGACCTGCGCCACCAGTGCGCGGTGGTCGGCTCCCGGGAGGTCTACGGTCTCCACAGCGACCGCGCGACCGTCCGCGACGAGAATGTGGTCGATGCCGACGAGGGGCGGCCAGCGCTTGTCGGTCGGATAGGTGACCAAATGCCCGGCGCCCGCCTGTTCGGTGGCGTCGCCGAAGCGGCCGGAGAGCATCGCACGGAACTGCCGGTGATCGTAGGTCGCGTTGAAGTCGCCGCCGGCGATCGCCGGTCGATTCGCGGGCGAGCGGTCGAGAATGTTGCGCACCCGGGACAATTCGTCGGCCCAGACGCGCGTCCCGTACACCGGCGGTACCGGGTGGAAGGCGTACACCGTGACCGGCCCTGCGCCCGGGATCTCCGCGGTCGCCGAGAGCTGGTTCAACACGAAGCCGTCGTACTCCACGGTTTCCGACAGGGGGTGGCCGCTCCAGATTCCCGTCCCGGTCGCGGTTCTTCCCGGCGACAGAAAACGGTACGGCAGTACCTGATCGAGACCTGCCCGGCCGAGGTCCTCGACCGCCGTGGGAGTGAGCTCGTCGACGGTGAGCACGACGACGTTCCGTGCGCGCACCTCATCGACCAGCGCCCGGGGGTCGGCTCCGTCGAACAGGAGATTGGCCTGCATCACGGTCACGGTGTGCCCGCCACTGTCGTCCGGGTGGCCGACATACAGCGGCGCCTGCGTCCACGTCGCGATGGCGACGACCACGATCGCGACTCCCGCGCCGATCCGGTGCCCCATGGCGACGAAGGTGACCGCACCCAGGACGGCAGAACCCATCAGATACGGCGCGCCCGACGCCGCAAGAACCAGTATTCGAGACGACGACCCGTTGAAGTGCAGGGCGATCCCGGCGACGGCGGCCAGAGCCGCGACCCACGCCAGCAGACGGATACCGAGCAGAACCGACTTCGAAATCACGTCCGATACCCGAGCGCGCCCGTTCACTCGATACCGAACAGCGTCGCCGCGTTGCGGTAGCAGACCTGACGCAACCAGTCGTCACCGAGTTCGAGCCGTTCGAGCGCCTCGATCGAATGACCGTAGGAGTGCGGGATATTGGGAAAGTCGCTGCCGAACAGGATGCGGTCGGCGAAGGCGCGCAGTCTGCCGTGCTCGTGCACGGGGAACGGAGCGTCGGCCTCGGAGAAATCGGTCCACACCATCGTGGTGTCCAGCCGAACTTCCGCGTAATCGCCTGCGAGGTCGAGGAATTCGGAATACTCGGGCGTGCCCATGTGCGCGATGATCAGCCGCAGCCGCGGAAAGCGCCGCAGCACACCGGCGATCGGCTCCGGGCCGGTGTGGGTTCCGGGCGCGGGGCCGGAACCGCAATGGATGACGATGGGGATGCGCGCGTCCTCCAGCAGGCCCCACACCGGGTCCAGCAGCGGGTCGCCCGGGTGGTAGCCGCCGACTTGGACGTGCGCTTTGAAGACGCGCGCGCCGCGCTCGACCGCGTCGCCGACATAACCGGCCGCCTGCGGCTCGGGAAAGAAGGTGGCGGTGTGCAGGCAATCCGGGGTACCGGCGGCGAAGTCGGCGGTCCAATCGTTGAGCCACGCCGCCATGTCCGGTTTGTGTGGGTACACCAGCGCGGTGAACGCGCGCACGCCGAAGTCGCGCAGAGTCTTCAACCGGACCTCGGCATCGTCGCGGTAGGTGATCGGCCAGGTGCGGCCGGTCAGCGGCCCGACCGTGTCGAAATACGCCCACACCTTCCGCATCACCTGATCGGGCATGAAATGGGTGTGCACGTCGATGATGCCGGGCAGGCCCAGCCCGGCGCGGAAGGCGGACAGGTAGGTCGCGTCGTCGGCGGCGGTCATCGGACCTCCTGCGGCGTCGGCGGGTGCACCGTCAGCGCGAGGTCGCCGACCCGGGCGATCAGTCGTTCGAAGAACAGCTCCGGGTCGGTGCCGATCACGATGTCGGCGTTGGGTTCCCGGCCCCACATGCCCGCCCAGTCGGCGACCGTGGTCGCGCGGGTGAGGGTACCCGCGAGCTCCACGTCCACCGTCGCCGGACGGGTGCGGGCCAGCGCCGGGTCCAGCGCCACCGCGGCCGCGAACGGATCGTGCATATGGGCCAGATACCCCAGGTCGTACCCGTGATGGAAGTCGAAGTAGAACCGCACGGCATCGGTGACGTGCCGGACGATCGGATTGCTCGCGGCCGATCGGGCCTCGGGGGGGTCGGCGGGCGAGAGGACTTCCACCGGAAAGCTTTTCGCCCGCTCGGCCAGACGGACCAGGTGCTCGGGTCGCATCTCGATCGTCTCGGTGATGTCGAGCGGGCAGACGATCGGCCTACGCTCGGCCGGCGCCGCGGCGAACGCGTCGAAGACCTCTTTGGCGGCCTCCGGGTCGACGTGCACATTCCACTCGTTGGTGGGCGTGGTGTTGCCCGGATGGTTGAACGCGCCGCCCATGATGACCAGACGATCCAGCAGCAGCGGCAGATCCGGTTCGATCCGCAACGCGAGGGCGAGATTGGTCAGCGGCCCGGTGCAGAGGCCGACGATCTCGCCGGGATGGGCGCGCACCAGCTCGGCCCACATCAGCGCGGCCGATCGCGGCGAGAGACGGCGAGTCGAGGCGGGAAGTTCGGCGTATCCGATGCCCAGGGGCCCGTGCGTGTCCTCGGTGGTGCGCAGTGGGATCGCCAGGGGATCGGCGGCGCCGAGCGCCACTTCGATCACGGGTGCGCGGCAGACGTCCAGCCAGGCGAGATTGTTCGCCGCCACCTGCGCCGCGGGAACGTTGCCCGCGGTGGCGGCGATGCCGGCGATCTCGGCCTCGGGGGAGCCGAGCAGGTACAGCAGCGCCAGGGAGTCGTCGATGCCGGTATCGACGTCCAGGATGATCTTCTGCCGCACGGCACGAGACTAGCGAGCGTGGATGCCGGGCCCGCGCCGAGGTGCCGATTGCTCGGCGGTCGCAGTAGGTAGTACATACGTCTAGTACGTTTGTCTAAGACGTTGTAGCCTGTGGGTATGGGAAATCGCGAGGATCTGCTGGCGGGAGCACGGAAAGTCATCGTCGAGCGAGGCGTCGCCAGGGCGACCGCCCGCGACATCGCCTCGGCGGCCGGTGTGAGCCTGGCGGCGATCGGCTACCACTTCGGCTCCAAGGACCAATTGATCACCGAAGCGCTGAGCGACGCTTTGGGCACCGCGATCGGCGACAACATGGAGGCGAAGATTCGCGAGGGCAGCGGCTCGGCGCCCCTGGCGGCGTTCGCAGCCATGTGGAACGGCATGCCCGCGGTGTTCACCGAGAACCGCGACAGCATGCTGGCGAGCTTGGAGAACCTGGTGCGCGTCGCGCGCTCGACGGAGTCGCAGGAGTTCTTCGCGCAGAGCCTGCCCGGCGCCTACCGGGACATGGCCGACGCGCTGCGGCAGGCGCACCCGCAGCTGAACGAAGCGCAGGCCGAGGCGATCGCCGAGCTGTACTTCGTGCTCGTCCAAGGGCTCGGCGTGCTACAGACCATCGCTCCGGAGGCGAACCTGCCCGACGGAGACCGCCTGGCGCAGGCGGTCGCCGCGCTCGCGGGGGTGGAGATCTAGTGCCGGCTCGGCAGCTCCCCGGAGGGAGGCCGCGGACGATCTCCGCGGCCTCCCGGCGGGACGGTCAGTGCGTCGGCAGCGGCCACGCGGGATGGTCCGCGCCGTAGGCGGGCGCGGGCGAGGCGTAATCCGGGTACTCGGCCAGCACGGGCGGCGCGGTGACGACCTGCCCGTGCCGGACCACGTGCGCCGCGCTCGGCATCGCGGGCTTAGGGTGACGCGGTGTGCGGTCCGGCGCGTCGAGCAGCCAGGACGCCGTGCGCGCCAAGGCCACTCGTACGTCCCGTCCGACGCCGTCGTCGCTGCGCGCGACCAAGGCGTCGATCACGCCCGCGGCGAGCAGGTAACCCGACGCGTGGTCGAGTGCCTGCGCGGGCAGCGCCCCCGGCACGGCGGGCGCGCCCTCGACGATCGAGATGCCGGACGCCGCCTGCACGATGCTGTCGAAACCGCGACGATCACCCCAGGGACCGGCTTCACCCCAGGCGGACACCCGCCCGTGGATCAATCCGGGACGGGCGGCCGCTCGCACTCCGGCCCGCTCCAGCGCGCCCGGCCGGTATCCGGTGATCAGCACGTCGGCGGCGGCGATCAGATCATCGATGCCGTGGGTGCGCAGGTCCACCAGCGTCGAGCGTTTGCCCTGGCAGGTGTCGGCGAATTGCCAGGAGATCTCGGGCAACTGCGGCGGGTCGACGCGCAGCACCTCGGCGCCGAGCAACGCCAGCGCGCGCGTCGCGACCGGTCCCGCGATCACCCTGGTCAGATCGAGCACCCGCACGCCTCGCAGGGGTTGCAGAGGCGCGGTGGCCGCCGGTAAGCCGGTCTCCCCGCGGTCGGGGCGGTCGGTGATCGCGACCAGCGGACCCGCTGCCGCGGCCTGTCCCTGCGGGCTCGCGGACCATTCCTCCTCGGTGCGGACGCGCACCGCGATGGCTCCGTGCGCGGCGGCCTGCTCCTCCAGGTCCGAGGCGCGGATCATGGCCATCTGGGCGACGGCGAGGTCGACCGGCGCTGAGTCGGGCAGGCCGAGCGTGGCGAACAGTCGCGCCCGGTGATGCGAATAGTTGGCGTGCGTGCGAACCCAGCCGTCGAAGGTGGGGAAGAAGCCGGAAAGATCGGCGAACGGTGTCGGCATCCGGCCACCGATGCGTAACAGACGCTCGCTGGAGAAGGCCGCGGTGATGCGGGCGGGATCGAGGCGATGCGCCACCGGGTGGAGACCGCGTGCGGTCCGCATGCGGTTCGCGGCCGTGGTCAGCGCCGCGATCGAACCGGCGGCCAGTGCCCAGACCGGTAATGTCGCGGCGAGATTGCTACCCGGATCGGGCGCGGGGGAGATGCGCGAGGCGGTGACACCTATACCGGCCTCGTAGTCCTGGACGAGCCGTGCGTGCGTGTTCACTCGCTTCAGCCTAGTTGGCGCCCCGGGTAACTCGCGTGGCGTGGTCCCTCAGGCCCGGCATGCGCGAAGGACGCCACTTCCGCCCGCCGCGCCGCTCCCCACGGCCACCTGCGCCGATTCGGCTCGAAGACGCGTCGGCTCCGCGCACCGGTGCGCCGTGCGCCCATGCGGCGATGCTGTCGTCGACCGGCCGTCGCGTTCGGCCGGGTCGGACCGCCGCGGGCGCTCGGGCGGCGACCGCCTGATCGCAGACGTGTGTTCCCGGGGTAGCGGATGAGGTGCTGACGGGTCCGAGACCTTCGGGGAAGACCCACGATCCCGCGGGATCGAGACCGGGCGAACCTTGGGCTCGCGCGGCGTGAAAAGAGCTGTCCGAGAGGATTTTCTCGCCGGTGAGGATAGTGACACGCGCCGGATCGCGAGGAACAGTGCAGCATATCCCCAGGCTGCGCGGCAGCAGTCCGCGCGGGACGCCGCGCGGATCCGATGACCTGTCCTTCGTGTGCACGAGGGCGGACGAGCCGGTGGTGCTCGCCTCGGTGGTGAAGGTGCCGCTGGTCCTGGAGTTCTTCTTCCTCGCGACCATGGGAGCGGCCGCGCTCGCGGGCGTAGTCGTTTGCGGCACAACGGATTCCAACAACAACATCGAGACGGACACGGTCTCGGCGGGGAGTCGTCCGGCGGGATGACACTGCGCTGGTGGGGCGACAACAGCTGGGAGATCCGCCTGCTGCCCACCCACTGGGACGACTTCGATCATCCGCTCACCGAACTCGCTCGTGACTGGGGCGGTCTGGAAGCCCTGGGGACCGCGGTGGCCGCGGCCAGTCCGCAAGAGCGTCTTCGTCACCGTGGATCATCTACAGACCTTCACGCCCCGACCGGGTCGGTCGCTCGCCCGGACCCGGGACCGCCGCATCAGGAAGCTCCCGCACTCGACCGCGGCGACTACCGTGGTCTGGTCCGGCCGCGCGGTGGGACGACGACGGCGAAGGGAGACCGAACGTGGCAGGCGGCAGCACCGACTCGGAGTGGTTGCGGACGCTGCGATCCGACGCGGTCGCGCGGCAACACCTGCTGTGCTTCCCACCCGGCGGAGGGTCGGCCACGGCATACCGGGATCTCGCACAACGGTTCGGGGTGGGCTTCGCGGTGCTCGCGGTGCAGTACCCGGGACGGCAGGACCGATTGGGTGAGGACCCGATCACCGACCTGGTCGTGCTGGCGGACCGGATCGCCCAGGCGGTGCTCGCACAGGGCCGGATCGCGCGGCTGTCGTTGTTCGGGCACAGCATGGGCGCGACCGTGGCGTTCGAGACCGCGCGCAGGCTCGAGCGTGCCGGGCAGCCGGTGGCCACCCTGTTCGTATCCGGCCGTCCGGCACCCACGTTCGAGGAGACGCAGCGGTTGCACCTGGCCTCCGACGACGAACTCATCGATGACCTGGTGCGGCTGGCCGCGGATCCCGCCCCGCTCGAGTTGCTGCGCGCCGAGCCGGGCCTCGCCGAACTCGTGTTGCCCGCCGTGCGCGCCGACTACCGTGCTGTAGAGACCTACCGGTATCAGCCGGGGGAGTCGCTGCGCACCGATATCGCGGCACTGGTCAGCACCGAGGACCCGACGATGCGACCCGAGCAGGCCGACGAATGGCGCGCGCACACCAGCGGAGAATTCGACCGGGCGACCTTCCCCGGCGGCCATTTCTACCTGGACGAGCACGTCACGGAGGTGGCGAGCTTCGTCGCGCGCCACCTCGGCGCCTGAGCACCGGCGTCAGCGTGGTGCGTCGACACGGGCGGCCGGGGCGAGCCGCCGCTGCGCCAACACATAACCGATCCAGGACGCCACCACCAGCGCGGCCGCCACTGCGCGCACCAATCCGAGCGCGTGTTCGGGGTAGATCACACCGGTGAGGTAGTGGTCGATGAATCCGCTCGACGGCAGCCGCTCTCGGTGGGCGTGCTCGCGCGCCCAATTCTCCAGATGTGTGAGCGGGCAGTCGAAACCGACCACGATCGTGCCGAACCCCCAGCAGACCGCGAGCAGGTGTAGCCAGATCGTGCGCCGAAAGCGCCATGCGAGGAATCCGCCGACCACCACGTAGGCCACGAAGGCGAAATGCGTGACGGCGGTGGCGTCGGCTGCCAGCCGGTAGAGCACGCCTCCAGGGTAGTCCTCCGCCGCCTGACGGAGCCCGGATCGACCGCTACCAGGGGGAGGGCTGATAGTCCTTGAGAAAGCAGCCGAACAGATCGGTGCCGTTCTCACCCTGCACGATGGGGTCGTAGACGCGCGCCGCGCCGTCGACCAGGTCCAGCGGCGCGTGGAAGCCCTCGTCGGCGAGCCTGATCTTGGTGTAGTGCGGTCGCTCGTCGGTGATCCAGCCGGTGTCGACCGCGGTCATCAGAATGCCGTCCTGCTCCAACATCTCGCGGGCGCTGGTGCGGGTCAACATGTTCAACGCCGCCTTGGCCATGTTGGTGTGCGGGTGCCCCGGGCCCTTGTAGGCGCGGGAGAACTGCCCTTCCATGGCGGAGACGTTCACGACGTACTTCCGGCGGGCCCCGGCGGCGGCCATCGCCGGGCGCAGGCGGGAGACCAGGATGAACGGCGCGACCGAATTGCACAGCTGCACTTCGAGCAGTTCGGTCGGATCCACCTCCGCGACGGTCTGCACCCAGCTGTTGGTGTGCGCGAGGTCGGGCACCAGGCCACCGGCGTCGATCGCGACGCCGCGCGCGATGCGTTCCGGCGTCGCCGACCCCGCGACCAGTGCCAGCTCGGCTACGTCGGCGGCGGTCAGCGCCGGGGTGAGCGACGCGGTCAGCGCGGTGGGGTGGGCCTGCATGGTCTTGCCGAAGCTCACCACCTCCGGCAGCGCGCCCGCGGGCAGCGGCCCGGATTCGGCGTCGACCAGGGCGCTGTAGGCGCCGGGGGAGCGGCGCACCGTCTGCGCGGCGTTGTTGATCAGGATGTCCAGCGGGCCCTGGGCGGCGACGTCGTCGGCCAGGGCGACCACCTGAGCCGGATCGCGCAGATCGATGCCCACGATGCGCAACCGGTGCAGCCAGTCCGCGCTGTCGTCCATCGCCGCGAAACGCCGGATGGCGTCGTTGGGGAAGCGGGTGGTGATGGTGGTGTGCGCGCCGTCGCGCAGCAGGCGCAGCGCGATGTACATGCCGATCTTGGCGCGGCCGCCGGTGAGCAGCGCCCGCCGCCCCGTCAGATCGGTGCGGGCGTTTCGTTTGGTGTGGCTGCTTGCCGCGCACTCCGGGCACAGCTGGTGGTAGAAGGCGTCGACCTGGGTGTAGCGCTGCTTGCAGATGTAGCAGGGGCGCGCGCGGATCAGCGTGCCCGCGCTGGCTCCGTCGGTGGCCGAGCGGATCGGGATGCCCGCGGTCTCGTCATCGATCCGGTTCGGCGATCCGGTCGCGGTGGTGGCGACCACCGCGCGGTCGGCCGCGGAGACCGCCGCGCGCGCTTCGGTGCGGCGGCGCTGCTTGAGCTTTTTGAACATGTGGCCGACCGCCCGCTGCACGGCCACCGAGTCCGGATGATCCTTTTCGAGCGTTCCGGCCTGCTCCAGGACCCGAAGACAGGTCGCGAGCTCCTCGGGATCGATCATGCTTTCGGCCATCGGGGCGGGGGACATCCTTCATCGAGCTGGGCAGACGACCGCCCCATTGTCGCAAACCCCGCCCGCCGGGTGGTCGCCCGGTCGCCCCACGCCCCGCTCGAGCGCGTCGGTCAGCTGCTGCGCGGGGAGATGGCCGCCCGGTCGGCGCGCAGGTCGTCGACGAAGTTGGCGACCGCTTCGGCGACCAGCAGTGGCTCGGTGATCGGCAGCCAGTGATTCGCCGGAACGGCGCAGCGCCACAGCTTGTCGACCCAGCGCGTGGAGGCGTCGTAGACGGCGGCGGGCACAAACGGGTCGGTGGTGTCGACGAGCAGCTGGACCGGGACCGCCGTCCGCCGCACCCGCGGCTTGCCCAAGTGGTGCAGCAGATTGGCCTGGGCGATCCGGGCGCCGGCGACGAGATCGGTGCGCCAGGTGGGGGCGACGCGCGCGGGTACCGGCGCGAGACCGCCGAGCCGGCCCACGAGCAGGCCGCGCACCCGCGGCGGGTAGAGCCTGCGGGCGATCGGGCCGGGCGTCAGCGCCCAGCGCGCGCCGCGCAGCCACCAGCCCAGGTCGCCGAGTTCGCGTCCGGCGCGCGGCGTCAGCGCGCGCAGCCACAGACCCAGATGATCGAGATTCGGTCCCGCGATCGCGGTGAACGAGGCGATGCGGGTATTGGCCCGCTCGTCGCAGACCGCCTCCCACAGCTGCACGGCGCCCCAGCCGTGGCCGCAGGTGTGCACCGGCCTGCGCGGGCTGGCGGCGTCGATCACCGCGAAGAAGTCCTCCGCCAGCAGGTCGAGGCGATACTCCGACAGCGCCGCGGGCGTGGCCGAACGTCCGTGACCGCGTACGTCGTAGGTGAGCACCCGGAAGCCGTCGGCCAGCAGGGCCGCGACCGTCGACCACACGCGGTGGGTGTCGGTGAGGCCGTGTACCAGCACCAAGGGCTCGGCGGCGGCATCACCCCACTCGTAGACGGCGAGATCGGCGCCGTCCCGGTCGACCGTCCAGGTGCGGTCCGGGCGGGGCGGTTCGGTGATGTCGAGCAGTTCGGCCATGTCGTTACCCCTTCGCTGCCGGCTACCGATCCGATGGCACGTCGCCGTCGTGCCCGATGTCAGTGATTCCGATACGGACAGTACGAAGAATTGACCCATCGAGGGAAAGGTAAAACGCCCGAATATGGCACAGCTCACCAACGAGCGAACCGACCCCGCCGACCGAGCAGGAGGGCGACCGCGCGCACTCGCCGGCCTTGCCTCGGCATCCCTGGGCGGGCTGCCGGGTCCGGCCCGCCCGCACAGCGTGCTCGAGACGGTGCGTCACGCTTGTTGACAACTCGCCAATAGTCCGGGAATCTGGGCGTAACCGGTCACGAGACCGGACCGGAGCGAGCGAAGGATCGAGCGATGGCACGCGCGGCGTGGAGTGACGACGAGGTCGAGGCGGTACGAGACCTGGCGAGGACCTTCTTCGAAAAGGAGGTCGTGCCCCACGAGGAGAAATTCGTCGCCCAGGGGCACCCCGATCGCGCCCTGTACAACCGGGCGGGTGAACTCGGCCTGCTGTGCCCCGCCATTCCGGCGGAATACGGCGGTGGCGGTGGCACCTTCGCGCACGAGGCCGCCATCATCGAGGAGCAGGCGCGCGCGGGCGACGGATCGATGGGCATCCCCGTGCACAGCTCGATCATCGCGCCGTACCTGTACGAGTTCGGTTCCGAGGAGCTCAAGCGGCGCGTGCTGCCCAAAGCCGCGAGCGGCGAGATCGTGCTGTCCATCGGCATGACCGAACCGGGCACCGGATCCGACCTGCAGAACATCAAGACCCGCGCGGTCCGGGAGGGCGACGAGTACGTCATCACCGGTTCCAAGATCTTCATCACCAACGGCTGGCTCTGCGACGGCATCATCATCGCGGCCAAGACCGACCCGACCAAGGGCGCGGCCGGTGTCTCGCTGATCTTCGCCGAAGTCGGCGACGACACCCCCGGCTTCAAGCGCGGGCGCATCCTCAACAAGATCGGCGGCAAGGCCCAGGACACCGCCGAGCTGTTCTTCGACGGCCTTCGCGTGCCCGCGTCCAACCTGCTCGGCGAGGCCGAGGGCCAGGGCTTCTACCAGATGATGCAGATGCTCGCGCAGGAGCGCTTGGTCACGGCCATCATCGCGGTCGCCATGATGGAGAAGGCGGTGCAGCTCACCGTCGACTACACCAAGGGCCGCGAAGCGTTCGGCAAGCCGCTGTTCGCGATGCAGAACACGAAGTTCGAGCTCGCCGAGTGCGCGACCATCACCAAGGTCTCCCGTACCTTCCTCGACGACTGCCTCGACAAGCACCTGCGCGGCGAACTCGATATTCCCAGCGCTGCCATGTCGAAGTACTGGCTGACCGATCAGCTCGGTATCGTGGTGGACCGCTGCCTGCAACTGTTCGGCGGCTACGGCTACATGACGGAGTATCCGATTTCCCAGCTCTACACCGGTGCCCGCGTCCTGCGCATCCTCGCGGGCAGCAACGAGGTGATGAAGGATCTCATTGCCCGGTCTCTCTGACACCACGAGCGCGACCGCGGACGGTGGCGCCGATCCGGCGCTACCGCGCCGCCGCAGGCTCGAGCCCGACGAGCGGCGCGCGCAGATCCTGGCCTGTGCGATCGACATGTTCGGCGAACGCCCGTACGCGGCCGTCTCCACCGCCGAACTGGCGCAGCGGGCCGGTGTGGCCCGCGGTCTGATCAACCATTATTTCGGCAACAAGCGCGATCTCTACCTGGCGGTGGTGCGGCGGATGGTGACGCTGCCCAAGCTCGACAACATGGCCGTGCCTACCGGCTCGTGGCGCGAGCGGGTCGATGCCAGCGTGCGCTGGTTGCTGGACACCATCGCCGAGCACGGCAGCACGTGGGTGAAGGTGACCAGCCACGAGGGGGTCGGAGACGATCCCGAGGTGCAGCAGATCCTGGACGCGGCCGACGACGCGGCGGCCGAGCGCCTGCTGCTGATGGTCGGCCTCGCCCATTCGGCACATGACGCCCAGCTGCGCGCGATGGTGCGTGCCTACGGCGGGCTGGTGAAGGTCGCCGGCCGGGAATGGATCACGCGCGGCACGCTCACCCGCGAGCAGGTGCACGACCTGCTGTGCGACATGTTGCTGACGCTGGTCACCGAATCACTGCCCAAGGTCGACCGCAGGCAGTGAACGGTGCCAACGATCAAAGCTGTAGCGGGGTCGGGGCCGGAACACTTTGCGGCGACGTCCGCGTGTAGGCCGCCGTGGCCACGGCGAGCGCGTACGGCGCAATGCCCGGCAGGCCGGAATTACCTCGAGCAAATTCCCGGCCCTGGCAGGTCTACGGAGAGCGCCCTGCAGCGCGACGTCGCCTTATCGGATGTGAATACTCTCGGAAGGATGGCAATCGCGCAGGCCGCCGGTGAACCAGCATGCGCCTCGGTTACCGATGCCGCGCGTTCGTTATCACGGCCCGATCACAAATGTCGGACACTTCGGATCAACTTTTCGCGGTGCGCGTCCTATTCTGTGTCGGTATATCGGGGCGGGTCCGGATAGTCCGAGGTTCCTGCGCGGTGTGTTGGTGTGGAGAGGACCTTGATGACACGGGCAGAACGGCGTGAGACGGATCGCTGGCCGCAGGCGCAGCCGGAGGATCGCTGGTCGGTGCCGGAGCCCGACGACCGCTGGCCCGACGAGGAGGACGAGCGCTGGCCCGAGCCGCCGAGCCGCCGCCGGACCGGACGGCTCCGCGTGGAGATTCCTCCGATCGTCAATCCCTACGCGATCATCGCCCTGGTGGCGGCACTGCTGGGGTTGTTCCCCGTGGCCATCGTATTCGGCTTCATCGCCTTCAGTCATCCCCGCGGCCGGGTCATGGCGATGTTCGCGCTGCTGCTCGGCGTAGCCGAGATCACCGCGGTGGCGGGATTCATCCTGATGACGAGCAAGTGGCTGCCCGACGTGACCAACCGCACGGCCTCGCTCGGGCCCGCGCCCGTCGCCTCGACTCCCACCACCGTCGAGCGTCCGATGGTGACCACCACGACCGCCGCACCCAGCCTCGCGGCGACGACCACGCCGCCGGAGAGCCAGGAACCGGTCACGAAGGGCGCGCCGTGCACCGACGCCCAGCTCGGCAAGATCGGCAGCGCCTCCACCGGCGGCACGCTGATCTGTCTCACCGCCGCCGGTGGCAACCAGTGGTCGGGCCCGCACGTGGTGGCGACCGCCGTGCAGCAGGCGGGTTCGAAGTGCGACGCCTCCGGTGCCAAGACCGGGCGCACCGCCGACGGCCGGGCCTTGGTGTGCGAAGTCAGCGGCCGCGGCGGCACATGGGTGCTGTGGACCGAGTAGCCGTCGACGCTATTCGGGCTTCTTCGCGCGGCTCGGCTGCACCCGGGGCGGCTCGTTGGGCATCTTCGGGTACTGCGGTGGCCACGGCGCGTCCATGAGGCCGGCCGCCATGTCCCGTTCGGACATCTCCAGCAGCGGGGCGACGGACTGCGGTGCGCGGTCGGCCCACGGGTCGCCGGATTCGGCGTAGCGCGCGGGCACGGTCGCGATGGTCAGGTCGTCGGGCACCACCGAATCCAGATCGGACCAGCTGATCGGCGTGGACACCTGCGCGCCGACCTTCGGCCGCACGCACCACGCGCCGAAAACCGTTTTGTGCGGAGCGTTCTGATTGAAATCGATGAACACCCGGTTGCCGCGTTCTTCTTTCCACCATTGCGCGGTGATGTCCTCGGGGTACCGGCGCTCCAACTCGCGCGCCAGCGCCACCGCGGCGGCGCGCACCTGATAGCCGTCCCACTTCGGCTCCAGCGCGGAGTACAGATGCAAGCCTCGTGAGCCGGAGGTCTTGACGCGGGACTCGATGCCGAGTTCGGCCAGCAGATCCCTGGTGCGGATCGCGGCCCGGCGCAGGTCGGCGAAGGTGATGCCCGGCGAGGGATCGAGGTCGATGCGCAGTTCGTCGGCGATCTCCAGATTGTCGGCACGGTTGGGCCAGACGTGGAATCCGAGGCACCCTTGATTCACCGCCCACAGAATGTGGGCGAGATCGTGGGCGACGAGGGCGTCGCTGGTGGTGCCGTTCGGCGTGGTCACCTCCACCGTGCGCAGCCATTCCGGTGCGGATTTCGGCACCCGCTTCTGGAACCAGGATTTGCCCGATGCCCCGTCCGGGTAGCGCTCCAGCAGCAGCGGCCTGCCGCCGACCACATTCAGGAACGGTTCGGCGACCGCCTGGTAGTAGCGCACCAGATCGAGTTTCGTCTCGCCTCGCTTGGTGAAATAGATCTTGCCCGGATTGCTGATCGTGACGGTGCGGCCGTCGGTCTCGATGTCGACGGACTCGGTCATCGTGCCGCGCCTTCGCCGAACAACATGCTCAATTCCGCCGGCGCGACTTCGTCGAGCTGCGCGTAGGTACACGATTCCGGGGTCCGGTCGCTCCGGAAGCGCACCAGCCTGCCACCGTGGCGCAGCCGGCCCGACTGCACGTGCTCGTAGCGGACTTCGGCGACCAGCTCCGGCCGCAGCGCCTCCCAGGACAGATCCTTGCCGCCGGTCCAGCGGCTGACGCCGCCTGGCATCTTGCCGTCCGCGGCCGCCTGCGCCGCCGCATCGGCCCACTGCCGCCAAGGATGATCGTCCAGCGCGTTCTCCCGCAACGGCGCCAGCTCCTCGATCAGTTCCCGCCGCCGCGCCGCGGTGAAGCTGCTGGCCACGCCGACGTGATGCAGGTGGCCCTCGTCGTCGAAGAGCCCGAGCAGCAGCGAACCCACACCCGCTCCGTCCTTGTGCCAGCGGAAGCCCGCCACCACACAGTCGGCGGTGCGTTCGTGCTTGACCTTCAGCATCACCCGCTTGTCCTGGAGGTAGGCGAGGTCGTCGGACTTGACCATCACGCCGTCGAATCCGGCGCCCTCGAAACGGGTGAACCAGTCCTCGGCCACGTCGGGGTCGTGGGTGATCGGCGTGAGGTGGACGCGCGCGAGCGCGGTGTCCAGAATCGTCTCCAGCAGCCGCCTGCGTTCGGTGAACGGCTCGCCGGTCAGGTCCTTGTCGCCGAGCGCGAGCAGATCGAAGGCCACGAAGCTGGCAGGCGTCTCCACGGCCAGCTTGGCGACCCTGGACGCCGCCGGGTGCAGGCGGTTCTGCAAGGTGTCGAAATCCAAACCCTGCTCGGTGACCACCACGATCTCGCCGTCCACCACGCAGCGGTCCGGCAGGGCCTGCTTCAGCAACTCGGCGACCTCGGGAAAATACCTGGTCAGGGGCCGGTCATTGCGCGAGCCGAGTTCCACTTCGGTACCGTCGCGGAACACGATGCAGCGGAAACCGTCCCATTTGGGTTCGTAGCTCAGGCCCGGCTCGCGCGGCACCGCGGGTGCGGATTTGGCCAGCATCGGCCGCACTGGGGGCAGAACCGGTAGATCCACGCGATCCTCCTCGGGTTCGATCCTCACCCATACCGACGGTGCGCGCCCGACGAACTCATCGGTCTGTGGCCGTGGTCTCGGCTCGATCGTAGGCGGACGCCCCGACAGTGATCGTGGAGTTCGTCGTTCAGGTCTCCAACCAGCCCTGCTGGTCGGCGAACGCGGTGAGCCGGTCGCGGATGGTGAGGATCTCGCCCGCGGTGAGCGCGGGGCTCGCGTCCAGGAGCAGTTCGGTGATCAGGCGTTTGTGCTCGGCGACGGTGAGCGGTCCAGAACCCGGCCGGTCCTTTCCCTTGTGCCGCGCCGGGGGCGCGGACGATCCGCCGACCACGGTGAGATTGACCGCCTTGGGTCCGCGGTCGCCTTCGGTCACCTCGAATTCGAACACCCGCCCCTGCCGCAACTCGTCCTCGTCCAAGCCGATGTCGTTGACGTGGACGAACACGTCCGGTCCACCGTCCTCCGGCCGAATGAATCCGAATCCCCGAGAGCTGTCGAACGACACCAATTTCCCGATGGACACCAACACCCGCTCCTCGTCGCCGTCGCTACCGGGCAACTTTAACCCGCGTTTTCGCCGTCGTCGGCGGAAAGCGCCTTTTGCAACGAATGGAAAACGGTCAGTCCTTGACCGACCATTCCGTTCACCAGTTCGCCCACTCCGTCCGGTCCGTTCAGCACGGTGAGATTCGCGTTCGCCAGCCCGTTCGACGCCTGCTTCACGATTTCCGGCAGTTGTTCGATCAACAACTGATCCAGCGCGATCCGGTTGTTCGACGCGGCCGCGGCGGCCTGGATGCGGGTGCGGTCGGCCTCCGCCTCGGCCAGGATGCGCACCCGATCCGCTTCGGCCTGAGCGGGTTTCACGACCTCGGTCTGCAACTGCTGCTCCCGCAACTCGGCCTCTTTGCGCGCCTGCTCGGCCTGGGCGGTGAGCACCTCCTGCAACGCCATCGCCTCGGCCAGCGGGCCCGCCTGCGCGGCCTCGGCGTTGGCCTTGTCGATATCGCGCTGGTATTGCGCGCGCAGGATCGCCGTCTCGCGCTGATATTCCGCCTGCCTGCGCTGGGATTCCTGCTCGGCCTGCGCCGCCGCCTGCGCGGCCTGTGATTGCGCGATCTGCGCGTCGCGCTGCACGGCGGCATTGTGCGGCGCGGCGAGCGCGGCGATATAGCCGAGGTTGCCGTCATCGATGGACTGGATCTGGAAGGAATCGACCCACAGGCCGATATTGCTCATCTCGACTTTCGACGCGACGAGCACCTCGTCGGCCAGTTTCTGGCGCTCCCGGATGATCTCCTCGACCGTCATCGAGCCCACGATCGACCGCAGGTGCCCGGAGAAGATGCGCCCGGTCAGCACCGACATCTCCCGCTCCTGCTCGGAGAGGAACCGCTGTGCGGCGTTCACGATGGACTGGGTGTCGTTGGCGACCTTGAACGCGATCACCGCGCGGACGTCGAGCTGGATCGCCTGCTTGGTGACGCAGCGCTCCTTGATCTCGGATTCGAACATCGCCAGCGACAGGTAGCGCACTTTCCGGAACAGCGGAACCACCCAGGCGCCGCGCCCGATGACCACCTTGAACGGCGCGTTGTCGCGGCTCTTGGCGCCGCTGACCAGCATCGCCTCGTCCGGGTCCGGCACGTGGTAACCCAGCACGTCTGTCTCCCTTACTTTTTCAGGTTTCTCCGGCCGCGACCGGGGTGAGCGGAATCCACGGGACGACGTCGACGACGCGCCCCGGATGGACCGCGATGACCAGCACGGCCGCACCGGCCGGGATCGGCTCGGTGGACTGTGCGATGTACAGCTCGGTTCCCCCTCGAATAGCGACCAGGACCTCGCCCAGCGTCCCGGCGCCCCGGATCGGCGATGTGAGCGTACCCGTCAACCCCACCACCGGGTCGATCATCCCAGGATCTCCTTCCGACGATCCGCCCGTCAGCCTACGTCTCGCACAGCACCTTTCGATATCGGCCGGGCGGGACCGCCGCGGGGGCGCAGGTATGTTTCTTGCATGGGAGGACGGCTGGCGCTGGTGGTGGGGTCGGAATGCGCGGCGCTGGGAGAATTGGGTTTCACCGAGGAACTCGCCCATGGGCTGTACGGGAGCCTGACCGAAGCGGGAGGTTGGCGGCCCGCGATCGATGTCGACGGCCCGGTGCTCAATCCCACTGCCGCGCAATTGTTCACCGCCGTCGACACGGCCTTCGCGGCGGCATCGCAGCGGCAGGCCACCCTGCTGCTCGGCTTCATCGGCCACGGCGTGGCGACGACTGCCGAGGACTTCTACCTGCTGAGCCACGACTCACCCGGTGAACCCACCTCGCACAACGCCTTCCACCTGACCCAGGAGATCCGCGAGCGGCTCGACCGCGCCGCGCTCGATGGGCTTGTGCTGCTCGTCGACGCCTGCGAGGCGGGTCAGGGCGTGCAGGGCGCCGCGCGCCGGTGGACCGATCTGCTGGCGCAGTCGGGCGGCCGGATGGAGCTGCTGGTCGCCTCGGGCGACGGTCCCGCGTACTCCGGGTGCTTCACCCGCACCATGCTCGCCACCTTCGACCTGGGCCTGCCGCTGCGCGGGGAGAACCTGCTGCCCTCGGACCTGGTCGATCCGATCGCCGGGCAGTGCGCCCATCAGCAGCCGCAGCATCTGTCCTTCAGTTCCGGCGCGGTGTCCACGACCCAGGGCGTCGACCCTGGGTTGTGGCTGGTGCCGAACACCGCCCGCCACCGCGACGCGGTGAGCGGACGTTCCGCCGCCGGGTTCGTCGACCAGCTGACCCGGCGTCTGCTGTTGACGCCCGATGTGCGCGAGCGTCTCGACGCGATCATCGACGCGGGCAGCCACCGGCTGCGGGCGGTGCTCGGGCCCGCAGGCGTCGGCAAGTCCACGCTGCTGGCCATGCTGATCCGCCCCAGCCTGGTCGACGGACTCGCCGTGACCCCCGACTACATCACCGCCGCGGTGTTCCTGACGGTGAACAGCTCGGTGGAGTCGGTCGCCTCGGAACTGGCCGCGCAACTCGACGCACGACTACCCGGCTTCCGGGAGGCGGCGCGCGCGGCGCGGGCGCACCGGCCCAGGGACGAGTTCGACATCTTCGACATCCTGGTGCGTCGCCCGCTGGCGCGCCTGTCCACCGCGGGCCGGCGGGTCACCCTGGTCTTCGACGGATTGAATCAGCCGCAGGAGGGGACCAGGCGGTTGCTGGTGGCCGCGATCGCCGATCTGACCCGCCGGGAAGATCTCCGGCACGTGCGGGTGATCGTCGGCATCCGGCCCGGCGCCGGTGTCGAGGACGATCCGGGTCTGGCGCACATGTACCGGATCGATGTCGCCGAACCGGCGGCCGACGACATCGCCGCCGTGGTGGACTCGGCGCGCGGAACGGCGCCGCTCGGCCCGGTCGACTGGATCGGCTGGATCCAGCGGCTGCTGGCCGAGACCCCGACCGACGCGACCGGTTCGCGGGTGGTCTCCGGCGGCTGGCTGGTGGCGCGGATCCTGCTGGAGGTGGCCTCGAGATTGACCGACGACGCGGTCGCGTCCGGGATCGGTCTGGACCGGGTCATCGCGCTGCGGGTCGAGACCGCGCTGCGCGGGGCCGATCCCGCGACCGCGAGTGACACGGCGAACCTGCTCGGGTTGCTGGCCGCGGCGGGAGTCGGGCCCGTGCTGCCGCTGGAGTTGCTGGATTCGGCGCTGTTGTCGCTCGGCGTCGACCTCAGCGCCGCCCGGATCCGCGACATCGCCGTCAATCTCGGCGATTTGATCACCCGCAGTCATCCCGGTACCGTTCGCGAGTCGCTCGGTGTCACCCACAGCGCGTTCCTGCCCGCGCTGGAGGCGGAATGCCGTCGTTCCGGTGTGCGCATCGCGGACGCGCACCGCGCCCTCGTCGCGGCGATCCAGGCCGACGACGGTGACCGGGCCGCCGACTACGCGCGGGGCGCGGCCGTACGCCACTGCCTGGCCTACGGTGATTCCGCCTTGGCCATCGACTTTTTGATGAAGCTGGAGACCGGCAGGTCGGCCGACGATCGCGACCTGTGGGCCGCGTGGGCGCCGGACTTCGTCGAGTCGCTGGGACCGGATCATCCCGACACCTTCACCACACGGGAACGGCGGGCCTTCCACCGCGCCGAGAGCGGCGACCTGGTCGGCGCCATCGCCGATTTCGAACAGTTGCTCACCGACCGGCTGCGGGTCTTCGGCCCCGACGACCCGGCCACCTTGGACACCCGCGACAGGCTGGCCAGCTACCGCGCCCGCTGCGGTGACCACTCCGGTGCGGGCGAGGAATTCGAACGACTGCTCACCGACCAGCTGCGCCTGCTCGGCCCCGACCATCCCGAAACCCTGCGCACCAGAAACAATCTGGCGTCCAATCGCGGCGACGTCGGCGATTTCGCCGGGGCCATCGCCCGCTTCGAACAGCTGCGCGCCGACCGCGCCCGCGTGCTCGGTCCCGACCATCCGGACACCTTGCGCACCCGCAACAGCCTGGCGTACTGGCGTGCCGACAGCGGCGACCTCGACGGTGCCCGCGCCGAGTTCGAGCGGCTCGTGGCCGACTATCTGCGCGTCTTCGGCGCCGATCACCCCAACACACTCGGCGCGCGCAATAACCTCGCGGCGTTCCGCGCGCGCAGCGGTGATCTCGCCGGTGCGGGCGCGGAGTTCACCCGCCTGCTCGACGACCGTCTGCGGGTGCTGGGCCCGGACCACCCCGACACGCTGCTCACCCGCGGCAGGCTGGCCGGTTATCGCGCCGACAGCGGTGACCTCGAGGGCGCGATCACCGACCTGGAGAAACTGCTCGGCGACCGGTTACGGGTGCTGGGCCCGGATCATCCGGACACCTTCGGCACCCGCAACGAGCTCGCGGGCTGCCGCGCCCGCCACGGCGACCTCGACCGCGCGGTCTCGGAACTGGAGGTTCTGCTGGTCGCGGAGCTGCGGGCCCTCGGCCCCAACCACGCCGCCACCATCCGGACCAAGGACACCCTGGCGTATTGGCGGGAACAATCCGGGGATTGACGGCAGGCGCTTCCCTCCCGCTGTGCGTCAGGACCGATAGAGCGAGCGGTACACGGTCAGCATCGCGAGGCAGTGCTCGATGATCTGCTCCCGGGTGGCGCGCAGCGAGCCGTTCAGCCACGCCGAGAACATGCCCGCGTTCCCGCTGGCCATGCTCACCGCCGCCAGCCTGCGTTTGACCGGATCGTCGATGTGGCCGAACAGATGGTCCTGCATGACCCGGGTGAAGACCGGCATCACGGCGAAGGTGGTCTGCCCGAGGCCGGTGCTGGAATACGGCTCGACCAGGAACAACCGCGACTTGCGCGGATCGTCGAGCACCTTGTCCACGAGGATCTCCGACAGCGCGCGGTCGCGCGACGGGTCGTCGGTGGCGGCGAAGGCCGTCATGGGCTCCAGGAATTCCTCGGCGACCTGACGGTAGAGCACGTCCAGCAACTCGTCGCGGCTGGCGAAGCTCTCGTAGAAGTAGCGGTCGGTGAGGTTGGCCTTGCGGCACACCGCCCGCATGGTGACGCCGCTCGCTCCGGACTCGCCGATCAGGTCGAGCGCGGCCTCCAGCAGCGCCGCCCGCCGCGTCTCCCTGCGTTCGGTGAGCGTCGTCCCACCCCAGATCCGCGGGCCCCCGTCGTCGTCTGCTTCCTGACCTGTCTGCACGGCCCCACGATAATGCCTGGCGGCGCACCACCGCGCCGCGCGCACCGGGCCCGGACTCCGCGGTCTCGCCGAAATGGATCCCACGCCGTCGCCGAGGCGATCGGCGTCCGAATCGGGCGCCCGGCGTCACCTTCCGTCCGACCAGCGGTTCGGCGCCTCCCGCCGCCGCTGGCCCGCGTCCAGCGCACATTCCGCTCGCACCCGCGCAAAGAACGGCCTGCGAGCCCGCGGAGATCAGCCTCGTTCCAGCGGCAGCCCCGCATCGCGCCAGGCGACGACGCCACCGGCCAGGCTGGCGGCGTCGTATCCGGCTCGACGGGCTCGCGCGGCGAAACGCACCGACAACTCACCCACGGGGCAGACGAAGACCACGGGCCGCGAGCGCGGGAACGGGATGCCGTGGCCGAACATGTCGTCGAGCTGGTCGTCGCGAATGTTCAGCGCGCCGGGCACGTGCCCGATCCGGTAGGCCATGGCGCCACGGCTGTCCACGATGGTCGGGCGGCCGGTCCGGTCGAGTTCGGCGAGCTGCTCGGGCGACAGGCGCGGCACCGCCGCCAGCTCCTGCGCGCTCGGCGCCGTTTCGCGTTCGGCGCGGCCGAACAGTTCCGGCCTGCGCTTCTTGATGTAGGACAGGTACGGCTCGAGCCGATCGCAGACGATGAACACCGCGACGATCGGGTCGTCCGGATCGGCGCCCGAGCGATCGAGCGCGCCGAGCGTGTCCAGCGCGGCGGTGTAGGCCGCGCCGCTGGTCGGCCCGGCCAGGACGCCGTATCCGGTCGCCAGGCGCAGCGTCGCGTCCACGGCGTCGCCCGCCGACACGGTGACGATCCGGTCGTAGAACTCCGGCTGGAACAGCCCGACATCCCACATCTCGGTCTCCGACCGGATACCGGGAATGAAGTCCGACCGCTCCGAGACAACCGCGACAGTGCGCAATTCGGGATTGTGTTTGCGCAAGTAGGTGGCGGTCCCCCTGGTGGACCCGGTGGTGCCGAGCCCGCCGATCAGATAGTCGATCCTGGTGATGCCATCGGCCGCGAGGTCCTCGTGGATCTCCCGTCCGGTGCCGTGGTGGTGCGCCTCGATGTTCTTCTCGTTGGTGTACTGCGACAGATGCCGGTAAGCGCCGGGATGCTGCGTCATCGTCGCCTCGATCACCGAGTAGACGTCGTTCGGTGTGGTCGGGTCCGGGCACTCGGACAGTCCGGGCAGTTCCACGATCTCGGTCCCGAACAGCTGCAGCAGGTCACGGACCTCGCCGACTTTGATCCGGTTGGTCACCGCGCGCAGGTCGATGCCGTACATCGCGCCGAGGACGCGCAGCGCTTTGGCCGTGTTCCCACTGGATGCCTCGATGAGCGTCCGGCCGCCTTCGCGCAGCTCCGTCAGTTCGTCGCGCAACATCGCCCAGGCCACCCGGTCCTTGACCGAGCCGAAGGGGTTGTGCGACTCCAGTTTCGCGTAGAGCTCGACCCCGGCCAGTCCGTGCACCGCGGGGTCGAGCCGCAGCAGCGGCGTGTCACCGATGAGTTCGGTGATGTGGTCGTATCGCATCAGGGGGCCTCGACCGATCGGACCGGGCCTGCTGTGTGCGTCGCGAGAGGACGCGCCCGCGAAGACTCGACGGGGAAGTCGGGTTCGTAGGCTGTGTCGGGGACGATCCGGAACCCATCGGGCACCCGGGTGACCGCGAGTTTCGCGGGAAGCGGATGCATGGAGGCCGTCGCCGCGGACAAATCCATGTGATAGGCGGCGGTGTTCGGGAACACCACCGTGTCGCCCGGCAGGGGGCGGACGGGCAGCCACACCTTGTGATTGGTGATCAGGTCTCGCTCCAGGCACAATCGTCCGGCGATATAGACGCCGACCGGATTCGTCGCGCGGTCGGTGCCTGCGGCGACGCCCGCGCGGGGCAGCAGGATCGGGTCGACCATGACCTCCTGGTCGGCGGGCGTCACGGCATCGCGGCTGAGATCGACGTGTACCAGCACGCTGCCGTCGGCGACCTCCTTGACGAACTCGACCGTGGCCAGGGTGATGCCCGCCTGGTCGACCAGCGCCTTGCCCGGCTCGAGCCATATCTCCAGCAGATTGTCGCCCGCCACCTGCGCGACCGTGCGCCCGCCGTGCCGCTCCAGCGGCGCGTCGAGAAGATCGGCGAGCATGCGGTCGGCGGGAACGGTGTTGGCGTACTTGTGGAACACCGGTGTGCCGTGCACGGCGCCACCCGCGACGTGATAGCCGAAGGTGTTACTGCCCCAGGTCATCGGTTCCCCACGGCCGAGCAGCGACTCACGCAGCGCCAGCACATAGGCGTCGAACCGTTCGGCGTCGGCGGTGAACACCTGCCGGAAACCGCCGCCGATGTCGAGCACCGAAGGGGCGAACCCGCGATCGTAGGCTCGCTCGATCAGGCGCAGGCAGGCATCGATCGCCCGGACGCGCTCGCCGAGGTCGCCGGAGTCGAGGTGGAAGGCCAACCCGAGGAGGGCGATTCGCCCGCGCTGTGAAGACAGCAGATCGAACGCCTGCTCGACATGCGCGACCGGCATCCCGAACCGGCTCACGTGTCCCGTGCCGATACCGGAAACCCGCAGCAGCACCGGTATTTCCGCATGGTCGGGGGCCAGTTCCGCGATGCGGCCCAGTTCCCACAGGTTGTCCACGTTGATCGTCACTCCGCGGTCGAGGAGCTCGCGCAGGAATGCTTCTCCTTTCGGCCCGGTGACCTCGATGCGCGCCGGACCGAACCCGGCGGCGAGGGCGCTGGACAGCTCGTGCGGTGACGCGACGTCGACGGCGATGCCGGCGCGCTCGGCCGTGCGGACGAACGCGCGAGACTGATTCACCTTGTGCGCGTAGCAGATTCGGTGTCCGGACAGGCGTCGCTCCAGCACTGCGCGCAAACGGAGCAGATTCTCCGAGTAGACCTGCGGGAACACCAGATGCACCGCGGATCCGAAATTCGCCCGCGTTTGCGTCGCGAGGCCAGGGGTGTCGAGAAAGGCGCGGACCATCGGATGCAGCTTCGCCGGCAGCGCGGGCGGCCGAGGCGTCATACGGCGGCTTCCGATGCCTCGCTGACCGATGCCCGCGTGGCGTCGTCGGGGCGTTCCGCGACCGGGTTGTAGCCGCCGTCCCGGATCGCTTCGAAGGCCCGGGCGCGATTGCGCGGGCTGCGGAACTCGGCCACCACGCGTTTGCTGTCCAGATCGATCTCCACCACGCGGATGTCCATCGATTCCAGAACCCCGCCGATCGTGCGTACGCAGTGTTTGCATGTCATGTCCGGCACGTAGAACACCTGGTCCTCGGCGGTGGCGGCACGGTCGGCGGTCGCCTCGTCGAGTTCGGCGCTCACCTCCGCGACCTCGATGCGGCCCACGATCTCGGTGAACGTCGCGACGAACCGGTCGACCAGCGACGGCAGGACACTGACATGCCCGCTGTCGAGCTGATGCGGCGTGGCCGCCAGGCAGGCCGGATGACTGCCGGCGGGCAGCAGTGCGTACTGCCGGGAGATCAGGTCCAGGTCGTCGTGATACTTGGCGATCGCCTCGGCGACCGTGAGACCTTCGACCGTGGTGGCGCGCTCCATCACGGCGTGCGCGTCGGCGATGGTGGCGTCCTTCATGGCGCGCAGGGTCGCCACCGTCTCCGCCGAATAGCGAACGGTGCCGTCGGGCTGTGCGACGAGCGTCACCGGGATCATGCCCCGCCGATAGGTCGAGGCCTGTAGCTCCCAGAACCAGCGAGTGGCCACCGCGGCGAAGATTCCGGAAGCCCGCAGGCCCTCGGCGAACTCGGCGGCATCGCGGTAAGGGGTCTGGGCGGCCAGCAGCGCGTGCTGGGCCAGTACGCGCCCCGCCGCCTCGATGCCCACCCGGAAGATGTCGCGCGGATCGTGGTCGGTGGTCGTGCCCGCCAGCACGGCATGTTCGCCCGGCCCGAGCGCCGCGATCCGCGCGGCGAAGGCCGGATCGGCGTCGAGCTGGTGCCACAGCGCCAGGACGGTCTCACGCATCGCGATCGGCAGCGAGGGCCCGAGGCCGCCGGCGCGGAAGTGCCCGGTGTTCGGGATGCCGTCGCTGTCGGTCCACGCCATCCGGTGCGTCGCGCTGGTCACCTGATCCGCGCGGCACGGCCGCATGAACCGCTCCAGATACAGCCGCTGGGAATAGGTGAGATGGCTGTCTGGCTCGGGACGCAATGCGGCGCAGGTGAATTCGAATCGCCGCGGCGGGGGAGCGGGCGCGAGCGCACCGCGCGACCCGGGCTGCGCCAACTGCGCCAGCACCCTGGACGCGGCCCGCCGGTCGTAGCGGGGGATGTCGTTACTCACGTGACCTCCTCGGCGATGGTTCGCACGCACGCGACGAATCGGTCGATCTCGTCGGGCGTGTTGTAGATGTGCGTGCTGACCCGCACCGAGCCCGCGCCGTCGGTGTCGGCGGGGACGCAGTGCGCGCCGGTGCGCACCAGGAAACCCAGCTCGCTCAGGACGAATCCCGCGTCGGTGGCCGAGATCCCGTCCAGGGTGAAGGAGAGGATGCCGTAGCCGACCTCGCACGCGGCATGCGCCGGACCGGGCAGGAACTCCAGGCCGGGGACCGCTCGCAGCCCGTCGATCAGGCGCAGGGTCAGGGCACGGTTGTGCGCGGCGATGACATCCATGCCGAACGATTCCAGCACCTCCAGCGCACTGCCGAGGGCGAGGATGCCCGGGATGTCGGGCGTGCCGCCTTCCAGCAGCGCGGGCATCGCCCCCGGCCGCAGACCGCCCGGATCCGTGGCGATGCCCGAATTGCCGCCGGGCAGGAACGGCACGAGCCGGTCGTGCACGCGCCGGTGGCAGTACAGGATCCCGGTGCCCGGCGCCCCGAACATCTTGTGCGCGGCGAAGATCGCGAAATCCGCACCGAGCGCGGTCACGTCGACCGGAAGATGCCCGCCGCTCTGCGAGCAGTCGAAGCACAGCAGGATCGCGGGGTCGATCCGGCCGCGCAATTCCTCCAGGGTGCTGAGCCCGCCGAAGACATGGTGCAGATGCCCGGTCGTGATCAGCCGGGTGCGCGGTGTGATCTTGGCCAGGATGTCGTCGGTGTCCGCCTCCCCGGCGGCGGTCGTCCGGTAGGGGATCGGGTGGATGCGGCGTCCGAACCGGGCGAGCAGTCCGCGAAGGTGCTGCCACGGGTACACGTTCGACGCGTGATCGCCGGCGTTGTAGAGGATTTCGTCGCCGTCGGCGAGCGCCGTGAGGCCCCACGACAGCGCGACGGCGTTGAGTGCGGCGGTGGCTCCCGCTGTGAAGACCACCTCGTCCGGGTGCTCGGCGCCGATGAAGGCGGCGGTGCGTTCCCGGATCCGGGCGATCCGGGCGGTCAGGCCGGTGGCCCAGGGATAGGTGCCGCGGCCGACGTTGGCGGTGCCGTTGCTGTGATAGCGCTGGATGGTCTCGATCACCGGGAGCGGCTTCTGTGTGGTGGCGGCGCTGTCCAGGTAGACCTCGGTGGCGCGGGCGAGCGCCGGGAACAGCGCCCGTGCCGCGACCGGCGGCGTCGCCGGTGGCCGGGGAGTCTCGTCGGTCCGCGTCACCGGTGATCTCGGGGCAGAGGACCGCAACGTGACGCTCCCTTCACCGGTAACTCGGACGTCACCCACGATACGCATTTTCGGTACGGACTTCGAAGCTTTGTCGCCGACAACGGCTTTCGGGACTAGCCTGGGCGATATGCCCCTGAGCCCGCAAGAGCGTCAAGAGTTCCTCGCGCAGCCGCACGTCGCGGCGTTCGCGGTGGCCGCGGGTACCGGTCGTGGCCCGCTGACCGTCCCGATCTGGTACCAATACAGCCCCGGTGGCGAGATCTGGATCCTGACCGGCCCGCAGTCGCAGAAGATGCGCTACCTCCGGGAGACCGGCCGCTTCAGTCTGATGGTGCAGCAGGTCGAGCCCACGGTCCGGTATGTGAGTGTGGAAGGCCCGGTCACCCGGACCGTCCCGATGACCGACGAGCAGCACCGCGAGATGGCCGCGCGGTATCTGCCTGCCGAATCGGTCGACGCCTACCTGAAGGCGGCCGAGGCCTTCGGTGAGCAGGTCGCGGTCTACCTGCGGCCGGAGCACTGGCTGTCGGCCGATCTGGGGAACCCCAGCGCGTTCTAATATCTGCCCTGCAGATACTCGACGAGGTGCTCGCGCTCGGTCGCCAATTCGGAGATCGCGCTCTTTACCACGTCGCCGATGCTGACGATGCCGACCAGCTTGCCCTCGTGTACCACGGGCAGGTGCCGGATGCGATGGTCGGTCATGGTGCGGCGCAGACCGTCGACCCGGTCGTCGAGTGCGCAGGTGCGCACCGCGGAGGTCATGATCGCCGACACCGGTGTGTCCAGCAGCTCCGCGCCCCGCGCGTGCAGACTGCGCACCACGTCGCGTTCGGAAACGATGCCCGCGATCGTGTCGCCGTCGGGGGAGACGACGACGGCGCCGATGTTCCGCTCGGCCAGGGTGGCGAGCAGTGTGCGTACCGTCGTGTCGGGTGCGACCGTGGCCACGTCGCTGCCCTTCCTGCGCAGGATCTCCGAAATTCTCATATTTCACCATCCAGACGTCGGGGCACTACCAGGATCGCAAGTTCACGGCGCGGTGACCAGCACGAATCCGTTACAGGCCACGGTTCGGTCACGGTGGGCAGGTCAGAGCCTGCGCGCGACGCTGCGGTCCAGATCCCGGGCCAGCAAGGCGATCGCCGCCTGGGAGATGCCCGTCGAGGTCGCCAGGTCGACGGAGGTCAGCTGGGCGATGCGGCGTAGGCGATAGTCGACGGTGTTCGGATGCACGTAGAGCTGGCGGGCGGTGAGCTGCCGGTTCATGTCGTTGCCGAGGTAGGCGCGCATGGTGTCGAACAGTTCGGGGTGGGCGTCCAGCGGGTCGAGGATGGTCGCGATCCGCCGGGTGGCCGGCCCGCTGCGCGTGAGCTGGTATTCCACGGCCAGATCCGACATCTGATAGAGGCCGGGCGGCCGGACGCCGACGCGCACGAGACTGAGCAGCTCGTGCGCTTGATCGGCCGATTCGGGGATCTGATCGGTGTCGGTCGGCACGACGGTGGCGGTGAGCGGTACCTCGGCCGCAGCGGCCAGCAGTTCGAGCGTCGTGGCGGTGAGGACTGCCTCGTCCTCGTCGCCCAACGGGATGAGCAGTGTCCCTCCCTTGGCGCTGAGTAGGGCGAGCGCGCGGGAGGCGAACACGGTGGCCAGCTCGGACTGCAGCCGCCGCAGCTTGCGGCGCGCGGCCACGTTACCGTCGACGCGCGGATCGCGCTCGTCCGGATGTTCCGGAATCGACAGGGCGACAACCTGATAGGCCTCCGCGATCGGAATGCCGGTCTGCCGTGCCAGAGCCGAGCTGCCGCGACCGCTGAGCAGCGCCGAGGCGAGCGTCTGCGTCGCCGTCTGATGCTCCTTGGCAACCAGGTGCTGTTCGTCGACGTAGGCATCGGACACCGCCGCGGTGATCGCCTCGAGCAGTTCGAGAAGCAGATCGGCGGCGACCAGCACCTCGTCGACGTCGTCGGCCGCGGCAGGCGCGGTGACCAGACCGAAGGCGATGCGCAGTCCCTCGTGATAGGCGCGCAGGATCGTGCTCAGCGGCACCGCCTCCCGCGCCCAACGAGCAGCAGCCGCGCGGACCGGGCCGAGCTGGTGCTCGTCCGGTACGGTACGCCGGTCGAACATCTCGGCAGCGAGGTTCAGGCAGCTGCGGGTGAGTTTCGTGACGTCACCGCGTAATTGCTCGCCGGGCAGGGTACGGCAGGGTGCCATGACGTTCTCGAAGTATCCGACCATGTGCGAAGCTACGCTGTCGGCGTTCAGCAAGGGCACCGAAGCCGGCTGTCCGCCGATTTCCAGCACCGGGTCGGACGAGTCGGGGGACAGATCCAACGCGGAGTAGGTCATTACGAGTTCGCTCCCAATGCCACGCCGGGCGTGCGAGAAATCGCGCCCGGGTCGATCGATCACTATACGAAAGGGTTGTGTGCACGGGGAGTGATCTGTGAGATCGTCTGGGAGCCGGACGCATTGCGCGATGGCGCTATTCGACCGCGGCGCGGGATCGTGAAGCGCTACCGGCCGGTCACAGCGTCGGAGCCGGCTTCGCCCGCGGCGAGGGCTCTTGCGTGCCCGCCGAGGCAGGGTTACTCGTCGTCCAGCCCCGCTGACAGATAGGCGGCGGCGGCCAGCCATTGCCTGCACTGCGGACCGTGGACTTCGTGGGTGTAGAGAATGTCGCGGGCCTGCCGGTAGGTGAGGCCGCGGGGCTCGACCCCGCAATCGGAGAGGGCGAACTCGGGCGCTGCCGAGTACTGGCGCAAGGGTTCGGCGCCGGCCCCATCGATGACGGCAACCCGGCGGGGCGTTCGAAATGGCTCGATCATTCGACTACCCCTCGCGTCCCACGTGCGGCGGGGAGGCCGTCGTGCCGGTGACGCAAGCTCGAACTCCCTGCGTACCTCCCCGATTTCGAGTTCGAGTCTATGCCTCCGTTACTTACAGATGCAAGTACATCTGCACGATCGGTCGGAGAAAAAAACGGCGGCGGCCGCCGGTGCGAGACCGGCGACCACCGCTGTGCCGCTTACGGTTTGATGTTCAGGGGCCTTACGGCTTGCGGGCGACCGCGCCGTAGGCGGAGATCGGCCGGGTCTCACCGACCTCGGTGTCGCCCGAGCGCCACTGCGTGATGGACACGAAGCCGGGGTCGACGAGTTCCAGACCGTCGAAGACGGCCTTGATCTGAGCCTGCGGACGGGGGACGTAAGGAGTGCCGCCGGTGCCGGTGTAGTTCTCGCACAGGGTGACATACGCCTTGCTGTCGTCGGTGCCGTCCCACATCACCAGGTAGCTGCCCGACGGCACCGCATCCAGCACGGTGTGCACGATGCGCAGCAGATCGTCGTAGGTCTTGGCATGGCCGAGCACGCCCATGAACATCACGGCGACGGGCTCGTTGAAGTTGAGGACGTGCTTGGCGTCGTTGACGATCCGCTCGGGATCGTGGTAGTCGGCGTCGATGTAGGTGGTGACGCCCTCCGGCGTGGTGGAGGTGAGCAGCGCCCGCGCGTGCGTGAGCACCAGTGGGTCGTTGTCCACGTAGACGATCCGGGACTCGGGCGCGACGGTCTGGGCGACCTCGTGGGTGTTCTGCATGGTGGGCAGGCCGGTTCCGATGTCGAGGAACTGACGGATGCCCATCTCGCCCGCGAGGTAGCGCACCGCGCGGATGAGGAACTGGCGCGATTGCACCGCCATGGTGGTGATGTCCGGATCGACCTCGATGCCGGCGTCGCCTGCGATGCGGTCGATCTCGTAATAATCCTTGCCGCCCATCCAGTAGTTCCAGATCCGCGCGGAGTGGGGGATGTCGGTCCGGATGAGGGGGCTGTGGTCTTCGGGCATGGGGTGGTACTCCTCGGCAATAACGTGTCCGCGACACTGCCGTGCGGGTGGGTGCGTGGGGGCGTCGCGAATGACTGGTGCATCCGATGTGCACTGCGACACTACAAGATTCGAACTCGTCCAGCGGGGTGGATCGGGGAGCTGATCTCGCTGTTCTCGAGGCGAGGCAACGGCGTTTCACATCGCCGCCCGGATGCCTCCGGTCTGCGAGCGCACGGAGGGCGAACTTCGTGCTATCGTCCGGTGTTGGTGCAAATGCAAGAACGTTTGAACGTGCATCTGCACGAACCGAATCGCCTAACTGCGGTAACCGAGGAGTGGGGAAGATGTCGGATACGTCCACCAACGAGATCATCGGAACTTGGCGTAAGAGTTCCTTCAGTAATCCGAGCGGCAACTGCGTCGAGGTGGCCGAAACGGCCAACGGCCAGGTGGCGGTGCGGAACTCGCGGGACCCGGAGGGTGGGGTCCTCGTCTACACGCGTCCGGAGATCGACGCGTTCGTCCGCGGCGCGAAGGCCGGGGAGTTCGACTATTTGACTAGCTGAGCGGTAACATTAGCGGTCGGTACGGTGTGTTTCGCGACAGGTGGTTGTGACACACTGTGGGCAACCCCCGGAGTATCGGAGACGAACTCGATGATCGCTGAACCCGATGACGATGGTCATGTGCAATCCGTTGTCGCGGAACGTGGTCCGACCGTGCTACGCATCGCACTGGGCGGCCAGCTGCGCAAGCTCCGGGAGAAGAGGAACATCACCCGCGAGGCGGCGGGCGATGCGATCCGCGGATCGCACGCCAAGATCAGTCGACTCGAGCTCGGCCGTACCGGCTTCAAGGAACGTGACATCCGCGACCTGCTGACCCTGTACGGCGTCCACGATCCCGAGGAGCGCGAGTCGTTCCTCGAATTGGCCAGGCAGGCCAACGAACCCGGTTGGTGGCATCGCTACAGCGACCTGCTGCCGCAGTGGTTCGGTACCTACCTCGGCCTGGAACAGGCCGCGAGCAAGATTCGCACCTACGAGTCGCATCTTGTTCCCGGCCTGCTGCAAACACCCGAATACGCCAGGGCGGTCGTGGCGCTCGGGTACGAGGACGTCGATACGGAGCGGCGGGTCGCGGTGCGTCAGCGCAGGCAGGAAATTCTCTTCCGCGCGGATCCTCCGGTGGTCTGGGCGGTGCTCGACGAAGCCGCGCTGGTGCGACCGGTGGGTGGCACGGAGGTGCATCGGGAGCAGATGTTGCATCTGGTCCGGCTGGCGAAGCTGCCGAACGTGACGATCCAGGTATTGCCGTTCACCGCGGGCGAGCACGCCGCGGCGGGCAGCTCGTTCAGTATTCTGCGTTTCGCCGAGCCGGAACTCCCGGACATCGTGTACCTCGAACAGCTGACCAGCGCGCTGTATCTCGAGCGGCGACAAGACCTGGCGCTGTACCTGTCGGTGATGGACCGGCTCAGCGTGCAGGCCGAGCGTCCGGAGAAGTCGATCGAGATCATGGAGAAGTATGCCGACGGGCGCTGAGATCGCGCGATAGCGTCTCGCGGCCGGGAAATCCCCGATACGCCGAACGGCCACCTCCGGAATCGGAGGTGGCCGTTCGGTTGTGCTGTCCAATTGCTAAGCGGCGGTGGCCGCGGAAATGGTGTCTATCCGCGCCCGGCGTCGGCGGCATCGTGGTGGCTACGCGCCTGCGTCGGGCGACGCGACAAAGTGCTCGTGGCACAAGGCATTCAGCTATCCGCCGGTGCTCGGACGGCGGGGCTCGGGCCTACTGCCTGATGAAGCTGGAGGCAATTCGCCAAAATGTCGCGGGTTGCAATGTCTCGAGATCCCAATCGTCGGCCATCGCGTGCGCGGTGGTGACGATCCGGTCGATATCGAAATCGTGCCGAGTTGCCGCCCCGGTGGATTCGACGGCATCGATGACGTATGCCACGGCGGTTTCTCGGGAAAAGGCGGTATTGCTGTGGCCGCTGCGGGCCGTCGATGTGCTCATATGTCTACCGTTCGCTGGCTGGTCGGCCAGTGCGGTGTCGGTTGATCCGAACCGACCGCCGGTAAGTGGTAGTTCCATTCGAACGCCCCTGCTTGTCCGGCGGCGGCAAACCCACGGCGGCTTCGGCCTTCGGCTCGCCCACGCGGCCTTCCCTGGTGGTCCCCTGTAAAGCGTTGCGGGACCGAGTTTATGCCGCTGTACCTTTCAGATGCAAGCACATCTGCACGATCGATTGCACGTGCGCAGTGCGCATTTCGAGGCCGGAAGTTTGCGGATGTGGTGCCCGGCGCCGGAATTTCAGTCGCGGGCGAATAGGACGTCCGTGCTGTAATCGATCTGTGTACCCGGCTCGACGAATTGGTCCGCGGCGGCCCGCCAGGCCAGAAAATGTTCGGTGAAACGGTGCGCTTCCGCCGCCTCGTCATCGGTGTAGAGCTGGTAGAGGAAGAATCGGTGCGGATCCACTCGATCAGCGCAGATGTCGAAGCGCAGACAGCCGGGCTCGGTCCGTACGGAGGCTTCGGCGCTGCGGGATATGGCCGCGAGGAACTCGGCGCGAGAGCCGGGGCGGATCTTCATCGAGACGATTCGACTGAACACGGTTGTTCTCCCATCGTGACCGTTGCGGTCGATCGGCAAGGGCGGTGGCGAGCGACACGACAGCTCAGTCGGCCAGTTGCGCTATTGCCTGGCTAATCGGATCGCTGCCGGAAACGAGTTCGAGTGTCAGCTCGAAGGTGTGCGCGGCGGGCAGCAGTCCGGCCAGTACGGCCGCGACGTCGGCGCGGGGGACCTCGCTGCGCTCAACCGGGGGCGGGGCCAGAGTCACGAGTCCGGTGCCCGGGGCATCGACCAGCCGGCCGGGGCGCAGGATGGTCCAGTCGAGAGCTCTGCTGCGCAGATCGTTCTCGGCCTCGGTCTTGGCGTCTATATACGCCGCCCACACCTCGTCGGAACCGGGAGCGGGCGACGCGCCGGCGCCCATCGTGGAGATCTGCAGGAAACGGCGCACCCCGGTTCGCTCGGCCGTCTCGGCCAGCCGGACGGAGCCGCCCAGATCGACGGTGTATTTACGTTCGACGCCGCTGCCCTGCCCGGCGCCCGCGGCGAAAATCGCCGCGTCGCAGCCTTCCACGACGTCCGCCAGTTCGTCGGCGGCCGCATGCTCCAGGTCACACAGCACCGGCTCGGCGCCGGTGACGCGCACCTCGTCCGCGTGCTCGGGATTGCGGATGAGGGCGGCGACCTCGTGGCCGTTCGCGGTGAGCACGGGGGCCAGCAGCAAGGCGATCTTCCCGTGTCCGCCTGCGATGACGACGCGCATGGATCGCTCCTTCCGGTCGGGGCGGCGCCCGCGCTCAGCGCTCGGGGCCGCCGGGATTGCAGTGCGCTTCGACGGTGGCCGGATAGCCGACCGCCGGGCGCCAAGGTTCCAGGTTCCAGCTCGGTTTGTTCGGCTGGACCAGCCGCGCCCACGCCCAGTGACAGATGAACTGATCGCGCATGCCCGGTGCGTCGGCGTCCGTCGACCGGTCCACGACTTCCTGCCACGCCCGTTCGTCCGAGCCGGGGAAGGTGGTCTGCCGACCGGCCTGTGTGGGGAAGACGAGCAGTCGCGGGCCGTCGATCGTCTCGGTCCAGGTGACGTTATCGATCAGCGGCTGCCCCGCGTAAGGGTCGACGGACGGTATCGCGGCCTGCGCTGTCGTGATCGGCGACGCCGGGGCGCTGGAGGTGGTCGTGCGGCCGATATCCGCCGACGGCGTGGACGAATCGGCACCGCAGGCGACCACCGAGGCAAGCAGGCCCGTCGCGAGGAGCGCGGCCGCGCGACGCCGGGTGACGAGGCGATGCGGGTACCGCTGCGCCACGGTCGAGCCTCCTGTGTTCTCCTCGGCACCGCTTTCCGGCGTGATCACCCGAGCCTAGCGAGCCGGGGCGGCTCCGGCGAGACTCCCCGCCCGCGCCACCGAATGTGGTGGCTTGCCGGTGCGGCTCCAGCTGGGGATAGTCGGTCGGTGCGGTGTGGACGGATCATGGTGGGGGCGGCGGGCGTCGTGGTCTCGGTGACGGTCGCGTTGGCCGGCCCCGCGGGCGCTCGGGTGGGCGAGGCGCCGGGCACCGTGACGGACCTGATGGAGCTGGCGGGGCGGCTGCGTGTGGCGGGGGCGACGACCGCCGATCGGCTGACCTATTGGTCGCGTGGCCCGCGTGGGCCGATGCAGAGCACCGGAGTGCTGTATCTGCCCGAAGGCTCTCCGCCGCAGGGTGGTTGGCCGATCATCGCCTACGCGCACGGCACCTCGGGGATCGCCGACGAGTGCGCGTTCACGCTGCAACCTCGGGACTACTACCTGACGTCGGTGTACCCGGACCTGCTGCGCGCGGGATACGCGGTCGTGATCTCCGACTATGTCGGTCTCGGCACCCCCGGCGTGCACCCCTACCTGGACGGTCCGGCCCAGGCTCGCAGCATCATCGACGGCGTACGCGCCGCACGGGCGGTCGCACCCTCGCTCGGCACCCGCTGGGCGGTGTTCGGCCAGTCGCAGGGCGGGCACGCGGCGCTGTTCACCGCCCACCTCGCACCCGCCGACGCGCCCGAACTCGATCTGCGCGGTGCCGCCTCGACCGGGACGCCGTCGAACCTGGACGCGCTGTTCCCGCTGGCCGGGCCCTGGCTGCCGCGACTGCCGCTGCAGAAGACGACGACCTACTTCGGCATGCTGCTGGCCGGATTGCGCGCCAGCGCACCGGAGCTGGACATCGACAGCTACCTGACGCCGGTGGGCCGGGACGTCCTGCGCATCGTGGAGGCGGATTGCGCCGCCGAGGCGGACGCGCAGGTGGCGAGTATCGGCATCGGCGCCATGCTGTCGCGGCCCTTGGACGATCCGGCGTTGCTGGCCGCGGTGCGCGCGATGTTGCGGGTGCCGACGAGCGGCTACTCCGTTCCGCTGTATCTCGGCCAAGGGCTGACCGATCTGGAGGTGCCCGCGCCGTTGACGCTCGAGCTGATCGCGGAGCTGCGCGCCTCCGGCACCGATCTTCGGGTGGGCTGGTACCCCGGCGATCATCTGGGCGCGGCGCGGGAAGCGTTTCCCGACGCGCTCGCGTTCCTGCGCGGCGTGCTCGATCGGCCCTGACCTCGCGTACTCAGCGCCAGAGCGACCGGCACGGTAGCCTGCGCAGGCCGGGACGGACCTGGGCGTCGACGGTGACGGTGAGCCCGGCGTGTGCGGCGGCCGAGGTGAACTCCCACGCCTCGGTCCTGGTCGCGGCGTATTCGAGGACCAGCGCGTCCTCGGGGGTGGAGCCGTCGAAGTAGACGGTGATCCGCCGGGTCGGCGGATCCTGGGTGTCGTCGCGGTCGGCGAGTCTGCGCGCAGTGCCGTCCATGCCACCGTCTCCTTCCTGCCGGCTCGGCAGCCGTGCCGGTGGATCTGACGGTAAAGGGCCGCCACTGTTGAGAACATGTTCCAAGTTATCGGCTGGAAATGTCACAGAACGGACGCCGGGTGGTCGGGTACAGTCACCAGCCGGGGCGCACGACCGCCACAGGCCGGGCACCCGAAACTTGTGAATTGTCAACATGATCGCGTCGGGTGGTGCTCAGCGCAGGTGATGTTGCCGAGGATGAGTACAGCGTTGGACGATTCAGGAGGCACACGTCGATGAGTCAGGGCCCACGTTCGTTGGGTGGGGGAGTGGGACGACGGCGTCTCGCACATGCGATCGGAGCGATGGCCGTGGGCCTGGTGCTGGTCGCGAGCATGGCCGGCGCGGCGACCAGCGCGCCGCTGTACCCCGAACCCGATCCGGATCCCTTCTACGCGACACCCGCGGATATCGCCGACCGCAAGCCGGGTGACGTGATCGCGACCAGGGTGATGCCGCCGCTGGCGATCTTCCCGGAGACCACGGTGACCGTGGTCCGGTTCCGGTCGACGAGTTCGGAGGGTAAACCGATCGCCGCGACCACCACGGTGCTGACGCCCAAGGCGCATCGCACCGACGGGCCGCTGCTGTCGTTCCAGCACATCATCAACGGACTCGGCTCGGAGTGCTCGGTCTCCCGGGTGCTCTACACCGGTGACCCGAACCTCGTCGTGCGGGAAGCGCCGGGCTGGAACGTGCTGCTGGCGCGCGGCTGGAGCGTCGCGCTGCCCGATCACCTCGGCCCGAATTTCGCCTACGGCGCCGCGAAGCTCGGCGGGCAGATCACCCTCGACGGGATACGCGCCGTCAAGCAGGTCGGCGAACTCGGGGTGCAGCGCAGTCCGGTGGCGATGGTCGGGTACTCCGGCGGCGGGATGGCCACCGCGTGGGCGGCCGCCCTGCAACCGAAGTACGCCCCGGAGCTCGACATCGCCGGCGCGGCCATGGGCGGCGTGCCGATGAATCTCGTGAAGATGCTCGAGGGGCTGGGTTTGAACCCGCACCCGGTGTTCGGGCTCGCGTTCGCCGCCGGATTCGGGTTGGAGCGTGAGTATCCGACTCGCTTCCCGCTCAGCGAGCAGTTGAACGAACGGGGGCTGGCCGCCCGCGCGCAGATCGCCAACAGCTGCACCAACGACATCCTCTCGACGGGCGCGGGCCGCGGTGCGCTGGACTTCGCCAAGACGACCTCGATGATCAACGACGACACCGCGCGCGCCGTGGTCGAGGAGAACAGTCTCGAGCTCTACGACGGCGTGCCGAAGATGCCGGTATTCGAATGGCATTCGCCGATCGACGGTCTCATCCCGATCGACGCGGTGGTCAACACCGACAAGCGGTGGTGTGCGGCGGGAGCCAAGGTGCAGGCCGAGCAGATTCCGGTTCCGGACCATCTGACCGCGGCGGTGCTCGGCATTCCCGCGGCTCTGACCTGGCTGGACGCCCGCTTCCGAGGGGAGCCCGCGCCGAGCAACTGCTGAGCGACGATACGCGACCGGCCGAGCCGGGACCCGTTCTCCGGATACGGGTCTCGGCCCGGTTGTTGCGATATGGATACGCGACAACACAACTCGGATGCTTTACTGCGTCCAGCCATGGCCGCTGACGTAGCCTGACGTCCTGGCTCCCGGTCTGACAGGGGCCGATTCGGGGGTCGAAGGCCAGTGCGCCCGGGTGCCAGACGACGTTGCCGTTCGCACCCGAAGGCGTGTGCCATGAGAATTTCGCGTGCCATTGCTGTGGCTTTGCTCGCCGCCGGCTCGGCCCTGGCCGTCCCCGCTGCCGCGGAGCCCGCGCCCGCCCCACCGCCCGGCGGGCTCCTGCCCGGGCTGCAACAACTCATCGATCAGGTCATTCCGCCGCCGATCGCGCCGCCGCCTGAGCCGAGTTCGCCCACGCACGAGGCGACTACGCTGTCGCCGTCGCTGGCGGCGCTGCGCTCGGCCGCCCTGCCGTCGGCCGTCGGTGATCCGATGTTCGACCTGCGCCCGGCGAATCTCGACGAACTGTCCGAGGGGCAGGTCATCGAAATCCGTGACGTGAGCCCGACCACCGCACCGTTGATGCTGATGCCCATCCAGCGGGCACTCCTGATCAAGTACCGCACGACCGACGCGCACGGCGCGCCGTCGTATGCCACCGCCACGCTGGTCGTTCCCGCCGCACCGTGGCCGGGACCGGGGCAGCGGCCGGTGGTGGTGAACAACCTGCCCATCGACGCCCTCGGCCGTACCTGCACGCCCGGATACACTCTCGCGCACGGACTCAACCCGGACACCAGCTTCACCGATTTCCTGCCACCCACGACGCACGTGGCGGCGCTGCGCGGTTACGCAGTGCTGATCCCCGACCACGAGGGCCCGTCGATGGCCTACGCCGAGCCGATCGTGGCCGGGCACGCGGTGCTGGACTCGATCAGGGCGGTGCGCGATCTGTTCCCGGACGAGTTCGGCGCCGCGAAGTTCGGGCTCGCGGGGTATTCCGGCGGCGCGATCGCGACACACGGGGCGGTGAAGCTGATCGACGGCTACGCACCGGAATTGGCGGGCGTGATCGTCGGCGCCGCGCTCGGCGGCGTGCCCGCCGACTTCGAGATCCTGGCGCGCAGCATGAACGGCAACCTCGCCTCGGCAGTGTTCATGGGGGCGGTCTTCGGGATCGGCCGCGAGCGGCCGGAGATCCTGGCCGGGATGAACAATCTCGCCCAGTGGGTGGCCACCTCACCGGTGAAGAACATGTGCGGCAGCAGCTACGGCGCGATCGGTGTGCTGATGCTGCCGATCGACATCGCCGCGAACTTCCCCGATCCGCTGCATTCGGCGCTGGCCGCGGACATCTATCGGGTGACGAAGATGGCCGGCATGAGGTCGGCGACTCCGCTGTACGTCTACAACGGCGAGCAGGAGTTCTGGATCCCGGCCGAGGGCGCGCGCAATCTCTACGCGGAGCAGTGCCGCCTGGGGGTGCCCGCGGTGTACCGCAGTGTGCTCGGCGAGCACATCATCGCGGGTGCGCTCGGATATCCGGAAGCCATGGTCTGGCTCGACGACAGGCTGCGGGGAGTCCGGGCGCCCGACGAGTGCTGACCGGTTGACGGCGCGGTGAGGGCTCCGGTTAACACCGTGGGCCTGTGAGTGCGATCAACACTTGTCCCCTTCGGTTCGTATGCCCAGATCTGGCGAGAGTGCTGTGCGGTGTCGTCGCCGCTTCGGTACGGTGGGCCGGTCCGGGCGGGGTGACGCCCGAATTCCCGAGAGAGGCACATGAGCGACATCACGACCACCGCGTCCGAGCAGGCCAAGGCACTGGTGGGGCGGCACTACCGCCTGACCGACCCGTACGAGGTCGGTCGGGAGAAGATCCGGGAGTTCGCGCGAGCGCTGCAGGACGGCCATCCGGCGCACCGGCACGAAGACGCCGCCGGGGGACTGGGCTTCGACGGACTCGTCGCGCCGCTGACGTTCTCCTCGATAATCCTCATGTTGATGCAGCGCAAGATGTTCGAGTCCGTGCTCACCGGGTACGACCTCGGCCAAGTGCTGCAGACCGAGCAGTCGATCCAGATGCACCGGCCGATCGTCGCGGGCGACGAGGTGCGGTGCGACTCCTACATCGAGTCGTTCCGGCAGTTCGGCGACAAGGACTTCATGGTCACCAAGAACGTGCTGAGCAATCAGCACAAGGAGGTGTTGCAGACCGCGCACACCACGGCGGTGGCGCAGACCGGAGTCGAGCTCGCCGCCGATCTGCGCGCGGCGGTCGATGGCGTGATCATGACCGGGCAGTCGGCCGCCGACCGCGCGGACGCGGCGGCCGCGCGCCTGGCCGACGACGACGGCGGGCTGGTCGAGAGCTTCGATGAGCCGGCGCAACCGGACGCGGCCGCCGAGCCGCGCACGCCGCGTACCCTTCCCGCTTTCGAGGACTTGTCCGTCGGCATGGAACTCGCCCCGCGCACGGTGCTGGTGTCCCGTGGTGATCTGGTGAACTACGCCGGTGTGTCGGGCGATTCGAATCCGATCCACTTCAGCGACGAGGTCGCGCGCAGCGCCGGTCTGCCCGACGTGGTATCGCACGGTCTGCTGACGATGGGCCTCGGCGCCGGATATCTCACCTCGTGGCTCGGTGATCCCTCGGCCGTGACGCGATACGGCGTGCGGTTCGCCGGGTTCGCCCCGGTCCCGGCGACCAAGGCCAGCGCGATCGAATTCCACGGCCGGGTCAAGCAATTGGATCCGGATCGCCGCGCGGCCACCATCGCGTTGACGGCGACCTGCGGGGACCGGAAGCTGTTCGGTCGCGCGACGGCGGACGTGCTGCTGCGCTGAACCGTGCGGCGGCTCCGGCCTCCTCGTCCGGAGAGCGTGGGGCCGGTGCCGTCGCTCGGGCGTCCGAACCACACCGTGATCCGGTTCGGGCGTAGCCCTGTACGCCGGAATAACCTTCTCGCCCATCGAAGTTCGGTTCCTATCCCGGCCGGCGAACCCCGTGGCCCCGCGGCCCGGGGGTTTCGCGCGTACTGGGAGTAAATTGGCAGGCGGGTGTGCGAAGTCGGCCTGCAACACCGCGCGGTGTGCGACATCCGGTGACTGCCACCGGACGCGAGCAGAGTCCCGCTATCCCGTGCGTGATCTTGCGGATGTGCTTACACCTGCGCATTCGCGTCATCGGCGAAGGACTCGGTGCTGGAATGTGGACAGTGCGCATGCAAGACTGCGTACATGCGTGCTTCGGTAGTGCGGCCTCAAAACGAAACCATCGCTCGGGGAACGGCTCCCGCCGCCGAGGGCGGCCCGACCGCCTTACGGATGATCCTCGGCGGGCGGATGCGGCGGCTGCGGGAGGCATGCGGCATCTCGCTCGAGGAAGCGGGCGAGGCGATCCGCGGCTCGCATTCCAAGATCAGCCGATTGGAATTGGGGCGCACCGGATTCCGGGAACGGGATCTGGTGGATCTGCTCGCGCTGTACGGCGTCACCGACGAGGAGGAGTGCGCGGAATTCAAGCGGCTGGCGAAGCAGGCGAACACCTCGGGATGGTGGCATCGCGACGCCGACTGGCTGCCGAAGTGGTTCGACACCTACCTCGGGCTTGAACAGGCCGCCCAACTCATCCGCTGCTACGAGCCGCGGGTCGTCCCGGAGTTGCTGCAGACCCCCGACTACGCTCGCGCACTGTTCGTGCTCGCGCATCCGCACGAGGACGAGGAGTCGATCGAGCGGCGCGTGGCCCTGCGGATGCGCCGCCAAGAGATCCTGACCAGACCCGACCCGCCCCAGCTGTGGCTGATCGTCGAGGAGGCGGCGCTGCGGCGCAGGATCGGGGGATCGCAGGTGTGGCTGGCCCAGCTCGAGCACTTGCTGCGCGCCGCGGAGGCGCCGAACATCACGGTGCAGGTGCTCGCCGATCATGTCGGCGGCCCGGCGCTGTCCGACGGCGCGTTCGCCATGCTGCGCTTCGCCGAGGCGGATCTGCCCGACATCGTGTATCTCCAGCAGCTCACCGGTGCGCTGTACCTGGACAAAGACGCCGATCTCGCCGCCTACCGCGCCGTGGCGAATCTGCTGTCGGTGCACGCCGCGCCGCCCGAGTACACCCGCGACCTCATCGCGGCGTTGCGCGAGCGCGAGCCGCGCATCGTGGAGCTGCCGTCCGGCCACGGCTGACCGTCAGGCGCGGCGACGAGCCCGGCGCAACGACGAATACCCAGCGGTACAGGGACTTTCGACCATAGATAACGACTGGGTGAACATGACAGACTCGGGGCATGCGTCCTTCGAAGGAACGACAGGCGAGCGATTCTCCCGGGCCCGGCGGTCATCCGGTGTCCGGCGGCGGGCCGACGGTCCTACGCATGGTCCTCGGCGGCAGGCTGCGCCGCCTACGCGAGTCCCGGAATATCACCCGTGAGGCGGCCGGTGACGCCATACGCGGGTCGCATTCGAAGATCAGCAGGCTCGAGCTCGGGCGCACCGGTTGCCGGGAACGGGATCTGGTCGACCTGCTCGACCTCTACGGGGTGACCGATCCCGGGGAACGGGAGCGCTACCTGGAACTGGCCAGGCAGTCCAATGCGTCGGGGTGGTGGGCGCGGGACAACGACTGGCTGCCGAAATGGTTCGACACCTACCTCGGGCTGGAACAGGCGGCGCGCTTGATCCGCAGCTACGAACCGCGAGCCGTTCCGGAACTGCTGCAGACGCCGGAGTACGCTCGCTCGTTGCTCACCCTGTCGCATCCGGGGGAGCCGGAGGATTCGATCGAACGTCGTGTCGCGCTGCGCATGCGCAGGCAGGACATCCTCGCCGGTCCGCACCCGCCCCAGTTGTGGATGATCATCGAGGAGGCCGCGCTGCGCCGCAGGATCGGCGGCTCGACCGTGTGGCGCGCCCAGCTCGACCACGTGCTGCGCGCGGCCGCTCAGCCCAACGTCACCATCCAGATCCTGGCCGACCATGTGGGTGGCCCGGCCCTCACCGACGGGGCGTTCACCATCTTGCGTTTCGCCGAGGCGGATCTGCCCGACATCGTCTATCTTCAGCAGCTGACCAGCGCGCTGTATCTGGACAAGATCGCCGACCTGGATGTGTACTACGCGGCGCTGAACCAACTTTCGCTGCTGGCCCCTTCGCCGCAGCACTCCCGGCAACTGCTCCAGGTCTTGCGCGACGGCGTGCCGCCGACGGTCGACGAACCGGTGGACCACCCGCGAGGGTGACCGGAACGCGCACCGCGGCACGCCGCATTCGCGCGCCGGAAAGAACTCCCTCGCCGCCCGCTCCATTCTGGATTCAGCGCGCCCGAATCGGGCATTTCCTGTGCGAGATGATCCGCATGCCGGGAAGGGCCGAATATTGTCCCATTGGGACAATAGGGAGTAAGCTGTGTGTATGAGCGACGACGGTGTCGGTCTGGACGGCCGTCGGCTGCGCACCCGGCGCAGCCGCGAGGCGTTGTCGCGCGCGGCGTTCGACCTGCTCACCGAGCGGGGGCTGGAAGCGGTGGCCGTCGAGGACATCGCGGTGCGGGCCGGTGTCACCCGGCGCACGTTCAGCAGGCATTTCGCCTCCATCGAGGAGGCGATTCTCGGCGATGTCGATCAAGACGTCCACCTGTTCAACGAGGCGTTGTGCCGTCGGCCGCCGGGCGAGCCGCCCCTGATCGCCTACCGCAACGCCGTGCACGACTGGCTCGCCACCGAGTACGGCGGCGCGCGCGCGTCTCTGCTGGCCCGTCGCTGGGCTTTGTTCCAGCGCTTCGAGGACGAACCCGAACTGTTCGCCGGCTATCAGCGCATCCGCATCGATGGGCAGCGCGAATCGGTCCGGATCATCGCGGCGCGGCTGGGGGTGGATCCGCTGACGGATCCGCGTCCGGCGGTCGCCGTAGGCGCCGGCGCGGGCATGCTGCTCGCGGCGCTGCAGAGTTGGGCGGCAGGCCCGGATCCGATGGGTCTGCCCGGCCTCGTCGAAGAGTTCTTCGACACCCTCGTCACCCTCACCACCGAATTCCGTAACGAGGAGTCACCGTCATGTCTACCGGGTCGGTGAACATGTACCGCCGCACGTGCCGCCGCGTCGGCCTGGATCGAAATCCGCTGCGCCGCAGGGAAGACCGCGTGCAAACCGGGGTCGCGGTCCTGCTGGCCCTGGTGTTCCTGATCGTCGTGCCCGTGCTGGCGGTGACCGTCGGCGGCCGGGTGTACCGGGTGGAGACGGCCGCGGTGCAAGCCGAGACGGCGCGGTTGCATCAGGTCGACGCGACCGTGATCGAAACCGGGAAGGCGCCGCTGTACGCGCCGGTGGTGCCCGCGCGCGTGTCCTGGAAAGACGCCGACGGCGTGACCCACACCGGCGACTATCAGTCGACCACGGTGGTGGAGCCGGGTTCCGCCGTGCCGATCTGGCTGAACGAGCGCGGTGCGATCGTCGAGCCGCCCTCGTCGTCCCAGCCTGCCAGCAAAGCGGTGATGCTCACCGCGGGTGCGGTGCTCGGCGTCTCGATCGTGCTCGGGGGAAGCTACCTGTTGCTGCGCCGCGGCCTCGATCGGCGGCGGCTGCGCCGGTGGGAAACCGAATGGGTAGCCGCCGACCTCACTTGGGGGCACGGCTGAGCCCTGGTGCGGCGTGCCCGCCGGGCGAGGGTAGGGAACACGCGCAGCGGGCACGTCGCGTGCCGGACGGCAACGCGGCGAACGAAGCGGCCCGGCACTGACCTGAGATTAAGGCATCGGCGTGCCGGGCGGCCCCGTTCGGCGCGGATCGTCGGAGATCCCATCATGTAGACCCGGTTACGTTGTGACACAACATAACCGGAGCCGGGTGGCGTCTCAGACCGGGAAGAGGCTGTGCTTGCGCGGATTGGGCTCGGCGCTCGCCTCCTTCTCGCGCAGCAGGCGCAGCGCGCGACGGATCTCCAGTCTGGTCCGTGAGGGCTCGATCACCGCATCGATGTAGCCGCGCTCGGCGGCGATCCACGGCGTGGCCACCGTGGCGTTGTACTGCTCGATCATGTAGTCGCGCACCGCCGCGCGTTGCTCAGGGGGCACCTGGGCGATCTGACGCTTGCCGACGATGCTCACCGCGCTCTCGGCGCCCATCACGGCGATGCGCGCCGTCGGCCAGGCCAGACTGACGTCGGCGCCGAGTTGCTTGCAGCCCATCACGGCGTAGCCGCCGCCGTAAGCCTTGCGGACCACGACGGTGACGATCGGAACGGTCGCCTCGATCACCGCGCGGAAGAACCGCCCGCCGCGTTTGATCACCCCGCTGCGCTCCTCCTCCACGCCGGGCAGCACACCGGGGGTGTCCACGACGAAGATCAGCGGCAACCCGAAGACATTGCACAAGCGGATGAAATGCGTCGCCTTGTCCGAGCATTTGGCATCGATCGCGCCGCCGAGCACCAGGGGCTGGTTCGCGATCACCCCGACGCTGCGCCCGTCCACCCTGGCGAAGCCGGTGATCAGGTTCTGCGCGGTGGCCGCGCTGATCTCGTGGAAGTCACCGTCGTCGAACAGCCGCAGCAAGATCTCGTGCATGTCGTAGCCCTGCCGATCGGCATCGGGAACGATCGAGTCCAGTTCCAGATCGTGCGGCGTGACCTGCGGCTCCAGCCCCGGGTTGACGATCGGGCCGGGCTCCAGGCAACTCGACGGCAGATAGCTCAGATAGGTCCTGGCCCAGTCGAACGCGTCCCGCTCGGTGGCGGCGACGTGGTGGACGGTGCCGGTGGCGGCCTGCGCCTGCGCGCCGCCCAGCTCCTCCATGGTCACCTCCTCGCCGGTGACCTCCTTGATCACCTCGGGGCCGGTGACGAACATGTACGACTTCTCGGTCGCGATCAGGACGTCGGTGTTCACCGGTGCGTAGACCGACCCGGCGGCGCATTTGCCGAGCATGATCGATACCTGTGGTACGAAGCCCGACAGCCGTTCCTGGCGGCGGCTCATCAGCGCGTACCACGCCAGCGAGGTGACCGCGTCCTGGATGCGGGCGCCACCGGAGTCGTTGATCGCGACGACCGGGCAGGCATTCGTGGTGGCGAAATCCAGTGCGGCGGCCACTTTGCGGCCGAACATCTCACCCACCGAGCCGCCGAAGACGGTCTGATCGTGCGCGATCACCACGACGGGCCTGCCGTCGATCCGGCCGCGCCCGGTGACCACGCCGTCGCCGTACATGGCGCCGGGGGTGCCCGGCTGGCGCACCAGCGCGCCGATCTCGACGAAACTCCCGGGGTCGAGGAGCGCGCGCACCCGCTCCCGCGCACTGGGGATGCCCTTGCTCTTGCGCTTCGCGATGCCGTTCTCGCCCGCGGGCTCCTCGGCCAGCTCCAGGATCGCCCGCAGCTCGTCCAGCTTCTCTCGCGTACCGCTCATATGTGGTGTAGCCCTTCGAAACTCGTCGCGACGCCGTACGGCAGCGCGGCGCTCGATGCTATCGGCGCCGCGATCCGCTGCACAGCCGTTCGGAAGATCTCATGGAACAGCTCACAGGTTTGCCTTTCGATTCCACGGTTCATAGCACGTGCCGGACCGCTCCGCTGCGACGACACGGACTGTGCGACGTCCCAATCGTGGCCGTGGGCGTCGATGAACCGTCCTCACAGCGTCGAAGGGGACTTCTCAGGTCGGTGCCCGCGGATCTAGGGTGAGCTCGACGCAGCGCCGGAAATGCGCGGACGGCGCTGCGTCACATACTCCGGAGATCAATGGGCCGGCGACGGCTCGGGCGCCGGATTCGAAAATCGCGGTGCCGCAGCAGTTCTGTCCGTGCCGGACGCCGTCGGCCTCGATCCGCTCGAAAAGCTTGTGATCGCGCCCAACCGGTCGGGCGACCACTGATGACTTACCCGATTCGGCGCGACATATCTCGATTCCATCACGATCCGTCGCTAACCTTCGGAAGGCATGATGGGCAGGCAGCCGAGAACGAGTACCGAGACATTGACATCGAAACTCGTCGAACACCTCGCCGAGCGCGTCGGCCACGACGCCTCCGGCGATGTCGCGAGCACCGCGCGGAACTGTTTGGCGGCCGCCGTCGAACTGCTGGCGCCGCGTCCGGCGCCCGCGGCACCGCGACCCCCGGAGATCGCCGGTTTCGCCTCGCGCTGGGCGCGGGAGGGGATCGCGCTGGAAACGGTGCTCGGCGCGTATCACGACGAAATCCGCAACGGACTGGAATTGCTCGCCGACGAGGTCGCCGACGAGCGGACCGACCATTTTCTCGCGGGTGCGCGACTGGCGATCCACGTCCTGGAAATGGTGACCGTGGCGGCGTCGACCGCCTACGTGGACGAGCACCGCGCGGTCGCGCGGGAACATCAGACCGCCGCCCAGACGCTGGTCTCCGCGTTGCTGGGCGGGCACGCGGTCGGCGAACTCGCCAGGGCGACCGGCATTCCGATCGCACGGTCGTACCAGGTCGTGGCGCTGGGCATTCCGGCGCACCCGGACGAGCGAAGACCCGTCACGGGCACCGACGCGGCCCGGCGCAAACTGCGGCGGGTCCAGGCCGCTCTGGCCGATCCGCTCGGCTCACGGGCATTGTCGGTGCTGTCCGCCGCCGGCGGCACGGTGCTGGTGCCGATCGATGACGTGCCCGCCCGCACCGGAACATTCAGCATGACCCCCGACGTGCTGGCCATCGTCGGCGAGGCCGCCGAGGTGCCGTTGACCGCCGCGGTGGCCACCGGGCGCACCGCGCGCATTCCCGAATTGGCCGGGCGCGCCCACGATCTGCTGGACCGGTTGCGGGCGGCGAACAGGCCCCCTGGGCTGTACGGGGTGACCGACGCGGGTGACACCGCGGGTTGTGAACTGCCCCAGCCGGGTCATATGACCGTCGTCACCTCGCCCAACGATCACCTGATCGGCCGTTCGGCCTGAAATTTCGCCGGTATCGTCGAACGTGCCCTGAAATCGAGGGTGAGCAAAGGAGTGCGAGTGACCACCGCGTTGACCGATCGCGATATTCTACGCGAACTCGAACCCACCGCCGAACGCCTGCTCAACGACCATCTGCGCAAGGCCAAGTCCTGGAATCCGCACGATTACGTGCCGTGGGACGACGGGCGTAATTTCGCCGCCCTCGGCGGAATCGATTGGGAACCGGGACAATCCGGACTTTCCGAACTCGCGCAGACGGCGATGATCACCAATCTGCTCACCGAGGACAATCTGCCGTCGTATCACCGGGAGATCTCGGACGCGTTCTCACTGGACGGGGTGTGGGGTACCTGGGTGGGCCGGTGGACTGCCGAGGAGAACCGCCACGCCCTCGTGATGCGTGACTATCTGGTGGTGACCCGCGCGGTCGATCCGGTGCTGCTGGAGCAGGCCAGGATGGCGCATATGGCCACCGGCGTCGCGAAACCTGGCACGGGGCAAGTGTTCCTGCATTCGGTGGCCTACGTCACACTGCAAGAGCTGGCGACCAGGATCAGCCACCGGAATACCGGAGCGGCCTGCGAGGAGCCGATCGCGGAGCGTATGCTCCAACGAGTCGCCGCCGACGAGAACCTGCATATGATCTTCTACCGGAACATCAGCGCCGCCGCTCTGGACCTCGTGCCGAACGAAGCGCTGCGCGCGATCACCACCGTGGTCACCCGCTTTCAGATGCCCGGACTGTCCCAGCCGAACTTCCGGCGTAACGCGGTGCTGCTGGCCAAGCACGGCATCTACGATCTGCGCCAGCATCTCGACGTGGTCGTTCGCCCGGTGCTGCGCGCGTGGCATGTCTTCGAGCGCACCGACCTGACCGGCGACGGCGAACGCGCCCGCGACGAACTGCACGCCTACCTCGAGGACCTGGAGCTGAAGGCGCGACGGTTCGAGGAGCAGCGCGAGCGCGCGGCGGCCAGACGAGCGGAACGGGCCGCTGCGGCAGGATGAGGTCGCGCGTACCGATCACCACGGCGGCGATGGCCCTCATCGCCGCGGTCACCGCTGCCCCCGTGTTCGCCGATCCGGTCCCGCAGACCCCGCCGCCCGCGGTGGACCCGGCCATGACCCGCACCGGGCTGCTGTCGATCGAAAAGGTCGCCGAGGGGCATGAACGGCTCTCCATCGCTTCCGCGGCGATGCGCAGGATCATCTCGGTCGACGTGCTGCGCGGCAGCGGCGAGGCGCCACGCCCGGTGCTGTATCTGCTCGACGGCGTGGACGGCGACGCCACATCGGCATGGCTTGGCAAGGGCGGCGCCGCCGAATTCTTCGCGGGCAAACCGGTCGACGTGGTGCTCACCGGCGGCGGCACCGGCAGCATGTACAGCGACTGGGTCCGCCACGACACCGCGCTGGGACTCAACCGCTGGGAGACATTCCTCACCACCGAGCTTCCACCGATCGTGGAATCGCTGCTGCGCACCGACGGCCGCCGCGCCATCGCCGGAGTGTCGATGGGGGCGCAGGCGGCGATGATGCTCGCCCAGCGCCACCCCGGCTGGTATCGCGCCGTCGCCGGGATGAGCGGGTGCTATTCCACCGCGGACCCGCTCGGTCACGCGGTCACCACCATCACGGTCGCCTCGCGCGGTGGCAACGTCGACAATCTCTGGGGCCCGCCGTCCTCACCGGAATGGGCCGCGCACGACAGCCTGCTGCATGCGGAGAACCTGCGTGGCACCGCTGTCTACCTCTCGGCGGCCGCCGGGCTGCCGACCGGCGCCGACCTGGTGGCGGTCGCGAACTCCCCGTCGGTCGCGGACGCGCTGCGCACCGCGGGCGGCGGCGCGGCGCTGGAGGCGGGCGCCCGTGCCTGCACCGAGCGGTTCGCCGCCCGCCTGTCCGAGCTGCAGATTCCCGCGACCGTGGAGTACACCGCGGAGGGCATGCACACCTGGCCGGATTTCCAGGCCCAGCTGCCGCGGGCCTGGCGGGTGCTGGCGGAGGCGCTCGGAGTGCCCGCCGCCCCGTGAATCGGCGCGGAATCAGCGCGGCGCGCTCGCGTTGACATCGGTATGACCTCGGCGCTGTCCTCTGTCCGGTTCTCCGTCCTCGATCGGTCGCGCGTGCGGCGCGGTCAGAGCCATCCGGCCGCGCTGCGGGAGACCGTCGAGTTCGCCCGGCTCGCCGAGGAATGGGGCTATCACCGCTTCTGGGTGTCCGAGCACCACAGCGTGCCCGGCGTGGCGGGTTCGGCGCCGACCGTGCTGGCGGCGGCCGCGGCGGCGGCGACTTCGCGGATCCGCATCGGCACGGGCGGCGTGATGCTGCCCAATCATCAGCCGCTGGTGGTCGCCGAACAGTTCGGCGTGCTGGAATCGCTGTACCCGGGACGCATCGACATGGGGTTGGGCCGCTCGGTCGGCTTCACCGACGGCGTGCGGCATGCGCTCGGGCACGGCAAGCGCGACGCGGAGGACTTCGACGCCCGGCTCGCCGAACTCCTGGCGTACTTCACCGAGGGAAGGCAAGGGGTGCACGCCTGGCCCGCCGAGGGACTGCGGGTTCCCGCCTTCCTCCTGGCGACCGGCTCCGGCGCCGAACGTGCCGCCCGTTTCGGGCTGCCGCTGGTGATCGCCCCGGCCGGCGGCGAGGACCGCATGGTCGAGGCCATCGAGCGCTACCGCGCCGAATTCCGTCCCGCCCTGGCCGGCGCCGAACCCTACGTGATGGTCTCCGGTTCGATCGTCATCGCCGACAACACCGCGCAGGCCCACCGGCTGCTGCTGCCGGAGGCGTGGTCCGCCGCGTACGCGCGCACCCGTGGCGAGTTCCCGCCCCTGCTGCCGCCCGCCGAGATCGAGGCACGCACCATGACCGACCGGGAGCGCCGAATCGTCGAGGAGGGGCTGCGCGGCCATCTGTACGGCACCGAGGACGAGGTCGCCGACCACCTCGAGCGGCTGGTGACCAGGACCGGCGCGGACGAGATCCTCGTGCACACCAGCACTTACGATCGCGCGGCGCGGCTGGATTCGCATCGCCGCCTGGCGTTGCTCACCGGTCTGTCGCCCGACCGCGCAGACCGCGATCACGCGGACGCGCGGTCCGGCCGGGCCGCCTGATCCCGATATCGCCTACGCGAAGAGCACTTCGGCGGCGGCGTAGCCGAAGAGTCTGCGTCCCTCGGAGCGCGCGTCGACCGCGATGGTCGCCCGCCGCTTGCGCGCATCGATCGAGGTGACCCGGCCGCGGAAGTGGATCGTGCCCGCTCCCAACGACGGGATCCGCAGGTGCTGAGTGTTGTGCGCGAACTGCGCGCGGAAACGGGTGACCGCCGCGGGATCACCGAGCCAGGAACTCAGGAACGAGGTGGCCAGCCCGAGTTTCAGCATGCCGGGCGCGACCACGGTCGGCAGGCCGCTGGCGACGGCGACGCGTTCGTCGAACAGCACCGGATTGGATTCGCCGGTCACGCCGGCGTAGTTGACCAGGTCGCCACGGGACAGGCGCATGGTGCGAACGGGCAGCTCGGTGCCCACCGCCAGGTCTTCGAAATTCACACGCGTGCGCGGTATCCGGGAGTCCGGCGTCGGCGTGAGATAGTCCGCCGCGGCCGGGACGACGGTGCTGCCCGCGGCCGGCTCCTCGGGGCAGCGATGACCCATGGCGACTTTGCGCACCGCATCGGCCAACCCGGGATCACGCTCGCCGACGCGCGCGAGCAGCGCGCTGGAGCCGGTCTGCACCACGGCCCCGTGCTGGTCGATCAGCACACTCTTGATCGCGAGGACGTCGTAGTCGCCGAAGTGCCGGAACGATTCGAAATAGATGTCGCAGGTCAGCCGATCGCCGGCCACCAACGGCCTGCCGAAGTCGAAGACCTGGTCCGCGTGCAGAATGCGGGTCGGGTCGTAACCGGTGATCAGCGTGTCCAGTATTTCGGTTTGCACCCTGGTGAGAATGATCGAGCTGAACGTCGCGGGCGCGATGAGTCCGGAAAAGCCGAGTTCGGCCGCGGCGGCCTCGCTTCGATGCGCCGGATGCGAATCCTGGACGGCGCGGGCGAATTCACGGATCTTTTCCCGTTCCACCTCGTAGCGAAGAGTGGAACGGTAACGATGGTCGACCAGCGACATCGCCTGTTCGGCGGGATTAACCGCGGTCTCGTTCATGGTTGCTCCTGTATTGCGAAACGGTAATCGACGGCGGCATCCCGTCAGGGGAGCGGACCGAACCGCCAGAGTGCGGGCGGCACCTGCTCGGGGGTCACGGTGCCGACGACGTCCACCCCGGCGTCGTGGAAGGTGCCCACCGCCCGGTCCATGTGGTCGGCCGACGTGATCACCACGGCGTCGCGTGCGCCGATCGCGCGCATGATCGTGGCCGAGCGCACGGCGTTCTGCGCGGTCGTGTCGGCCTCCGGCTCGAGCTCGATCCGGGCGGGCGGGACGCCGCGGGCGATCAGCCAATCGGCCATCGCCCGTGCCTCGGTGATGCCGTTGCGTGCGTTGCCGCCGGTCACGATGATCGGCGAGAAGGGCGCCAGCAGCGCCTGCGCGTATCCGGCGTGCAGACGATCGATCAGTTCCGGGCGCATGCCGCCGTCGGGCAGCAGTCCGTAGCCGAGCACGACGATGGCGGTGACCGGCCCGCGCACCGTCGGCGTCGGGGCGGGGATGAGGGCGAACGGCGCGGTGATCGAGGGGCCCGCGTCGGCGGAGCCAGGGCCGTCCGCGGCGGCGTGCGGGGGGTTGGTCAGGGCGGCGGTGACAGCGAACGCGCCCAGCACGGTGCGGGCGAGGGTAACCATGGTGGCGGACACGGGATCTCCCAGTGGTTAGCCACCGGATGGCCACCGATGGCTGGGTTCAGCGTCCATCCATGATGCGGCCTTCGGCCGTTGCGGAACCGTAATCGCCTGGTGATCTGGAAAATTCACCGTTTCAGCGCCATCGGCTTGTGCAGGCCGACCTATTCGCCGAATTCATGAAATTGCCCTTTTCGCGTACTTTGTGCCGTCTCCCTAGCCGTGGCCGAACGCATTCGTGAGGTCTCCAGATCCAGCTCTTCCGCATAGGCCGTCCCGTTTTCCGGTTCTAGCGTTGGCGCAGCTTCGGTGCCGTCTACCAGCGAGAACGGCGCCGGTCGTCGAACACCGTGGTTCTGCAGGAAGGCAAATCATGAAACGAAGTACCTACGGGCGATCGTCCTTGGCGGCGGTGCTGCTGAGCGTTTCGGTGCTCGCCGTCGGTGCGTCCGGCGCGAACGCGGCGCCGGAGGCTCAGCCCACCGAACAGCAGTTGGCCGACTACATCGCGGCGGGCCGCACGGCCGCGCCGGTGGCGGATTCGGGCAGCGCGGGCACCGGCTCGGCCTGCACCTCGGGCAGCGGCGCCGGGTCGGGCAACGGATCCGGGGACTGCTACGGCGGATCCGGCAGCAGCTCGGGATCCTCCGGCGGATACGCCAGCGACACCGTGGGTTACGGTCCGCCGATGACCTCGTGGCTGGCCGCGTTCGGCTACGGGCTGACCCATCCGGACGTCGCCCCGCCGGGCGCCAACGACTGGAGCTGCAAGCCGACCGCCGAGCACCCCCGCCCGGTGGTGCTGGTGCACGGCACCTGGATGAACGCCTACAACGGCTTCGCCTTCATGGGCCAGCCCATCAAGGACGCGGGCTTCTGCACCTTCACCTTCAACTACGGCCGGTCCAACCTGCTCGAGGGCGGCGGTCTCGGATCGGTGCTGCCCGGGGTGATGGGCACCGGCTACATCCAGGACTCGGCCAAGCAGCTGGCCACGTTCGTCGACCGGGTGCTGGCCGCGACCGGGGCCTCGGAGGTGGACCTCGTCGCGCATTCGCAGGGCGGGTCGATGTCGAACTGGTACACCAAGTTCGAAGGCGGCGCGGCCAAGGTGAAGAATCTGGTCACCTACGGCGCCACGCATCACGGCACCAGTCTGGACGGCATCGGCGCGCTGGGCCGGGCGATCAACAACTTCGGCATCGACATCCTCGGCTTCATCGAGATCTTCGTCGGGCACGCGGGCATCCAGCAGACGATCGGCTCGGACTTCGTCAACAAGCTCAACGAGAACGGCGACACCGTCTCCGGGGTCGACTACACCGTGGTCGGAACCCGCTACGACGAGATCACCAATCCCTACGATCTGACCTTCCTGAAGGCGGCGCCCGGCGTCACGGTGCAGAACATCACGCTGCAGGACGGATGCGAACAGGACGTGTCCGACCACCTCACGATGATGTACTCACCGCGGGCGCTGTCCATCGCGCTGCGCGCGCTGGACCCGGCGGGCCATCCGAATCTGGAGTGCACCTTCAACCCGTGGTTGCTCGGCGGCGGGGGCTCGCTGTGATCACCGGATGACCTGCTCCCGTCGAGCGGCGTGGTTTGTGCCCCGACTCCGCCCGCCTGCTCGACGGGAGCACCGGCCGCCACGCGTTTCTGCCCGCCGGACGGGATCTCTCAACCCGCCCCTGTCCGGCGCGTACGTCCCCGGCGCGCGGCGGTATGCCCACCGAGTGGCCCTCGCACCCGCTGCTCGGTGGGCATCGGCGTGTTCCGGGACGTTCCGTTCCGTGCACTATCGCCAACATTGGTAATCGACAATGTCTTTCAGCGCTCTAAGGTTGACCGACCTTATGTTCGTCCGAACCGCTTTGTGCCCGAACAGGAGCCATGCATGCTGGTATCCGGTTCCACGCGCAGATCCTTCCTGCGCGCGGCGGGCTTCGGCGCGGCGGCCTTGTCCGCCGGCTGCACCGGATTCGCCACCAGCGGCAACGGCGGAATGATCTTCCTGTCCACGCAGTTCCGTCCCGCCGACGAGGCCGAACGGTTCCGCGGTCTGCTCGCCGATGCCGCACCCGGCGTCGGTTACGTGACCATCGAAGAGAGCCCGTTCGCCAGCCAGGTCCGCAGCCAGGTCGACGCGGGAGCGACGCAGATCGGCCTGCTCGGCGGCCTGCACGGCGACATCGCGCCGCTCGCCGACGGCTATTTGCAAGACCTCACCGGTTTGGTCGCCGACCTCGGCCCCCGCGGCTGGCCCGCCGCCTACCTGGAACTGGCCAGGGTGGGCACCGACCGCACGTGGTACATCCCGTGGGCCACGGCGAGTTATGTCCTTGCCGCACATGCGGACGCGCTGGAGCATCTGCCGTCCGGCGCCGATGCCGCGTCGCTGACCTATGACCAGTTCCTTGACTGGGCCATCGCCGCGCGCCGCGCCAACGGCAATCGCCCCGTGCTGGGTCTGCCCGCCGGACCCAAGGGCCTGCTGCACCGCTTCGTCCAAGGCTTCCTGCTGCCCTCGTTCACCGGCGGGCAGATCACCACCTTCCGCTCGGACGAGGCCGTGACGGCGTGGCGATACCTGCGTGAGCTGTGGGCGAACTGCGTCCCGGCGAGCACGAACTTCGACTTCATGCAGGAGCCGCTCGACAGCGGCGAAGTGCGCCTGGCTTGGGACCACGTCGTGCGCGTGGTCCACGCCCCCGAGCGCGACCCGCGCAACTGGCGGATGCTTCCGGCCCCTCGTGGCTCGCACGGCCTCGGTTACATGGCCGTGATCGCCGGACTCGCGATTCCCGAGGGCAGCCCGGACCCCGAACTGGCGCGGCGGACGATCAGCACGCTCACCCGTCCGGACACTCAACTGCGGCTGCTGCGTTCCAACGGTTTCTTCCCGTCGGTCGACACGGCGATCCCGGGCGACCTGCCGCCGGCCATCCAGCTGGAGGCCGATGCGGTGCGCAGGCAGCAAGAGGCGCCCGGCGCCATTCTTTCGCTGCCACCGGTGGGTCTCGGACAGCGTGAAGGCGAGGTGAGCAAGGTTTTCAAAGACAGTTTCCGCTCGATCGTGCTCGACGGAGCCGATATCCGCTCCACGCTGGATCAGCAGGCTCGGGTCCTGCAAGGCATCCTCGACGACCTGAAGGTGCCGTGCTGGGCTCCGGATCCCGCCGCCGAACTCTGCCGGGTGGGCTGACCATGATGTCGCGACTGCGCTCCCCGTGGATGCTGCTGCTGCCCTCGATCGTCCTGATGGCGGCGCTGTTCGGCTGGCCGCTCGTGCAGGGCGTGCTCGAGGCGTTCCGTGGCGACGACGGACTCACCCTCGCCAACTGGAAGCGACTGTTCGACGATCCCTACATCGTCACGGCACTGCGCAACACGGTCCTGCTGATCGTGATCGTCGTGCCGATCCAGCTCGCGCTCGCCGTCGGCATGGCGCTGCTCATGCAGGCGCGGCCGCGGTTCGCCGGCGGCCACTTCTACCTGTGGTGCCTGCCGCTGGCGATCTCCGAATTGGCCGCGGGCCTGGTCTGGCTGTCCATTTTCGACAACCGCGGCTATCTGAACTCCCTGCTGGTCGGCCTCGGAGTCTCCGACGACGGCGTGCAGTGGCTCGGCTACCAGAACGCGGGCACGATGCTGCTGGCGGTCGTGGTGGCGGAGGTCTGGCGCGCGACGTCGCTGGTGTTCGTGATCGTGGTGGCGGGCGTGCAGATGATCCCGCGTGACTACGACGAGGCCGCGCAGGTGTTCGGCGCGAACTTCTGGCAGCGGCTGCGGCACGTGACGCTGCCGCTGCTCGGGCCGAGTCTGCAGGTGGCGCTCATCCTGCGGACCATCCTGGCCCTGCAGGCGTTCGCCGTGGCGCAGGCATTGACCGGGCGGGACTTTCCGCTGCTGGTGGGCGAGACCTACGAGTGGTACGCCAATCTGCAGAATCCCGCGGTCGCCAGCGCTGTCTCGCTGATCGTGCTCGCGATCTCGCTAGCCACCGCGGTCTTCTACCTGCGGGCGGTCCGGCAGCCGGAGCGGGCGCGATGAACCCGGACAGCGCCCCGTCGCGCGCACTGCCACCCGTCGATCGCGCGCCGCTGCGCAGGCGCCGCAGGCGCGCGGTGTGGGTGCAGGTGGCCTGCTCGGGCGTGAGCCTGTTCATGGCGTTGCCGATCGTTCTCATCGGCCTCGCCGCGGTGTCCTCCCGCGAGGCGCTCAACGAGTTCCCGAAACCGCTGGTCCCCAGTGATTTCTCCACCGAAACGCTGATCGCGTTCTTCCGGGCGACGGGAACCGCCGCCGCACTGGGCAACTCGGTGCTGGTCGGTCTGTACACGGTGTTCTGGTCCCTGGTGATCGGCGCGCCGGCCGGATATGCGCTCGCGCGCCACGCGTTTCGCGGCAAAGACACCTATCAGGTCTTCATCCTCTTCGTGCGCGCCTTGCCGATCGTGGTGCTCTCGGTGCCGCTGGCCACGATGTTCCTGCGCGTCGACGTGTACGACACGGTGTTCGCCGTGACACTGGTGCACACCACGCTCGCGTTGCCGACCACCGTGCTCATCACGGCGAGCATCTTCGTCGCGGTGCCGCCCGATCTGGAGGAGGCGGCCCAGGTCTTCGGATGCGGCCGCTGGCAGGCCGCGCGCCGGATCGTGGTGCCGCTGGCGCTGCCGGGGCTGGCCGCGTCGTCGATCTTCACGTTCGTCCTGTCGTGGAACGAGATCCTCGGCGCGACGATCGTGACACTCGGGCACCGCACGCTGCCCGCGCAGGTGCTCACCGCGCTGGACGAGGCGTCGACGGCCTACCGCTTCGCGGGCGGCTTCGCGTTGATCATCCCGGCGCTGGCGTTCATCTTCGTGATGCGGCGCTACCTGGTGAACATGTGGGGGACGACGCTGCGATGACAGGGGTTCGCTGATGGCTGAAGTGGTGGTCCGGGATCTGGCGAAGACCTATCCCGGCGGTACGGCGCGCGCCACCGACGAGGTCTCGCTGGAGATCTCCGACGGCGAGTTCATGGTGCTGCTCGGACCTTCCGGCTGCGGCAAGACCACCTTGCTGCGCATGATCGCCGGGTTGGAGCTGCCGGACTCCGGTCAGATCGTGATCGGCGGCAAGGACGTCACCTATCTCGAGCCGCGGCGCCGCAATCTGTCCATGGTGTTCCAGTCCTACGCCGTGTTCCCCAACAAGAAGGTCGCCGACAACATCGGTTTCGGCCTGCGCGTGCACGGCGTGCCCGCCGACGAGATCCGTCGCAAAGTCGCATGGGCCGCGGAGTTGTTGCAGCTCACGCCCTACCTGGACCGCTACCCGGCGCGACTGTCGGGCGGGCAGCGCCAGCGCGTCGCGGTAGCGCGGGCGATCGTGATGGACGCCGACGTGCTACTCATGGACGAACCGCTGTCCAACTTGGACGCGCTGCTGCGGCTGTCGTTCCGGGCCGAGCTGAAACGACTCGTCGCCGAACTCGGCACCACCACGATCTACGTCACCCACGACCAGATCGAGGCGCTGTCGCTGGGCAACCGCGTCGCCGTGATGCGCGCCGGGGCGATCGTCCAGTGCGGCCCGCCCACCGAGGTCTACGACGACCCCGCCACCGAATTCGTCGGAGGCTTCCTCGGCAGCCCGCCGATGAACTTCCTCACCGGCACGGTCGCCGCCGGAGCAGCCGGGCCGCGCATCGACCTGGGCGGGCAATCGCTCGCCGTTCCTCCCGAGCTGTCCTCCTTCGAGGGCAAGACGTTGCGGCTCGGCATCCGCCCCGAGGCCGTCGTGTTGGCCGGCAACCCCGCGGACGCGACGGTGCGGGCCGAGCTCGAAGTGCTCGAGCCACTGGGCTCCTCGACCCTGCTCACCACCCGCCTCGGCGGGCAGACGGTGAAAGTGCAAGCGCCGCCGGGCTTCCGCGCCGACGAGGGCGGCACTGCGAATCTGCACCTGCCTCCCGAAGCATGCCGCTGGTACGACCCGGAAACCGGAATGCTCCTGCCGGTCGGGTGAGCACCGGACGCCGGCCCGGCGTCTGCGCGAGGTTATCGCGGAACCCGAGGAAGTTCGGTCCAACCGGCGGCGCCGAAAGCGAAGGCCCGGCAGGGCTTGCAGCACCCACAGCAGAATGTTCGATGTCCAGTTGGCCTCGACTGCCGATGAGTCACAGTTCGAGCGGGTGGGCATCGAGGCGATGCCGAGTCGGTTCCCGGCGTAATGGTGTAGCGAAGCGTCAGGTATGAGTTCCTCGCTGAACGGCAAGGCCGAGGAAGCCGGATGTGGGCTCGGCCGACTGTGTGGCGGGCTCGGGCAACCGGGCCGAGGCGGGCTGTGTGAGCCCGGCCGGCGGGGTCGGCAGGTGCAGTTGATGCCGTAGTGCGGCGACCAGTGCGGCGGTCTCGGACGGTTCGGCGGTGCCGAAGACGTACCGGTCGGGGCGCAGCAGGACCACTCCGCCCGGACGCAGCCGGGCTCGGCGGAACCAGCGGGTGAGTGTGCCGGTGTGGTCTTCGATGTCGGTGAGGTCGTCGCGGCCGTCGCCCGGTTTGCCTTGCGGGCGGCCGCCCAGCGGGTAGACCGTCACGAAGCGGGTGTCGAGGGCGCGCAGAACGTCCAGGTCCGCGGGGGAGAAGGCGCGGCGTGGGTCCGACCCGTAACCCAGGACGGCGAAACCGAGGCCGAGCGTGTCGTCGAGTCGCTGGTGCCTGCCGTGGTAAGTGCGGATCTCGGGCTGGGGCGCGATTCTGCCCTGAACTCCGCGGATCAGCGGGCGAGGCAGGCCCAGGTAGGCGCCGCGGCGGAAGCGCGGGGCGGGCTTGATCTTCGCCTGGCGGATCCATCCACCGAGGCCGGGTACCCGCACCGTGGTGGAGATGAGGGTGTCGCGAGCCGCTGCGAGGAGCCGGTTGTCGAGGGAGACGATGTTCTTGTTGAATACCGACAGGTCGATCATGGCCTCGGCGTGCGGGCGGCGTTCGCTCTCGTAGCTGTCCAGGATCGCCGGGTCGGCGCCGTGGCGCAGGATCGTGGTGAGCTTCCAGGACAGGTTATCCGCGTCGCGCACACCGGAATTCATGCCCTGGCCGATGAATTGCGGGGTCATGTGCGCGGCGTCGCCTGCGATCAGGATCCGGGCTTCGCGCCAGCGGTCGGCGACCACGGCGTTGAAGGTGTAGACGAGCTTGCGCAGCACCTCGACCTCGTCGGGGTCGACGTAGCGGGAGATGTGGCGGCGCACCGTTTCCGGGTCCTCCATCTGCTCCTTGGTCTGGTCCTCGCGCAGCATGAACTCGAAGCGGTGGTGCCCGTCGGGCTGCGGGCAGGACACGATCGGCAGCTCGGGGTCGCAGACGAAGTCGAAGTAGGGCAGGTGCCGGAACGCGTCGACGCCCTCGCGTGCCTTCAGATCGACCACCAGCCAACGCTCGGGAAAGCTGGTGCCCGACATATCGATTCCCAGCTCGGTGCGCACGATGCTGCGCCCGCCATCACAGCCGACGAGGAACTTCGCCCGCACCCGTTCGGCCGTGCGCAGGTCGATATCCGCATCGCGTTTGCCGTAGCCGGTACCCGTGCACGCGGCGTGCTCGACGCTCACCGACGCGGCGTCCTGGTCGAAACCGGTCACGGCGCGCCCGCGGCGCACGGTGACGTGCGGGTACCGGTCGAGAGCGCGCTCGAGGCTGTTTTCCAGGTAGGGCTGGTAGAGGAAGTTGGACACGGGCCAGCTCAGGGGCCGGTCGATCTGGTTGAACTGCGCGAGGACTTTTCCGTCGCCGCGGACCCATTGGACGGTGGAGTCGAGGTTCATCTCGGCGTTGATCTCGTCGGCGACGTCGGCGGCCTGGAAGATCCGCATGCATTCGTCGTCGGTGTAGACCGCGCGGGCCAGGCCGTAGTACTCGGGTTCGCGTTCGAGAAGGAGTACGTCGACGCCGCGGCGGCCGAGCAGGTTGGCCAGGGTCAGGCCGGTCGGGCCGAGCCCGACGATCACGATCTCGTGGTCGAATTCGCTCATCTGACAACGCTTCCGGTGAGTTCGGGGACGGTGATCTCCGGGGTGCGCAGCCGGGCGGCCGCGGTGCGGAGCTGGGCGAGTTTGTCCAGTGGGGTCTCGGAGACGGTGTGGTGGCCCCAGATGCTGATGCCCTGATAGGTCGTCGCCGCCCATGCGGCGTCGAGTTCCGGGGTGATGACGATCGGGTTCCAGCCGACCTCGAGTTCGAAGCCAGAGGGAGTGACGCAGTAGAACGACAGTTCGCGGTCGTTGGTGTGCTGCCCGACCGACCATGCCATCCGGAACCCGAGATCGGTGACGCGGCCGTAGGCGGCGAGCATGTCTTCGAGGGTGGCGGATTGGATATTGACGTGCTGGACCCGGGTGCGGATGGGGTCGATCCTGATGCCGCGGATGTTGGCGACGGCGATCGAGTGGTGGCGTTCGTCGACCCGCAGGAAGCGGATCTTCATCTTCAGCCCGGAGATGTTCTCGTCGATGAAGTCCGACACCCGCGAATCGAACAGGGTGCGGTAGTAGGCGTGCATCGATTCCGCTTCCCGCGACAGGATCGCCACATGGCCCATGCCGGCTTCGCCGGTGACCCAGCCGGAGTTGAGCATGCGCAGCGGCTCTGGTGTGGTCAGCGCGGTGGTGAAGATCTCGGTGGCGATGCCTTTCGGGCCGGGGAAGCGCCACAGCCGTTCCACCCCGCGTAGCGCGGTCTCCTCGGCGGTGCCTTCCTCGATCGGCACGCCGCGGTCGCTGACCCGGGCCAGGATGCGGTCGAATGTCTCATGGTCGTCGACCTGCCAGCCCAAGGCGGTCACATCTTCGGCGGGGCCGCGTCGGATCAAGAAACGGCACGCCCGGTCATCGAGACGGAATCGCAGGGTGTCGGCGTCGAGCCGATCGGTGTGCAGTCCGATCGCCGACGCGCCGAAACGCTCCCAATCCGGCAACCGCTGCGACTGCACCGCCAGGTAGCCCAGGTGGACCGCGCCGTAGACCGAGGCGTCGGCGTTGGGGCGCAGCAAATCGCTCATCGCGAGTGTCCGAGGAAGGTCCCGGCGAGATCGTTGAACAGTTCCGCGCGTTCCCACTGCACCCAGTGGCCGGTGCGCGCGGCCAGGTAGACGTCGCAGTCGGGCATGCGGTCGGCCAGCATGCGGGCGCCGCTGGGCCGGTTCACCCGGTCCGCGGCGCCCCAGACCACCAGGGTGGGGTGCCGGACCTGACCGAGCCGCGGGTCGCGGGTGAAGTCCATCCGCCACACGGTGCGCAGCGCGCCCGGCCCGGACGGGCGCCGCAGTGGCGGGTTCTCGATCACCTCGGGGTCCAGGCTGGCCTGATAGCGGTTGTCGAGGATGTCCTCGGTGACGGCGCTCGCGTCGTAGACCAGGTAGTTCCGCACGAACTCCGCGAGCTTCTCCCGGCTCGGTCCCGTTCCGCTGTAGTAGCTCAGCAGCGACTGGAGGCCCTTGGTCGGCAGCGCGCGGGTGGTGCCGACACCGCCGGGGCCCATGAGGATCATCCGGTCCACCTTCTCCGGCCGGTCCATCGCCAGCCGCAAGGCCGCAGCACCGCCGTAGGAGTTGCCGACCAGATGGGCGCTGGGCACGCCCAGCGCGTCGAGCAGTCCGCCGACCGCCGCGGCGAGATCGCCGAACGGGTCGGTGTGGTCGACCCGCTTGGTGGAGCGCCCGTAACCCGGCATGTCGGGCACGATCACCCGGAACTTCCCGGCCAGAGCCTCGATATTGCGCGAGTAGTTCGACCGTCCGGAGGCGCCGGGGCCGCCGCCGTGCAGTAGCACGACGACCGGGCCCGCACCGGCCTCGGTGAAGTAGATATCGCGGTCGCCGACCCGGACCATCCGCCCGGCCTCGACTCCGTTGTCAGTGCTTGGCACAGCCACCTCCACAGCTCTAGTGATGAAATCATCAGTTACGAGGGATGCATCTGTCAAGGTGATATTGATGATTCGATCAGAAACTGTTTTGCCTCGCGAATCGTAACTGACCGATTCCTCAGTTATGATTTCTCCAGACGAACAGGGGAAGGTCTGATGACTGCCGAACCAGTGGTGCGTACCCGCACCGATCGCCGCCGTGAGCGCACCCGCAACGCTCTGCTCGGTGCGGCGCGCAAGTTCCTGTCCGAGGGGCGTTCGGTGGTGAGCATCCAGGAGATCACCGAGGCTGCCGATGTCGGATTCGGCTCGTTCTACAACCATTTCGAGTCCAAGGACCAGCTCTTCGACGAGGCGGTTCGCTCGGCGCTGCAGGTCTACAGTGAAATGCGCGACAAGATCGTGGCCCTCTACGAGGACCCGGCCGAAGTGTTCGCCGTGAGCTTCCGGATGACCGGTCGGTTGCAGCGGCGCATCCCGGAGATGGTGCGCGTGGTGCTCAACTCCGGCATGGCCGTGATGCTGCGCGACGAGGGCCTCGCGCCACGCGCCCGCCGCGACATCCGCGCCGCCCAGGAGGCGGGCCGGTTCGAGCCGATGGATCCGGACCTGGCTGTCATGGCCGCCGGTGGTGCGATGCTGGGGCTGCTGCAACTGCTCGATGCCGACCCGGCCGCCGACGCCGACGCGCTGTCGGACGAGATGACCTACCGCATGCTGCGCATGTTCGGGATGAACAAGCGGACCGCGCAGCGTCTCAGCTCCGGCGACCTTCCCGACATCCCGCAGATCTGAGCGGCGCGCCCAGCCGCCTCGAACTCGTGCCACGCCTGGGCAGCCGGGGCCGGGATCGTCGGCCGGTCGCGGAACCGGGTTCGGCTGTGCCACCGGCGCGGCGGCGGGCGGGCTCGGGGTTGCCGGCTCAGCGGTTCAGGCCGCGTTCCCCTCAGCGCGCCGGTCGCGGAGGATCGTCGTCGAGCAGCCCCGATCAGGCGCCTTTCGGCCGAGCCCAGGCTGTCAGCTGCCACTGAGTCTCGATCTTCCCGAGCTCGACCGTGAAGATCGAGCCGGTCTGCGTTACGCGCTTGCGCTGGAGATCGACTGTCGCGGGAACAACGACACACGCCCACCAATCTTCACTGGCTGTCGGCCGTGCCACATATGTGGCGGCATTCCGTCGAGTATCCGCATCGGTTCGGCGCACAACGCTGCCCTCGCGTTCGGGTCGGCGTTGTTGAAGGCATCGACGTATCAAAGCACCACCGTTGTCGGGTCGTCCGGGTTGTTCACAACGAGCCCCGGGGTGGTCGTGGTCATTTCATGGTGGCGAGGTTGTGCCAGAGGTGTTTGAGGCTGTCGGTGCCGCCGAAGAGCGTGGTGAAGTTGGTGGAATCGATGAGCACGATGTCGCCGGTGCGTCGCCCGGTGGGGGGCATCCAGATCAGGGCGTTGAATTCGGTGTTGCCCGCGGTGGTGAAGGGGTGGGGGCGGGTGGGGTCGACGCGCTGGCGGGCCAGCACACGGAGCGAGTCGCTTTCGGGCGCGGTGAGTTGGTAGTGCGGCAGATGGGGATGGAAGTTGAATGTGGTGACCTGGTCGAGGAGCCGGGGGGTGTCCAGGTCGCGGTACGCGGTGACGGGGGAGATCTGATCGGTGCCGTTCACGACCGCCGGGCGTAGGCCCCAGGTGTTGTGGATCGGCACGTCGAGCGTTTTCATCAGCGAGCGCGTGTACTGGCCGAATCGCTGCTGGCGGGGGACCAGCGGATCGCCGTGATGGCGGTATTCGATTTGTCGCTGCGCGTTGTCGTCGCTGAAGCCGACGTCGTGGTGCGGCGCGAGCAGCAGGCAGGTGCCGTCGCGTCGCAGCCACGCACCGATGGCGTCGCTCTCCTCGGGTGCGGCCCGCTGTTCGGAGAGGATGTGGTCGAGCCCGAATATCATCAGGGTGTCGGTGTCGGCCAGGATGCGTTCGTCGATGGGCAGGGTGTAACCGGCCTGGTCGATGCGCTGGAAGACCGCGACGGGATGACCGGTGGCCTCCTCGGCCAGCTGCTGGAAATCCAATGTCGAGCGGTGGAACAGCTCGAGGGTGCCTGCGATGCCTTGCAGGAAATGCGCTCTGTCGTAGTCGGGGGTCTCGTAGGCCGGCCATGTGGCGTTGCGGACTTCGGTCATCGTGGAGAAGCGGTTGTAGATTTCGGCGGGGTCGCGTTGGGCTTCCCATGGGTAACTCCACGTCCAGTAGATGCTGATCCGCCGCCGCCCGTCGGCCTTGCGCGACATGTGACTCTGGTTGTAGGTGCGTGCCGTCGGCAGGCTGCTCATGAGGTCACCTCTGGGCTGTCGAGCCCGGCCAGGTAGCGCAGGGCGCTGATTCCGGGCAGGAAGAAGTACGCGCCGCCTTTGAGCGTGGTGAACGCGGGCAGGCTCGCGAACACCCTGCGGATCGGCCGCTTCGGGACGGTGAACTCCAGGGTGCCGTCCTGGGTGCCGCAGATGGGATCGTGCTCGTTGCCGAGTTCGTGAAACGACTTGTCGTTGATCCAGACGTTCTGGGCGAACTCGAACTGGCGAACCAGGCTGGCGCAGATGATGAAGGCGGCGATACCTCGGTCCGCGCCGTCGTCGGAGGCGTCCGGTGGCAGCGCGGACCCGTAGGTGGCGCCACGACGAATCATCCTGCGCCGGTTCATATGCACCGCGGTGTCACGCGGATTGAGTCGCCGCGCATGCGCGCCCAGCGGCACGGCATAACCGTGCGGGTCCATCTCCTTGTAGTTGAAGTCGTTGTTGCGTGAGGGATCCGCACCCAGCTCGGGGTCGTCGCGGTCCGGCGAAAGCACGAGCGGGGCGCCGCTGCGCCACCGGCCCATGAACTTGGCGGCGAGTAGTTCCTGCCCGTCGGGGGTGTCGGCGTGCTCGCGCAGGAAGTCCCGGAATGCGCCCACGTGTTCTTGCAGCCGCCGGTAGGCCATGTAGCTGCCGTTGCGGGACAGGACCTCCGGCTGCGGCTGCCCGCGGGGCGGCCCTTCCTCGTCGGGGTAGCCCAGGATGAATTCACCGGGTTGCAACGGCGCGCCGGAGCCGGGGGTCGGGTCCTCGCCGGACCCTTCGATCGCAGGCTGGGACAACCGGTCGCGGAATCCGAAGTGGTCGTGGGCGTAGTTGAACGGCGGTGTCGCGTTCAAATCCAGGAACGACAACACGCGCACACCCGGACAGCCGACCACCAGTTTCTCGTGTTCGGCCGTGCACCGCTGTCGTTCGGCCTCGGTGCGGGCGAACAGGATTGCGATGGCATGCAGGTCGTCACCGGCCAGCCCGCCCACCCAGTTGTCGGGATGATTGGCGCCGGTGTCGCCCAAGATGTCGGCGCGGGCGGCCATGCCCTCGCGGAACTCGTCGGGGAAGGTGGCGAGCGCTTGCTCCGACACTCCGAGCGCCCGCAGCCCGTTCCAGGTGAAGGCCAGTGTGACCCAGCGCTGCGAGCTGTCCATAGTGGCGCGCACGTCCGCGGCCGACTGCACCCGGTCCAGCAGCGCGGTCAACCAGGCTCGGCCCCCGGCGGGGTCGTCGAAGGACAGGAACTCATAGCGGCCGGTCACCGCCGGGGTGCGGGTCAGCAGGATGTGTTGAATGTCGTCGAGTTCGAGCATGGCGCCGGGTCACTGCATCTGATCGAGCATGTCGGAGAACGCCGCCTTCAACCGCAGCGCCTTCTTGATCTCCTCAGTGCTGACGTAAGGGTATTCGCCGTACTCGAGGAAACTCGGAAAGTGATGTTCACGAACGAATTCGACGAACGCGTCCGGATTTTCCTTCCAATCCTCCGGGAATCCCTCGAGGTTGGTGAAAACGGTGTCTATACCGGTCTGCGTGAACAGCATCACGGCGTCTTCGGTGTACTTGTCGAAATCGGTATCGAAGATGCCCTGATATTGGAAATGCAGTCCGAAACCGACGTCGAACAGCAGCCACCGCAGGTAGTGCAGCCGCAGCGGTGCCAGTACGTCCGGGCTTGCCGCCACCGCGGCTTCCATCTGCTTGCCGTGCGCGCGGATGGCCTCTTCCCGGCCGGGTTTCACCTTGGCGATGATCGAGAACCCGTAGCAGGCCGGAGTTCGTGGAAACGTGGGACCGTATCGGCCGCGCTGCAGTTCGAAGTAGCCCTCTGCCGGAATGGCCAGCGCCGCTGGTTTGCTCCAGTCCTGATCGGCGGTTGGCATATTGTGCACCTACCTTCGCTGCGTGAGCCAACCGAAGCTCAGAAGTCGATAATCGTTTTCGATTCGTGACGCGGCCCGGCGTTCGCATCGCCGCACCAGCGGAAATTACGTCGGCCGGCATCCGATTTTGGCAGGATGACCTCATGCCGACTCCGTCGCAACACACCAAGCCTGCGCCGCCCCCGCGTCGATTGTCAACGCCGCGAGCCGCCGCATCGGCCGGGGTGGTCTTCGCGGTATTGCTCGGTACGACGCTGGTCTTGATTCGGCTCACAATGCCGGAGCACGCCGAGAATTCGACGCAATGGCTACAGGATCGGCACGGCGTGATCACCACGGCGACAGTGCTGATGCCCTTCGCCGGAATCAGCTTTCTGTGGTTTATCGGCGTCGTGCGCGACGGGTTCGGACAGTATGAAGACCGGTTCTTCCTGTCGGTATTCTTGGGCAGCGGACTGCTCTTCCTGGCGATGATGTTCGTCGCGACCGCTGCCGCCGCGGGCCTGGTGATGAGCAACGACGGCGTCACCGACCAGGGCGCCCGCGCCGAGGTGATCAACTTCGGGAGGATGGTGGTGGTTTCGGCGAGCCAAACCTACGCGTTGCGGATGGCCGCGGTATTCATGATCTCGCTCGCGACGATCTGGGCGAAGACCAGGCTGATGCCCCGTTGGCTCGTCGGTCTCAGCTACCTGCTCGCTGTGGCGCTGCTGGTCGCCAGCGAGCTGAACCGGTGGGTGACGCTGGTTTTCCCGGTGTGGGTGCTCGTGGTCAGCGGCTTGCTCCTGGCTCGCGCCGGACTGATCGACCAGCAGCGCGACGAGCGCGGTGAATCTCGGCGGCAGCTTTCATGAACGAGTCACCGTCGCGGCGTTCGCCCGAGTTGAGAATGCTCTATCAGGCGGTGGCGGAGCGACACCTGCAACACGACAACCTGCTCTGGCAGGTGCCTGCCGTCAGCCTCACAGCTCAGGCCTTCTTGTTCAGTATCTCGATGGGAGCAGGCAACGACGCCGTCGCGCGGATCGCCTCCTCGCTGCTCGCGCTGAACGTGTCGATCATCTCGATCATGCTGATGGCGAGCCATCGCCTCGCCGCTCGTAAGGATGTGCTCTGGCTGGAGCGTTTCGAACAGAACGAACTCGCGGCCGGCGCCTGGGGCGCACACGGCACGGCATTCGAAACACAACAAGACATCGCCGACCTGGACGCCGGATGGGTGGGCAACCTGATACCGATGCGGCAGATGTTCACGGTCTGGGTGGTCGGACTCGCCTGCTTCGGCCTGGCCGCCGTCTTCATGATCCTGCGGACACTCATCGGCCTCGCCCGGTGAGCGGATCTCACCCGGCCGGGCGCCAACGGGCCCCGAAACGGAGCCTCCCAGCATCTGGTGCGTCCCGTCCTCTAGTGGCTTCCGGCCGATCGCAGTAACCTGGTTGAATCACGTCCTTTCCTCATCGTCGCGGAAATGGTCATCGCTTCGGCCGGAATACCGGTGTCGAAGCCGCCAGGTCGACGCAGTCGTGATAGGGCTTGGCGCCGGACCGTCCTGCACAGGGTGTGGTTCGGCAATTTCACCGCACGGTTGACGCTCGCCGTGCGAGACCATAACAACCGGGTCGGGGTCGAGAACAAAACAAGCGCGTCATGGTCGGCGCAGCCGGGCACTGTCTGTTTCGGCAGATTTCGCTCACCCGCCGGCCTCACGTCGGTTCGACGGCACCACATCGCTGGTCGGCCGGAATGTACGCGCATCGAATCAATCACTCGATATCGAGGGAACAAATATGTCCAGCAAAATGAGCAAGTTCGTCGTCGCAACCGCTATTGCCTTGCCCCTGGCCACTCTTGCAGCTCCGGCGGCTTCGGCCACCCCCCTTGGAACGGCACCCGCGAGTTCGACATCCACCGCGGTCGTTCCTGTCACAGGATCAGGATGGGGATCAGTGGCAATCTGCTTCCCCCTGGGCAGCGTGGTCTGGTGCATCTGAGACCATCCGCCAACGTCCGCAGATAAGTCCGGAAGGAGTCGCAAATAGCCGACCTGGCATCCCCGGATTCCGCCTTCCTGGCGCCGGGGATGCCCCCACACCGCCGGGCATATCGTCAGGGCCCATGTGCGTTGTTTCGTCAACGGGAGGCACGCCATGCCACAAGTGAACATCTATCTCGAAGGCGGACCGGATGGTCTGGCCGAACACGCTCTGCCGCTTGCGCCGACCGCTGAGATCAAGATCCCCTATCGTGGCGGCTACGAGCACTTCATTCCGACACCACGGTTTCGCGGTACCGCGATAGGCCGCGCGCGTGTATACGAGTGGACCTACCGGACCATATCGCCGAACAGCTCGTAGGCTCTCCGCCACCAAGTCCTGGCACAATCTGCGCTTTCCATCGCCATTTGCGGCTCTCGTGACATGATGTGAGGCGATCCCGCGGCTCGCTTCGATGTGAGCGGGCGAGCCGGATCGAACAAAATGCGGGGGTTTTCCGAGCCTCGGGATACCTCGCTCGAACCGCGCGGGGGGAGCGGAATGAGGGTATTCCTCAGCCACACGAGCTACGACGCCGGAGTGGTCAGGTACTTGCGCAGCCTGCTGGAACACGATCTCGGGGTCGAGTTCTTCCTCCTCCCCGACGACGCGCCGCACGGTCTCCCGTGGATCGAACAGATCAAGCTGGGTGTCGAGAACAGTGACGAATTGTTCACCGTCATCACCCCGGAGTCGGTGCACCGCCCTTGGGTCTCGGCCGAATGGGCATGCTTCTGGATGCAGGGTAAGCCGACGACACCGCTGCTCCTCGAGGTCGGCGTCGACCAGTTGTGGGAGCCGATGCGCGCATTCCAAACTGTCGATCTGCTCGACGTATCGTCGTTGACCCGCTTTCTTCGGTCCATCGCCGACCGAACGGGGTGCGAACCGACCTCCGGTGTGACTCCTGTGGCGCACCAGATGGTCAGGGAGATCCCGCGCATCCGTGAGCGGCAGGCCGTAGCGGATCTGGAGCGCACCCTGGAACGGCTGCAACGCACCGTCACCGCGAATCACACCAATGTGCGGGCCGGTGACGTTCGAGCACTCATCGCTCGTGATCGCCTGGACGATCTGATCGCGATCGCGATCTCGGCGCAGGCCGCGCAGGTCAAGCAGAAACAGATCGCCGTGCACCTGGTCGATCTCGGGCGGTTCGGAGAAGCGGCACGGATCGGCGAACATATGCAGAACAGGGCGGAGATTCGCAATATCTGCCTGCAGATCGTCAAGGCGATACCGCGCGGCGCGACCGGATCCTCCGATGAATGGGCCGCGCTGGACCGTCTACATCCGAAGCTCGGCAAACCCCAGCGTCGCGACGTGCTGGAATTCATGGACCAGAACGGTGTGGCTCCACTCGGCCGCTGGGCGCCTGCGGATTCGTTGGGCGAGGGTGGTGGATGACGGACCGACTTGCGGCTTCAGCCGCGCACGCCGGGGAACCGCTGCTACCCACCCCGAAACGACCCGGTATGAGGCCATGACGTCGGTGCGCCTCTGCGTGCCGACCACCTCCTGGTCCTGCGCGGCCGCTCGATTCGGTTGACGCCTTGCCGCACGCCTGTGCTTGTGTCCCGCACCTAGCGGGATCGGTCCGATTCGTGAGGTGTCCAGACCACTCTTACCGGCAGAGCGCCATGCCTTCCTCGGTTCTAGCGTTATCCGAGCTTCGGCGCTGTCGAGCCGCTACGACGGCGCCGGTGGACGAACGCTGTGGTGGTGGAGGAAGCAAGCGATGAAACGAAGTATCCACGTTGGCGCATGGCTTGCGGCTGTTGCCGATTCGGGCAGCGTGCAGGCAAGGATCAAGTCGGTCTCCCGCTTCGGGATGCACGCACTCGGCGTGCTGGCGGCGGTGTCCGCCCTGACCGCCGGGGTGATCGCGGCGTCACCGGCCGCGAGCGCTGACTCGCCGTCCATCACCGGTTCGTGGGCGGAGGACGACCGGACCGTGCAGTTGCGGGTGCATTCCGCGGCGATGGGGCAGGACATCATGGTGAAGGTGCTGCGTCCGGCCGACCGTTCGGTACCGCGGCCGACGTTGTACTTGCTGAACGGTGGCGGCGGTGGCCAGGACAGCGCGACCTGGCAGAAGAACACCGACGTGCTTGGCTTCCTCGCGGGCAAAGACGTGAACGTCGTGCAGCCGGTCGGCGGCCGCTGGAGCTATTACGCGGATTGGCGCTCCCCGGATCCGAAACTCGGTGTGTACAAGTGGAAGACGTTTCTCACCGAGGAGTTGCCGCCGCTGATCGACGCCGAGTTCGGCACCACCGGCGTGAACGCCATCGCGGGCTTGTCCACCTCCGGAACCTCGGTACTGCAGCTGCCGATCGCCAAACCCGGCCTGTATCGAGCGGTCGCGGCGTACAGCGGTTGTGCGCAGATCAGCGACCCGATCGGCCGCGAGTTCGTGAAACTGGCAGTCGAGAGCTGGGGCGGCGGCGACACCGAGAACATGTACGGCCCGCCGGAAGACCCGATGTGGGCGGCCAACGACCCGTACCTGCACGCCGACCAACTCCGTGGCATACGCCTGTTCCTGTCGACCGGGACCGGAGTGCCGGGCATGTATGACACTTACAACGGCGCATATGCCCAGCCAGGACCGCGCGGCTACCTCAATCAGCTGGTGCTGGGCGGCGTGATCGAGGCCGCGGTGAACTGGTGCACCCACAACATGCGCGACCGCCTGAATGCCCTCGGTATCCCCGCCGCCTACGATTTCCAGCCCACCGGGACCCATTCCTGGGGCTACTGGCAGGAGGCGTTGAAGAATTCGTGGCCGGTGCTGGCCGACGGGTTGGAGCTGCCGCACTGACGGCCGGGAGGGAGGGCGAGCAGCGACCGCCCGATTCCTCCCTCCGGACTCGTAAAACCTCCGGGCTCGGGATCTCCCGCCCCACGGCCGAATGCTGCTCGACTTCTTTCGAGAAATCATCGCGGGCCGGACGGGATGCACGATTCAGCCGACTCGCGTGGATTCCGGTTCGGAAGCTGCTGGTTCCGCATCCGAGGTGGTCCGCGTTCCGGTGGCCGCCACCAGCGCGATCGCTGCGACGCAGATGCCGGCGCATACCCACATGAGCAGGCTCATGCCGCTCATGAAGGCCGATTGCACGTGGTGCAGCAGCGCGTCATCTCCGATGCCGCGGGCGGCGGCGACTCCGGAGCCGACTCCGGCGCTGATCGGCTCGTGGTTCAACGGACCGAGTTCCGAGTGGTACCGCACGGATACCACGGTGCCCAGCACGGCTACTCCGATCGTGCCGCTGGCCTGGCGCAATGCCGACAACAACGCGGAGCCCGCCCCCGCGCGCTCCGGCGTGAGCGCACCCACGGCAAGAGCCATGGAGGTGGGCAGGACCAATCCGATGCCGAGCCCGACCACCGCCATCCACACCGCGATGAACCAGTACGCCGTACCGACACCTGTGGTAGCTCCCACCGCCATACCGACCGCCAGCAGCGCGAACCCGGCGACCAAGGTCGGCCGGACGCCGATCCTGTCGCGCAATCCTTCGAGGAAGTTGGAGGCGAGGAGCAGACCGCCGATCATCGGCAGCATCCGTAGGCCGCTGCCGAGGGCATCGACGCCGAGGATCGCCTGGAAGTACTGCGGGATGCTGAAGAACAACCCGAACATGGCGAACGCGCTGAACAACTGGAAGGCCGTGCCCCATCGGAACCCGTGGTCGGCGAACAGTCCGAGGTCGACGAGGGGGTGAACCAGCCTGCGTTGCCAGGCGATCAGGCCGACCAGGAGTCCGATACCACCGAGCACGGTCATCCATGCGGCGCCGTCGCTCCAGCTGTTCTCGCCGAAGCGGATGAAGCCGTAGGTCAGGCCGGCCAGTCCCACACCGGACAGCACGACGCTGACGGGATCGATGGGACGGCGAACCAGGCTGCGGGACTCGGGTATCAGCAGGCCGACCGCCACCGCACCGATCAGCACCATGGGAATGTTGATCAGAAATACCGAGCCCCACCAAAAGTTCTTCAGCAGCAGGCCCCCGACGATCGGGCCCAGCGGCATCCCGAGCGTGACCGCCGTAATCCACACCGTCGTCGCCCGAGTGCGTTCCGCGTGGTCGGGGAACAGGACGGGAATCATCCCCATCGACAGTGCCATCAGCACCGCCGCGGCGACTCCCAGCGTGATACGCGCCGCGATCAGCTCACCGGCAGTCGAGGCGAGCGCGCACCAGACGGACGCACCGCCGAACAGCAGCAGGGCGCCGAACACGAACTTCTTCCGTCCGAACCGGTCACCCAGCGCACCGGCGGGCAGCATCACGGCCGCGACCGCCAGCGTGTAGGCGGTGCTGAACCACTGCAGCGCAGCGGTACCGGCGTCCAGATCTTGCGCGAGTGTCGGCAACGCGATGTTGAGCACGGTCATGTCCAGCCCGACGGTCAACATCGCCAGCGCGAGCGCACCGAGGGCCAGCCATCGGCGCAGTGGTGTCACTTCCATCGAAGTCCTCTCAGAATTTCATAGTAACTACGAGTTTGTAGTGAATACTGATTTAGTGAAGGTGTCAATACGGAGTCGTTTGCCTTCCATAGTCGGTTCGCAGTCGAGGTAGACTCGGCGCGACAACGAGGTAGCGACGTCTGCACACAAGGGGTTGGCAACGTGCCAGGGCTGCGAGAACGGAAGAAGGCGCAGACGCGTAAGCGGCTGGCCGACACGGCGTTCGCGATGTTTCGGGAGCGAGGCTTCGACAATGTGACCGTCGCGGAGATCGCTGATACCGCCGAAGTGGCGGTGAGCACGCTGTTCGCCTACTTCCCGAGCAAGGAAGCGCTCGTCTTCGACGAAAGCGACGCCTACGAGCAGGCGCTGACCGCGGCGGTCCGCGAACGCGATGCCGGCGTCTCGATCCTGGACGCGCTCGAGCAGCACCTGGTGCCGCTGGAACATCCGGCCGTCGAGGGCCCCTCCGGCGCGGAGTTCGTCGAGCTGGTCAAGGCCACCCCGGCGCTGCTCGACTACGCCGCTCGGATGCGCCACCGATGGGAGAGCGTCCTCGCCGTCGCCATCGCCGACGAGGCGGGCCTGCCGCCGGACGACCTGCTGGCTACCACCCTGGCTCGCTACGTTCTCGACGCCGAGTTCCTCGCCACGTACGGTGCGCATTCGCCGGCGGATTTGCGGGCCGTCTTCGGCAAACTCCGCCATGGCTGGTCGGATTTCGGTGCCCAGCCGTCGTCGGGGTAGGCATCGTATGAAGAGAAGGGATATGCGTTCGACGGGACCGAACGTCGGCGCGACCGATGAGCGTGCCGTGGTGGGTATCGTCGGAGCGGGCCCGGGGGGACTGACCGCGGCCCGCGTACTGCAACGTCACGGCATTTCGGCAGCAGTCTTCGACAGTCGCCGTGGGCTTTCGGGCAGTGCATCCGAAACCCTTGTCCTGCACCCTGATTCCGGACGGCGTGCCATGCGGTATACCGGTCTGCTCGATACGATCGTGGCGCAGTCCGTACCCGAACGCACCGGTGTGCGCTTGCTCGGCAGAGACGGAACCGTTCACTACGCCGACGGCGGCGGCCGCGACGCACGGGCGAATCCGGAGGTCGCACAACGTGTGCTCGAAGCAACCCTGCTCGATTCGCTGACCTCCGGGACTGTTCGATGGTCGCACCGGCTGACCGACATCCGCGACGAGCGAGATGACGGTTTGCTGCTGCGGTTCGACAACGGCCGCTCGGTGCGGGTCACCGCGGTGGTCGGTGCCGACGGCGGCTGGTCTCGGGTTCGCGAGACCGTAGCGTCGGTCGATCCCAGCTATCTCGGCGTCGTGTTCGCCGTGGGATGGTGCGAGGACAGCCGTCTCCTCGATGACGAGCTGATCGCGGACGGCGACACCTTCGTCCTGTCCGACAACAAGGCACTGTTCGTCTATCGCCCGGCCCGCGGTGCCACGCGCGTCGTCGCCGGGTTCCGGGCGGGGATGAATTGGCTGATAGACGGCCCGTTCGAACAGGCCGGACCCGAAGCGGCCAGTGCTGCCCTGACCGCGATCTTTCATGACTGGGCGCCTCCGTTCCGCAAGCTCCTCGACGGGCGGATCGCGTTCGACATCCACCCGGCGTACGCGCTCCCGGCATCGTCCACCTGGCGCGGCCATCCGCGATTGACGCTGGTCGGTGACGCCGCACACATGATGGCGCCTTTCTTCGGTCAGTTCGCCAACCTCGCGATGCTCGACGGCGCAGAGGTCGGCACCCGCATAGCGGAATCAGTGCACCGGGGAACGAGTCTCGACGCGGCCCTGCGCGGTTACGAAGAGTCGATGTTCACCCGCAGCCGCGATCTGCAGGTCTGGGCGGCCGACGGCCTCGACCACGCGGTAGCGCCCGACGCCCCGGGGCCCGCCTTGCGCCACCTTCGCGTGCACCGGAATCGAGCATGGCCGAACTCGAGTACCAAGCGGTGTCACTGCATGATCGCCTGAATGTTTTGGGCTTCTCGATCAATGCAGCTCGATCCGGCATTTGGCTCGGGTAAGTCTCCGCGATCCGCACAGGAGCAGGCAATGCGCCGGTGTCGAATGGTCCGATTCCGTAGTTGTGGATCTCCGGTCCGGATCAGCGGCAGGCGGTAGGCCCGGAACCCGGCCGTGGCGGATACTGGCCCGCATGACCGATGCCTTGGTGGACTCGCACTCCCTGCCGGCTGAGTTGCGTCCCTATCTGGATGGCCTCGTGCGTCGCACCCGCGCCGTGTGTGAAGGTCATCTGGTCAGCGTGTTCGCGGTAGGGTCGATCGCGCTGGACGACTATAGGCACGGGCGCAGCGACGTCGACGTGACAATCGTCGCCGACCCATCGATCCCCGTGCGGGTACTGCGGGAACTGGCCGAATCGCTCGACCACGCCTCGCTGCCCTGTCCGGCGGCCGGGCTGGAGATGGTGGTCTACGGCGCGGACTCCGTCGCCGAAGCATCCGGCGCGGCTGGTTACCTCATGGACCTCAACACCGGCCCGATGTTGCCGAACCGCGTCAGCTTCGATCCGGCGGAATCATCGGACTTCTGGTACGTCATCGATCGTTCCATCGCTCACCAGGCCGGTCGTCTCCTGTACGGCACCCCTGTACGGCAGGTCCTCGCAGCACCGTCGGAGCGCGACCTGTACGCGGCGATGCGGGCTTCGGTCCGGGAGCACGCCGGGGGAGCGGGGCATCTGGGCGACAACCGGGTGCTGAACGGCTGCCGGACGGCAGCGTTCTGCCGCACGGGTCGCTGGTCGGCCAAACGCGAAGCGGCACAGATGATCGCCACATCCGAGGAGAATTTCCGCCCCCTCGTCGAAACCGCGCTGCGCAGCTTCCAGCGCCCACGCTCGGCAGCGCTTCCGCTGCCCGCGACCGACGTTCGGACTTTCCTCACCTGGGTGGGGGAGCGCGTCGAGGAAGCTGCGATCCACGCGTTGGCCGATGGTCAGCGGGGAGATGCGGACCTGCGCCGAGGCCCGTGGAGTCCTCCGAAGTGAGTAACTGACTCGATCCGCGTCGGGCACCCGACTTCTGAAGACAGTAAATGATGGCGTTACTTGGATATGCGCATCTGGCTATGAATGTGTTGTGAACAAGACTCGGTGGGAATGAGGCCGAGGAACGAAGGGCGTCAGCCTTGTTCGCTGGCGCTGTAGAGCACCCGCACCGGTACATCGTCGGCCCAGGGCTGGCGGGTGATCATGTCGGCGACTTTCACCTCTCCGCGTTCGAATTCGCCGGTGGCCGCGTCGACGAGGCGGTATTGCTGGGTCTGCTTGTGGATCGGCTGGGCGTCCAGGAGGACCACGCGTACTTCGCCGGGTTCGAAGTGACAGCGTCGGTGCATCGCGGCGATGAGTTGTTCGTTGTGCATGTGGCCGTCGCCGAAATTCCAGCCCACGGCGGTGCTGCAGATGCGTTCGCCGTCGGTGATGGTGTACTCGTCTTCGCGGCCGGGCGGCATGGCGCGGTGGACGAGCGTGAACAGTGCGCGGCCGTGGGTGTTCATGGCACGGAAGGCGTATCCCAGGTACATCGGAATCTGCGCGCGGTCCTTCCCGTAGAACCGCTCCAGCTGCGCCTGCGGCATGCTCGCGATGGCGACGATGCTCGTGCCGATCTTCTGCGCGGCCGAGGGTTTGATGCACCACATCGTGGTGTCCCAGTTCCCCGCGTAGTACCGCATGCCCGGCAGGAAGGAGATCTTGCGCGGGAACAGGTTCCCGGCGATCACGATGCTCGCGGTCACGCCGAACAGCACTGCGACCGGTACCGGATTTCGCAGGCTGCTCAGGCCGAGGTCGGCGTGCGCGACGAACAACGCGGCGATGCCGAAGATCATGAAGACGTTCCATTCCAACGGCACGCCCATCGGAATGGCAGTCAGGATCGCCAGATGGAAGCACACCATGACGAAAGCCGCGACGGCAGTCGGCCAACCACCGTGGGAGAAGAACAGCACCGGCGGAACGCACATCTCGATGATGGTGCCGCCGTGGGCGAAGACGCGGGACAACCGCCCTGGCCGCAGATCGTCGGGGAAGCGTTCGAAGAACGCGCGCTTGAGTGGTTTCGGCCGGAACACCGGACTGTTGGACATCATCGTGGAGACCACGAAAGGGAAGTGCTTGTTCAGCTTCGACGTCGCCGCGCCCATCCAGATCACGACGAAAACCGCTTTCGCGGCGACGATCGAATCGGCTCCCGGGAAGAGGAAGGCGACGGTGAGCGTGGCGTAGACCTCGCCACGGGCGGCCAGGAAGATCACCTTGTCGCGCAGGCCGATGACGGCCAGCAGGCCGAGAATCGCCGCGACCTGCCAGTGCGCCAACAATCCCACGGTGGTGTCCAGTTCCGGGATCGGGCCGGTGCCGTCGGACAGCAAGGCGACCGTTGTCGTCGCCAGCAGCGCCGCGTACAAAGCGATGTCCACCGGGGTGCGGTTGTCGCCCCTGGTGAGCGGTACCCGATCCGGCCACGGTGGCAGCCGAATAGTGTTGGGGCGCAGCCAATACAGGACCGAGCCCAGCGGCGGGAAGTATCGGTTGTTGAGTGGGCCGAAGCCGCAGCCCAGCCCCGCCACTTCGAACAGCAGCGTGTACAGCACGATCTTCTGGAAGACGATCGGTTCCGTCCACCAGGTGCCGATGTTCGTGAATCCGTCGATGCCCGCGGTGGTCAGTGCGACCAGCAGGCCGCCGAGGGCATACAGACAAATCTTGCCGACGTAGAACAGGTGCAGCACCACGGGTGTCCCGAACCCCACTTCTGCCCAGTGCCGGGCCATGGGACGGATACGCTCGCCGCGCGTGCCCTTGCTCCATTCCGCCAGGTCGACCACGGGCAGGTCGGGCTCGAGAAACCCCATCAAGCACGCTCCGATCGCGAACGCCCGAGGCACGGCCGGGGCCCCGAGGTTCCCGATACGGTGACAGGTGCGGCATTTGCTGTCAACGACTCCCGCGTCGCCCGTCGTGTCCGGTTCGGGCAAGATCGAGGCCATGGAGCCGACTCCGAAAGCGCCGCTGCCCAGGAGCATCGACGAGTTCCGCGTGCTCGCGACCTCGCGGCTGGCGGGATTCCCGCGCATCGAGGTCGCCGACGCGCCCGGTGTGCGCCGCGCGGCGGTGGTGTTGTGCGTGGTCGAGGAGGCCGGTGGACCACCGGCGGTGATCGTCATCAAGCGGGCCTACCGTGGCCGCAATGCCGGACAGTGGGGATTGCCCGGTGGCCGCTTGGACGAAGGCGAGACCGCGGAACAAGCCGCCCTGCGTGAACTGCACGAGGAATTGGGGCTGCACGCGCGTCCCGAAGATCTGCTCGGCGCGCTCGACGACTTTCCCGCCGCGTCCGGCTTCACGATCACGCCTCTCGTTCTGGTGCTGACCGACGCCACGCGATTGCGGCCGAACCCCGACGAGGTCCACTCGGTGCACCTGGTCGACCTCGCTCGGCTCGCCGCCGAGGACACCCCGCGCTGGGTCCGGGCCGAGGACGCGGTACGGCAGGCGGAACTGCGCGACGATGCCGCGCCTGCCGACGAAGCCGGCCTGCTGCAGATGCGGCTCGGCCCGAAGATGACCATCCACGCACCGACCGGCGCACTGCTGTGGCAGTTCCGCGAAGTCGTCCTGCTCGGTACAGCGCCTTCCGCGGCCCGAGTCGCTCACTTCACCCAACCCGATTGGACCCACCGGTAGGCCTCCGGGCAGGTCCGGCGCGGGAGGTCCACGGCGGGGGATGGTATCCGGCCTGCTACCTTGAACGTCGTTCAAGTTCTATGCGGAGGGTTGTCGTGGAGGGTGTCGAGGGCTCTCGGGAGCCGAGGGTCGGTATTTCCGCGCGGGACATGGCGCAGATCGCGGTCTTCGCGGCGCTGATCGCGGCGCTGGGCTTGCCGGGCGCCATCACGGTCGGGTTCAGCGGTGTGCCGATCACGGTGCAGACCCTCGGTGTGATCCTGGCGGGTGCGGTGCTCGGGGCACGCAAAGGGACCGCCGCGGTCGTGGTCTTCCTGACGCTCACGATGATCGGCCTGCCGCTGCTGTCCGGCGGCCGTACCGGTCTGACGGCGCTGGCCGGTCCCAGTGCCGGGTACCTGATCGGCTGGATCCCCGCGGCGCTGTTCATCGGACTGTGCACCGCCCGCATCCTGCCGAAATACCCGATCGCGCTCGGTCTGCTGATCAACGCCATCGGCGGCCTGCTGATCATCTACCTGTTCGGCACGGTGGGGCTGCTGCTGCGCACCGACCTGGGGGTCGGAGCGGCCATCACCACCAACTGGGCGTTCATTCCCGGTGACCTGCTCAAAGTCGTCGTCGCGAGCGTCGTTGCCAAAGGAGTGCACCGCGCGTACCCCGGTGTGATCCGTGCCTAGTCGCGAACTCGGCGGCGCGGGCGACGCGCCTGCCCTCGACTTCGACGGCCACGCCTACACCTACCGCGAACTCGACCGGGCCATCGAGCGATGGATCGCCCGGGATCCGGACGCGGCCGTCTACGACGCGTCGGCCCTACCCGTCGCGGACGCGCTGATCTGCGTCTGCGCCGCGGCACGGCGCGGTATCCCGGTCTTCGTGGAGAATCCCGAAGCCCGCCCGCACCGGACGGGCATACCGCCCGCGGCGTTCTTGCTGGTGGCGACCTCGGGCTCGACCGGTCGTCCCCGGCCGCTCGCGCGAACGGCCGCCTCCTGGTACGACAGCTTTCCGGCGTTCACGGCGCTCACCGGCGTCGAACCGGCCGACCGCGTCCTGATCACCGGGCCGTTGCACGCGACCATGCACCTGTTCGGCGCACTGCACGCGTTGTGGCGCGGCGCGTGCGTCACCGACGATCCGGCGCGAGCCACGGTGGTGCACGCGGTTCCCGCGGTACTGCGTGCGGTGGTGCGCACCTGCCCGCGTCTGCGTACGGCGATCGTCGCGGGCATCGCGCTGGACGACGGCGCCTTGTCGGCGGCAGGCGAGGTGGAGGTAGTCGAGTACTACGGGTCATCGGAGGTCTCGCTGGTGGCGGCACGCCGCGTTCCCGAGCCGATGCGGCTGCTCGACGGAGTCGAGGCCGAGGTGCGCGACGGACTGCTCTACGTTCGATCGCCCTACCGTGTGCTCGGCGCGCCCGACTGGTTCGGAGTCGGCGATCTCGCCGAACTGGGCCACGATCGCGAGCTGACCGTCCTGGGCAGGGGCGACTGCGCGATCAATGTCGGTGGCACCACCGTGGTCGCCGAGGAGGTGGAGCGCGTCCTCGAATCGCTCGACGGCATCGTCGCGGTGGCCGTGATCGGCTCGCCGCATGCCGTTTTCGGTGAAACCGTCACGGCCGCTGTGCAGTTGGACGACGGCGCGGGACTCGACGAGATCCGGTCGCGAGCGCGTCGCGTGCTGGCCAAGGAGGCGATGCCGCGCCGGTGGGTGCCACTGCCCGCGCTGCCGCGAACCGCCGCGGGAAAGGTCGCCAGGGGCAGGCTGAAAGACTTGCTGACATGAGCCCGGTTCCCGTTCTGGTAGCGCCGCGCCGCACGCCGATCGGCAACGCGGGACATGGATTGGCGGACCTGACCGTCACCGACCTCGCCGCTCCGGTGCTGCGCGACGTGCTGGCCTCGCTGCGCTGCGCGGGCCTGGACGCCGACGTGGACGACGTGGTGCTCGGCAATTGCCTGGGACCCGGCGGCGACCCCGCCCGGGTCGCCGCACTGCGGGCGGGGCTGGGTGTGCACGTCCCCGGCGTCACCGTGGATCGGCAGTGCGGATCGGGCTTGGACGCGGTGATGCAGGCGGCGTTGCGGGTGCGCAGCGGCGCGGACGAACTGATCCTCGCCGGAGGCGTCGAATCGGCGAGTACCGCTCCGTGGCGCTTCTGGCCGCCGGTGGCCGGCGCCGAGCCCGTGCGGTACACGCGGGCTCCCTTCGCGCCATCGGGCTTTCCCGATCCGGACATGGGCGCGGCCGCCGACGATCTCGCGCGAGCGCGCGGCATCAGCCGGGAACGGCAGGACGCCTACGCGGCCCGCTCACACACGCTCGCCGCGGCCACCGACTTCTCCGCGGAGATCGTGCCGATCGGTGACGTGCAGCGGGACGAGCGTATCCGCGCGGGCATGACCACTGCCCGGCTCGCGCGCCTGCGCCCGAGCTTCGGCGTCGACGGCACGGCCACCGCGGGCAATTCCTGCGGCATCTCCGACGGCGCCGCGGTCATGGCGGTCACCAGCGAGTCGATGGCCGCCGGGCTGCCCGCGTTGCGGATCCTCGGCTGCGCGGTCGCCGGATCCGATCCCGCGCTTCCCGGTCTCGGGCCCGTGCCCGCGATCCGGAAACTGCTGCGCCGGACCGGCGTCGGTGTGGCGGACCTCGGCGTCATCGAGATCACCGAGGCGTTCGCCTCGGTGGTGCTCGCGGTGGCGGACGAATTGGGCCTCGACGAGTCCACGATCTGCCCGCAGGGGGGCGCCATCGCGATGGGACACCCGTGGGGCGCGTCCGGAGCCATCTTGCTGGTGCGCCTGGCGAGTCGGATGCTGCGGGCGGACGGCCCGGCGCTCGGTCTCGCGGCCTGCGCCATCGGCGGCGGGCAGGGAATCGCCGTGCTCGTGGAGCGAGTGTCATGAGTGAGATCGTCTTCGACTCGGTGCAGCACCGTTTCGGTGAGCGGAAGGTGTTGCGCGACATCGATCTGCGGATCACCGAGCGCCGCGTCGGCATCATCGGGTCCAACGGTTCCGGCAAATCGACCTTGGCGCGCATGATCAACGGCCTGCTGACACCGAGTTCCGGCACGGTCACAGTGGACGGCGTGGACGCCTCCCGCAAGGGCGCACAGGTGCGGCGCAAGGTGGGGTTCGTCTTCACCGACCCCGACACCCAGATCGTGATGCCAACGGTCGCCGAGGATCTCGCCTTCTCCCTGCGGCGGACGGGGTTGAGCAAGCAGGAGATCGCGGCGCGCGTCCAGGAGATCCTGGAACGGTTCGGGCTCGCGGGCCACGCCGAGCACCCCGCACATCTGTTGTCCGGCGGCCAGAAACAGCTGCTCGCCCTCGGCGCCGTCCTCATCCGGCGGCCGGAGGTGATCGTGGCGGACGAGCCGACCACGCTGCTGGACCTGCGCAACGCCAGGGTCGTCGCCGACGCGCTGGACAACGTGGATCAGCAGGTGATCGTCGTGACCCATCAGCTGTCGTTGCTGGAGAGCTTCGAACGCGTCATCGTGATCGATGACGGCGCGCTGGCGTTCGACGGAACACCCGGCGACGCCGTCGCGGCATACCGGGCAGCGGTCGAGTGATCGGCCTGTACCGTCCGGGCGATTCGCCGCTGCACCGGATCCCGGCCGGGGTGAAGCTGATGCTGCTGCTCGGGTCGATCGTGGCCACCACGGTGTTCGCGCGGACTCCGCTCCAGGTGCTGGCCGCCGCGGGGGTGGTGGTCGTTCTGTTCGCGGTGGCCAGGATCCCTTGGCGCGTCGCGCTGGCACAACTGCGTCCGCTGGTATGGATGCTGCTGCTCATCGCCGTTTTCCAGGTGCTGATCACCTCGCCCGCGCGAGCGGCGGTGGTGTGCGGGGTGCTGGTGGTCTCGGTGGCGCTCGCGGCGCTGTTCACCCTCACCACGCGGGTGACCGACATGCTCGACGCCGTGACCCGGTGGCTCGGGCCGCTGCGCAGGGCCGGTGTCGATCCGGAGCGGATCGGCCTGCTGCTGGCTCTGGCCATCCGGTGTGTCCCGTTGCTGGCGGGGATCGTGCACGACGTCGCCGAGGCGCGGCGCGCTCGTGGCCTGCAATGGTCGATGACGGCGCTGGTCACACCGGTGCTGGTGCGGGCGCTGCGGACGGCCGACGCGATGGGCGACGCCCTCGCGGCACGAGGGGTGGACGATGACTGAACTGCTCGCCGCGCGGATCGCCCGGCAGGCCGCCGCGAACCCGGCCGCGTCCGCGGTGATCTCGGGACGCGAGCGGGTGGGTTACGAGCGGTTCTGGTCGAAGGTCGTTCGGGTCGCGGCCGGGCTCGGCGGCATGCGCCGGGTGGCCGTGCTCCCCACGTCCGATGTCGAATCGCTGGTGGCGGTGACGGCGGCGATGCACGCCGGGGTGAGCGTCGTACTGCTGCATCGTCATCTGCTGCCCGCCCAGCTGAGCCGGGTACTCGCGCTCGCCGAGCCGGGAGCCGTCGTGGCCGCGCCGCAGCAGCACCGGCGATTACGGCGGCTGGGATACGACGGAATCGTGCGGACCACCGCCACACTGGAATCCGAGGGTGCGGTGGGCCGGGTGGAGCCGGGTGCCGAACTGTTGGTCGGCATCACCTCCGGCACCAGCGGCGAACCGAAACTCTTCGTGCGCGACCAACGGTCGTGGGCCACGACATCGGATCGCTCCGACCGGACGTTCGACATCGGCGCCGGTGACCGGGTCTCGGTGCCCGGCGTGCTGGACCACACCCATTTCCTCTACGGCGCGTTGCACGCCTTGAGCCGGGGCGCGACGGTCGATCTGCGGCCGGTGGGCGATGCGCTGAAAGACGGTGCGACGCATCTATATGCCGTGCCGACGATCGCGTGGGACGTGGTGCGGGCGGGTATCGGCCGGTTCGGCGGTGTCCGGGAAGTGCTGTCCTCGGCGGCCCGGTGGCCGCGCACGGGCCGGGAAGCGTTGCAGGAGGTCTTGCCGAACGCCTCGCTCGTGCACTTCTACGGTGCGTCCGAATTGAGCTTCGTCTCCTTCGATCGCGGGCTCGGCAGCACGGACGAGAAGTCGGCGGGTGAACTGTTCCACGGTGTCCAGGCGCGCGTTCGCGACGGCTTGGTGTACGTGCGCAGTGACATGCTCTTCGACGGCTATCTCACCGAGGACGGTGTGGTCGGCGGTCCGGTGGACGGGTGGATGACGGTCGGCGACCGGGGCGAGGTGATCGGCAACCAGCTGCGGCTGTTCGGCCGGGACAGCGACATGTTGATCCGGGCCGGTCTCAATGTGGAACCCGCGGCCGTCGAAGCGGCGCTCACGGCGATACCGGGTGTCGCCGAGGCCGCCTGCGTCGGCGTGCCCGACGCACGCATGGGGGAGGCGCCCGCGGCGGCGATCGTGGTGGGCGCGGCCGCACCGGGCGCCGAGGAGATCTGGCGGCGGCTGCGCGCCACCTTACCGAGTCCGAGTATGCCGGTGCAGGTACTGGTCGTGGACAGCCTGCCGCGCACGCCGCGGGGCAAGCTGGATCGGGCCGCGCTGGCCTCGACGCTGGCTGCGCACCGTCGTGGCGGTCGCGCTGCCGAGGCCGATCACTGACCGTCTGCGCTTCGCGCCAAACGAGGGCTCGCCGGTATCCCCGTATCGGTCGACCGGGTCGGCTCGACCGATGACGCGCCGAACCACGTGGTGTAGAACATGATCGCCAGCGCACTGAGCGAAGCAACGAGCGCGATTCCGGACGGAATCGGGTACGCCGCCATCTGCGCGGCGAGGAACCGAATGCACAGCAGCACACCGGTGCAGACCGCGACCCCCATGGCGACGATCCGGACGCGCGGGCGATCCCAGCCGCGGTCGGGGTCGCGCAGCGCGGATTCGACGGTCAGGCACAGTGCCGCGCCCACGATCAGGTCGACGCCGTAGTGGGCGCCGAGGCCGAGTGTCGCGATGAGCGTGCACACCAGCCAGAACGCGCCGCCCCAGCGCAACCACAGCGGGCCGCGCCGGGAGTGGATGAACAGCGACAGTGCCCAGGCGGTGTGCAGGGAGGGCATGCAATTGCGCGGCGTGATGCCGTCGAAGCGCAGCGCCTCGAGTGCGGACGGCACCGCGGGAACGACATTCGGCCAGACGTCGGCGATCTCGAAACCCAGCCCCTGCGGTCCGTACGCGAGCACCGGCCCCACCACCGGGAACACCACATACCAGATCGGCCCGACGACCCCGAGTGTCAGGAACGTTCGCACCAGGTAGTGCCGTGGCCACGCACCGGTCGTCACGCCGCGCAACTGCCACGCCGCGACCAGCACGGCCGCCAGCGGCAGCTCGAAGTACACCCAGCGCACCACGCCCGAGGCCAGCGGTCCCGCCGCGTCCAGCGCGTGCCCGACCAGCCACGACGGGCTGCCGAGAGCGCGGTCGGCGACTTGCACGTACGGGTCCAGAACCATCGGGCAGGCCCACGCGGTGATGTCCAACCAGATCTCGCTGACCTTCGTCGCGCAGATCAGCAGGGCGCCGAAGGCGATGGTGCGCAACGCCGTGCGGCGTCGCTGCTCGTCCCATCGCACGAACGCGATCACCGCCAGTGCGGTGAGCACGAGGGTCGGACCGTTGCCGACGGTGAACGGCCGTCCCTCGGCCGCCCTGATCAGAACGAACACCAGGTCGATGGCGATCGCCGCGGCGACGGCGCCGACCCGTGCGCGAGACGTGATCCCGACCAACGCCAGCAGGAACCCCGCCCACGGTGTGGTCGCCGATTTCGGCGTTCCGGCGTAGTCCCGCAGCAGGCTGGTCAGCGGCCCCAGCGCCCCGATGTGCGCGGCCATGAGCTCACCACCGACCAGCGCGAGCACGATGGCCGCGATACCGCACCACACGACCACCGGCCGGAACCGACGCTCTCGGAGCTCTTCGATACCCACTCGCTCGCCCGGTGGGGTCAAGCTCCCTCGCACGTCGTTCACAAGCACCGAGACATCGTAAACACGACATTAACGTCGCATGTACGGGGAGATGCCTACGCGCGGACGGACGCCGTGCCGGAGGGTGCGCGATGCGCGGCCGGAAGGTTCGACACCGCACCCGCCGAAATCACGGCGCTGTGGGCGGAGACCGGTGGGAGCCCCGGGGCCGCTCAGGCGTAGCGGTCGCTCAACGGATCGCCTCGTCGCCGAGGGGAGCGTGCCGCTGCCACGGACGAATCCGCTCCAGCTGTGCGGCGACCGCCAGCAGCGTGGTCTCGCCGCCGGGCGCCGCGGCGAGCTGGACGCCGATGGGCAGCCCGGCATCGGAGTGTCCGGCGGGAACAGATATCGCCGGGTAGCGCACCGTGTTGAACGGCGGCGTGAACGGGATGAAGCGGGGCACGTCGAGCATGGTTCGCAGAAACCCTTTCCCGGCGAAGGCCCCGACGGGCACCGGCGGGGTCGCCAGGGTGGGCGTGAGCAGGAGGTCGTGCTTGGTGAACCACGCGGCGAATCGGCCCGCCTGCCGCCGCGGGGGAGCGTCGGGTACGCGGTGCATCCTTGTGATCACCCGTCCGGCCCGCGCCACCTTGCGGGTCAGCGGTTCGAGGAGATCCGCGCTCAGGTTCGCGGTGTCCTCGGCGACGCCGGCGAAATAGCGTGCGAGGAAGCCGAGCGCGTCCTGCGGCCGCCACGGCGGCGACGCCTCGGTGACGGTATGGCCCGCTGCGCGCAGCGCTTCGGCCGCGGCCAGCATCGCCGTGCGCACCTGAGGGTCGACGGATGCGCCCAGCACCGGTGACCGGGTGGTCATGCCGATCCGCAGCGGCCGCTCGAGTGGAGGCGGCGTCCGGTAGCGGTCGTCGGCGGCGAGCACCCCGAGCAGGAGCGCCGCGTCGGACACCGTGGTCGCCAGCGGGCCGAACGTCGATATGCCGAGCCAATTCGAGCCGAGTTCGGCAGGGCGCGGGATCACTCCGTCTCCGGGCTTCAGTCCGACGACCCCGCAGCAGGACGCGGGGATACGGATCGATCCGCCGCCGTCGGAACCTACTGCGAGCGCGGCCATCCCGGTGGCGACCGCCGCCGCGCCGCCGCCGGTGGAGCCGCCCGGCGTGTACGCGTGGTGCCACGGATTGCGGGTGACGCCGTGCGCTGCGCTCTCGGTGACCGGCCACTGACACAGCTCGGGCACATTGGTCTTGCCGATCAGCAGCGCGCCCGCGGCGCGTAACCGGCCGACCAACTCGCTGTCGGAACCAGCCGCGGTCTGGCGTGCCGCGCGGGATCCGTTGCCGGTCACGCATCCGGCGAGGTCGAGGTTGTCCTTCACCGCCACGGGAACCCCGGCGAGCGGAAGGTCACGAAGATCGCCGCGGGTGGCCAGCGCGCGGGCTTCGTGGCGGACCTGCTCGTGGCGCACGATCCGGAAGGCGTTGAGCCGCAGGTCGAGTGCCGCGATGCGGGTCAGGTGCTCGTCGGCCACCTCGAGCGGCGATACCGTCCGGCTCCGGACGCCCGCCGCGATCTCGGTCGCCGGCGCGCCCGCCCATGTCATCGCACTCTCCTCGGTACCTCGGATCGCGACGACCACTGCGGCACCGCCACCGGCCTTCGCGACTCGCCGCCCACGGTAATCGTCGACGGGTGAACCCACAACGACCAGCGCTGTCGTCGCCGCGCATGGGAACGACGCGACACACGGCGAGTACCTCGCGTTCTCGATGCGGGCGAGCCGGTTCGGACGGAGAGCATGTCGCGCCGGAGATCGCCGCGGTTCCGGGCACTCGCGGGCCGGAAACCGCGACGAAATCGGGGTTGAATGATCAGGTCGTGCGATAGGTGCGGGCCACGAGTGCCGAGCGCAGGTACCACAGGCCCGACGGCTGGGAGGGGTCGAAACCGGTGAGCTGTCCGATCCGCTTGAGCCGGTAGTCCACGGTGTTGGTGTGCACGTGCAGCACGCGTGCCGTGCGCTGCCGGTTGAGGTTGTTGGCGATGTGGCGTTGCAGCGTTTCCAGCAGCTCGGGATGCGCGTCCAGCGGGTCCAGCAGCGAGCCGAGATACTCGCGGCCGGGCCCGGGTCTGGTCAGCTGGTATTCCAGCGCCAGTTCGTCGAAGCGGTAGAGCCCGGCCACCGCCTGCAATCGCTGCACCATGTCGAGCAGTTCGTGCGCCTGATCGGCGGCGGTGGGGATCTTCTCGGGGGTCGCCTCGACCATGGTCGCGGTGACGCCCACCTGCGCGGCGTGCGACAGTTGGGTGACCAGCGCGTCCAACTGCTCGTTGTCCAGATGGCCGGACGGGATGAGCACCGTGCCCCCGTCGACGCTCAGCAGCGACAGCACGGCCTCGCCACAGCGTGTGGCCAGTTCGGCCTGGACCCGGCGCAGTTTCCGGCGCGCGACGACCTTGCCGTCCACCATCGGGTTGCGTTCCTCGCGGTGCGGCGGGATCGCCACGGCCAGAACGGCGTACGACGACGCGATGGCGATGCCGCACTCGCGCGCCATGGTGGAGGTGCTGTGCCCGCCGAGCAGCGCGGACGTCAGCGTGTGCACGGCGGTGTGGTGCTCACTGACCACCGCGCGAAGCTCACGAACGTAGGCCATGGAGACCGCGGAGTTGATCATGTCGAGCATCTCGACGACCATCTTGGCGCCGTCGACGAGATCGTCGTAGTCCTTCATCGTCGCGTCGGACACCACTAGGTCCAGGCCCATCTTGAAGCCTTCGTGGATCGAGTGGTGGATGGTGTCGATCGGCACCCCCTCCCGCGCCCACCCCGCGGCGGCGTCACCGAGCCGCTGGAGTTTCTCCGGAAGGTCCTTTCCGTCGAGCATGCTCACCGCCAGCTCCAGGCAGACCCGGGTGATGGTGGTGACGTCGCCGGCGATCGCGTCACCCGGTAGCGTCCCGCACGGGGTGACGTTCTCGACGAAGTGCCCGACCATCTGACGCGCTAGCCCGCGAACATCCTTCAGCGGGGACGACATCGGCTTTCCCGACAGGGTCAGGCTCGGCCGGGCCGAACTGTCGACGGACATTGGCGACTCCCTTCCGCCCACGATTGGTGTGCAGCGCATTCACACTAATCGGTAGATCTCCTTCGCGGACCCGATCGACCGGTTCTGTGAGAGCTGGGAGGGACCGGTCGGTGCGGGGTTGTGAGCGGTCACAGGACCGGGCCGGACAGCGGCTACCTACCCCGCGCGGGCGGCGCCGGGTTCGGTCGTCGCCGCGAGCGCGGACGGACATGCCGGTAGGATCACCCGCGCCGGGCATGGCCATGTAACGGGGGTCTTGTCCGGCACGTGTCGTGTCCTGGATGGTGTGCAGTGCCCATCCGCCGCGCACGCCACGGCGGAAAGGCAGTGCGGACGCAACGATAGGGGCAGGGCGATGACACCGGCTCTGAGATGTCTTGTCTGGGAACTGGACAACACCTTGTGGGACGGCGCCGTGTGCGACGCGACCGTCGGCGCGTTGCGACCCGCCGCCCTGCGCACCCTGCGCGTGCTCAGCGAGCGCGGGATCTGGCATGCCGTGGCAAGCCGCGGCGAGCGCGAATGGACGCTGGACAAGCTGTACCGGTACGGCGTCTACGAGATGTTCTCGGCCATCGAGATCGGCTGGGGCCCCAAATCTTCGGCGATCATGCGGATCGGGCGCACCCTCGGACTCCGGCCGGAGGCCATCGGTTTCATCGACCACGAGCCGGTGGAGCGCGCCGAGGTCGCCCGTGCGCTGCCCGCCGTGCGCTGTTACGCCGCCCGCAACGCCGACGTCCTGCCGGTGCTGCCGGACTTCCGTCCGGTGTTGCGCACCGGTCCCGCTCCCACGCCGCCGCTCGGCTTCGCCAGGGTGCCCGCGCGCTGAGACGAGCGCGGTGTGACCGCGTGATACGCGCCCGGCCTGCGGGATCGCGTGACCGCGCCGGAGGCTTCCCAGCTGCGCGAGGAGGCGCGCTGGAGTCGTATCGTGTTGATGGACAATGCGGTATCGGTGAATCGGCGGCGATAGGTTGTCACCATGAAGTGCTATGGCGTAACCGCGAGCGATGCCGAATCGTGGACGGAGATCGCCAACAGCTTCGTTCCCATGGACTACCGCTACGGCGATCCGGACCGATGGTATTCGGGGCTGACGGTTCAGGAGTCGGCCGTCTACCGGTTGTTGCGCTGGGAGCAGCGGGGAACCAGTACCTCCTACCGCACCCGGACGAACATCCGCCACGGTCCGTGTGACGACTTCTACTGGGTCGTCGTCCCCCAGCGGGGCGTGTACTCGGTGCGCTATCGCGGAGAGGAGACGCGGGCGCGACCCGAACAGGCCGCGGTGACCGCACTCGACGATCTGTGCCAGATCCACATCCCGCTGTTGTCGGCCTACGCGTTCCAGCTTCCCCGTGCCGAACTGGACCATCGCGCGGGACCGCTCGCCGAACGCGGTATGACGATCGACTTGAACTCCGGACTCGGCCGGATCACCCAGGCCATGATCCGCAGCACCCACGACGAACAGGCGAATCTGTCCGACCTCGAGTTCAACGCGGTCTGCGACCGGATCGCGGAGTTGCTCAGCCTGATCTCGCTCGGCGAGACCGGTCCGCAGCGAACCCATCACGCCCATGTCGTCGCGCAGATCCGGCAGTACGTGCGAGCCAATGTCGGCCGCAGTGACGTGCGCCTGCCCGCGGTGGCGCACGCGCTGGGCTGGTCGCCCCGGCAGTTGCGCTCGGTACTGCAGCAGGCCGGCACCACCTACCGCGACGTGCGGCGGGACGAAGCCCTGCGCGCCGCACGCGACCTGCTCGAGGACCCGGCGCGGGAGGACGATCCCATCAGCGCGCTGGCGGTCCGGGCCGGATTCACGCCGGCATGGTTCTCCGCGGCGTTCAAGGCGCGCTTCGGTGAGACGCCGCGAGACTTCCGGCGGCGCCGAGCGGCGGAACGCACCCTGCCGGGCGACGCGCGTGAGCCGGTGCCCGCGTTCCTGAACCGGACGGCATCCGGAATCAGCCCGGAAACAGGCTGATCGACAGGCCGCGCAGCCGGGCCGCCTCGGCGATCACCCGGTATCCCGCCACCCGGTCGCCGCGCACCGTGACGGTGAGCGCCAGCAGCAGCCTGCCGTGCGGCGCGACGACGACGCCCGGGTGACCGTCCACCAGCGCGAGCGCCGCCACCTGTGCACGCCGCCGGAGCAGCACGGTCTCTTCGGCCACCGAGGCCGCGCCGCGCACGGTCGTGGCCACTCCGGGGGGAAGCGCGGCGGCGTCGGCAGTGCGGACCACATCGGGCGCCAGGACGGCCAGGAGCGCGTCGAGGTCGCCGTCGCGTGCCGCGCCGAGAAACGCGTCGACGACATGCCGCTGCGCGGTGAGTTCGGGGGTGGCATCGGCATCCCGCACGCGGTGGCGAGCCCGGCTGGCCAGCTTCTTGGTGGTCGGCGTTGTGCGTCCGACGATCGGCCCGATCTGGTCGAACGGCACCGCGAACAGGTCGTGCAGGACGAACGCGACCCGCTCGTCGGGGCCGAGCCGGTCCAGCACCACCAGCAGTGCCCGGCCGACCGAGTCGATCAGGACTGCCTCGTGCTCCGGTTCGTTCTCGTCGGCGCCGCTTTCCAGCCGGGCGGGGTGGTCGAGCGGTTCCTCGCGCCGCGCGGCCCTGGCGCGCAGCAGGTCCAGGCAGATCCGGGACACGACGGTGGTGAGCCAGCCCGGCAGGTTCCGTACGTCCTCGACGTCGTGGCGGGCCAGCCGCAGCCAGGTCTCCTGCACCGCGTCGTCGGCCTCGCTGGGTGAGCCGAGCATGCGGTAGGCGACCGCGTGCAGGTGGCCGCGCTGGGACTCGAATTCGCGCGCGAAACCGTCTTCGGTGGGCATCGGTCACCTTTCCGCTCCATGGTCCGTCATCGAGATGACGGATCGGACAGCGCCCGGGTGACCGGGCGCGCCACCTGACGAAAGGGTATTGCCATGGACATCGCTTACGTCGTCGCCACCGTGCTGGCAGCCGCCGCCGCATTGCTCGCGGCGGGCATCGACGTGGTCCGCGCCGAGTGGGTGCGGACGAACATGCGCGCCTACGGCGTTCCGGAGTCGTGGCTGACGCCTCTCGCGGTCGTCAAAGCGGTCGGCGGGGCCGGGCTGCTGGTCGGACTGGCGGTCCCGCCGATCGCGGTTGCCGCGGCGGCCGGGCTGGTCGGCTACTTCGTCGGCGCGGTGGTGACCGTGGTGCGTGCGCGGCAGTACGCCCACATCGGCTACCCGCTGCCATACCTCGCCCTGGCGGCCGCATCGCTGGGACTGTCCGTCGCGGCGTAGATGCGCGGCGCCGCGCGTGGCACTACTCCGCGAGGATGAACTCGGCCGCCTGCTCGCCGATGAACACCGCCGGCGCGTGGGTGTGGCCCCGGATGAGCAGCGGCATCACCGAGGCGTCGGCCACCCGAAGCCCTTGGACGCCACGCACTTCCAGCCGGGGCGTGACGACGCTGGCGGAGTCGGTGCCCATGCGGCAGGTGCCGACCGGATGGTAGAGCGTGTGGGCGTAGGAGTTGAGCGTCAGTTCGAGCACGGCTTCCGGTTCCGCGGGCGCCTGGGGCGGGTAGATCAGCGGGCCGAGCACCGCCTTCATCGACGGCTCTGCGGCGATGGCTGCGCACACCCGCAATCCGGCCATGATGGCGGCGCGGTCGGCCCCTGCGCTGTCGGACAGGTAGCGCGGATCGATCACGGGTTTGGCGGACGGGTCCACGCCGGACAGGGTGATCCGTCCTCGGCTCTGCGGGCGCAGCAGCACCGTCGCCAGGATCACCCCGTGCTCGGTCGGGTCCTGAAGTCCTTCGTAGTAGAACGGCGCGGGTGCGAACACCAGCTCCAGGTCCGGGAACTCCAGATCCGGCGTGCTGCGCACGAACCCGTACGCCTCGCCGACGTTCGAGGTGAGCATGCCGCGATGGCGGATCAGGTAGGCCAGCAACTGGCGCGGCCGCTCGGCGCCGAACAGCGAATCGCCCGCGACGCCGTAGCCGATGCCCGCGACGAGATGATCCTGCAGATTCGCGCCCACCTCCGGCGCGTGGTGGCGCACCTCGATGCCGTGGCGGGCCAGTTCGTCGCGATCGCCGATGCCGGAGAGCATCAGCAGTTGCGGGCTGTTGATCGCGCCGCCGCACAGCACGACCTCACGCCGCGCGGTCACCGTGTGCGTGCCGCCGCCGTGGCGGTACTCCACGCCCACCGCGCGCGTGCCGTCGAACAGCACCCGGGTGGCCAGCGCCTCGCTGCGCACCGTGAGGTTCGGACGACGCAGTGCCGGCCGCAGATAGGCGTCGGCGGTACTCCAGCGGCGGCCGGCGCGCTGGGTGACCATGGTCTCGCTGAACCCCTCCGGCTGCGGACGGTTGGGCGGCTCCACCTGGTAGCCCGCCTCCTGCACCGCGGCCAGGTAGGCGGCGGTGAGACCGCGCGGGCTGCGCTGACGGGAGACGTGCAGCGGACCCTCGGTGCCTTCGTCGGGGTACTGGGCGTTCTCCACGCGTTCGATGCGGCGGTACTGCTCGACCGCCGCGGCGAAACCCCACTCCTCGCCCGCCAGCAGCGCCCACTCGTCGTAGTCCGCCCGGAATCCGCGCACCCACATCATGGCGTTCATCGAGGACGAGCCGCCGAACATCTTGCCGCGCGGCCAGTAGATCTCGCGGTTCTTCAGTTCCGGTTGCGGCGTGGTGAGGTAGTCCCAATCCACCTCGGAGCGGAACAGTTTGGCGAACCCGGCGGGGATGTGCGCGAACTTGTTCTTGTCCGGCGGGCCCGCTTCCAGCAACGCCACCGTGGTGCCCGGATCGGCGCTGAGCCGATTGGACACCACCGCGCCCGCCGATCCCGAGCCGACGACGACGTAGTCCGCGGAAAGCTCACCAGGTTGCACTGTTCCCACTCCGATCTGCACCGACTACGGCAAAGATACGAGCATGCCCGCGTCGCGTGGCCGATTTCGGGCAACCCGGCGCGAAGTCGTCCGGCGAAGTCCGCGCTATCGCAGGATCAGCAGCGCGGAGGTCTCGATGCGGTCGGCGATCTCGGAGTAGGACCCGTAACCCATGCCCGCCCGCACCAGCGCGCCCGCATAGAGCAATTCCAGCGATTCGACCACGTCCGGGTCCGGATCCGGACCGAGCGCGCGGATGATCCGCTTGCGGATCTCGGCACCGATGCGTCCGCGCAGATGCTCCACGTCCGGATCGCGGCCGAGCAGGGCGCTGGTGACCGCGCCGGAGAGTTCCTGCTCGTCGGCCACCAGCATGGCGATGTTCCGCAACTCGGCGATCACCCGGACGGTCGGGTCCTTGTCCTCGCTGACCGGCGACGGCGACGCGACCAGCCGCCGCCAGAAGATCTCGGCGACCAGATGCTCCTTGGAGGAGAAGTAGGTGTACGCGGTGGCCGTCCCGACCCCGGCCGCCGCGGCGACCATCCGGATGGTCATGCCCGCGAACCCTTCCCGCGCCAGCACTTCCACCGCCGCGCGGGTCAGCTTGTCGACGGTGTCGGCCTGCTTGCCGGACAGCCTGCGGCGGGTCGCCTCGAGAATGACGGAATCGGGTTCGGACATATGTCTGGATCCTACTATCGGCCCGGGCGGTTCAGTTCTTGGCCGCCGCGATGCCGGCCCGGCGCCCGTAGAAGCTGCCGTCGCCCAGCGACGCGCCGCTGACGTAGCCGCCCGCGCACAGGCCGGAGGTGCACCGGCCTGCCGCGAACAATCCCGGAATCGGCTCTCCGGAGACGTGCAGCACCCGCGAATCGAGGTCGGTGCGCAGTCCGCCGAGGGTGAAACCGGCCGTGAAGCCGCGCATGTCGAAGGCCGCCACCGGTCCGCGCAGCGGGCGCACCCATTCCGGCTTCTTGCCCAGCACCGGGTCCGCGCCGTCGGCGGCGTGCAGGTTGTAGCACTCCACGGTCGCCTGCAACGCCTGGCCGGGCAGGCCCATCTCCGCTTCCAGCTCGGCGATGGTCTCCGCCACCCAGGTCGGGGGCTGGCGGAAGAACGGCGTGGAGGTCTCGGTCGTCAGCGCCTCCTCGTAGGACGCTTCATCGAGCACCAGAAACGCCTGATTGTCCTGCTGGATCAGCGTCGCCTGGCCGATCCGGCCGGGGTAGGTGTCCTCCGGGATGTAGCGCTGGCCGCGCCCGTTGACCAAGATGCCTCGGGCCAGCAGCTGCGGATCCCCGAAGAACGCCACCTCGGTCGCGTCCATGTGCGCCAGCTCCGCGCCGAGCGCCTGCGCCAGTCGGATGCCGATGCCGTCGTGTTCCTCGATCGCCGCGGCGGGCCTGCCGATCAGTCGCGGCGCATATCCTTCGATCATCTCCTTGTGGTAGGCGAAACTGCCGGTGGCCAGCACGACGCCGCGCTCGGCGCGGATGGCGACCGGCTTGCCGTAGCGGCGGGCCAGCACCCCGACCACCCGATCGTCGTCGTCGACGATCAGCCGCGCGATCCGCATGTCGTACTCCGCCCGGATGCCGAGCGCTGCCGCGGTGTCGGCCAGCGGCTTCATCAGCATGTAGCCGCCGCCCTTCTCGCCGGTGCGCTTGTCGGCCATCTGCGGAACATGGCCGCGCGGAGCGGGTTCGGCGATCGCGTTGAAGGGCGCGGCGTTCTCGCCGCCGGAGTACATCAGTCCTTCGTCGTGCGGCGGCTCCCACCCCGGCTCGCCCCAGAACGCTTCGCGGAACGGCACGCCGCAGGACACCAGCCAGTGGAAGTGCTCGACGCTGCCGCGGCAATAGTCGGCGATCTTCGCCTTGTCCACGCCGGGGCCGAGCGCCGCGAGCAGGAAGGTCTCCATGTTCTCCGGCGTGTCCTGGAAACCGAGGGCCTGTTGCAGCGGTGTGCCGCCACCGAGGTAGATGAAGCCGCCCGCCAGGGCGGCGGCGCCACCCCAGCCGCCGGTACGCTCCAGGACCAGCACGTCCGCACCCGCGCGGGCGGCCTCGATGGCGGCGCAGACCCCGGCGATGCCGTATCCGGCGACGACGACGTCGGCCCGGTGGTCCCAGGTCTCGACCCGGCTCGCGCGCAGGGGGCGAATGGTGGTGGCGTCAGACATGGTCAACGAATCCTTCACTGCTCGGCGGGCGCGGACTGCGCGCGGGCGGCCTTCTTCTGCTGCGCCACAATCGTGCCCACCAGGATGTCGAGTTTGGTGCCGTTCGGCCAACCCACGTAGTGACATAGGAACACCGCGATCTCGTGCAGCTGGTCTTCGGTGAGTTCGCCGTTGCGCAGCGCGGCCCCGATCTGGATGCCCGCGGTGTCGATCGCGCCCTGCGCGGCCAGCGCGCCGAGCAGCAGCAACCTGCGGTCGCGGATGGTGAGTCCCGGCCGCGACCAGATGTCGGCGAAGAGGTGGTCGGCGGTGACGGCGAAGTGGGCGCCGGGGTATTCCTGGAACTCCGTGCCGTAGACCTCGGCCATCCTGGCCAGACCGCGCTGCCGCACGCTGTCGCTGGAACCGTTGTCGCTCATGAGGTTTGCCTTTCCGATGCGGAGGTGCCCGTCCCGACGCCGAGTCCGGGACCGAGCAGGTCGATGGCGAGTGCGGCCAGCGGCAGCGCGGTGCCGAGCCGTTCGCCCAATTCCAGGGCGAGACCGAGGTCTTTCTCCCCGAGGTCGCGCACGTGCCGCAGGATCGGCAGCCAGAAGTCGCCGTCCTGGATCGGCGCGGTGGTGCCGCGCAGCATGATGGCACCGGGCCCGCCGGTGACCGCGTCGGAGTGGCGCACCACTTTGCCGAGCGCGGTGAGGTCGAGACCGGCCGCCTCGGCCAGGCGTTGCGCCTCGGTGGCGGCGGTGAAGGAGACGAAGTGCAGCAGGTTGCGGGCCAGTTTCATGCGCGTGCCCGCGCCGACCGGCCCGGCGTGCACGATCAGATCGGCGAAGTAGCCGAACGGTTCGCGCACCTGCTCGAACGCCGCGTCGCTGCCGCCGACCATGACCGCGAGCGCGCCGCGGGTCGCGCCCGGCGCGCCGCCGCTGATCGGCGCGTCCACCAGTTCGACGCCGCGGTCGCGGCAGACCGCCGCGAGTTCTTCGGCGGTGTGATCGCTGATCGTGGAGTGCACGGCGACCACGGTGCCCGCCGCGGCGGTGCGCAATATGCCCTCCGGACCGGTGATCACGTCGCGGACCTGGGCATCGTTCACCACGGTGATGGAGATGACCGCCGCCTGCCCGGCGAGTTCGGCGGCGGAGGTGACCGCCTCGGCCCCGGCCGCGAGGAACGGCTCGACCGCCTCGGGCCGCGTGTCGCACACCGTCAGCCCGCCTGGCCATCGCAGCAGGCGCTCGGCCATCGGCGCGCCCATGTTACCGAGGCCGAGGAATCCGATGCGGGCGCTCATGACCGCACGATCTGTCCGCCGTCGACGTTGAAGATCTGCCCGGTGACCCAGCTCGCCTCGTCCGACAGCAGGTACAGGCAGGCGCCGACCAGGTCCTGCGGCGTGCCCATCCGCTTGAGCGGCAGGCGTTTGACGATGTCGTCGACGATCACCTCCGGGGTGACCGCCTTGGTGGCGTCGGTGTCGATCGGTCCCGGCGCGATGGCGTTGACGCGGATGTTCGACCCGCCCAGTTCGAAGGCCAGTTGCTGGGTGAGCCCGTTGACGCCGACTTTCGCCAGGCCGTAGAAGCTGGAATACAGCCACGCGGCGGTGGAGGACTGGTTGACGATCGATCCGCTGCCGCGCTTGGACATGTGCGGCCAGACGGCGCGGGTCATGACGAGCGCGCCGTCCATGTTCACGCTCATGAACTTCCGGTAGTAGTCCCACGGCACGGTCAGCAGCAGGTTCAGTTTCATCTCGCCGTAGATGGCGGCGTTGTTGACCAGGTGGTCGATGCCGCCGAACTCGGCGACGGCGAGATCGGCCAGCGCGGTGGCCGAGTCGGGATCGGACACATCGACTTGTCCGAACACCGCGTTGCCGCCGTCGGCGACGATCTTCTCGACGACCGCCGCGCCGCTCTCGGCGTTCTTGTCGGCGACGACGACGTTCGCTCCTTCGGCGGCCAGCGCCTGCGCGTAGGCGGCGCCGATGCCCTGAGCGGCGCCGGTGACGATGGCGGATCTTCCCGTGAAACGGGCCATGGAGTTCAGCTCCTCTGTGTTGTCCCGCGGCGGTCAGACCGCGGTGGCGATGACTTTGGTCTCGAGGTACTCCTCGAAACCGGCGATGCCCATCTCACGGCCGAGGCCGGATTGCTTGTAGCCGCCGAAGGGGACGTCGGCGGAGTACCAGATCCCGCCGTTGACGCCCAGCGTCCCGGTGCGCACGCGTTCGGTGACGCGCCGGATGCGCTCGGGGTCGGTTCCCCAGACCGAACCGGACAGGCCGTAGGGGGAGTCGTTGGCGATGCGGACGGCGTCCTCGTCGCCGTCATGCGGGATGATCACCAGCACCGGGCCGAAGATCTCTTCGCGGGCGACGGTCGAGCTGTTGGGGACGTCCGCGATCAATGTGGGTTCGACGAAGAACCCGCGTTCGTGCCGGGCCGGCCGCCCGCCGCCGACCACGATCCGCCCGCCCTCGGCGCGCGCGATGTCGACATAGCGTTCGACCCTGGCGCGCTGGCGTTCGGAGATCAGCGGCCCGCACACCGTGCGCGGGTCGGTGGGATCGCCCGGCCTGATCCCACCGAGCGTGCCCGCGGCCGCCTGCACCGCTTGGTCGTAGGCGGCGCGCGGGACCAGCAGCCGGGTGGACAGCGCGCAGCCCTGCCCGGCGTGCACGCACACCGAGAACGCCGCGACCGAGCAGGCCGCGGCGATGTCGGCGTCATCGAGCACGATGAACGCCGATTTGCCGCCCAGTTCGAGGAACGCCTTCTTCAAAGTCGTCGCGGCGCCGGTCATGACGGCGCGGCCGGTGGCCGTGGAGCCGGTGAAACTGATCATGTCGACGCGCGGGTCGGCGGTCAGCCGGGCGCCGAGCGTGTGGTCGGCGGAGGTCACGATATTGACGACGCCGGCCGGGATGTCGGTCTCCTCGGCGATGACGGCGCCGACCGCCGCCGCGCACCAAGGGGTATCGGGGGCGGGTTTGAGCACGACGGTGTTCCCCGCCGCCAGCGCGGGACCCAATTTGGCGAAGTTGATCTGATGCGGGAAGTTCCAGGGCGTGATCGCCCCGACCACGCCGATCGGCTCCCGGCGCAGCAACCGGCGGGTCTTGATGCCCATCGGTTCGGCCACGCCCAGATCGGTTTCCCAGTCGTAGGTTTCGGCGAGTCCGGCCGCGTAACCCAGGTCGGCGACCGGGCCTTCCAACTGCGGGCCCGCGGTCAGCATCCGCGGGGCGCCCGCCTCGGCGATCGTGATTTCGCGCAGGTCCTCCACGTGGGACTGCAACGCGGTGCGCAACTGCTCGAGGCAGTGGGCGCGGAAGGCGTGATCGCGCGACCAGTCCGTCTCGTCGAACGCGGTGCGCGCGGCGGCGACGGCCGCGTCGAGATCGGCCGCGTTCGCGTCTGCGGCGAGGCCCAGGACTTCCTCGGTCGCCGGGTTCACCGTCGCGAAGACACCGTCGGCGCCCTCGACCAGCTTGCCGCCGATCAGCAGGCGGGACCCGTCGGTGGGCAGAAGGCTGCTCATGGATTACTCCGATACTGTCTGGACACGTGTACGGAATATAGTCTCGGACGTCGATCTGTGGCAATAACAGGTTCTAACTCTGCCAACCTCGACGGGACCGAGCGGGAAGGGGTGCGCTCCGGCCGGATGCGCGCGAAAGTGTCGAGTGCGGCACGGCGAAACGGTTGGTGGTTCGAGAAGCATTGTCGGGAACGGTGGATCGGTGGTACTGTCCAGACACATGTCCAGCTATCTGTCTCCGCCTCGGTGGCGGCACGCTGCCGCGAGGCGGAACGTGTTATCGGTTTCGGAGTGTGGGCGATGACTGCCGCGGTGGAGCCGGTGGTGTTCGATCCGTATGACTACGGGTTTCACGAGGATCCGTATCCGACGTATCGACGGCTGCGGGAGGAGGCGCCGCTGTATCGCAATGCGGCTTTGGGTTTCTGGGCGTTGTCGCGGCATGCGGATGTGGTCGCGGCGTTTCGGGACAGTGTGCGTTTGTCGAGTGCGAATGGGGTGTCGCTGGATCCGGCGGCGTGGGGGCCGCACGCGCATCGGGTGATGTCGTTTCTGGCGATGGACGATCCGCGGCATATGCGGATGCGGCGGCTGGTGTTCAAGGGGTTCACCCCGAAGCGGGTCGCGCAGATGGATGTCCGGATTCGGGAGCTGACGCTGTCGTATCTGGAACCGGCGCTGGCCGGGGGGAGTTTCGACTGGATCGATGAGGTCGCGGGCAAGTTGCCGATGGATGTGATCTCCGAGTTGATGGGGGTTCCGGCCGGCGACCGGGTGGAGATCCGCCGGTTGGCGGATTTGGTGGTGCACCGGGAGGACGGTGTGCTGGATGTGCCGGTGGCGGCGGCGGAAGCGTCGATGAAGTTGCTGGGCTATTACGCGGAGATGGTGGCCGAGCGTCGGCGTGCCCGGCGGGATGATCTGACCTCGGCGTTGCTGGATGCCGAGATCGAAGGGGATCGGTTGTCCGATGAGGAGATCATCGGGTTCTTGTTCCTGATGGTGGTGGCCGGGAACGAGACCACCACGAAATTGCTGGGTAATGCGTTGTATTGGGGTGCGCGTTACCCGGGGGAGTACGCGAAGGTCGTCGCGGACCCCGGCCTGGTGGCCGACTGGGTGGAGGAGACGCTGCGCTATGACACCTCCAGTCAGATGATCGCGCGTACCGCGACGGAAGACCTCGGCTACCACGACGGCGTGGTCCCGGCGGGAGCGAAGGTGCTGCTGCTGATCGGTTCGGCCAATCGTGATCCCGCGGTGTTCGACGATGGTGACAGTTTCCGTATCGATCGTGCCGACAAATCGGGGCTGGCGAGTTTCGGTGCGGGAGTGCACTTCTGCCTGGGCGCGCATCTGGCGCGGCTGGAAGCGACCGTCGCGTTGCACGAGTTCGGCTCCCGGGTGCGGTCCTACGACGTCATCGAATCCGGGATCGCACGTGTTCATTCGTCCAATGTGCGTGGGTTCGCCCACCTTCCCATCACCGTGGAGACTCGATAATGCCAAGATTCGCACCCCATCCCGAGCGCAGGCCCGCGCTCGTCTCCGGCGCCTCCTCCGGGATCGGCGCGGCCACCGCCGTGGCCTTGGCCGAGCTGGGTCACCCGGTCGCGCTCGGCGCCCGCCGCGCCGAGCAGTGCGCCGAACTGGCGGACAAGATCCGCGCCGACGGCGGTGAAGCCTTCGCTTACCGCCTCGACGTCACCGAGCCCGACTCGGTCGACGAGTTCGTGCGCGCTGCCGAAGAAGCGCTCGGCCCCACCGAGATCCTGGTGTCCAGCGCGGGCGACATCGAGTTCGGACAGGCATTCGCGATGGACCCGGAACGGTTCGTGCGCCAGGTGCAGGTGCATCTCGTCGGCGCGCAGCGCCTCGTGCACCGGGTGCTGCCCGGCATGCTGCGCAGGCAGCGCGGCGACGTGGTGCTGATCAGCTCGGACTGCGCATCCGAACCGCGTCCGCGCACCGGCGCCTACAGTGCCGCCAAGGCGGGTCTGGAAGCGATGGCCGCGCAGATGCGCATGGAACTCGAGGGCACCGGCATTCGCCTGTCGCAGGTCCGGCCCGGCCCGACCCTGACCGGGATGGGCATGGACTCCACGCCCGAGATCGTCGGCCCGGTGCTGGAGGACTGGAAGGCCTGGGGCTTCGCCAGGCACCCGTACATGCTGCGCGCCGGCGACCTGGCCGCCGCGGTGGTGGCGGTGGTGTCCACGCCGCGCGGCGCACACCTGGTGCTCGTCGAGGTGCAACCCGAGGCGCCGGTGCGTCCGCTCGCGGACGACCCGGGATCGAACGAGCAGTAAGGAGCGACGATGCGAGTGCTGGCCGATCTGGATCTGTGTCAGGGACATGCCGTGTGCCAGGACGAGGCGCCCGAGGTGTTCCACGTCCCCAAGCGCGGCAAAGTGGAGATCCTCGATGCCGTCGCGGACCCGCAGACGCAGGCCGACGTGCAGCGCGCGGTCCGCTACTGCCCCACCCAGGCGTTGACGATCGCCGCGGACGAGTGAGCGGAATTCTTCGCCCGCGGCGGGTAGGCAGGGCGAGCGGGGACGAATACGATGAATCCGAAACCGGAACGTGTTCTAATTCAGGCGCACTGTCCGGCCCGGGGCCCGCGGCGATGTCCGACGTCATGGAGATGATCCGATGAGCACAGCACACACCGACAAGGCGGCGGGCGCCCTGCCCGCCAGGATCACCGGGGAGCTGATCACCCGGCTGACCGGCCTGGTCGCCGCCGACGGTAGCGCGGCGCCGTTCGAGATGACCGAGGTCTACACCGGCGCGCCGGTCGGTGCGCTTCCGCAGTCGACCCCGCAGGACGTCCTGCGCGCGTGCGCCACCGCCCGGACGGCGCAGACGGAATGGGCCGCGCAGCCACTGCGGGAACGACTGCGGGTATTCGAGCGGCTGCACGAGGTGATGCTCGGCGAAGTGGAGACCATCGCCGATCTCATCCAGATCGGATGCGGTAAGACCCGTCGCATGGCGGTCGAGGAATCCTGCGACGTGCCCATGGTGGTCAGTCATTATCTCAAGACCGCGCGCCGGGTGCTGCGGCCGAAGCGGCGCGGCGGCCCGATGCCCCTGCTGACCACCTCCACCGAGCAGCACCGTCCCAAAGGGCTCGTCGCGGTGATCGCGCCGTGGAACTTTCCCTTCGCCATCGCGCTGTCCGACGCCATGCCCGCGCTGATGGCAGGCAACGGCGTGGTGCTGAAGCCGGACAACAAGACCGCGCTGTGCGTGCTCTTCGGTGTCGAGCTGCTGCACCGGGCCGGGCTGCCCCGCGGTCTGGTGCAGGTGGTGTGTGGTGAAGGACCCGATATCGGGCCGACCCTGATCGACAACGTCGACTTCGTCATGTTCACCGGCTCGACCGCCACCGGCCGGATCGTCGGCGAGCAGGCCGGTCGCAACCTCATCGGGTGCAGCCTGGAGCTGGGCGGCAAGAATCCGATGATCGTGCTCGCCGACGCGAACCTGGACGAGGTAGTCCCCGGCGCGGTGTTCGCGGTGTTCGCCAACTCGGGGCAGGCGTGTATGCACATCGAGCGGATCTACGTGCACCGCTCCATCCATGACGAGTTCCTCCGCCGGTTGGTCGCCGCCGCGGCGGAATTGAACGAAAAGATCGGCGCGGCCTACGACTACACGCCGGAGTTCGGCTCCCTCGTCTCCCCGCAGCACCTGGAACGGGTCGCCGCCCACGTCGAGGACGCGCGATCGAAAGGGGCCACCGTGCACGTCGGCGGGCAGGCGCGGCCCGATGTCGGCCCGGCGTTCTACGAGGCCACCGTGCTGACCGGCGTGACCCCCGAGATGACCCACGCGACGCTGGAAACCTTCGGCCCGGTCGTCACCGTGTACCCGTTCGACGACGAGCAGGAGGCGGTGCGCCTGGCCAACGCCACCGACTACGGCTTGAACGCCAGCGTCTGGACCCGGGACTTCGCGCACGCCGAGCGGATCGCCGCCCGGTTGCAGGCGGGCAATATCAACATCAACGATGGTTTCGTCGCGACCTACGCCGCGAAAGGCACGCCATCGGGTGGCGTGAAACAGTCCGGTGTCGGCACCCGGCACGGTGACCAGGGCCTGCTGAAGTACACCGACACGGTGAACGTCGGCGTGCTCAAAAAACAGGTGCTCGCCGCGCGGGCAGGTCAGCCCTACGACAAGCAGCTGAAGATGACCCTGACGTCGCTGCGGCTGATGCGCCGAACCAGGTTGCGCTGAGCGCGGTTCCCCCGCGGGAACCGCCGCGCCCGCAACGGTCACAGCCCCCGCCGATCCGGTAGCGTGGCCGTCGGGGTGGATCCACGGCATCGAGAACGGATACGCATGAGTCTTCGAGAAGTTCCGCTACGCACGCTGTCCGGCGAATCGACGACGCTGGCCGACCTGGTCGGCGACCGCGCCGTCCTGCTGGTCAACGTGGCCTCGAAATGCGGCCTGACGCCGCAGTATTCCGGTCTGGTCGAGCTGCACGAGTCCTTCGGTCCGCGCGGTCTCAGCGTGGTCGGCGTGCCGTGCAACCAGTTCATGGGCCAAGAGCCGGGCACCGCCGAGGAGATCCAGGAATTCTGTTCCACCACCTACGGCGTCGATTTCCCCTTGCTGGAGAAGACCGACGTCAACGGCGACCAGCGCCACGCCCTCTACCAGCAGCTGGTGGAGACCCCCGATGCCGAAGGCAACGCGGGCGACATCCAGTGGAATTTCGAGAAGTTCCTGATCGACCGCGACGGCAAGGTCGCGGGCCGCTTCCGCCCGCGCACCACCCCCGAGGCGCCGGAATTGGTAGCGGCCATCGAAGCCGTGCTCTGAAGCAGTCGCGAGAAGCGGAGCCGTCGTCCCCCCAAGGACGGCGGCTCCGCTCGCGTCCGCCCGCCATTCACGAGCGGTCGGCCTCCAACCCGATCAGCCCGGCACGCGTGGCGCATCCTCTCGGTGATGTGCCACTCGATGACATCGGCGTCAGGAGCGCCGGGTGAGTGGCTCGCGTAAGCCGAGTTGCCTGGCCTCGGCCGGGCCGCGCATCGGGGAATCACCAGATCATCCGCAAGCAGGCTGTGTCTACGAAATCTACAGTGGGGGTGGGAGAGTGAAAGTTTGCGCTGGGCGAACTCGGCACCGAAACGCATGGTCTCACCCGACGGCCGAACTGTCACTCTTCGCGGATCCATACCACCGAAACACATTGTGCCGCAACGTAATTGAGATAGCTGCAAACCGGCGTGTCGGACTTGTGGCCGACGTAGACTGCTCGAGCCGAACCACATGTAAGCACGTGAAGGGAGTTCGGCCATGCTCACAAATGCGCTACTTGTGAACCGACTCAACGGAAGTCGACTTACCGTGTATGGCGACGCACTCACCGATGGAGCGATCGTCGTCAGTGTTCGCTATGCCTTGCACGACCATCGTCGGCAAAGGTGGACGACACATGAAGTGGGAAAAAAAGATGGCTATACCGTGATCCGAATTGAGATCTCCGACGACAAAGATACCTACTGCCTCGATGCGGGCAACGCCCAGATCAACTCCGAAGTCAATCTCAGGATCAAAAAATCTAACGGCTCCGACCAGCAGAAATGGTGTTATCGCGAAGACTCGCGCGGCCCCAAGATTTTCAACTACATGCCATATTTGAATACGTCCGCCGCATTGAGCCTCAGAGGCGATTTCGGAAACGTACAGTACGACACAGTTGTACTGGACAGAAGTTTTTCCGCCGTAAGTCAGCTCTGGTATTTCAACGCGAACGATTATCTCGACGAAATCCCGAACTGACGGGATCGCTCCCAGGGCCCCGGCGAAATCGGCGGGGCCCTGCCAGGGTCGAGGTGGCGGTAGATCGTCGCGCGGGAGACGTTGGAGGTCTCGGCGATCTGGGTGAGCGTGTACTTCCGTTTGCCCGGCCGGTCACGTTCTTCCTGCATCTCGCGTGCCTTGCTCATCCGGAGTTCGGTCAAGGCGGGAGGTCGGCCACCCGTTCGCATCCGGCAGCATTGAGCGCGTCGAGCTGAGAATCGTGGTTCTGCCCCCGGGTTCGCAAGAGCGTGGCGGGCATTCGCGGGACAGAAACTAACAGACACCGAAACACCTTGCCCGGCAATATAATTCTCTCGCTCGCCCGCCCACGCGAGGCGTAATCCAGCGACGCCGCCTGCGATGCCGCGTGAAACGGTTCGGCGTAGGTAGTGGCCCGCGAGCCACCGAGCCGCCGCCGGGAGCGGTGGCCCGAGCCGGGCACGATCCGGCTCGGGCCACCGACGGCGCACCCACTGGTGAGGATGCGCGGCGGCGGCGGCGATTCGCGATGGTTCGACTCGCCATGATTCGAAGGTCGTCGAACGGCGGGCCTGCTACCGCGCGGCGCGTGCCGCGAAAGCCGCCGCCACTAGGACCGTGCTGCCCTCGGCGATCGCGGTGCCGCCCAGCGCGTGCGCCGCGCTGGTCACCGTGCTGCCCGCGAGGCCGAGGAACAGCGAGCCGAAGGTGGCGATCCCGACCACGATGCCCAGTTGCACGTTGGTCACCAGGATGCCGCTCGCGTCCGCGGCCGAAGTCATCGGGACCTTGGCCAGCGTGCGGGTCATCAACGGACTGAACGCGATGCCGTTGCCCGCGCCGCACAAGCCGAGCAGTGTCAGCGCCAGCGGCCCGACCTCGGCGCCGTCGCGCAGCAGCGCGCCGAGGGCCACCATGCTCACCGCGCCGAGAACCAACCCCAGCGGGATCATCGCCGGGTGGAAACGAGCCGGGATGCGCTCCCAGTTCAGGCTGGCGACGGCGAAGGTCACGCCGAGCGGGACGAACAGCAGGCCCGCGTGCAGGGCGCTGTAGCCGAGCGTGCTCTGCAAGTGGATCGCCATGACGAACATCCAGCCGCCGAAGGTCGCCATGATCACGAACAACGCGACCGCGGCGGAGATCAGACCCGGTGCGGTGAGCACCGCCCGCGCGAACAGGGGTTCGCCGCCACGTGCGGCGACGATTCGCTCGATCATCACGAACAGCCCGAAGCCGATCACGCTGGCGATCAACGCGATCCACGACCACATCGGCCAATCCATCTCGCGCCCGAGCGCCAGGGGCAACACCAGCAACAGCACCGAGGCGGTGAGCGTGGCCAGCCCGGGCAGGTCGAGCCGCCGCTCCAGGCGCCGGGCCGAGGGCGGCAGGATGCGCGGTGCCGCGACCAGCAGCGCGACGCCGATCGGCACGTTCACCAGGAACACTCCGCGCCATCCGCTGCCGAACAGGTCCGCGTTGACGATCAGCCCGCCCAGCACCTGCCCGGCGACCATGCCGCCGGAGATGATGGCCGAGTAGACGCTCAGCGCTCGCGCGCGGGCGTGACCGGTGAAGGTGCGCTGGATGAGCGTCATGATCTGCGGCACCATCGCGGCCGCGCCGATGCCCTGGGCGAACCGGAAGACGATCAGCGAGGTCTCGTTCCAGGCCAGTCCGCAAGCCAGCGAGGCGAGGGTGAACAGCGCCAGTCCGGCGACGAACGCGCGGCGCTGGGTGAACCGGTCGCCGAGCCGTGCGCCGGTGACCAGCAGGACGGCGTACGCGATGACGTAGCCGGCGACGATCAGCTGCAGGGCCGCGCCGCTGGTGTGCAACGAACCCCGGATGGAGGGGATCGCGACGTTGACGATGGAGGAATCGAGCACCGCCATGAACTGGCCGGTGAGGATGACGGCCAGGACGGCGAGCGAGTGCCGCGCTCCCAGCGCGGCGGGTGAGGCGGCCGGAGCGGCGGCGGGCGTCGTTGCCGCCGCCGGACCCGGCGATATGGTCTGTGTCATGCTCCGAGCATGCGGTGCGCCGGGCACCGGTAACAGGAGCCCGTTGACACTGGTACCGGCAGCACCAGGCTGAGCGTGTGCCGCAAGGGAATACCGGAGCATTTGGTACATATCCGGCACTGTGTCCGGCGTCACAGACACCTACCTCCGCTATCGCCCGCCCGAAGTACTTAGGCGAGCTAACGTGTTTGGTGAACGCGCGTTCCCGGAGGAAGGAGGTCGTCGTGGCACTCGAAACACGCGGGGAGCGGCTCATGCGCCGCATCACCCGGCTGTACGCGGAAAACGACGACATTCGCAACGCCACCCCGCGTGCGGAGGTCGCCGAGAAGCTTCGCGAGCCCGGCGCGGGGCTCGCCCAGATGGTCGAGACGGTCATGGTCGGCTACGCCGACCGGCCCGCCCTCGGCACGCGCGCGACCGAACTCCGCACCGGCGAGACCGGCCGCACGACGCTGAGCCTGCTGCCGGAGTTCGACACGATCCCTACGGCGAGCTGTGGGAGCGCGTGCGCGCCGTGGCCGCCGCATGGCACGGTGATGCGCGCGAGCCGCTCCGAGCGGGCGATTTCGTAGGCATTCTCGGCTTCACCAGCAGCGACTACACCACTCTCGACCTGGCCTGCATCCACTTGGGGCTGGTTGCGGTTCCGCTGCAATCCAGCGCGCCGGTCGCCCAGCTGTCGGCGATCGTCGAGGAGACCGCGCCGCGGGTGCTCGCCGCGACCCCGGAGCTGCTCGACGCCGCGGTGACGTGTGCGCTGTCGCAGGCCGGGCCGCACCGGCTGATCGTCTTCGACTACCACCCGGGAGACGACGACCAGCGCTCGGCGTTCGAAGCGGCCCGCGCCCGCCTGGCCGAGGCGGGCAGCTCCGTGCTCGTGGAACCGCTCGACGAGGTGCTCGCACGAGGTAGGTCGCTGCCGCCCGCGCCGCTGTTCGCCGCCGAGTCGGGTGCGGACCCGCTGGCGCTACTGATCTACACCTCGGGCAGCACCGGGACCCCCAAGGGGGCGATGTACTCCCAGCGGCTGGTCGCCAGGGGATGGGTGAACCGGCGCGATGTCGCCGCGATCAACCTCAACTACATGCCGATGAGCCACGTGGCCGGTCGCGGGTCGCTGACCGGCGTACTGGCCCGCGGCGGCACCGCCTATTTCACCGCCAAGAGCGATATGTCCACGCTCTTCGACGACATCGCGCTGGCGCGGCCCACCGAGCTGTTCTTCGTTCCACGGGTGTGCGACATGATCTTCCAGCGCTTCCGTGGCGAGGTGGATCGGCGCGACGGGCCGGGCGTCGACCGGGCCGCGCTGGAAGCGCAGGTGAAAACCGAACTGCGCGAGCACTTCCTCGGTGGACGCATGGTCATGGCGATCTGTGGAAGCGCGCCGGTGTCGGCGGAGATGAAATCGTTCGTCGAGTCGGTGCTCGAGCTGGAACTGCACGACGGGTACGGGTCCACCGAGGCGGGCGGCGTCGTTGTCATCGACGAACGGGTGCAGCGGCCGCCGGTGCTCGATTACAAGCTCGCCGACGTCCCCGAGCTGGGCTACTTCCGGACCGACAAACCGCATCCGCGCGGTGAGCTGCTGCTGAAGAGCACCACCCTGATCTCCGGCTACTACGCGCGACCGGAGCTCACCGCCGAGATCTTCGACGACGAGGGCTTCTACAAGACCGGCGACATCGTCGCCGAACTCGCCCCGGATCGCCTGGTCTACGTCGATCGGCGTAACAACGTGCTGAAGCTCTCCCAGGGCGAATTCGTCGCGGTCTCGCACCTGGAGGCGATCTATGCGACCAGTCCGCTGATCCAGCAGATCTTCGTGTACGGCAGCAGCGAACGCGCGTATCTCCTGGCCGTGATCGTGCCCACCGAGGACGTGCTCGGCTGGGGCGACCTCGAGAAGATGAAGACGGCGCTGAGCGAATCGCTGCGACAGCTCGCCAAGGACGCCGAACTGCAATCCTATGAGATCCCGCGCGATTTCCTGATCGAGCCGGAGCCGTTCACCACCGCCAACGGTTTGCTGTCGGGCATCGGAAAGTTGCTACGCCCCAAGCTGAGAGAGCGGTACGAGCCGCGCTTGCAGCAGCTGTACGCCGACCTGGACGCCGGGCAGGCGAACGAACTGCTCGACCTGCGCCGCACCGCGGTCGATCTGCCCGTGCTCCAGACGGTCGGCCGCGCGGCGAAGGCCGTGCTGGGCTGCGCGGACGCCGATCTGCGTCCCGACGCGCACTTCACCGATCTCGGCGGCGATTCGCTGTCGGCGCTGTCGCTGTCGAACCTGCTGCACGAGATCTTCGATGTCGAGGTGCCGGTGTCGGTCGTGATCAGCCCGGCCAACAATCTGCGCGAGGTGGCGGATTACATCGCGGCCGTGCGTGTCTCGGGTGGACGAGGTGCCACCTACACCACGGTGCACGGTGCCGGGCCGCAGGTGCGTGCCGCCGATCTGACGCTCGACAAGTTCCTCGACGCCCGCACGCTCGCCGCGGCGCCGTCGCTGCCGCGCCCCACGGAGACCGCGCGGACGGTGCTGCTCACCGGCGCGAACGGCTACCTCGGGCGTTTCCTGTGCCTGGAGTGGCTGCGGCGGATGCACGACACCGCAGGCACACTCGTCTGCCTGGTCCGTGGCTCCGACGCCGCCGCGGCGCGCCAACGCCTCGACAGCGCTTTCGACACCGGGGATCCCACGCTGGTCCGGGAATTCCGCGAGCTGGCCGCCGCGCATCTCGAGGTGATCCCCGGTGATATCGGGGAGCCGAACCTCGGCCTGGACGATCGGACGTGGGATCGGCTGGCCGACCGCGTCGACCTGATCGTGCATCCCGCCGCGCTGGTCAATCACGTGCTGCCGTACCGGCAACTGTTCGGCCCGAACGTGGTCGGCACCGCCGAGTTGATCCGCCTCGCCCTCACCACGCGGCTCAAGCCGTTCACCTACCTGTCCACGGTCGCCGTGGCCGCGCAGATCGATCCGGCCGTCTTCGCCGAGGACGGGGACATTCGCGAGATCAGCCCGGTCCGCGCGGTGGACGACAGCTACGCCAACGGCTACGGCAACAGCAAGTGGGCGGGTGAGGTGCTGCTGCGTGAGGCCAACGACCTGTGCGGACTGCCGGTGGCGGTGTTCCGGTCGGACATGATCCTCGCCGACCGGCGCTACGCCGGCCAGCTCAATGTGCCGGATATCTTCACCCGGCTGCTGCTGAGCCTGATCGTCACGGGGATCGCGCCGTTCTCCTTCTACCGCACCGACGCCGACGGCAACCGCTCGCGCGCCCATTACGACGGCCTGCCCGCCGATTTCACCGCGGACGCGATCACCGCCCTCGGCGCGACGGCCGGCACCGGCTTCCAGAGTTTCGATGTGCTCAACCCGCACGACGACGGCCGCTCGCTCGACGAGTTCGTCGATTGGCTGATCGCCGCGGGCCACCGGATCGAGCGGATCGCCGACTACCAGGAGTGGTTCACCCGGTTCGAGACCGCCCTGCGGGCGCTCCCGGAATGGCAGCGCCAGGCCTCCGTCCTGCCCTTGCTGCACGCGTATCGGCGACCGGCCCCGGCTGTTCGCGGCTCGGCACTTCCCGCGGAGGGGTTCCGCTCCGCCGTGCGAGCCGCGAAAATCGGCGCCGAGCACGATATTCCGCAGATATCGCGAGAACTCATCGAGAAATACGCGACGGACCTGCAATTGCGGGGCCTGCTGTAGAAGTCAGGACGGCCTCGGCACGGCATCCAGCAGAGCGTTGCCGATTCGTTCGGCTTGGACCAAGATGTTCGTCTGCGCCGAGATGTAGTCGCCGATGCCTTCGTCCTGGGCGGCCCGCAGATACGGCGGCAGCGGTTGCTGGATCTCGGTGTGGATGACGTTGTCGAGCAGCGGCTCCATGTCGCCGCGCAGCGGATTCCCGGTCGCCGCCTGGTTGTCGAGTTCGAGCCGGCCGCCGTCGGTGCTGTAGTCGTAGAGTTCGAACTCCTGCTCGCGCGTCGGATCGATCTGGATCCGGCCGTGCACCCATTGGGAATAGGACGCGAACTTCGCCTCGGCGGTGCGCACCATCGCGACGTGGCCGGGGGCGTCCTGGTTGAACAGGATCGCGGCTTCCTCGATCGACGCCTCGTCGGTCGTGTGCGCGACCCACGGACGGCCCGCCGCGCCCGCGTCGCGGCAGAGCGCGGCGATGTCGAAGCGTCCGCTGAGATGTTCGTAGCGTCCGTCGCCGCGCCATTCGTTGCCGCCGGTGCCGATGGTGAGCAGTAGGGGAGTGAAGTCGACGCTGGAGGTGAGCTGGTCCCTGGTGGTCGTGCCGTCCACCGGGCTCAGGTATCCGCGCGGGTCGTGTACGTAGAGCGGCACCCGCAGCGCCTCGTCGTAGGCGGCGCCGCCTTTGCCGTGCAGGCCGTGGGAACCGGCGTAATCGCCGTGGTCGGAGGTGAAGACGACGACGGTGTTGGCGGCGACATCGGGACGGGAGTGCAAGGTGTCGAGCACGCGACCGATCTGGATGTCGACCTGCTGCTGCGCCCACAGATACAGGTTGCGCATCTCGATCCAGGCCTGCATGGCTTCCGGTGTCCCGTAGGGCGCCACCCCGAACGCCACCGCCGAGACCTCGACCAGCGCCATCTGCAGGCGGGGCTTGCGCGAGAGCTGTTCGAGGGATTCGAAGTTGGGCGGCAGTTCGTTCATCCACCGCGGGATGTCGGCGTTGAATTGGTCGCGCCGGGTCCAGCGCGGCCACCACTGGATGTCGTGCGGGTTGACCAGCGACACCGTCGTACACCATGGCGCGGCGCCGGAATCGTTGTGGAACCAGTCGGCGAACTGGTCGACGATCTTCGGGTCCGCTTGCACCCCTTGCCCCGGCGCGCCGTTCGGGGAGGGATAGGTGCCGCCGTGGAAACCGTAGGCTTCCAGCGCGCCCGGGGTGCGATCCGGGTAGCTGCCGAGATGCCACTTGCCCCAGTACGTGGTGTCGTAGCCGTGGTCGCGCAGCATCGATCCCCATGTCGGGAAAAGGGGCGACAAGGTCGACTCCGACACGACCATCACCCCGGTCTGCTGCGCGTAGAGGCCGGTCAGCAGGCAGCCGCGAGCGGGCGTGCAGTCGTTGGCCGCCGTGTAGTGATTCTCGAACGACACACTGCCCCGGCGGATCCGGGCGATGTTCGGCAGGACGGTGTCCAATGTCTGCTGATCGGGAAACCACACGGGCGTCCGCATCTCATCCACGATGATCACCAGGATGTTCGGCTTGTCCGGATCGGTGTCGGCACGCGCTCTGCCCGGAGCGGCTCCGGTCGAGACGGCGGCCGCGGCCGTCGCCGAGGTGGCCGCACTGGAGAGAAAACCCCTGCGAGTGAACGAGCTCGGCAATGTTCCTCCACGAATGAGTGATTTCGTCGGGCGAATGGAACGCGGAGAATCTCGGTGCTGTCACCGTAGCGCTGTCCGGATCGCGGTAGCCGAACTCCGGTGCGGACACGCCGCCAGGTTATCGCCGCAGGTGAGCCGGTCGGGGGACGCTTGCGACGGTGCGGAGTACGTCGTGAGAGCCGGAATCCGGGGTTACGGCAGGCCGACCAGATCGGCCATCACGTTCATGTGGTGGGCGAAGTAGTCCGCGCGGGCATCGATGATGCCGTTCAGCCGGCCGAAGACCTCGAAGTCGAGCAGGCCGAACAGCTGGGTCCACGCCACGAAGACCCGGTCGAGCACGTCCTCGGACAGGTCGGAGGACTGCTGCTCGATCAGGCGGCGCAGGTCGGCGTGCACGGGTGCGGGCAGCGCGGACGAAAGCGGCGGCGGCGCCAGTTCTTCCGCACCCGCCTGCGCGATGGCGACAAGCCGGAAGACCACGGCCGCGGCGGGCGCCACGGTGTCGTCCGGGGCGTCGTATCCGGGCACCGGACTGCCGTAGAGCAGGCCGTATTCGGCCGGATGAGCCTGCGCCCAGTCCCGCACGGACGAGCACACCGCCATCCACCGGCCGCGCAGATCGCCGGCGGGCAGCCGCGTGTCCGCAGCTTCGGCTTCGGCGGCGAGCGCTTGGTAGGCCTCCATGATCAACGCGGTCAGCAGGTCGTCGCGGCTCGGGAAATACCGATAGAGCGCCGAGGCGACGATCCCCATGTCCCGGGCGACCCCCCGCAGGGACAAGTTCGCGCCGTCCACCGCCAACCGTTTGCGCGCGGCCGCCTTGATCTCCTCGATCATCTCGGAGCGGACGCGGGCGCGCAGTGACTGGGCGGACATTCCTCCCAGTGTAGGGAACAAAGGACGGAGAAGAGAACGTCGGCACAGAGTGTGAACAGTGTTCTTGACTCAGATAGGTGTTCTGACTTAGGCTCTAGCTGTCAATTAGAGAGCAGTGTTCTCTATAAAGAACGTCAGACAGGTTGGAATGCCATGTCCCTGCACGTCGTCATCGGAGCCGGTCCGGTCGGAACGGCCACGGCCCAGTTGCTCGCCGCACGCGGCAGCCGGGTGCGCGTGATCACCCGGCGCGGTAGCGGTCCGGACCACCCGCTGATCGAGCGCGTCGCCGCCGACGCCACCGATTCCGAGGCATTGATCCCGCACTGCGAGGGCGCGGAGGTCGTCTTCCAGTGCGCGCAGCCGCCGTATCATCGCTGGGCGACCGACTTTCCGCCGCTGGCCGCCGCCGCGTTGCGTGCGGCGGAAGCGACCGGCGCAGCGCTGCTCAGCGTCGGAAACCTGTACGGCTACGGACCGGTCGACGGTCCGATCAGTGAGCGGCACACACTGCGCCCCAACAGTGTGAAGGGGCGGGTTCGGACGGAAATATGGGCCGAGGCGCTTGCCGCGCACGAGGCGGGCCGCGTCCGCGCCGCCGAGGTGCGTGGATCGGACTACCTCGGCGCGGGAGCGAAATCGGCGTTCACCATGGTGGCGCTGCCCGCCGTGCTCTCGGGGCGCCGGGCGCAGTTCCCCGCCGATCCGGACGCCGCGCACAGCTGGACCGACGTCGGTGACACCGCTCGCACGCTGGTCGCGGTCGCCGCCGACGAAAGTGCGTGGGGCCGAGCATGGCACACGCCGACCGCGCCGCCCATGTCCATCCGTGAACTGGCCGGACTGGCCGCGACGGTGGCGGACGCGCCCCCCGCGCGCGTGAGCCGGATGCCCATCGCGATGCTGTGGGCCGCAGGGCTGTTCGATCCCGCCGCCCGCGAGATGCGCGAGATGCGCTACCAGTTCGATCGCCCGTTCGTCATCGATTCCTCCGCCGCGACCGCGGCCTTCGGCATCGAACCGACACCGACCGCGGAGTCCCTGCGCGCGACGATCGCCGCGCTTCGCGCGGAAGAATCGGCGAGCATAGGCTGAGCAACGCGGGGCGTAGCGACGTCGTCTCGCGCCATGCGACCCCTATGTGTCGGCGCCGCGACGAAAGGCGTCCCCGCAACGACATCAACGGCGGGATCCGGTGTAGGTCGGCGGCAAATTACGCCCTGGCCAGGCGGTTTGCCAACCACGTTCCGATACCGCGAAGGGCGACGGCGGCCATGCCGGTCGGGCGATAGGTGAACCAGCAGCGTCGGTGGTAGGCCACCGAGGTCGCCGTAGAGGGGGGAGATATCGGGATCGGTCCGATCGGCGACGTGGCCGGCGTACGCCTGAATGAAGAACTCGTCGGCGTACAGTTTGCCGCCGGGAGATCGCCCGCTGAGGTCATAGGCGCCGAACTGCAGGAAGGCACCGGTGAACGGATCGGTCAGGCCCCGCTCTCGTAGCTCCTCCGAGTGTGCGGATCCGGCCTGCGGGTGGGTCAGTCCTTCACCGGATCGGCTCCCACGTGCTTGGTCACCGAATCACCGGCTTGCACTGTTTTCCACAGTTTCCGGTCGACCCGAACCTTCACGGTACTGCCGTCCGATAGCCGGACGGTCAAGCGCCGGTACAGGTTCGCCCCGTCGAACAACCCGCGCGACTTCTCGACAACCGTCCCCCGCCATTCCTGCTGTTGCATCGGTCGACTCCTTGTTTCGCTGAGCATTCACGCCACGGGATCCCGTACGACGTGATTCCAGTGTTTCCTGTCGCCGCCGCGGCGACATCCCCCGCAGGGGTGTATTCGCCTCGGCCGAAAGTCGGAGATCACCGTCGAAAGGACTACCGATCAGCGGGTGATGGCGTCGGCTGCCGTGCTCGAGCAGGCTACCGCCGCTGTTGTCGGTGATCGCCACCATGAGTTGCCCGGCGGCGATCCGGACGTCGACCTCGGCTCGATCGGCTCTCGCGTGGCGCAGGCCGTTTCTCTCAGCCGGCGTGCAGGACGCGAAAGCGATCGGGTCGCACCGGATCCCGGTCGACGACTTGGATCGGCGCTCGAGCCCATTGCCAAACGCTGATGCCTGGCGTGCGGGAGAACCGGATCATCCCGCGGGTGCCTTCGACTGCGACGCGCGGCCAGGATTCGGCGGTGCGGGCCCGGTCCGCGCCGTGCGAACGCAGCATGTCGGCGAGGACGGCCACCGTGTCGTAGCCCTCGAAGGCGACGAAGGAGGGCGCTTCGGTCAGCCGCTCGCGCAGGGTCTTCTCGACTCGGGCGCCGAGGGGGCCGAGGCGCTCGGGCAGATAGCGCAAGAACGGGATCGCGGCGCCGTCCTCGCCCAGTAACCTCGCCCATTCGGCGAACTCCGGTTGCCCGGCGGGAGCACCGATCATGATCTCGGCGAGGCGCTGGTCGCGGCGAACAGACTCCACGATCGACACTGCCTGCTCCGGGTAGCCGACCAGAAGAAGCAGAGCTGTCGCGCGATTGTCGGCGAGTTCATCGCACACCGACGTGGGGGTGAGCGCACGCATGTCGAGTTCGACGACGGTGCCGCCGCGTGGAGCGAGGTAGTCCCGCAGAATGCGGGCACCGGACGCCCAGTAGACGCTCGATTCCGCCGCCACGGCGATTCGGCTGTGGCCTGCGTTGAGCAGGAAGTCCGCGTAGATCCGCCAGCCCCGAGACTGCGCCGGGGCCAGGCGCGCGACCCATCGCGTCGGCTGTTCGGTGAGCGCGTCGAGAACCGCCGACGAGCAGAGGAAAGGCAGGCCGAGGGCGTCGGCCCTGGCGGCAGCGGCGCGAGCGACGACACTGTGATACTCGCCCGCCAAGGCAGCCACGCCGAGGCGAGCCAATTCGTCTACGGCAGCCGCGGCCCGCCGCGGATCAGCCGCGGTGTCTCGGACCACCAGCTCGAGTGGTCTTCCGGCGATCCCACCGGCCTCATTGACTTCGCCGACAGCCAGCTCGACTCCGGCGAGTAGGTGTCGGCCTGCCTCGGCCCAGCCGGGCCGGGTCAGCGGAGCGAGAGCGCCGATCCGGACCGATGATCCATCGGTCCGGATCGCTTCAGGCGGCGGCAGTGGCGTCTTCATGCGTCGGCGTCTCGCCCGCGGCGATTCGGTTGCGGCTAGTCCACAGCCCGGAATGGCACCGTCCGTAGTGCGTGTGCATCTCGATCTCGCCGTGGCGGGCAACCTGAACGACCATGCCGCACATTGGATCCAGCGTCCTCGCCGACAGGCAACCGATTTGTTTATGCGGGCAGGTGGCCGTAGCCGAAGATGTTGATGAAGTAGTTGCCGGGGATCAGTTGGTTCATCGTGTGCCACTGTCCCGCCGGGTCGCGCTGGTAGTAGCTCACCGGCAGCGAACCGACGTCGTAGCAGACGATGTCGGCAGTGCCGAACGGGCTCCAATAGGTGCTCGTACCGGGGCGGCCGGGTTCGAGCGGGGTGGTGAACAGGTGACTGCACGGGGTGATGCTCGGTTCGTAGATCGAGGGCGCGGCCGCGGTGGTCGGCGCGAGGCCGGCCATACAGATACCGCCCCATCCCACACACACCGCCGCGGTCAACGCACGAGGGACAAAACGTCCCATGTCGATTCTCCTCAACTATTCCGATCGGTAAGAGTGAGTACACGATAGTGGCAGGAAGCGAGGGCCGATAGCGCGTTGTCGGCGGGACGGCGGCACGGTGAATCCGGCCGCCACCGGGACGGATGCGGTGGGCCTCCGTGCCCTATGAGCGGCGCACCGCTACTACTCCTGCGCAGAAAGGTGCGGCGGAGCTGCGCACGATGGGCTTCGGGAATCGGTACTGACCTCGAAGACCGGGAACCGGCCTTCCGGGGGATGGGGCTGGAATCGCACGCGTACCGACCGGCCCGAAGACGAGGGGATCTCCCCTTCGAGCGATGTATAGACCCACGGGCCTTCGTCGAGTTCCACGATGGCGATCGTCAGCGGCACCAACCCGCCCTGCCTGTCGGTCGGGGCGCGATCCACCACCCGCCACGACACGACGGAACCGGTACCCATCGAGGGCACACGCTCGAGCTCGCCGGATCCGCAGGACGAACATCCGGACGCTATCGGCGCGAGCAGCTTGTCGCACCGCACGCAGCGGTAGATCATCAGCCTGTCATCCATGCTCAGTGTGCTGCCGCTCCCGACGGCATTCGGACTGTGCGTCACGTGGTTCGTGTGCATACGAGCTTCTCCGGAACGTTGCTGGCAACTTCCGCTCCAGACTCCCCCGATCAGCCACCTCGAGCGACGGTGGAATGACCCGGGGTATACCTGTTTTTCAGGATGGCCGGGCCGTAGCGATGGTCGGCTAGTCCGCGACGGGTTCCGGGGGCGCCACCCGCTGGTGGATGGTCAGCAGCAGATGGTCGAAGCGGGTGCGTTGCTGAACCAGCGCACCGCCCATCGCGACGATGTCGGCGACGAGCTGCTCGGCCAGCGTGCGGATCTTGACATTGGTCTCCTGCGAGCGCCAGCGCAGCACCCGGAACGCCTGATCGGCGTTGACGCCGTAGACGAACATCAGGACGCCCTTGGCCTGTTCGATCACCGCGCGCGCGTCGATCACGTCGGGCAGCAGGTCGTCGAGGGCTTCCTGGAGATTGCCCTCGAGTGTCTCGGTGACATCGATGAAGTAACCGGCGGAGCCGACCACAGTGCCTTGCTCGTCGAACAGCTGGTCGCCGATGACGATCACGTCGTGCGTGTCGCCCTCGGTGTCGATGATCCGGTGGCGGGTGCAGAACGGAGTCGCGGTCTCGATGGCGTCGGCGAGGGCCTCGGCGACCCGCTGGCGGTCGTCGGGGTGCTGGTGGTTCTGCAAGAGTTCGGTGGACGGCTCGACCTCGCCCGGTGCGTACCCGAAGATCCCGGCGGCTTCCTCGGACCATTCCCACCGCTGGTCCGCGAACCAGAACCGAAAGTTGCCGATATCGGGGCAACCGCCGAGCATCCTGCGCGCAGTCTCCCGCTCGCGTTGTCCCATCTCAGTCACCGGTCCAGTATGGCCCGAATACAACCCCAGGTCAGGCGGGGGGTGTGGCGTTGTGTGCCGCGCACCTCCCGGATCGGGGCCGCCGCGTCGCCGCGTAGGCGCGAAAAGTGAAACAGGAATGGCCGCGAACCCGGTCTTTTGGTATCCCGAAGAACGGGAAGGCTAGCGTCGACAGTGTCGTCGCTGACGATCCCGGTGTGCGGGGTCGGGGTCCGGCAGCACTCGGGCCAGCGTGACAGGACTCGATGACCGAACCCGGCCTACCGGGTTCCGGACGAGGAGACAACAGACCATGCCGAAGATCCTTTTCGTGATGACCGGAGCCGACCACTGGACGCTGGCCGACGGGACCCAGCACCCGACCGGCTTCTGGGCCGAGGAATTCGTGGTGCCCTTCGAGAAACTGAAAGCGGCGGGTTACGAGATCGTGGTGGCCACCCCGGGTGGCGTCGTACCGACCGTGGACAAGGGCAGCCTCGCGCCCGAGGCGAACGGCGGGCAGGAGAACGCCGATCATCGAGCGCACGTGATCGGCACGAGCGCCGAACTGAACAACCCCGTGGACCTGGCGGGGGTAAACCTCGCCGACTACGCGGCGGTGTTCTACCCCGGCGGGCACGGGCCGATGGAAGACCTCGCCGTCGACGCCGACTCCGGTCGGTTGCTCGCCGACATCCTGGCATCCGGCAAGCCGCTGGCGGTGGTGTGTCATGCGCCCGCGGCTCTACTCGCCGCGCAGGGAGAAGACGGAGCGAACATCTTCGCGGGCTACGCCCTGACCGGCTTCACCAACGCCGAAGAGACCCAGGCGGGCTTCGCGGACAAGGCCGAGTGGTTGTTGCAGGATCGGCTCGTCGCGATCGGAGCCGACTTCCGCGAGGGCGATCCGTGGGCCCCGAAGGTCGTCGTGGACCGCACGCTGATCACCGGCCAGAATCCGGCATCCTCCGCAGGCGTGGCCGACGAGCTGCTGAAAGCGCTTTCTTGACCGGTACCTGTCGGTCCGGCCGCTGAGCGGGCGCGGCGTGCGAATGCGACGGCACCGACGCAGCGCCCGCGGTCCGGGCGACGGACCTGTCAGGGGCGGTGACAGGCCGGTGGCAGGCGATATCCGCGGTCGGAAAGCAGCGCGCGCAGTACGTCCGGCCGGTTGGTGATCAGGCCGTCTACGCCGAGGTCGAGCAAGGCGTTCATGGTGGCCCGGTCATCGACCGTCCAAGGCACCACCCGCATGCCTCGGCGGTGAGCGGCGCGGACGAGGTCCATCGTGGTGAAAGGCTGGTAGTCCGGAGCGGTGACGGTGGCGTTCTGCGGAGTGCCGTGCACCGGTGAGACCGCGGCGGCGCCGATGGCGGCCGCCGCCGCGACGAACTTCTCCTGCAACGATCCAGGGAAGTCGTCGATATCCATGCCGCCAAGCCACGGGGAGCCGCCGGGTTCACCCGCACGCAACTTCGGCTGACCATCGGTCAAGACGATGATCGGCAGGTCGGGCGCTACCTCGCGCAGCCGTATGAGGGTGCCGAAGTCGAAACTCTGGATGGTGACCTGCCGCCCGATGCCCGCCCGGCGGATCTCCGCCACCACGACGTCCACGAACTGCTCACGCGGCGCGGTCTGCTCGGGGGCGGCTGCCTCGACCTTGGTCTCGATGTTCAGCTTCACCTGATCGGCGCGATACGCGCGCACCAGGTCGAAAACCTCCGCAAGCAACGGTATTCGCGCTCCCGGCGCTCTCCGCTGCCCGGGTTGCTCGGCGGACGGCACCGAGCCGCAGTCGATCGTCCGGACCTGAGCCAGGGTCAGATCCCGGATGTAGGTGGTTCCCGCGACATAGGGGAACTTCGGGTCGCCGGGAACGGCGGGTGTGGTGTCCACGCACTTCGCCGGATTCGGATCGCGGTCGTGCGTGACCACCGCATAGCCGTCCGCGGTGATCTGCACGTCCAACTCCAGCGTGCTCACCCCGAGCTCCAACGCGTTCGCGAACGCGGGCAACGTATTCTCCGCCACCAGCCCCAACCCGCCCCGATGGGCTTGCAGGTCGAACGCGGCCGGACCATCGGCCGCTCCCGGGGCCACGTCGACCGTCAGGACACCGGCCGCCATAACCCCTGCCACGCATATCCGCCACACCGGCCCATCCTCTCGCCGGACGGTAACACCCGGGCGAAGAAGCGACGATCGCGTAACTTCACCGCCGCCGCGGGCGGAACACAGATGTAGTTTCGGGCATTCGGAAAATGGCGGGAAAATCGCCACCGGCTGACATTCTCTGTCCGGCTACGCCATAATGATGGCCGTTCAAGATCTCGCCATGTGTCGAGGGCTCGGTAGCAGCTCTCCTGCGGGGGAAGGCCGGGGGTACGTGAATCGCTATCGGATATTTCTCAGCTATCGCAGGGATGGCACACACCACTTCGTCGGCCGGCTTCGAGCTACCTTCGAAAAGGAGCTTCCGGACGATCTGACCTTCTTCGACAGAGACTCCATCGATGTCGGGGTGCCCTTCCGCGAGGCGATCGTGCAAGCCATCGCCGGGTCGGCCGTGGTCATCGTGGTCATCGGATCGGAGTGGCTCAGCCCCCACAACAGGAGCCGGTTGCACGCCCCCGACGACCCGGTACGTATGGAAATCGAGACCGCACTGCGTCTGGGGAAGGTGATACTCCCTCTTCTGGTCGATGACGCCCGACTGCCCCACCCGGGCGAATTGCCGCCGAGTATCCGGAATCTGCTCGAGCACAACACGGCCAGGATCAGGTCGGAGGTGTATGACGACGACACCGACAGGCTGATCCGCATCGTCGACGGTCTGGTCGCCCAATCGGTCCCTGATCGCAGGGTCGAGAGCGGTACCGTCTTTCCCGATACCGGAGAGAGCGCCAGTAAATATCTCAACGTGGCGATCGCGGGCACAGCGATCCCGTTGTTCGTCTGGTTCGTATTCCGCGTGCACGGCGAACTGCGCGATCTGCTCTCGGTGCTCTTCGGTGTCTCCGTCGTCGCCGGACACTTCTACATGCTCAGTCGCGGCGACAAACTGGCGATCGATGCGGGCGGAGTCGAGGTCCGGAAAGTCGGCGTCGTCCACCGCTTCTCGTGGCGTGAAATCGACCGATTGGCGATTTATCCCACCGGGAAAAGTGTCTTCCTCGTCGCGCGTATGGTCGATCCGCTCGTGCAAGAGAAGTACAAGCAAACCGGCGGCTGGCCGCGCTGGGACGCGAGCACACGCCAACTCATCATTTGCGATCTGAAAGTCGAAGCCTACCGCAACACCGGGGGTAAAGACGGCGGGTCCATCTCCTTCACCACCGACCGATATTCGGGTGGGAGCGAATACGTATTGGAATCGGTGAAGCGCTACAGACCCTACGGCGGCTTCGGTGGCCTGCCACCGCCTACTCCGAACACGGATCCGATTCCGCGCAGATTGATCGGCGTGGCATTCGCTGTTGTGCTGGCCGTCCTCGTCACGCTGATGGCGGTGTCGGTCTCCCGATCGACGGATACCGGGCCGACCAGAAGCCGGCACGTCGGATCACAACCTGTGCAGACGATGCCGCCGGCAGTATGTGCTGCCGGTCAGGGGGAGGGCTGCGCCGAGTGCGATCCAGACGGCCAGGACGGTGAGGGCGTGGGTGGCGCCGTGGCCCTCGAAGAAGGCGGTGGAGCGCAGCAGGCGGCCGCCTGCTCCGGGCGGTAGCAACTGACCGAGGTTGCCGGACCAGCCCGGCAGCATCGGGCGCGGTCGCGGTGCCGGAGAGGGGGTGGCCGATGAGCATCATCGCGATGGCACCGATCCCGATCCCCAGGTATCCGAGTAGGGATTCGGCGGGGATCACCTTGTCCGCTCCTTCGTTGCAGGGATTTCCTGACATCTGGTGACGCAGATCACTTGGGTGACTGTCAGGAATTCAGGGCCTGTCGCGTTCAGGAAGTACGCGAACCAGACAGGAGCGAATCATGAAGCACCGCATCGTCGTTCTCGGAGCCGGATACGCCGGAGCCTTCACCGCCGGATATCTGGCCCGCACGCTGCATTCGGACGATTTCGAGATCGCCGTCGTCAATGCCGAACCCGATTTCGTCGAGCGGCTGCGCCTGCACCAGCTCGCCGCGGGGCACGATCTTTCCCACCGCCCGCTGGCGGAGGTGTTCGCGGGCACCGGAATTCGGCTACGCGTGGCCCGGGTCACCGACATCGACGTCGCGCGGCGGACCGTTACGGTGGCCGATGGCGAAGGCATCGACCGGATCGGATACGACACCCTCCTCTACGCGCTCGGCAGCACTGCCGCCGACCATGGCGTGCCCGGCGTCGCCGAGCACGCCTTCCACGTGGCCGCACGGCCGTCCGCGCTGCGCCTGCGCGCCCGCCTGGATGAGCTGGGCGAGACCGGGAAGGTGCTGGTCGTCGGCGGTAACCTGACCGCGATCGAGGCCGCCACCGAAATCGCGGAGGCCCGTCCGGGTCTTCAGGTCAGCCTGGTCACCAGCGGCGAATCGGGGGGTTGGCTGGGTCCGAAGGCGCGCCTTCACCTGCTGCGTTCCTTCGATCGATTCGGCATCGCGGTCCACGAGCACACCGAGATCGAGCGTGTCGAGGAGACGAAGGCGGTCGCCGCCGACGGCAGCGTGTTCGCCGCGGATGCGACTGTGTGGACCGCCGGCTTCGCCGTCCACCCGATCGCCGCCGCCAGCGGTCTCGCGGTGGAAGCCGACGGGCGGATCACGGTAGACCGTCAGATGCGGTCGGTCTCGCACCCGGATGTCTACGTCGCCGGTGACAGCGTCTTCGTCATCGGTGAGAACGGTCGGCCGTTGCCGATGTCGTGTGCTTCGGCGGGATTCACCGGCACGCAAGCGGCGGCCGCGATCGTCGGGGATCTGACCGGCCGCAAGATCAAGGCGACCGCGCTGCGCTATGTCGGCAACCACATCAGCCTCGGACGCAAGGACGGGATCTTCCAGCTTGTCGACGGTGCCGGGCGCGCGAAGGCCGGGGCCCTGTGCGGCAGGCCTGCGGCGCGAGTCAAGTCGGCGATCGTGGCGGCCAGCGCTTGGGCCATCAGCCGACCGACCTTCGGAATGCCGACTCGCCGGCACCGCTCGGCCACCGACCGGGAGCGCTCGCCCGAAGTGCTCACCGCATAGGGTCGGGCGCATGAACACCGCCACCGTGACGCGTTTCGAGGCCAGCCGGAACCGCCTGGCCTCGCTCGCCTACCGGCTACTCGGCTCGGCCGCCGACGCCGAGGACACGGTGCAGGACGCGTTCCTGCGGTGGCAGGCCGCCGACCAGGAGTACGTCGAGGTTCCGGAAGCTTGGCTGACCAAGATCGTCACCAATCTGGCCCTCGATCGCCTTCGTTCGGCGCAGGTGCGGCGCGAACGCGCCGTAGGCGCCTGGATGCCCGAACCGCTGCTCGACGGCGATCCGATGCTGGGCCCTGCGGAGACCGCCGAGCAGCGCGAATCGGTGACCCTGGCGGTGCTGACCCTCATGGAGCGCCTGTCGCCGACCGAGCGAGCTGTTTACGTTCTGCGCGAGGCTTTCGCGTACAGCCACGCCGAGACCGCCGAGATTCTCGGCATCACCGAGGCCGGGAGTCAGCAACACGCGCACCGAGCCCGGCGTCGAATCGCCGCCGCCGGCAAACGCACCTCCGAGGTCGATCAGGCCTCCGCGCGTCGAATTGTCGAGGCGTTCGTTGCCGCCGCCTCTTCGGGCCGGACCGAACGGCTGGTGGCGCTGCTGACCGACGACGCGAGCGGCGTCTCCGACGGCGCCGGAGGCATGGCCGAGAAGCTGATCCGCTACCTGAACCCGGGGCAGATCGCCCGTGCGGTGCGAGCCGGCTTCAAACCGTCCGCGGCCAAACGCAAACTCGTCGGCGGCTCTCCCGCTGTCCATGCCGCCGTGATCAACGGCTGCCCGGCCGTGCTCTTCACACTCGGCGCCCGGATCCTGGGCGTCACGATCCTGGAGATCCGCGACGACAAGATCGCGGGCATACGCGGTATCGCCGCCCCGACCCGACTCGGCCGCCTCACCGAACAATGGCAGCGGCGCCGGCAGGATGTCCCGCTGATCGAATCCTGGTAGCCGACAAGCTGTTTCGACCGTCGCGTCGACCACTCGGGTAACAACCGCAACGGGGTCACCTCGAAAAGCGTTGCCTCGGCGAGCGCCGATACAGTACCTCGGTGCCGAGTTCGTCGATGATCGCGGTCGCGAGGGCGTCGAGATCGGTGAAGCAATTTGCCCGCGAGTTCTGGCGCTACAGCCGGGCCCGCCGTGACCGAGGGCACGGTGCGCCTGCTCCGGTCGCAAGTGGCGTTGCGGGCGCTAGCATCGGCGGCATGATTGCCGGCGAGTTGGTGGGGCGGTGGCGGTTGACGGCGTGGACCGCCACCGACGAGGCAGGCGCGGTGACGATGCCGTTCGGCGACGACCCCCAAGGGTGCCTGGTCTATACCTCTGGCGGATGGATGACCGGTCAGATCGCCAAAGCCGACCGTCGTGAACTGTCGACATCGGTCGCGCTCGGCGGCACCGAAAGTGAACGCGCTGAAGCCTATTCGACCTACGTCGCGTACTGCGGGGAGTACCGCCTGGAGGGCGACACCGTCGTGCATGTGCTGCGAATGAGCGTGTTCCCGAACTGGGTGGGCAGCGAGCAGCGGCGCTCGGTGGAAATATCCGGCGACCGGCTGGTCTTGCGGACGCCACCCACGCCCGTCGGTGAACAGATCCTCGTCAATCGGCTTCATTGGATCCGTGCCGAGTAGCCGGGCTGGGTCTGGACGGCCGGCTCGAGAAAGAGCCGAACGCGGCACGGCGGCGGCAATGTCGCGCCGTGACCGTAGGTTGCGTTGTGAGGATGCTCGACACGTGCGACTGGATCGTACGTCGCGACAGAGACATCTGCGCTGCCAGACGGCAATCGGAGTGGCAGTCGGCGACCGGCGCGGCGGAGGGGGACCTCGGCCTGGCGGTCACAACCGGGCGAGCAACTCTTCGCGGGAGGCGGAGCGCATGTAGATCGACCCGGTGTGGATGCCGGAGGCAGCGCTGATCGCGGCGATGCTCGGCCTGGTCGTCGCTGGATCGGCGAGCAGATCGCGCGCTGCGTCGAGGACCTGATCACGGTGAATCGCCGGGGTCTTGCCACGCGGTCCAGCTCGAGGCAAGGTTTCGGAATATGTATTCAAAAACTCGGTTTCCGTTTACGGGCGCCCTGCTCGCCTTCATCGGAGCAGCCCACACGGCGCTCGGGGTTGCCATATGGACGACCGGTGACGAGCAGGCCGAGCTCTCGTTCTGGTTCACCGCGTTCGGAGTTGCCGCCATCTGCTTCGGCATCGCCGTGATCGACACGGAGCGAACCCGGGGCTACGTGCCGGCACCGATCCTCGCCGCAACCGCTCTTCTCACCGCGTTCGGTCTCGTGTTCGAGCCGGTGTCCGGGTTCCTCACCGTCCTGGTACCCCTGGCCATCGGCGTCCGCGGATGGACGCGCCACCGCCGCGTCCCCACGGTCTCGGCGAGAGGAGCGAATTCATCCGATACGGCGACGGCACTCAGCTGAGTGGGTGGCCGTGCAGCGCGCGTTCGAATCGCCACAGCAGATCACGAACCTATTGAATGCATTGGGTTTTCACGACATCGGGTGGAACGCGAAGTTCTTCGACCAACGTCATCCTGTGGGCCACCAAGCCGTGATGGCGACGCGCTCCGGAGTGGGCCCGAACGCACCGTGATGTGATCCCGTGAGAGCGACTGGACAGACACCGGCGGGCTCGCCCGGGACTGTCCAGTCGTCGACTGGTGGTGGTCTCGGACATCACTGCCGATCTCACACGTTTCTTCTCGTTGCGGGGTTTCGGTCGGCGGTGAAGCGCGGGGCGTTGGCGGCGGCCCAACGAGCGAACGTCGTCGCGGTACGGCCGGTGATGTCTCGGACGCTGGTGATGGGCAGAGTCGCGGGGTCCGGGTCGAAACCGCAGAGAACGTTGTCGACATACCAGGTCGCGCTGTCGCCCATGGTGGGGGCCAGGGCGGTGATGGTCTCCTCGCGCGAGGACCGGTGCAGGACGATGTCGCGGCCGAGTGCGTCGGCGAGGTGCCGGACCAGCTCGGCGCGAGTGAGGATCTCCGGCCCCGCCAACGGGAACGCGCGGCCGAGATGGGTGTCGGTCAGCAGGGCGGTGGCGGCGACAGCGGCGATATCATCCATGGCGATGGGCGCGCTCGCCGCGTGGGGCCGCGGCTCCCGGATCGAGCCGGATTCGCGGATCTGGTGCGACCAGGTCATGGTGTTCTCCATGAAATCGCCGGGCCACAAGTGGGTCCAGGCCAGGCCACTGTCCTCGACGGCCGTACAGACACTGCCCCACCAGCTCTCCGGTTCACCGGACAGGTCGACGACATGCCGCACGCCGGCTGCGCAGGCCAGCGCGAGCACCTCGGTGACACTGTCCGGTGCCGGTGCCAGGTACATCCGCTGCACACCCGCGAACGCCGCGGCCAAGGCCTCCGGTCGCCGCAAGTCACCCTCGATCACCCGCACCCCGGAGGGGAGTGCGGCCTTCCGCGGGTTGGTGGTGAGCGCGCGAATGTCGGTGGCTCCCAGGGCGAGCAGGTGGTCGACGACCTTGCGGCCGATGTTTGCGGTGGCCCCGGTTACCAGGATGGTCATCTGCGCCCTCTCCGGTGTGAATGCTGATCAACCCATCCTGTCAGCCGATGCGGGCGCTTGATGTCGTCGCCCCGGTACCTGGTCCGCCACCCGATCCACCACCGCGCGACCGTTTTCCCGGAACTGCGCCGCCGCCGTATGCCGAGGCGCGGGCGCGTCGTCCACCGGCTGCGCCCCGGGGCGGCTCGGCGCGCTCACGTCGTGGGATGGAGCAACTCGGGAGGTGGTCGCCACCGGTCACCGGGCAGAGGTCCGATGCATCGATCAGCGCCGATGCGGCGGTGAGGCGCGTCGCTCTTCATCTTGTGTCGAGGTTCAGGCCGGTACCCGATCGCCGGCGCGGAATTCGTCGACGAAGCGCAGGGCCCGGTCTTCCAGCGCGGCGAAATGGGCGTCGCGCGCGGCGCTGGTGAGCGCGTTGTCGAGTAGCAGATTGCCGTCGGCGTCCAGGCGCTGCGGTTTTTCTTCGGCTCCTGGCAGCAGTCCCACCGTCGACTGTGTCAGGCCGCAGTAGTAGGCGATTCCGTCGTCGAGTTGTGAACTCAGTGCCTGCTGCATGAGGTCGACGACTCCGTCGTCGTCCGCCGCGCCGGCCAGGCCCAGCCACAGCATCCGCTTGCCCGCGAGCCGGGGTTTGCTGCGTCCGTAGGCGAATCCGTAGTTCCACACGCGATCGATCCAGCCTTTGAGGATCGCGGGTACCTGCATCCAGTACACCGGGAACACCGCGACGATGACATCGGCGGCGAGGATGCGCCGCATATGGTTCTCGACCTCGGGGGAGTAGGTCTTGTCTCGGTTGTTCCAGTCCGGTAGGTCGGCTGCCGTCATGCGGGGATCGAATCCCTCGGCGTGCAGATCGAGCAGGTCGATCCGGTAGCCCGCGGCGGTGAGTCTGCGGACGGTCAGCGCGGCGATATGGGCGGTCAGTGAGTCGGGGCGGGGGTGGGCGACTACGACCAGCGCGGTGGGAGTGGTCGAAGCGTCTTCGATGGAGTTGCTCGGCACGTGGTCCTCCATAGCGGTCCGGTATCCGGACGATCGGTTGTGCGGTCGAGTTGTATTCCACACCCGATCCGGTGGACGATCTATGGGTAAAGATCTACATTCGATAGGAGTTCGTCTACGCTTATGGCGTGGATCCTTTGAGTAAATTGCTGGGTGGCATTCGTGCCGAAGGAGCCGTACTCACCCACGCGGTTCTGGAGGCGCCGTGGACCATCCGCTTCGCCGACCGTGCGCCGTTGACCATGGTGACGGTGCTGCGCGGAGGTGGCACGCTGCTGCTTTCCGGCGGTGCGCAGCAACGGATCTCGGCCGGAGACACCGCGATCGTGCGCGGTCCCGAACCGTTCCTCCTCGCGGACCGACCTGATTCGGCCGACCTGCCGCACGCCGAATACGAGGTCGCCTGCTTCGCGGCGGATGCGGAATGCGAGGCCGGTCTGGAAGGCGGACGGTGGGGTAACGACCCGGCCGGCGAGACGGCTCTGATCGTCGGTGCCTATCGGGCCTCGGGCCGGCGTCATGAACAGCTTCTGCGCGCGGTGCCACCCGTTCTGGTGGTGTCGGACGACGTGGAGGTATGCGCCTGGATGGAATCCGTCGCCGCGGACGCGGCCGCGCGGCCGGCCGGAGCCCAGGCGCTGATGGACCGCCTGCTCGACTGGGCGCTGGTGTGCACACTGCGTGACTGGTTCGAAAAGGAGGCCGCCGAGGCGCCGGGATGGTATCGCGGACCCGCCGACCCGGTGGTCGGGCCTGCGCTGGAGGCGATGCACGGGCAACCCTCCGCCGGCTGGACCGTGGCGTCCCTGGCGGCCGCGGCGGGCGTGTCGCGGGCACTGTTCGCGAGGCGTTTCACCGAGGTGATGGGCCAGTCGCCACTGGCGTATCTCACCGAATGCCGGATGGACGATGCGGAGGAACTGCTCTCCGACCGCACCCTCACCGTGGCACAGGTGGCGAAGGCCGTCGGCTACGCGGATGCTTTCGGTTTCAGCGCGGCATTCAAACGGCGCCGGGGCGTACGTCCGAGCGAGTTTCGCGCCACATCGAAATGACAAACGCCAGATGTGTGAAGATCCGAGATGGTCAGGTCGCCAACCGCCCGATCTATGCCGCGATCGGGGTGATGGTGAACGGGGAGAAGGACATCCTCGGGTTGTGGGCCCGGACCGGTGGCGAGGGCGCGAATTTCTGGATGAGTGTGCTCGCGCTGGACGAACTCAGCGAGACGTGGGGCACGAAATACGGTGCGATCGTGCGGCTCTGGAACAACGCGTGGGATGAATTCGTCCCGTTCCTCGACTACGCGACCTCGAGATCCGCCGGGTGATCTGCTCGACGAACGCGATCGAGTCGCTCAACGCCCGCTACCGGCGCGCGATCAAGGCCAGGGGACATTTCCCCACCGAGCAGGCCGTGACGGTTCAGAAGGTGACGACGACTTTGCCGCGGACGTGCTGGGCTGCGAAGTCCAGCAGTGCCTGTCGCGCCTCGCTGAAGGGGTACTCCGCGCCGATCTCGACCCGCAGCGCGCCCGTGGCGGCCTGCGCGGCCAGTTCGGCCAGCCGACCGGCCGGAGTGGTCGTCCCGGTGTAGACCGCGCGGACGTCCCGATCGAACGCGGGCGGCCCACCGAGCGGGGACACCAGCAGGCCGCCGGGTTTCGCGGCCGCCGCGGCGCCGGCGAGGGCGGGGCCCGCCTGGGCCAGGTCGATCACCACGTCTGCGCCTCCCGGCGTCCAGTCCCGCACGCGTTCGGCGACGTTTTCGGTGCGGTAGTCGATCACGCCGTCCGCCCCGAGGCTCTCGAGGTAGCCCATGTCGCCGTCGCGGCCGGTGGCGATCACGGTGGCGCCGGCCTGTTTGGCGAGCTGAACCGCGTAGCTGCCGAGACCGCCGGTGGCGCCGACGATCAGCACCCAGCCGGGCAACCCGGGCTTCGCCTCGTCCAGCAGCGCAGACGCGGTGAGCGCCCCGGTGGGCAGCGCGGCCCCGTGGCGGGGGTCCAGTGACGCCGGGCGCAGCGCGGCGGAATCGTCCGCGCGCACCAAGGCGTATTCGGCGAAGGCGCCGGAGGGCACCCCGTTCCACGCGATCACCGCGTCCCCGGCCCGGAAGCGGTCGACGCCTGCGCCGACGCTCTCGACCACGCCACTGACGTCGACGCCGGGGACGAACGGATGCGCCACCGGCAGCTTGTCCTTCAACGTGCCGGTGATCAGCGCGATGTCGATGGGGTTGACGGCGGCGGCCTGGACTCGGACCAGAAGCTCCCCCGCGGCGGGCTCCGGCCGGGGCACGTCGGCGATTTCGAGTTCGTCCAGTCGCCCGTAGGAACGGGCCAGCAGCGCCTTCATCGGTTGTCTCCTCGGAAGTCGGGCAGCGGTTTGATCGCCAGGACGCGCTTGCCGCTGACGTGCCGGGTCGCCAGGTCCCGGTAGGCGTCGCGGACGCGCTCGAGGGGATAGACGGCGGCGATCGGGATGGTTATCTCGCCCTTCGCGGCGAGGGCGGCCAGGCGAGCCCAGATCGCCGGGTCGTCGGCCTGCTCCTGCGCGGCCGAGTGCACGCCGTAGCGCTGCACCGCCCGGCCGTCGGCAGTGGTGTTGATTCGGTCCGGTCTGACGCCCAGCGAGATGGCGGTGTCCACATTGCCCGCGCCGAAGGTGTCCAGGTAGACGTCGATGCCCTGCGGCGCTGCCGCGCGCAACCGGTCTGCCAGTCCAGGTCCGTAGGCCACCGGCTCGATGCCCAATCTGCGCAGGAAGCCGAAGTTCCTCTCGCTCGCGGTGCCGATGACCGTGGCCCCGCGCAGCCGGGCCAGCTGGGCGGCGAGCACGCCGACACCGCCGGCTGCGGCCGAGACGACGACCGTCTCGCCGGGACATGGCGCGACCACCTCGACCCCTGCCCACGCGGTCGCCCCGGCACCCGCGATGCTCGCCGCTTCCGCCCAGCCGAGCCCGGCAGGCTTGGCGGTGAGCGCGCCGGGACCAGTGGCCACGAAGTCGGCCTGCGCCGCGCGCGGCGCGAAGCCCAGGACATCGTCGCCGGGGGCGAACCCCGTCACATCGTCGCCGACCTCGGCGACCCGTCCCGCGAAGTCGTTGCCCTGGCCCTCGGGGAAACGGGCGGGCCAGATCGTGGCGAATACACCTTCCCGGATGCCGATCTCGCCCGGGTTGAGGGCTGCGGCGACGACGTCGACCACCACTTGGCCGCGCGCAGCATGGGGTCGGTCGACCTGCGCGATCTCGAGGACCTCGGGACCGCCGTAGCGGGAGAACCGCACTGCTCTGGGCATGGTGGTCACCTCCCCTCGCGCACGGCAGCGCGCCGAGCCGCCACAGCACCGAGTGCATACACATGTACCGCCTCGGCGCCGGGGCAGCCGCCACGCCCACGTGGCAACTGGTAGTCGGCGACGTCGACCAGCCCGAACTCGGCGGCACCGCGCGTCGCGGCGATCTCGTGGACCCAGTGCCCCACCGCTTCCCCGTTTTGGCCCGGGAGGCTGCTGCTCAGGAAGATCGACGTGCCCGCCATGTCCGCCTCTCGAGTTTGGTGATGTGTCCACAAAGTATCGATGTTTGGGTGATATGGCAACCAAGTAACCCGCTGCGGCGTCCGGCAACCGCCCGAACGAAGCTGGACGCCAACGAGCGGGCGGATCGAATGCGTCGAGGATCGGCGTGCGGATTCCTGCGCTTCCAGGGTGTGTCCGCGTCCATGTCCCTCGGATGCTGGGTGCACGGCACTGGCGTAGCGAAGTCCGGGGGATGAATCGATGCTCGTTTTCCGATGACGTCGCGTCTGCTTCTGGCGCGGCTTGCTGGGTGTGCGGCACCTAGGCGAGTTGCGGCCTGCTTACCCGATGGGGAACCAGCCAGAATCGGCTTGTGCAATCGCGAGAGGGATCGGGATGGATCGGGCAATAGTGGACAGGCCAGATGTCGTCGGTATGTGGGTTACGGCCGATGGGCACATTCGGCAGGAATTACGTGCGGATGGTCGCTATGACGAGGCCAGGGGCTCGCGTCGCAGCGCATACACCGGACGCTACAAGGTGACAGGAAATCACCTGGACTACATCGATGACCTGGGATTCAGCGCCACAGGTGATATCCGTGACGGAGTGCTCTACCACGAGCACCTCGTCCTATATCGAGAGGACCAGGAATCATGACGCAGAGCAAGGCCGTAGTGATCACCGGGGCCAGCAGCGGCATCGGAGAAGCCACTGCGCGAAAGTTGGCCGCCGACGGGCATGAAGTGTTCCTCGGCGCGCGCCGCACCGACCGGCTGGAGCGCCTTGTCGGTGAGATCACCGCCGGTGGTGGGCGGGCGGCGTGCCGCAGTGTGGATGTCACCGACCTGCGTGATGTTCAATCGTTCGTGAACGTCGCTCAGGAGCATTTCGGTCGAATCGAGGTCATGGTCAACAACGCGGGAGTCATGCCGCTGTCGCCGTTGAGCGCGTTGAAGGTCGACGAATGGAACCGCATGCTGGATGTCAACGTACGCGGAGTGCTCCACGGCATCGCCGCCGCGCTTCCGATCATGCAAGCGCAGGGCAGCGGGCACTTCGTAAACCTCGCTTCGGTCGGCGCTTACGAGGTCGTCCCCACCGCGGCGGTCTACTGCGCGACGAAGTTCGCGGTGCGGGCGATATCCGAGGGATTGCGCCAGGAATCATCGGGCGATATCCGCGTCACGACGATTTCTCCTGGTGTCACCGAATCCGAATTGGCAGAGAGTATTTCGGATGCCGAAGCTCGTGAGGAGATGAAGACCTATCGGTCAGTGGCAATTCCGGCCTCGGCTGTCGCGGACGCTATCGCCTTCGCCATCGGTCAACCGGCCGAGGTGGACGTGAATGAGATCATCGTTCGTCCGGCGGCGAGCGCGCAGTAGCCGACTCCGACACGGTTGTGCGGTGGCCGTTGACGCGCAAACGGCCACCGCATCCCCGGGGGGCAGGGGTTTGCACCGGCGGCTCGGATGCCCCGCGCGGTCGGGTGGGTGCATTGCACCCACCCAGCGGGTAGGGCTTCGGCACTACGCTCGAAGTATGTCGTCCACTGAACTCGGAGATTTCCTCCGGTCGCGTCGCGCGCAGGTATCCCCCGAGGAAGTCGGGGTCCAGACATACGGCGTTCGCAAGGTCGCGGGCCTGCGACGGGAAGAAGTCGCATTCCTCGCCGGGCTGAGTTCGGACTACTACACGCGTTTGGAACAGGGCCGTGAACGCAACCCGTCCGCCCAGGTGCTCGACGCGCTCACGCGCGCGCTCCGGCTGGATGCCGACCAGGAGATGCATCTGTATCGGCTGGCCCGGTTGGTACCGGCTTCCCAAGGAACAAGCGGCCGGGAACCGGTGAGCCCAACGCTTCTGCAACTGATGGACACCTACGCCTCGACACCGGCGTTCGTGCTGAATCGGACGCTGGACATTCTGGCTCGCAACCGCCTGGCCGAGGCGCTGTTCTCTCCCTTCGCCGAAGCGGACAACCTCGTACGCATGGTGTTCACCGACCCCGCCGGCGCGGACTTCTACGCCGAATGGCACCGTGCGGCACAAGCTACGGTCGCGACTTTGCGATTAGCGGTGGGGTACGAGCCGGACCGGGCTCGCCTGAACCAGTTGGTGGACGAAGTCTCGGCGGCGAGTCCAGCTTTTCGCCGGTACTGGGAAGAGGGTCATGTCCGGGGTAAGACGGTGGAAGCGAAAGAACTCACGCATCCGGAGGTCGGAACCCTCAGCTTGACCTTTCAAGCATTCGATGTGCGGGACAAGCCGGGACAGCAATTGGTGATCTATCAGGCCGAACCGGGGTCACCGAGTGACCACGCCCTGAAACTCTTGGGATCGCTCTCCGCGACCAGATACCGCGAAAATCAGGACTCGGACCTCGGCATGCCCGATCGCGGTTGACCGGGCGACTGGGCGAACCGGCGGAAAGCGGGTCGACGCCCGCGCTCACCGGCCCTCCCGGACCGCCACCACTTTGCGGCGCCGCTGTGGGGGCTTACGAAGCTTCCTCGAAGAAAGATCAGCGTCGCTATCGCATCAGTCGATGAGCGAGGGCCATTTGGTCATTCGATCGCGCAGGTCGATGAAGCCACCGTTCTCGGAAAAGGTTCCATCGCCGCGATGGTGGATCTCTCCGGTGCCTCTTCTCGACTCGTCGAGCCAGGCATGTTCGGCCTGCACGATCCACAGTCCGTAGTCGTCGACAAGGCGGTCGTCGACCACCCGGCATTCGATGTTGGCGAAACACTCGGCCACCAGGGGAGCGACAACAGCGGTTGACGCGATCGGTGTGAGGCCGAATCGGGTCCATTTGTCTGTCTGCATGCCGGAAATATTGCCGACATCCACCACCTGCTGTGCGAGTTCGGCTGACGGGACGGCGATCACACACTCACGCGTATCACGCAGGACCTCGAAGCTGTAGTCCCATGGCCCTAGAACGAATCCGATCAGACCGCCGTGCCGAACCGGCATATTGAAGCCGTTGGTCATCAGATTGAACTGGCGCCCATCCGAGGTCGAAATCATGATCACCGGCCCGGGTTCGATCAGCCTGTGCACCTTCGACAGCGGGTATGCGGTGAAACCTTTCGGAGCAGTCACGTGTTGCCCTTCCTTTCCTATAGCGGTTCAGTACCTCCAGCCTCCCGGGTCCGACGTTCTTATGCGTGGCTCTGCTGCACCCCCTTACATGCGGGAGCTGAAGATTCTTGCCCCCTCACGCCGTTCCGGGGTGTTTTGATCGGAGCAATCGACATATGGCCAGTACACACCTGGGTGCCCTGCTCCTATGCAGATTGCGACCTGTTAGCTCACATCGTTGAAGCCGAGTATGGATTGCGTACTTCCGAACACCGGAAAAACACTTCCCGAAAGGAACATCATGAGCCAGGTCATCAGCGGAACACCTCTCTCCGGCCGCGTCGCCGTCGTCACCGGCGCCTCCAGCGGTATCGGGGAAGCCACCGCCGTCCGACTCGCCCAACTCGGGGCGAAAGTCGCCCTGCTCGCCCGCCGCGGCGACCGCATCAGCGCCGCCGCCGACCGCATCACCGCCGCCGGGGGCACCGCTCTGGCCGTCACCACCGATGTCACCGACCGCGCTGCCCTGCAGGCGGCCGCCGACCGAATCCGCAGCGAACTCGGCCCCGTCGACCTCGTCTTCGCCAATGCAGGCGTCCAGTTGATCTCCGAGATCGTGGACCTGAAAGTCCAGGACTGGGACGCCCAGATCGACCTGAACATCAAGGGCGTGATGAACACCATCCAGGCCTTCGTCACCTCCCTCGTCGACGCCGCCGCCGACGGCAAGCCCGCCGACCTGATCACCACCTCCTCGATCGCGGCCACCCGCGTCCTCGAGAAGTTCCAGGTCTACTCCGGCACCAAGGCCTACATCAGCCAACTCACCCGCCTGCTGCGCACCGAACTCGGCCGCAAGAACGTCCGGGTGGCCACCGTGGAACCCGGGATGGTCGACACCGAGCTGCCCGACCACGTCACCGACCCCGACGCCAGCAAGTTGATGGCCGATCTCATCGACCAGATCGACGTCCTGCAGTCCGAAGACGTCGCCGAGACCGTCGCCTTCGTCGCCGCTGTCCCCAAGCACGTCAACCTCACCGAGATCACCATCCTGCCCACCGCGCAGATCATCTGAGACCACCCGTGCCGCCCTCTCACCAGCGGAGGGCGGCACACCGCGCACCAACCCAGGAACAACCGCATCGGAGACACTCATGAACATCGACAACACGCCGGTATGGTTCGTCACAGGCTGCTCGACCGGGCTGCGACGGCGGCGTGCACCCGGCTGTTGGCGAACGCCGCCGAGCGCAATCACGGTGTAGGCATTACCCCAGGGTGAACACGTTGGCCTTGCCGGAAACGACCACGTCGTCGCGATCGACCAACGCGACCCGCACCTGCACTGTCTGCCCCGCCGACAGCGACGCGTCCTCCCCATCGGCTCCGACCATGAGGACCACAGCGGTATGCCGGGCTCCGTCGCATATGACGGTGTTCTGCGCGCCGGTGGCTGACGGCCTGTCCGCATTGGGATCGCCGACCATCGCCTTGATGCCGGCCACTCCGGCCGAGGCATCGCAACTGTAGTCGACTCCCACGTTGGCGGGACCGACGCCACTGATATCGACGGTGTTGTCGGCGAGAGCGGGAGCAGCGGCCGAGACAACGGCCAACCCCATCCCTGAGAAAACAGTCACGATGAGGGCAGTGCGCCGGTAGCTCCGGATAGTCACCATGGATCTTCGTCCTCTCGGGTAGCGGAAGTAGATCACGGAACAGAATCGAAAGCGACCGCGGCGCTCACCGGTGTGAAGGTGACAGCCCACTTGCGCCGATCGCCCGCTACGAACCTACGTTGAAACGCGCTTCCACGACGGTGAATGCCGAAGGAGGGTTGCTGGAACGGTGAAAGCCACCTCAACCCCGATAGCACGCTCATAGATGACGATCGAGTCTGCTTCGACCAGCCAACACCCACCAGCGACCGGCGCGTTGAATGTCTGCACGTAGATCTCGACCACGGCTCACGGGTGGCGGACGTCGGATGTCGTGGGCGCGCGTTCGCCGACGGTGCTGGCCGACGATCGCGCGCGGTGCGCGTACACCTGAGGCTATTCGGCGTGATCATGGTCGCCGGTCTCGGGCATGGCGCGCACCACGCGTGCGGAGCTTGCTGACGCGGTCGGCGTGCCCGCCACCACCGACATCGGCCAAGCGATCGAGCAGTGGCGACGCACCCGACAACATCGCGGGTGACGCGGGCGGCTCACCGGCAGCAGACGTCGACCGCGGCTACCCACCGAGTTCACCCTGCCCGGTAAACCGGGCGAGCACGCGCGAACTCGCCGCAACCGAGCCGGGCGCAAATAACGGGCGAATCTCCTTGCGAAAAAGGAGAATTCGCCACGGCCGCGCCACGTGTTAACTCCGATATTACTCAGGATTCATGGCGTCGATACGGATTTCTCGCTACTGTTGACGGAGCCTACAAAGCGGTGGGAATCGAGATCTCACATCGGCCGGGGGAAAACAGTCGCCCGTAGGAGAGTTCCCAGTGAAGTATCCAGTTTGCGCCCGCGTGCTCGGTCCATTGACGCTTGCTATCAATAATCACAACGCGACACCGACTGCCCAGAAGCAGCGGCAGTTGCTGGCATTACTCTTGGTCCGGCACGACACCGTGGTTCCGGTGACGTCTTTGATCGAAGAATTGTGGAACGACGATCCGCCGCGCAGCGCCGTGACAGTCGTGCAGACCTATGTCCTCGGAATCCGTAAAAAGATAGCGGCGCAGCTCGGGGTGGGACAGGCAGAGGTGGCCGAACGTTTTCTCCGGACCCGCAGTAAGGGCTATTCCTTCGACGTCAAGGACTGCGTGTTCGATCTGCGTGACTACCGGTCCATGTCCGAAGCCGCCCGATGCGCCGCCAAGACCGGCGACGACCAGCGGGCGGTGGATCTGTTCGGCGCGGCGGAGGCGCTGTGGAGCGGTCCCGCGCTGGTGGACGTGGAGGCCGGCATCCCGCTCGCCGCCGAGATATCGCATCTGGATCATCTGCGGCTGACCAACATCGAGCTGCGCGTCGAGGCGGAGTTGCGTCTGGGCAGGCATCGCGAGGTGTGCCCCGATCTGGCGCGGCTGGCCATGCAGCATCCGCTCCACGAGCGGCTCCAGGCGTACTACATGTTCGCCCTGTGCCGCTCGGGGCAGCGTGCCCGCGCCTTGGCCGCCTATCAGCAGTTCAGCAGGTCCATGCAGGGTGAGCTGGGGCTGGATCCGTGCCAGAAGTTGCAGAAGCTGCACCAGGACATCCTGGCCGCCTCCGACGTCTCGGTGAGCGCGATGCTCAACAGCCGCCACGCCGGCTATTTGATCGGGTGGCACTCTCCCGAGTACCGCACCGCCGCCGCCGAGACCGCCTGACGCCGTGCGCGGAGCTCGGCCGCGAGCCGAGCCCCGGGCGAACCTCCGGCGCGCTCATCCCCGTCCGAGGAGCTCGTCCACCAATCCGGTGGTATGCGTCGCGGCACGCATCGCCGGGTGGTCGAGCACCTCGCGCAGGAAGTCCCGGGTGGTCGCGACGCGGGTGCCGGAGATCCGGAATTCCTCCAGCGCCCGCCGCATCCGGGCGAGCGCCCGGTCGCGGTCCGGCGCCCACACCACCAGCTTGGCCAGCAGCGAATCGTAGTGCGGGGGTATCGAATAACCCACGTGCGCATGGGTGTCCACGCGGACGAAAGGACCTCCCGGCGGCATGAATTCCGCCAGGACTCCCGGGGCGGGCGCGAATTCGGCCGCAGGGTCTTCGGCATTGATCCGGCATTCGATCGCCGCGCCGCGCAGGACGATATCTTCCTGCACGATGCCGAGAGGTTGCCCTGCGGCAACACGAATCTGTTCGGCGATCAAATCGATGCCTGTCACCATTTCGGTGACCGGATGTTCGACCTGAATCCGGCAGTTCACCTCCATGAAATAGTGATTGCCCTCCTGATCGACCAGGAATTCCACGGTTCCGGCACCGGTATAGCCTGCCTCCAACACACCGTTCACGGCGGATCTGCCCATTCGGTCGGCAAGACCTTCCGGCAGCAGCGGAGCCGGCGACTCCTCGATCAATTTCTGATGCCTGCGCTGCACCGAGCAGTCGCGTTCACCCAGGTGCACGCCGTTGCCGTGGCCGTCGCACAGCACCTGGATCTCGACGTGCCTCGCCGCGGCGAGATACTTCTCCAGATACACCCGGCTGTCGCCGAACAACATCCGCGCCGTCGCCCTGGTCTCCTGATAGGCGCGCGGGAACGCCGCACTCTCGTGCACTACCTGCATGCCGCGCCCACCTCCGCCCGCCGCCGCCTTGATGATCACCGGGAAGCCGATCGAATCCGCGAGTGCGTGTGCCTCGTCGAGTTCGAGCGGATCGAGGCTGCCCGGCAGTAGCGGCAGTCCCGCCTTCGCCATCAGCGTGCGCGCCGACTGCTTGTCACCGAGCTGGGCCATCACATCGGCGGGCGGCCCGATCAGCGTGACGCCCGCCGCGCGGCAGGCGTCGGCGAAATCCGGTGACTCCGACAGGAATCCGTACCCCGGATGGATCGCGTCGGCGCCGGAGAGCTCGGCGGCGGCCAGAATCGCCGCGGCGTTCAGATAACTGCGCTTGGCCGCGGACGGGCCGATCTGCACCGCCTCGTCGGCGAAACGCACCACCGTCGAGTCGGCATCGGCGACCGAGTGCACCGCCACCGTGCGCAGGCCGAGTTCACGGCAGGTGCGCGCGACACGCAGCGCAATCTCACCGCGATTGGCGATCAGGATCTTCTCGAACATGGCGCTACTCCTACGCGACCGATCGGACCAGGACCTGCTGCCGCGCACCGAACCGCCGGAAGCGGGCGCGCCGCTCGTCGGCCAGCTCCGCACCGCTGCGCCCTGCCAGCTCGCCGAGGGTCGCGACCAGAGCGCGGTGCAACTGCTCGGCCGCGGCCACAGGAGCCGCGCCCACGTCGTCACCCGGCTCGGGCAGTACCGCGTCGACCACCCCGAGACGCAGGAGGTCACGCGCGGTGAGCGCCAGCGCGGCCGCGGCCTGGGGCGCGGCGGCAGGGTCGTTCCATACGATCGCCGCGCAACCCTCCGGGCTGATCACCGAGTACGTCCCGTTCGCGAACATCAGCACCCGGTTGGCCACACCGAGCGCTAAAGCCCCGCCGCTGCCGCCCTCGCCGATCACCACACTGATCACCGGCACCCGTAGTGCGGACATCAAACGAATGTTCTCCGCGATGACGATCGCCTGCCCCTGCTCCTCGGCGGTCGCGCCCGGGTACGCGCCGGGCGTGTCGATCAAGGTGATGACGGGCAGCCCGAGCTTCTCGGCGAGCCGCATGAGCCGCGCAGCCTTGCGATAGCCGGCCGGGGTCGGCATGCCGAAGTTGTGTTCCATCAGCTCCTTCGGATCGTGTCCCTTCTGGTGGCCGATCACCATCACCGGTCGCCCGCCCAGCCACGCCGTTCCGCCCACCACCGCGGCGCAGTCGCCCGAGATCCGGTCGCCGCACAACTCGCGGAACTCGTCGAAAGCGAGTGCGAAGTAGTCGAGCGCGGTCGGTCGCTGCGACGCCCGTGCGCGGCGGACCTGCGTCCAGGGATCGGTCGCGGGAACGCGGGCCGGATCGGTGATCACTCCCGCGTCCGCGGGGACGAGGGGCTCGGCCGGATCGACCGGGCCCGCGGCCCGCAGCAGCGCGCCGAGCGCCTGCCGCAGGCCGGCGCGCGGCACGATCATATCGATCAGCCCGCGTTCCAGCAGGAATTCGGCGGTCTGGAACTTCGGCGGCAATTCCTGCCGGATAGTCTGCTCGATCACCCGGCGCCCGGCGAACCCGAGACGCGCACCCGGCTCGGCGATCAGCACGTCGGAGAGGGTGGCGAAGGAGGCCGCGACGCCGCCGTAGGTGGGATCGGTGATCACACTGACGGTGAGAATGCCCGCCCGGTCCAGCTGTTCCAGCGCCGCGCTGGTCTTGGCCATCTGCATCAGCGACAGCGGCCCCTCCTGCATCCGGGCGCCGCCCGAGGCGGTGACGATGATCAGCGGGATACCCCGGACCAGCGCGGTTTCGGCGGCAGCGGTGATCATCTCGCCCACCGCGATGCCGAGACTGCCGCCCAGGAAGCGGAAGTCCATGGCGGCGACCACCACCGGCCTGCCTTCGATCGCGGCCAGCGCGCACAGCACTGCGTCGTGCATCCCGGTGCGGGCGCGCGCGGCGGCCAGCCGATCCCGGTAGGACTTGGTGTCGGTGAAGGTCAGCGGGTCATCGTCGGTGGCAGCGACCGGCAGCGGCTCGAAGCGTCCCTCATCGGCGAGCTGCCCGACGCGCTGTTCGGCGGTGATCGGCGTGTGCCTGCCGCATTCGCCGCAGACGCCGAGGTCGCGGGCGAACCGTTTGCCGTACAGCGGGATCAGGCATGCCGGGCAGAGCACCCAGTCCGCGGCGGCGCCATCTCGGCCGTGTGCTGACTTCATCACGCGTGTCTCCTTGCTCGGGGAACGGGTGATCGATCCGGGCAGCGCCGGCCGGGCGATCACAACGACAGCGTGCACCCCGCCGCTCGAGAACAACTCGATTCGTTCGCTCGAGCGATGTTCGAGGGACGTCCTCGATGCTCGATCACACCATCGAAGGGAGAATCGCCATGAACACCACAGCATCCGGTGGTACGCGATGAGCCGCCGCGTTGTCGTCACCGGGCTCGGGGTCCGCGCGCCCGGCGGGTCGGGCAAGGACGAGTTCTGGAAGCTTTTGTCGGAAGGCCGTACCGCGACGCGCCGGATCTCGTTCTTCGACGCCTCGCCGTACCGGTCCCAGGTGGCCGGCGAAGCGGACTTCGATCCGGTGCGGGAAGGTTTGTCGCCCAGAGAGATTCGGCGCATGGACCGTGCGGTGCAGTTCGCCGTGGTCTGCGCGCGGGAGGCGGTGGCCGACAGCGGGCTCGACTTCGCGGCGGTCGATCCGCACCGGCTCGGCGTGAGCCTCGGCAGTGCGGTCGCTGCGGCCACCAGCCTGGAGCGTGAATACCTGGTGCTGTCGGACTCCGGCAAGAATTGGCTGGTCGACGAGACGTATCTCTCCCCGCACATGTTCGACTACATGATCCCCAGCGTGATGCCCGCGGAGGTGGCCTGGAGCGTGGGGGCGGAGGGACCCGTGGCGATGGTCTCCAACGGGTGCACGTCGGGACTGGACTCGGTCGGGCACGCGGTGCAGCTGATCCGTGAGGGCTCGGCCGACGTCATGGTGGCGGGCGCATCGGACACCCCCATCACACCGATCGTGGTGGCCTGCTTCGACGCGATCAAGGCGACCACACCGCGCAACGACGAGGCGGAAGTGGCCTCGCGGCCGTTCGACAACTCGCGTAACGGGTTCGTCCTCGCCGAGGGCGCCGCGATGTTCGTGCTGGAGGAATACGAGAGCGCCCGCAAGCGCGGCGCGCACATCTACGCCGAGATCTCCGGCTACGCGACTCGCTGCAACGCCTATCACATGACGGGCCTCAAGGCGGACGGTCGCGAGATGGCCGAGGCGATCCGGGTCGCGCTCGACGAATCCAGGATCGACCCCACCGGCGTGGACTACATCAACGCGCACGGTTCGGGCACCAGGCAGAACGACCGGCACGAGACCGCCGCGGTGAAGCGCAGTCTCGGCGCGCACGCCTACGCCACGCCGATGAGCTCGATCAAGTCCATGGTCGGGCACTCGCTCGGCGCGATCGGATCGGTCGAGATCGCCGCCTCGCTGCTGGCGCTGGAATACCAGGTGGTGCCGCCGACGGCGAACCTGCACGAACCCGACCCGGAGTGCGATCTGGACTACGTTCCGCTGGTCGCCCGGGACCACCGGATGAACACGGTGCTCAGCGTGGGCAGCGGGTTCGGCGGATTCCAGAGCGCGATGGTGCTGCGCAAGGCCGAGGCGGTGGCGGCATGATGCTGGTGACCGGAATCGGTGTGCTCGCGCCGAACGGCGTCGGCGTGGAGCGTTTCTGGGATGCCGTGCTGGCCGGTCGCGGCGGCATCGCGCCGCTCAGCCGGTTCGACACCAGCCGCTCGGCGGCGCGCCTCGCCGGCCAGGTGACCGATTTCGACGCCGGCGAGCACCTGCCGAGCCGACTGCTGCCGCAGACCGACATCTCCACCCGGATGGCGCTGGTCGCCGCGCAGTGGGCGCTGGACGACGCGAAGGTCGACACCGCGACGATGGCCGACTACGACATGGGCGTGGTAACCGGAAACGCCTCCGGCGGCTTCGAATTCACGCACCGGGAGTTCAACAAGCTGTGGTCGCTGGGCTCCGGGCACGTCAGCGTGTACGAGTCCTTCGCGTGGTTCTACGCGGTGAACACCGGCCAGATCTCCATCCGGCACGGCATGCGCGGGCCGAGCAGCGCCTTGGTCGCCGAGCAGGCCGGCGGGCTGGACGCGATCGGCCACGCGCGCCGCACCGTGCGACGCGGGACGCCGCTGGTGGTCACCGGTGGCGTCGATTCGGCGCTGGATCCGTGGGGCTGGGCCTCGCACGTGTCCAGCGGTGCGGTGAGCACCGCGACCGACCCCGAACGCGCCTACCTGCCGTTCGACGCCGCCGCCGCCGGGTATGTGCCCGGTGAGGGCGGCGCGATGCTGGTGGTCGAGGACGCCGCCGCGGCGCGGGCTCGTGGTGTTCCGAAGGTGTACGGCGAAATCGCCGGATACGCCTCGACATTCGATCCGACGCCCGGTTCGGCGCGCCCGTCGGGTCTGCGCCGCGCCGCCGAGCTCGCGCTGGCCGACGCCGGGATGACGCCCGCTGACATCGATGTGGTGTTCGCCGACGCCTCCGGCATACCCGACCGCGACCGCGACGAGGCCGCCACCATCGAGGCGATGTTCGGGCCCGGCGGCGTTCCGGTCACCGCGTCGAAACCGCTGACCGGGCGCCTGTTCTCCGGCGCGGGCCCGCTCGACATCGTGACCGCGCTACTGGCGATGCGCGACTCGGTCATCCCGCCGACCGCGCACACCACCACGCTCGCCGAGAACTACCGGATCGATCTGGTCCTCGGCGCCCCGCGCACCGCCACGGTCGGCGGTGCGCTCGTCCTGGCCCGCGGGCGCTGGGGCTTCAACTCCGCGGTCGTCGTGCGCGCCGTATCCGACCGAGTACTCCCAGGGAGCGAATCATGACCATGACCATCACCCAACTACGCCGGATTCTCGTGGACTGCGCGGGCGGCGAGGACCTCGCCGAACTCGACGGCGACATCGCCGCCGCGGAATTCGAGGAGCTGGGCTACGACTCGCTCGCGCTCATCGAGACCGCGGCGCGGATTCAGCGCGACTTCGGCGTCACGATCCCGGAGGAGCAGCTCATCGAGGTCAAGACGCCACAAGAGCTGGTCGACATCGTGAACGCCCAGCTGCGGGGCGCGGCGTGAGCGTCAGGCCCGAGGGCGGCAGCGCGTGTGACCACGCGAGGCCCGCACCCGCCGAGGAGGACAGAGCATGAACACCAGCGTGATGAGCCACACCAAGGTGGTGCACGCCGCGCCCCAGGTCGTCTACGACCTGGTCGCCGACGTGACCAGATGGCCGGTGATCTTCGAGCCGAGTGTGCTGGTGCGCCACCTGCACCGCGGGCCGGACGAGGAGCGCTTCCGGCTGTGGGCGATCGTGGGTGGCGCGGTGAAGAACTGGACGTCGCGGCGGGTACTGGACGCCGGGCAGCGCCGCATCGTCTTCGAGCAGGAACGCAGCCAGGCGCCGATCGCCTCGATGGGCGGCGGCTGGTCGTTCCGCGAGATCGGTCCCGGCACGACGAAAGTGACGCTTGATCACCACTTCACGGTGGTGGACGGTGTCGAACCCGAGCAGGTCGCCGCGTCGGTGGACCGCAACAGCGAGACCGAGCTCGCGGCGCTGGCCCGCATCGCCGAACTCGGCCACCCGGTACAAGAGGTGATCCACACCTTCCAGGACACGGTGCCCCTGGAGTGCTCGGCCGCCGAGGCGTACGACTTCGTCTACCACAGCGAACGCTGGCCCGAGCAGGTGCCGCACGTCGGCCGCATCGAGCTCACCGAGGAGGCCGAGGGCGTGCAGCTGATGGAGATGGATACGGTGACCGCGGGCGGGATTGCGCACACCACCAGGTCGATCCGGGTGTGCTTCCCCGGCGATCGGATCGATTACAAGCAGCTGGTTCCGCCCGCGATACTGTTCGGCCACAGCGGCGCTTGGGAATTCGCCGACGGGCCGGACGGCGCCATGGTGACCGCACGGCACACCGTGGCGATCAATCCGGCGGCCGCGCGCGAGATACTCGGTGCGACCACCGATCTCGCCGACGCCCGCGCATATCTCACCGAGGCGCTGTCGAGCAACAGCCGCAATACGCTGCGGTGCGCGGAGCGCTACGCCGCGACGACGAAGTCGCCGACATGACAGCCACCGACACGGCGGCCACACCGCGCGTGCACGAGGTCGCCGACGGCGTCTACGCCTACACACACAGCCGTGGCGGCTGGTGTGTCAGCAACGCCGGGGTGCTGACCGGGCCGGACGGCGCGGTGGTGATCGACACGCTGGCGACGGAGGCACGCACCCGGGCCCTTGTCGAGTTCGTCGACGGGCTGGGTACCGGCCCGGCACGCACCGTCGTGAACACCCACCACCACGGCGACCACAACTTCGGCAACCACCTGTTCGGGCCGACCGCCGTCGTTATCGGCCACGACCGGATCCGGCCCGAGATGATCGAGACCGGGCTGGCGCTGACCAAGCTGTGGCCGGACGTCGAATGGGGCGATGCGCGGGTCACGTTGCCGAGCATCACGTTCAGCTATCACCTCACCTTGCACCAGGGCGAGCGCCGGGTGGAGCTCATCCACTTCGGGACCGCCGCGCACACCACCAATGATGTGGTGGCGTGGCTGCCCGAGCAGCGCGTGCTGTTCGCCGGGGACCTGGTGATGGCGGGCGCGGCGCCGTTCTGCCTGATGGGGTCGATCAGCGGTTCGATCACGGCGGTCCGGCGGCTGGCCGCGCTGGGCGCCGAGACGGTCGTCGCCGGGCACGGCCCGGTCACCGGGCCGGAGATCTTCGACCAGACGCTGCGGTACCTGCGCTGGGTACAGGATCTGGCAGCGCAGGGACGCGCGCTCGGTCTGACGCCGCTGGCGACCGCGCTGGAGGCCGACCACGGCGAGTTCGCCGAACTGGTCGATCAGGAGCGGTTGGTCGGCAACCTGTATCGCGCGGACGCGGAACTGACCGGCCGCCGGCTCGGCGAGCCGCTGGACGTGCTGGCGATCTTCGACGAGATGGTGCTCTACAACGGCGGGCAGGTGCCGGCGTGCCTGGCCTGAGCACCGTATCGGTGCGGGTCTGCGTGATCGGCGGCGGCCCCGCCGGACTGATGACGGGACTGCTGCTGGCGCGCTCCGGCGTGGACGTGCTCGTACTGGAGAAGCATCCGGATTTCCTGCGGGATTTCCGCGGCGACACGGTGCACACCTCGACGCTGCTGGCGATGAACGAACTCGGCTTGGCCGAGGAGTTCCTGGCGCTGCCGCATGTCGAGCTACCCCAGCTGCCGATGGCGACCGCCACCGGTCCGGTGGTGTTCGCGGACTTCAGCGCTCTGCCAGGGCCTTTTCCGTTCGTGGCGTTCATGCCGCAGTGGGACGTGCTGAATTTCCTCGCCGAGGCCGCCCGCCGCTACCCCGGCTTTCGCCTCGTCCAGGAGGCGGAGGTCACCGAGCTGGTCGAGCGCGACGGCACGGTGGTCGGCGCACGCGCCCGGACCCCGGACGGACCCCTGCGGATCACCGCCGACCTGGTGATCGCGGCTGACGGACGGCACTCGATCGTGCGCAGGTCGGGCCTGCTCGAGGTCGCCGCCAGCGCGGCGCCGATGGACGTGCTGTGGTTCCGGGTGAGCAAACCCGAGGGCGAACGCCTGCCCACCGTGCGCAGCGGGAAAGGGTTCTTCATCGTCTGTATCGATCGCGGAGATTATCTTCAGGTCGCCTACATGATTCCGAAGGGCGGCTTCGCGACCATCCGGACCGCGGGGCTGGCGCGGTTCCGCGCGGATCTGGCCGCCATCTATCCTGCGCTCGCGCCGTATCTGGACGCGGAGATCTCGGAGTGGAGCGACGTGAAGCCGCTCGACGTGCGGGTGGACCGGCTGCGCCGCTGGTACCGGCCGGGGCTGGTGGCGATCGGGGACGCGGCGCACGCGATGTCCCCGGCCGGCGGAGTCGGGATCAATCTGGCCGTGCAGGATGCCATCGCGGCCGCCCGGCTGCTGGCGCCGATTCTCACCACGGGCGCGACTGTGACCACAGCCCAGCTGTGCGCCATCCAGCGCCGCCGCGAATTCCCCATGCGCGTGGTGCAATTCGCGCAGTTGCATCTGCTGGCCGACCTCTATCCCAGCGCGGGACGGGCGGGAACCGACAGCCCGCTGCTGGTCCGGCTGCTCCGCCGTTTCCCGCGCCTGCCCCGGCTGGTGGCCCGGGTGATCGGCCTCGGTGTCCGCCCCGAGCCGGTGCCGCCCGCGGTCACTTCGACCGAAACCGCCTCGGCCCGCACGAAACTCAGGGAGAACTGAACATGTCGACCTACTTGCTCATCCACGGCGCCTTCCATGGCGGATGGGTCTGGCAGCGGGTGACCCCTCTGCTCGAAGGCGCGGGCCATCGCGTCCTGGCCCCTTCGCTGGTCGGTCTCGGCGACCGCGCGGATCTGCTCACCGCGGACGTCGGCCTCGACACCCACGTGCGGGATCTGATCGATCTGGTCACCTCCGAGGACCTGACCGGTGTCGTCCTGGTCGGGCACAGTTACGGCGGCATCGTCGTCACCGCCCTGGCCGACGCCGTGCCGGACCGCATCGCCGAACTCGTCTACATCGATACCTTCGTGCCCCGCGACGGCGAAGCGGTGGCCGACATCATGCCCGGCATGGTCGAGGCGTTCGCCGCCGCGGCGGCCGCCACCGGCGACGGCTGGCGGGTGCCGCCGCAAACCGAACCGTCGGGCGACGGCGGGCTGTACGGGGTCACGGAGGAACCCGACCTCGGCTGGGTGGCGTCCATGCAGACACCGCAATCGCTGAAGACCTTCCAGCAGCCGATGACCTTGACCGATCCTGCGGCGCTGGCCGCGATTCCGGTGACTCACGTCCACTGCGGCGAAGGCGGCGAGGACTTCAAAGCGATGCGCGCGGCCATGCCCCGCACCTTGCCGCCCGCCGACCTGCCCCCCGACCGGCTCCACGTGCTCCCCACCGGGCACGACTGCATGATCACAATGCCGCGTGAATTGGCCGGACGCCTGCTCGAGCTCTCCGCTCGACCAGCACCGGCGCCGTGAACGTCCGGCTGGTGAGCGCAACGGGGCGGTTTCGATCCCGGTCGGACGGTGACGCCGTAGCGCAACTTCGCTCGGCGTCCCTCCGTGCCGGCCGGAAGCCGAGGGATCAGCCCGCACGCCCGGCGGCGTCATAGGCGGCGCGCGCGGCGAGGACCTCGCCGAGGTGTTCGCCGGACCAGGCCACGATGCTGCCGAACACCGGAGTCAGCGTCGCGGCGAGCGAGGTCGCCTCGTACTCGACGCGCGGCGGGACCTCGGGGTGATAGGTGCGCGCGACCAGGCCGTCGCGTTCGAGCTGACGGAGGCGCTGGGTGAGGACTTTGGGGGTCAGGCCGGGAATTCGCTGTTGCAGTTCGGTGAAGCGCAGCCTGCCGTCGTGGATGAGAACCCAGAGGACCTGGGTGGACCAGCGGCCGAACACCAGGTCGATGACCGGCGTGATCGGACAGGGGTCGATGGGCGTTTCAGGCGCGGTGGTCATACGTCCTCCCGGTAAGTCACTTTCCCCTTGGTTACTACTATACTTTGGAAAGTAATCTGTTCCCAGATTCGCCCACACGCGAAATCCGAAGGGAGCATTGTCATGACGACGACAACGGTGGCCGGACGCCTGGACCTACCGCGCCGCTCCGGCGATCGGCCCAGCACCCGCGAGCACAATCCGCACCAGCAGCTCAGCCAGATCGCACCCGCCGAGCTGCAAGAGGAACTGTGGTCGCGGATGAGCACGCTCGACGGCGTTCTGCTCGGCCACAGCGGAGTATCCCTGCCCGACACCCGCGCCCTGCACCTGCGGCCCACGATGGCCCGGGGGCCCGCCGAGGCGTACCTCGCGGGCACCGAATTCGCCCACCTGCACGGGCGCGGCGACGGCAGTCTGCACACGTGCCTGCCGGAAGACGTCGTGGCACAGGCGATCCGGCAGGGCTGGGCCGAACCGCATCCGATGACCCGGCAGGGCTACCTGCCCGGGACGGTAGTGATGGTCTACGGGCCGCGCGACCGTACGGAGCTGGACGTCGTCTGGCAGCTGGTGCGGATCAGTCACGGTTTCGCCCTCCACGCGGCTACAGCGTGATTAGAGCGGCTGCCGCCATCGTCGGTGCCATGAACGCAACCGATCTTGTGGGCACCTGGGAACTGTTGTCCTACTACGACATCGACGAGCAGAACACGACCAGCCGGGGGCCACTCGGCGACTCGCCGCGCGGACTGTTGATCTACAGCGCGCACGGCTACATGTCGGTGAGCATGATGCGCACGGACGGAGCCTCGGGCGCGAACCCGTTCATGGGCTACGCCGGCACGTGGTGGCGGTCCGGCACCGAGGTGGTGCACGCGATCAGCGTCTGCTCCAACCCCGCGTGGGCGCAGACCGAGCAGGTGCGGCAGATGTCGCTGAACGGCGACGTGCTCACGCTCATCGGCTCCGCCCAGGTCGGCGGGCGGACCCAGCGGCGGGTGCTCACCTGGCGCCGCAGCGGTCCGCCCGCCTGAACCAGGTTGTCATTCCGGAGAATACGAGAACAAAGGCTCATCGAATTGAACCGGTTCGTTGTCTTCCTTGAGTATCCCGGTGATCTCCCCGCCCGTCTGGGCGGTCACCGGGATCATCAGCTTCATCGCCTCGATGATGGCGATCTGCTGCCCGGCGCTCACCCGGTCGCCGACCTCGACGAACGGATCCGCGCCCGGCTCGGGGCACCGATAGAACACGCCGACACTGGGCGCGCGCACGACCGCGCCGAGCGCCGGACCATCCAGGGCGGCAACGGCTTCCACCGCGGCCGCTGCGGGGAGTGCCGGGACGGCGGCCTGCCATTCGGCCTCGACCGTCACCTCCCCCACCTGGAATCGCAGCGCGCTCGGCTGCTGCGGGAAACCCGCGAGCAATCGCAACGCGCCGGTCTGGATCGCCTCCAGCACCCGGAGATAGTCCTCGTGCCCCGTGGCCGGGGCATCGGCGGTGTTTTCGTCCACTGCGGTCATTGCCGTCGCTCCTTGTCAGTAATTACCGAGACCGCCACAGACGTTCAGCGCCTGTGCGGTGACCGCGCCCGCGCCCGGACCGATCAGGTAGTCGACCATTGCCGCCACCTCGAACGGTTGCACGTAGCGACCGATCGGTACCCGCGCGCTGACCCGGGCGTGCACCTCGTCGGTGTCGACACCCCACAGCCCGGAGTAGACCTCGCGCACTCGCTCGGCCATCGGCGTCTCCACGAAACCGGGGCATACGGCGTTGACCGTGATGCCGGTCTTGGCCAGTTCGAGCCCGAGCGCCTTGGTGAACCCGACCACCCCATGCTTGGACGCGGAGTACGGGGCGCCGTGCACGACGCCCTGTTTGCCTCCTGTGGAAGCGATGTTGACGATCCGTCCGCTGCCGCGTTCGAGCATGCCGCCCGCGTTGAGTACCGCCTTGGTCATCAGGAACACGCTGTTGAGATTGGTGTTGATCACGTCGAACCACAGTTCGTCGCTCACGCTGGCGGTGACGCCGCCGCCGCTGCGGCCCGCGTTGTTGATCAGGATGTCGATCGGGCCGTAGCGCCGCACACCCGCGTCGACGTACTCGCGTACCTGCGCGGCGTCGGCGACATCGCAGATTGTGCCGTCCACCTCGTGCCCCTCGTCCTGCAGGCTTTTCACCGTGTCGGTCACCCGCTGCTGATCGCGGGCGCAGAGGAACACCGCGATGCCCTGGGCCGCCAGGCTTTTGGTGATCTCCAGGCCCATTCCGCTGGTCGCTCCGGTGACCAGCGCGACGCGCCGATTTTCCGCCATGACTCCTCCATCGGTAGATCTTCCGAACTCGCCGGGCTCTTCGATCACCAGGGTCGACCGGCGTCCTATAGATCCGGTCAACCGCCGGTGGCCGGTTGCGGCTCAACCGAGGCTCTAGCGGCGTCGGCCACTGTGGCGTGCAGCCGAGCCCCGCCGCACCCACAGGAGCAACCATGTCCACCGTCGCAAGCCGCACCGAGTTGTACGCCGAGGTCCAGCAGTTCTACGCCGAGCAGATGCAGCGGCTGGACAGCCGCGATATCCCCGGCTACGCCGCGACCTTCACCGAGGACGCCGAGTTCGAGCACACGCCGGGCATCCCGCCCGCCCGCACCAGAGCGGGCATCATCGCGGACCTGGTCGAGTTCCACAAGCGCTTCGAGAACGACCCGATGCAGCGCAGGCATTGGTTCAACATGATCAACCTACAGCCGCAGGACGACGGAACCATCGTGTCCACCGCCTACTGCCTGGTGGTCAAGATCCGTCCGAACTGCAAGCCGGAGATCGCGCCGAGCTGCGTCGTGCACGACGTGCTGGTCCACGTCGACGGCGCGTTACTCACCCGGTCGCGGCGCGTCGTCCACGACTGATTTCGATTGTTCCCGAACACTATTCGAGGAGAACCCACGTGAACCCCGTTCAGCCAGCCCTGCTCACGCTCGCCGCCGACGCCCAGGACCTGTTGTTCCGGGATGCTCGCACGGCGAACACCTTCACCGATGAGCCGGTCACCGACGAACAGATCCGCGAGATCTACGAACTGGTCAAATACGGCCCCACATCGATGAACCAGCAACCGCTGCGGATCGTTCTGGTGCGCAGCGCCGAGGCTCGCGCCAGGCTGGTCACCCACATGATCGACAACAACAAGCCGAAAACCGCCGCCGCGCCGCTGTCGGCGATCCTGGCGGCCGACCTGAACTTCCACGAGAACCTGCCCAAGGTGTTCCCGCACGCCCCCGAGGCCAAGGACTACTTCGCCGATCCGGATCAACGCGCCGAGTCCGCGCGCGCCAACACTTTGATCCAGATCGGCTACTTCATCCTCGGCATCCGAGCAGCCGGCTTGGCGGCGGGCCCGATGAACGGTTTCGACGGCCCCGGCCTGGACAAGGACTTCTTCCCGGACGGAAACCACACCGGCCTCGTCGTGGTCAATATCGGCAAGCCGGGACCGAGCGCGTGGTTCCCGCGTTCACCGCGACTGGACTACGACGAGGTGGTCAGCACGGTCTAGGGCGGCAGTGCGGGCGACCGGAGCCGGGCACTTCGAGCCGAGGCCAGCGCGTCACTCGCGGCCCTGCACCCCGGTGCGGCGTTTGTAGATCATGTGCGTGCCAGGTGCCGGTGGTTGTGGTCGTGTTTGAAGTCCCCGATCACCACCCTCGCCTCGAGCAGACTGGTCCAGTGGTTGCGGTTCAAGCACTCCGCGCGCAGGCGCCGGTTGAACGATTCGACGAAACCGTTGTTCCACGGAGTTCCCGGCGGGATGTAGCAGATCCCGATCCGATCCTCGCAAAACGATCGCAGTGCTGCTGAAATCATTTGCGGCCCGTTGTCCAGCCGCAGCACTTTCGGCGCTCCGTGGACGGCTATCACCCGCTCGAGTTCGGCCACCAGACGCTCACCGGTGATCGAGCGCTCGACCAGATGCAGCAATGATTCGCGGGTGTGCTCGTCGATCATCGACGCGATCTTCACCACTCTCCCGTCGACCGTGGAATCGAACTGGCAATCCACCGCCCACATCACCTTCGGCGCGTCCGCCGCCACCGGCGGCGCCGACGATGCCCCGGCGCGCTTACGTGGGTGATGCGCGGTAATTGACCGGCGCCCGGTGGTGGGGGAGGGTGGAGCGATGGCGGGAGGCGAGCTGCGTCACGGGGTCGAACTGTCCAATCTCGATCAGCCGTTGTTCGACGAGGCCGAGGCGAGCAAACGGGATCTGGTCGACTATCTGGAGTTCGCCGGGGAACGGTTGCTGGGGGTGCTGCGCGGACGGCCGCTCTCGGTGGTACGGGTGCGGCCGGGACAGGAGCCGTTCACACAGAAAAACCTCCCCAAGTACACGCCGGAGTGGGTGGCGCGGACGAAGGTGTGGGCGGCGAGTTCGCGGCGGGAGATCTCCTACGCGCTCTGTGACGACCTGCGGACCCTGATCTGGTTCGGTAATCAACGGGCGGTCGAATACCACCCGACCCTCTTCCTCGCGGAATCCGCACCGGAACCCACACATCTCGTGCTCGATCTCGATCCCTCACCGGGACAGACTTTTGCCGACGTGGTGGCAGGTGCCCGACTGATCCGGGAAGCGCTGGCTGCGGACGGGTTGTCCGGAGCGGTGAAGACGAGCGGTTCCAAGGGATTGCATGTGTTCGTGCCCGTAGTCCCGGGGATAGATGTCGAGGACGCGGCCGCGGCGACGCGGGCCGTGGCGGCGCGAGCCGAGCGGATCGATCCGTCGGTCGGCACGACCGCGTTCATCAGGGAAGATCGCCACGGCAAGGTCTTTCTCGACGCCACCCGTGCGGGCGGTGCCACCGTGGCCGCCGCCTACAGTCCGCGTATCCGTCCGGGTGTCACCGTGTCGTTCCCGCTGCGCTGGTCGGACCTCGACGAGGTGACGCCGACTGATTTCACTGTGCGGACCGTGCCGGACCTGCTGGGCGACAACGATCCGTGGCAGTCGGAGATGCCTGCCCCGCAGCATCTTCCCGCGGATCTGGTCGAGGAGGGACACACGATTCCGGTCGCCCGGGTGCAGGCGATGCACGAAGGCAAGCGGCGCGCCCGTGCACGGCGTGCGAGCGCGGACACGCCGCCCAGCTGATATCGCTGGGTGCCGGGCGAGAAATCGCCGAACCTCATGCGAGGCAGATCAGGAACGCGTTGACGTTCACGGCCGGCGGAAGGATCAAGGGTAAGCACGGCGGGGCCGAGAACCCGGCCATAACTTCTTGTCGCTCCGGTGCGGGCCCGGGTTCGGCGGTGGCCGTGGCCGAAGCGGCGGCGATGGCGGGGGCGATGAGCAGGGCTGTCGCCCCAGCGCGCAACTTCTTGTGCATGACGAACCTCGCTGTCGTCGGTGCCGGGCTCCTGCCTCCCCGGCGAATTCGGCTGGTCGATGGATGCTCGGGCCGCCGGGTGGCTGGACCCGGCGACAGAGCGGATTCGGTGCTCACCCGCTCTGATCGATTACCTCGCTCTTCGAGGTCATCCGCAAGCGCCGCTCAGCGAACCGCACCGTCGCACGTAAGGTTATTCTCTCTTCTAGAGAATCTCGATATCAGAGCTCCCGGAGGAGGGAGACGTGATGTCGGCACCCAGCACGCGCGAGGAGACCCTGCTGACTTTCGTCCGCGACGTCAACTCGGCGCTCGTCCGCGCGACCGGCCGTGTCTCCGAGGCGCACGCGGTCCGACCGCGCATCGACACCGTGCCGAAGTGTCGCTTTCCAAAATGAGAATGCTATTCTCGGACTGGTGCACGCGAGGCTGCGACAGGGAAGAGGGTCGAGATGCTGTTCGAGTTCGACGCCGACCAGCGACTATTGCGCGAGACGGCGCGTGAGGTCACGGCGAAGCAGTGTCCACCCGCCCTGATCCGGGACATCGTGGACAAGGACCTCGAACCCGGCCCGTTGTGGCAGACCTATGTCGACGTCGGCTGGACCGAGCTGACCGATCCGGCTCTCGGCGTCGAATTGGCCATCGTGCTCGAAGAACTCGGACGCGCCACCGACCCCACTCCTTTCCTGGCGTCGATGACCCAGTTCGCACCGCTCGTCCCGGGCGCGGGACGGATCGAACGACCCTGCACGGCGGTGCATTCCGGCGTCGCCGTCCGGCGCGACGGCTCGGGATGGCGGTTGGACGGCACCGCGCGCAACGTGCTCGACGGCGACCGGGCGGAGCGTTTCGCCGTGGTCACCGACGCCGGTGTGTTCGTGGTGCCCGCCGAGGCGGTGACCGCCGACCGCACGTCGGTCTTCGATCCGGTGCTGCACGTCGCGGAGGTCCGGTTCGCCGGTGTGCGGGTCACCGACGCGGACCGCAGCGGGGCCGATCCCGAACGCGCCCGTCAGCACGCGCTCACCGGGCTCGCGCTGACCACCGTCGGCGCCTGTCAGCGCATTCTCGATCTCGCCTTGGAGCACGTGCGCGGCCGCCGCCAGTTCGACAGGCTGATCGGATCGTTCCAGGCGGTGCAGCACAAGGCGGCCGATATGCACATCGCGATCGAGCGCGCCCGGGCGCTGGGGTTCTTCGCCGCGTTGTGCCTCGCCTCGGACGACCCGCGGCGGCGGATGGCGGCGTCCATGGCCAAGGCGTCCGCGGGGGAGTGTCAGGCGCTGGTCTTCCGCCATGGGCTCCAACTGTTCGGCGCCATGGGATTCACCTGGGAGAACGACCTACAGTTCGCGCTCAAGCGGGCCAAGGCCGGCGAGCTGATGCTCGGCGGCGCGGCCGAACACCGGGCGCTCATCGCCGAGGAGTACCGTGCAGCTCACCTTTGATCCCGACGTCGAGGCGTTCCGCGCCGAATTCGTCGCGTTCCTCACCGCCCATCTGCCCAAGGAAGCCGAGGCCACGGAACGCTCCCTCTCCAGCGCGCACGTGCCGGAATGGGCGCGGCGCTGGCAACGCCTGCTGTTCGACAACGGCTGGCTGCTTCCGGCGAATCCGCCGGAGTTCGGCGGGCGCGACGCCACGGTGCTGCAGCAGTACGTGCATCTGGAGGAGCTGTCCAAGCGGCGGATCTACCACAGCTTCAATCCACAGGGTGTCGGGATCGTCGCGGCCTCGCTGCTGTCGTTCGGCACCGAGGAGCAGAAGCGGCGCTGGGCGGTGCCGATCCTGCGGGCCGAGATCACCGCCGCGTTGGGCATGAGCGAGCCGGGAGCCGGTTCGGACCTGGCCTCGCTGCGCACCAGGGCGGTGCGGGACGGGGACGAGTACGTCGTCGACGGCCAGAAGGTGTGGACCTCCGGCGCCCATGCGGCCGACGTCCTGCTGACCTTCGTGCGCACCGATCCCACGGCGCCGAAGCACCGGGGCATCAGTGTCCTGCTGATTCCGACCGACTCGCCTGGAGTGACGCGACGCCCGTTCCCCTCGGTGTGCTCGCCGGACGATCTGGATTTCAACGAGGTCTACTTCGAGGGTGTCCGGGTGCCCGCGGCGAACCTGATCGGCGCGCCGAACCAGGGCTGGTCGGTGGCCACCGGCTCGCTCGGTCACGAACGCACGCTGCTGTGGCTGGGATACGCCGACCGGCTGGAGGATCTGCTCGGGGACTTCCGGCCCCGTACCGTGTTCGACCGCGACGCGTACGCGAAGCTGGTCATGGACGCGCACGCCCTGCGATTGCTCGGGTCGGCGGCCCTGGCGCGGGAGGCGCGCGGGGAGCAGGATGTGCCCGCCCTCTCGATTCTCAAAGTGCTGGGTTCGGAAGCCGTGCAATCGGCGTCGGAACAGGCGCTGAACGCCGTCGGGGTGGACGGGCTGGCCCACCCCGCGATGAGCTCCCGCCCGAATTTCCTGAATCTGGACCACTTCTCCGCCGGTTGGTTCGAGCGCTACATCCGGAGTTTCGCGGGCACCATCGCGGGCGGCACCTCGGAGATCCAGCGGACGATCATCGCCGAGCGGGTGCTCGGCCTGCCGCGCGGCTGAACCGCGAAAGCCGTTGCCGCCTCGGCCCTTTCATACGGAAGCGCCTGGTCGGCAACGACGGCGAGCGCTAGTGTTCGACTTGGACGCCGAAGGTGTTGAAGGCCATGGCCAGCGTCGTGTAGCCGCCCACCGTGAAGACGAGATCCATGCGTTGCCGCTCGTCGAGACGTTCGCCCAAGGCGGCCCAAGTGTCGTCGGACAGCGCCGACTTCTCGCCGAGTTCGTCCACGGCCCGCAGCAGCAGGCGGTCGAAATCGTCGTCGGCGGCCGCCTCGCCCCGGGCCGCGGCGATATCACCTTCGGTGAGTCCGGCTTCGGCGCCCATTCGGGCGTGGTGATGCCACTCGTACTGGCACCCGCGCTGATGGGCTACCCGCAGGATGGCCAGTTCGCGCAGCCGTGGCGCGAGCGTGGACCCGAACAACAGATGGACATTGAAGCCGAGGAAGGCCTTCGTCAGGGCCGGATGGCGGACCATGGTCGCGAGGGCGTTACCCGCCGCCGTGGGGTTGCGGCGGTCGGCGGGCAGCATACGGGACAACGCGGCGTTCACCGTGTCGTCCCACTGGTCCTCCGAAAGTGGGCTCACCTTCATCGCTTTCTCCTATCCTCATTTGAGAATGTAACTCTCATACTCGAGTACTACATTTTCAGACACTTCGACCGCAGTCAACGCACGAGTGGAGCGGCCGTTCGGCGCTGACTGTCGCGATGGACGCAGGGATGCTCGTCGGCGAAGTCCGCCTTGTTTTCCGTCCGTCGCTCCGAGCGCCGTCGAGTATTGATTCTCTCTCTGAGAGAAGCTACCTTTCATTTGACGAGAGTGTGTTGCCGAAGATGGTCGGCCGCCTCCGCGGGTCACCACCCCGCGGCTCGGAGATCGGCCGATGGCCCAGTGCAGGGAGGGTGAGCATGGCTGCTCGAGACTTCGAATCCGTCGACCGGGGCTTCGGTGGAGCGCATTCGGTCACCGGGTGGCGCGCCCACGCGCGCAAGCATCTGCTGCGGTACCGGCTGGCGGTGGTCGCGGCGAACGCCGTCGATGTGGTGCGCCATGCCGGCGGCTGGCTGTGCGACCGGACGATGGCGGGCTGGGAGGTGACCGTGCTGCTCGCCGACTGCTCCGACGCGCGGGCACTGCAAATCCTCGGCGCCACCGTCCTGGATCTCGAGCGCTCGCTGGCCACGCCCGTGCACGACACCTGGCCGCATGCGGTGGCGGTGGCCCCGGAGCTGTTCGCCGCCGACGACCGGGTCCGGCAGGGGGTGCTGGACTGCCTGGACCACGGGCTGATCGAAGTCGCCCTGTGGGGCGAGGGGCTACCGGAGGAACTCGACCGCAGGCTCGGTGCGGTGCATCACCCGCTGAGCGTCGCGGCGCAGGCATTCAAGAGCTGTGCGCTGACGGCGGCGGGTGTGCCCGCCTCCGACGTCGGCGCCGCCGAGGTGTTCCGCAGCGGGGAACTGCTACTGACCGGACTGTGGGGCGGCACCGACCTCGTCACGGCGGGCTGAACGCGAGGAGCGCGGGCGGGGGCCGGATTCGCCCGCCCGGCCCGCGACTCGGACTATGGCCGCGCCGGAGTCGGACCGGTGGGCCTCGTGGCGATCTACGGTTCCCGTCGCCAGCGTGGTGAACTCGAGGGGCACGTCGTGCTCGGCGAGCGCGACCTCGCCGACCACTTCCGAACGCGTCGAGGGGCAGGCGGACGGCGTCGGCGACGAGCCGCGACGACGGACCGAAGGTATGGGTGGCGTGGGCAAGGCGCTGTTCGTCGAACGGTGCGGGCGCGGTACCGAAACCCATTGTCTCCACGAGCAATCGCGACGCACCCGGGCGGCACGCCGCGGTGGCGACCGAGGCGACGACGATTACGGCGAGCAGGGCCGGGACGTACTCGGTCCGCAGCGTGCGAAACGAACCGCGTGCTGAGCTGGACTTCCGGATGCGCTTCGTTCCGGGAGATTTCGTGTCCGTCGGCTCGTGCGCGTCCTGCTCGAATCCGGTCTCACGCGCGGCGACCGATGCGCTGTCGGTGGTCACGGTACGAACTCGACTTTCGACATCTCGAGCTGATCTCCGTCCCGGGTCACGGTCACGCTCAGCCGCCAGGCGCGAGGTTCTTGGCGTGCCCCGGCGGAATTGGTGACCTGCGAGGTCGCCGCGACGAGGACGACCGCGGAATACTTCGTCATCGACTCGATCGCGGTGGCGTTCACATGAGCGTCGCGCGGCCCTCACGTGAGCGTCGCGCGGCGACGACCTGCCGGACCGCCGTGGTGTCCGCGCCGAGCGCGGAGGCGCGCGAAGCGGGGCGGGGTGGCGGCGTCGGTGCGAGGGCGGGGTACGGCGCGTCGGCCGGGCACGGTGGCGCCGCCGCGTATGTCGCGGCGACGGCGGCCATGGACACCTCGATCAGCTCGCCTCCGCCGCGGGCGAGCGACTCGGCGACCGCGCGTGCGGACTCCAACCCGGTGAGCGGATCGGCGATCGCGTCGGCGCAGAAGACGGGGCCCGCATCGCCGACGCCGACCAGCCCACCGGCCACCGCGGTGTCGTCCCCGAATCCAGGGCGGTCGGCGTCCTGGCCGTGGGTGCCGTAGGCGGTGACGCGCAGCCATACCCGGCCGGGGCGGCGCGCGATGCGATCGGGACCGAGCCCCCTGCGCATCAGGGCGGCCGGGCGGGAACCCTCCAGCACCACGTCCGCGACCTCGAGCAGCTCCCGCAATGCCGCGCCGTCGGCGTCGAAATCCGCCGCGTAACAGAGCTTTCCGGCGTTCATCCAGTCGAAGAACGCGGGCGAGCCGTGGCGTGGGCCGTCAGGCCGCCGCGGGCTCTCGACCTTGACCACCGTGGCGGCCGCCGCGGCCAGCAACCTGCCGCACAGTGGACCCGCCCACATCGAGGTGAGGTCGGCCACCAGGCATTCGGCTACGGGGCGCGGGTGGCTGCGCTCACCCAGCGGGCGGACGCGTGGGGGCGCCGCGACTGCTTCGCCGAGTGTCGCGGCGGGAATGTCCAGCAGTCTCGCCCGTTCGGTGACCGCCGCCGACGGGCGGTGCGCGGCCCACGCCGCCACCGCGGCCCACGGGTCTTCCGGCGGCGTCGCCGTCTCCAGCAACGCCGGGATGGCTTCGAGGTCGGCGGTACGTGACAAAGTGAGCGCGCACCAGCCGTCGCGGGTGGCGAGCAGGCGGCTCGCGCCACCCGCCGAAACGCGTCCGCGCCGCGAGGCTCCCGACAGCGCGGCCCGCCCACCCAGTTCGACGGGAACGTCGATACGGACCCCGGTGCGCGCGGTGAATCCGCCGGCGACGTCGGCGGCTCGGGGCAGAATCCCGGCGCGCGTGAAATCGGGTGGGCCGTCGGGCAACCCGGTCAGCCGAGCCAGCCCGCCTGCCGCCCACACGGCCTCGGGGGAGAGTCTGGTCACGATCGTCGAGTGTGCCGATGCGGCGCGACGGCGTCCACGAGCCCCCAGGCCAGCGCGGTCGAGGCCGAGATGGTGCGGCCGCTGAGCACCAGGTAGCCGGTCCGCCAGCGGCCGATGCGGCGGGTGACGCTGACCGTCCCGCCCGCCCCGGGGAGGAGTCCCAGGTTCAGTTCGGGCAGGCCGAATTCGGTGCCGGGGTCGGCGACGACGGTGCCGCAGGCAGCGGCCATTTCCAATCCGCTGCCGAGGACCCGTCCGTGGACGACGGCGCGGCAGTCGCGGCCGAGGCGTTCGGTCACCTCGTGCAACGCGAGCGCCGGGCTGTGGCGGGTGCGCGCCAGATGCGCGTCGGCCACGTCGGTGAAGGCGCCGAATTCGGCGAGATCGCCGCCGCTACAGAACGACGGACCGTTGCCGCAGAGTTCGACCACCCGCACCGAAGGGTCGAGCCGGGCGATCGCGAGTGCGTCGAGCAGGGCGGCCCGGGTGCGGTTGTCGAAGGCGTTGTGCCGCCGCGGCCGGTCGAAACGGATCGTCACCGTGTGGCCGCTGCGGACGACTTCCAGCGGGCCGGATTCCTCCGGCCGGATCGCCGCCGGTCCGCGTTCCCGCAGCCAGGTGCGGAACTCCGGCCCGCCTTGCAGGGTCGAGTACGCCAGCGATTCGGTGAGCAGGCCGGTCCGCACGTCCGTCGTCTGCGCGGCGCGCAGGACGTCGTCGCAGATCGTGGCGGCGAGGGGGCGGCGCTCGATGCGTTCGCGCAGTTCGGCCACGGTCTCTTCGACCGAAGCGACGGTGACGACCCGCGGATCGTCGCTCTCCGCTTCGGTCAGGGTGAAACTGGCGTGTTCCAGCCAGTGTTCGACCGCTTGCCCGGTGGGGTTCGTGCCGACCGCCACGACGACTCCCGGTGGAGCCGCGTCGATCCCCGCGTCCGGTGCGGAGGTCGCCTCGATCACTCGGAACACCAGTCTTCGGCCTTCCTCGTGCGTCGGCATTCTTGCCGGTGGCGGCCGCGAAAGGGCTCCTCGGCCGTCCGGTCATCTAGTGCGAATATGCTATTCTCCAAAATTGAGAATGACAATATCGTCGTGCGGAGGGTGCGGAATGAGCGTTTCGCTCTTGCTGGACATGGCTGCCTCGAGCAACCCGGACCGGCTCGCGGTGGTGTGCGACGAGGTGCGCTGGACCACGTCCGAGCTGAGCGCGCGGGTGCGGGGTGCGGCCGCGGTGATCGGGAACTCCGGCGCGCGGAGCGTGGCCTACGTGGGTACCGGCGGACACCTGCTGCCGTTGTTGATCTTCGGGTCGGCGGGCGCGGGAGTTCCGTTCACGCCCTTGAACTATCGGCTCGCCGCCGACTCCTTGGCCGAACTGATCGCTCGGCTGGAGGATCCGCTGGTGGTCTGCGACGAGGAGTATCACGACATCGTGGCGGCCTCCGGCGCCAGGATCGTGCGCTCGTCCGCCTTGGCCGGGGCGGCGGCCGCCGCCGTCGATCCGATCACCGGCGCCGAGCTGCCCGATCCGGATCAGGTGGCCGTCGTGCTGTTCACCTCCGGGACGACCTCCAAGCCCAAGGCGGTCGAGCTCTCGCACCACAACCTGGTCAGCTACATCACCGGGACGGTCGAATTCGACTCGGCCGAACCCGCGGACACGGCGCTGATCTGCGTGCCGCCCTACCACATCGCCGGTATCGGCGCGGCGCTGTCCAACCTGTACGCGGGCCGAACGATGGTGTACCTGCGCAACTTCGACGCGGCGCGGTGGATCGAGCTGGTCGCCGGTGCGTCGGTCACCACCGCGACCGTGGTGCCGACCATGCTCGATCGCATCGTGACCGAATTGGAGCGCTCGGGGGCGAGGTTGCCCACCCTGCGCACCCTCGCCTACGGCGGATCCAAAGTCGCGCTGCCGCTGGTTCGCAAAGCACTCGACCTGCTGCCCGAAGTGGGTTTCGTCAACGCCTACGGCCTGACCGAGACCAGTTCCACGATCGCGGTGCTGGGACCGGAGGACCACCGGGCCGCGCACCGCTGCGCCGACCCGGCGGTCGCGCGGCGGCTCGGCTCGGTCGGGCAGCCGGTGCCCGGCATCGAGGTGCAGATCCGGGACGATCACGGCCGGGTGCTGCCCGCCTGCGCGACCGGGGAGCTGTACGTCCGAGGGCCTCAGGTGTCCGGCCGGTACACCGGGATCGGCTCGGTGCTCGACGACGAAGGGTGGTTCCCGACCAAGGATGTGGCGATGCTCGACGCGGACGGTTACCTGTTCATCGGCGGCCGCTCCGACGACACGATCATCCGCGGCGGCGAGAACATCGCCCCTGCCGAGATCGAGGATGTGCTGGTGGAGCACCCGGCGGTGCGCGAGGTGGCGGTGATCGGCGTGGAGGACGCGCAGTGGGGCCAGATCATCGTGGCTGTGGTGGTGCCCGCCGACGGCGCCGCACCGGACCCGGAGCGACTGCGCGACTACGTCCGGGCCGGGCTGCGCGGCTCCCGCACGCCCGACCGGGTCGTCTTCCGGGATTCGCTGCCCGCGACACCGACCGGGAAGGTGTTGCGCCGCGCACTCGTCGACGAGTACGGCCCGCAGCCCGCGGCGGATGTCGCCGTCAATACGTAGTCACCGTCAGGAAAGGATGACAATGGTCAAGAACGGCACTCGCCTGCGCAGCCAGGTGTGCGACACCGAGGTGATCGTGGTGAAGGCGGCGGACAGTCTCGCCGACCTTCGCGCCGGGGGCGTTCCGATGATCCCGATCGGCGCCGAACGCCCTGCGGGCGCCGAGCCCGCCGCGGGCTGCACCGACGGCAATCTGATGGGTAAGCGCTACGTCGACGATTCCGGCGCGGAGATCCTCGTGACGAAGGCCGGGATCGGCACGCTCAGCGTAGGCGCCACACCGTTGGTGCTGAAGGAAGCAAAGCCCCTCCCGGCCAGCGACTGACCTGACCGGGTTCTCACAGCCTCACGGCTCCGGCGCGTGGACGGTGTGAAGGCGGCCGCCCTGCCCGGCGGAAAGGGCGCGGCGCCCGGGCACGGCGCCCGCGGCGACGGGCACGCGGCGGACTGACGGATCCACCGGGGGCGCGTCGAAGGCGTCGCCCCCGGTAACTCATCGCCGTGCCATCGCCGTCTTTGCAGCAGTTCTGGGTGATGACGTAAGCCACCGGCTGACCTCCCTCGAAATATGGCGCGAACCGCGAGGGCCCACCGGAAGTCGAAGTCAGATTATCTCATTCAGAGAATATCATTCTCACTCAGGGCATGCGGCGGCCCGTGATGCCGTGGGCGCAGAAGGTCCAGACCTCCTCGGGCGTGAGCGGTTTCGCGTCGGGATCCGCGTTCGCCGGCTGCGAGGTGAACATCACCGTATGCATGATCATCGCGGCGAGACGGCGCGGATTGGCGGCGGCGGTGAGCCTTCCCGCCGTCTGCGCGTCCGTCATCAGCTCGGTGAAAAGGGCGAACAGCGACGCATGCGCCATCATGACCTCGGTGGGATGGGAGCTGAGCAGCTGCGGTGAGAACTCGGTGAACAGCGGCCGCCGCGCGTCCGGATCCGGCAGGCACAACTGGAACAGCAGTTCCACCGCCGTCCGCAATCGGTCCAGGGGTTCGCCGCTGTTGATGGTGGCCGCCCGGATCTGCTCCACGGTGCGGCCCAACGCGTCCTCGTAGAGTGCGAGCAGCAGTTCGTGCTTGCCGTCGAACTGTAGATAGAAGCTGCGCAACGACTGCCGCGACCGGTCGACGACCTCCTGGACGGTGAAATCCGTACTGCCCTTCTCGGTGATGATCGCCTGCGCCGCGTCCAGGAACCGTTGCACTCGCTGCCCGGCCCGCAGCTTCGCTGTGCGCAGCGACCGCTCCACGGCGCGCTGCTTCCAGGCAGGCTCGCGCCGCCCCTCCACGTCAGTCATGGTCGCCGCGTCCCGCGCGCCGACTCGCCCGCACTCGCCGCGAATCACGCATCACCGCATGGTACTCGTTCGGAACCCTCATTCTTCGCCTCCGGCGCTTAGCATCTGAGAAGTGAAACTTCTATTATCTCGAATAAAGAATCCTATTCTCAATGCGATGCGAGGGGCTGACTTCGGCGCAGACTCTGGCCGCCGAGTTGAACGGAGCAGGGGACCGGACCCGCGCGCTGATCGAAGACTCCCGGCCGCTGCTGGATTCCCAGGTGCGATCCGCCGACGCCGTCCGGATCTGGACGCGCAGCCTCGCCGGCGTCAGCGGTCAGCTCGTCGCCGACGATCCCCGGATCCGCGCCCTGTTGCGGTCCGGACCCGGATTCACCACGGAGGTCGCGCATTTGCTGGACTCGGTGAAGCTCACGCTGCCGATCCTGCTGTCCGACCTGACGTCCATCGGGCAGCTCGGCGTGACCTATAACGCCGGGCTGGAGCAGATCCTGGTGCTGCTGCCGCCGGTGATCTCGATGATCCAGGCGGTGCAACCATCGCAACGCCTCCGGGCTGGGCCTCGGCGACTTCCGGCTCGGCGGCATCTCCGATCCGCCCGCGTGCACCGTCGGTTTCCTGCCGCCGTCGGCGTGGCGATCGCCGGAGGAGTGGTGCGCCACCACCGGCCGCGCCCGCGTCGGCTCCCGCGAACTCCGCGGGCCCCTCGATCGGCATCGCCCGATACGACCCCCGGACCGGTAACTACCTCGGCCCGGGCGGCCGTCTCTACCAGCAGAGCGACCTGGCGTCCGCGCCCGGCCGGGGCTGGACCGACATGCTGCCGCACTGACCGTCGTGGTCTCGGTGATCGCCTTCGGCACGACGAGGCCATGCACGTGGCGACGGTGCGCGCGAATTCGAAGCGCCCGTGGCGGTGGCTAATTCGCGTGACTCATGCCGCCGAATGACACATACTCGACCCGCACGAGTCGAGATCGGGGAGGTAAGGGACTTGAAGCTGGCGGAGGCGTTGACGTTGCGCGCGGATGCGGCGCGGCGGATCGAGCAGTTGCGCGCTCGCGTTGTCGGCAATGCGCGATTCCAGGAGGGGGAGGAGCCCGCCGAGAACGCGGCGGCACTGCTCATCGAGGCGCAGGAGGTGCTCGGCGAGTACGAGACGCTGATCCGGCGCATCAATCGCACCAACGCCGCGGCGCGGATCGGAACCGACGGCACCTTGACCGACGCGCTGGCCCGCCGGGACGCGTTGCGCCTGCGGCACTCCCTGGTCACGGCCGCCGCCGACGCGGCGGCGGGCAAGGGCCAGCCGGGGTACACGCGCCAGCTGCGGTCGGAGCTGAAGATGTTGTCGGCGTTGCCGGTGGCCGACCTGCGTGGGCAGGCCGACGACATCGCCAGGCAGCTGCGTGAACTCGACGTGCGCATCCAGCGCTCCAACTGGGAGGTCGAGCTGCTGGACTGACCTGAGGGAGTGGAGCGGGTAGTCGTCGCGGAGGCGTGCACGAACCCGGGGCCGGACGGGATATTCCGGCCACTTTCCGGCGCACGATGGGCAGTGCGAGGGGTTCGACTCCCCTTTTCACACCGCAGCCCAGCACCGCGCACAGGAGACAGTGCACAGCGCACAGCACACCACCATGTGCAGATCCGTGACGACGAGGGTGGGCAAGGGGCACTCCACGCCTCGTTATTCCCAGAGTTCCCCGCACGGCAGGGGAGGCAGGCCGGGGCGGACGTTGTCGTCGACGGTGATCACGAATCCGGTGTGGACGCCCAACTCGGCGACCACGTCCGCGATCTGCGCCGCGCCCGCCTGGTAGTCCATGGCGAAAGCGCCCGTGTCGATGTGGATGTGGCGCATCCGGCGGACGCGCCTGATACGCCGGGTCATCAGGGCGCCGATCGGGAAGAGCGTTTGCGCAGCAGGAGGGCGAGCAGCAGGACGAGTACGCCGGCGAAGGCCGGCCCGCTCAGGCGCGTGGCGCTGCTCGCGCCGGCGGTTCGGAGCAGGTCGATCGGCTCGGCCGGCTTGCGTGGCGCGGTCGCCGTGGGCGAGGCGGCCGGTGTCGCGACGTCGCCGGCTTTCGAGACCGCCTCGACGATGTCCGCTTCCGGGGTGGCCGACGCGGTGATCTCGTCGGCGAGATTGGTGGCGAACTGACCGATGAGCGTGCCCGCCACGTCGGCGAGCGCGCCGCGCCCGAATTGCGCGGGCTTGCCGGTGATCGCCAGATCGGTATCCACGAAAACGTCCGTGCTGCCGTCGGATTCGACGAGGCGGCAGGTGATGGTGGCCTTGGCCGTTCCGTTGCCGCGGGTTTCGCGGCCGCGCCCCTCCAGCACGGCGATCCCGGCGGCCTCGTCCTGGGAGACCACTTTGATGACGCCGCTGTAGCTCAGCCCCACGGGTCCGAGCTTGACCTTGATCTTGCCGTGGAAGTCGTCGCCGTCCCGGGAGGTGATCGTGGCGCCGGGAACGCACGGGGCGATGCGCTCCAGATCCAGCAGCACCTGCCAGGCCTGCGCGGCCGGAACCGGGATGGTGAAGGTGTTGTCGAGTTTCATGGAAGTCCTTCGGTGCTCACGCGTGCCTCGCGGGTCTCGGTCGCGGCGTTCATCGCATCGGCGGCGGCGCGCACCGCGCGGACGATGCCCTGATATCCGGTGCACCGGCACAGGTTCCCGGAAATGGCCTCGCGGATCTCGGTCTCGGAGGGGTCGGGGTTGTCGCGCAGGAACGCCGTAGCCGACACGATGAAGCCGGGGGTGCAGAAGCCGCACTGCAACCCGTGCTTTTCCCGGAACGCCGCCTGCACCGGGGACAGTTCGCCGTCCGGTCCGGCGATGCCTTCGACGGTGGTGAGTTCGGCGCCGTCGGCTTGCACGGCGAACACCAGGCAGGCCCGCACGGCCTGTCCGTCGAGCATGACCGTGCAGGCCCCGCATACTCCGTGTTCGCACCCGAGATGGGTGCCGGTCAGGCCGCACTTGTCGCGCAGATAGTCGGCCAAGGTGAGCCGGGGCGGCACGCGGTCCCGGCGGAGGGCGCCGTTGATGCGCACCTCGATGTCGACGTCAGTCATTCCCGGCCTCCTCTACGGCGCGCCGCCATGCGCGCGCCACCATTGCCGCTGCGACCCTGCGCCGGTAGTCGGCGGAGCCGTGCACATCCGACGAGATCGCGTTCAGTCCCGCGGTCGCGCCGCGGCCGATCTCCTCCGGCGTCGCGTCGACGGAACGCCCGATCAGCTCGGCTTCGGTCCGCGTGGCCCGCAGCGGGGTCGGCGCCAGGCCGAACAAGCCGATCGCGCACCGCTCGACGCGGGAATCCGCGTCCAGCCGGACCGCCACGGCCGCGCCCGCCATCGCGAAATCCCCACTGCGGCGCGTGAATTCCTCGATGGCGAAGCCGCATCGGCCGTGCCACACGGGGAAGACGATCGCGGTGACCAGCTCGTCGGGCGCCAGGTCGGTGGTCCAGATGCCGGTGAAGAACTCGGCTGCCGGGATCGTGCGCCTCCCGCGCGGCGAGAGCGTCTCGATGCGGGCATCGAGGGTCAGTGCCACCGCGGGGTATTCGGCCGCGGCGTCGGCGTGCGCGATCGCGCCGCCGATCGTGCCCCGGTTGCGGATCTGGAAGTGCCCGATGAGTGGAGTGGCCCTGGCGAGCAGCGGCACTCCTCGGCGAACGGCCTCGGACCGGCCGACCTCGGCGTGGGTGGTCGCCGCGCCGATCCGGACGGAATCTCCCTCGGTCTCGATGCCGCGCAGCTCGTCCAGGCGGCGCAGGTCGACGAGATGCTCGAAGACGGCCAGCCGCAACGCCAGCATCGGGACGAGACTCTGCCCGCCGGAGATGATCTTGGCCTCGTCGCCGAGATCGGCCAGGAGGTTTACGGCCTCCTCGGCGGTCGCGGGTGCGTGGTATTCGAAGCTCGCCGGCTTCATTCGGGACCCTTTCCGGCGGCACGCGCCTCGTCCAGCAGCGCCACGATCGTGGCCGGGGACAGCGGCAGCTTCGAGATCTCCACCCCGAACGGCGCCAGCGCGTCGATCACGGCGTTGAGGACGGCCGGGGGGGCCCCGATGGCCCCGCCCTCGCCGACACCTTTGAAATTGCCGGGGCCCGGGCTCGGGGTCTCGATGTGCCCCACCTCGATCGTCGGCGCTTCGGTGGCCGTCGGCAGCAGGTAGTCCAGGAAGGTGGTGGCCACCGGATTGCCGCTGTCGTCGTAGGCGAGATGCTCGTAGAGCGCGCCGCCGATGCCTTGCACGGTGCCGCCGTAGATCTGGCCTTCCACGACATTGGGGTTGATCAGCGGACCGCAGTCCTCGCTGACGATGTAGCGCAGCAACTTCACCTGTCCGGTCTCGATGTCGACCTCGCAGGTGCATACGTGGGTGGCGTTGGCCCAGATCGCCAGCTGCGGGGTCTTGTGGCGTCCGCTCGCCTCCAGCCCGGGCGGTACCCCGGGCGGCAGCGAATCGGTCTGGAAGTAGGCGATCTCGGCGATCTCGGCCAGTGACAGGCTCTTGTCGGGCGTTGCGCGGACGGTGGCCCGGCTGCGGCTGAACTCGATGTCGTCGGCGCTCGCGCCAAGCCGGTGCGCGGCGATCGCCAGGATGCGTTCGCGCAGCATCGACGCCGTGCGGGCGATCGCGCCCGCCGTCATCGAGCCGGACCGGCTGCCACCGGTACCGCCGCCGAATGGTGTGATCGCGGTGTCGCCCTGAATGGTTCGCACATCCGCCAGCTCCGCCCCGAGCGCGTCGGCGGCGAGCTGGACGACGGTGGTCTCCAAGCTGTTGCCCGCGGAGCCACCCGCGACGTAGACGTTCACCTTGCCGCTCGGCTCGATGCGGATGGTGGCGCCCTCGGTGCTCAGGAACGGGCTGCCGCCGGTGGTCGGCTCCACATAGGTGCAGGTGCCGACGCCGAGGTAGCGGCCTTCGGCGCGGGCTCGGCGTTGCTGCTCGCGGAAGCCTTCGTAATCCAGCATCCGGACCGCTTGCTCCAGCGTTTCCAGCGGTGAGATGTTGTCGAAGGTCATGCCGTTCGGATTCGCCCACGGCAACTCGTCACGGCGCAGCATGTTCCGCCTGCGCAGCTCGATCGGGTCGATGCCGATCTGGCGGGCGGCGTGGTCGAGCAGGATTTCGCGGGCCACCGATTCGAACTGCCACGGGCCGCGGTAGGCGAGGCGGCCGACGGTGTTGGAGTACCGGAATTTCGCGGTGAACGAGGCGTCGGTGATCCGGTACGGCCCGGGGAACAGGATCCCGACCACGACCCCGCCGGTGAGCGGCGACGGCGTCGGATAGGCGCCCACGTTCTGCACGTGGTCGATGGCGGCGGCGAGGATCTTTCCTTCGCTGTCGAACGCCATTCCGACGTCGGCGTGCTCATGGCGCGACATGCCCGCGGCCATCAGGTTCTCTCGGCGGTCCTCGATCCACTTCACCGCGGTGCCGAGTTTGCGGGCGGCCAGCAGGACGCACGCGTCCTCGCGCAGCGGGACCTGCTTGAGGCCGAATCCGCCGCCGGTGTCGCGGGCGATGACGCGCACCTGATGCTCATCGATGCCGAGCAGCCGGGCGCAGAATCCGCGCACTTCGTGCGGTGACTGGGTGGAACTCCAGATCGTCATCTCCGCCGTCGGCGCCGACCAGTCCGCCACGATCCCGCGCGTCTCCAGCGGGACCGGCAGGTACGCCTGCTGAAAGATCGTCTGCCGCACCACATGCGCGGCCGAATCGAACACCGGCGCCAGATCGGCGGCGGGGCGTCCGCCCAATTCGCCCGCGTTGTTCCCGGCGAACGCGGCGTGCACCAGGTTCGGCGAATCCGCCGCAGTGACGTAGTCGACCACCGGTTCCAGTGGCTCGTAGTCGATGACCACCAGTTCGGCGGCGTCCTCGGCCACATATCGGTCGACCGCGATCACCAGGGCCACCGGGTCGCCGACGAACCGCACCTCCTCCTCGGCCAGCGGCGGCCGTGGCACCGGCGGGAAGCCGACGATGTCCAGCGCGTAGGAGATCTCGTGGACGCCGGAATTGAGGTCCGCGGCGGTGTAGACGGCCAGTACGCCGTCGAGTTCGAGTGCGGCGGAGACATCGATGTCGCCGATCGTGGCGCGGGGGAGCGGGCTGCGGATGAAGCACGCGTGCGCCATACCCGGCCGGGTGACGTCGTCGACGAAGGTTCCCTTGCCGGTCACCAGGCGCGCGTCCTCGATGCGCGGCACTCGCGTGCCGACGACACCGGTCGTGGTGCTGAACTCGGTCCGGGTCATCGGTGGGCTCGCAGGTGCATCGAGCGGGATCGGCCGCGGGGCGGCTCGGGCGAAGTCATCCGGTTGGTCCTCCGTTCACCTCGGGCGCCGGTCGGTGCGCCCGCATGGCGGTCGTTGCCCCGGCGAATCCGGACATCGGCGGCGGGGCTCCCGAGCCGGGGGCAAGCCTCGTGCCGGGGCGCCGATCGGTTGCCGTTCGCGAATGCTGAGCACGTGTTTAGCATCGAGATTCGCGCGCTGTCAACTCCGCCTATGTCGAAAATGATTATGTAGCTAGTATTGAATGAGAATAGCATTCTCATCGCCTCGGCAGGCGAACACGCCGGACGGGGCGGTCGCAAGGCGCCTCCGTGCGAGGCGACGATCGCCGAGAGGATCACCATGCGCGAACTCGCTGCCCACCTGCTGCGCTGGCATGCCGCGCACGCTAACTACGTGCTCGCCACCGTGGTGCGCGTGGCCGGTAGCGCGCCCCGGCCGGCCGGGGCCACCATGGCGGTGGACGGATCCGGGAACGTGCGCGGCAGCCTGTCGGGCGGGTGCGTGGAGGGTGCGGTCTACGAGCTGTGCCGAGAGGTGCTCGCGTCCGGCGAACCCGTCCGCCGGACGTTCGGCTACAGCGACACCGACGCCTTCGCGGTCGGCCTGACCTGCGGCGGAGAGCTGGAGATCTTCGTGCACCGGATCACCCCGAGCGAGTATCCGGCCGTCGAGGCCGCGCTCGATCAGGACGGTCCGATGACGTTCGTGCGCGACTTGGACTCCGGCGCCGTGGGCGCGCTGGGGCCCGTGAGTGCCACCGGCGCCGACTTCGATGACGCGGTGGTGCGCCAAGCACGCGCGATGCTCGACCTCGGCGCGACCGGTGTGCGCATCGTGGGCTGCGCGGACCGGGAGCGCACGGTGTTCGTCGAGTCCTTCGCCCCCGCGCCGCGCATGCTGATCTTCGGCGCCACCGATTTCGCCACCGCGCTGTGCCGGGTCGGCCGGCTGCTCGGGTACCACGTCACCGTGTGTGAGGCGCGTCCCGCCTTCGCCGATCACGCGCGGATGCCGGACGCCGACGAAGTCGTCCGGGACTGGCCGCAGCGGTATCTGCGACGCACGCGAGTCGATGCGCGCACGGTGATCTGCGTACTCACGCACGATCCGAAGTTCGACGTCCCCGTGCTCACCGAAGCGCTGCGACTGCCTGTGACCTACGTGGGCGCGATGGGGTCGCGCCGGGCCGACCGGGACCGGCGGCTCCGGTTGCGCGCCGCCGGCGTCACCGAGGAGCAATTGCGGCGGCTGCACTCGCCGATCGGCCTGGAACTGGGCGGCCGGACGCCCGAGGAGACGGCCGTCGCGATCGGCGCCGAGATCGTCGCCGTGCGGCGCGGCGGTTCCGCGCGGTCGCTGTCCGCGACCGATAGGCCCATTCATGCCGTTGTCACGCGCGTCGAGACCGGTGACCCCATCGGGATCTGACGTACCGCGATCGACGCCATGAGTGTCGACGCCACCGTAGAAGGCGCGCCCGGTGGGTCACGGCCCGTTCGACGCGCCCCGCGCCACCTTGTTCGTCGAGCGGGACGTGCACGACTACCGCTCGGTTGACTCGGGACACGCCACGAACCGAGCGCGGGCGTACCTGCCCGCAGGCCGGTTTACCGCGGGAATGGCGTATCGGCGGCGGTGCTGTTGCCGACCCGTCGCGGGCCGAGTGCTCGTTCAGTCGAGAAACAAGTCGGGCGTGGGGTTTTCGCCGCCGCCGTACCCGGACAGATCGTCGACCCCGGCGTAGAACGAGAGCGCGTCCGCGTCGATGAAGCAGTTGCCGGTGACCTGCCTGGCCGGCCGGGTCAGGATGGCGACGGCGGCGTCGGCCATGATCCGCGGGCTGCGGGCGGCCGCGAGCTGCCGCTCGCCGTCGGCCAGGGCCGCGACCGCCGAGGTGGCGATATAGGTCTGCGGCCACAGGCAGTTGAAACCTATTCCGGCGTCGGCGAATTCGGCTGACCAGCCCTGCGACAGCAGCGTCATGCCGTACTTGGAGAGGGTGTAGGCCGGGTGGGCGCCCAGCCAGCGGGGGTTCAGGTTGATCGGGGGCGCGATGGTCAGCACGTGCGGGTTGGCCGAGTCGCGCAGATGCGGCAGGCAGGCCTGGGTCAGCAGGAACATGCCGCGGATGTTGACGTCGTGCATCAGGTCGAACTTCTTGACCGGCAGCCGCTCGGTCGGTTCGGTGGCGATCGCACTGGCGTTGTTCACGCAGACATCGATGCCGCCGAATCGCCGCACCGCGGTGTCGACCACGCGCCGCACGTCCGCTTCGTCGCGCACGTCGCCGACCACGGCGGCGGCGCGTCCGCCCGCGGCTTCCACCTCGGCGGCCGCCGTGTGCACGGTGCCCGGCAGGCGGGGGTGCGGTTCTGCGGTCTTGGCCAGCAGCACCACGTTCGCGCCCTCGGCGGCGGCCGCGAGGGCGATCGCCAAGCCGATGCCGCGGCTCGCGCCGGACACCACCACAATGCGATCGGTCAGCTGTCGGTCCTGGTCCGGCATCGTTCTCCTCGGTCGTGGCGGGCGCGTCGACCCGGTGGCACCACTCGAATGGTATTGGCATTCTCATTTTTTGCAAGTACGGTATTCAATGATGAACAACCAAGTGCAGACCTCCTCCGGGATCCCGCTGCAGCCGAGCTACGGACCGGACGCCCGGCGGGATGAGCCGCCCGCTCCGGGCGCCTACCCCTTCACCCGCGGCAATTTCGCGACCGGCTACCGGGGGCGGCTGTGGACCTTCCGGCAGTACTCCGGCTTCGGGACCGCCGAGGAGTCCAACCGCCGCTACCGGTATCTGCTGGAGCAAGGCGGCACCGGGCTGTCGGTCGCGCTCGATCTGCCCACCCAGTGCGGGTACGACTCCGACGACCCGGAGGTGAGCGAAGAAGTCGGCAGGGTCGGCGTCGCGGTGGACACCCTCGCCGATGCCGAAGTGCTCTTCGACGGCATCCCGCTGGACCGGATCAGCACCAGCTTCACCATCAACGGCACCGCCGCGATCCTGCTGGCGTTCTACGTGGCGGCCGCGGAGAAGAAGGGCGTGCCGCGCGCGAAGCTCACCGGCACCATCCAGAACGACATCCTCAAGGAGTACGCCTCGCGCGGCACCTGGATCTGGCCGCCGGAGCCGTCCTTGCGCTTGATCGCCGACACCATCGAGTTCTGCGCGGCCGAGGTGCCGCGGTTCAACGCGATCTCGGTGGCGGGCGCGCATTTTCGCGATGCGGGCGCGAACGCCGTGCAGGAGATGGCCTTCACGCTGGCCGACGGCGTCACCTACTGCGACACCGTGATCGAACGCGGCCGGATGACCATCGATCAGTTCGCCCCGCAGATCTCGTTCTTCTTCTACACGCACGGCGACTTCTTCGAGGAGATCGCGAAATACCGCGCCGGACGCCGCCGGTGGGCCACCATCGTGCGCGAACGCTACGGCGCGACCACCGACAAGGCCTCGATGTTCCGCTTCGGCTGCGTGGCGGGCGGCGCCTCGCTCTACGCGCCCCAAGCGCAGAACAACTTGGTTCGCGTCGCCTACGAGGCGCTGGCCTCGGTGCTCGGCGGCGTGCAGTCGATGTTCACCGCCGCGTGGGACGAGCCGTTCGCACTGCCCAGCGAGGAATCCGCGACGCTGGCGCTGCGCACCCAGCAGCTGCTCGCCTACGAGACCGGGGTGACCAGGGTGGCCGACCCGCTCGGCGGCTCCTACTTCGTCGAGGCGCTCACCGACGCCACCGAGGCCGAGATCATCGAGATCATGCACGACCTCGAGCAGCACGGCGGCATGGTGCGCTGTATCGAGGACGGGTACCTGCAGGGCCTGATCGCCGACGAGGCCTACCGGCTGCACCAGGCGGTGGAATCGGGTGAGCGCCCGGTGGTGGGGGTGAACAAGTTCGTCTCCGACGAGCCCGCGCCGGACATCGGCACCTACGAACTCGACGCCGACGGGCGCGAACGGCAGTTGAAGCGGCTGGCCCGCGTGCGATCCGAGCGCGACGCCGGGACCGTCCGCGAGACCCTGACGGCTCTCTCGCGCGCCGCGGAAGGAGACGAGAACCTCATGCGCCGCCTCGTCGATTGCGCGAACGCCTACTGCACGGTCGGCGAGATGACCGCCGCGCTGAAGTCGGTGTGGGGCGAATTCCAGCAGCCGGTGGTGTTCTGATGCCCGCTCGTGTGCTGGTCGCCAAACCGGGCCTGGACGGGCACGATCGCGGAGCCAAGATCGTCGCCCGTACGCTGCGCGACGCCGGATTCGAGGTCATCTACACCGGAATCCGCCAGCGTGTGGAGGACATCGTCGCCATCGCGCTGCAAGAGGATGTGGCCGTCGTCGGCCTGAGCATTCTCTCCGGGGCGCACGTCGCGCTCACCACCAGGGTGGTGGAGGCGTTGCGCGCCGCCGACGCGGGCGACATCGCGGTGGTGGTCGGTGGAACCATCCCGCAGGCGGACGTGCCGCGGCTACTGGAAGCCGGTGCGGCAGCGGTCTTTCCGACGAGCACTCCGCTGGAGACGCTCGTCACCGAGATCCGCGCGTTGACCGGGCACCCGGCCCCATGACCGGGCGGGTGCCGACTTCGGACAGCTTGGAGGAATCGTGCGCATCGGAGTGATGATCGGGCCGGAGAAAGGGGACTCCGGGCGCAAGCTCGAACGGATGCTGCGCGACATCGAGTGGGCCGAGTCCGCGGGAATGGACACGGCGTGGATCCCGCAGATCCCCACCGATTTCGACGCGCTGATCACGATCGCCGCGATGGGGCTGCGCACTTCCCGGATCGAGCTGGGCACCGCGGTCGTGCCCTTACAGACGCAGCATCCGATCGCCTTGGCGCGGCAGGCGCTTTCGGCGCATGCCGCGGCCGGAGGCAGGTTGGCGCTGGGCGTGGGCCCGTCGCATCACTGGATCGTGCGAGACATGCTCGGCCTTCCCTATGACAAACCGGCCGCCTACACCCGCGACTACCTCGAGGTGCTGCACGCTGGATTGCGCGGGCCGGGCCAGGTGGACGTGCAGAACGCGACGTTCGCCGTGCACAACCCGCTCGATCTCGGGCCGGTGGCGCCCGTGCCGGTGCTGGTCGCCGCGTTGGGACCGGTGATGCTGCGCATCGCGGGCGAGCAAGCCGACGGCACCGTGCTCTGGATGGCCGACGCGCGCGCGATCGCCGATCATGTCGTCCCGAAGATCAGCAAAGCGGCGGCCGATGCGGGCCGTCCGGCTCCGCGTGTGGTCGCCGGACTGCCGGTGTGCCTGTGCGAGCCCGGCCGGGTGGACGAGGCGCGCGAGCGGGCCAATCGCATTCTGGGCGAGGCCGAGATCTCCCCCAACTATCAACGGTTGCTCGACCAAGGCGACGCCCGTGACATCGGCGACCTGTGCTTGGCCGGCGACGAAGCGCAGATCGCGGCCGGATTGCGCCGCTACGCGGAGGCGGGCGCCACGGATGTCTCGGTGCGGCTGCTGCCGATCGGCGAAACCCGGGACGAACTGGTGGCGTCCAAGCAGCGCACGCGGGAGATGATCGCCGAACTCGCCAGGGCGTCGCGGTGAGTCCTGCGGGAGCGGGGCCGCTGGCCGGGATCCGGATCCTGGAGGTGGGGACCATGCTGGCAGGCCCCTACGCCACCATGATGCTCGCCGATCTGGGCGCGGAAGTCACCAAACTGGAACCGGCGTGCGGCGACATCTCCCGTCAGGTGAGCGACAGCTACTTCGCCAGCCTGAACCGCGGAAAACGCAGTATCCGCGTGGAATTGAGCACCGAGCAGGGACAAGCGCGGCTCGGCGAACTCGTCGCCGGGTCACACGCGCTGCTGGTGAACCTCAAACCCTCCGCGATCCGGCGGCTCGGTCTGACCTACGAGGCGTTGCGCCGGTGGAACGAGAAGATCGTCTGTGTCGCGATCACCGGCTACGGCCTCTACGGCGGCGACGATCCGGCCTTCGACTACGTGATCCAGGCGGCGGCCGGGATCGCCGCCCTCACCGGTGATCCCGCGGGTCCGCCGACGCTGCCGGGATACTCCTCGGCGGACAACTCGACCGGTCTGACGGCCGCGCTGGGACTGCTGGCCCAGATCGTCTCCGGTCGTGGCGGCCAGATCGACGTGTCGCTGTACGAGGTCATGCTCTCGCAGCTGAACTATCACGCGGCCGCCTACCTCAACGAGGGGAAGCGGCCGCAGCGCCGCCCGTTCGGCGCGCACTCGTATTACGTTCCCGCGCAGATCTTCCCGACCGCCGACGGCTATCTCGCGCTGTTCGTGACCCACGACGGCTTCTGGAAGACCTTCGCCGCGGAGGCGGGTGTCGACGGGTTCGAGCTGATGGCCGACCGGGTCGCCCGTCGCGTGCAGGTGCTGGCGGCGGTGACCGCCGCCCTCGCGGCCGACACCGCGACCGGATGGGAAGCGCGGCTGCGGCCGCTCGGAATTCCCGCCGCCGCGGTCCGTGACCTGCCGGAGGCGCTGGAGGCAAGCCCGGAGGCCGTGGTGACGGCGGGGGACTTCCGGCTCGTCGGCAGCCCGATCCGGATCGCGGGCTATGAGCCGCAGTACGCGCCGCCGCCTCTACTGGGCCAGCACGGGGGCTGAAAAGCGCGACGCCGGATTCGGTAGGGGCGACCGGCACCAGCATCGGCACCCCGCGCCCGCAGCCCGGCCGTTATCCCCGTCGCAGCTGTCGCCCGGGCGCGCGTGAGAACATGTGAACCGATCGTGGACGTATGGAATTCACCACGAATCATGCTGTGACGCTGCGTAAATTGCGCACCGTGCGCCGAATAATCGGGCCGACTCGACGCGGCGCGCTGCGCGGGACCCGCCTCGCCGCTCACTCGTAGTCGACGGTGATCGAGTCGGTGTCCGGGACGGCCTGGCAGGTGAGCACATAGCCGTCATCGAGTTCGTCGTCGGTGAGCGCGTTGTTCTGGCGCAGGGTCGCGCTTCCCGCGGTCACTTTGGCGATGCAGGTGGCGCAGTTGCCCGCCTCGCAGGAGAACGGCGGCGTCAGCCCGCCCCGGCGTGCGCTCTCCAGCAGCGTCTCGCCGTTCTTGCGTGGCACCGTCTTCTTCCTGCCGTTGAGGATGATCGTCACGGTGCCCGCCGCCGTGGGCGGTGCGGAAGGAGCCGTCGACGGGCGGGTCACGCTGTCGGCCGGGGCGTCGTCCACGGCGTCGGGAAGGGGCGCGGGCGCACCGAACCGCTCGCTGAACACCACCCCCGGACCCGGCAGCGCCAGATCGACCATCTCCATGAACGCCTCGGGTCCGCAGACGTAGTGATCGGCGTGGCCATCGGTCCCGACGAAGGCGCGCACCGCCGTGGCGTCGAGGAAGCCGCCCTCGGCGTCCAAGTGCCGGACCACCTCGAGCCGGTCCGGGTAGCGCCGCGCCAGTTCGGTCAAAATTGCCTCGAAGATCATCGAATCCGCGTCGCGGTCCGCGCATAGCAGCCGGACCCGCCGCCGCGTGGTGGCCAACGCGCACTTGGTGAGCGACAAGATCGGCGTGATGCCGCTGCCACCGCTGAAGCCCAGCAGCGGCACGTCGGTCTCGCGCAGGCAGAACCGCCCCGCCGCCTTGGTCATCTCCACCTCGTCGCCCTCGGAGAGATGGTCGTGCATCCAATTCGACACGGCTCCGCCCGGCACCCGCTTGACCGTCGTCATCAATTCGCCGTCGGTCTCCGGCGCGCTGGACATCGAGTACGACCGGAACAGCTCCGTCCCGTTCACGGCGATCTTGAACGTGCAGAACTGTCCGGCGCGGTAGGGGATCGGCCTGTCGTGCGGCGCGAGCACGAACGTGCGCGCGTCGGCGCTCTCCTTCACGATCCGGGTCACGGTCACGCGCTGGAACAAAGAGGGTCTCGCCATGGACCGCGTCCTCCTGGTATGAAGATTCTATCCGAATGAGAATTATATTCTCACTCACGAGACGGGATCTCTCAAATGTTCTCGACCACCGCTTCGAGCGCGCTCGTCTTCGAGGGGCGGGCCTACACGAGGACCGAACTCGACGATCTCGCGGCCGGTCTGGCGACCGAACTGGCCGAGCGCGGAGTGCGCGCCGCAGACCGCGTCGCGCTCATGTCGTCGAACCGGCCGGAGTTCGTCGTCGCGGTGCTGGCCATCTGGCGGCTGGGCGCCGCGGCGGTGCTGATCAGTCCGGCGTGGAAGCACGACGAGGTCGCGCACGCGGTGGCGGTCGCCGGGCCGAGCCAGGGCGTCGGCGACAATCCGGTGCTGGCCGAGGTGCTGCCGATGCGGCACCTGGACGCGCCGATCGTCCCCGCCCGTCGCGGCGATGCGCCGCCGGACCCCGCTTCGGACGCCGTGCTGGTGTTCAGTTCGGGCACCACGGGAATGCCGAAGGCGGTGCGGCACACCCACGCGTCGCTGGCGGTCGCGGTGCGCCAGTGGACCGAGGTTCTCGGCCTCACCGCGAGCGACCGGATCCAGATCGCCACGCCGCCCTCGCACATCCTGGGGCTGCTCAACATCGTGACCGCGCTGCGAACGGGTGCGTGGATGCGCCTGCACCGCCGCTTCGACCTGGAGACGATGCTCGGCTGCATCCAAGACGACCGGATCACCGTCGAGATGGCCGTCGCGCCCATCGCTCTCGCCCTCGCCGGGCACCCGCGGCTCGAGTCCTACGACCTCGGTTCGCTGCGCTACATCATGTGGGGCGCGACGCCGGTGACGGTCGGTGTGGCCGAGACCGTCACCCGGCGCACGGGGGTTCGCTGGTTGCCCGCCTACGGTGCGAGCGAGTTACCGGTGATCGCGTGCAACCCGCTGGAGGACGCGCGGCTGGACACGGTGGGCAAGGCCGCACCCGGCGTGCGCGTACGGGTGGTCGCGCTGGACACCGGAGAAGTCCTGCCGCCCGGGGAGATCGGCGAGATCCAATGCCTCGCGGAGTCGGTGATGGCCGGGTACCTGCCCGCCGAGGAGACCGCCGGCGCCTTCGACGAGGGCTGGTACCGCACCGGCGACGTCGGTTGTGTCGACGACGAAGGCTGGATCCGGCTCACCGACCGGGCCAAGGAAATGATCAAGGTCCGCGGTTTCCAAGTGGCGCCCGCCGAGATCGAAGGCGTGCTGCACGATCACCCGAAGGTCACCGACTGCGCCGTGTTCGGTGAGCCCGATGCCGCGGACGGCGAGGCGATCGTCGCGGCGGTCGCCTGCGCGGAGTCGGTCACCGCCGACGAGTTGATCGCCCTGGTCGGCGAGCGCCTGGCCCGGTACAAGCGGCCGCGCCGCGTCGTGTTCGTGCCCGAGATCCCGCGCCTGCCCTCGGGCAAGGCGCTGCGCCGAGTACTCGAGGAGCGCTATGGACGTCCGTTTGACGAGTGAACAGCGGCAATTGCGCGATGTCGCGGCGAAATTGGCCGACGACCTCGGCCCAGGGTCGGTCGCGGGTCTCGACGACGAGCACCGCCTCGCGCGCCTGGAACGAACGGTCGCGGCCACCGGCTGGCGCGCCCTGCGCACCGACGGCGCCTCCGGGGTCGAGGTCGCGATCGTGGCCGAGGAGTTCGGCCGCGGTCTGGTCGACGTCGCCTTCCTCGGCCCGGTGCTCGCCGACGACCTGCGCAGGCGGTGCGGCGCCGACGATCGCGGGTGGACGATCGCGGTCGGCGACCGCGCCGTCGACGCGCGCGGCGGCGAAGGAGCGCTGCTCGTCGCCGGCGAGCAGGTCCTGGCCGCACCACTGGGTGCCACACTGCCCGGCGCGGATCTGACCCGGCGCACCGCGACGGTCGCGGACGAGCGCAGGCACGTCGGGGAACTCGCGGCCGAGGAGGCCACCCGATGGCACGCGCTGGCCCTCACCGCGACCACCGCCGACCTGCTCGGCGCCGCCCGCGGCGCGCACGATCTCGCCGTCGAGTACGCGAAGGTCCGCGAGCAGTACGGCCGCGCGATCGGGTCCTACCAAGCCGTGGCGCATCTGCTGGCCGAGAACCAAGCGCTGATCGAAGGGGCGATCAGCGTGCTGCGGCACGCGGCCTGGGCGGTCGACGAATTGGCTCCGGCGCAAGCACTACAGGCCGCGCGGATCGCCAAGGTCTACACCGCACGGGCCGCCCGCACCGTCTGCGAGACCTCGATCCAGGTGCACGGCGGCATCGGCAACACGTGGGAGTGCCTCGCCCACGTCTACCTGCGGCGCGCGCTGGTCTCGACCGAACTGTTCCCCGTCCGCCTGGAGGAGATCGACCTTGGACTTTCGTGATTCATCGCAGGAGGCCGAATTCCGCGCGCGGCTGCGCGCCTGGCTGGCCGAGACGGCCGGGAAGTTCCCGACTTCGGGCGACGACTACTGGGCGCGCCAGGGCGAATGGCATCGCGCGCTGTACGCGGCGGGATTCTTCGGCTTGTCCTGGCCGAAGGAATTCGGCGGACACGAGCTGCCCCCGGTCTACGACGTGATCGTGGACGAGGAACTCGCGCTCGCCGGCGCGCCGCCGCGCCCCAGCCTCGGCTACCTCGTGCAGGGCTTGGGCCGCCACGGCGGCAAGGAACTGCAGCGGCGCTTCCTGCCCGGGATGATCGACGGCACCCAGCGCTGGTGCCAGGGCTTCAGCGAGCCGGGTGCGGGCTCCGACCTCGCCGCGCTGCGCACTACCGCGACCCGCGACGGCGACCACTACGTGGTGCACGGCCACAAGATCTGGACCAGCTACTCCGACATCGCCGACTGGTGCCTGCTGCTGGCCAGGACCGACCCGCACGCGCCACGGCACAAAGGCATCTCGGCGTTCGTGATCGCCATGGCCCAGCCCGGCGTGCAGCAGCGGCCGCTGGCCATGATCAGCGGTGTCACCAGGGAGTTCGGGCAAGTGCTCTTCGACGGTGCGACGGTGCCCGCCGATCAGATGGTCGGCGAGCCCGGTGACGGCTGGAAGCTGGCGATGACCGTCGTCGGGCACGAACGCGAGCCGTCCACCCTCGGGTACGCGGCCCGTTACGGAAAACTGGTGCGCGAGTTGGCTTCCCGGCTCGACGGTCGCGCGCCGGAGGAACTGTCCTGGGCGGCGGTGCAGACCGAGATGCTGCGCTTGCACGTGCGGCGGCGGCTGTCCGAACAGCTGGACGGCGTGGTGCACGGCCCCGACGGATCCCTGGACAAACTGCTCATGACCTGGGTGGACCAGTCGGTCGGGCACGCCGCGCTTGCCGTCGGCGGTACGGACGATCCGGAACTGCTCGGCAGCTACTTCTACAGCCGCGCCCAGAGCGTCATGGGCGGCACCTCGCAGATCCAGAAGAACATCATCGCCTCGCGCATCCTCGGATTAGGAGTTTGACCATGTACGACTTGCCGGAAGAGATCCACGTCGAAGCCGACGGACCGATCCGCATCATCACGCTCAACCGGCCCGACGCGCTCAACGCCGTCAACGACGACCTGCACACCGGTCTGGCCCGGCTCTGGCCCCGCCTGTCCGACGACCGGGAGGCGCGCGTCGCGGTGCTCACCGGCGCGGGCAAGGCGTTCTCGGCGGGCGGGGACTTCGCCTATCTCGCCGAGCTGGGCAGCGATGCCGAGCTGCGCGCCGAGACGATCGCGCACGGCCGCGACATCGTGCTCGGCATGGCCCGGTGCCGGGTGCCGGTGGTGGCGGCGGTGAACGGTCCCGCGGTGGGCCTCGGCTGCAGCCTGGTCGCGCTGAGCGACATCGCCTACATCGCCGAGACCGCCTACCTGAAGGACCCGCATGTCCAGGTCGGCCTGGTCGCCGCGGACGGTGGCCCGCTGACCTGGCCGCTGCACACCAGCCTGCTGCTGGCCAAGGAGTACGCGCTCACCGGCGCGAAGATCCCCGCCGCGCGGGCCCGCGAGATGGGCTTGGTCAACCACGTGGTCGCCGATCCGCGCACCGAGGCGCTGTCCTGCGCGAAACGCATCCTGGAATTGCCACGCCAAGCGGTCGAGAGCACCAAGCGCCTGCTGAACCTGCACTTGGAACGCGCGGTGCTGGCAACCCTGGACTACGCGACCACCGCGGAGGATCTGTCCTTCCAGACCGCGGAGTTCCGGGCGGTGATCACCACCCTCACCGCGGGACGGGAGTGACGCCGGATCGCAGGCCGCGATCGTTCTCGCCGCGTGATCGCGAAGAACATGGCCCGCAAGACATCTCGTAGCAAACCGTGCCCCCGTAAACTGTGCTTGGCCAAGTGAACATCCGCGGGGCACACTCTATGTAACGACGTCCGGCGCGGCCGGTCGAACGCGGGGGCGAGGTCCGACAGCAGATGAGGATTCGGCCGAGGCAGCAGTTGCTCGAGCTGTGGCGAGCGGTGCTCGCCTGTTCCTATCCGGACGGAACGTGGATCTGGGGCGGACGCGACGGCGCCAATTCCATCAGCGACGCCGAGCAGCTGCTCTGCCTGTTGTATCCCGCGACCGAGATCGAAGCGTTCGCGCTGGACCAACCGAACGACATGAGTCCCGACGTCAGGTCCGCGCTCGCCCCGTTCGGCGAGGAGACGCGCATCGGTGGGGTTCTGGTCGCCCTGGTGGAAGAATATCTGCGCCGCTACACCGGACCCGATGGCGAGCCGGTCTTCGCCAGCGGCTCCTACCTGCGCTCCGGCGACGGCGGCACGCTCACCGACGCGCAATCGGCGGTGGAGGTGGTCGACTCCTACTCGATGTCGCTGAGCCTGTGCATCGCGGCGCTGCGGTTCCTGCGCGGATTCCTTCGCTTCGTCAGCGGCGAGGTCCGGCTGGAGGCCCGGCAATTGCGCGCGCGGATCCCCGCGGTGATCGAGCTGGTCAGCGCGCGGCTCACCGCCGCGATGGCGGGCCTGGTCCGCAGTTTCGTCATCCACACACCGGAGCCGACCACCGAGTTCGGGCAGTCGATCATCTACATGCTCAACCAGACCCGCACGCCGCCCGACGAGATCATCGAACGGCTGTCGGCCCAGCTGGAACGCCTACGGGTGCAGGCGGCCAACGAGGTCAGGCTCAGCCAGACCACCGAGGTCGATATCGCCGACGACGGGCGGCTGTTCGAATGCGGCTGGAGCTGGGGCATCGTGCGCAGCGCCGAACCCATCGACCTCGTGCCGGGCCGGGTCAGCAGCGCGATCGGGCACGCCGAGCCCCGTCCGTACCTGTATTTCACCGCTGTCGCCCTCGACGGCATCATCGACCTGTCGTCGCAGCGCATCCGGGAACTCGATCTGCTGACCGACGAGCAGCGCACTCTCGCCGACGCGCTGCAACTGCGCTTCGAGCTGACCCGCAACTACTGGTCGAGGGTCGCTCGCTTCGGCAACGGCCGCTGGCCGCTGGAGGACATCCCGTGGCGCACCGCCGACGGTGAGGAATCGGAGTATTTCAGTCTCGTGGTCACCGCCATGCTGATCCAGGACCTGGTCTACCGGGAGAGCACCGAGGATCTGACCCGCACGGTGGCGGTGCTCGACCAGTTGGCCCGCCGCGGACGCATCACCAGCCGGTTCACCGTGGGTGATCCCGCAGCGCCGCTGCACTATCCGGGTGTGCGCCTCAACCTGGCGGGCAGCGAGGACGCCGCCGAGGGAACCCAATTGGTCTGGTATGTGCCGGATTTCGCGACCATGCTGCTCAAACGTTGCCTGCAGGCCGCGCGCCTGCGCACCGACGTGGACACCCGCGACCGGCTGATGGCGCTGGCCGAGGCCGCGATGGATCATCTCGACCAGCGAGTGCTGCGCGACGGCCCGGTGATCGGCCTGTGGGACGACATCGGCCGGGTGGTCGGCGCGGCGGACACACGGCTGGAAGGGCCGTCCTGGTTCGTCACCGAGCGGATGATGGAGTGCCTGGTCATCGCGTACAGCACCTTCGAGCAACCCCCGCTGGCCCCCCAGGCGATGGTCGCCCGCGCGGTGGACCTGCTCAGTGAGGCCGAACATCTGCTCAATCAGGAGGAACTGGAGGTCGAGGGCCAGGACTTCTCGCCGAAACAGGCCGCGGTCAACCGGATCCGGCAATCGCTCGACCGAGCCCGCCGGGTGCTGCGCGAGCGTCCAGGCACCGCGTACAGCCTCGCCACCCAGGCGTTGGTCCAGCTCGACGAACTGGCGTACGCCCGCCGGGACGCGACGCGGTAGGGGCAGGCATGCTGGTGTTCTCCACCTCCGACAAGGGCGGCACCGGACGCTCGGTGACCAGTTGCAACATCGCCTACCGGCTGTGCCTTTCCGGCCTCGACGTGGCCTACGCCGACTTCGACCTCGGCTCGCCCACCGCTGGTGCGCTGTTCGAGATCGGTGCGGCCGAACGCGGCGTGCCGCGCGGCGGCGTGCATTCCTACCTGCTCGGCGAGAGCGGAACCGTGGCCCGCGTCGACGTGGGCGCGGCGACCGATCGGCCGGACCTGCGCCGGATCGGTCCCAACTCCGGCCGGTTGGTACTGCTGCCCGGCGACGAGGGCGGCGCCGAATTCCTCACCGGTGACGACGCCGTGGTGGAGCGCTGCGCGGAACTGCTGGTGGCGCTGGATCAGGAGTTCCGCGTGGTGATCGTGGATCTCAGCGCGGGCCGGTCGGCCGCCCTGCAGATCGCTCTACAGGCCACCGCGTTGCCGCAACTGCGCAGGCGCACCGCCCGCTGGCTGATCTTCCACCGCTGGACTCGCCAGCACATCGTGGCCGCCGCCGGTCTGGTGTACGGCCCGCACGGTCTGCTGAAGGCGGGCGCCGAATGCGGCCACGACCCGGAGGAGTTGCTCGGCTCGGTGCGTTATGTGCGCACCGCCGTGCCCGACGCCAACTGGGACGGGGTGGCCCAGCGCCCGGCGCAGGCGGCGTGGCTGCAAGAGCAGGACACCGCGTTGCGGCGGCTGGCCACCGCCAAACGGCTCGGCGCGACGGCGAAGCTGGGCGACACCCCGATGGAACCGGTGTTGCAGCGGCGCGAGCAGCTCATCCTCGACGCCGACGTGAACGCCCAGATCGCCAACGCCGAGACCGCGCTGGCCTATGCCGAACTGGCTCGCCGACTGGTCGACATCGCCACGTGGGAGAGGCTGTAGATGCGGGATACACAGGGCTACAGCGAGGCGACCGAGCAGCCTCGGATCGCTTCGGTTCCGTTGTCGCACTTATCTATCGAGGTCGGGCACTTCTACCTCAACGAGATCACCTCCGATATCGAGCGGGTCACCGCGGAGTTCCGCCGCATCGTGCCCCTGGTGTCGGCCTTCATCGAGTCGGCCAAGGTGCAGTTCGGCCCGAACGCCCGCGTGAGCACCTGCTATCTGATCGACGACTACTTCCATCCCGACACCGATCCCTCCGCCATCCTCACCAAGCTGCTGGACGCCGCGGAGGAATCCGGACTGGTCATCGACTACCTGGCGCGCGAGTCCGGCTGCTGGCGGGCCTCGAAGTTCGTCGAAGGTGTGGCGATCGGTGAGCCGATTCCCGTGGCGGAGATGGTGGCCGCGCGCATCGTCGCCGAGCCCGCGCCGCCGAGTACCGGCCGCAGGCCACCGACCGCGGAATCGGGCTGGCTGTGCAACGGACGCCGGTCCTCGGAGGACGAGCACAATCAAGCCATGCGCCGGCGTACCTATCGGCCACCGGAGGAGTTCGGCCGCCGGGAGCATTCGATCTTCCTCGACGTGGAGTTGTGGAGCAAGCACGTCGTCGACGGGGTGACGGTCACTCGTTGGTCGTGCCCGTTCCTGGCCGCCGTCTGGCATCTGCTGCGGCTCGGCATGCTGCGCTACCACGGTGGCGCCGTGGCGGATCCGCAACCGTGGCGCCGCGAGGATCTCGCGCCACGGCGCTGGTCCGACCTGCCGCCGGTGGTGCAGCTCAATCCGTCCGCCGCGCCGTTCGCCGCCTACAAGACGCTGTCGATGCTGCCCAAGCGGTACATCGGCATCGAGCACGCCGTGCGGCTGGTGCTCGACCACCTCGACCTCGACGACGACGTGGTCGAGCAGACCATCACCCGCGGCGCGGGCGAGGTGCCGCCGGTGCCGGTGCCGCGCAAGGTCAGCGATCGGCTCTCCCACCTGCTGCTCGACGGGGCCTGACATGGCCGCGACCACGCCTCTGGTCGTCCTCGGTGAAGTGCGCACCTGCCTGCTGCCGTCGTCGACCGCGCTGACCGGCGCGGAGGCCTGCGATCTGCTGGCGCTCATGCCGGGCTGCACGGTGCGCTGGCGGGAGCGGCCGGGCACGCTGGCGGTCTCGCCGACCACCGCGGTGGGCGTCGACTGTGATCTGGCCTTGGGCGAGCAGACCGCGCACATCGTCGGAACCGTGGCCACCAGCGCGGTCCTGTCCGGCGGACGCGTGCTGCAATCCACCGCGTGCACCCGGGTGGTGCGCGCGGCAGGCCGACGCAGACAGACCTGGTCGCACTACCTCAGTCAGAAGGGCATGACCGAAGTCATCAGCCGCATCCCCGAAAGAGCCACCGCCGGTGCGGCTCTGGCCGAGGGGTTCCTCACCGGCCGGGCCGACGTCGACACACTGGATCTGGCCTCGATCAGCGAACGCCTGCTGACTCGCCTGCGCGCCGACCCCAGGCTGGACCAGACGCCGCCGGTGCGGACGGGAACCACCCGGCTGCGCTGGACGGCCCGGATCGGGGGCAGCGTGGGCCCCGCCGCCGCCCTGCACCTGGACGACGCCACCCTCCGCACCGTCCGGTTGATCGTGCGCGACGAGGCGGACCTGGATGCCGCGCAACGGTTCTGTGAGGATCTGGCCGCGCACGACTGGCTGCTGACTGTCGTCACCGCCGTGCTGGCGGAGGCCCAGCGCTTCCCCTCGCACAGCCGGGAACGCACCGACATTCTGGCCCCGGTGCTCGAGGATCTCGCCGGGCTGTGGATGCCCGGAGCCCACACCCCGGCGTCGATGCGTGCGTTGTGGCGCGAGCTTCAGGTCGATCCCGGTTTGTCCCGTCAGTGGAACGCGCTCGTCGCCCAGCTACAGAACCGGATCGCCGTCGCGACACTGAACGCATTGCGGCACAAAGAACTCGACACCGAATGGTAGCGACCGCTCCGGCTACATCCGGAACCATTTGCGCACCAGCAGCGCGAAGAACACCGACATCGATACCGTGCCCGCCCACGCTTCGACGGCGAACAGCGGCCGGGCGGCCGGGCGCAGATTCTCCGTGTCACCGGGGCCGAGTGGATTGATGAAGCCGGTCACGCACGTGTAGACGGTGGCAGCCGGTGAGGAATTGCCGCTCAGCAGCAGAGCGGCGACGGTGAACAGCACCAGCTGCACGGCCACCCAGCCGAGCAGCCAGAACGGCCGGTAACCGTAGCCGCACAGGACGTAGGACAGTTGCCCCGGCCAGCGCCGTGGACCCCGCGGCAACGCGAGGGTGCTGGCCCGGGCCAACCGCAGACCGCAGCGGTCCTGCGCCTCGTCGTCCTCGTTCATCCGGTACAGCGCGGCCCCCCTCCGGTAGGCCAGCGCCGCATGAGCGGGCAATCCGGCCGCCGAGAGTTGTGCACCCAGCCGTTCGTACTCCTCGGCCAGCATGGTGTTCTGCCGGCTGCTCAGCCGCAACGGACCACGGAATTCGACCTCGGCGGCCAGCAGCGCCGCCGTGATCGCGCTCGGCACCCGCCAGTCCGCCTCGTCGGGCGCCGGTTGCCGCGCGGCCGCGTACAGGTGCCGGAAGACCAGCGAGTCGGAATGACGCCGCGCACTGGGCGGGTCGTAGTCGGCGAGGATCGCCTCGGCATGCGCGGTGAACCGCTCCAGCTCGGCCTGCTCGGGGCGGTCACCCCGATCGATCTCGGCGGTGTATTCGTCCGCGCGCCTTGTGATCCGGGTCGAGACGGATGCGACGAAGGGCGAAATCTCCCCCATGTCACGAGTCTAGCGGGCGGCCCTTCAGCCGGTACTCGAAAACGTCTCGCGGCTCGCCCGGCCCGAAGTACCGGTCGTCGTGCTCGACGAATTCGAATCCCGCGCGCTTGAACAGGTTGCCGGCCAGCCGGTTGTCCGGCCGCACGGTCAGATACACCACCTCGGCGCCGATCTTCCGGCAGGTCTGCAAGGTGCGGGTCAGCAGGGCGTGGCCATACCCTTCGCCCTGGTACCTCTTGGCCACGGCGAAGGTGAACAGCAATGCCCGGCCGGACTTCTCCAGCGTCAGCGCGTAACCGATCACGGTGCCTTCCACCTCGGCGACCAGCCATTCGGATCCGTGCAGGTCGAACAGCTGGCGCAGCATCAGATACAGGTACGGCTCGGCGAACACCTCGGCCTCGATGGCCGCGATGTCCTCGATATCGGCGAAGCAGGCCTGCCGGTATTCCGGCTGAGACGCTTTGGCGATGTTCATCCGCTCCCTACTGCCAGGGCATAGGCCGTCGATTCCAGCTTAGAACACCGATTTGGCAGCGAATCCGCCACGTATGTGGATTCATAGTGCGTCAGGTTACCTCGAGGTTCGGACTCGCTGGATGGTTGCCGGTGGCTGGGGAGAGGGGGTGGCGTAGGGCGTTCGGCAGGAGGGGATGAGGCTCACCGGTCCCACTGGCCTTCCGTCGTGGTAACGAAGGACTTGCTCGGTCGTTTCCGGTCCGCCCGGGCTTCGATGTGCTCGAGCACTCTTTGCATCAGAGTGGGGGACATCGGCTGCCATCGCACCGTGCCTCCCTTCTCGCGGAGTCGCACGAGGCAGTCGCCCACATTGAGGTCTTCAATGGCGAGGCGGGCGAGACCGCAACGGCGACAAGCCGTTTCGATGAGGAAGCGTAGTATCAGTGCGTCGAGCGGTCGATCGTTTCCAGTCTCCGAAGCCACGCGCCCGAGATCATGTATCTGCTCGAGCGACAGCGCGTGCCGCGAACTGGACACGTGGCGCGGTTTGGACACTCTGGCTGCGGGGTTTTCCGGCGGGTGGATCAACCTGTCGAGTTCGGCATGGCGATACAAGCGTCGGATCGCTGAACCATGGTTGCGGCGGCACCACGCCCACCACGAGAGTTCGACCGTTTCTGAGGTTCCGACTTATATGTCTGCCAGCGGTTCGTCGTCGGGGTAGCTGCCCGTAGCGTGCCGTAGCGGACCGGGTGGCTTGACTCCTGAGGTTGCTGTCGC
>NZ_JBVJAP010000009.1:0-301337 GCF_055590505.1 Nocardia sp. NPDC041819 | reverse complement strand
CCGCCGCTTGCTCCTTCGTCGCCTACGCGACGGCCGCGCAAACGCGAGCCGGGCCGCGAACGGAACATGCTCGGTCTCGCTTCGCTCGAAACCGGGAGTTGCGGTGCGCTGAGCGCGTAGGAGTGACCGCTGCGAACCCTGGCCCGCCGATTACAAGGCGTCATCGTCGTACTCGGTGGCTGGACCGCCGACAGGCACCTGGGTACATACGCGGTTCACGCGTCGCAGGCACCTGGGTACATACGCGGCTCTCGCGTCGCAGGCACCTGGGTACATACGCGGCTCTCGCGTCGCAGGCACCTGGGGTGGGCGGCATCGCGGGGACCGCCACCACATAGTTCGCCGCGTGGCGGCGGCGGGTGGCCGGATGGGGGCCGCAGCGACTACCTCGCAGACGCAGCCAGCGGAGTGAGCGGGCGGGCGGAGACGGGCTCCGCCGTCGGCGTGCGGCGGGTCAGCTCGCGGCGAACGCCAGGTTTTCCGGAGTGGTCGCGACGGCGAGGCCGGCCAGGGCCTTCGCGTGCAGGGCGCGCTTGATCACGGGGAGGTTGGGCTTGCGGTTGCTCGCCAGTGCCGCGGCCCGCTCGATCGCGGTGGCGAGCAACTCGGCGGCGTCGGCCTTGGCGTCGGCGATACCCGCGGCGATCGCCTCGTCGGCCGGGTAGCGGTGGCCGGTGGTCATCGCCTGCACGCAGACCTGGTTGGACAGCCGCTCGGTGAGCAGGGCGTTCATCCCGATGGTGAAGGGCATCCCGAGGTGTACCTCGGGCAGGCAGTAGAAGCCGCGATCGGCGCGCATCACCCGGAAGTCGTGCGAAGTCGCCAGCATGGCGCCCGCTCCGAAGGCATGGCCGTTGATCGCCGCGACGGTGGGCAGCGGGAAGGCGAGCAGGCGGGTGTAGAGCGAGTGCACGCGGTCGAGGTAACCGTGCATCTTGTCCAGATTGCCGAACAGCCAATCGGTGTCCAGACCGTTGCTGAAGAACTTCCCGGTCGCGGTCGTCACCAGCGCGGCAGGCCCCTCGGAGCTCTCGACCTCGTCCAGCAGTCCGTGGAAGGCGTCGATCCAGTCCGGGTGAAAACGGTTCTCGCTGTCCGTCTGTCCCTCGGCGCCGAGGTAGACGACGAACACTTCCCCGTGGCGTTCCAGATACGGCATGCCGTGCAGCGTATCGGGCACCGACGGCGACCCCTACTCGCGGGTAGGGGTCGCCGTCGAACACTCCACCCTCTCCCAGCGCACCCGACTCCCGGTTCGAGCGAAGCGGGACCGAAGCACCGTCCATCGCAAATGCAGACCAACCCAAACACAGTCCACTCAGCGTCCGAGTCCCCGCCCGCCGCGTGAACAGCCACGGCACCGATCGACCTCACGACCAGCCGGTGGATCCGCGCGCACAGTGCCAAGAGCTCGCATATCAACGCCCCAGCGCACCTCAACTCCCGGTTTCGAGCGAAGCCAGACCGAGCATCCGCCGTCCCCCGGACCGCCTCACGTTCACCACGTCCGCGACCAATCACCGGTCGACGGAACAACCGCCGAACCCCAACGAACCGCGTGCACGATGCCCAAAACTCGCGCCCCCACGCACCCAGCGCACCTCAACTCCCGGTTTCGAGCGAAGCCAGACCGAGCATGTTCCGTTCGCGGCCCGGCTCGCGTTTGCGCGGCCGTCGCGTAGGCGACGAAGGAGCAAGCGGCGGTCGCGCAAACGCGAGCCACCAAGGGGCCGCGAACACGCCGCGCCGAAGGCGCGGCAAATCAAACACAGCTATGGTGACGATCATGCTTGCCGAACAGGCCGCCGAGGCGATCGCCGAACGTACGGGAGTGTCACGCCACCGGGTCGCGGTGGTGCTGGGGTCCGGCTGGCAGGACGCGGCCGCGGAGATCGGGGCGCCGCGGGCGTCGGTGCCGATGCCGGAGCTGCCCGGTTTCGGAACGCCTACCGCGCAGGGCCATGTCGGCGTGCTCCATTCCGTTCGGGTGGACGACGACGACGTGCTGCTGCTGATGGGCCGCCAGCATCTCTACGAGGGGTATCGGCCCGCCGATGTGGTGCATCCGGTGTCGGCGGCAGTGGCGGCGGGCGCGGAGATCGTGGTGCTGACCAATGCCGCGGGCGGTATCCGAGCAGGCCTCCGGGTCGGTGAGCCGGTGCTGATCAGCGACCATCTCAACTTGACCGGTCGCACACCACTGGCAGGCGCGACTTTCGTCGACCTGGTCGACGCCTGGGATCCGGAGTTGCGGGCGCTGGCCAGGGAGATCGATCCGAGCCTGACCGAGGGCGTCTACGCGGGCCTCACGGGGCCGCAGTACGAGACGCCCGCCGAGATCCGGATGCTGCGCACGATCGGCGCGGATCTGGTCGGCATGTCCACGGTGCTGGAAGCCATCGCCTGCCGCGCGCTCGGTGCGCGCCTGCTCGGCATCTCGCTGGTCACCAACCTGGCCGCGGGCGTCACCGGCGCGCATCTGTCCCATGCCGAGGTGCTCGCCGAAGGCCATGCCGCGGCTCCGCGCCTCGGCAAACTGCTGCGCGGCGTACTGGAACGGGTGTAGATGCTGCGCTTCGGCACGGCGGGTCTGCGCGGGCCGCTGCGCGAGGGCCCGGACGGCATGAACGTCACCACCGTGAGCAGGGCGACCGCGGGAATCGTGGCGTGGCTGCGCGACCGCTGTCTCGGCGGCGGCACGGTGGTCGTCGGCCGCGACGCCAGGCACGGTTCCGCCGAGTTCGCGACGGCGACCGCGGAGATCTTCGCCGCGGCGGGCTTTCCGGTGACGTTGCTGCCGCGTCCGCTGCCCACGCCGGTGGTCGCGTACGCGGTGCGTGAGCTGGGCGCGGTCGCGGGCGTGCAGATCACCGCCTCGCACAACCCGGCCACCGACAACGGCTACAAGGTCTACCTGGACGGCGGGTCACAGCTGATCGCCCCGGCCGACGCCGAGATCGAGCGCTGTATCGAGGCGGTGGCCGAGCCGATCGACCGCGTGCCGGTCGTCCCCGCCGACGACGACGTGGTCCAGCGTTATATCCGCCGCGTTGCCGAAATACCCTCCTGGATCGGTGGGCCGGGCGAGCGGGCCGGTATCCGGATCGCCCTCACTCCGCTGCACGGCGTCGGCGGTGACCTCGCCGTCGAAGCGCTGCGCGCGGCGGGTTTTCCCGACGTCCATGTGGTCGAGGAGCAGTTCGCACCGGACCCCGACTTCCCCACCGTCGCGTTCCCGAACCCCGAGGAACCCGGCGCGGCCGATCTACTGCTCGCGACGGCGGCCCGGGTCGGCGCCGATGTGGCGATCGCACTGGACCCCGACGCGGATCGGTGCGCGGTGGGCGTCCCGCAGCCGGACGGCACCTGGCGGATGCTGCGCGGCGACGAGACCGGCGTGCTCCTGGGTGACTGTGTGCTGCGCACCGCCCCGGATGATGCGCTGGTGGCGACGACGATCGTGTCCTCGCGGCTGCTGTCGAAGCTGGCTCCCGCGCGCGGCGGACGCTACGCGGAAACGCTCACCGGATTCAAGTGGCTGGCCCGCGCGGGCGACGGCTTGGTCTACGCCTACGAGGAGGCGATCGGCCACTGCGTCGACCCGGCGGCGGTCCGCGACAAGGACGGTATCTCCGCCGCTGTCCTGGTGGCCGACCTGGTGGCCCGGTTGAAGGCCGCCGGTCGCGGCCTGAACGACGAACTCGACGACTACGCGGTCGAATTCGGCCTGCACGCGGGCGACCAGGTGTCGCTGCGGCTCGGCTCGGCCACCGACGCGGCCGCCGTGGTCGAGCGATTGCGGGCCGACCCGCCGCGCGAGATCGCGGGCGAGCCGGTCGAATACACCGATCAGCTTCGGGTCCGGGGCAGGATGCGGACCGACGCGCTGATCTTCGAGGGTGTTTCGTCCCGCGTGGTCGTCCGCCCTTCCGGTACCGAGCCGAAGCTCAAGTTCTACCTGGAGGTGGTCGAACCGGTGGGCTCGCGCGCCGGTCTTCCGGCCGCGCGAGCCGCTGCCCGCGAACGCCTTTCGGCATTGCGTGACTTCTGCCGGACCTTCTGACCGCGGCCCGGCGGGAGTTCAGCGCGGGCCGAATTGCCGATCGCCCGCGTCGCCGAGACCGGGCACGATGTAGGCGTTCTCGTTCAGTCCGGAGTCGACGACGGCGGTCACCAGCCGTACCGGCAGTCCCGAGTCCGCCAGTGTCGCAATCCCTTCCGGTGCGGCCACGACGCACACGGCGGTGATGTCGGTGGCGCCGCGGGCCGTGAGCAGCTGCAAGGTGTGCCGCATCGAGCCGCCCGTGGCCAGCATCGGGTCGAGCACGAAGACCGGCAGGCCGGCGAGATCGGCGGGCAGCGACTCCATGTAGGGCACCGGCAGGTGGGTGTCCTCGTCGCGAGCGAGACCGACGAACCCGATTCTGGCGTCGGGGATCAGCTCGGCGGCCGCGTCGATCATGCCGAGCCCGGCGCGCAGCACCGGAACCAGCAGCGGCGGACGGGCCAGCCGGATGCCTTCGGTGGGAGCGACCGGCGTGGTGATCTCGAAGCGCTCGACCTCCGCGTCGCGCAGCGCCTCGTAGATCAGGATGCCGGTCAGATCACGTAGTGCGGCACGGAAAGCCGGATTGGCCGTTCGCTCGTCCCGCATCGTGGTGAGCAGGGCGGCGACGAGTGGATGGTCCACGGTGAGGGTGCGCATGAGGGAACGATAAAGTCGGTCACGGGTGCGCCGTCGGATGCCACCGGACTTTTTTTCCGAAGCGGCGGAACCGAACCGGAACAGCGCGCGTCGAACCAAGTGGATGACGTACTCTGCCTGGGAACAACAGATGGGGGAAGCTCTGATGCGGAAGATGTCGGCGGACACCGAAGGCATTGCGGCCTACGGCGCGACCGCTCACGTCATGGCGGGTGAGATGGCGGCGGCCGGGGTGAGCGCCGCGGCGGCGGAGCCCGCGCTGCTGGGCCCGATCATGGGACTGATCGGCGGTGACTTCATGGCGGCCTACGCCGCGGCGCACGCCGGGCACGTCGCCGCGATCGGTCAGCTCTCAGCAGTGCTGACCAGCATGGGTGGCGCGGCCACCGGCGCGGCGGCCGTCCTCACCGAGACCGACGCCACCCACGCGAGCGCGCTGCGAAACGCGGCCACCGAGGTGGAGTGAGCCTGTGATCGATGTCAACGCACTGGCGCAACCGATCCTGGACCTGCTCGCCAGCTTCGGCAGCGGCGTGCTGCCCGCGGGCGGTCCCACCGACGCGCTGCGCAGCACCTCGTCCGTGGTCGACCAGATCCACCAGATGGGCCGCGACAGCATCAACGGAATGAACGCCGCGTGGGACGGCCGGGCGGCCGACGCGGCCACCGCCAAGGCGCTGCGCGTGCAGACCTCCGCGGCCACCATCTCCGATCGTGGCAACGAGATGGCGACGGTCGTTAACCAGGCCGCGGGCGAGGTCGAGACGGGCCAGAAGGATCTCACCGACATCGCGCAGTCCTTCGTGAACACCGCGGCGAGCATGGGGCCGGTCCTGGCGACGCCGGAAGGTCTGACGGTGCTCGTCGGCTCCGCGATCGACCATCTCAACCAGGCCCTCAACGTCGTCGGCCGGGTCCAGAACGAATTGCAGACGCACACCGCGTCGATGAACGACCTCACCCCGCCGCCGACCACCCCGGCACTGGCCGGTGTCCCCGCCGCGGGCGTGCAGCAAGCGGCGTCCGCCGCGTCCGGCGTGCTCAACGGTGCTGGCTCGCTTCTGAGCACCGCGATGGCCACACCGCTGCAGTCGCAGTCCGCACGCGGTTCCCGTGGCACGCCCGGCACGACGGGCACCCCCAAACCGGACACCGGTTCGTCGGGCACGCCCGACGACGGCAAGGGCGTGAAGATCACGTTGCCCGACGGCAGCGTGGTGGAGGCGCCCAACGAACAGGCCGCCACTGCGGTCCGGTCGGCGATCGGCGCCGTGGGCACGCCCTATGTCTGGGGCGGCAACAGCCCGGGCGCGGGATTGGATTGCAGCGGGCTCACCAAGTACGCCTATGGCGAGGCGGGCGTCGACCTGCCCCGGCTCGCCTGCGACCAGGGCAACGGGGCCACACCGGTGTCGGCCGGTGATCTGATGCCCGGCGACCTCGCGATCTGGGACGGGCACGTGGCCATGGTGATCGGGAACGGCCAGTTGGTCGAGGCGGGTGACCCGGTCCAGATCAGCTCGATTCGAACGGAGAACTCAGGCATGGACTTCTACGGTTTCTACAGGCCGACGGCATGACCCGACCCCCGGTTCCCAACGTCACGGTGGCGTCCAGCAGCAACCGGTCGGGCACCATCTCGGTGCGCGCGACCGATCAGGGCATGCCGGTCGAGATCAAGTTCGAGCGCAGCGAATACCGTTACGGCGCACAATCGCTCGCCAACGAGATCCTGCGGCTCACCCAGCGTTCCGCCATCGCGGCACGGGCGCGGCGGCGCGAACTGCTCGCCGAGTCGGGCATGCCGTCGGACATCCTCGACCGGCTCGGCCTGCCCACCCGCCAGCAGGCGGTGGACGAGCTGGACCGGATCGACGACGCGGACACGGGACCGACGACCTGGATGAGGCCGGTATGAGTGCGGAAATGGACGCCCTTGTCGCGGCGGCCACCCAAAAACTGGAGGCGCTGGAAGCCGCGCTGTACGGGTTGAAGCAGGTGCGCGGGCGGTGGACCTCCGAGGACGGCGCGGTGAGCGTCGAGGTGAACAGCGACGGCGCACTGGTCGGCCTGAGCTTGGCGGAATCGGTCACATCGCTGCCGCCGGCCGAGGTCGGGCAGTTGATCGTCTGGGCCTGCAGACAGGCCGCCGAGGACGCCGGAGCGCAGCGATCCAAGGTCGTTGCGACACTGAACGAGTCATTCGTCCCCGCCGCGCAGTCGCCCGCGGGCACGAATGGGGGCGGGCCGGATAGTGCCTGACGCGGAAGGTCGATAGGCTTCCGCACATGGCTTCTGGAGACATCGTCCCGATCGAGCTCGGCCTGACCGACGGCGATCTCGTCACCCTGTGGGCACCGCGTTGGCGAGACGGTGACGACGAGTGGGAGGCGTTCCTCGGTCACGAGGACGCCCTCTACGGTTTCGAGTCCGTGGCGGAGCTGGCCGCCTTCATCCGCACCAACGCCGACAACGACCTCGTGGACCATCCGGCCTGGAAGGTCGTCGCGGGTCTCTCGGCGGTCGAACTGGAACCGGAGGAGAACTTCACCTTCGATCTGGTCGCGGTGCCGGAGCTGGCGGCGGGCGAACCCGACGTCGACAGCGTCGCCGAGCTGGAGGACACCCTCGGCATGGTGCGCAACATCGGCGAGGTGTGCGAACTCGAGACGGTCACCAAATTCTTCGGTTCCCATCCGGTGCTGGGCGCGCTGCCCGGCGGTGTGAGCGCGTTCGTCGGTCGCGACGGCGAGGAGCTGTGGGACCAGATCGGCGCCGCCATCGCCAAGGGCTGGGACGACGTCCTGGACGCCATCGACTCCGTCGTGCAGACGCCCGAGGTCGACGCCGAGGCGGTCGCGGTCGCCGAGGCCGAACTGCTGGCCGCCGAGGAGAACGTGGTCGACGCCGACGACGCCGCCGACAGCGACGAGGAGGAGGAGTTCGAGCCCGTCGACCTCGACGCGGAAGAGGACGACGACGAAGACGAGGACGAAGACGAATCGTTCTGGCACGAGGTCGGCATCGACCCGGTCAAGATCGTCACGTCCGAAGGCAGCGTCTTCACCCTGCGCTGTTACCTCGACGACGAGCCGATCTTCCTCGGTTCCAGGGGCTCGATCACGGTGTTCTCGTCCGAGCGCGCGCTGGCCCGCTACCTCGCCGACGACCACGAGCACGACTTGGCCCGCGTGAGCACCTTCACCGACGTGCAGACCGCGGCGGTGGACGGCTCACTGGAGGTCGAGGTGACCGACGAGAACGTCTACGTGCTGCCCGGCTTGGCCGAGGACTTGGCCGAAGGCCCCGAGGCGGTCGACATCGAACAGCTCGATCTGGCGGTAGAGCTGTTCACCGACGCCGCCGACTACGCCGACGACGACACGGTGGAGCATGCCCTGGCCCAGTCCACCCCGCTCGGCTGGTACGTCTCCTACCTGCTGAACCCCGACCCCACCCGGTTGGCGCCCAACCCGCCGTTCACCGCGGAGGCGCAGGCCTGGCGCGAACTGGAACGCAACCTGGAGTCCCGGCTCGACAAGCAGTAACTAGGGCAGCCGGATCCAGACCTGCTCGGCCTGTCCGAGCAGGCGTTCGTCGGCGCCGTAGACCGCGGTCGAGGCCCAGCATTTGCGTCCCTGCTCGCGGTGGAACTCGCCCACGACGACGCAGCGCTCATCGACTTCGGGGATGTCGTGCACGGTGGCGGTCATCGAGCCGAGCAGAGCGGGACGTTCCAGCATGCCGGGTAGCGACCAACCGCCGGGGCAGTCCATCGCGGCCCACAGCAGCGGCGGCCCCAGCGGCACGGTGTCGTCGGGTATCCAAGGCGCGGCCACGCGGTGCTCGTCGACTCGGCCGGGTTCGATGCGCAGTCCGTCCGCCCGGCCGCTGCCGCAGACGAAGCAGGACGCGAAGATCTCGATGCTGGTGTAGCCGCGCGCTGCCTCGGTCGCGTCGGCGAAGGGGATACGCCCCGGGGCGTCGCGTTCGAGTTCGCCGCTCTTGGACTCGGCGATCAGCGTGTCACCGTCGTAGAGCCGTTCGTCCCGCACGTCGAGGGGCGTCTCCAGCGGCGGTGGGCTGCGCAGGATGACGGTGACCGTCCGCTCGTCGCGCTGGGCGGCGAGCAGACCGGCCACGTAGCCACCGTTGCCGGAGTCGGGTGGTCCGTTGAACCGGCGGGATATGCGCAGGGTCGCCATATCGCCACGCTAGCGAACCGGTAGCCGGGCGGGCGCCGAACCTCGCAGCCGCCGCTGTCTCGTGCCCGCAGGACGCGTGCCCGCCGCTAGCCGATGAGCACCGCGTATCCGGGCTTGATGATGTCGTCGATGATCCGCAGCCGCTCGGGGAACGGGATGAACGCCGACTTCATGGCGTTGATGGTGAATCGTTCCAGATCACTCCAGCCGTAACCGAACGTCTCGACGAGTTTGCGCATCTCCTGGCTCATGCTGGTGTCGCTCATCAGCCGGTTGTCGGTGTTCACCGTGACGCGGAAGCGCAGGCGGGCCAGCAGGTCGAACGGGTGCTTGTCCAGCGAGGGCACGGCGCCGGTCTGCACGTTCGACGACGGGCACAGCTCCAGCGGGATGCGCATGTCCCGCACGTAGTTGGCGACCAGCCCGAGCTCCGCGTCCTCGACCGCGCCGGGCACGCTGATGTCGTCGGTGATTCGCACGCCGTGGCCGAGCCGGTCGCAGCCGCAGAACGCGAGCGCCTCGTGAATCGACGGCAGGCCGAAGGCCTCGCCCGCGTGGATGGTGAAGTGCGCGCTGTTGGCACGCATGTATTCGAAGGCGTCGAGGTGCCTGCTTGGCGGGTAACCGGCTTCCGCGCCCGCGATGTCGAAGCCGCCCACGCCGCGATCGCGGAAGCGCACCGTCAGTTCCGCGATCTCCCGCGAGCGCGCCGCGTGCCGCATCGCGGTGAGCAGGCAGGTCACCACGATCGGATGTCCGCGCTCCGCGGCCGCCACCTCGCCTTCGCGGAATCCGGCCAGCGTGTGCTCGACCACCTCGTCCAATGTCAGCCCGCGCTCCAAGTGCTGTTCGGGGGCGAAGCGCACCTCCGCGTAGACGACGCCGTCGGCGGCGAGATCCTCGGCGCATTCCCGGGCGACCCGGCGCAGCCCCTCCGGGGTCTGCATCACGGCGACGGTGTGCGCGAAGGTCTCCAGGTAGCGTTCCAGCGATCCGCTGTCGGCCGCGTCGCGGAACCAGGCCGCCAGCGACGCCTCGTCGGTGGCGGGTAGGTCCTCGTAGCCGCTGTGCGCGGCGAGTTCGAGCACCGTCGCGGGCCGCAAGCCACCGTCGAGGTGATCGTGCAGCAGCGCTTTCGGCGCTTGGCGGATCGAGGCGAGAGTCAGAGGCATCGGTCCAGTCATGTATCGACGGTAGCCGCAGCGCGCCGAAACGGCAGCCGAGTCCGGCCGTGGCAACCATCTCGTTGCCCGCCGGATGCGGGCCGGACCACGACCGGACACCGCTCGGTTGGCCGCGCACATGCTGTGCGCGCAGCTTCCACCCTCGCGCATGCATGCGGCGCGCCCGTGATCCGGCAGTGCGGGCACGCGCGCCCCACGTCGTCCGCTGGGTTACCGCGGACAGTTCAGGACACGATGCGATCGAGGATCAGCGCGGCGGGACCGGGCGCGGCAGTGGCCTCGATGGTGACAGCGTCGCGCAGGGCTGCCATGGCGCCGGTGAAGGCCTCGGGGGTGTCGGTATGCAGGGTGAGCAGCGGCTGGCCCGTGCTGACGGCATCGCCCGGTTTGGCGTGCATCTCGATGCCCGCGCCGGACTGCACCGGATCGCCCTGACGTGCCCGGCCCGCGCCGAGACGCCAGGCGGCGATACCGACGCTCAGCGCGTCGAGCCGGGTCAGCGTGCCGTCGGTATCGGCGCGCACGGTCTCGGTGTGCTTCGCGGTGGGCAGCGGCGCGTCCGGGTCGCCGCCCTGGGCGCTGATCATCGCGCGCCAGTGATCCATCGCCCGGCCGTTGGCCAGCGCATCGGCGGGATCGGTATCGAGCCCGGCCAGCGCGACCATCTCGCGAGCCAAGGCGATGGTCAGCTCGACGACGTCCTCGGGACCACCGCCCGCCAGCACCTCCACCGATTCCGCGACCTCCAGGGCATTGCCCGCGGTGCGGCCGAGGGGGGTGTCCATGGCGGTGAGCAGCGCGACCGTCCGGACGCCCGCGTCGGCGCCCAGTTCGACCATCGCGGTCGCCAACTCGCGCGCCCCGTCGAGTGTCTTCAGGAACGCTCCGGAGCCGACCTTGACGTCGAGCAGCAGCGCCGCGGTGCCCTCGGCGATCTTCTTGCTCATGATCGAGCTGGCGATCAGCGGGATCGACTCGACCGTGCCGGTGACGTCGCGCAGGGCGTAGAGCCGCCGGTCCGCGGGCGCGAGGTCGGCGCCTGCCGCGCAGATCACCGCCCCGACGGCCGGGTCGGCCAGCAACTCACGCATCCGCGACGCCGGCACGTCCGCCTGCCAGCCGGGGATGGACTCCAGCTTGTCCAGCGTGCCGCCGGTGTGACCGAGGCCGCGCCCGGACAACTGCGGCACCGCGGCGCCGCACGCGGCGACCAGCGGAGCCAGCGGCAGCGTGATCTTGTCGCCGACGCCGCCGGTCGAGTGCTTGTCCACGGTGGGGCGCGGCAGGCCGGTGAGATCCATGCGCCGCCCTGAGGCGATCATGGCGGCGGTCCACCGCGCCGTCTCGCGCCGGGTCATCCCCCGCCAGACGATCGCCATGGCCAGCGCGGACATCTGCTCGTCGGCCACCGTGCCGCGGGTGAACCCGTCGACCACCCAGTCGATCTGCGCGTCCGACAGCTCGCCGCCGTCCCGCTTGGTGGTGATGATCGAAACCGCGTCGAGTGCCGTCACGGTGGCCAGTTTGGCACGAGCCGACGTGCACCCGGGTTCTCGCCGATGGGATGGAAACGCGGGCCCGCTCCGCATTCGCCTTCGCCGAGGAGGAATGCCGCTACCTTCGCCCGGCGTCCAAATCGTCCGGCCCGAACGCGTTCGGCAGCAGCGCGCGCAAGGGCACCGCACCGGCCTTGTGATCGACCAGGAGATCGGCCCCGCCGTGCTCGTAGAGCAATTGGCGGCAGCGACCGCAGGGCATCAGGATTTCGCCGCGAGAATCGGTCACCGAGACGGCCACCAGACGCCCCCCACCGCCCGAAATCAAGTTACCGATGAGTACACATTCGGCACACAGGCCTAATCCATATGAGACATTCTCCACATTGCAACCGCTCACCACGCGACCATCGGCGCTGAGAGCAGCGGCGCCGACCGGAAACCGCGAGTAGGGCGCATAGGCGTTTCGCATAACTCGAAATGCGTTGTCACGCAGCAGTTTCCAGTCGATTTCCGGCATGGGGAACCTCTCTCGGATCGGCCCGATCGCGGCCGCGCAAGGGCCACGACGGAACCCCGCACACATCAAGAAAGGTAAGCCTAACCCGATCGACTGTCGCGCAACGCACGGTACGCCGAATTAGTTCCGGGATTGCTGGAGGATTAGAGTCCAGAACAGATCGGTTCAGGTTCCTGCGACGGGCCGGAGTACAGCCACCTGGGCATTCGCCCGCCACGCCGTCGGCGTCGGACCTGCGACCGGGTCCATCAACGACGTTGGAGGCACCGCACTCTATGACCACGATTGAAGCTCCGGCCCAGCCGAAGCGGAAGACGCTGTACCGAGGCGACCCCGGAATGTGGTCGTGGGCGCTGCACCGGATCACCGGGGTCACCATCTTCTTCTTCCTCTTCGTTCACGTACTGGACACCGCCCTGGTGCGCGTGAGCCCGGACACCTACAACGAAGCGATCGAGACCTACAAGACGCCCATCGTGGCGTTGATGGAGATGGGCCTGGTCGTCGTCGTCTTGTTCCACGCGCTCAACGGCGTCCGCGTGATCCTGGTGGACTTCTGGTCCAAGGGCCCGAAGTACCAGCGCCTGATGCTCTGGATCATTCTCGCGATCTGGTTCCTGCTGGCCGTGCCCGCGATCGGGCGCCAGTTCTTCTACTTGTTCACGGAGCACTGATCATGAGCGCACCTGTCATCGGTAAGTCTTACGACCGTCCGGCCAGCCTGGATCTGCCTCGCTCGCCGCGCGCGCGCTCGAACAACAACTTCGAGAAGTACGCCTGGCTGTTCATGCGCTTCTCCGGCCTGCTGCTGATCGTGCTCGTGCTCGGGCACATGGCGATCATGCTGCTGCTCGACGGCGGCGTGAAGCGGCTCAACTTCGCCTTCGTGGCCGGTCGCTGGTCCAGCCCGTTCTGGCAGTTCTGGGACCTGACCATGCTGTGGCTGGCGCAGTTGCACGGCGGCAACGGCCTGCGCACCGTCATCGACGACTACTCCCGCAAGGACTCGACCCGGTTCTGGTTGAAGACCCTGCTGGCCATCTCGATGATCCTGATCATGGGCGTGGGCACCTACGTCATCTTCACCTTCGACCCCAACATCAGTTAGGAACAGGCCCCCTCGCATGAGTGAGCGCAGCGAACGAACCACTGGGACCGGGGAATCTCGTCCTGTCCAGGAGCACCGCTACGACGTGGTCATCGTCGGCGCGGGCGGCGCGGGCATGCGCGCCGCGATCGAGGCCGGCCCGCGTGCTCGGACGGCGGTGCTGACCAAGCTGTACCCGACCCGCAGCCACACCGGCGCGGCCCAGGGCGGCATGTGCGCCGCGCTGGCCAACGTCGAAGAGGACAACTGGGAATGGCACACCTTCGACACCGTCAAGGGTGGTGACTACCTGGTCGACCAGGACGCCGCGGAGATCATGGCCAAGGAGGCCATCGACGCGGTGCTCGACCTGGAGAAGATGGGCCTGCCGTTCAACCGGACGCCCGAGGGCAAGATCGACCAGCGGCGCTTCGGCGGGCACACCCGCGACCACGGCAAGGCCCCGGTCCGCCGCGCGTGCTACGCCGCCGACCGCACCGGTCACATGATCCTGCAGACGCTGTACCAGAACTGCGTCAAGCACGACGTGGAGTTCTTCAACGAGTTCTACGTGCTGGACCTGGTGCTGACCGAGAGCGATCGGGGCCCCGTCGCGACCGGTGTGGTCGCCTACGAGCTGGCCACCGGCGAACTGCACGTCTTCCACGCCAAGTCGATCGTGTTCGCCACGGGCGGCTCGGGCCGGATGTACAAGACCACCTCCAACGCGCACACCCTGACCGGCGACGGCATGGCGATCGTGTTCCGCAAGGGCCTGCCGCTGGAGGACATGGAGTTCCACCAGTTCCACCCGACGGGTCTGGCCGGGCTCGGCATCCTGATCTCCGAGGCCGTCCGCGGCGAGGGCGGCATCCTGCGCAACGCCGACGGCGAGCGGTTCATGGAGCGCTACGCCCCCACCATCAAGGACCTCGCGCCGCGCGACATCGTCGCCCGCTCGATGGTGCTGGAGGTGCTGGAGGGCCGCGGCGCGGGACCGAACAAGGACTACGTCTACATCGACGTGACCCACCTCGGCGAGGACGTGCTCGAGGAGAAGCTGCCCGACATCACCGAGTTCTCCCGCACCTACCTGGGCGTGGACCCGGTGAAGGAACTGGTGCCGGTGTTCCCGACCTGTCACTACGTGATGGGCGGCATCCCGACCCGCATCCGCGGCGAGGTGCTGCGCAACAACAGCGACGTCGTCCCCGGCCTCTACGCCGCGGGTGAGTGCGCGTGCGTCTCGGTGCACGGCGCCAACCGGCTGGGCACCAACTCGCTGCTGGACATCAACGTGTTCGGCCGTCGCGCGGGCATCGCCGCCGCGGAGTACGCGCAGCGCAGCGAGTTCGTCGAGATGCCGGAGAACCCGGCGCAGATGGTGCAGGACTGGCTGGCCCAGCTGCTCAGCGAGCACGGCGACGAGCGGGTGGCCGACATCCGCACCGAGCTGCAGCGGTCGATGGACAACAACGCCTCGGTGTTCCGCACCGAGGACACGCTCAAGCAGGCGCTCACCGACATCCACGCGCTCAAGGAGCGCTACGCGCGGATCACCGTGCAGGACAAGGGCAAGCGCTACAACAGCGACCTGCTCGAGGCCGTCGAGCTCGGCTTCCTGCTCGAGCTGGCCGAGGTCACCGTGGTCGGTGCGCTCAACCGCAAGGAATCGCGCGGTGGCCACGCTCGCGAGGACTACCCGGACCGCGACGACGTGAACTTCATGCGTCACACGATGGCCTACAAGGAGGGCTCGGATCTCCTGTCGGACATCCGCCTGGACTTCAAGCCGGTGGTGCAGACCCGTTACGAGCCGATGGAGCGTAAGTACTGATGACTGCTGTTGCCGAAGCACCCTCTTCGCAGAAGCCCGCTCCGGTCCCCGAGGGCTCGGTGATGATCACCGTCAAGGTGGCTCGGTTCAACCCGGAGGACGACAAGGGCGCGCACTGGGAGTCCTTCCAGGTGCCGGTCCTGCCGACCGACCGTTTCCTGAACGTGCTGACCTACATCAAGTCCTACCTGGACGGCACGCTCACCTTCCGGCGTTCCTGCGCGCACGGCGTGTGCGGTTCGGATGCCATGCGGATCAACGGCGTCAACCGGCTGGCCTGCAAGGTGCTGATGAAGGACATGCTGCCCAAGGGCGACAAGTCGATCACCGTCACCGTCGAGCCGATCCGCGGCCTGCCCGTGGAGAAGGACCTCGTGGTGAACATGGAGCCGTTCTTCGACGCGTTCCGCGCCGTGAAGCCCTACCTGATGACCTCGGGTAACGAGCCCACCCGCGAGCGCATCCAGAGCCAGGCCGACCGCGCCCGGTTCGACGACACCACCAAGTGCATCCTGTGCGCCTGCTGCACCACCTCCTGCCCCGTGTACTGGAGCGACGGCAGCTACTTCGGCCCGGCCGCGATCGTGAACGCCCACCGCTTCATCTTCGACAGCCGCGACGAAGGCGCCCGCGAACGCCTCGACATCCTCAACGACGTCGAAGGCGTCTGGCGCTGCCGCACCACCTTCAACTGCACCGACGCCTGCCCCCGCGGCATCGAGGTCACCAAGGCCATACAAGAAGTCAAACGAGCCTTGCTGTTCACCCGCTGACCCCAGGCACCGAACGACGAAGGCCGCCGCCATCCCGAAGATGGTGGCGGCCTTTCGCCATTCTCGAACCGGCCGAGGCGAGCGGACGCCACGTTCCCGCCCACGGGAACACCAGCGAACGTCGCTTATGCTTCGGCTCGGGTCGGCCTGGCGTGTGGCGGTTCGCCGATGCGCGACGTCCCGTTCAGCAGCCGAAGACGGCCGGGCCGTCTCGATATCGACCCAGGGGGTTGCGTGGCCGAATCACTGTCGGTCGACCCGGCCCAGCTGCGCGAATCGGCGGCGGAGCTGCGGCAGGCGGCCGAAGACGCCGAACGGGTGGCGAACGAACTGAAGGCGGCACTCGCCGACGAAGGTGAGTTCTGGGGTGACGACGAAGCCGGCGAGACGTTCGCACACACCTACAAGCCCGGTGCCGACCGCACGTTGGAGGGGTTCGACGACCTCGTCGCGGACATTCGGGCGATGAGTTCCGCGATGAAGCATGCGGCCGATGCGTTCGAGGACGGGGACCACTACGGGCGGCAGAACATCCGAAACTCGGCCGACGATGGCATCCTGTACCCGAACGCACCGAGCCGGAACCCGTCGGCAGGACCTGTTCCGCAGGCGACGGCCAGCGAACCCCTGAGCCACACAAACGATTCCGCACGGCCGCCCGGCACGCCCGATCGCCCGGCGAACGGAGACTCCGCCCGTCCGCAGCCGGACGCACCGAACGACCGCGGCAGTCTCGGTACACAGCAACCCCTGGAATCTGGCCGGCAACCCGCAGCGTCCGGACAGCAGCCCACAGCGTCCGACCAGCAGCCCGCAACGTCCGGACAGCAACCTCCGGAATCCCGACAGCCGGACGATTCGACGAGCAATTCCCCAGAAACCGCATCGCCCCAGGACGAATCCGGCGACCAACCCCCGGCAGCCGAGACCGGATCGCCGACGACGCCCGGTAACGGCACAGAGCGACAGGGAGCGCCGGCGAATACACCGACGGGGAAGCAGGCAGGTCCACCGACGATGCCGAGCGGCCGCAACGACTCTGGCAAGCCGTCGGCGAATACGCCGTGGACGCGGAACGGGTCGGGCACCCCTTGGGCAAAGGCTCCCAGCCCCTCGGGCGCGCCGGCGAACGAAACGCCGCCTCGGGTATCTCCTCCACGCACCCCGGACCGCCCGCCAGCGGGCAAGAAGCCGGAGCCGGCTCCGAAACGTCGCGAGCAGAAGCGGGCTCCGAAGCCCGCAGGCGTGCGTGCGCGCCGAGCAACCGATGCCGAGGCCATGCGGATCGCGCGGGAGATGGCCGCTCGGCACAACATCGAGATCGTCGGATTCGACGCGGCGGGTATCGCCGCGGCCACGGTCCAGGACATCGCCGACGCTGTCGACACCGTCCTCCCGCGGATGCCGGGCGCGCTGTGCGGAATCGAGATCCGGGATGTGACGGGTTCGCTATCTGCCGTCGAGAATCGCAGCACGGCACGCCGATCGGGAGAGGTGGCGCCGTGGATCGTGCTGGCTCACACTGCTGTGATCGATCCTCGGATGTTGGCCGGCCGTTCCCGGGCGACGACCCGAGCCGGTACTGCACGGCGACCGATGTATGCCGCGATCCTGCGGGAACTCGGCGCCGCGATCGACCTCGCCGGCGGGTTCCGGGCACACAAGGAGGCGCAACGCGCGCTCATCACCGAATTCATGCGGATCAACGGCCCCCGAGGCGAGACGCTGAGCCGGGTGGTCGCCGGCTATAAGCGATGGCGTGCGCAGCTCGGTGACCACTGTTTCGAGCAGGGTCTGTTCGTTCCGGGCAGAGCGCTGGCCGAGGGATTCGCCGCGGTCGAATCGAGTGAGGACGAGGCCAACGGCCCGCAGAAGGTGCTTGGTCGGCTGTTGGTTGCGATGTCGCGTGCGGAGTTGCCGGACCGGCGATGAGACCCGCCGCCGCCTGGGCGGACGGCGTCTGACTTCCCCCTTCCCGCCAGTGGTGAGAGTTGCCACGCACCTGCCGGTCATCATTATGGGCACGTTCGGAGGTCCGCGGTCGTCGCTGTCCGCTGAGGGTTTCGAGTCGGAAGGTTGTGGCATGGATCGATGGGAGCGCGAAGGCCTCCGCTCGGCCAACAACGGCATGCGCAACCAGCTCGAACATCTCCTCGACTCCTTCGAACGTCAGCAGGGCCGACTCGCCGATGTGTTCCGAGAACTGGAAAACGCTCGCACGCGAGCGAGTTCTCCCGACCAATCGGTAGAGGTGACCGTGGACGCCGCAGGCGTGCTGACGGATTTGCGCCTCACGGCCGCGGCGATGCGCCAGACACCGGAGCAGTTGAGCGGGGCGATCGTGGACGCCACTCGGGCCGCGGCGCGCCGAGCGCAGCAGCAGGCAGAGGCGCTCGCCGCACCCGTCGACGACGACCTCGACGACCTGCCCGACCTGCCCGATATCTCCCCGGGCGCCCCCAGTCTCAACGAGATTCGCGCCTTCTTCCGCGGGGACAACGAAGGTCCCCCGAGATAGCACCGGGCCGCGTAGTGCAGACGATGCTGCGTACCTGCCGACAACCGGAGAGGAACTCCCCGCCGGCGCAAGGGCCTGGGATTCGGACGCAACCGTGCGATGCCGGCAGCGGTAGCGTTCACGGAGCCGCTTGCCGGATACGCATCGACGAATGCGAGCGCACATGACGCTGCGTTTGCCGGACTGGCTCCCCCCGGCCGTAGTGATGTGTGTCGCCGGGCACTTCCCGCTGGGCGACGAGTACGCGGAACGACGCGCCGCCGATGCCTGGTCGGATAAGGCCGAATGGTGTCGTGAACAGGCCGAATATCACGAAGCCAAGGCAAAGCCGCCCGAGGGCTCACACGGCGAAACCGTCGCCGCTATCGCCGACAAGCACCAGCGCACGGCCGATCGCTTCCGACAGCAGGCCACCAATTGCGACAGCCTCGCCAGGCAGCTCTACGAGAGCGCCAACGCCACCGAGCTGCAGAAGATGGTCATCATCAGCATGGCCGTGATCCTGGCCATCCAGCTGGCCCGGTGCGCACTGATGTTCGCGGCCGGTGGTCCGATCCAGGCCGCCATAGCACAGATGGCGACCCGAACCGCGGCGCAGCGCGCGTGGATGAGATTCGTGGCATTCCTTTCCGGACGCGGTGCGGAACTGGCCGCGGAACGCGGCTCGATGGTGCTGCTGCGCAACGGAGTCGTGATCGGGGTAGCACTGGGCGGCGGCACCCAAGCCGGCGCCCAGGCGATTCAGGTTGCCAAGGGCGACCGCGAACAGATGGATTGGAAATCGGTCGGCGTGGCAACGGCCGCCGGTGCTGTCGGTGGCCTTTTCGGCATGCTGTTCGGACTCTGGGCAGGCCCGAAGGTCGCCACCATCGGCGCGAACGCCAACAGCACCGCGGGACGGGTGGCCCTGCAGCTCGCCGGCACCACCATGGTCGGCGCCGGAGCCGGAGCCGTCGGCGCTCTCGGCGGCACCGCCGTCTCGCTTGCGCTGTCGGACCAGCCGTTCAGCCGCAAGGCCTTCACCGAGGGCCTGATCCCCGGTATGGGTAGCGGATTCATCGGCGCCGCGGCCTTCGCGGCACAGGGGATGCGCAGCCGGGCACCACTTCCCGACACGACTGCCGCCCCCGTGGCCGCACCGGATGTCACCACGCCCGAAGCGTCGCCTGGTGCGCTCGTCGACACACTGCGCTCGCATGGCATCGTCACCGCTGACTTCGATCCGAACAACCCCTCCCACACCCATCAGCAACAGCAGATCGACAATCTTCTGGCGCTGCTGCACCAAACGGGGGCCACCGCGGACGTCCCAGCCCGTCCCGCACTCCCGTTGAACAAAGCCGACTGGCAGCCCGCGAATCTGCCGAATGCGTTGCCCGACAACTTCAACCCGGTCAAGTCCGCCAAGCCGCCCTCCGGTGCCGTTGCCACACCAGCGGATCCGGCCCCCGCAGCCCCCGCGGGGACAACGCCGAAGGCTGACGGAGGCAATCAACCACTCGATGTGGCGCCGCCGAAAGAGTACAAGCGGCCTCCGGAGCAGCCGTTCTCCGTGCCGAACAACAGCATGGACTGGGAACCACCCGCAGGCATGCCCGGCGCCCTGATCGACAACGTCAATCCCGTCAAGACCGTCACCTTCCCCGCGGCCGCCATCCCGTCTACCGTCAATCCGGTCGGCGTGCCGAGCACCGGGACGGATCCGGCATCGGCGGAGGCGCCCGGGTCACGGAACGGTCCTGCCGCACAACCGGACTCCGAAACCGTCGGCGCCGCTGAAGCTCCTGTCGACGGGGAACTGCCTCCAGCACCGCGCGACTCGGATAACAGCACAGCCGAGAACGCGGGCACAGCACGGCAGACCACCGAACATGATCACCCTGCAGCCGGGCCCGACCACTCGGTGCGGCCACACCCCACGGATACCGGCGAAGGCAGTGCTCGACCGGCAGATGTCGCGCCCGGGTCGGCTCACGGAAACCGGATCGGCGACGACAATTCCTCGGCGGCAACGCATTCCACGCCGGAGCACGCCGCGGTGCCGGACAACGCCGCCGCCACGGCTCGACCGCATCCCGGCGGCCGGGACACGGCGGGCGAGGGGCCGGCCGGGCGAGGTCGCGCCGTCGCGGATGCCCGGGGCGACGATCCGGCGGCCGGGCCGTCGTCATCGGTTCGGCAACAAGGTGTCGCAGCGGACGAGGAATCCGGTCCGCGACCCGTCACGGCCGACCCACACGACGCATCGGCGCAACAGAACCCGACCGTGCCGGCGGAGGAATCCGGTCCGCGAGTGGTCACGGCCGACCCGCACGACGCATCGGCGCAACAGAGCACGACCGCGTCGGTGACCGAGGGCCAAGGGACACAACGGGTTCCTGACGTGGTCACCGATCCCGAACCGGTCGTGTCCGAGCTGGTACCAGCGGCGGCGCACAAGGATTCGGCCGACGGCCTGTCATCGGACCACGACATGTCCCCGAGCATGACGATCACCACCGACCCGTCACCCGCTCCACAACGCGGTGATTCCGGTCCACGCTCTCCCGGAGGGGACAGGCTCGCGGACGCGGCCGGGCAGCAGCGGCAGACCGTGCAGCCGTCGGGCGGCCCGGCGCGACCGGCCGCAGGCGCCCAGCCCGGCACACCCGCTGCCGGTGGTTCGCCCGCTGCCGCCGGAGGCAATCGGCCGCCACGTGTGTCGGCCCCGAAGAATGCCGCAGCAGAGCGCCCTCCGGCCGTCGAACCGGTCGAAGGAGCGCGCGGGCCGGCCGAGGACGGCCATGCCCCGTCAGGGTCGGCGACCGCCCACGCCACCGACAATGACAACCGGAGCACACCACCCGCGGCCGCCGAACCGGAGTCGGAGCACGGTCGCGCGGCTGACGGCACCACAGGCGACGAGACCGCGCGAGCCACGCATCCGGATGAGGCGAATGCACCGGAGCGCGCACTCCCTGCCGACGAAGGCGCGAATGGTCAACAAGCCAAGGGGCATCCCGATGTAGTAGACGAGGCGGGACCATCGCAACCGAAGCCCGGTGAGTCCGATACCAGCGGAGACGATGTCCCCGGCGGTCGCGCGGGCGACGATGATGCGAGTGAGCAGCAAGCGCAGACGAAATCCGCTACCCCCGACGACGCGGACGCGCCACCACCCGAGTCCGGACACGCTCGCGCACAGAATGATTCGGATGGTCCACCCACCGCTCGCGATGAAGACCCCGCCGCGGACGCGCGTGCGAGGGCGAGAGCCGAAGTCGAGCAGCGCCATGCGGCCGAGCGGCAGCAGAACGAGCTGGTGCGCGAACACCACCGGCAGCGTGTCGAAGCGGCGGCCGAGCGCGAGCGGGCCGCCCATGCCGAGCTACAGCGGCAGGAGAAGGCCGTACAGGTGGCCCAGGAGCATGAGCGGGCCACCCGCGTCGGCTTCGGCGACAAGATGCGCGATCTGTTCGGGCGGGGCACGGCGGAGGATCGGGTGGCCGTCGAAGCCGCGCGGGCCGCTCAAGAACAGCTCCAGCAGGCTCAGGCGAAGGCGGTCGAGTGCCGGGACGCATACGAGGCTGCGGTAGCCCAGCATGACGCCGCAGCCCAGGCCCGAGCCCGTGACCTGGTCGAAATCTCGGACAACGCGGGCGTTTCGCTGATGAACGACTACGAGGCCGGGGTGCTCACCGATCGCGACGCCGTGTTCGAGGTGGTTGCCCAGGAGCGGGTACGCACGGCCCTGGATGCCGGTCGCGCGATCGGGGAGTTGCGGGAGCCGGGCAGCACGGCCGACGGTACGAGCCCGTTGGCGAACGCGTCACCGGAGTCGCTGGCCGACACGATGGTGCGGGGATCAAGGGAGGAGCGCGTCGCGGCGATGACGGAATGGATTCGCCGGGGTGACGACCGGCATCGGCTGGTGCGTGAGACGCAGGCCGCGGCGTTCCTGCTGCTCGAGCACGGTCCGGTCGATATGAAGACCGGTGAGGGCAAGACCATCGTCATGGTGATGAAGAAGGTATCCGACGCCATTGATCACGGCACCGCACATGCGTGGACCAGTAGTGATCTGCTCGCCGGTGAGCTGGCCGGTGAGTTGCAGGCATTCGTGGCGCGGCCGGAGTCGGATACCGGGATCGATGTGGTCCGGATGGATCAGGACGGTCCGCTGCCGGATCCGGTACCCGGCCGTAGCCGGATCGTCGTGGGCACGAAGGAGGACTACCTGTTCCGCGCGTTGAAGGTCGCGGATTCGATGATGAACGAGCTCGCGGCCAGTGGCATGTCGCACCAGGAGATGACGGCACTGCGGGACTTCCTCAACACGAAACCGTCGATCGATCTGATCAAAGAGAGGCTCGATACCGCGGCCTCCGGTCACGGCCTGGACCTCCGGTACGACCCGTTCCCCGCGGGCAAGCTCACCGTCGACGAATTCGACACCATCTTCGACGGCAATTCCGAATGCGTACTTTCCCCCGGGGCAGCGGAGGAGGCCACACCCGAGGTGGTCGCCGAACTGCAGGGGATCTGGGATCGGCTGACGACCGCGGAGCGCGAACACGGTTTGACGGCAGCGGATTTCAAGAGGCCGGAGAACACCCGGGGAATGTGGGCCGCGGAAACAACCCTGGCGGCGGTCGCCAAGCTGGAGAAGGTGGCGGGTGGACCGGTCACCGTCTCGGAGCTGAAGCTGTACGCCGATGCCGCCAACGCCCGCTGGGGGCTGGAGAAGGGCACGCACTACATCACCCGGGCGGACGACGGCGAGGGCGCGAAGATCGGCATCCTCGCTCACGAAACCAACGACAAGGCGATGTGGGACAGGACGAAGTCGACCGAGGTGCGCTGGCAGGACGTCGGTCAGTTCGTCGACCTCAAGGAAGGGCTGCCGGTCCGGGCGAATCAGGAACATTCGCTGCGCATGTCGGATCAGCAGTTGATCGGCAGCAAAGTGCTGTTCGAGCCGTCTGGTTTGTCGGGCACCATGAAGGGCGTCGAGGGCATCACCTACGACCTGTACGGCGTGGGGCCGGTGCCGGAGCTTCCGACATTCTATACGTCGCAACGGGTCGTGGAACCGCCGAAATTCTACGAGAACACGCATTCGAAACTCACGCAGCTGGCCCATGACATCGTGCGGGATGCACATGTGGTCGACGGGGAGCAGACCGGCCGTGCGCAGTGGGTCGTGTGCATGGACAACGGCGAAATCCGGGGCGACCCGGATGCCGGGCGGATCGGACTGATCGACCTGCTCCGCGCAGCGGCGAAGGAAGAACACGGCGAGGGATTCGAGCTGAAGTTCGAGGTGGTCGATGCGGAATTCTACGCCGAGTACGGCGGTAGCAACGCCGACGCCGAGGCCCTGGTCAGGCAGAAGATCGAGGAATTCGGGGACAAGGGCACCATCTATATCACCAACAAGGACGGAGGCCGCGGCGCCGACCCCACACCGTCGCGGGAGGTGATCGATCTCGGCGGTGTCGACGTCAAGGTCAGCGGCGGGCCGTCGTACTCCGAGCGGGTGAACGAGCAAGTCGATGGTCGTGGCGCCCGTGGCGGATCCGGCGACGACCGCGAGCACGGTGGCACCCCGGGTTCGGCGGTGCACTACGTCTCCCCCGAGGACTTTCTGGGCCGGGTCACCGATCACGGCGTCACGCAGCAGATCGTCCAGTACCAGGAAGCCGTCAAGGCCCACCGGGCCGCCCAGGAACAGCACGAAGCCCTCAGCACCGAGGCCACCCGCATCGAACTCAACAAGACCGAAGCGGCGCTGCGAAACGCCGAGTCCGACCTGTGGAAGCATGCCGTCCCGGCGATGAAGGACGCCGTCGAGCAGAATCAGCTCGCCTCCAAGTACGCGAGCGCCAACCAAGCCAACGCCCCACCCACGGACGCACATGGCACCGCGACCCAGCAACCCCAGCAACCCCCTCCCCGATCCGCGGGGACGGCGGCGACCGGTCCACATGCGAACCCGCACGCCCCTGCCGCCACCCACAACGACACCCTCGTCCCGACCGCCGCAGGCCTCGCCGCCGGGGCGGCATCCAACCTGGCTTCCGGTAACCCACCGGCCGCACCCGACCTGCGTGACGAGCACGGCGACAGCACCCTCCGCCACCTCCTGCAGGCGCTGGACGCACCCGGCGGGCAGGCGGCCGCACCGTTGCTGCCGGTGGCGCAGGCCGTCCGCGACGCGGCGTTCGATCAGGTCGAGTCGCAAGGGATCCCCATCGGCACGGACGTCGCCGACCACGTGCGCGAGACCGCACGAAATCTGTTGAACACCAGCCTGAATCAACTCGATCCGGCGCAGCGTCAACTCGTCACCGACGCCGGGACGGTGCTGCAGCAAGGACGCCGGCTCGAAGACGCGCACACCGCGGCCGTCGCCCAGTTGGTCGCACAGGTGCCGGCCGCCCAACCCGTCCTCGCGGCCGCCGCGGGTACCACCGTCCCGTTCGACCAGCTGCCAGCCGGCGACCGCACCGAGACACTGCAGCGGGCGCAGCAGGGCGACCGGGCCGCCGCGCAGGCCTTGGACCGCCATTTCGGCCCCGCCACCGCTCAGGCCATGTGTGCCGTACTCAGCGGGGATGCGGAGCACGGCACCCCACCTACGCGGATCCAGCTCCTGGCGCACGCCGTCGCCCGGGCCACGCTCGGCGCCGCCGAAGCCGGTGGCTGGCAAGTCCCCCCGGGCGTCGACATCGGCGACTGGCTGCTCAGCCGAGCGCGAGACACCTGGCTCGACAGCCTCAATCACCTGAATCCCGCGGTACGCCGACTCGTCAACGAAGCGCTCGATCCCCGATCCCGCGGCGGCCTCACCGACGCTCAGGTCACCCTGTTCGGTTGGGTCGCGCAGGAGATCGCAGGACGGACCGCCGATTCGACGGCCCGGCAACGGAAACCCTCGGCCGAGAACCGCGACCGCGCGAACTCCGCGAAGACGGGCGAGGCCGATCGGAAAACCAAGCAGGCCATTGCCCGGCAGTTGTTCGAGACGTTCGGCATCGAGGTGCTCGGACTGGACAAGCCGGGGATCTCCGTCGACACGGCTCTGTCGATCAGGAATGCGATAGTCGACGGTTTCGCGGCAGGGCGGGAGATCAAGCTCGACGTCGTACTGGTCGCCCCCATGGTCGGCAATACCGGTGCCTGTATCTGGACTCCCGAAGGCATCGGAAAGGATGCCCCGACCTTCATGGTCCTGAACGAGAACCTCTTCGGTGACCAGGAGAGATTCCGGAACGCCATGCGGAAGGCGGTGCGGGCAGGCCACCTGATGGCCCCCACCGGCGATCCCGCGTACGACGCCGTCAGTCACGAAATGGGCCATCTGCAGGATGGCGCCGCGCGGAAGGGGCTCTACGACGAAAAGCCGATTGCCCATCTACGAGACGGAGCCGTCCAGGGGAAGGACTACCAAGACTCCAAAGAGGCACGAGCATTCGGATTCCTGTACACGCATTTCACCGAGTTCAAAAAGGCCGGCATGCTGCCACCGGACCTCGATTTCGACGACTGGCTGGGACAGCTCGATTCCTACAGCAGCAGCAGGAAGAAGCTGAAGGAGGCAGAGGAATCCAACCGAATACTTGCGGGCGAAGAGTCGCAGGGGACTTACGAGCCCAAAATGGGCGACCTCGCGGTATTCAATCCGGCAGAAGCACTGGCCGAGGCGAACAATGCGTTCGGCAGGACCGCACCGGCCGATCGCACACATCCCGCCTACGTCTTGCAAGCCCTGCTTCGAGACATTCCGTATTTCCAGGTGTTGCGGGAAGCCGAACAGCGCAATGCCCTGGTGCAGGCGGACTATCGCGGTCCGGTCCCGGCTGCGTCCGAGTCCGGTACGAGCATCGCCTCGAACGGCCCGTCCGCATCCCTGGCCGCGAGATGGCGCGCTATGTCCTCCGCCGCCCGCGCCGACTACGCGGAACAGCAAATCGCATACTTGAACCCCGACACCGGTTTCGTGCTCGACGAGTTGGCCCGGCTCCAGGCGGAGCATCGCGCCACGGTCGCATCGACCTCGGATCGCACCTCGCAGACGTCCGAGCCACGGACAGCCCAGAGCAATTCCTCACGCGGGGTGCCCGGGCGACCTGACGACAGGTCGGCGTTCCCACCGGAGTTCTGGCAGCAGGTCGATGAGTCCCGCGGGCGGGCGGCTGCCCCGGCCCCGATCCATCTCGGTGATCCCGACGATGCGCAGCCGGACCCGACGCAGCCCGTCCCGGACTCGCCTGGCTCGGTCCAGGCGTCGAGGCGTGCTGCTTTCGACAGCTTCCGGCGGCAGATCTTGGCAATCTACCTCGCAGGCCCGTCGATCGAGCGGAGCGATGTGGTAGCCCGCGCCCTGGCCGATGCCGACCCCGATGATCTCCGGCGCGCTCTCCGCGAGGCCGGGCTCGACCCGAACGAGAACCGGATACTCCGCCAGTTCTGGCCGGGCCAGCCGGACCGGACGGCCGCAGCGGTGCTACCGGCTCCCGGCGAGGACATGGACCCTCTGCTGTGGGCTCCGATTCACAGATTCGCCTCGGCGGTCGCTCGCGTCCGGGCATCCGGGGAACCTCCCGCGGCGGTTCCGGAATCGGATCGGACCGAATCCGACGCTCCGATCCCCGGCAGAGGCGGGCTGACCCCACGGGAGCTCGAGGTGTTGCGCCTGAGTGCGCGCGGCCTGTCGTACCCCGAGATCGGCCCTCTGATGGGGATCTCGCCCAAAACCGTCCAGAGTTACGCCCGGCATGCGTGTGCCAAACTCCGCTGCCCGAGTGTGATTCCCGCGGTCCTCGCGGCGGATCGGGAGGGATGGCTGGACGAACCATCCGGCCCGCACATCGACGTCGAATTCTCTCCGGACGAGGTCGCCATCCTCCAGCTGGCGGCGAACGGCCTGGACAACCGTGACATCGCTGCCGAGCTGGGGGCGACGCGGTATCGAGTGCGGACGTTCATGGCCGCGTTGCCCGGCCGTTTGGGTGTCGAGGGCAGGCTGCCCGGTCTGCTGGCGGCACAGCGGCAGGGGGCGTTCCAGCCTGGCGATCCCCACTCCGCGGCGACGCGGAAGCACGTCGATCTGTCTCCCCGTGAACGCGAGGTTCTCGACCTGGTCGCGGCCGGTCTCACGGATCAGGCGATAGGTGACCGGCTGGGAGTCAGGGCATCGACGGCGCGGGGCTATCGGATCCAGCTCCAGGCCAAGCTGGGCACCTCGGATCACGAGGAACTGGCGGCCCGGGCGCGCGGGTTGGAGTCATCGGCCGCGACGGCACGGACTGTCGAGCTGACCGAATCCGAGGCGCTGCTGCTGCACCTGGTCACGAAGGGCGTGCCACACGAGACCCTCGCGACAGCGCTCGGCTTGCCGAACAGCGGGTTGGATCCCGTACTGGCACAACTGGCCGACAAGATCGGCACGCGCGGCACGATTCGGGTGTCGGCGCAGCGGCAGGAACCGACATCGCGACTCGAGACACTCGCCGAGTCGCTGCCGGGCGCGAGCGGTGATCCGGCAGCGGTGTCCTGGGCCACGGTGCGCGCCTTCCGTTCTCGGATCGCCACCCACCCGGCCGAACTGACCGGGCGTGAACCCGAGGTGCTGCGGCTGGCCGCACAAGGCTTGTCACTCAAAGCGATCGCTCGCACGTTGGGCGGATCGCACACCACCGTGATCAACGAACTCGACAGCATCGCGGTGAAGCTCGGAACCCCTGACCGGGCCGTGCTCCTGATGGCGGCGCGGCGGGCATGGTCGGCCGACCACCCGGAACCGATACCCGAACCGACGGCCGACGTCGGTCTGACACCGCTGGAAACCGGGGTCGTGCGCCTGATGGCCAAGCGATTCACGAACCCGGCTATCGCGACAGAGCTGAGCATCTCGGTGCCGTTGGTGAAGTACATCCGGCGCGGCCTACGCGCCAAACTCGGTATCGACGACACCGCCGGGCTGGTCGCCTGGGCACTGCACAGCGGTATCGCCGTCGACGATCCCGCGGACGCCCCGGACCCGGAGTTGCAAGCGCGCGTCACGGACGCGCTGCGGCGGGCAACGGATAACGACAACGACCGAGACGAGTCGACACCCGGCTCGCACGAGACCTCGCCCGTCTCCACCCACAACGGATCCGGCGAGGCACGATCGGCCGCGCCTACCGAAGCGGCCTCGGACCCGGCCCAGACCGCGCTGGCCGAGCACCTCGGGCTGCCCCCGGGTGCGGTGACGCGGGGAGCTGTACGTCTGGCCCTCGCCCTCGTCGCGGAACAGACACAGGCCATGCCCACCGCCGTGACCGTCGACGCTCGGGCGCTGAGTCGATGGATCCGGTCCCAGCTCGAACTGCATGCGGATCAGGAAGCGGCCACTCACGAGGGGGCGCTCGCCGAGCTGGAGCGGCGCGACGGTGAAGAATCCGGTCTCCGGGATGAGGCCGATCCGCTGGACCAGAACGGTTTCGACAACCGGCGCCGGGCACTCGATCAAGAGTTGCGGGCACTGCTGGGGTTGCAAGACCTGAGCCCGCCCCAGCCGATGACCGTGGGCGAGGCGCTGGCCGAGCTGTACTGGATCACGAGCCTGACGGACTCGCCGGAGCTCGAACACCTTGGCGCCGCGGCTGAGACCTTCCTGTGCGCCACTCCCGAACCGCTGTCCGCGGTCCCGCTGGACACGGTCCAGATCCACGCGCTGCGCAACCAGCTGGCGCAGCAGGTGGGCGTCGCCGACGACGAACTGACCCGCGCGCACGCCGAAGTGCTGGCCGCCGACGAGACCGTCGCGCCGCAGACGCGCCGTCTGGCGGAGCGCTACCTCTCCCTGCGCCGGATAGAAGCCGTGCGGAAAGCCACGCGGGCCGATATCGCCCGGCTGGCGGGTGTGGGCGAACCGTACGTCAGCGAAGTGTTCCACGGACGGTTCGGCGCGAAGAAGCCGTGGCACGGCGAGACTACGCAACGCGTCCTGGCTGCCGCTCACCAGTTGGGTGTACCGCCGGACCGCGCGGACATCGCGGCCCTCACCGATCCGAACTTCGTGACGCGTCGGGTTCGTCCGGCGCGTTGGGTCGGTGACGAGTTCGTTCCCGCGCGGATCAAGCCGCAGCCATCTCGCGAGAGGTTGACCGAAGCAGCGGGCACGGCCAAGGCCACGGTCCGTGATGTGGTGAAAGGCTCGGGCACGCCCGATGACATGCGGCTGGTGCGCGGTGCGGCCGACGAGATCGGGTTCTGGTATCACCCGGACGGGCCGATGGGGACGGTCGACGCGATCACACTGTCGGAGGGCGAATTCCACGTTCTGCGCCTGATCGCCGACGGCATCGCCGAAGATTCCCTCGCCGCCCTGCTCGGGATGACGCCGGACCAGTCGAACCGGCTGCTCGTCCGACTGGCCGAGCGGGTGGGATTCGAGGGGCCCGTCCGTATGCCCACGGACACACGATCGAGCGGTTCGCCCGACGGCGCCGTGCCGTCGTCCCCGAAGCAGACCGGTCTGTCACCTCAGCAGGTTCAGACTCTGCGACTGGTGGCGGCGGACTTGCCGTATACCCCCATCGCGGGCACGGTCCCCGCGGACGTCGTTCGGGCGTTCCGTTCCGCCGTCGCGGAGCGGCACCCCACCGCACTCACCGGCAGGGAAAGGGAAGTACTCGCGCTACTGGCCGATGGCCTGACTTCCGGACAGATCGCGGCCAGGCTGGGGTTGTCCCGCAACACGGTGAACGGGTACATCGCGCGCGCGGAAATCAAGCTGCACACCGACGGCCTGCGTCCCACCGTGCAGGCGGCACAGCAGCACGGACTCATCGGAGAAGCAGGTGCCGACCAGCAGGTAAGAATGCCACACGCGGAAGGCAACACCGACGAAGAACCTCCGCGTGCCATGGACCCACCGCAGCCGGCCGCGACGACGAGCCGCGACGCAGAACAGCGCGCAACGACCTCCGGCGACCGCAATGACCCCGTCGCGATCGACCTCGATCCCGGCGAGCCCGACACACGCGACTCGGAATCGGCCGACTCGCCGACGCCGAGTCCCGCGGCAGCGCCGGTCGGCCGTACTGACGCAGCAATGACGGTCGCCCCTGGACATCTCCCGCTGACCGAACGCCAGGGGGAGATACTCGTCCTGGTCGCCGCCGGACGAACGAACCGGGAAATCGCAACACTCCTCGGCGTCTCGGTGCGGACCGTGGAGAAACACCTGGACAATCTCCGCACCGTCTACGGGCCAGGATCGCGGTGGCACCTGGTCTCGGCCGCCGAACAGGACGGCTCCATTCCTGTCACCGCACGACCCACGCGAAAGCCGCTAGCCACCACCGAGGATCATCGAACGTCGGAGCCCGCGGCGCCCCCGGCCAACCCCAATGCGCCGACAACCCGCCAGCGGCAGATACTCGCACTCGTCGACGCCGGCCTGACGAACCACGAAATCGCCACCGCCCTCGACATATCGAAGCGGACCGTGGAAAAGCACCTGGACAACCTCCGCAAGCTGTATGGGTCCGGTTCTCGCGCGCGGCTTGCCGCCGTCGCAGAAAAGGAAGACGCCCTGCCCCGGGCCGGGGATTCCGCAGGGCAGCGCAACTGGACCGCACAGGATCCGGACGAAAAGCGTTCGGAGGCGCCGAGAGCGAAGCCGCCCGCACCGACAGCCCGCCAACTGGACGTACTGGCGCTGGTGGCCGCAGGCCGAACGACTCGGGAGATCGCGGCGATCCTCGGCATCACGGGGCAGACCGTGAAAGCACATCTGGATAATGCACGCGAGGTGTACGGTCCTGGTTCGCGCGCCCAGCTCGCCGCAATTGCTGCAAAGAATGGTGACCTTCCGTGGGTCGCCCTCTCCGGCAGCGAACACGAGTTCCTGGAATGGTATCGAGCACGGCGTGCCGACAGGTCTGGTCGACCAATCCAAAGTCTCGCCGATTACGCCGAGATGAATTTCCTCGAGCCGGCCCAGCTGCACCGCTGGCTCGAATATGCCGGAATCGACCCGAACGACAACGACACAGCGCCGGTGGAAACTGTTCCGCGACCCGATGGGGACGCCACAACCTGGCACATCGAGTTGCGTCGGTTCCTTGCGACGACACCGGCCTGGATGGACGAGTTGGTGGGCGCCGCCCCCGGCACCTGGGAGGCGGTGGAACGAGGCGAACGCGACCTCGAAGTCAGGTATGTTCGAGCAGCCCTTCGCCGGATTCCCGGTGCTCGCGCACTGTACCTCGATGCCGCCCGGCTCTATCCGGCTCTGCTCACCACAGATGGCGCGCCCGCGTATCCCGAGGGGTATTCCCGCATCGGCGACTATCTGGAATTCCGTCGAAAATCCCACAATCTGAAGCGGTCACAGCTTGCCGGCCGACTGAAGAAGGGGAAAAACACGGTCTCCCGTTGGGAATCCGGAGAAAGCAGACCAGCAAAGGATGACGTAGCTGCACTACTCGAGGCCACAGCGTCCGAAGACGATATCTTCTATGACGATATCTCGGAGTGCTACTCACATCTGCCCAGAGGTACAATTCTTTATCCTAGCCCCTTCGACTCGGAATCGCTCGGCGCGTATTTGCGACATTTCCAACACGTGAACAAGCTGTCCTGGTCGGAAGTCGGGAATGTATTCGGCGTCTCCGCCGGTGCGGTCCAGAGCCTGGAGACCGGGGTGCGAGATCCGCTCGACCTCACCGTGGTGCGAATTTACCGTCAAGCCTTGCATCGCGCCGGCAGGTGGAATGACGTCGCCACCGCATGGGGATTGCACCACCTTCCAGACCTCGACAGCGTATCGGTCCCCCACCCCACCGACTTCTATTCCATACATGACTGGATTCGAAGCGTCCGAATCTTTCGAGGAATCCCACCGCTGGAGCTGGCCAGGAGAATTGGGAAATCCGACGCCTGGGTTGGCTTCACCGAAGACAACCTCAAGCCTGGCGTCGAAGATCTCCGGCGAATTCGGGACGCACTCGAAATACCCAATGACACACTCGTATCAGCACTGCTGACCTACTACTCGCGCACGGATGTCGAGGAGCGCGATCCAGAGGAAGAGCGGCTTTTCTGGGATCTGATCGCAACGCAACCGGGTTCCGCCGAGGAAAAGCATATCCGAAACAAAATATTCGAACGATACGCACAGCTCGCGGACGAGGTCGCTGCCCGTCGGTCCATCCCGGCCGAGCACCGCAACGAGTATGCCCAACAGGCAGCCATAGCAATTCTGCTGGCCACCCGGAACTTCGTCCCGCCCGGCAATTTCTTTCCAGCCGCCTTGATGGCCGCTCATTACTCCATCATCAGGACGCGACTGGAGCTGCGGTATCCGGGCATGAAGCCGCAAGTGCAGAGCATTCTCGCGAAGGTGGATAAATACATTCGCACGAATCGCGTCGGTACCAGCACTCCCGGCATCGCCGAGATCAGCTCGGCATTGAATCTCACCCGCGAGGAGGTGATCACCGCCCTTCCGCTCCTCCGGCAGGTATCGAAGGATGCTCCGGTCGAGGGCAGGTCCGGACCGGGTGATATAAATCAGACGGATGAATCTCAGTTCACCGATGTGGAATTCGCAGACAAATTCGACCGCGCACTGTCGGGTCTCGAGAATCCCGGACTGGCGAAACGCATTGTATTCATGGTCCGCTCGGCCGATTTGTCGACCGAGCAGGCTGCCGCCAGGTTGGGGATTACGGCCCAGCTCGTCGATAAATACCTGGCCCAGGCCGAGGAAAGGATCCGAGCGGCATTCGCCGACGAATTCGGCATGGCTACCGACCTGCGTCCCGCTGTGCAGTCGGCACAACACCTGGAGCAAGCACCAGCGGCCGGCGAACAGCAATCGGCCAGCGACCGTGAGACGACATCCGGCACCCGGATCGATGCTGTCGCGATCGACCTCGGCGACTCCGACGCACCCGACTCGGAATCGGTGGAAGAGGTCACCACGGCCCTGCGGAACAGTCTGCCCGGCGCGGTCAAGCAGGTCCTCGACCAGATCGATGTCGAGCTGCGCTCCATGACCGATGCCGAGCGCCGCGACGCCGCCACCCGAGCCGACCTCACCCGCCTTCCCGGCTGGGTGGTCGACCGCCTCGCCCATGAAGCCAAGGCTCAGGAGCTCGCCCGCGACACAACCACTCCCGAGCAGCGCGCCGAATGGCTACGCCGGGCAGAACGATTCGACCACGAACTCGCCGACATCCTCGGCCTGCCCCAGCCGGGTACAGGATGGACCGACCGCATCAGCAGTGACCCGCTGCACCACCTCCGCGCACTCACGCGCCGCCCGGGCACCCCTGCTGAACTCCGTCACCTGGTCGACACCGCCACCCGGCGCCTGAATCTCGAGAACGTCGCCGCAGCCGTCGAACCGCTGCATCGGGCGCTGGCCGACTGGCCCATCGCCGAACACATCGACCGGGCCGCCGCCATCGCTTGGGAACTCGCGTCGCAAGCCCGCGCCGACGGCGGCGGGACACCCGCAATCTCCGTTGCCATCCACGGACAACCAGGTCAACGGTGGATCGAGATCCACGTCAGCGACGACAGCCGCACCCTGCCGGCGCGCGAGAGCGGTGACAGCCCCGGGTGGCGCGCCGTCGACCTCCTCGACACGCACACCGAGACCTGGGGATGGGTGCTCCCCCGCAACAGCGGAAAACAGGTCTGGTTCAAGCTTTTCGAAACCGCCGACACCAGCGACCCCTCGCAACCACCCCGCGAACTCATCCTCGACCTGCTCATACCGCAGGACTCCTTGCGGCAGGGCCCGGGGCTCGCGCGGCGAGCAGTACGACAGCGCTTGCGACAGGCCGGCCACCCCGATCCCTACGACCTGACCGTCCTCGTATCCGACCTCGTCCAAAACGTCTACCGCTACGCCGACCAAGGCGACGCACGGGTACGAATCCGGCTCGACGGAGACACGATTCGCGTCGGGATCACCGATACCAGCCGTGGCCTACCCGCACGACAAGAGGCAACCACCCAGGGCACCGTCAGCGCCGCCGCCTTCACCGATGACCAAGCCGCCGAATGGGCCGAAACCGGGATCGTCGCCGCCACCCACGGTTTCTTCCTCGGCATGCTCGAAGCGATGGCCTCGGCCTGGGGCGTGACCCTGGAACGCGCCGGCGGCAAAACCATCTGGTTCGAAGTGCCGATGCCGCCTAGGGCACCCGGCACCGCCACCGATCAACCACCGAACACACCCGCATCCGATCCGGCCACGCCCGCATCGATCGGCATCGACCTCAGCGCCGTCGACCCGACCGGATTCGGCCGGAACCCTTCGACCACCAGCGCGGACGCCGATCCAACCCACCCGAACGATGGGACGCAGAACCGGTCGACCCCACCCACGGACACCGACGGCCGGCGCCCACCCACACCCGGCAACCGAATCGACCCTGTCGCACTCACCCTCCACCCCGACGAACCGGAAACGCCCGAATCGACGGCTTCTACCCCCCGGGCACCGACCGACCCGAACGAACACGACCCCGCCCCGCTGCCCACAACCCGGGAACTGGTCACGGATCCGGGAAAACTGAAGATGTTGCGGCAGGAAGTCGACGCACTGCGGCGGCAACTGCTCGAGCTCAGCAACGGGCGCGCGGATCTGTCGAGCGCAGCAGCGGTGGACAGATTACTGGGGGCGCTGCTGCAACTCGAGCGAGAAGGCAGGCTGAACCCCCGCCAGGCTCGCGCACTCCCGCTGGTCGAGGAATATCGCGAGAAGTCCGGTCTTCTCGACGACGCCGAAGGAGTCCGCGGCCAACACCGGGAACACAAAGCCAATGCCGCTCTCCGGTCGGATCAGCCGGAAGGCGCCGAGCCATCCACCTCCCACGGACCCGACCCCGTCGCTATCGACCTCGACCCGGACGAACCGGACGCGCCCAACCCCGTCACACCCGCGGAGACCACGGCGGTCGCCGGGCAATCGTCGGTCGATATTCGCACGCGAATAGCAGAGTTGGGCGCTTTGCAGCACGAGGTCGGCAGGTTGGCCTCCGAGCTCGCGCAAGCCACGCGAGAGGTGGCAGTCGAACGCATTCGGACCGAAAACGAGTTGCTGCACCGGGTGGGTTTGCCGATACCGGAACGACCGGCGCCACAGGCGTGGAGTGTCGCGCGGTGCGAAGCGGAACTCACTGTGCTGCGGGCGGCGGTGCAGCAGGCGCGATCGGAACCGGCCGACCCGTCAGCGCTGGATCGGGTCCGGCGCCGCGAGGAAGAGGTTCGCCGGTTGACCGAGCCTCTCGAACGCTATCGGACTGCGCTGCAGAAGATGCAGACCATGTCCGAAGAGTTGCACACACCGATGGCGCTGGCGTATTTCGAGGGCAGGTCGGCTGATGACGCCCGATTCGGCGTCGAGAGATACCAAGCGAGTCCCCACGTCGCGTTGGAGCGCGAACGAGGCACGTACAACACTTTGATTGTGGCGGCATCACGAGGCCGCCATGCCCAGGTGCTGCGCGAATTCGTCCAGAACCACCCGCAGTTCCAGGATGTCTATCCACCGCGGCGGCGGTTCAGGCCCAAGTTCGTCGAGCTGATACCCAAGCCGGACGGCACGGTGAATCACCTTGTGCTGTACGACCGCCCGCGCGACTCGCACGATCCTCAACTGGACGAGTTGCATTATTACGAACCCGCAGCCGCACTGCTCGAGGCGTATATGCGCGCTACCTTCCTGGGGTTACTGGGAGGCGCCACCTTCCCGGAGTGGCTCGCGGACCTCGGACCGGAAGCGTTCTACCAGCCGGACGAGATCCGCTACCGAGGCTTTCAGGTCGGTGAACTGAAAGGGGATGATGTCGTCAAGATCGGACAACGCCTGGCCGAACGCGAACTCTCTTGGTACGAACAGTCTCTCGAACAGGCGATCGCGTCACTGGCCGAAGAACAGGGACCGCTGACCGCACGGGAGGTCGCTCGTAGTCTGGCGACCCGGGAGTGGACGGTTGCCTCCACCCATTATTCCCCGCAGCCTGGTCGCATAGCCTCATCCGAGATGCACGAGATCATCGTCGGAGGCATGCGCATCACCGTTCCGATGGCGAAGGATGCCACCGGGCGCTGGGTGATCGCCGAACCGCACGGAAGCGATGGTCTGGGCACCGAGAATGTTGTCGCGTACTGGTTCTCCCAACTGAGCGCACGGACATCGAAGAGTTTGCTCACCAAGGTCACCAAGGCCTTGATAGCGGGATCGACCGCCTTCGCGACACCACGCGCCGCCTCCGCCGAGTTCACGCCCCAGCCCGACGACGGATGGGACGAACGATTCGCTCGCGAAATCGCCGCGACGGAGAAACCCATCGCGGCGCAATCCCGGACCCCCGATGACGCTGATCCTGACGAACCCCGCGGACCCGACCCGGTCGCTATCGACCTCGACCCCGACGAAAACCCACCGGCAGACCGGCAGACCGACAACGCGGAATCCCTTGACACCGAACAGCTGCGGACGCTGCGTGCCGCGGTCGCCGCGAGACTGGCAGGCACAGCGGAGACTTCGAACGATCCCGTGCGCAGTCGCGCACCCGCTCTGATCGATGAACTGATGGCCGCGCGGCACCGGCCGGATGCGCAGGTCCCGGCGGACCGGCTGCGGTTGCTGGAGCAGTTCGCGCACCAGATGTCGGCATGGTTGGCCCGCGCGGACGAAGCCGCCGAGGCGAACGCCGCCTACGAGCAGGGGCTGCGGGAAGGGACGCCGGCGGTCCTGCGGGCCAGGCAGGACGCCGCGGAGATCCGGCTCGGATCGGCTCTCGCCGCCGTCGCGGAGGTCTGGGCACAGACACGCCCCCGGACAGACACGCCGATCATGACCGGGCCCGCGGACCACCTCCGGCCAGGAGAGACCGAACGGCTGCGCGACGTGGCCGAAACGATCTTCGGGGAGATGGTGGCCGCGGGGGCGGCGGTCGATGCGGTAAGCACCACCGACCGCCGACAGCTCGCCCAGGCCACGCAGCGCTACGACGCGCTGCGAGATATGTCGCAGTGGCTCGAGGAACTGCTGACCTTCGCGGAGCAATGGGATACGACACGGATAGGCCTGGAGCGCCTCTCGTTCCTGCTCGATCACTTCCGCGCGGTCTCAGAGCTGTTGGCGGCGACCGAGATTCGCGACGCTACGGCCACTGCCCTGGCCGGTGCGACCGACCGGGAACGACGACGCGCGCAAGCCGCCGAGAACTACGGCATGGCCGACCGCGCGGTCCGCAATATCGCGGAGATGCTGGGCGAACCGCAGCATCGCGCGACCGCCACTCCCCCGGCGGCGCAACCCGGCGCACCCGTCGTCTGGCCCGGCGCGGACGGACAACCCGACTTCATCGCACAGACCCGGCCCCGGCAACACGATCTGACCGAACTCGCTTCCGGTGAGCCGGCGCCGGCCGATCGAACTCCCGAGGACCGCGCAGCGCAGCCCGCATCGGAACACCCACGGGGACGCGATGTCGATGAACCCCGCGGCTCCGATGAAACCGCACCGCGGCGCTATGTCGAACAGAACCTGACGGTTGAGGATCTGGGTGCGGTCGCGGCAGCGAGCGATCGGGGCAGGCACGCGCACAACGAGGACGCCTTCGCCCTGATCCGAATCAGCGTGGGCGGCGAAGAGGCCACCGCACTGATCGTGAACGACGGTCTCTCCCGGCCGAAGGGCGGTCACCGCGCCTCCGCGGCCGCCAGGGCAGCCGCCCACGATTTCGTGGTGGCGGCGCTGCGGCGAGCCGACCGTGACGGCCGGATCGATCCGGTGGCCGTAGTCGAAGGTGCCGTGGCCGCCGCCCAGGAGGCGGTACTCGCCTTGCCCCCGGAGTCTCCCGCGGACAACCCGCCCGCCACCACGATCGTGGTCGCGCTGATGGAGTCGGGACGGCTCACCGTCGACTGGGTGGGCGACAGCCGCGCGTACTGGATTCCGCTGGACGGCGGCCCGCCGATCCAGCTGACCAGGGACGACTCGAAGGTCCAGGATGTGCTGGACGTCTTCGAGGACACCACTCGTGAAGAAGCCGAACACTCGCCGATCGGCGGCCCGGGTCTCACCCACAACCTGGGCCGGTCTCTGGACGGGCTGAAGCCGCGCGAGAAGACCCGAGACATACGCGGCGACGGTGTCGTCCTGGCGCTGACGGACGGTGTGTGGGAACCGATCAGCCCCGATGACCCCGAACCCGTCGCGGCCATCGTCCTGCGGTCACTCGCCGAGGCACCGGGCGATCTCGGCGCCGTCACCCGCGCACTGGTGCGGGCAGGCATCGAAGCGGGCACAGCCGACGACGTGACCGCCGCGGCGGGATTCCTGTCGGCCGCGAACATCGACGCCCCCGCGGAGACGACGACGGACCACGATCGGCCCGCGACCCCGGCCGATCGCGGCGCCGGCCCCGTCGCGATCGACCTCGATCCGGACGAAGCCGATCCCACGCCGGTGGGGTCACGACAAGCCGAAACCACTGCGCCGCGGAACTCGCCGGATCGAACCGGTGCAAAGCCGGGCCCACAGCACGGCACGACCAACGAGGCGAACACCGCCGGCAGGGTCGGCACCCCGTGGGACAACGCACTACGGCTGCGGCAGGTCCTCGAGCAGCACGTCGCGAGCGGACACCCGGAGTCCGCGACCGCCCTGCTCCAGCAACGGCTCGCTCTCCAGATACCTGGCCTCGCAGATAATTTCGGTCAGCAGGCAGCGCACCACATCGCCGACGAGATATCCGCGACCGCGATCGCACGCCTCGGGCAGCTCGGTAACCGAAATATCGAGTCGTGGTTGAATAACATTGCGCGAGAAGTTATCTGGCACCATCGCCGTATCGCGGGCCCCTGGCACAGCATCCTGGAGTTCGTTTCCGAATGCGCACAACTCGAGCGAACCGATCCGCTGGTCCGGCTGCTCGCCGAAGCCCGAACCACGGATGTGCGGCGTATCCTGGAAGGGTTGCCGAGGCACCGGCGTGACCGTTTGATCCGCGCCTTCTGGCCCACGGGTCCGGCCACACCACCTGCCGCGCCCGACGGCACCGAATCCGATCGTGATGCGCTCTGGGTCGCAGCACGCCAATTGGCCACCGCGGTGGCAGCCGCCGCGAACTTCCCTGCCCAGCTACCGGTTCGGGCCGCGAGCAGCGGACCTCGGATCGGCCGACCCAGCAGCCCCACCCCGACGACGGCATCGCCCTGGCTCACCAGCAGGGAACTCGAGGTGCTCAACCTGCTCTACCAGGGTTCGACCTATGCGGAGATCGGGCGAAGGCTGGGTGTCGCCCCGACGGCGGTCAGGAACTACCAGAGGAACGCGGCCAAGAAGCTCGGTACCGCAGGCCCCATCCGGACGGTCCTGGCGGCCAGGCGGCAGGGATTCATCCACGACGGGGACCGACCACCGGCCGGTACCGTCCACCTGTCCCGCGAGCAACGACAACTCCTCCAGTTGATGGCCGACGGCCTCACGGATCAGGCCATCGCCGAAGTGCTGGGTGTGGCCACGCTCACCGTCAAGCGCCGCCGAGCCCGGATCGGCGCCGTACTCGGCGAGACGGAGCGCACTCCGATACTGATGAAAGCCGTACGGGTGGGCGCCTTCGACGAACCGGCGAACGAAGCCACCGCGCCGAGCGCACCCCGCAGACCGGACACTGTCGCCATCGACCTCGGCGACCCCGACGAACCTGACACACCGGCGGAGCGATCAGCGCAGGGCACCGCGACGCCCGGCGCCACCCCGTGGGCTCGACCCGCGCAGAGCGAGACGCCGCCGGGAACCGCGGCGCTCGATATGAGCGTTGCTCGGCCCGGTCCCCTGCTGCGTCGAGTCCAGGAGGCGGAGCTGGCCCGGTACCTCTACGGTCGGCCGGAGGTCAAGACCGCGGCGGTGGCGGTGCTGGACCGGCTGGAGACGGTGATCAAGGGCCTGTTTCAGGACGTGCTCGAGGATCTGCCCGCGACGGAGCGGGACGAGCGGATCCGAGCGGTTTTCGACGCGTCCGCGAGGCCGCGGTGGGGCGGCATGGTGCTGCCGTCGGTGCCGATGGACGAGCTGAAGCGCGACGGAAACCTGCGCGAACTGTTGTCGGCCATGCTCAACGCCATGATCCGCAATGCCGAGCTGGGGGAAGCAGCGGTGGGTCTGACGTTGGACCAGGGCATCGCCCGATACATGAATCAGACGCTGGAGTGGCGACGGAGCAAAGCGCGCGAACTGGGGCTGGACTTCGACGCGCTGGAGGCGGTTCGCGCGGCCGTTCTCGGGGACAAGCAGCCCGGAGAACCGGTCACCTGGAAAGACCTCAACCCGGTCGAGTACGTGCGCAGGCACGACGACGCGGCCGATCGGGCCTACGCGGAGTACGAGCGGCGAAAGGCGGCATTCCCCGAACGAACCTCGGACGCGCCACATCTCATTCCCACTTCCCGGGATGCCGTCGCGCTGGGCATGCCGCTGTCGCTGCGCGAATTCGCGGCACTGCCGGAGCGGAGGGTGCTGCGGATCGGCAAACTCGACCTCGGGGGCGGCGTGGCGATTCCCCGTCTCGACGACGGGCGCGTCGATATCTCCCGATTGGAAGCCCAGCTGCGAGAACACGACGACTCTGTCGCCTATGTCGCGCCCATCTATGTGCTCGACCCGCGCGGACATCGAATCGTCGACGACGAGGGTTGCCGCATCGCATCGATCAGCGTCTACCACGATGAGGGCACTGTCGGTCCCGAGGAAGCCTTCGCCCTCGACCACTCCGAACGGGTCATTCAGCTCCCGTGGCGACCGGGTTACGTCTACGTCGACCCCGATACCAGCAACGACGACATCCGCAGACTTGCCGAACAGGAAATTCCCTCGAACGCAGGCATTTCCGGCACCGCCACCCGGATGCTCGCCCGCTTCGACTGGCTGCGCCCGCCCGGCGTCTCCCGGCACGATTTCATCGCGGCGTTGATCGCCTTCATGCTCCCCTACCAGCACACGGTGTACGAAATCGTGCGGGGCTTCGAGATGGCGGGCGTGCGGATGGGCGACGACCCGGAGTCGATGTACCGCACGATCATCGAACAGTTCGGCCCAGGGCAGCGACCCGACCGCTCGCCCCGTGCCGAGGCGAGTAATACAGAACGGCAGCCTGCACGGACGCCGTGGCAGGCCGCGCGGACTGCGGGCAGCGCCCGGAAAGAGGTCGTGCCACACGCTCGGTCAGGTCTGCAGGCACCCCCGAAAACCGCGACCGCCGATTCGTTCGACGAATGGATCCAGGAGCTGCGGGACCTGGGAATCGACACCGATCGAATGGTGTCGGACCTGACGGAAATCTGGGACTACCTGCGCCTCGACCCGAAATGGGAATTCCAGCCGGATCGTCCCTACGACGCGGTAATCGTACTCGGTAGCCCGGATATCGGTACTGCTGCTGTTGCCGCGAACATCCTCGGCGAGCACGATCTCGGCAATTGTCCAGTTGTGTTCTCCGGTTGGCGCGGGAAAAGGACCGAACCCGAGACTGCCGAGGATGAATGGTTCGAGCACATCGCCGAGGAGCTCGGGATCGGCTCCGAGGCAGAAATATTCCGAGTGGCCGCAGAACAGCTGGGTCTGGACTCGACGAGAAGTGTCGAGGAACCGCATGCCCAGAACACCAGGGGGAATGCCCTGAAGTCCGTGCCACTGCTGTGGGAGCACGGATATGAAACCACCTCGATCCTGCTCTTCTGCAACCCATCACATGCGCGAAGAGTGCACGCGACGTTCGTGAAGAAAATCCAGGAGCTGATGGATGAGTTCCCGGATGCTTCGAGGCCCAGAGAAACCGAGCACATCGGCATAGTCACCGCGCCCGTATCGTTGGCCAATTTTCTCCGCTACGGCCTGCCGCACATGACCAGACCGGAACTCGTGTCCGCGATCTCGACCGAGGTGCGGGGACTCATCGAGACACCGGCGTTGGGACACATCGTCGAGCAAGAAATACCTGAAAACGTGCGCATCGCCTACCAGAACGTGGCGGGGTCGCTCGAACTGGCCCGAGTCGGGTCGACCCGACAAGAGCTCCGGGTGTTCACGCGACTCGTGGAAGGCAAGGACTACAAAGAAGTAACGACGGAGCTCGAAGTAACGCCGTGGGCGCTGCAGAAGTACGTCAAATCGATCTACGCCAAATTCGGCGTCGAGGGGCGCAACGAGCTGGAAGCAGCAATCCGCGCCCGCCACGCCGACAGCATCGCCGCGGCCGCCTCGCGCAATCCCGCGGCGCCGACCGAGACCACCGATGAGACACCCCGAGCCGACAAATCAGCGCGCCGCCCCGGGGGCATCGACCCCGTCGCGATCGATCTCGGCGATCCGGACGGGTCAGCGGGCAACGAAGAGGCCTTCGTCGCCTCCTACAAGAGCACCGACGGCACCGCCACCCCTGCCCGCAGCCAACTCCCAGAGTCCCTCCACCGCGAACATCCGGTCCAACGCCGGGGGCGACCCGACGATGAAACTGCGGCCGGAAGCACGGACTCGAGCAGACATGCCCGACAATCCAGCCCAGGAGCGGACACGCCAGCTCGCGCAGCCGCGGCCGCGAGGGCCGGCCGTGGCCGGGATCTGCTGCATCGGTTGGACTATCGGATGGCCGAGTCCGAGATCGCCGGTCCGCCGAGGAGCGAGGACGATCCGATAGAGGATCCGGCCATGGTACACATCGCCCGAGCACAGGGATTCGACTCTCTGCCAATACATGCCACGCCCGAGGAAATCGATGCCCTTGTTGCTGCCGGTGATCACGAGTTGTTCCGCGGCGTCCGCGACCCACGATATGCCGCAGAGCTCAGGTCGGGTCGATATCTAACGGGTATCCCCGGAAGTTCGTCCTTCGGCATCGGAATCTATGCGAGCACCGACAGCGAAGTCGCGCTCGGCTATTCCGACGACCGATCCGATGGTGTCATCCGGATGGCGCTGCCGCGGAGTGCACGAACGATCGCCTTCTCCCAGCTGCAAGAGGAGATGGATGCGGAAATTTCTGCCCTCGACGACGAAGAGCAGACGCTGGCCGCACGCGAACAAAGTTCCGAAGTGCGCGCCCGCCGCCGGGATCTCGCCGTCAAGCGTGAAATCCTGTCGGACGCAGGCCGATATGCGGCCGTCCGCGGCTACGACGCCTACTACGTGCGCGAGGAAGGCACCGCCGACGTCTGGGTCATTCTGAACCGGTCGGCAGTGGTCGTCGCAGCAGAGCCGACAGCGCGATCCGCTACCCCGGATGCGAAGCCGGCCCCATCCGGTAACCGCATCGACCCCGTCGCCATCGACCTCGGTGATGGCACCGAGTCCGATCATCCCGCACCCGCGCAGCCGAACACGCACGAATCCCGCGAGCTTGCGCCCAATGCACGCCGAGCATTGGAGCGGGCAGAGGACGAAGCCGCCGAAGTGGTCGCCGAGGTGTTGCGCCAGGCAAATCATCTCGGGGTCGTTACCGCTGACCTGCACCGGAAGAACGCGGACCAGATCGCCGAGGGAATAGCGCGGCTGAAAGACATCCAGGCCCGACGGCTGGATGCTGTGCTACGCCGACGCGTCCTCGATCAGCTGGCGGTCAAGATACTCCTCGACGACGAGGCGCTCCCAGCGATCAATGATAGATTCCAGCAGGTCAGACCCCAGATCGAAGCCTGGCGCGGGTACGTGGGCGAAGTGCGTGAGGCATTGGCGGTGCTCGCGGCTGAGGATCTCTTGGCGGCAGCGGGTGCGCGCAGACTCGGCAGAGGTGTAGGGCTCGTCCATGGCGAGGACGGAACCATGCGTATCATGGTTGCCTCACCATTGCGCGGGCAGCAGCACCTGCTCGATCTGGCGGATCCTGTCCTGCGGGAGATGGCAGCCCAAGACCAGATCCCCATCGATCACTGGCGCGTACAGGTCCGCCCGGATGGCCGGGTTACCGTCGAGACGGTGTCCGGAGTCCATGACGAGCCGGAATCAGCGCTGAAGTTTTACGACGATCCCGACGCGATCGCGTGGATGAAAGACCTCGTCGACAAGCGGTCTTTCGCTGACAAAGTGGCTGAGGCAGAAGCCCTCGGTGTGCGCGAACGCAAGACCCTCAAGGGCGACTCGGGCAATTCGACGATGTCGGAGCAAGTGGTGCTGATCACCTACCGCAACGGTTTCCGAGCAATCGAGAAGACCGTCCGCAACCTCGATCAGGCGGATGCCGAGGAGCTGGGCAGCCTGATATCCAGAATTATCGGGGTGCCGGCCCCGCCGACGCTGCGGCGTGACAAGCGCGGTCTCGTCCTGCTGATGGAATATGCGCCGGAAGTTGTCGATAATCCAGCAGGCAGCTTCTCCAAGGCTCGTTTCAAGCAGACACCGGTCTGGCGGCGACTGGTACTGGCCGAACGACTGCTACGAACGTGGGACCGATTCGAAGGCGCAAACCTGGGGGTCGACCGCGGTGTTCGGCTGATTCCGATCGATTTCAGCAATTCGTTTCTCGAGCCGCACCTCGACCCCCTGATGGCAAGACTATTGGCGGGCGATCTGGAATTTCCACCGGCCGAGCTCGAATCGATCCGAGATGGCATCGACGACGCGGAGTCTGCATTCGAGTCCATGAACCGGCGGCAAACGTGGTACGAGGACGTTGTCCGTATCTTCAGAGAGTTCCTGGCCTCCAGAGACGCTTCGGAACCGCCGCGCACCACGCTGGCCGACACCCTGGACATGCTCATACGACTCCGCGACGACCTGGCGTACCGATTCGGGGTCGGTCCCGAACAGGAAGACCCACGCGCGTGGCGTGCCGTAGTCGCGGAACTGCGACGGACATTCTCCAACCGACGGGACGAATCCATGCTCGCCTACGTCGACACCCTGGACGGACTGATCAAGCTTCTTCTGGACGGGCAGCTGCTTCAGGTCGGGGCCGACGAACTCGACGACGACGTCTGGCCGGGCCTGATCGACGCCTACCTGGACGGTCTGTCGGTGCGAATCGCCGATCTGTCGGACGGCGCACACTACCCGATGCCGAACGGTGAATCCGATGCCGAGTGGGAGGCACGCTTCGACCGCGAGATGGCGCGGACCGTCGCCGAGCAACGTTCGCCCGGCGAACCGGGCGAACAGTCACGGCCTGCCGACCCCGTCGCGATCGACCTCGGCGACAGCGAGCACGAACCCGAACCACCGATCGACAACGCCCAGTCGCCCGGCCCGTCGGCCGCGCCGGCGGAGGGACCTCGGGCGAGCAGGACGGCAACCGAGATCGTTGCCGCCCTGGAGCACGCCGACTGGCTGCCGATCGAGGTCAGGGCCGCTGTAGGTGATAACCGGCGAGCGTTGGCCCAGCGTGTCGACAGACTCCCCGATCTGCAGCGAGAATGCCTGCGCCAGAAACTCGTCGAGGGGCACACGGCCGCTGCGGTGGCCAGCCTGCTGGGCAAGAGCCGCGGGGCCGTCAACATGGCCCAGCGCCGCGCCATGGCGAGCTTGTCCGAGATGCTGCCGCCCGGCTCGCGGGCTTGGCTGCAGGCTCCGCAGAAGACAGCGCAGAGTCAGGCGGCCGAGCAGGACCAGACCCCCGACGCGACCGCACCGCCCGTGATTTCCGAAGAAGACGCGGCGCTCGACGCCGAAATACGTGAGCTGGAGCGTGCGCTCGGCATCGAGACCGATGCCGAGCGCACGCTCGAGCTGACGTTGTATATGGAGGACAAATTCCGGAATGTAGCCATCGCGGCGGGTGTGGCTCGGCCCGAGCTGCTCTTCGGACGTAAGGAGTGGCTGAGCTGGCTGGAAGCTCGCCACTACGCCGAACAGCATCTCGGCGATGAGCTGAGCGTGGAGTTCATCCTGAAATTGCATGAGCTGCTCGGGCGGCGGACGGATCCGGAGTCGGCAGGAAAGTTCGGTCATTCGAAGAACAGGAACTGGGGCGTGTTGCACTGGCCCGCATCCGAATATCAGCGTGCGGCAATCAGTGTCAACCATCTTCTCACCTATGTGCCCGGGCCGTTCGAATCCGGCCCGTACGGTGTCGTGTTCTATCCGGCAGACGAAGGTAAGCCAGGAGCACGCGAGGCCCGAGTCCTGGATGCGCCGTTGACCGAGGCGGAGCTCGCGGCCATCAATGACGATCCATTGCTCGGGTACCTGCCCGCATTCCAGACTCAAGAATACGGGGTCATCCTGTACCCGAATTTCGGCAGCCCGGACGGGACGGCCGCGGACGTAGCAGCGATGTGCGAGTGGTTCAACGCCGCGCTGGGCAATCCCGACAAGGATCCCTACGAAGTAGCCGCGGACCTGGAACTGTGGAGCATTTCCGGGCATCACGGGAAGGGCGACTATCACGGCCGACTGTCCAGGATCCTGCTGAATTGGGCGCTCGAAAAGCAAGGGAAGCCCCCCAGCGCCATTCCGGAGTTCGAGGAAGATCTCCTCACCATGCGCGACGACTGGGTGGACACGGTCAAGGCGGGAAGCCTGCGGTACCGACTACTCCAAGCCCAGGTGGAACAATCCGCGGGTATCGCGGATCCGGTGGCACTGCTCGGTCTCGTCGGTGCGCGAGAGCGCTACCGCCGCATGGGTGGAAAGCCCGCGCCGTTCGTGCCGGGAGAAGAGCACGATGCCCTCGCCTGCGAGCGACTGCTGGCCACGCTGCTGTCGGACGCGCCGCTCCCCGAAACCGACGAGCAGGTACTGGCGATCGTCGACCGATCGCTGCGTGAGGGGCCGAATGGGGGCGAGGACACAACGCCCCAGCCGGAGAGCGCCCCGCACGAACCCGCGAAGCCGACATCATCCGGTAACCGTATCGACCCCGTCGCCATCGACCTCGGCGATAGCGACGAGTCCAAGCGAACGACAGCCTCGTCCTCAGGGCCGAGCCGGACCACCTACGACACGGTGCCGCTGCCGGAAAACCTGCTCGAGCCTGCGGACGACATCGAACTGGTGTGGCCTGAGGTGGATTCGCGCGGCTGGTTCATGGTGCCCGGGACGGGGCCCGACAAGCAGCCTTATCACACCAGCGACCCCGAAATCGGCGACCCTTTCATCCTGCTCGCCAACGGAAGGTTCGTAACCGCCGACGCGTCACACGAGGATCTGCTCAGCGCGCTCCTCGCGCAGGGCGTCTCGCTGGATGAGATCAGCGGCTTCGGATGGTGGCGGGTCAGCGGCCGGGTGAAGGGTCTCGATGCGTTCAGCCAAGGTTTCGAGGAATGGAACGGGGATCCGATGAACCCCGCGCAGGTCCTCGACGCCTTGGAGAACAGCGGAGCCGATCTCAGCGTGTGTGAATTCGACGCACAGTTCGGTTCCGAGCACCAAGGACTGATGTGGCGAGGCGCGGCAGCCGAGATGCCTGTCGGACAGATACTCAGCCACGAAGGCGACGCATACAAGCTGCTGTCCGGCTACTCGTCCGCCGACGACGGCGCAGGTAACCGCGTTGTCTTCTGGAACGACCTCGTCGCCTGGGAAGCGACCGCCGAGGGCCAGTCGTTCACCATCCGGGTCAACGCGGCCCGAAGTGAACCTGCCGAGGGCACGATCACTCTGCGCACCGACGGTGACTCCGTCACAGCGCATTACACCGCCATCCGGTTCGGACCGGATCAAGCGCGAGCAGCGGCCGCGTGGTCGGTCGTGCACGACAAGCTCACCTCCTGGCTCACCGACTCCGGCGCGTCCTGGGCGATGGGCAGCGAAACGGCTCCGACCGAGGATATTTCCGTCGCGGCCACCAGGCCCGCGACAGTAGCGGAGTCGGCCCAACGGTCCGAGCGAATCATTCGTGCTGAGCCGGAGGGCCGATGCAGCCCGAACGCGGCGTCGGAAGCCGCGTCCTGGCTGGCCGAACAGCTCGACGGCTGGCCCGCCGAACAAGTGAACCTCGCGTGTGCCGAACTCACGGCCATGGTGACCGACGCGGCCGAACACCGCCGCGGCAGAGTCCACCTAGTCGCGGAGACAACCGATGACCGGCTGCGCGTGACGCTGCTCGACACGCACGCCGCCTCGATGCCGCGGAACGCGCGAGGCGGCATCCCGACCCGCTCCGGTCTCGCTGTCCTCCCTGGACGGGCTGTGGCAGTAGATGATCCGGCGCCGATGCGCTCTGGGATCGAGTTGTTCAAACGCCATGAGCACGGCTGGCACCAAGCCGTATGGTTCGAACTGTCCGCACGGACGAACAACGCGCCGGTCGGCAAGCGCATCGACCCAGTCGCCATCGACCTGCTCCCCGAGCCGCAGCCGGATGGCCCGACGGGCGACGGGCAACGAGCCGACGCGGATGCGCTGCAAGCGAGGCTGGAATGGTTCCGGCGGAATGCTGTCGAAGGCGATGTGGCCAACGACGATCCGCCCGAGACACCGCTGCCGGCCGAAACCACTACGCCACCCGCGCCCGGTTCCCGGATGTCCGCTGTCGAATTCGTCATGCGGCTCGATGAAGCCGAACGCTCCGGGCCGCCGGTCCGAACGAGGCCCCGCCATTTCGCCGGCCAGACCAGCCTCACGGAACTGCTCACCTATCCCAACGGTTTCCAGGTGATCGAGAAGAGCATGCTGTTGCCCGAGTGGCGCGCCGCCGAGATCCTGGTGTCGGCTGTCGGCTATCTGCTCGGGGCGCCCGTACCGCCGGTGATCCCCGTATACAACCGCGAAGATACCGTGCTGATGCCGTGGCTGCCGGGCGACGCCGTTGCGAACGTCGCCACCCTGGATGCTGCTGCTCTGGAGATGTTGCGGAACCATCCGGACACACGCGAGCTGGGTTTCCTCGATGTGGTCGTCGACAACTGGGACCGAATGGACAACCTCCTGCGCGACGGACACCACTACTACGGCTATGACCACGCGTTCGCCTTCGACATGCCCCTCGACCCGAGGTCGAGCCCGATCTCGCAGCGTTACGTCACCGGTGTCGACCGCCACAACGAAGCCGACCCGTACGAATGGGCGGCCAGCGACCGGAGCCGTTCAGAACTCGATGAGCACATACGCGCCGTCAGCGCACTGCGGGCGTTGTTCCTGGTCTACGGGTCCGTGGACGGGCATCGACGGGTGCTGGCGCGGCTGGAAGGGATGCGCGAGCACGCTTCCGGCGACGCACCGCAGGATTCGAAACGGCCCGTGTCCGGCGACCGCGAGATCGCCGAGTTCTGGCGAGATTTCCAGGATTTCCTGATCCGTGCCGGGACCGTCGTGGCGGGGGACCCGGCCATCGAAGAACTGGCCCGCGCTCGTACGTCGGATGTCCGGGCTGCGTTGGAGAGCCTCACGGAGAGCCAGCGACGCCTCATTGATCTGTTTCGGCGCGGGTCCGAGATTTCGGCTCCGGGACAGGCACAACCCACCGATCACGGGATCGAGCCCGCCGAGATAGTGAATGCTGCACGCACACTCGCGATCTCCGCAATAGAACCCAGCAGCCGGGCGGCCCGAGAACAGAGTCGGTCCGTACAGACGAACCACTCGGCGGGCGACACCCGCACAGACCCCGTCGCGATCGATCTCGGTCCCGACGACGAAGACTCCTTGGGCCGCGATGTCGTCGTTCCCGGGCACGCCACCGGTACCTCGGCGGGGGTTGCCGAGCTGGTGGGCGATGACCTGTCGTTCCGCGGCGATGCGGCCGAACAGCTTTTCGCACAGCACATCCCGGCGGGTGAGGCGCCCGCGACGACGACTCGCGCCGCATGGGAGCGGGATGTGCGCCGTGCGGTGCGCAGTGCGGAGGCGAGGGTCGCCGGCCTACGCCCCGGGCCGGGAACGGAATCGGGATTGGGCTTGCTCGGCCTGCCGCCGTTGTCCGAGATGTTCTGGTCGAGAGAGGATCCGGCGGACGGCGGCGAACAGCCTGTCGGCCTGTACAGCGCGCCGATACTCGACGGCTTCGTCCGGGACAGCGCACCGGCGCGATCGGGTGCTGATCCCACCGAATTCGGCCCGCCCGCGTGGGCGTACGCGGCATTCGCCGTCCGCAATCCCTGGCCGCCCGAGGTGCGGCCACAGGTGATCGACTGGTGCGCGCAGCAAATTCGGCAACGGCACGGCGGCGCTGCGGAAGCCGACTTCCTTCGCTACCTTGCGGTCGAAGCACGAATCGCGGCCATCGGCCAAGCGCTCCACGCGCCCACAGATATCGCTACCGACCCCGGCCGATACACCGATCTGCTGTCGGCGTTTTCCACGAACCTCACCCTCGTGCGCCGCGAAGCGGCCATCGGCCGGGCCCTCCTGAAGACCTGGCAGCGCACCACCTGGTCCGCATACCTGGACGTCCAGCGTCAGGAAGTGGGACCTCGACCGATATCCGAGGACGAAGGTCAGCGTGTGCTCGAAACATTCGCGAGCCACCTGTCCCAGGGACGGCCGTCGAACCTCGACGCCTATCTGACACCCGCACTCGATGAGCCGCTCCCGCCACGGCTCGAATCTTCGATTCGAAGAATGATGGACAAACGACAGCAGGTCGAGTTGAGCCACGCGATCCGGCCTCCGTCGACACAGACACAGAGCAGAACGCACAGACTGAACGTGACTCGCGCCGTCTACGAGCCGGACGCCGGGCGCGAGCGGGCGGAACGCCTCCGCATGCACGCCGCGGTGATGATCGATAAGGCCGAATTCGGCGATGTGGAGTTGCTTTTCGAGCTCGATTCCGCCGGAATCGTCACGGCTTACGTCGAGCCCGGCCCGGCCGGCGACTTCCTGCCGGAGTATCGGTCCGCCCGGCGCGAGGCAGGACGAGGGTCGTTCCTCGACCTGGTTCGGCACTTCGTGCGCGGCATCGGCGCCGATGTGCTGCGGGTAAAGGTTGCCGACGACTCGGGCGCCGCGGAACTGCACGGTCGCGACCTGCTGCTGCGCGCGGGCCTCGCACCGGTCGAGAACGCGCCCCAGTGGCTGAGCGAACGCTGTGCACCACCGGCGGTCGCGGCCGAGCCCATCCCTTCGGGCCTGGATCGACGACTCACTCGCGAGCAGGTGCTCGGGTTGATGGAACAGGTCCGAGTCACCTCGCCGCACGAATCCGAAAACCAATGCGGAGTCTGGCATCTGCCACTGCCCGCCGGACCGGGCGCGACATCGGAACCGATGGTGACGGTCCGGGTGTACCTGGACGAGGCGGAGCGTTTGGGCTTCGATCTGGACTCGCTGGCCGCGCCGGCGGCGGAAGCATCAGACCTGTTCCACCGGGCCGGGGTACGGGGCCCGCGGCTGCTCTACGACTCCGAATCGTCGCCGATGGCGCTGGATTTCAAGACCCGCGTGACGATTCACGAGCACATCGCGGGTGATGAAGTCCTCCCGGACGAGGGTTGGGACCGCACAACCCAGGACGTCTTCCTCGAGTTGTCTCGACTACACGGCCTGTCCTCCACTCCCCACACGAAGTATCGATGGGACCGGGAGCAAGGACGCCGGGTGCTGGAACTGGAGCGCGGCGACTTCGACCACAGGCTGGACACACTGATCGGCGGCGTCCCGCTCTTCGTCTTGTGGCAGCCGACGCTCCACAACGAGGGCGGAGCGCTGATGGGCTTCACGCACGGCAACCCGATCCGCCGCAAGATGCGGCGCGGCGCCGACGGCCGCATCGGGTTCACCGATTCGAAACTCGCGCAATACGCGCCCATCGCTTGGGATTGGGCCCGGTATTACCTCGTGAACGACTGGGCCGACGACACGGAACAACGTGCTGTGCACTCCGAAATCCGCACGATTCTGCAATACCGATACGGAGACGGTGTCGGTGACGAACTGGTAGCGGACTTCGAGCGCTACGTGCTGCTGGAGGCACGCAAGTCGATCATCGGCGACGCCTACCGGCTACCCAAGAAGATCGCCACAGGGTTCGCGACCATCGAGGAGGTACTTCCGAACTTCTACCGGAACGTCGCCCTCATCCGCCGCGCCGCCGGGCAGGACCCCATCTCCGAGGGAGCGGTTCACGATCTGCTGGCGCAATGGGCACTGCGTGAGCTGGAACTGCTGGACACGCCCGCCACCGCGGCAACTGCCTGGGATATTCCCGCTCGCGCGACGGAACCACGCCGGTGGATGCGGCGGATGCTGCACGCGGCCCACAGGGAGTTCGGTGCCGGTCACCACGATGTGGACAAGTCGGCGGCACTGGCCGCCGTCCAACGCTGGGACGGACCGCGACGGCTGGAGCCGACCAGGCTGCGCTGGATGGCCTCGGACGGCTTCGTCAGTGCCGTCGTCACGGCTGCGGTCGTGGAAGGCACGCGCATCAGCGGCGAGGCCTATTTCACCTTTTCCGCAGATGCCTCCGGCCGGGTGGTCGCAGATTGCGTCGGCGACCTGGAAAGCCAGAAGGTCGAACCTCTCGTGCTCGACTTCGTTCGTGACGCGGGCGCGGACCGGCTCCGGGTGATGTTGATCAGCGACTGGCAGGCGGCGGCTCGGGCCGGATTCGACTGGAACAGGGCGCACCTCGGTGAGACGGAAATGATCCGCACGACCCTGTGCGACGCCATAGCGGACCTCGAACAGCGCGAGCCGGACGTCCCGCCCCGCATCGCAGAAGTAGGCCGAAGGTTGCGTGCAGGTGACCTCCCTACACCGAGGGAACTGTTGGATGCCGGGCTGATCGACGCCGGCGTGCCGCTCGAGGAGATCGCCGCGCCGTGGGCCGCGTGTATCGACATGGCCGACGCACCCGCTGCCACGGACCTCGAATGGAGCCAACCCGAAGCGCCGCCGGTCGTAGCCATCCCCATGGACCCGCCCGCACAGGAAACGTTGCTGGACAACATCAAGCGCGAAGGCAGCGGCACGCTGGACTCGAAGGTCGCCGCCAGGCAGATCCTGCGGGCCAGACTCCGAGCACCCGACTACGAGGGCAACAACAAGCGGGCGTGGCGCTACCGAGACGACAACGGCAACCGGATAGTCGTGCACCAGATACTGCCGACGACCACAGGTGAGAAAGACCTCACCCGCAACCCCGATCCGACCCATCGAAATGTCCGCTGGTTCCACCGGCTTCTCTTCGATGCACCCGATGCCGTGCAGCTTGCCGGGACTGTGACCAATGTTCCCGCACGGGTATACCGGTGGCGCGATTACTACGTGGAGGAGCATGCCGACGGACGCACCCCGCAGCCGGATGATCCGAACTGGAACCTGGTCTTGAACAGAATGTTCGAGGCGAAGCGACGCCTGCTGAATGTGCAGCTACCCCCGCATCTGCGGGTGCGGCCTGTGACCGAACACCTCCACCTCTACCTGGATCAGCAGCGCCGCAACTACCGTCGCCGCGCGCCCTGGCTGGATCGGCTGTTCCGCCTCGCGCCGCACCAGGCCTGGTCGCCGGAGACCGACGACGCGATTTGGCGGCCGAGCCTCAATCACAACGACATGACGCTCAGCAACCTGCGAATCGATGACGAGAACGACACCGCGACGCTGATCGATTGGGATAATGCCGCCGTCACCCACCCGCTGTGGGATTACGTGACCATGCTGTGGTCGAACTGGCCGCCGGAGATCGCCGAGCAGGTCGAGAACAAGATCAGAGCCGAGGTCCGCGACCTCGAGGCCCACGGGCTGGTCGGACCGGGCGCCGAAACGGAACTGGATCGGCTGCTGACCATGGGTTGCCTCGACTCGCTCTACGCCGATTCACGCAATTTCGTCCAGCAGATCGCGGAGGATGCCGACAAGGCCGACCGGCTCACCGGACGGTTCTACTCCGACTATCGACGGCTGTGCCGCCTGCGCGGATGGGAGCCGGAGTCGCCGGATGTCGTTCGCACGCTGATGCTGGAAGCGGTGCACGAGGTGCGCACGAGGCAGGGGCTGCCGCCGCTGCCGAATGAGCCTGCGGCGCAGCCGAGTCGGCAGGCCCCCTCATCCGCGGAAAGTCCGGAGGCTGTCGCGCCCACGGCACGTCCGGATTCGGTTCTGCCGGCCGCCGAGGTCGCAGGCGACACGGAACTGCTGGCTGTCGTGAACGGTCTGCTGGATCGACGATACGGTCCTCGCGACTACGTCGTGACACCGACCGCCGCACGGTACACCGACAACGCCGGGAACCGGTGCTTGACCGTATCGGCCACCATTGTCGCCGGGGGCACGTGGCGCGTCGACGAAGCGGGCGACATGCGTTTCGATGTCGATCGAGGCGGAGTCGCCGAGGGCCTACCGGGCGTCGACGAAGCGGGCGATATGCGTTTCCATGTCCGCCAAGACGAAAATGGCAGCTTCACGGTCACTTTCGACCACCTGGTAGTGGACCCGGCCTTCGCGGGCGGGCACTTCGCGCAGCACTTCGTTCCGCAACTGCGCCAGTGTGTCGGCACGGATGGCCGGGTCATCGTGCCGGTCAACGGTCCGACCGGCTTCACGATCGCGGCACAGCACGGTCTTCGGCTGGATTCCGATCCGGACCATCTGGCCGAGTCGCGGGAGAGCACGGCGCACCTGCTGAGCACCGACCCGCGGGAGCTCATCGCCGACCCGATGCTCGACCGGTTCGACCGGCCCGCCGAGGCACGACCGTCCTTCGCGGAGCTGGCCGCGTATCTCGAGCCGTCATCACAGCAGTGGCCGCAAGACCGCCGGTGGTGGGGCGTGCTGGACGGTGCGGCCGCGGACGTTTCCGATCCGCTCCCCCGCGCGGCTCCGCGACCGACCGCCCGGACGGCGTCCGTCGGTTACGAGACCGAGGATCCCGGATTCACCGGAACCGACATCGAACTTCTCACCACGCTGTTCCGCAACCGAGCCCACTTCGCCGGGAATCATCACGGGGTCTGGATCTTCGAGCTGAACGGGCGGAAGGTTGTCATCCGGGCGTCGATCAATACGCCGAATCCCAATTTCGATCCCCGGATCGGCCTGACGTTCGGGGAATCCGCCGCGGTCCGGCTGTGCCGCAAGGCCGGTGTCCGGGTACCGGCGCTGTATCACGTCGGTGCACAGGAGTCCTATCCCGAGCATTACTTGTTCCATGAGTACCTCGACGGCGAACACCCCACGCCGGACATTCCGTGGCAAGACATCGCGGAGGCTCTGTTCCCCGTCCTCGACCGCCTGCACTCCCTGCACGCCGAGCACTGGGCCGAGGCCGAACCCGAGCAACCAGTACCCACCACCCGCGTCGAATGGGAGCAGCGGCTGGTTCGCGAGGTGACGCGGATCCCCCTGGAGTTCGACACCGATGATCGGTTGCACGGCGAGCTGGGTCTGCCCGGCCTGTACGAGATCTTCCACGTCCGGCCCGCATCGGACGACGATATCCAGCTCGGTGTGCTGCACGGCGATCCAACCTTCCTCAATATGAAGCTGGGCCCCGATGGGGTCGGGCTGCTCGACTTGGAGCTGACCCAGCCGGGATCGCCGGTGTGGGATTACGTCGCGTTCGCGACAAGGAACCCGTGGCCTACCCCCACTGTCCGCAACGAGGTCATGAACTGGTGCCGGGCGCGGCTGCGGCGTGACCACGGCGCGGACGCTGCTGCGGACTTCGATCGATACCGGCTGCTGGAGGCATGGAAATCCGTTGCGGGAGACAGCTTCCGGCTGCCGCTGCTGATCGCCCGCGACCCGGGTTTCCTCGCCGACGCGACGGATGCGTTGCACCGCAACCTGGAGGTCGTGTTCGCGGCGGCGGGTCGGCGGGCACCGGATAAGGACCAGGTGCGTAGCCTCTTGCAACGATGGTCACGCCAATTCGTTCGGCAACGCGAAACCCATCATGCGGTGACGCATTCGGCCGATGCCCCGTCGACAGCCATCGAACCGGCTACCCATGCGACGGAACCGGACACGTCCGGACTGCCGCGGCTGTCGGTGCGCGAGTTGCTGCGGGCCGCGGTCGGGCACGACAGCGCCGCCGCGGATGCCGGCCTGTCCGACGCCATCGCCACCCTGCGGTGTACCGACGGACCGGCCAGGCTGGAACCTGTCGCGGCGGCACACGAGCCACTCGGTGACGACGACCCGGGCGTGGTGAGCCGCATTCGGCTGCGAACCGTGCTGATGGACGGCACTCGCGAATACGGTGAGATCAACGTGCGTTTCGACCTCGACGGGCACGGACGAGTCACCGCACGCCCGGAACCGATCGGCGCCGACCTCGATCGCCTCGCCGCCGACTACGGCGGCCCGTACCTCCTCGGACCGGCCGAGGACCTGGCCCGCCGGCTGGACGCCGACGCGATCGAGGTCGAGGTCTCGCGCAAAGACGGCGTCCGAGCGGCGCGGTGCGGTTACAGCTGGGTCGCCGAGCCCGGCGGGCAGACCGGGCCGGGTGCGTTGTTCGCCCGCCGATGGGCGTACAAGGACCTCACCGATCCGGTGGCGCCGACCACCCCGATCGCATTCCGCCCTGCCCTGCGCCGCCCGCAAGGCACCGATTACCTGCTCGACATCGCCGAGCCGGTCCAGGACGGCGGCTTGGCGCTCGACGATGCGGCCCGCATGCTGATCACCGTCGTGACGAATTCCCCGGATGTCGCCGGTCATTACACGGAGGTCTGGTGCGTCACCGATGGCGGCGGAAACCCGGTGAAGGTGCGGCGCATCGTCGCCACGCCTGGCGACAAGGATCTGGCCGCCAATCCCACGCATCCGAAACTCCTCGCCGGGGACCGGCTCGTCAACCATGTCGCGCTGGATGATGAACGCGCGGAAGATCTGGCCCGGCAGGCGGGTGTCGACGCGCCGACGACGATGGCCCACTCCGACGACTACTCATTCCGCGAAATGGGCCCCGGCCGCGTCCCCACGCCCGGTGACCCGGACTGGCCACAAACTTTGCGTGCCCTGCTCCGACAGCTGCGGCGGTTGCAGGCGGTCGAGGTGCCCGACGATCTGTCGGTCCGCACGGTAACCGAACAGGAACAGCTGTACCTGAGCATGCAGCGGATCAAGCAGGAACAATCTCATCCGTTCCTGCACGAGATGGGCATACCGCTGCCGCATGAGATCTGGGTGCCGGGCGACACCACCTGGAGTGCCGGGCTGAGCCACGGCAACGCCACCTTCCGCAACCTGTGGGTCCGGCCCGACGGCGAAGTACGCCTCGACAACTGGAATCTCACCGGCGTCCGGCACCGGTTGTGGGACTACGTCACCATCTTCTGGAACTCATGGCCACCGGAGGCCCTCGGCCGGGTGACGATCATGGTGGAGGACGAAATCCGCGACCAGCACGGTGACTCCGGAGTTCGGGAGTTCCGGCGGCTGCGCGCCATGGCCGCCCTGGACTCGCTGTACACCGACTCCCGGCACTTCGTGCACAAGATCAGCCTCGACCGCGCCACAGCCGGCCCCCTGACACGTCGCTTCTACTCCGACTACCTCGCCCTGTGGAGCTACGCCGAGACGACCGGGCAGTGGCCGTCGCGCGGGACGCGACTGACCTATCAGCAGGTCCGCGACCTCATGCTGCATGCCGCCGACCCGAGCCTGCCCCGGCCAGAGCTGCCCAGCGCCGATCTCGATACCACGACGCACGCGACTCGGCGGACCACCGTCGCACCGGATCCGAGTCTGTCGGAGGTGCCGGCCATACCGGATCTGCTCGCCGATCCCCCTGCCGAAAGCGAGTTGCTACCGAGGTTGTCCGGCCTGCAACGGCAGTACGGCCTCGAGCTCGAGTTCCGGCTGACCCGTGTCGACTATCTGCGCACCGAGGACGAGTCCATCTCCGGAATACGGATCCGCGGTGTGTTCGTCAGCCGTGGTGAGAATCCGGCCGAGGCGGGCGACCTGGATCTTTCCATCGAGTTCGACGAAAGTGGCTGGCTCACGGCGCGATTCGACAAGCTGTGGATAGAACCGTGGCAAGCCCCCACCAGAGCCGGTGACCAGGTTGTCTCCCCACTCCGCGCCTACCTCCGCCGGTCCGAGGTGGAAGATGTGACCTTCACGGTGCACGGTCGCCGTGGGGCTCGCGCCGCGATCAGCCACGACCTCGACTGGAACGGCGTCACCGATCCCGACCATCTCGCCGCGGGCATGCGGGCGCTGAGTAGCCGCATCCGTGCGGATCTCGCCCTGGAACCGGACGCTGTGGTCACACGGGAGTTGCGACAACTCCTCGACGAACTCGACCACCCACCGAACGACCGCTACCCCACCCTCGCCGAAATCGACCGCCACCTGCCGAGGGGAATGCATGCGGCCGACTTCTTGAAGGGATTCCACTGGACTGGCCACACCACGCCGTGAGATCGGCCCGCCCACACCATTCCGTGAGGTGCGCCCACCGGACTACGACCGTCTAGGTGATGGTGATGCCACCATGTCACCGACCGCTTCCTGAACGTGCTGATCGAACTGCACCGACGCCTGGCCTCCGCGGCATCGAGGTCACCAAGGCCATCCAAGAAGTCAAGCGAGCACTGCTGTTCACCCGCTGACCCCAGGCACCGAACGACGAAGGCCGCCTATCTCACCCGAGGAAGCCGGCCTTCGCCATTTCACGCGACTGGTGTCAGCAGTCGAGTCCGTCGCGGGCCACCGCAGCGGTGAAAGCCGACCACACCCGCGAGGAGAAGACCAGCGCGGGGCCGGAGAGGCTCTTCGAATCACGCACCCCGACAAGCTCGTTGGAGAGGAACGCGACTTCGACACATTCCTTGTCACCGCCGCTATAGCTGCTCTTGAACCACTCGGCACCGGCCGGATCGATCGTCACGCATACTCCTTCGCTATCTGCCGAAGCAGGCTTCGGCTGGCCACCTCATCCAGTGCCTGGTGGCGAATGCTCTCGTACGCCTGATGGTACCGACGCACCACACCCGGCTTCTCCAGATAGAGATCGCCCGCGAAGTTCTCGACATAGACGACCGGTGGCTCGATGGGCTGCCCGTCGGTACCGACACCGAATTCGAGAATGATGTACGGGCCCACCGCCACGCCCATGGGAAAACCTGCGCTGAACGGCAATACACGAATATTCACGTTCGACCGAGTGCCTTCATTCGCAAGATGCAGGAGCTGGGCTTCCATCACCCTCGAACCACCGACCACGCCACGCAATGCCGATTCCCGGAGCACGACGTCAAGGCAAACAGGCCGGAACTTACGTGTGACCCTGGTCTGTCTACGCCTTCGGAGGCGCGCACGTCGTTCATGTTCCTCGAGGCTGTCATTGGGATAGACAGCGTGGATCAGCGCGCTGGCGTACGCGGGGATTTGCAGCAACCCCGGCACCAGCTCGGATTGATAAATCGTCAACTTGTGTGCCGCTGCCTCCAAGCCCACGTAGAAATCGAAGTTCGCGGGAATCAAGTCATCGAACTCGTGCCACCAGCTGTACTCGTTGCTCTGCGCCGCCAGCCCCTTCATCGCGGCAGTTCGTTGCGCGTCGAATCCGTAGAGCTTGCACAACGCCTCGAGGTCTACGACACGCAGATTCGCCACTGCCGCCTTCTCGATGCGTTGCAGCGTGCTGGTGCTGCGCTGGATCAGCGCGGCTACCTGCTGCAACGTGAAACCGCACTCCTCCCGCCCCTCCCGCAGGTACTTCCCCAACTGCCGCCGCGCCAGCGTCGATCCGTTCTCCGACATGCCTGCCTCCCTCCAGGTTCCAGTAATCGCGTCAGCACACCACCCCCCGGTTCACCGCGACCCGCCATGCCGGATTTTCCTAGGAATTTCGGATAACCGCAGGAAGAAACCCATCCGGCACTGTCCTCGCCACAGATCGAGTGGTCCGGCGAATCACCTGCTCCCGATCCGCCACTCCCGAAGCTGTGCGTTGTCGATGAGACCAACCGAGTGGAGCAGGCCGCAGTTCTCACGATGGCCCGGTACATCGTGCAGCCGTGCCTGCCAGTCGGCAGCGTAGTCGCGAAGCGTTTCACCTTTCAGCCACTTGCCACCCCGGGCGCTGGCCCATCTCTCCCCGGCGAGGACGACGTGGTCCAGGAAACGCAGACCTACGGTTCGCGCCGCTTCGGTGAGGAGGGTGGTGGTGCGGCGGTCGTCGGGGCTGGGGGTGGGGTCGCCGGAGGGGTGGTTGTGGACGATGGCGAAGGCTCGGCCGTCGTGGCGCAGGACGGTGTTGAGGATTTCGCGGACCGGGACGGCTACCTGGTCGATGGCGCCTTCGGCGACGAAGACCTTTTGACGCAGGCGGTTCTGCGCGTCGCAAACAAGGACGAGCAGGCGCTCGACTCTGGACCCGGCGAAATGCGGGCGCGCGGCGGCGGCCACGTCGGCGGGGCTGGTCAGCCGGATCGAGATGTCCGGCCTACCGCGTGCTCGCGCGCCGAGGTGGAAAGCGGCGATGATGGCGGCGGCCTTCGCGACGCCGACGCCGGCCCGGCGCGACAACTCCTCCGGGCGCGCCGACGACAGCCCGGCGAGCCCGCCGTGCTCGACCAGCAGTTCCACCGCCAGGTCCAGCGCGCTCGCGCCGCGCCTGCCCTGCCCCAGCAGCAGGGCCAGCAACTCCGCGTCGCTCAGCGCGTGCGGGCCGAGGGCCAGCAACCGCTCACGCGGCCGCTGCGCCACCGGCACGTCGACAAGAGAGACCGCCATGACTCCCACCCCTCGGTCACGCCAACAGTGCCCGGGATTCTGCCAGGGGCCACCGACACATCGCGCATATGCTGGCTGGTGTGCGGTTCGGTAGCCGAGCGGTCACGAACTGGGGAGCTGATGTGCGATGTGGTATCTGAAGGCGCAATGGCACCACGACTTCGATGACGAGCCGGTCGAGCTGTTCAGCGAGATCGGCGACGACGGTTTCGAGGTACGCAAGGTCGAGATGTTCCGTGACGGGCACGCCGACTGGGCCGATTCGGGCAGCGGCACCGGTACGACCGAACTGGGGCAGATTCCGGTTCCGACCCCGGAGGAGATCAATGCCGAGACCGAGTTCACCGCCCTCCAGATCGACGCTCGCGAGTTCGAGGCGGTCTGGCAGCGCGCTCTCGACGAGCAGCGGCCCGTATCGCCCAGGTAGCCGAAGGGCGGCGTCCGCGGAAAGCGCCTAGCGGTCCACCACCGCGACGTCCGGTAGCCCGACGAACGCCTTCGCGGCGAGCCTTTCCAGGTTATGCAGCTGACGCTCGTGCACGACGATCCGGCGCAAGGCCTCTTTGATGGTGGCGTCGCTCGTCGACGTGCCCATGATGGCGGCGGCCGCGGCGAGCAAGTCCTGGTCGAGATCGATCCGCACGGATTTCATGCGCCCTCCTTCGTACTTTCGCCATCTTGCGGCATAAAGCGGGTTCATGTCCGGCAAATCAAGAACTCGGGGTTGCATTGATACCCTACGGGGGTATAGTTCCTTGCATGGAACACAGGCACGACCCATCGGGCGAGCACACCTCGCACACCGCGCACGCGCCGAAGGAGGCCGGTCAGCACACCGCCCACCACTCCCCCGCTACCTGGCGGATGGCGGCCATGGCCACGCTGCACTGCCTCACCGGCTGCGCCATCGGCGAGATCCTCGGCATGGTGATCGGCACCGCGCTGGGCTGGAACAACGCCTCGACGATGGTGCTGGCCATCGTGCTGGCGTTCGTGTTCGGTTACGCGTTCACCATGCGCGGCGTACTGCGGGCGGGCCTGCCGTTGGCGGCCGCCATCGGTACCGCGCTGGCGGCCGACACGGTGTCCATCACGGTCATGGAGATCGTGGACAACGCCGTGATCCTGGCGGTCCCGGGGGCGATGGACGCCCACCTGGACACCGTGCTGTTCTGGACCACGCTCGCCTTCGCCTTCGCCGTGGCCTTCGTGGTGACCACGCCGGTCAACAAGTGGCTGATCGGACGCGGCAAAGGCCACGCGGTGGTGCATGCGCTGCACGGCGCGCACTGATCAGAACGACGCCCTATCCGCGTCTTCCACTCCCGGATTTGCCCGGAATAAGCCCGTTCGGCTAGGCAGATTGTCCAGCTGAACGGGCTTTTGTTGTCGCCGGGTCCCGGTGGTGCTTGCATCGAGATATGTTCACCGAGGCGCAGCTGTACTCGCCGGTGACCCGCACCGGCGACGGCGATGTGACCGTGCACCTGAGCGACGAGCACCCCGGCGTGCACGATCCGGCATACCGGGCCCGGCGCAACGCCATCGCCGCACTGGCGCTGGACTACGCGCCGGGAAAGCCGCTCCCCCACATCGACTACACCGACGAGGAGCAGCGGGTATGGCAGATCGTGTCGGCCGAGCTCGCCCGCAAACATCGCAGCCATGCCAGCGCGGAGGTGCTCGCGGCCGCCGAGGCGCTGTCCTTGCCCACCGATCACATCCCGCAACTGGACGAGGTCTCCGCCGCCCTGGCACCGCTGACCGGATTCCGCTACGCACCGGCCGCGGGCCTGGTGCCGCTGCGCGAGTTCTTCGGCTCCTTCGCGGATCGGATCTTCCACTCAACGCAGTACATCCGGCATCACTCCGCGCCGCTGTACACCCCCGAACCGGACGCCATCCACGAGATCATCGGGCACGCCAACCAGATCGCCAGCCCCCGCTTCGCGGCGATCTACGCGACGGTCGGCGCGGCGGTCGCACGGCTGAGCACCGACCGCGCATTGAAATTCCTGGCCGACGTCTTCTGGTTCTCGATGGAATTCGGTGTCGTCCGGGAACACGGTGAGATCCGCTGCTACGGCGCGGGCCTGCTGTCGTCCTACGGCGAGATCGAGGAGTTCCGGCACGCCGAGCTGCGCCCGCTCGACATCGCCCAGATGGGTACCGCGACCTACGACATCACCCACTACCAGCCGATTCTCTACTGCGCGGACTCGATCGCCGAGATCGAGGACGTGATCGGCGGCTTCTTCGCGACCATGGACGACGACACCCCGGATCGGTTCCGGCAGGCCAGCACTGCCGGGGCGTAGTCGGCGAACGGCGAGCCGGATCGAAGCGTTCAGGATTCACGCTGTGGCGCGAGCGGCATGCCCGCGTCCAGGAAATCCATCGTGCGCGCGATGTTGTCGAGGTTCATCGGCGCCATCGCCTGTACCGCCAGCCCGGCGCCCGTCATCGCGCCCGCTGCCACCCGCACCTCGAAATCGTCGGGCGAGCGGCCGAGGTGATCGGCCAGCAATCCGGACAGCAGATCGATGCTGCGCATCATCTCCAAGCCGATCGCGGAGCGCAGTTCCGGCACGTGGAACAGCAGCGCTTGGCGCTCCTGCTCGAACGCCAGCTCGGCGGCGGGCAGGTTGGCGAAGACCTCGCGCACCGCCTCGCGGAAGGCGGCCATCGGGCGGACGTCGCGCGGCTGACGGCGCAGCGCCTCGATGATCACCGGATCGAGATCGTCGGCCAGTACCAGCTGTTCCTTGGACGGGAAGTAGCGGAAGAAGGTGCTCGGCGAGACATCGGCGGCCGCGGCGATCTGCTCGACGGTCGTCTCGTTGTATCCCTGCTCGCGGAACAGCCGGAAGGCCTCGAGGCGAATCGTCCGGCGGGTCCGTTCCTTCTTCCGCTCGCGCAGACCTCGCGCCGTCCCGTTCGCGGGTAGCTCAACCGACATGAATCGATTCTGCCGCACCCGGCTCCCGCGCCCGGTCGGGTTGCCGCGCGCGGACGAACATCGCCGTGAGCACGGCCGCCAGCAGGCACAGCGCGGCACAGGCCCAGAGCATCGCGCTCATGCCGCCGAGGAAGGCGACCTGCACCTGGTGCAGCATCGACTGATCACCCAGGTGGCGCGCCGTGGCGACGCCCGCGTTCACGCCGTCGTCGATCGGTTCGCGGTTCAGCGCGCCGAGTTCGGACCGATACCGGGTGGCCAGCACGGTGCCCAGCACCGCGACGCCGATGGTGCCGCCTGCCTGACGCAGCGCCTGCAACAGCGCAGAACCGGAGCCGGAGCGCTCCGCGTCCAGTTCGCCCATCGCCATGCCCATCGCGGCGGGCATGACCAGACCCATCCCCGCGCCCAGCAGCGTCAGCCACAGGGCGGTGAAGCCGTAGCCGCTGTCCACGGTGGTGAGCGCGCCCAGCACCAGGGAACCGGCCAAGACGGTGAACCCGGCGGTGATCACGACGCGGATGCCCAGTTTCGGCAGCTTGTCGACCAACCTGCTGCCGACCAGCAACCCGCCGATCAGCGGAAGCAACCGCAGGCCGCTGCCGAGCGCGTCCACGCCGAGCACCGCCTGGAAGTACTGCGGAACGGTGAAGAACATGCCGAACATGGCGAAGTTCACCACGATGGAAAACCCCGTGCCCCAGCGGAATCCGTCGGCGGCGAACAGGCCGAGATCGACCAGCGGATGCGTCGTCCTGCGCTGCCAGGCCAGGAACGCGCCGAACAAAAGCACACCCGCCGCGACAATGCCCCAGGCCAGGCCATCGCCCCAGCCTTTCTCCCCGATACGGATGAAGCCATACGTCAGTCCGAGCATGCCCGCGGCCGACAGCACCACCCCGGGCAGGTCGAGCCGGAAGCGTCGCGCGCTGCGCGATTCCGGTACCAACGCGGCGACGGCGAGCGCACCGATCACGACCATCGGCACGTTGATCAGGAACACCGAACCCCACCAGAAGTTGCGCAGCAGCCAGCCGCCCACGATCGGGCCCAGCGGAAGACCGATCGCGGTCGAGGTGATCCAGATCGTGAGCGCCCGCTGGAGATCGGCCGGTTCGGGGAACAACGCGGGCAGCACCGACATCGACAGCGGCATCATCGCCGCTGCCGCTATTCCGAGCACGACGCGCGCCGCGATGAGCTCGCCGGGTGAGGTCGCCATGGCGCAGGCGACCGACGCGAGACCGAACAGCACCAAGGCGGCGAGCAGGAACTTTTTGCGGCCGTAGCGGTCGCCGAGCGCGCCCGCCGGCAGCATCACCGCGGCCAGCGCCAGCGTGTAGGCGCTGCTGAACCATTGCAGCGCGGCGGTATTCGCGTTCAGGTCGACCGCGAGCGTGGGCAGCGCCACGGTCAGCACGGTGACATCGAGCCCGATGGTCAGCATCGCCACGGCCAGCGCGCCGAGGGCGAGCCAGCGGCGGGTCGAGTCATTCTTCATGACGCCTCCAAAAATGGTAGATACAACTTTTTGATAGTAACTGTCATTTGGTAGTTGATGTCAATACCAGCGTTCGGAGCGATGAGTGTGTGCGGCCGATCACCGGCCCGCTCGCTAGGCTCATCGGCGATGAAGATCACTCGCCGTGCCTTGCTCTGCGTGGGCGCCGTGCTGGCCGTCGCCGCGATCGCAACGACGGCCGCGCCGTCCCTCGCCGAGCCCAGCACCAGTACGCCGTTCACCACCCCGAACACCGACGGCTGCCCGCAGAAGACGTTGCCGCCCGCGCCGATCGACGCCTCCGAGGTGCCCGCGCCCGGACAGTCGGCTCCCGCACCGCTGCCGATCCCTTCCCCGCCGATCGGCGGGCCCCGTCTCGGCGAGTGCGGCGTCGTGCTTCCCAAAGCCTCACCGCCTGCCCCGCAGGAGATTTCGGCGACGGCCTGGTTGGTGGCGGATCTGGACACCGGCGAAGTGCTCGCGGCGAAGGACCCGCACGGGCGCTACCGGCCCGCCAGCACGATAAAAGTGCTGCTGGCCACGCTGGCGCTGCGCACGCTGAATCTCGACAAGGTGGTGGTCGGCACGCAGGCCGACGCCGATGCCGACGGCACCCGGGTGGGCATCGGCCCCGGCGGCCGCTACACGAACCGGCAGCTCATGCAGGCGTTGATCATGGCCTCGGGCAACGACGCCGCGCATGCCATCGCCGCGCAGCTGGGCGGCGACGCCGCGACCGTCGCGAAGATGAACGACCTCGCGAAATCATTGCGCGCCATGGACACTCGCACGGCCACACCGTCCGGGCTGGACGGGCCCGGGATGAGCACTTCGGCCTACGACCTCGCCGTGCTGTTCCGCGAGGCCATGACCATCCCGCTGTTCGCGGAGCTGATCCACACCGAGCAGGCCGACTTCCCTGGCTACCCCGCCGACCCGGCGGTTCCCGGCGACACCGACCGCCCCGGCTACCCGATCGGCAACGACAACCAGCTGCTCTACAACTACGACGGCGCCCTCGGCGGAAAAACCGGCTTCACCGACGACGCGCGCCAGACCTTCGTCGCCGCCGCCCAGCGCAACGGCCGCAGGCTCGCCGTCACCCTGCTCAAGGCCGACGTGCGGCCGATCCGGCCGTGGGAGCAGGCCGCCCGCCTGCTCGACTACGGATTCGCGTTGCCCCGCGGCGCCTCGATCGGCAACCTGCCCGGCGCGGTGGTAGCCCAGCGCGACCAGAGCGCGGTCACGCTGGCCGCACCGCCCACGGCGGGCAGCGACCGGGCCACGCCTTCGGTGCCGGGCAGCGACCCGTCCGCCATGCCCGCAGCCGAAGACCGCCGCACCGGCGCCAAGACCATGCTGATCATCGGCGGTGTCCTCTTGGTCGCCGCGCTGTTGCTAGGCGCACGCCAGGCCAACCGGCGACGCTGATCGAACGTTCACCGACGGCCCGGCAACTTGCGCAATCCGGAAAGCGCGAGGGCCGCGAGCGCGCCCGCGCCGAAGTAGGTGGCGCCCACGCCCACCGAGATGTCGCGTGCGCTGACCCGCGGCGCGATCACGGCGGGGCCGGGCGCGGGAATCTCCGCTTCCGGTTCGTTCTCCGTGGCGGTGGCCGCCCAGGCGGTGGCGAACAGGACGATGCGGTAGGTGACATAACTGAACACCATCAGGCCGATGATCGAGCCGAAGGTAGCGCCGGCGGGGCTGTTCAGCACCGAGCGCAGATAGATCGACGCGACGATCTTGAACACCTCGAACACCACCGCGGCCAGCGCGGCCGCCTTGACGGCGCTGGCCAGCGTCACCGGCTCCCGGGGCAACCTCGCGATGACCCACGCGAACACCGCCCAGGAGGCGAGGAACCCGAGCAAGGTCGACGACAGCCACAGCAGCACGCCCGCCCCGGGCGCTTCACCCAGGCCGACGCTCTCGAGCAGCCGCCTGCCGAGGGAGCCCGAGGCCACCGCCGACAACCCCAGCGATACCGTGAAGGCGAGACCGAGACCGACCAGCGCCCCGAGATCGGAGAGCTTGGTCATCAGCCAATTGCCGTCCGGAGACTTCTGCTCCCACTGCTCGGTGAGCGCGGCCCGCAGGTTGGCCATCCAGCCCAGCCCGCTGTAGACGCCGGTCAACAGACCCAGGACACCGACCGCGCCCCGCGACTCGACCGCCTGATCGACCAGGTCGTTCACTTGGGTGCCGAACGAGCCCGGAATGTTCTCGACGATCTTGGCGCGTAACTCCTCGAGCAGATCCGGATTGCTGGACAAGACCAGGCCCGCGACCGCGAAAGCGATCATCAGCAGCGGGAACAGCGACAGCACAGTGAAATACGTGATGCCCGCCGCGTAGTAGTTACCCCGTTGCCGCTGATAGCGCCCCGCCGTACGGACCAGATGGTCCAGCCACGGCTGTGCCTGGACCCGGCGTTCGATCCCGGCCTTGACGTTGTCGATCACCTGCACCATTCGCCCCTTCGACCAAGAGACCTCGCACGACGCCTGACGGGGCGCACGAAGGTGAAGTAGCCGTTCAGCGACTCAGCAAACCGACCCGGTCGTAGACCTGGGCGAGAGTGTTGCCCGCGATCTCTCGCGCGCGCTCGGCCCCGGCGGCGAGGATGCGGTCGAGTTCACCTTGATCCGACATGTACTCCTGCACCTTCGCGCGCAACGGCGTGACGAATTCGACCAGCGCGTCGGCCACGTCGGCTTTCAGCTCGCCGTAACCCTTACCCTCGAAATCCTTCTCCAGCGTGACGATCGGCGCGCCGGTCAGCGAACTCAGGATCACCAACAGGTTGCTGACGCCCGGCTTGTGTTCCGGGTCGTAGCGGATCTCGCGTTCGGTGTCGGTGACCGCGGACTTCACCTTCTTCGCGGTGACCTTCGGGTCGTCGAGCAGATTGATCAGGCCCGCGTCGGTGGAGGCGGACTTGCTCATCTTGGCGGTGGGATCCTGCAAGTCGTAGATCTTCGCCGTGCCCTTGACGATGTGCGCTTCCGGCACCACGAACGTCTTCTTGAACCGGGTGTTGAAGCGCTGGGCGAGATTCCGGGTCAACTCCAAGTGCTGGCGCTGATCCTCACCGACCGGCACCTGATGGGCGCGGTAGAGCAGGATGTCGGCGGCCATCAGCACCGGGTAGGTGAACAGGCCGACGGTCGCGTTCTCCGCGCCCTGCCTCACCGACTTGTCCTTGAACTGGGTCATCCGGCTGGCCTCGCCGAAACCGGTGAGACAGCTGAGCACCCAGGCCAGCTCGGCGTGCTCGGGCACCTGGCTCTGCACGAACAGGGTGGACTTCTTCGGGTCGATGCCGAGCGCGAGCAGCTGGGCGGCGGCGGCCTTCGTGCGCGCCTTCAGCTCCTTGGGATCCTGCGGCACCGTGATCGCGTGCATGTTCGGGATGAAATACAGCGCGTCGTAGTCGTCCTGCATAGTCACCCAGTACTGCAGCGCGCCAAGGTAGTTCCCGAGGTGAAACGAGGAGCTGGTCGGCTGGATCCCGGAAAGAACCCGCTGCTTGCGTTCGGCGGCCGGGCTGGGCGCAGGACTGGACATACTCCGATCTTCCCATGCGGCTCAAGCGGAATTTCGCTGCACCCAGCTGCGCGGGTCCACCCCCGGCATACTCGGCCGTCCGCCACTGACCAGTTCGTGTTCGCGCTGGGACAGCCTCTTGTAGACCGGCGCGCTGGGCCCGGCGAGCGTGCCACGCAACACCGGTGGCACCAGCGGAACCGATATGTGCGCAGTGCGGACCGCCCGGGACAGCCCCTGGTAGGCGACCTCCTCGGCCACGCCCCATCGCATCCCGTACATTCGGCGGATCCGCGGCGGCAGGCTGCCCTGCACCAGCACATAGAACGCGGAGGTGACCTGCTGCAACGGCACGCCCTGCGAGTAGGGGACGCGCTGTCCGGCCAGGTAGGAGCCGACCAACCGCGCCTCGTCGGTGAGGAAAAGCTCGTCGGAGGCCAGGTAGCCGTCGAAGTACGCGCGGAACTCGCGGTAGCTGCCCGGCGCCGCGTCCGCGGGCATGCCGAACAGCTCGCCCCAGCGCACGTAGTCCTGGTAGAGCCCCTCGCGCTCGCCCTCGGTCATGGTGCGCACGAGCAGGTCGTACATCACCTCGGCCGAGTCGAAGGTGAAGGCCATCGTCATGAACATCAGGTGCGGATCGAGCGCGGAGTACCCGGTGCCTGCGGGGTGATGGGCTCCGGCATCCTCCGGCAGCGCGCCACGCACTCTGACGTGCCGTTTCCTGGTGAACGCCAGGGCGCGGTCGGCCTCGGACCTGCTGCCGAGGAAGACCGCCTCGAACAGGCGGCCGGTCAGCGCGAGCCGGGTGTAGGGCGTCATCCGATGCTCGGTGTTCTCCGCGGTGCCGACATAGAGCAGCGGGTGCACCGCGCCGATCACCAATGCGCGCAAGCCGTAGGTCAGACCCACCGCGCGCTTGCTCATCACCCGCCGGACCATCGAGTGGTCACTGAAATAGCCGGGCTCGGACATCGTCGCCTCCTCGTCGAGCGCATCTGGCAATAGCATCCCCCAGAATCCGTCTTTCTGGCAAGACTCTCTGCCAGAATGTTGCGTTGTCGGCACCCGGCGTGGGAGCCGGCGCACCTGTAAGAATCGAAGGGTGACGGCGCAACGGACGTACGGGGGCATCTCCGCCGAGGAGCGCCGGGCGCAGCGGCGTGCGGCGCTGCTGGAGGCAGCGCTGGAGATCATCGGCACGGAAGGGCTCGGAAAGCTGACCGTGTCGGGGCTGTGCGCGCGGGCCGGTCTCAACGAGCGGTACTACTACGAGAACTTCGACAGCCGTGACAGCGTGCTCACCGCCCTGATCGACGCAATCGCGGAGGAACTCGCGGCGGCCATCCTCGCCGCGGTGCGCACCGCCGCGCCGGACACGCGCGCGACCGCGCACGCCGCGATCACCGCGGGCGTGCACCTGCTCACCGACGACCCGCGCAAGGCGAAAGCAGCCCTGATCGCGGGCATGGCGACACCGGAGCTACGGGCCCGCACCACCGAGACGGTGCGCGCGTTCGCGCACATGGTGGCCTCGGAGGGCACCGACTTCTACCGGATGTCCGATTCGGCCCCGGCCTCGGCGATCGACTTCCGCGCCCTGTACCTGGTCGGCGGGCTGGTGCAGACGCTGACCGCCTGGTTGCAAGGCGATCTGAACCTCACCCGCGACGAATTGATCGAGCACACGGTCGACGTGTTCGTCCTGCTCGGTGAGGACCTGGCGGAAAAACTGCGGTAACGGTCCCGCTCACAGCCGCAAGGACACGTCCTCGAGGTCGGGCGCGTCGCCTTGCAGGACGACCCGGAAGAGCACGTCCCGCCGCGACCAGTAGGCCGCGCAGTCGCGCATGGCCTCGGCGAACCAGTCGCGCTCGATCGGCTCGTCGGCGAGCAATCCGGCCGAGTCGCGCACCACGGCAACGTATCCGGCCCCTTCACCGAGGAAATCGTCCAGGTCACGCAGGCATTCGTCGAACGCGTCCTTGTTCTCGCCGAAGTAGTACGGGAATTGGAACGCGGCGGCGAACTCGTCGAAGAGCCGGGCGGTGGTGGGCATCTTCGCGCCGCGCAGTTCGCGTACCAGGTAGCCCGGGGGCGCCTTGTCCCGCACACCGCTGAACTCGGCGGCGTCGACGGCGAGGGCGCCGAATGTGACGCGCGGCGGAGCGAGTTCCGCCCTCGGCGGCGCGTCGTCCGCGTCAGGTCGGGCAAGGAACTGCGACAGCGTGACGGTCTTTGTCATCAGCGCATCCTCGTGAAGGTCTTGTAGTGGTCACCGGTGTACCAGGCCGAGCCGTCGCTGCCGGTGACGATGCGTTCGGCGTCGCGGGATCGGCCGGACTGCTTGGGATTGACGTCCCATTCCTGATAAGTGATCGGCTTGCCGGAACCGTCCGCGGCGGGCAGGTCGCCGCCGCGGTTCTGCCATCGCTCGCCCCCTTTGGTGCCCGGGGCGTTCGCCGAGCCCGGCCACCGGCCCGCGTCGATCTCCCGCAACGTGACGTACGCGCGCTCCGGCACGCCGGACGCCTGGGTGACCGGTGACGCGCTGTCCCCGCGCGGCGCGGTGACCGTACTCGCCGCCGCGGTGGTCGCGCGACTCGCGGATGTGGACGTGGTGGCATCGCCCCCGTCGTACAGGGCGAGCATCGCGGCGAGCAGCACCAGCGCGACCGCGCCCAGGACGCCGAGACCGCGCTTGACCAACGGCGACCGGTTCATCGGTACTGCACCGTGACCGGAGCGTGGTCGGACCACCGCTGGTCGTAGGCGGCGGCGCGCTCGACCACCGCGTCTTTGGCGCGAGTGGCCAGATCGCCTCGGGCCAGCTGATAGTCGATGCGCCAACCGGTGTCGTTGTCGAACGCGCGGCCCCGGTAGGACCACCAGCTGTACGGGCCGTCGACACCGGGATGCAGGTGGCGCACCACGTCGACGTAGCCCGCGGCCAGCAGCTCATCGATCCACGCCCGCTCCCGCGGCAGGAAGCCGGCTGATTTCAGGTTGCCTTTCCAGTTCTTCAAGTCCCGCTCGGTGTGCGCGATGTTCCAGTCCCCGGCGACCACGAAGTCCCCGGTTCGCGCGGTGAGGTAGGCGCCGAGTTCGGCCATGAAGCGGTACTTCTCGTCTTGGCGCACCGTGCCCGCGTCGCCGGAGTGCACGTAGACGCTGGCCACGGTGACGTCGTCGAAGTCGGTCTCGAGATACCGTCCCGCGGCGGCGAACTCGCTGCTGCCGAAGCCGACTCGTACGGCGCAGGGTGCCCGCCGGGACAGGATGCCGACACCGGCGCGGCCCTTCGACTCCGGCTCGGCGTGCGACAGTTGCCATCCCGCGTCGAGCGCGGGAGCCAGCGCGGCCCGGACCTGCTCGTCGGTCGCGCGGGTCTCCTGCACGCACACGACGTCGGCCTCGGTGGCCGCGAGCCAGGCCAGCAGCCCCTTGCCCGCGGCGGCGCGGACACCGTTCACGTTCACTGTCGAGATATACGGCACCTCACGACCGTACAATGCTGGTCAGATGAAGTCCCCCGGACACTGCCGTCCAGGAAGGGGTGAAGACGATGTCGTCCGACACCTCCCAGTCCTCCTCCGCCGCCGCGCGCGGCTCCACCCCGGCGAAAGAGCCACAGCCGATCAAGGCACTGCATGTGGGTTCCGGCGATCCCCTGCTGTTGCTGCACGGATTCATGATGTCGCCGCACTGCTGGGAGCAGACCGCCGCGCGGCTGTCGACGCACTGCGAAGTGTTCGCGCCCGCGTTCGCGGGGCACTGGGGCGGTGCGCCCACCGAGGGCCCGGCGGTCAACGTGTCGACGCTGGCCGACGGGATCTGTGATCAGCTCGACGAACTGGGCTGGCGCACCTGCCATATCGCGGGCAACTCCCTCGGCGGGCTGGTCGGCGTCGAACTCGCCCGCCGCGGACGCGCCCGCACCTTGACGCTCATCGCGCCCGCGGGCGGCTGGCACGCGCCCTCGCTGACCCAGTGGCGGATCAACCTGAAATTCCTCTCGCTGGTGCCGATCGTCCAGATCGGCAAGCGCTTGGGCGGATTCGCGATCGGCAACCCCGTCGCCCAGCGGATCGCGCTGCTCGCGCTGAGCAAGCAGGCCTCCGCGGTCTCCCGCCGCGACGCCGCCGCCGCCCTCGCCGCCGCACTGCACTGCCCGGCGATGGTGCCGATGATCCTCGGCGCGATGCGAGCGCCGGCCCAGGAGGACCTGTCCACCCTGCGGACGCCGGTCCGGCTGCTGCTCGCGGAGTACGACCGGGTCATCCCCAACCGCGTCTACGCACGCCGCTACCTGAAGGAACTGCCCGAATCCGCCGACCGCATCCTGGTCAACGGCGTCGGCCACGTGCCGATGCTGGAAGCGCCCGACCGCATCGCCACCCTCATCGCCGAGCACGTGTACGCCAGCCGCACGCGGTTGCGCGCTGTGTAGGGTCCGCCCCGACTTCGTCCCGATCCGATGAGGGTCGTGTCGGCTGCGGGAGGGATCGCCATCCCTCCCGCAGCCGGACTCGTCCCTGTTTCGGCAATATTCGTTGCTGCTTTCGAGGGGCGAGCGGCACGCTTCGAACCATGAGTTCGACATCCACATTGCAGGCCGGCAGCCACCAGCGGCTGTTACCGGCAGGGGTATATCTGCTGGCATTCAGTCTGTTCGCCATGGGCAGCGCGGAGTTTCTACTCGCCGGGGTGCTGCCGGCGGTCGCCGCGGACATCGAGGTCAGCCTCGCCGCCGTCGGCGGTCTGATCACCGCCTTCGCGATCGGCGTCGTCATCGGCGGGCCACCGTTCGCGGTGGTGAGCCTGCATTGGCCGCGGCGGACCGCGCTCATCTCGACGCAGTTGGTCTTCGCCGCCAGCGTCGCGATCGGGCTGATCATCGGCAGTTATGGCGCACTGCTGGTCACCCGGTTCGTGGCGGGGCTCGCCTATGCGGGGTTCTTCGCTGTCGCCGCGGTGACCGCGGTCGGCCTGGTGTCACCCGACCGCGCGGCCCGGGCATCGGGCGTGGTGGTCAGCGGCTTGAGCCTGGCGATGATCCTCGGCGGTCCCGCCGGTACGTTCATCGGTTACCGTACGGGCTGGCAGGGCGGTTTCTGGCTGGTGGTCGTGCTCACCGTCGTGGCCGCCACCACCGTGGCCATGATGATGCCGCCGACTGTCGCCGGTCCGAAGCCCAGCCTCGACAGTGAGCTCGCCACGCTGCGCCGACCGCGCCTATGGCTCGTCTACGCGGCCACATTGCTGAGCACAGCGGCTTACATGATCACATTCAACTACCTCGCGGAGCTGTTGACCGGCGTCACCGGGGTCGCGAAGGGGTGGCTCGCGCCGATCCTGGTCCTGTTCGGTGTCGGCGCGTATATCGGCCTGGCGGTCGGTGGACGAATCTCCGATCGGCGCCCCTACCAGGCGCTGCTGGCCGGGTCCGCCGGGATCGCCCTCTGTTCGGCACTGATCGCCCTCTTCGCCCGACACCCCTTCGCGGTGGTGCCTCTCGTCCTCCTGCTCGGCGTCGCCGGATTCGTACTCAACCCGGCGATCTACGGTCGCGTATTCACCATCGCCCCCGATGCTCCCACCCTCGCCGGCGCGACCACAGTGTCGGCCTTCCAGCTCGGAATCGGTCTCGTTCCCGTCGTCGCGGGCCTCGCATTGCATTCCGGTGCGCCGATCACCGCCATCCCGTGGATCGGTGCCTGCCTGGCGCTATCGACAATCCCCTTCGTCCTGATCGAGCGTGCTTGCACCGAGCGGCCACACAACAGCGCTATCTGAACGGAGATTTCGATGAACTCGGCCAGCCGGATCCTCGGCACCGTGATCGCCGCCACCGCGACCATGGACGCTGTCGCCATCGCCGTCGAAAAGTCTTGGACGCTACTGCGCGAGCAGGCCCTTCGCGATGTGGGTCACCTGGATCTCGTTGCTGCCCGCGTAGATCATCAGCGACTTGGCGTCGCGCGCGAGTTGCTCCACGTGGTACTCGGTCATGTAGCCGTTGCCGCCGAAGAGCTGGACCGCTTCCATCGCGACCTCGGTGGCCGCCTCCGAGGCGTACAGCTTCATCGCGGAGGCCTCGGCCAGGGTCGGGGGTTTGCCCGCGCGGCCCCGCTCCAGCGTGTTGAACACCATGTTCTGCACATTGATCCGCGCGATCTCCATCTTCGCCAGCTTCAGCTGGACCAGTTGGAAGCGTCCGATCTCCTGACCCCAGAGTTTGCGGCTCTTGGCGTACTCCAGGCACAGCCGATGACACTCGTTGATGATGCCCAGCGCCATGAAGGCCACGCCGATGCGCTCGGCGGTGAAGCTGGACCGGGCGCTGTCGCGGCCGTCGCCGCCCTTGTGCTCCTCGGTCTCGCCGAGCAGCCGGTCGCGGCCGACGCGCACGTTGTCGAAGAACAGTTCACCGGTCGGGGAGGAATGCAGGCCCATCTTCTTGAACGGCTTGCCCTGGGTGAGGCCTGGCATGCCCTTGTCGAGCACGAAGGTGAGCACCTTGCGTTCGCGCTTGTCACCGCCCGCGCCGTCGTCCAGCTTCGCGTAGACGATCATCACGTCGGCGAAGGGACCGTTGGTGATGAAGGTCTTCTGACCGTTGAGCAGGTAGTCCTCCCCGTCGCGCTTGACGTAGGTCTTCATGCCGCCGAACGCGTCGGAACCGGAGTCCGGTTCGGTGATCGCCCAGGACGCCACCTTCCGCATGGTGACGATGTCCTCCAGCCAGCGCTGCTTCTGCGCCAGCGTGCCGCGCGACATGATGGTGGTGGCGCCGAGACCGATGCTCACGCCCATCGCGGTGACCAGGCCCATGCACACCCCGGACAGCTCACCGATGAGCACCGCCATCAGCGATTCCTGTCCGGCGAACGGACTCGAGCCGGAGGCCTTCTTCTCCGGCTTCGGCTCCCCCGCCGCCACGGCGGCCTCCCGCGCCTCCTGCTTGGCCAGCATCTTCTGCACGGCCTCGCCGCCCATCACGTCGATCCCGAACTCGCGGAACAACTTCCGGATGACGGGGTACGGCGGCAGTTCGCCGCTGTCGAGCGCGTCCAGGTTGGGACGGATCTCCTTGTCGATGAACCCCCGGACGGCATCGCGGATCATTACATCGGTCTCGGACCATTCGAACATCGTCGTTCTCCTCACATTCCCCGGGATCAGGGCAGCCGGGCGGCGATGTCGTCGATCAGCCAGGGACCCTCGGTCTCGATGGTCTTCACATCGTGCCAACCCGCCAGCTCGGAGATCGCGCCGCCCTGCACCGCGAACACCTTGCCGGTGATCGGGCACGCCTCGGCGGCCAGGTACGCGACCAGCGGCGCGATATTGGCCGGGGCGAAGGCGTCGAACCCGCCCTCGGACGACTCCGCTTCGGCCGCCAGCATCTCGCCCATGCCGGGAGTGGCCAGGGTGAGCCGGGTGCGCGCGATCGGCGCGATCGCGTTGACCCGCACGCCGTAGCGCGCCAGCTCGTCGGCGGCCACCAGGGTCAGGGCGGCGATCGCGGCCTTGGCCGCGCCGTAATTGGCCTGGCCGGGGTTGGGCAGGGTGGTGCCGGACGCCGATGCGGTGTTGATCACCGCGGCAGCGGGCTGATTGCCCGCCTTGGACTGCCGCTTCCAATACGCGGCGGCGTGGTGCAGCACTGCGGCGTGCCCCTTGAGATGCACGGCGATCACCGCGTCCCACTGCGCTTCGGACATACCCGCGATGAAGGCGTCGCGCAGGATGCCCGCGTTGTTGACCACGACGTCGAGGCCGCCGAACTCGGTGACCGCCTGTTCGACCAGCTTCTGCGCGCCGTCCCAGGTGGCGACGTCGTCGGTGTTGGCCACCGCCTTGCCGCCCGCGGCGACGATCTCGCGCGCCACATCCTGGGCGGGACCGCTGTCGGTCCCCTCGCCCGCGTTGCTGCCGCCGAGGTCGTTGACGACCACCGCGGCGCCCTCCTTCGCGAAAAGCAGTGCGTGCTCGCGGCCGATGCCTCGACCCGCACCGGTGATGACGGCAACCCGCCCGTCCAGTACGCCCATGTGTTGTCTCCTGAAGTCGCGCCGAATCCGGCGATGGCAAGAACGCGGCGGAATCCGTGCCGCCGCTGGAGGATCAGTCGGCGATCTCGGCCAGTCCGTCGCTGAGCACGACATCGTCGCCGCGCACGGTCTCGAAGGCGTAGCGGGTGATCCCGTCGGAGGAGCCTGCCTTCCAGATGCGGGTCTCCAGATCGTCACCGGGGAAGACCAGCTTGGCGAAGCGCACCGCGAACCGCCTGAGCCGATGCACATCCGACTCCGCGACCTCGGTGAGCACCGCCCAGGACGCGAACGCCATGGTGCACAGCCCGTGCGCGATGATGCCGGGCAGTCCGGCATCCTGGGCAACCTGCTCGTCCAGGTGCAGCGGCACCGGATCGCCGGAAGCCGGTGCGTAACGGAAGGTCTGGTCGTGGTCCACGTGCTGCGCCACCACGGCGACCGGATCCTGCTCGCGCAGCCGTTCGTCGAACTTGTGCGCCGGAGCGGCCGCGCCGACCGTCGCGCCCGCGTCGACATTGCGGAAGAAGGCGGTCAGGTATTGGTCGTTGACCGGTTCGCCCGCGTCCGTGCGGCATTCGATGCGGATGGTGATGGTGGTCCCGTTGGGTCGGCTGGTGTAGCCGATCGCCTTGGCGCGCGACACCAGCCGGTCGCCGGGCCGGATCGCGCGGTGGAAGTGGAAGTCCTGCTCCCCGTGCACGACCCGGCCGAAGATGTCCATCGGCGCGACATCGATGACGGGCATCATCATGGCCTCGAAGACCGGGACGATGGCGAACACCGGCGCGGCCACCGTACCGGCCAGATGCGCGGCGATCGGATCGTTCGTCGCGGCCGCGTACTCCGCCACGCGTTCGGCGGTGACCTCGAAACGCTCCTCGTCGGACCAGGTTTCCAAACCACTGTCGTCGAACTCGACGACACGGGCGATGGCGCTCATGCCGACTCCTCTCCGGCATGAGCGGGGCCCTGCGTGGTCACGCTCCGCTGCCGCCTCCGGGCCTGACCGCTCATGCCGCTGCGGCCAGGGCGTCGAGTTGTTCGAGTGATCGGTCCAGCTGTTTGATGCCGTCCTTCTCCACCGCTTTGCCGAGCGCGCCCTTGATCAGGGCGCCCTCGAAATCACCGGACACCAGGATGCTGCTTCCCTCGCCGTTGGGCCGGATATCGAAGGTGAACTCGGTCTTCACCCCGGCCATGCCGGTGCCGCCGAGGGTCAGCTTGTGCGGCGCGTCCACCGAGACGATGGTCCACTCCAGCTTGTTCGCCATGCCGAGCATCACGATCTTGGCGACCAGCTTGACGCCCTCGGTGAGTACGGCGGGCGGCTCCTCCATGAAGCGTTCGTGGATGGTGAACCATTTGTCCCAGGTCTGCGGGTCGGAGACGACCGCCCACAGAGCTTCCGGGGCGGCGTTGACGTCCTTGGTGGCTTCGATGTGTCCCATGTGTCGACTCCTCGTCGAGTTCGTCCGCGGCCGGGCCGCGTCAGCGATCGGCGCGCTGGTAGGCGGTGACGACGGCAGCGCCGCCGAGGCCGATGTTGTGTTGCAGGGCGGCGGTGACGCCGTCCACCTGCCGCTTGTCCGCGGCGCCGCGCAGCTGCCAGGTCAGCTCCGAGCACTGGGCGAGCCCGGTCGCGCCGAGCGGATGCCCCTTCGAGATCAGGCCGCCGGAGGGGTTGACCACCCATTTGCCGCCGTAGGTGGTCTGACCGTCGTCGACCAGCTGTCCCGCCTCGCCCTCGCCGCACAGGCCGAGCGCTTCGTAGAGCAGCAGTTCGTTGGCCGAGAAGCAGTCGTGCAACTCGATGACCTGGAAGTCCTCCGGGCCGAGCCCCGCCTGCTGATAGACCTTCCGCGCGGCCTGGACGTTCATGTCGTAGCCGATCAGGTTCTTGGCGGTCTCGTCGAAGGTCGAGGCGAAGTCGGTGGTCATCGCCTGGCCGACGATCTCCACCGCCTGCCCGGCGAGGTCGTGGGCGTCGACGAAGTCCTCACCGGCGAGGATGACCGCACCGGACCCGTCGGAGGTAGGCGAGCACTGCAGCTTGGTGAGCGGGTCGTAGATCATCCGCGAGGCGAGGATGTCGTCGAGGGTGTATTCGTCCTGGAACTGCGAGAACGGGTTGTTCACCGAGTGCTTGTGGTTCTTGTAGCCGATCTTGGCGAAATGCTCGGCGGTGGTGCCGTACTGCTTCATGTGCTCGCGCCCCGCGGCGCCGAACATCCACGGCGCCACCGGGAACAGCACCTCGGAGATCTCCGCCAGCGCCATGACGTGCTTGGCCATGGGCTGCTCGCGGTCGTCCCAGGTGGATCCGAGCGAGCCGGGCTGCATCTTCTCGAAGCCCAGCGCCAGCGTGCATTCCGCCAGACCGCCCCGGATCGCCTGCGCGGCGAGGTACAGCGCCGTGGAGCCGGTGGAGCAGTTGTTGTTCACGTTGACCACCGGGATGCCGGTCATGCCGAGTTCGTAGACGGCACGCTGCCCGGAGGTGGATTCGCCGTAGACATAACCGACGTAGGCCTGTTCCACCAGGTCGTAGTCGATTCCCGCGTCGGCGAGCGCCTTGGTGCCGGATTCCCGGGCCATGTCCGGGTAGTCCCACGCGCGGGTGGTGCCGTCGGCTTCCTCGACCATGCGGCGGCCCGGCTTCTCGAACTTCGTCATCCCGACGCCGACCACGTAGACCTTGTTCGCCATCGAACTCCTCAGTTTGTACGTACGCCGCGAGGCGGCCGAACGAGTGAAAACAAACATACAAGGTTGTATGTAAGTGGGCAAGCGGTTTGCGCGGCAGCGCAAGCTCCATGCCGGTAACCAGCCGATTGCGTCCCACCTGCTACATACAGTGAGACATGCATGTTCTTTGATTACCGTGCTGGCTCGATCTGATCAGATAATCGCCGGTCGATCGACCAGGATGACGGCCGCGTGGGCGGAGGAGGCGCGCTTCGGACGATTTCCGAGCCATGGCGGCATCCCTCCGCCGTCCAGAACATACAGCAGTGTATGTAAGTGTAAGATCGAGCGATGGCCAGGAGCGTAGTCGTGAAGCAGCAGCGCCGGACGCAGGAGCAGCGCAGCACCGAGATGCGCACCCGCCTACTGGACGCGACGGTGGACTGTCTGGTCGAGTACGGATACTCCGGCACCACGACGCCACGGGTGGCCGAACGCGCGGGGGTGACTCGCGGGGCCCAAGTGCATCACTTCGGCTCGAAAACCGATCTCGTGGTGGCCGCGATCAGTCATCTGGCGCAGTTGCGCGCCGAGACCGCCATGCGGGAGATGTCGCGGGTGGAAGCCGGTGACGATCCGGTGACGGCGGCGCTGGAGTTCCTGTGGGACCTGCACCAGGGTCCGCTGTTCATCGCGACCGTCGAACTGTGGGTGGCGGGGCGCACCGATCCGGTGCTGGCCGCGGCGATGGAGAAGGTCGAGCCGTTCGTCAACAACGCCGTCCTGCTGGCGGTCGCCCGTTTCGTGCCGGACGACGTGCGCCGCAAGGAGGCGCGCGACTTCATCTACACGGCCATGGACGCGCTGCGCGGCATCCTGATCTCGAATTTTGTCGATCCGGACGACGAACGCGCCCGTCGCCGGTGGCGCCGCGCCTCGGCGCACCTGCACGAGATCGCGGGCCGTGCGCTTGCCGGCCGCCCCGCCGAATAGTCAGGCGCGGTTGTCGAGCATCGGGAACACGACGTAGTAGTCCCCGTCGGGAACGATGTTCTCCTCTGTCACGGTGCCGGTTTGGCCGTCGAGATAGTAGATGTCTCCGTCGATGTTGGCGACGTTGTAGTGATGGCCGAAGGCGTCGGAGTACCGGTTGCCCGACATGATCGCGTTGTACCCGGACTGATGCAGCTTCTCGGATATCGCTTCGTGGATCTCGCGGTGGCTGTCGCCGTGGAACCGTGTTGTCGAGGGCTCGATGAACTTCTGGGCACCGCTCGGCCCGGCGACGGCAGGACGTCCGGCCAAGATGTCGCGCACCGCCCAGGAGCACTCCATGCAGTTGCCTGCCGTCCGTGACCTGGTCGGGTTGACCAGCAGCAGCAGTTCACGCACCTCGGCGAGCGTCGGCGGCCGGTCGATGATCCGGGACAAGATCGTGGCCTGGGCCGCGTAGGCTCGCCGCATGGCATCCGCCTCCACCGGCGTCAACTGATGCGCGTTGCGAATCAACCGGGACACCCCGGCCGGGCGTATCTCGGCAAGCGGGACCGCAGTCGATCCGGTCGCCTCAGCGGGCATCGACCCCGCCCGTTCCGGGCCGATACCGGTGATAGCTGCCGCGCCTTCCCTATCGGCCCGGTCGAACTCTTGCGCCCCCTTGCGCAAGGTCTCGCCCTTCTCCCGATAGAACTGATCCAGTGCCTCGCCCGCGGTGCGACGCCCGCCATCGGAGCCCTCCGGGGTACCGAGCAGCCCCTGCAATCTGCGGCGCACCTCATCGAAAGCGGCGGACAGCGGACCCTTCATCTCGACTTCGGCGAACCGTGGGAATTCATACGGCCACGGTCCGACGGGCCGCTTACAGTCGCCTTACCGTTGTCTTGTCATGCCCGCGCCCGGCGGTCACCGGATGACGAGCGAGGGCGCTACTGCGGCACTGCCACCGTGCCGCCCGTTGTTCGGTTCCGCGATTTCCGCGCGGTCCAGACCGTCACCGCGAACAGCAGCACGCCGGTCGCGGCCAAGGCGGCGCCGACCACGGCCGGGGCCGTGTAACCCAGGCCCGCGGCGATGACCAGGCCGCCGAGCCAGGCTCCGGCGGCGTTGGCGATGTTCAGAGCGGCGTGGTTGAGGGCGGCGGCGAGGGTCTGGGCATCCGCCGCGACATCCATCAGACGCGTTTGCAGCCCGGGCGCCAGCGCGGCCCCGGATGCGCCGACCAGCAACGCGCCGAAGGCCGCGGTATAGGGGTTGTGCGCGGCGGCGACGAATCCACCGAGGATGACGGTCATCGCGACCATCGACACCGAGATGGCACGGTCCACGCCACGGTCGGCGAGCACGCCGCCGACGATGTTTCCGATCACCATGCCCACGCCGAACAGCATCAACACCAAGGGGACCGCCCCGGCCCGCAGACCGGCGACATCGGTGAGCGTGGTCGCGATGTAGGTGTAGACGGCGAACATCCCGCCGAACCCGACCGCGCCGACCAGCAGCGTCAACAGCACCTGCGGACGCCGCAGCGCGCCGAGTTCGGTCATCGGATCGGTCATGGTGATGCCGGTGAGTACCGGCACGAAGCGCAGCAGCGCGGCCACGGTGCAGACACCGATCAAGGCGACCACCACGAACGCGTCGCGCCAGCCGAGATGCTGCCCGAGCCAAGTAGCTGCGGGAACGCCGACGACGTTGGCGGCGCTCAACCCCAGCATAACCGCCGCAACCGCCTTGGCCCGCTGTCCCGCCGGGGCGAGAGTGGCGGCTGCCAGCGAGGCGACACCGAAGTAGGCGCCGTGTGGCAATCCCGAGACGAACCGCGCCGCGACCAGCGTCTCGAACGAGGGCGCCACCACGGTCGCCGCGTTGCCCACGGTGAACGCGACCATGAGCGCGACGAGCAGCCGCTTGCGCGCCACCCGCGCGCACAGCGCCGCGATCAACGGCGCGCCGATCACCACGCCGAGGGCGTAGGCCGACACCGCGTGCCCAGCGGTGGGCTCGGAGACGTGCATGTCCGAGGCGATGTCCGGCAGCAAACCCATGGTGACGAATTCGGTCGTCCCGATACCGAATCCGCCGAGGGCCAGTGCCAGCATGGCCGGGACATGCCAAGCGGTTCGTCCGGGTGGGGCGGCGGTACTGGTCATCACGGGGGTGGTCACGTGTTCATGTAACCGGTCCCGTCCCGTATCCGCTTCCCGGGCGAACGTGAGTTCGCCCACCGTGACGTCGATGAACGACGCTGGTCAACCCCGCCAATCGTCCTGGACCGCTACAGCCGTCGCGCATCCCCCGGCTCGCCGCGCCGCAAAGTCCGCCGGTATTCGGCGGGCGATACCCCGACCACACCGGAGAAGTGGCGGCGCAGGTTGGTGGCGGTGCCGAGACCGGACATCCGGCTGATCAGACCCTCGGCACACCTGACACCCTGCTGATGATCGCGAAACAGTGCGGGCACCCGTTCCACCTGGGTGGGGCGGGTGCCCGATGTTCAGCCCGGCGCTGGGTGAGCACCCAGCGCCGGAGTCGGCCGAGCGACACGGCTCGGCCCCGCGGTTCGGCGCCTTGTCGGCGCCCGCGAACTCAGCGCAGTGCGCGAGCCAGGTTGGCGTCCAGGGCGCCGAGGAATTCCTCGGTGCTCAGGTAGCCCTGATCCCCGCCGACGAGCAGCGCGAGGTCCTTGGTCATCTGGCCGCCCTCGACGGTCTTGATGACGACGTCCTCGAGGGTCTGCGCGAAGCCGATGACCTCCGGGGTGTTGTCCAGCTTGCCGCGGTGCTCGAGCCCTCGGGTCCAGGCGAAGATGGACGCGATCGGGTTGGTCGAGGTCGGCTTGCCCTGCTGGTGCTGGCGGTAGTGCCGGGTGACGGTGCCGTGCGCGGCCTCGGCCTCACAGGTCTGCCCGTCCGGGGTGAGCAGCACCGACGTCATCAGGCCGAGCGAACCGAAGCCCTGGGCCACGGTGTCGGACTGCACGTCGCCGTCGTAGTTCTTGCACGCCCAGACATAGCCGCCCTCCCACTTCATGGAGGAAGCCACCATGTCATCGATGAGGCGGTGCTCGTAGGTCAGGCCCGCGGCGTCGAACTGGCTCTTGAACTCGGCGTCGAAGATGTCCTGGAAGGTGTCCTTGAACATGCCGTCGTAGGCCTTCAGGATGGTGTTCTTCGTCGACATGTACACCGGGTAGTTCTGCTGCAGGCCGTAGTTGAACGACGCCCGCGCGAAATCCTCGATGGACTTGCGGAAGTTGTACATGCCCATGACGACGCCGCCGTCCTCGGGCATCTTCACGACCTCGTGCACGATCGGCTCGCTGCCGTCGTCCGGGGTGAAGGTCAAGGTGACGGTGCCGCCCTGGAACACCTTGAAGTCGGTGGCGCGGTACTGGTCGCCGAACGCGTGGCGGCCGATGATGATCGGCTTGGTCCAGCCGGGAACGAGCCGGGGAACGTTCGAGATGATGATCGGGGCACGGAAGATGGTGCCGCCCAGAATGTTGCGAATGGTGCCGTTGGGCGAACGCCACATCTTCTTCAGGCCGAATTCTTTGACCCGCGCCTCGTCCGGGGTGATGGTGGCGCACTTCACACCGACACCGTGCCGCTTGATGGCTTCGGCGGCGTCGACGGTGACCTGGTCGTCTGTCTTGTCGCGGTACTCGATGCCCAGGTCGTAATACTCCAGGTTCACATCGAGATAGGGGTGGATCAGCTTGTCCTTGATGAACTGCCAGATGATCCGGGTCATCTCGTCGCCGTCGAGTTCTACGACGGTGCCTTCAACCTTGATCTTGGACATGGATCTTCGTGTCCTCCTAGGATGGTGCCCTCATTGCACGGCCAGGCGAACACGCTTGTGAGCGGACCCCAGCTGTTCCAACAGACAACGTATATGTCCCGCGTTGTCGGCGAGACGTGTGGTGCAAACAAGACGAGCGTACTGCTGCCTGAGTCCTCACCGCACGGGCAGCCCCCGGAGTGAGCTACGCCACCTTTGTTACCGATTGGTAGATCGGCGACGGCTCCGAGCACCGCGAAGGGCGTTCACGCAACCGCCGTCGCCGCCATGATCCGCCTTCCGCCCGAGCCCGGCAACCATCCGGCAGACGACGAGGTCCGCGCGGCCTCACCGGCGTCACGCGGACCTCGTTCGCGGCGGATCAGACCCCGACCGGGATCCGGGCCTCCTCGGAACCTTCGATCAGGTTCTCCGGCCGATCCCGGATCATCAGCGCGATGATCGGGACGGCCGCGAGGAAGAACCCGGCGCCGACGTAGAAGGCCACGTCGTAGCTGTGGATCGCGGCTCGCGCGGCCAGATTGTCGATACCCGGGTTGTCCTGCGCGAAGGACTTCGCGACCTGCACCGAGATCGTGGTCAGCAGCGCCGTCCCGACCGCGCCGCCGACCTGCTGCGCCGCGTTCAGCAGCGCGGAGGCGACGCCGGAGTCCTCTTCCTCGACCTGATGCAGCGCGACCGTCTGCATCCCGACGAACAACGGACCCATACCGAGCGCGATGAGCACCTGCGCGGGCAGTACCCCGGCCAGGAAGCTGTCGCCGTAGCTCAGCTGGGCCAGCAGCAGCAGGCCGATGACGCCCAGCACGGCGCCGGCCAGCATCAGCGGACGCGGGCCGAGCTTCGGCAGCAGAGCACTGGTGACACCCGCCGAGATCGCGATACCCGCCGGGAAGGGCAGGAACGCGAAGCCCGCCTTCAGCGCGGAGTAGCCGAGCGTGATCTGGAAGTAGAAACTCAGGAACAGGAACATCGCGAACATCGCGATCGGGATGAGCAGCGCGGCGAGGAAGGCGCCGCCGCGGTTGATCTCACCCGGGATGTGCAGTGGCAGCAGCGGGTTCGAGGAGCGCCGTTCGATCGCCACGAAGGCGACGAGCAGCGCCAGCCCGGCGACGAGCAGCGCCAGGGTGCTGCCGGCCAGCCAGCCGTCGTCGGCGGCGCGGCTGAAGCCGTAGACGATGGCGATCAGGCCGAGCGTCACCGTGACGGCACCGGGCACGTCATATCCCCCGCTGCGCGGCGCAGGCACGTCCTTCGCCACCCATGCCAGCGCCCCGACCAGCGCGAGCAGCGCGATCGGCGTGTTGACCAGCAGGCACCAGCGCCACGACGCGTACTCGGTGAGCGCGCCGCCCGCGATCAGGCCGAGCGCCGCGCCGCCCGCGGAAATGCCCGCGAACACACCGAACGCGGTGGCCCGCTCTCCGGGCTCGGTGAAGGTCACCGACAGCAGCGAGAGCGCGGCCGGGGCCAGCAGCGCGGCGAACGCGCCCTGCAACGCGCGCCCGGCGAACAGTTCCGCCCCGGTTTGCGCGAGCCCGGCCAGCGCCGAAGCGCCCGCGAAGCCGATCAGGCCGACGATGAAGATCCGGCGGCGGCCGAGGTAGTCGGCCAGCCTGCCGCCCAGCAGCAGCAAGCCGCCGAAGATCAGCGTGTAGGCGGTGAGCATCCATTGCCGGTTGCCGTCGCTGATGTCGAGATCACGCTGCGCGAACGGCAGCGAGATGGTCACGATGGTGGCGTCCAGCACCACCATGAGCTGGGCCAATGCGATCACTGTCAGCGCGAGCCAGCGCGCTGAAGCGGCCGATTTCCGCGGCGCGTGCGCCGCTGTCCCGGGTTCCGTCACGGTCGTCTCCTCGTCCTTCGATGTCGGAAGCCATCCTGTCATCGAGCGACATTTGTCGTCAAGAGAAAAGTGTCGCACTACGACATTTGACCGTTAAAGACAGGAAAACAACAGGTTGCGTTACCATGGGGCCATGCTCGAGTCATCGACGCCGATGGGCGCGAGCGCTGCGGCCGACCGCGCCGCGAGCGCCCCCGCGACCCCGGGGCTGCGTGAACGCAAGAAGCAGCAGACGAGGTTGCGCATCATCGCGGCCGCCCTGGATCTGTGCGACACGCAGGGCTTCGACGCGACCACGATCGAGCAGATCGCCAACGTGGCGGACGTCTCGCCGCGAACGATCAACCGCTATTTCGAGAGCAAAGAGGACATCGTCCTCGGACCGGTCCAGGATTTCGGGCGCACGATCGCCGAGACGCTGCGCGAGCAGCCACGCACGGGTAACGAACTACAGGCGCTGCTCGCGGCCTTCCTGCACGTGGTCGATCAGGCCGCCGAGGGTGGCGAGGCCGACCCGTTGTCGTTCCGGCAGTTCCAGAAGATGCAACGGATCCTGCGCAACAGCCCTTCGGTCAGTGCCCGCAGCATGGAACTCGCCGACGACAAGAACACGGCGATCGCGGCGGTGGTCGCCGAGCGCCTCGGCACCGAACCGAACGCGCGTGCGGTGCGGCTCCTCGTCGGCACCTGGCAACTGATCGGCCACATCGGCATGGAGTGCTCCGACGATGCGTTCCTGGACGAGGACCTGGCGACCGCGACCAGGGCGGGGCGCACCGCGTTCACCGAGGCGTACGACGAATTCGTACGCACCTGCTGCGGGGCGGCGACCGTCGCGGACCAGTGAGTTCGGCGGAGGATTTCGGACGCCGACCGCCCGCCGGTTATGATGCCGGGCAGGTTATGAGTACCAGCGCCAAGCCCCGGCTCGCTGGTCGGCAACCCTCCAACCGCGGTGGGGTGCTCCGGGTGATGACCTGGCTCCCGAGAGTCGGGAGCAAGCGCGTAACAGGAGGTCGCCGGCATGTGTTGTTGTTCGTTACCCACACACCGCTAACCCTTGCTGTACCGGCGAACACCTTTTGGGAGCAAACCATGAGTGAATTCACCGCGCCCGGGACCGAGCAGGACCCGGCAGCGCCGTACAGCGGCGTGGCCGCCCCCGTGAACATTCCGGGCGATCTACGCGCCTGCTTCGCGACGGCGGCGACGTGACCGTGAGCACCGAACCGAGCACGCGGACCTCCGGCAACGTCCTGCCGCCCCCGGATGGACAGCTCGGCACCATCGCCATCGGGGACGTGCGACTGGAGAACGGCGCGGTCATCCCGGACGTCCACCTCGCGGTGCAGCGCTGGGGCGAGCTCTCCCCCGGACTGGACAATATCGTGCTGGTCGAACACGCGCTGACCGGCGACTCGCACGTCGTCGGCAAGTCCGACGACGTGCACGAGATGCCCGGCTGGTGGGACGGCATGGTCGGCCCGGGTGCTCCGCTGGACACCGACGAATGGTGTGTGATCGCGACGAACGTGCTCGGCGGCTGCAAGGGCAGCACCGGGCCGTCTAGTCCCGCGCCGGACGGGAAGCCTTGGGGCGCGCGATTTCCCGAGATCTCCATCCGCGATCAGGTGACCGCCGAGGCCGCCCTGCTCGACCTGCTCGGTGTCGAGCGGCTCGCCGCGGTGGTCGGCGGTTCGATGGGCGGCATGCGGGTGCTGGAGTGGATGGTCGGCGCACCGGAGCGGGTCGCGGCGGCGCTGGTGCTCGCGGTGGGCGCCCGCGCCACCGCCGACCAGATCGGTACCCAGACCACCCAGATCGCGGCGATCAAGGCCGATCCGGACTGGCAGGGCGGCGACTATCACGGCACCGGCCGCGCCCCGCTGACGGGCATGGCCCTGGCTCGGCGGATCGCACACCTGACCTACCGCACCGAATTCGAGCTCGACCACCGGTTCGAGAACAAGCCCCAAGGCGACGAAGACCCGTGGCACGGCGGCCGCTACGCGGTGCAGAGCTACCTGGACCACCAGGCCGAAAAGCTGTGCAAGCGCTTCGATCCCGCCACCTATGTGCTGCTGACCGAGGCGATGAACCGGCACGACGTGGGCCGGGGCCGGGGCGGCATCGAGGCGGCGCTCGCGGCGACGCCGGTGCCGTGCGTGGTCGGCGGCGTCGACTCCGACCGGCTGTACCCGCTGCGGACCCAGCAGGAACTCGCCGATCTGCTGCCCGGTTGCGACGGATTGGAAGTCGTGCACTCCCGCGACGGGCACGACGGATTCCTCACCGAGGCGGCGGCAGTCTCGAAGCTGCTGACCGAGACCATGCGACTGGCCCGGGCGGGTGTGCGACCCGAACGCTGAAGATCCGCCGCGCCGAAGCGTCCGCGCGCGACGTTCCGAGCACTGTCTGCCCCGCGCTCAGAGCGCCGCGTCTCGTCGCGCCGCCTCGATCCGGTTGATGTTGCTTTCGATCCAATCCCGCAGCGCCGCGATCGGCGTGCGCAGACTGTGGCCGAGGTCGGTGAGGGTGTAGTCGACCCGAGGCGGGACCGTCGGATGCACTGTGCGCGTGACGAATCCGTCCGCCTCCAATTGCCGCAGAGTTTGCGTCAGCATCTTCTGGGAGATGCCCTCGATGCGGTTGCGCAGATCGGTGTAGCGCATGGTGCCGTCCGCGAGTGCGTCGATGATCAGCACCGTCCATTTGCCCGCGATGTGGTCGAGAACCTCCCGCGTAGGGCACTTCGCGGAGTACACGTCCGCAGGGAGACCGGAACCTTCGAGGTATGTGGGCACCTTTCGGAGTGTAGCGCACTATTTAGTGCCTTCTTCCTATTCGAGTGTCACTCTCCGATAGTAAGAATCATGGAAACGCAGACGCTTTCGGTTGCCGAAGCCATTCGAACCCGCCGCACCGTCCGGCATTACCGGGCCGATCCGGTAGCGCCGGAGCTGCTCGAAGAACTCCTCGACCTGACCATGCAGGCCCCGAGCGCCTGGAACATGCAGGACCGGTCGGTTGTCGTGGTGACCGGCGAAGCCGGCCGCCGCGCCCTGCACGAAGCCGCGTTCGGTCAGCCCCAACCGCTCGAGGCGCCGGTGGTGCTGGTTTTCCTCGCCGATGTCGACGGCTGGCGAGCGGACAATGCCGATATCGCCGAACTCGCCGGCCGCAGCGGCGCGTGGAACGCCGACTTCACCGCCGTGTTCGACACCCGCGCGGAGTATCACGCGCTCGAACGGCACGGCCTGCTGCGGGAGAACGCGGTGAAGAACGCGATGATCGCGGCCACCTACGCGATGCTGGCGGCCACCGGCCTCGGACTGGCCTCGGCCCCGATGAACGGATGGGACGCCGAACTGGTGAAGCAGGCCGTCGGTGTCGGCGATCGTGCCGATCTGGCCGTCGCGGTCCTGGTGACGGTCGGCTACAGCGACACCGTTGCACCCCATCCCGGCCGTCGGCCGCGCGAGCGGACGGTTTTCGCCGAGCGATACACCCGCTGATCTCGATGGGCGACGCGGCCGGGGCGCCCTCCCTGAGCGGTCAGCCGACGCCGAGCGTGTTGATCGTGGCCGCCAGGAACAGGATGCTCGAGCCGAGCAGCGTCAGCGCGCCCACATCGAAGGGCTTGCTGCGCACCGCGAGCAGCCCGACCCGCGCGGTCGGCAGGCACAGCCGGAACGCCGCCGCCAGCAGCGTCGCACCACCGAAGAAGAATGCCCCGCGCCGCCACCGATCGGACGCGACGAACACCACCGCCACCACGATGACCAGCGTCACAACCACCATCGGCAGATGAGAGCGCAGAAACTGCGCCCCCGCACTGCGGCGCCCGGCGATAGGCGCGTCGGCATCGGTCACCCCCCGATTCTTGCAGACCACCCCCGTCGGTCCGCCGGAGGTCACCGAGCCCGATCGGAACCAGCCCGATTCCCAGCGGCGAGTGGCACACGGCTGCGGCGAATCGCGAGTAGATCCCTCAGCGGTGTGCCACTCGCGGGCTGTCCACGGCGCTGATAAGGCGTTCGAAAGTGGTTGTTGGTCAAGTTGGTTGGATGGCCGCCCGGAAGGTTGGGCGCGTTCGGGCGGCTGGCATCATTCGATCATGATCATGCGACGACTCCCCCTGCTCGCGTTCGCAGCACTTCCCATGGCGCTCGGCTCCGGGGCCACCGCCACCGCGAGACCTCCGCTGTCGCCTCCGGTCCTCGAGGAGGTCTTCTCGGTCCCAGGAACCGTATCGGCGAAATTCCACAACCCGAACGCCGAGGGTGTGTGCTGGGTGTACAACGACGACACCGGAGAGATCTTCGGTGGCAACAATCCCACATCGTTCGCCATCGCGGACGGCAAGATGGTCCAGACGTCGCTCGGCAACGGAGCCCTGCCCGCGGGCCGGATGCGCGTGCGTGGCGCATGCGCCTGGGAACGACCCACCGGCGATCCCCGCGACGGCGACACGTCGACGACGGACGTCGTCACCGTCGACGTGGTCGGCAAGCCGAGCACGGGCAGCTTCGGCTGACCCCTGCCCGACAGACTCCGGACGGGCGTCGGCAGCGCCTGACGCCCACCTGATTGACTGGCACCCGTGTTCCATTACGAGCCGAGGATCACCACTCGCGGAACGTCGGCCGCGCCGTGAAAGGCCGGAGTGTCCGGCGGCAGGCAGGGGTAGTGCGTAGTCAACGCTATAGCGTGCAGTCCTCACTACAATCGAACCCATGACCGCAGCGTTCGAGTACGAAGATCTACATCGTCTGGTCGATCGGCTCACCCCGGACCAAGCGCATGCGCTGCGGGCTGTCGCGTTGCAGTTGGTCGTCACCGATACCGCTGAGCGAAGCTCCGCCATCGAGCCGCCAGGTGAGCGGCGTCGACGCCTCTCGTTTGCCGGCGTGATGCACGCAGAGCCAGATCTGGCGGCAAGGTCGGAAGACCTGCTCCGCGAGGAACGTGGTAGGCAAGCCGAGTGATCGTCTGCGACACAGGTCCGCTCGTCGCTGTGCTCAACAAGAACGACGCGGATCATCGCCGCTGCCTCGATCTCCTCGAGACACACCCGGGGCCGCTACTGGTTCCAAGTCCAGTTCTCGCAGAAGTTTGCTATTTCTTGGAAACGCGAGTGGGACCTTCTACCGAGGCGACGTTTCTGGAATCCATCGCCAACGACGAAATCGAGCTCATCGATCTCACCCGGACAGATCTGTTGCGGATGGCCGAGCTGGTGCGAAAGTATGCCGACTTCCCGCTCGGTGCTGTAGATGCCGCCGTCCTGGCCGTCGCCGAACGACTTGACGTGAAGCAAGTGGCAACCCTGGATCGGCGACACTTCAGCGCGGTCCGGACCCGTCACCCGGTGCCGCTCCGACTGCTGCCCGACTGATCGTCGGTTGCTGACGCCCACCTGATTGACTGGCACCCGTGTTCCATCTGATGTTCCACGAGCCGTGCATTCCGCCGAATACCGGCAACGCGATCCGGTTGGTCGCGGGGACCGGGTGCCATCTGCATCTGATCGAGCCGTTGGGGTTCGATCTGTCGGAGCCGAAGTTGCGCCGGGCCGGGTTGGATTACCACGATCTGGCGTCGGTGACGGTGCATGCGAATCTGGCGGCGGCGTGGGAGGCGTTGCGGCCGGAGCGGGTCTTCGCGTTCACGACGCAGGCCACCACTCGGTTCACGGAGGTGGCCTACCGCGAGAACGACGTGCTGCTGTTCGGCACCGAGCCCACCGGCCTGCCCGCGGAGGTGCTGGCGGACCCGCACGTCACCGACCGGCTGCGCATCCCGATGGTGCCCGGCCGTCGCTCCATGAACCTCTCCAATGCTGCCGCCGTCACCGTCTACGAAGCCTGGCGTCAACTCGGCTTCCCCGGCGGCGTCTGATCCGCTCCGCCCATCGTCTGTGCGGAACCCACCACGAGACAGCGTGTTCAGGGTAGTTCGATCTCGAATCGTTTGAAGCGCGATGTCGCGCCCGCCGCCAGCCGGACGGCGGACTTGGCGACTCCGAAGTGTTCGGCGAGCAACTCGATGGCCGCCTTGTTGGCTTTGCCCTCGACGGCGGGAGCCCGCACGTACAGGTGCAAGCTGCCGTCATCGAGGGTTTCCACCAGCGGGCCCTTACGGCTGTTCGGTTTGATCGTTGCCCTGACCACCGTCGGCACGCTTGCCTCCTGCGCTGGTTTCCGCGCCTTCGGCGGCGCCGCTCGCGGACTTCACGGGCGCTGATTCTCCTGCACCCGAGGCGGGCTTCCGACGGCGGCGCACCAGGCGCACGATGCCCCCCCACAGCACGGCGGCCGACACCGCCAGGAAGCCGAGCCACGGAATCGCCTTGCCGCTGAACACGACCGCGTCCCGCAGCCAGTCCACCAGGGAGTTCCAGCCGGAGACGATGCCGTCCCAGAAGCTGTCGGGTTCGTCGCCGGGCTTCTTCTGATCGGTGGTGATCTCGATGGTCAGCGTGGACAGGGCTACCTGGTCGTCGAGCCGCCGCTTCTGCGCGGTGAGGCTGTCCAGTTCGCCCTGGCGGCTGGACAGCGCCTGTTCGGCGGCGAGCAGGTCGGAGGTGCTGGTGGCGCCCGCGATGAGCGCGCGCAGCCGCTCGACCGAGGCTTGTAACGCCTTGATCCGCGCGTCCAGGTCCTCCCACTGCATGGTGACGTCGTCGCGGTTGGTGGTGACCCGGGTGACCTGCCCGACCCCGCCGAGGCCCGCGATGAACGCGTCGGTCTTGTCCGCGGGCAGCCGGACGACGAGCGTGGCGCTGGGCTCGGTGTCGTCGGTCCCGGGTTGCTCGGTGCGGCTGTCGACCCGGCCACCGGCGGCGCGCACCTGGTCGATGATCGTGCCCGCCGCGGCGACGGGCGCGCCCGCGGTGATCTCGACGCTGCCGGTGACCACTTCCTTGCGCAGGGACACGGGCTCGCCGCCGGAGTCGTTGTCCCGCTTCGGGGGCGCCAGTTCGTGTGCTCCCGGCGGCACGAGCGCGGGGGCGGCGGGCCCGGTGATCGCCGTCGACGTCCGGTCTCGAGCGGGCTGGGGGTTATCGGCACCGCAGCCGGCGAGCAGACTCAACCCCAGCACGCCGACACACAGCACAGCAAGCTTCCTCATGCCTGGCACAGTAGCCTTTTGCGCTGCGCGAACAGCCCCGCATAACCGTTTCCTAGAACGCTTCTAATACTTCTTTAATGCACCGGCTCAACGGAAGTCGCGCGACTTGGACGCCATTCGCAGATCCATGCGCTGTAGATGTTCGGCGACCACGCTCACCACGCCCTCGGCATTCTGCACCCGGCCGCGGATGAGCAGAGCGGCAGCGCCCTGGGCGAGACGCCGGTACCGTCGCCACAGCCCCAGCGAGCAGACGATGTTCACCATGCCGGTTTCGTCTTCCAGATTGAGGAAGGTGACGCCCTCTGCGGTGGCGGGACGCTGCCGGTGCGTCACCGCGCCGCCCACCAGCACCCGCGAGCCGTCGGGCACGGCGAGCAGGCCGGAGGCCGGTATCACGCCGAGCGTGTCGAGGTGCGGGCGCAGGAACTCCGTCGGATAACTGCCCGGCGAGACGCCTGTGGCCCACACATCGGCGGCGGCCAGTTCCAGATCGCTCATCCCGGGCAGGGCGGGCGCGGTGGTGGCCGCGCCGGTACCGGGCAACCGGTCCGGGCGCTCGCCCGCGGCGGCGCCCGCCGCCCAGAGCGCTTCGCGGCGGGTGTTGCCGAGGCTGCCCAGCGCGCCCGCCGTGGCGAGCGATTCCGCCTGGGCGACAGTGAGTTCCACCCGGCCGGTCAGGTCGAGGAAGGACGTGTAGGGCCGCTCGCCCCTGGCGGTGACGATGCGTTCGGCGAGGTCGTCGCCGATCTGGCGGATCGCGGCGAGACCGAGGCGCACCTCGGTGCCCTTCGCCTCGAGGGTGGGCTCGGCCCTGCTGGCGTTGACGTCGGGGCCGTGCACCGCCACCGCGTGCCTGCGCGCGTCGGCGACCAGCGACTGCGGCGAGTAGAACCCCATCGGCTGGGCGCGCAGCAGACCCGCGCAGAAGGCGGCGGGATGATGCAGTTTGAACCAGGCCGAGTAGTACACGATCGCGGCGAAGCTCTGCGAATGACTCTCCGGGAAGCCGAAATTCGCGAAGGCGTAGAGCTTCTCGTAGATCCGGTCGGCGACTTCGCCGGTGATGCCGTGACGCTCGCGCATGCCCTGGTAGAGCCGCGCCTCGAGGCGCTTCATGCGTTCCGGCGACCGTTTGGAGCCCATGGCGCGGCGCAGTTGATCGGCTTCGACGGCGGTGAATCCGGCGACGTCGACGGCCATCTGCATGAGCTGCTCCTGGAACAGCGGCACGCCGAGCGTGCGTTCCAGCGCGTTCTTCAGCGCCGGATGGTCGTAGACGACGTCCTCCACACCGTTGCGCCTGCGGATGTAGGGATGCACCGAACCGCCCTGGATCGGGCCGGGACGGATCAGCGCCACCTCCACCACCAGGTCGTAGAAGCTGCGCGGCCGCAGCCGGGGCAGGGTGGCCATCTGCGCACGCGACTCGACCTGGAAGACGCCGACCGAGTCCGCGCGCGAGAGCATCTCGTAGACCTCGGGTTCGGCCAGGTCGAGCGAGTGCAGCTCGACGGTCTCGCCTTTGTGCTCGCGCACCAGGTCGATCATGTAGTGCAGCGCGGAGAGCATGCCGAGGCCGAGCATGTCGAACTTCACCAGGTCGATGCCAGCGCAATCGTCCTTGTCCCACTGCAAGACGCTGCGGCCGGGCATGCGCGCCCATTCCACCGGGCAGACGTCGGCGATCGGCCGGTCGCAGATCACCATGCCGCCGGAGTGGATGCCGAGATGCCGCGGCAACCCTTCGATATCGGCGGCCAGTTCCAGTACCTCGGCGGGGATGTCGGTGTTCGTCTCGGCGCCGACCCCTGTCCAGCGGCTCACCTGCTTGCTCCACGCGTCCTGCTGACCGGGCGAAAAACCCAGCGCCCGCGCGGCATCGCGCACCGCGGACTTGCCGCGATAGGTGATCACGTTGGCCACCTGTGCGGCGTACTCGCGGCCGTACTTGCGGTAGACGTGCTGGATCGCCTCTTCGCGGCGGTCGGATTCGATGTCGACATCGATATCCGGCGGACCGTCGCGCTCCGGGGAGAGAAAGCGCTCGAACAGCAACTGGTTGCGCACCGGGTCGACATTGGTGATGCCGATCGCGTAGCAGACCGCGGAGTTGGCCGCCGAGCCGCGACCCTGACAGAGGATGTCGTTGTTCTTGCAGAAGCTGACGATGTCGTGCACCACCAGGAAGTAGCCGGGGAATTCCAGCTTGCCGATCACCGCGAGTTCGTGCTCGATCTGCCGGTATGCCTCCGGGTTCTCCTCCGGCGGCCCGTAGCGCGCCGCGGCGCCCGCCATGGTGAGTTCGCGCAACCAGGACTGCTCGTCGTGTCCGGCGGGCACGTCGAAGGGCGGCAGGTGCGGGGCGATCAGCTTCAGGTCGAAGGCGCATTCGCGAGCCAGTGCCGCCGCGTTCGCCACCGCCTGCGGGCAGTCGGCGAACAACCGCGCCATCTCCGCCCCGGACCGCAGGTGCGCGCCGCCCGCCGGGGCCAGCCAGCCCGCGATCTCGTCCAGGCTCCGCCTGGCCCGGATCGCCGCCAGCGCCATGGCTCGGCGGCGCTGGCCAGGCGCGGCGAAATGCGCCCCGGTGGTGGCGAGCACGGGCAGGCCGAGACGATCGGCCAAGGCGATGAGGTGAGCGTTGCGCTCGTCGTCCTCCGGGACGCCGTGATGGGTGAGTTCCACGCTCACCCGGTCGGTTCCGAAGCGGTCGGTCAGGTCACGCAGCGCTGCTTCCGCGCGCTCGAGCCGGGTGCCGCCGCTGCGCAAATCGAGCTCGAGCGCCTGGCGCAGGTGTCCCTTCCGGCACCCGGTCAGGATGTGCCAGTGCCCATCGGCCGCCGCGGTGAGCGTGTCGAGGTCGTAGCGCAGGATGCCTTTCTCTCCGGCGGCCATGTGCGCGGCGGCGATCTCGCGGGAGAGCCTGCGGTAGCCCTCCTGGCCACGAGCCAGCACCAGCAGGTGCGGCCCGGCCGGGTCCGGCGCGCCCGTGCGCGGCGCCGAGTCGGGCGCGGCGGCGTGCCCGAGCGAGGTGCCGGAAACGTGGGGTTCGGATGCCGTGCCGAGCGACAGTTCGGCTCCGAAGACAGTGGGCATCCCCCACTCCTTGGCCGCCTCGGCGAAGCGGACGGTGCCGTAGAAGCCGTCGTGATCGGTGAGCGCGATCGCCGCCAAGCCGAGCCGCACCGCCTCCTCCACCAGCTCCTCCGGATGGCTGGCGCCGTCCAGGAAGCTGTAGGCCGAATGCGCGTGCAGCTCTGCGTACGGGACCGGCGGTTGCGCGGCGCGCAGCACCGGCTCGGGCCGGTACTCGCCGCGCTTGCGCGACCACGCCGGGCTGTCGCCGCCGTCGCCCTGGACCACCCCATCGGGATTCGTCCGTCCGGAGCGCCCGGACAGCACCCGCTCCATCTCCGCCCAGCTGGGCGGACCGTTTCCCCAGCCCACAACTCACCTCCTCTTCTCGAACATACATTCGAGCAAGATCGATGTACAGGCTGGTCAGGCCACCGAAAGACGTTCGACGGAACCGACGGCGAGGGCGGCTTCGACCCCGCTCAGCCGAGTCCGGATGAGCGCGCCGTAGGCATCGGAGGCCAGGACGTCGAGATGCCCGCGCGCGATGGCCAATTGCATCCTGGCCACTTCGAACTCGCCGACCCGGCGGTGGCTGTCGGCCAGATTCAGATAGAGCGAGGGCAAGAAACCGCGCAGACCTTCATCCAGCGGCACGCCGGGAGCGAACACCGCGGCCAGCGCCCGCTGATCCCAGCGCAGCGCCTCGGCGGCCTCCTCCTGGAGGTCGGCGAGATGGTGGGCGACCACGCAGCGTTGCAGCGCTCCCCCGCGTTCGCCGAGTTCCCCCCAGAGCTTTTCCAACGCCCGCCGCCCCGCCGCCGGGTCGACGCCACCGAGCCGCACCGCGGCAAACACCTCCGCCATCCGATCGTCCGACATGCGCAGAGTATCGCACATATGTTCGAACGTTTCGACAGTTGTTCGAACGTTTCGCACACCCGGAAAAACCCCATGCCCGTGCGGTTCCGAAGGCACCGAGCCGCGCCGGGCGACACGCCGCCGCCACCCGGCCCGGTGCTCACGACTGTGACCAGAGCCACTTGGCAGTGAACTTACTTCAGAGTAAGTTTCATTTCGACCACACCTGCAAAGGAGCAGCGATGACCGACGCATCCGCCGAACCCGCCCGGCGCGGGCGCCGCAACCGCGACCTCAACGGACGGCACGTTCTCATCACGGGGGCGTCCTCCGGAATCGGCCGGGCGGCCGCGCTGGCCGTCGCGGACAAGGGCGCCACGGTGTTCCTGCTCGCGCGCCGGGGCGAGGAACTCACCGCCGTCGTCGACGAGATCAGGGCGGCGGGCGGCTCGGCCTACGGATACTCCTGCGACGTCACCGATTCCGACTCCGTGGACCAGGTGCTCGAGACCGTCCTGGCCGAGCACGGCCACGTGGACATGCTGGTGAACAACGCGGGCCGTTCGATCCGCCGTGCCATCCACCGCTCCACCGACCGGCTGCACGACTTCGAACGCACCATGGCCGTCAACTACTTCGGCGCGCTGCGGCTGACGCTGGCCCTGCTGCCGCAGATGCGGGAACGCAAGTTCGGGCACATCGTCAATATCAGCAGCGCGGGCGTGCAGGTGGCCACGCCGCGGTTCTCCGCATATCTGGCCAGCAAGGCGGCGTTGGACAAGTTCACCGAGGTGGCGGCCGTCGAGACCATGGCCGACGGCGTCACGTTCACCACCATCCACATGCCGCTGGTGCGCACGCCGATGATCACCCCGAGCGGCGACCAGGGCCCCGCCGAGTCGCCCGAGTGGGCGGCCGCGACCATCGTGCGGGCGCTGACCGAACGCCCCAAGCGCATCGACGTGCCGCTGGGCACCATCGCCGAATACGGCGCGCTGCTCACTCCGAAGATCCGCGACCGCGTCCTGCACCGCTACTACCGCGCTCTGCCCGACTCCCCCGCGGCCAAGGGCGAGCCGACCGAGCCCGACGACGAACAGGTCGAACCCGTCGACTCGCTTCCCGTGCGACGGCCCAGGTCGGCCGCGCGGCGCGTCACGGGCACGGCCTTACGCCGGGCCGCCCGATGGGTGCCCGGTACGCATTGGTGAACCTCAGCCGGCCAGGAACGGCCGGACGGTCGCGGCGAACTCCTGGTAGCGGTCGCGATGGATGCTGTGGCCGCAGGTGAAGGTGGTCACGGTGCAGTCGGCGAGGCCGGCTCGCAGGTCGGCGAGTTTGGCCGGATCCACCATGCCGCCCGGTCCGCCGCACAACACCAGAGTGGGTGCGGTGATGTCGGAGAGCCGGTCCCACCATTCCGGGTTCGGCTTGCGGAACTGCTCCAGCGCCGTCTTCGTCATGGCACGGTCGAACGCGACCACCGCGCGCGGGTGGCGCACCAGGCTGGATGTGGCGTGCCACAACTCGGGCACGGTGGGAAACCGGCGGGTCAAGCGCATTTCCTCGACGCCGGATCGCAGCGGAAGCGGGCATTCCTCCATCACCAGCCTGCGCGCCAGCTCCGGTCGCTCCTGCGCGACGCGCGACACCGCGTAACCGCCGAGCGAATGCCCGACCAGATCCACCGCGGGCAGCTCCAGATGTTCGCAGAGGCGCAGCAGATCGTCGCCGAACTCGTCGAAGAGGTAGGAATCGGTATGTGAGCTACGACCGTGTCCGCGCAGATCGGGGATGATCACTCGGCGCCCGGATTGCACCAGCACACGCGCGAACCGGTCCCACGTGTGCCCGTCGCCGCCCATGCCGTGCACCAGCAGCACAGGGATGTCGCTGACGGCGCCCACCCCCGAATCCCGATAGGCGATCCGCACGTTTCCGAATGTCACCTGGTCCAGCGTCAGATCCACGACCAACGAGGATACTGGCAGTCATGCACTCCCCTTGCGTCATGTAGCGCGTATCACTGCCGGAAGAGGTGTGGCGCGGGACCCGGGCTTCCTGAGGCTCGCGAAGACTCATGCGAATCATGGTGTTTCGACTCGCTCGATAAATGCCTGGTGCGAGAGCGAATCCGGAACAATACTCACCGCATGCCCTCCTTCGCCGACTTCGACCGCCGCGCCTACCGCACCGTCGATGTCGCCACGGGATACGACGGGTGGGCGCCCACCTACGAGCAGACGGTCCTGGACGAAATGGATCTCGCTCTGCTCGGGCGATTGCGGTTGGACCTCGGCCGGATGCGGCGGGCGGCGGATCTGGGCTGCGGCACCGGGCGCACCGGAACGTGGCTGCGGGACAACGGGTTGACTCACATCGACGGGGTCGACGTGAGTGAGGGAATGCTGGCGTTGGCCGCCGAACGCGGCGTCCACACCACGCTGACCCGAGCGGATGTGCGGGACACGGGTCTGCCGGGCGGCGCCTACGACCTGGTGATCGCGTCGCTGATCGACGAGCACCTACCGGAACTCGCGCCGTTCTACGCGGAGGCGTGGCGCCTGGCCGCACCGGGCGCCCGGTGCGTATTGGTCAGCTACCACCCGCAGTTCATCATGGTGTCGGGGATGCCGACGCACTACACCGACCCTTCCGGCGAACCGGTGGCGATCAGCACCCATCTGCACTTGATCAGCGAGCACCTGTCGGCCGGTCTGGCCGCCGGATGGGTCCTCACCGAGGTCGCCGAGGCACTGGTGGACGACGCGTTCCTGGCCCGAAAGCCGAAATGGGCCGCTCTGCGCGGACATCCGTTCACGCTGGCGACGGTGTGGTCGCGCCCGGACTGAGTTCGCCGCTGCCCCGATCCACCTATCGCTGTGCGTCGGCGGCGCGGTGGAGGATCGCGAGGTACTCGTGCCGCTCGCGCAGGAGAGTCGCCAGACCTGGATGCGGTGAGGGCGGCAGCACCTGGTCTCCTACGCCGATTCCGTTCAGGACCAAACCCGTACCTTCCAAGAGCAACCCGAGGTCGGCGGGGGTGTAGCAGCGTAGGAACTGACTGAAGGCGCGATCGGAGTCACCGGGCTCCCACCAGGTGTCGATGGCCGTGCAGGTCACCGGATCGAAGCGGATTCGCTCCCGGAGTTCGTAGTCGTACCCGGCGGCCGCATTCGGTGCCAAGCGCTCTTCGTCACCGTCCCATCCGGCCCAGACGAACGGATTGAAGACATCGATGAGGGCCGTTCCGCCCGGCCGCAGCCACTGCGATTCGATGCGACGGAGCAATCGCCGTTGGTCGGCGTCGGAGCCGACGCCGAATCCGTTCCAATAACAGACGACATCGAACCGCTCATCCAGCTGAATCTCGTAGAAGTCCGCTTTGTGCACGGCCACGAGCCCGGCGGCGTTGTCCTCGGCCAATCGGCGGGTGAAGTCCGCGCGGTCGCTGATCTCGATCGCGGTCACGGCGTAGCCTTCCTGGGCCATCGCCACCGCCGTCGTTCCGTAGCCCGAACCCAGTTCCAGCACCCTGCCCGCGGGGGCGCCGTGTTCGCGGACCAGACGCACCCGGTGCCGGTCCCGATCGGTGACTCGCGCCTCGGCCTTGCCCCACCACGAGCCGCTTTTGGAGTAGAACTCGCGCACCCAATCCATGGATGCAGTCAAACAGAGCCGACGCCGATCGATCACCCGGTTTTGTTGTGGCCCTCAGTCGTAAAGCCCCTCGGCGCGCCAAGTTTCGGCGCGGTAGACCAGCAGCAGCACTCGGCTGGGGGCGGGCGCGTCGTCGAGTTGGACCTGGGCGCGGGCGGTGAGTTCCGCGTCGTCCGCATCGGGCGCCCACCAGCGCTCGTCCACCGGCCACGGGCCCGCCCAGCCGGTCAGCCGCCACTGTTTGCTCCCCCAGCGCAGCAGTGCCGGCTCGGCGTCGAACATGGCGCGGTCGGTGACCTTGACGGGCGCGCCGTCGGCGGTTTCGAGCCGCACCAGCGGACGGTTCAGCAGAAGTACGGCGGGGGCGGGCTCGGGCAGCCGGCCCGGCCAGGGTTGCGCGGGGTCGGCCGCGGGGACGAGTTCGTCACCCAGCGGGACCATGGTGATTCGTTCGGCGGGCCCCCGTCCGCCGCTGAGCACGCCGACCCGCACCGCTTCCCCGCCCAGCAACCCTTGCACCCGGATGAGCGCGCGCCGGGCTCGCTCGTCCTCTTCCCCGGCCCCGCCCCACAGCCCGAGTTGCAGCGCGCCCGCCGTGACCACCTCGACAGGTTCCAACCGCAGCACGGTGATCGGCGCGGTGGGCCGCGCGCCGTCGCGCCGGGTGAGCCAGCCGTCCAGCTGCCAGCGCACCCGGTCCGCCGTGTCCTCCGGGGTGAGCGGCTCGGCGCAGCGCCAGATCCGCGCGAGATCCTCCCCCGCCGCGGTTTCCGCGTGTACCGAGAGCCTGGTGCAGGCCAGTCCGGCCGCCGCGAGCGCGCTGTGCAGCCGGGTGGCGAGCAGGCGACCGGCGAAGGCGGCCGCGTCGACCCGCTCGATCGGCGGATCACAGCGATACTCCACCACCAGATCCGGCGGCGGCTGCCGGGCGGACGGCGGACGCTCCGGCTGGGCCCTGGCGCAGCGGTGCGCGAGCACGGCGTCGGTCCCGAACCGGGAGGCGACCTCCGCTGCGGAGAGCGCGGCGAAATCACCGATCCGGCGCAGACCCAAGCGGTGCAGCAGATCCACCAGATCGGCGCGTTCCGGGGCGGCCAGGCTCGGCTCCACCGCGAGTTCCCCGATCGGCAGCGGCGCGAGAAACCGCGCACCCGCCCCCACCGGCACAATCGCGCCGCGCCGGGCGGCGATCACCGCCGTGGACAACTCGTCGGCGATCCCGATCTGCGCTTCCGCCCCGGCCGCGGCCACCGCGTCGACCAGGCGCTCGGCCGCCGCCTCCTCGGACCCGAAGAACCGCGCCGCACCGCGCGCGGCGAGCACGAGCAGCCCGGGGCGCAGTACCTCCACACCGGGCACCGTCGCGGCCACCGCCGCGACCAGCGGTTCGAACAGCCGCGCGTCCCGGTCCTGATCCTGCTGCGCGAGGAACAGATCGGGGCACCGCGCCTGCGCCTCTCGGCGCTTCAGGCCGCGGCGCACCCCTTCGGCTCGGGCGATCGCCGAACAGGCCACCACCCGGTTGGCGAACAGCACCGCCACCGGCCGCGTCGCGGGCAGTCCCGCCGACGCCGCCGCGGCGACCGCGGGCCAGTCCGGGCACCACAGGGCGAGCACCCGCTTCGACCCCGGCCGGATCACGGCGACGAACGACCTTCGTCCCCCACGGGCGCACTCACGAGACCGCCTCCTGCGTGTCGGCGACTTCGGCTGGCCGGGCGGACTTCTCGCGCAGCACCCATTCCACGCGCCCCGCATTCGGGCACAGATCCAGCCGTCCGCGCCGCGGCGGTCCCGCCTTGCCACGCACCTCGACCGTCAAGCCGAGCGAACGCAAGCGTCCGCGCCCGCGGCCGAGACCGGCATAACCCGCGATGCGGGCGTCGAGCTGGAGGGACGCGCCGGGCCAGCGACCGTCGGCGACCACGAGGGTGGCGCCCTTGTTGCGGGCGCGGGCCGCGATCACCCGGCCGCGCGCGGGCGCGACGGCGCCGCCGCCGAGTCCGAGCACGACCAGATCGAGCCCGTCGAGCAGCACCGCTGCCACCTCCACCGGATCGGGGCCGGGCTCGGCGATCACGGCCAGCCGCCGCAGCTGCGCCCCCATCTCCACCGCGGCGAGCAGACCGAGCCGGGGCATGCCGACCACCGCGGCATGCCCACCGCCCTCGGTCACCGCGGCGAGCAGACCGGCCAGCAGCGAACTCGCCCCGGTGTACGCCACCACGGAACCCTTGGGCAGGCCACCATCGGGCAACAGGGGCGCGAGCGCCGCTGGCACCGGCAATGCCGCGCGGCTCGATTCGGCGCCGAGCGGGACCCGCTGCGCCGCGGATTCACCACGCCCCGGCACCGCGGCCATGCGTCTGCGCAGCTCAGCCAGGGAGGGAGCATCCTCCCGCCCACCATCACGCCGCAGCGCGCCCCGATTCACCCCTCCCTGCGATATCGCATCCGAACCCATCTCAACACCCACTTCCCACGATGGACCCGAGGCGAAGCATGGCGGAGCTGCCCTCGATTTCGAGCACAGCACCGATTCAGCTATCGATCGATATCGAATATACGTTCGATACCGACTCAGTAGAAACCGACCCCTGGGTTTCGTCAAGAGCGGAGGGGCTTCGTGTCGCGCCGTCCCCGCCCGAGGGGAAAGTGCCCGGCTCGGCAAACCGGCCACGCAACCACTGCCATGGGCCGGAAATCCGCGGATCCCTTCCGAGTGACGTGATTCTCGATGCGAGGAGCGAACCCGGCGCGCGCCCGGCTATGACGCAACGGCACCCATTCATCGGTATGGTGTGTGACACGCATCCCGACCGAGCGTCAGCGAGCGGGCGCGGCACATGGCCGTGCCCCGTGTATCGCCTATGCGCGAACACGAATCAGGCCAGCTAGCCTCATTTTCCGCTACCCTGCACCCGTGACCGAACGCGCTCGTCCCACTGTCGGCCCCCAATATCTCGTCGCAGGCCGCTATCGCCTCCAGTCGAAGCTGGGCGGCGGCGGCATGGGCGCGGTCTGGCTGGCGCACGATCGCCTGCTCGACCGGGACGTCGCGATCAAGCAGGTGCTCACCACAGCCGGGCTCGGTGAGGCAGAAGCGGAGGCGGTCCGCAACCAGATCCTGCACGAGGGCCGCGTCGCCGCGAAACTCTCGCACGACCACGCGATCGCCGTGTACGACGTGGTGCTCGAGGCCGGTGAGCCCTGGTTGGTGATGGAACACCTACCCTCCCGCAGCGTCGCGAAGGCGCTCGCGCTGGTCGACACGCTGCCGCCGATCGAGGTCGCGCAGATCGGCGCCCAGGTCGCCGACGCGCTCGCCGCCGCGCACGCGGTCGGCATCGTGCACCGGGATATCAAGCCGGGCAATATCCTCGTCGCCGACCGCGGCCCCGGCGTGGGTATGGCGAAACTCAGCGACTTCGGCATCTCCCGGGGTGCGGGCGATCTGTCCGACGAACCGGACGGCGTGATCACCGGCACCCCCTCCTATCTGCCCCCCGAGGTGGCGCGCGGAGCCCAGCCGACCAAGGCCAGCGATGTGTTCTCCTTGGGTGCCACGCTCTACACCGCGATCGAAGGGCAGCCGCCGTTCGGCTTCGACGAGGACAGCGACGTCATCGTGCACCGCGCCGCCATGGCGCAGATCATCCCGCCGACCCGCAGCGGTGTGCTGACCCAGGCCCTGCTGCACATGATGGAACCCGCGCCGCAGCGCCGCCCGACCATGGCCGAGGCGCGGGACGAGATCCTCACCGCCGCTTTCGGTCCCGGCACCGGCCCGCACATTCTCGGCGCGCCCGTCCGCACCGAGGACGGAACCATCCCGTCCTGGGCCGCGCGCAATTCGGCGGCCGGGATCCGCAGTCCGCACTCCACCCCGCTGCCCCGCCCGCACCGCAACCACGCGGGCGCGTCCGCGACCGCTACCCCACAGCGCGCCAGGAATCCCCAGCCGAACAATGCCCCTCTCGCCATCGCCGTGGGACTGCTGATCGGCCTGATCATCATCATCGGGATCATCGTCGCCGTCCTCTGACGTCCCCGCACCGCACCGGCAGGCGCGCGGCCGTCAGTCGATGCGGCGGCGGTGAGCCCAGCGGGTCAGGGCGTTGCGGTTGGACTGCTGGGTCTTGCGCAGCACGTTGGAGGCGTGCGTTTCCACGGTTTTGACGGAGATGAACAGGGATTCGGCGATCTCACGGTAGGTGTAGCCGCGCGCGAGCAGGCGCAGCACCTCCAACTCGCGCGGGGTCAGGGAGTCGAGTTCGGGATCCAGGGGTGGTTCGGGTACCGGGGACCTTCCGGTGAACGAGTCCAGCACGAAGCCTGCCAGGCGTGGGCTGAAGACCGCATCACCGCCCGCCACCCGGCGGATCCCGTCGGCCAGCTCGGATCCCGAAATCGTCTTCGTCACATACCCTCTGGCCCCCGCCCGGATCACCGCGATCACGTCCTCCGCCGCATCGGACACGCTCAACGCCAGGCACACCGGCCCCGGCTCGATGCCGGCCAGCACCGCCACCCCGCCGCCGTCGGGCATGTGCACGTCGAGCAGGACGACGTCCGGGCGCTCGGCGTTGATCCCGGCCACCGCCTCCGCCACCCCGCCGGCCTCCCCGACCACCTCCATGTCCGCCTCCCGGCTCAACTCCGCACGCACACCCGACCGGAAAACGGCGTGATCATCGACGAGAAAGACCCGCACGGCCACCTACTTCTCCTAACCGACCCTTGACCCCCAACCGGTACCACACTCATCCCCCACGCGCTCTTCGCGCACCCCACGGCAGCTGTGCGGACCCTGCGGGTCCGCGAGAAGCGGACGCTAGCGGACGACGCCCGCGGCGGGGGCGGGCTCTTCGTCGTGGGCGGGGCAGCCGGAATCGGTCCGCGGCATGATGATCCGTACCTCGGTGCCACGGCCCGGCCTCGACAGGATGTCCACCTGACCGCCGCGGCGCTCGACCCGGCCGCGAATGGATTTCGCCAGGCCCCGGCGATCCTCCGGCACGGACGCCAGGTCGAAGCCGGAGCCACGGTCACGCACGAAGACGCTCACCTGATGCGGCTCGACCTCGGCGAACAGATCGATCTCCGGGACGCCCGCGTGCTTCGCGGCATTGACCAGCGCTTCCCTGCTCGCGCCGAGCAGCGCGGTGAAGTGCTCCTTCGGCAGACCGGATCCGGAACCATCGACGTCCATCGACACGTCGCCGACGGTCACCGGCGCCACCTTCACCCCGTGCTGGTCCTCCACCTCGCCCGCGATGGTCCGCAGGGCCGCGGCCAAGCTCGACTGCGCGGGGCCGGAATCCTCGAACAACCATTTCCGCAGTTCCCGCTCCTGGCTGCGGGCCAGCCGCAGCACCTCCTGCGGGTCATCGGCCTGGCGCTGGATGAGCGCGAGCGTCTGGAGCACGGAATCGTGCAGATGCGAGGCGATCTCCTCGCGTTCCTCGTTGCGGATGCGGGCGGCGCGCTCGGCGTTCAGCGCGCGCATCATGCGCAGCCACAGCGGAACCGTCAGCAGTCCGGCGCCGACCAGGGTGACCGCCACCGCGAGCAGCGCCGAGCCGAGTGAGCTGAGATCGATCCGCGCCAGCACCACCACCCCGAGGCCCGCCACGATCAGCGTCGCACCGGCGACGATCCGAGACCAGGTGATGACCGAGGGCCGTGCGGGCAGCCCGAGCAGCGAACGCGGCCCGTCGACGTCGTACTCCCGCCACACCAGCGCCGCGCCGACCGCCACCACGATGATCGGCGCGATCACCTTCGCCGCCGTCCCGCTGAACACCCACGACACGGCGACCGCGAGCCCCAGCCCGAGCATGGCAAGCCCGATCGCCTGCCGCCGCTCGGCACCGGAAGGTTTCGACTGGTCCGAGCCGCCGGGCGTGAAGATCCACAGCAGCCCGTAGGCGGCGATGCCCGCTCCGGCCAGCGCGCACAGCAGCACGAACGCCATCCGCACCTTGAACACGTCGACGCCCAGATGGTCGGCCAGACCGCCCGCCACGCCGCCGACGACCCGGCCACCCGAGCGGCGGAACATCCGCGCCTGCGGCGGCCCGGGGACCGGCGCGGGCGCGGGGCCCGGTCCGCGCGCGGCGTCGAACCCCCGAGTGTCGAACGCGGGAACAGACGGGTACATGTCTTCGATACTGCCCGACAACGCGGCTGCCAGCCATCCGGATTCACCCTGATCTCGACCAGCGACACCCGCGCCGACCAGGGCAGAAGCGGCCGGATCAGCGAAACTCGGCATAGCTGAACAATTGCTACATCGGTGGATCGGTCCAAAGTGTTCAGGCCGTTTTTCAGGGTTCCCCCCGATGCGCCGATTCCGCGGGTCGGCACACCATGGGAGACATGACGAAAACGAGCTTCGGCGACCAGGTCCAGCAGATATGGCAGACCCGGCCGATCCGATTGCCGCGCCAGGGGCCTATCGCGGGCGTCGCGGCGGGGTTCGCGCGGCGCTACGAGATCGATCCGGTGCTGGTTCGCGTCGCGTTCGTCGTCTCGACGATCTTCGGCGGCGCGGGCCTCGTGCTCTACCTGCTGGCCTGGCTGCTGCTGAGCGCGGCGGGCGACCCGGCGTCCGCGGCCGAATCGCTGGTCGGCAAGGGCCACAGCTCGCAGTCACAGACCAAGACCATCGTGCTGATCGTGGCGCTGGCCATCGCGGTCAGCACGATGGGCCCGGTCGGTGTCGGTCTCGGCGGATCCGGCCTGATCAGCCTCGCGCTGATGCTGGCCGGCTGGTGGATGCTGCATCTGCGCACACCCAATCCGCCACCCGGAACCACCGAGGCGTTCGGCGGATTCGCCCCGGACGGCGGGATCACCGCCACCGGCTACCCCGGCGCGGTCTTCCCGCAGGGCGCTACCCGGACCGTCGGTGACCTGTATGTGCCGCCGACCTCCGTGTACACGCCGTACACCAAGCTGCCGGAGACGTATGTCCCCGAGACGCCCGTGCACGCCGCGAATGGCGATGCGGCAACGGTCCCGCTGCACAAGCCCGCCGCCGAGGAGCAAGCCGCCGACCCCGCGACCGTGGTGCTGGACAAGTCGGCGGCGCCGCCCACCGGAGGGGCCACTGATGCCGGACCGGGGTCGTCCACCGGCAAGCGAACCGAATCGGACGCGGCCGTCGGTAACCGAGCCGAATCGGATCCGGCTGCCATCGGCCAGGTCGGTCCTATGCCCTCGGTCAGCGACAAGACCGAGCTTCCGAGCCCGCCCCGCCCCGCCGCTCACCCCGCGATCATCGGCGGTCCGACTCCACCGTCCTGGGACCCGCTCGGCGTCGCCCCACTCGCCTGGGACCTCCCCGACCCCGCCCCGGCCCGCACGGTCGTCGCTCCGCCGCAGAAGCGTCCGCGCTCGCGCCTGACGCCGGTGGTGCTCGGCCTGGCCATTTTGGCGGCGGCGGGCGCGGGTGCGGCGGCCGCCTCGGGCGCGGAATGGATGACGCCCGGCCGGATCGCCGCCGCGGCGCTGGCCGTGATCGGTCTGGGCCTGGTGCTCGGCGCGTTCCTGCGGCGTGGCTACGGGCTGCTCGTGCTCACCGCGCCGCTCGCGGGATTCGTGCTGCTCGCCTCCGCCGTCGGTCCGGTCGAGTTCGATCAGGCCGCGATGGGCAACCACACCTGGGCGCCTGCTTCCGTCGCGGAACTGGCGTCGAACTACCAGGTGACCATGGGCTCGGGCACGCTGGATCTGCGGTCGGTGAAACTGACCGAGAACCGCACCGTGGACGTCGACGTGCGGATGGGCGAAGCCCGCGTCCTGCTTCCGGCGGACATGACCGTCCGCACCCGCTGCACGGCGACCATGGCCGAGGCCCTCTGCACCGACGGCATCAGCGGTCCGAATACTCTCGGCGCGCCGGTGCTCGAACTGAACGTCGACGTCCGCGCCGGAAACGTGGAGGTGCGACGTGGCTGAGACCGAGCGCGAAGAGACGACCGATTCCCGCCGCGGCCCCGCCGCCTCGCTGCTCATCGCGGGTTTGCTGTCCATCGCGATCAGCGTGTGGGCTTTCGTCGGTCCGGCGTCCTGGCCCGCGGCCAGCATGATCCCGATCGGTTGGATCGTCGTGATCGCCGCGATCGTCATCGGCATCCTGCTGGTGATCTCTCCCCGCAAATGACCGCACGGCCCGTCCAACCGGACGGGCCGTGCCACGTTCATCCCCAGCGATCATCCGGGCCGGACCCCTCGTCGTCGTACGACAGGAGAAACGAATGAACCCCGACGAACCCACCGATCCGCCGCGTCCCACCGCGCGGACCACACCGCCGGATCCCCGCCCCAGCAGCGCCAACGGTGCGCTGCTGGGGCACCTGATTCTGCACAGCGCCTTCCACCGCCCCCGCTGACCTTCTCGGTGACGCCGAGCGGCTACCGCCGGGAGATCACTCCCACTCGATGGTGCCCGGCGGCTTGCTGGTCACGTCCAGGACCACGCGGTTGACCTCCGGCACCTCGTTGGTGATCCGGGTGGAGATGCGTTCGAGCACCTCGTAGGGCAGCCGGGTCCAGTCCGCGGTCATGGCATCCTCGCTGGAGACCGGGCGCAGCACGATCGGGTGACCGTAGGTGCGGCCGTCACCCTGGACGCCGACGCTTCGGACATCCGCGAGCAGCACGACCGGGCACTGCCAGATCTGTCCGTCCAGACCGGCCGCGGTCAATTCCTCACGGGCGATGGCATCGGCCTGGCGCAGCGTCTCCAGCCGATCCGCGGTGACCTCACCGACGATCCGGATGGCGAGACCGGGCCCGGGGAAGGGTTGGCGGGCAACGATTTCCTCCGGCAGCCCGAGTTCGCGGCCGACCGCGCGCACCTCGTCCTTGAACAGCAACCGCAGCGGTTCGACGAGTTCGAACTCCAGGTCGTCGGGCAGGCCGCCGACATTGTGATGGCTTTTGATGTTCGCGGTGCCGGTGCCGCCGCCGGACTCCACGACGTCCGGGTAGAGCGTGCCCTGCACCAGGAACTCGACCTTCGGCGCCACGCCGTCGGCCTCGCCGTGCTCGAGCACCACCTCGCCCACCGCGTCCTCGAAGGACCGGATGAACTCCCGGCCGATGGTCTTGCGCTTCTCCTCGGGATCGGTCACGCCCTTCAACTCGCCGAGGAATTTGTCCACCGCGTCGACGGTCACCAGCTTGGCGCCGGTCGCGGCGACGAAATCCTGCTGCACCTGCTCGCGCTCCCCCGCCCGCAGCAGACCGTGGTCGACGAATACACAGGTCAACCGGTCGCCGATGGCGCGCTGCACCAGGGCGGCGGCGACGGCGCTGTCCACCCCGCCGGACAACCCGCAGATCGCGTGCCGGTCACCGATCTGCTCACGCACCGAGGCGACCAGCGAGTCGGCGATGTTCGCCGGAGTCCAGGTGGAGGGGATGCCTGCGAGCTCGTGCAGGAACCGGCTCAGCACTTGCTGGCCGTGCGGCGAATGCAGCACCTCCGGGTGGTATTGCACACCGGCCAGGCGGCGCGCGCGGTCCTCGAACGCGGCGACCGGAGCGCCCGCGGTGGTGCCGGTGACCTCGAAGCCCTCCGGAGCGTCGGTGACCGCGTCGCCGTGGCTCATCCACACCGGCTGAATGGTGGGCAGGCCGCCGTGCAGCAAACCGCCATCGATGTTGAGTTCGGTGCGCCCGTATTCGCGAGTGCCGGTGTGCGCGACCGTGCCACCGAGTGCCTGCGCCATCGCCTGGAAGCCGTAGCAGATGCCGAAGACCGGCAGCCCCAGCTCGAACAACCGCGGGTCCAGCTGCGGCGCGCCCTCGGCGTACACGCTGGCCGGGCCGCCGGAGAGGATCACCGCGAGCGGCTGCTTGTCGGCGATCTCCTCCACCGTCGCGGTGTGCGGAACCACCTCCGAGAACACGCTCGACTCGCGAACTCGCCGCGCGATCAGCTGGGCGTACTGTGCTCCGAAGTCGACGACGAGGACCGGTCTCTGGGTTTGTGCCACCCACCCAGTTTAGTGAGCGGCGAAACGAGCGAATCATCGGCACAGCGCCCCTCCCTCGGGAGGCGAGCCGACCGCCCGAATCGTCACCCGTGGCCGGGCCGGCTGGTTATCCTTCTGCTCGTGCCCTTCGCCCGCGCGATCGATGCCGACATCCATTACGAGGACAGCGGCGGGGACGGCCCGGTGGTACTGCTGGCGCACGAGTTCTTCATGGACCGCACCATGTTCGCCGCCCAAATGGCCGCGCTCGCACCGGAGTTCCGGATCGTCTCCTGGGATGCCCGCGGCCACGGCCGCACCAGGGACGAGGGCCTACCCTTCACCTACTGGACCGCTGCCCGCGACGCGCTGACCATCCTCGATCATCTCGGCGCCGAACAGGCCGTCATCGGCGGCACCGCCCAGGGCGGCTTCACCGCGCTGCGCACCGCCTTGATCGCGCCGGAACGCGTCTCCGCGCTGATCCTCATCAGCACCGAAGCGCACGGTCCCACCCCGCAGCAGTCCACTGCCACCCAGAAATTCCTCGAAGAGTGGTACGACGACGGCTCCCGCGAACGGGCCGTGCACCAGCTGGCTTCCTGGCTGATCGGCGACGACGAGTGGTACCGCCAGATCTGGACCCAGCGCTGGCTGGTGCGCGACCGGCGCGGCATCGAGGTCGCGGCAGGCTGCCTGCTCAGCCGGGATTCGGTGCTGGATCGCCTGCGCGAAATCGCTTGTCCCGCTCTGGTGATCCACCCCACCCACAGCGGCATGGACCGCGAACGCGCCCAGGAACTGGCCCACGGACTATCCGGCGCCACGTTCATCGAGATCGCGGACGCCCGACTGGCGGTGACGATGACCCACCCCGAGCCGGTGAACCACGCGATCCAGCAATTCCTGCGCGCACGGACGAAACCGACCCGCGTGCGGTGAACCCGGCCCGCGCGAGCACCGCGTAAATGTTTGCGGCACAAAGCCGCATGCCTCGTGGTGCGCGAAACACGTCGGCACCTCGGCGGTGGGCGAGCCATGCAACGGCTGACGTTGTACACGGCCCGCACCCCTCCGAGCCACCCGGCGCTCACCGGAGAAGCGAGTCTTACGAGCGCCGTTCGCGGCCCGGCTCGCGTACCAGCGGTCGAAGCGCATGCGCCGCAGGCGCGAGTCTCGACCGCTGGAACGCGAGCCATAAGGGGCCGCGAACACGCAGCGCCGCAGGCGCTGCAAATCGAACAGAGCTCAGGCGCGCACGCTGAGGCCGACCCTCTGGAATTCCTTCAGATCCGAGTAACCGGCCTTGGCCATCGAACGACGCAGTCCACCAACGAGGTTCAGCGATCCGAACGGATCGTCGGACGGCCCGAACAGCACCCGCTCCAGGCTCGGGCGCACCGTGTCACCGACCGGCTCGCCACCGAGATCCCACGGATCGTCGACGTGCAGCAGCGACCCGCGCGGAACCGAAGGGTGCGCGGCCGCCGACGGCCAGTACCAGCCGCGGCCCGGCGCCTCCGCCGCCACGGCGAGCGGAACTCCGAGCATGGCGGCGTCCGCGCCGCACGCGATCGCCTTGGCCAGCTGCCCCGAGGTGGCGACGTCGCCGTCCGCGATGACGTGCACGTAGCGGCCGCCGGTCTCGTCCAGGTAGTCGCGGCGCGCGGCGGCGGCATCCGCGATCGCGGTGGCCATCGGCACGCCGATGCCAAGCACCTCACCGGTGGTCGTCGCGCCGGGGTAGGAGCCGTAGCCGACGATGACACCCGCCGCCCCGGTCCGCATCAGGTGCAGCGCGGTGCGGTGATCGCTCACGCCGCCCGCGACCACGGGCACGTCCAGCTCGGCGATGAAGGTCTTCAGATTCAGTGGCTCACCGTCGCCGACATGCTCGGCGGAGATGATCGTGCCGTGCACCACGAGCAGGTCGATGCCCGCCTGCAGCAGCGCCGGGGTGAGCGTGCGCGCGTTCTGCGGGCTCACCCGCACCGCCACGGTGACACCGGCGGCGCGGACCTGCGCGACCGCGGCGGCGAGCAGGTCCGGTTGCATCGGCGCGGCGTGCAGTTCCTGCAGCAACGCCACGGCGCGCTCGTAGCCGCCCTTGCCGACCAGCTCGAGCAGCTGGTCGATCTTCGCACCGACATCGGCGTGCCGCGCCCACAGACCCTCGCCGTTGATCACGCCGAGCCCGCCGAGGCGACCGAGCTCGATGGCGAACTCCGGCGATACCAGCGCGTCGGTGGGATGCGCGAGAAACGGGATCTCGAAACGGTAGGCGTCCAGCTGCCAGGACAGCGAGACCTGCTTCGACGAGCGGGTCCGGCGCGAGGGGACGATATCGACGTCGTCCAGCTCATAGGTACGCCGGGCGGTCCGGCCCATGCCGATCTCCACCATGTCGCGCACGCGAAATCTCCTTGTCTAATTTGCAGCGCCTGCGGCGCTGCGTGTTCGCGGCCCCCTCATGGCTCGCGTCCGAGCGGGCGAGACTCGCGACTTCGTCGCATGCGCTTCGCCCACTCGGACACGAGCCGGGCCGCGAACGGCGCTCGTAAGACTCGCGCCTCCAGTGGTCACTTGCGGGGGCAGGCGGGCAGCATGAAACGCGCCGCCGGCCACCGCTCAGCCTGCTCACCGCCACAGCCGGTCAGCCAGCTCTTATCATGCACGGACCGGTTGGTCCTGTACATGAACCTAGTGGGCTAACCGCGTCCCGTGTAGTTAGGGGCCTCGACGGTCATGGTGATGTCGTGCGGATGGCTCTCCTTGAGGCCCGCCGCGGTGATCTGCACGAACTGGGCCTCCTGCAGATGCGCGATCGACTGGGAGCCGGTGTAGCCCATGGCAGCGCGCAGGCCGCCGACCAGCTGATGGATCACCTGGTTGACCGGGCCGCGGAACGGCACCCTGCCCTCGATGCCCTCGGGGACCAGCTTGTCCTCGGCCAGCACGTCGTCCTGGAAGTAGCGATCCTTGGAGAACGACTTGGCCTGGCCGCGACCCTGCATGGCGCCCAGCGAGCCCATGCCGCGGTAGCTCTTGAACTGCTTGCCGCCGACCAGGATCAGCTCGCCCGGCGACTCGGCGGTGCCCGCGAGCAACGAGCCGAGCATCACGGTGGACGCGCCCGCGGCGATGGCCTTGGCGATGTCGCCGGAGAACTGGATGCCGCCGTCGGCGATCACCGGGACGCCCGCGGGCTTGCACGCGGCGACCGCCTCCAGGATCGCGGTGATCTGCGGCGCGCCGACGCCCGCGACGACGCGGGTGGTGCAGATGGAGCCGGGGCCGACGCCGACCTTGACCGCGTCCGCGCCCGCTTCGACCAGGGCCGCCGCGCCCGCACGGGTGGCCACGTTGCCGCCGACCACCTGGATTCGATCGCCGACCTCGGTCTTGACCTTGGTCACCATCTGCAGCACCTGCGCCTGGTGACCGTGCGCGGTGTCCACCACCAGCACGTCGACGCCCGCGTCGGCCAGCGTCATGGCACGCGACCACGCGTCCTCACCGACACCGACCGCGGCGCCGACCAGCAGGCGGCCGTCACGGTCCTTGGTGGCGTCGGGGTACTGATCGGTCTTGACGAAGTCCTTGACGGTGATCAGGCCGCGCAGGCGTCCGTTGCCGTCGACGATCGGCAGCTTCTCCACCTTGTGCCTGCGCAGCAGCCCCAGCGCGGCCTCGGCGGTCACGCCCTCCTGCGCGGTGATCAGCGGAGCCTTCGTCATCACGTCGGCGACGCGGCGGTTCTGGTCCACCTCGAATCGCATGTCGCGATTGGTGATGATGCCCACAAGCGCACCGGTCTCGTCCACCACCGGAAGGCCGGAGATGCGGAACCTGGCGCACATGGCGTCGACCTCGGCGAGGGTGTCGTTCGGGCGGCAGGTCACCGGGTCGGTGACCATGCCCGCCTCCGACCGCTTGACCGTCTCCACCTGGGCGGCCTGGTCGGCTGCCGAGAGGTTGCGGTGCAACACGCCCATGCCGCCCGCGCGGGCCATGGCGATCGCCATCCGCGCCTCGGTCACGGTGTCCATGGCCGAACTGACCAGCGGGGTCCGCAAGCGGATCTCCCTGGTGAGGCGGCTGGAGGTCTCCACAGAACTGGGGATGAGATCCGAGGCGGCAGGCAGCAACAGCACATCATCGAATGTGAGGCCGAGCATGGCGATCTTGTTCGGATCGTCGCCACCCGTAGAAGGGCGGACTGCGAGTCGTTCGCCCGGTACGGGATTACTCATTCGGATCGACCCCTCCTGGACGTCGATAGCGACCGGCGCAGGCATGACCTGCGCCGTGACGGCTGATGGGATGGACGTGGTTCGGCGGCGGTGCGGTCGGGACCCGCCGTAGCCTGTGCTCCATGGTATCTGTCCGGTGAACTCGCCGACGAAGTGAGCCCACCACCGAAACTGGCGGGCCGCATCGCTGGCGCAGACCACCCTGTTCTGCGTACCGTGGGGATGTGCGTGACCATCTACCACCTGGCTTGCCGCCGGATCCGTTCGCCGGAGACCCCTCCGACCCGTCCGCCGCGCTCGACGCCATCGAGCCCGGCGAACCGCTGGATCCCCACGAGCGCCTTGCGGTCGAGGAGGATCTCGCCGACCTCGCGGTGTACGAGGCGCTGCTGGCCCACCGCGGGATCCGCGGTCTCGTGGTCAGCTGCGAAGACTGCAGGCAGGACCATTACCACGACTGGGACATGTTGCGCGCCAACTTGCTTCAGTTGCTGGTCGACGGCACGGTCCGCCCGCACGAGCCCGCCTACGACCCGACGCCGGAAGCGTACGTCACCTGGGACTACTGCCGGGGCTACGCGGACGCCTCGATGAACGAGGCTTTTCACGGCGACGGGTTCGACGGATTCGACGGCTGAGACCGCCCTCACCGATACGCACGCGGGCCTCTCGAGGCTCGCGTACCTCGCCCTTGCCGATGTGATTCTCGACGCACACACTCACTTCGGCGAGCGGACATCGAGCCCCCGTCGCGGGCCGACACACCGATGACTCATGGCCCGATGGGTTTCGCCCCCAGACCGGCGCCGAAAAGACAAAAAACCGACCGCCTGCCCGGCGATCGGTTCTTGCCTTACGCGGTACTGCGTCTATCAGCGACCGGGCGGCACGAACGACCCCGGGTTGGGGATGCCGGGCACGCTGAAGGTCGGCGGCTGATTGTTGTTGCCGTTCGTACCGGTGTTGCCCTGTGTGGGAGCGGTGGGCGGCTGCTGCGGCTGCGGCGCCGACGGATTACCGGTGTCCGCCGTGGGCCCACCCGTAGGCGGCGGCTTGACCTCCGTGACCGGCGGCTCCTGCGGAACCGTCGGTTCCACGGTCGCCGGCGGCTGGGTGGTCCCCGGCGGCACCGTGGTCACCGGCGGCACCGTGGTCGGCGCGCCGCCGCCGTTCGAAGTTCCGCCGCCGTTCGATGTCCCGCCCCCGTTCGGAGCGGTGGCATCGACCGTGGTCGAAGGCTTCGTCGCATCGCCCGGCTGCTGCACGATCGTGGACGTCCCGCCGGTCGACTGGTTGGGCTTCGTGGTCGCGCTGGTGCCGGGGGTAGCGCGCGGATCGGTGGTCTTGGGCACCGTCGACTCGAGCTGGTCGGCCAGTTCCGGTTCCACCTTGCGCAGTTCCGCGAGCAACCGCTCCCACTGCGCCATCAGATCGGCGCGCTTATCCGGATCGCTGACCTGCGCGGCGCTCTCCTTGGCCCGCTCCAAGCGCACCTTCGCCTCGGCGGGATTCTCCGTGACCAGCGTCGACGCCTCGTTCAGATCGTTGCCCGCACGCTGCACCACGGTGGTCTGGGCCTGTTCGCTGAACACGACCTCCTTGACCCGCCACAGCGGATCGCCCGGCTCCGCGTTGTACGAGAACGCCGTCATGCCGCCGAAGACCAAGGCCAGCGCGGCCGCGGCGCCCATGATCGGGCGCAGAAGCCTCAGTCGCCCGCCGGTGGGCGCCCCGATGCGAACCTGCCGCGCGCCGATCTCCTGGTTCACCGCGGCCACGATCGCATCCAGGTCCGGCTCGGCCGGCATCGCAGGTGCGATCAGTTCCGCTCGCCAATCCGCGAGCAACGTCGCGAGCTGATACTCCTCGGCGCTGTCGGTGTGCACCGGACCATCGCTGGCGATGGCGTCGATCAGAGCATCGTCGCGGCGTACCGCGGCGATGTCGACCGGGCCGGTGTCCCCGGACGCCTCGGCGTAGGGACCGCTGTTTCGCGATCCAAGCCGCGCCTTCCAGTCACCCCGACCGCGCTCGCCATCCCTAGCCATACATTTCACCTGCCCTCGCCACTTGTGACTTGAGTTTCGCGAGTGCCCTGTGTTGGGCCACCCGGATCGCACCCGCCGTACTGCCCACGGCGACTGCGGTTTCTTCCGCTGACAAACCCATGACCAAGCGCAGGATCAAGATCTCTCGGTGCTTCTCGGGAAGCGTCGCGAGCAAACGGTTCATCTGTCTGCTCGTCTCTGATTCGAGAGCTCGTTGTTCCGGTCCCTGGTCGGTGGATATGACATCTGGTACTTCGGCCATCGCCTCCGCCTTGTTACGGGCGGCATTGCGATGAGCGTCGGCGACCTTGTGCGAAGCGATCCCGTAAACAAAGGCCATGAAGGGCCTGCCCTGGTCTTGATACCTGGGCAAGGCTGTCATCACAGCCAGGCAAACCTCCTGCGCAACGTCGTCCGCGGAGAGCTGCCCACGCTCCGCGGCTCCGATCCGCGCGCGGCAGTAGCGCACCACCAGCGGGCGGATCATCTCCAGTACCTGAGCTAAAGCGGATCTGTCGCCCTGCGCAGCGGCAGCGACGGCGAGGTCCAACTCTTCGCCCGTGTGCGTCATCGTCAGAGATATTCCTGGCGTTACAAGTGGCACGGTCCGGTGACGACCAGTGCTTCCACCGAAGGGGCGGAACGGATCTAACAATAGCGACCCGATGGCCGGAACTTGGCAACACGGTGGACTCCGTGATCACCTAACCGCCACCCAGCGGGCGCAACGCTCCGCCGGCACGGGCGATGATCGCCGCGCACTCGGCCGCCTCGGCCGCCGCATCCGGTGCGCCGGAACCGGCGCGGAGCATGGCACAAGCCCAGCGCAACGGCAGCAGTCCGTGTTCGCGGCACTGCTCGGCGACGTCCTCGGCCGAAACACCGGATCGTCCGCGGGCGTCGCGGGCCGCGTCGGCCGCGGCGACCAGCAGGCGGGACTTGACCTGGTGCCGCACCGACGGGGATCGGTCGGCCAGCTCGAGCGCGGTCGCCGCGTGCGCCGCCGCCGTCTCGAAATCACCTGCTGCCAGGGCGGTTTCGGCGGACACCCAGCCCAGGCGGATCGCCGGGCGCCAACCGGCCCCGTACTGCCGCGCCGCCGACGCGCTGCGCCGCAGCAGCCGATCGGCCAGCGCGAGCCGCCCGGTCCCGAGCGCGTCGGCGGCGAGCCCGGTGAGCGCGTCACAGATCGCGTCGGCGCGGCTGGGACGGTAAACGCCCGTCTCCTCCGAAGAACCCCCGGAGCCGGCTTCCGCCCGCGCGCCGATGGTGAGGATCAGCGCGGCGGCCCGCCCGTCGAACGCCGCCGCACGCTCGTGCCTGCCGAGCTGGCGCAGAAAAGAGCCCTCGGTACTTCCCGCCAGTGAGAGGAGGACGGGGTCGCTGCTGTGGTTGCATACCCTTCGCAATTCGGCACGCGCCGCGGCATAACGCCCCTGGCCGCCGAGGACCACCGCGCGATACCACCCGCCGAGTGCGTCCGAGGCGGGCGGCAACTCGGCGGCAGCGCGCCCCGGATCGGCGCCGAAGGCGGCCTCGGCGAGGACCGCGACGTGAGGATCTCCGAGCGGAGCGGGCGCGAACACGGGCGCACTCTATCCTGTGCGGCACGCGGGCCGGGACGACGAAAGGTGAGCGACCGCGGACCGGCCGGCACTCGGCATTTCCGCCGCCGAGCCGATGTTTCCATTAGGTAAATCTAGCCCTGGCAATCGCCCAGCGGCCGCGCCGGGAATTCATGCGCGTTTCGCGTAATTAACCTGCCCGCCCCGTTTCCGCCATCTTCGGATCCACGGGTCCCGAACCCCTCGGCCGCCGGAGCGGCCGCCGTCATGCGCGCACCATCCGCTCCGAAGCGGCTCCGCACCACAAAAAGCGGCCCTACCTGCGTAAATCTGATCACCCACGACACATGCGGATACAACGGGCCTCCGGCCAACCGAACAGTATCGCCGGAACCAACGCGAAAAGTAAACAGTTCGGAGGTTAAATTTCACAGCGCGAGATTTGGAAAAGTGCTGCGCCGAACTATTGACGGAATTTCGCGGCTGGACCTAACGTAGCTCATCGCCACAGACGGCGCCGCGCGAAATTGCAGCGACCGCGAAGGGCGAGCCCGGGCACCTTCGCCGACACGGCGTTGTGGCCCACAACTGTTGCAGGACAACTGCTCGACAACGCTGACGAGCTCGCACCACGAGGAGTTCACCATGCCCATGCCGACCCACCTCCCGGGACCCAACGCCGATGTCTGGGATTGGCAGATGCGAGGATCGTGCCGCGGGCAGGATTCCGCGGTGTTCTTCCATCCCGATGGCGAGCGTGGCCGAGCCCGCACCGCGCGCGAGATGCGTGCCAAGGAGATCTGCCGCACCTGCCCGGTGCTCATGCAATGCCGCACCCACGCGCTGAAAGTCAGCGAGCCCTATGGCATCTGGGGCGGCATGTCGGAGACCGAGCGCGAGATGCACGCGCGGCGCAACCGCCGCCGCATGGCCGTCTGAAGCAATCCCCTCCCATCCACACGCCACCGGGCGTCGAATTCCTAGCAAACAACGGGCCACTGCAACATGCTCCGGTCGAGCCGCTCACGCGACACGGTGATCGGTTCAGCGCCGGAGGTCGGCGCGTGGGTTCCGATCGTCACCATCGATCGGCCGGCCGCCGAGCGAAGGCCGGGACCGCGCCTCCGCCGTTTCCGGCACGGTGCGATAGCGCTCGGCGTGTCACGGCGTGTCTCCTCCCGAGATATTCGGCGTGTCGGCGCTTTTCGCAACGCGGCGCCGGTTCCGCGCCGGACTTGTGGGCACCCCACCGGAAGGGAGGTCATAGCAACACGCTACGGTAGTGACCGATGACACAGAATGGAGCGTTGTGACAACGCGGCCGCCAGCCGCAGAGGGCGACTCGTTCCGAAGAGAAGCCTTCCCACCCACGGTGGATTCTGCGGTTACGGCACGCGCAGCCGAAAGTATCGAACTCGCCGCGCTTCTGCATCGATGCGGCCGAGCCGACCAGGAAGCATTCGCCGAACTGTACGACCGGACGTGCGCGCGCGTCTTCGGTCTGGTGTTGCGCGTTCTGCACGATCCTGGATACGCGGAGGAGACCACCCAGGAGGTCTATCTGCAGATCTGGCGGATGGCATCGAGCTTCGACCCGGCGAAGGGTTCCGCGGTGACGTGGTTGATGACGCTCGCCCACCGGCGCGCCGTCGACCGGGTCCGTGCCGAACAGGCCCACACCCAGCGCGAGGTCGCCTATGGGATCCGGGTGCTCGGCAACGAATTCGACGAGGTCACCGAAGAGGTCGAGCGCAGGCTCGACCAACAGGCCGTCCTGGCCGGTCTCGCCACGCTCACCGAAACCCAGCGGGAAGCCATCTCGCTCGCCTACTACGGTGGGCGCACCTATGCGGAGGTAGCCACCTACCTCGACGTAGGGTTACCTACGGTTAAGTCCCGGATTCGGGACGGATTGACACGACTGAAGAAAAGTTTGGGGGTGACGTGAGATGAACGAACGCCAGATCGATCTCGCGCACACCGTCGCGCTCGGATCGATCGACGACGAAGACCATCAAGAAGTGCAGGAATTGTTCGACAGCGAGGACCCCGTGCTACGCGCGGAGTTCATCCGGGAAGTCAGAGACACCAAAGAAGCGCTCTCCGCTCTCGCCACCGCCACGGCGGCCACTCCGCCGCCCGCGCTGCGTGCTCGCCTACTCGCGGCCATCGCCGCAGAACAGCCGCCGGTCGCCAGCTGAACCCTGCGTCGCGCCAGGCATTCCCGCTCCACGCGTACGGGCCCGACGGTCCGGACCATCCGCCGACCCTTCCGGTCCCGCGGCAGACAGCGTGTCGAGCTTCGGAACCTCCTCGGTATCACCGGTAGTCGCGTCCCGTGCCGTAAGAGCCGGCAAGGCCCCCGAACCACGCGGTTCGGGGGCCTTGCCGGTTTCCTGTTCGACGGCCGGTTCAGTGCGAGTGGCCGTGGTGGCCGTGCTCGTTCTGCTCCTCGGCGGGCTTTTCGACCACGGCGCTCTCGGTGGTGAGCACCATGCGCGCGACCGACGCCGCGTTCACGACGGCCGAACGGGTCACCTTCACCGGGTCGACGACGCCGTCGGTGAGCAGGTCGCCGTAGGTGAGCGTGGCGGCGTTGAAGCCCTCCTTGCCCTCGGCCACCTTGCTGACCACCACCGCGCCGTCCAGGCCCGCGTTGGTGGCGATCCAGTACAGCGGCGCCCGCAGCGCGGTGCGGACCACCTCGACGCCGACGGCTTCGTCACCGGACAGCGAGTCGCGCAGCTCGACGAGCTTGCTCGCGGCCTGCACCAGCGCGGTGCCGCCACCGGGCACGATGCCCTCCTCCACGGCGGCCTTGGCGGCGCTCACCGCGTCCTCGACGCGGTACTTGCGCTCCTTGAGCGCGGTCTCGGTGGCCGCGCCGACCTTGATCACCGCGACGCCACCGGCCAGCTTGGCCAGCCGCTCCTCGAGCTTCTCGCGATCCCAGTCGGAATCGGTGGACTCGATCTCGCGGCGCAGCTGCGCGACACGCGCCTCCACGTCCGCCGCGGAACCGGCGCCGTCGATGATCGTGGTGTCGTCCTTGGTCACCACGACGCGACGCACCTTGCCGAGCACGTCCAGGCCCGCCTCGCGCAGCGTGATGCCCAGATCCGGGTTCACCACGGTGCCACCGGTGACCACGGCCAGGTCGTCGAGGAACGCCTTGCGGCGGTCGCCGAAGAACGGCGCCTTCACCGCGACGGCCTTGATCGTCTTGCGGATGGCGTTGACCACCAGGGTCGACAGCGCCTCGCCCTCCACGTCCTCGGCGATGATCAGGACGGGCTTGGCGCTCTCCGCGATCTTCTCCAGCAGCGGCAGGAAGTCCGGCAGCGAGCTGATCTTCTCGCGGTGCAGCAGGACGAACACGTCCTCCAGGACGGCCTGCTGGCTGTCGGGATCGGTGATGAAGTACGGCGACAGGTAACCCTTGTCGAACTGCACGCCCTCGGTGACGACCAGTTCGGTCTGCAGCGTCGAGGACTCCTCGACGGTGACGACGCCGTCCTTGCCGACGGTGGTCAGCGCCTTGCCGACCATCTCGCCGATCTCCTCGTCGCGCGAGGACACCGTCGCGACCTGCGCGATGGCCTGCTCGCCGGAGACCGGGGTGGCCAGCGCGAGCAGTGCCTCGGAGACCGCGTCGGCGGCCTTGGCGATGCCGGACCCGACCGCGATCGGATTCGCGCCCGCGGCAACGTTCTTCAGCCCGGCGCGGACCAACGCCTGGGCCAGCACGGTGGCGGTGGTGGTGCCGTCGCCCGCGACATCGTTGGTCTTGGTGGCGACGCTCTTGACCAGCTGCGCGCCGAGGTTCTCGAACGGGTCCTCGAGCTCGATTTCGCGCGCGATGGTGACGCCGTCGTTGGTGACGGTCGGGCCGCCGAAGGACTTCGCGAGCACGACGTGCCGTCCGCGCGGGCCCAGGGTGACCTTGACCGCGTCGGCGAGCTTGTCGACGCCGCGTTCCAGAGCCCGGCGAGCCTTCTCGTCGAACTCGATCTGCTTTGCCATGGGAATTCGCTCCTGTAGTGGATTGCGGCGCTCCGGAGCCCATCGCTCGCACCGCGTGTCCGATGAGCGGTGCTCCCGGGGCCCTCCGTGGTTACGCAGGCTGCCGCCTACGGGCCCGTTGCTCGCACCGCGTGTTTCAGTGCCGGGGTGTCGGCGCCGAACGCGTTCCGCCCCGGGTCACGAGAGACACCGGGGCGGAACGCATGCGTGCCCGATCGGCTACTTGGTGACGACGGCCAGCACGTCGCGCGCCGACAGGATGAGGTACTCCTCGCCCTGGTACTTGATCTCGGTGCCGCCGTACTTGCTGTAGATGACGGTGTCACCCTCCTGGACATCCAGCGGGATGCGCTTCTCGCCCTCGTCGTCCCACCGGCCGGGACCGACGGCGACAACGGTGCCCTCTTGCGGCTTTTCCTTCGCCGTGTCGGGGATGACCAGGCCGGAGGCCGTCGTCGTCTCGGCCTCGTTGGCCTGGACGAGGATCTTGTCCTCGAGCGGCTTGATGTTCACGCTCGCCACGTTGAGCCCTCCACTTTCAGGGGATTCGGTCGTCCGGAACCGTTGTTCCGGACGCGTCGGTTGGTCACGATGCTGACCCTGCGCATAGCCCCGTCGTCGCGGGTGCCGGGACCCCTGCCCAGTGGTCAAGCTGCTGGCACAAGCACTACACACAGTGCCGACTAGCACTCTATACATGAGAGTGCCAGCGCTCAAGGCTGGGCGGTGCCAACTTTGCCGCGGCGCGCCCGAGACGCTGCGGGCTTGGCGATAAGTTCGGGAAAACAGTAACGTTCGGATAACGGATTGTGACACTATTGACGACGGCTGCGGTCCGGCCGCCGGTTCGTCGCCGAACAGGCGGCGGCGCGGCGACCCAGGGGTACCACAGCGTCGCCGAGACTCGCAGCGCCGCAGCACGATCGTTGCACCACCAGCTTCACCAGAGAGCAAGACACACGTGATCCATGGCCGGTCCCCGCGACCCACCCGGACGAGGGGCCGGTTCGTTTCCCGGTCCGGGTCGCGCGTCATCCATACCGCGGTCCGGCAGTTGATTCGAGATGGTCGGCGACACCATGACCATCCGCTCGAAGGGAGGTGAACATGCGAACATCCCTCGGCATCTCGGCCGGGGCCGAGGTCGTGTGCTCGGCGTTGGTCTCCACCGCGCCGAACGGCATGCAGAGCTTCGATTACCGCGTCGTCTCCGCCGACGCGGCCCATTCCGATCTCGGCGACCTGGTGGCGTCCTCGATCGAGTTGATGACCACGCAGCTGCCGACCACGCAGCCGCCGCGCGAGATCATCCGTCCGGTCGGCCGGTTCGCGGGTGGCCCACGCGATTTCGAGCCGATGACCGGTCAGCCGCCCACCAGCGTCGCGGTCGCCTACCGCACCAAGGAGCAGGCGCAGATCATCCGCTCGGCCACCGGCAAACAGCGTGAGCTGCGGCTGATCCCGGAGGGCACCGCCGCGCTGACGTACCTGCGGCACACCGGCCTGCTGGACCGTTACGACACCGTCGCCATCATCGATCTCGGCGCCTCGGGGCTCAGCGTCACCGTCGCCGACCGAGCCGAGGGCTCCCTGCTCCGTTCCGATCGCACCGCGACCGTCAGCGGCAAGGCGATCGATGACCTCATCTACCAGCATCTGGTGGATATGCACTTCGCCAGGCGCGGTACCCGCCCGAACCGCGGCATGCTCACCAACCGAGGCCGCGCGGCGAAGGAGCACCTGTCCATCGCGCCCGCGGTCACCATCGACCACGTCGCCGGGCGTCCGCTGAAGCTGACCAGGGCCGACTTCGAAGAGTTGATCGCCGACCTGCTGCGCGACCTCACCCGCTTCGTCACGACGGCGTTCGCCCGGTCGCCCCGGCAACCGCAGGCGGTCGCGGTCATCGGCGGCGGCGCCAACATCCCCGCCGTGCTCGACACCCTCACCGCCACGCTGGACGTCCCGGTGTTCACCGTGCCGGACCCGGAGGCGGTGACCGCGAAAGGCGCGGCCCTGGTCGCCGATTCGGTGCAGCCCTCGGTGTTCCCGGTCGGCGCGCTCGGCGGCGACGCGCCCGCGGGCACGGTCACCAAGGTGTTCGGCACCCTCGCCGGTGCGATCGTGGTCGTCGGGCTGATCGTCGGGTACGGGGTCAAGACGTTCTCCCCCACCGCGGACGACGAGGTCTCTCCCGCGGGGACCACGAGCAGCGCTTCCCAGCTGCCGAGCCCGACATCCGCACCGCTCCCGACCGCGGCTGCCGGTACGCACGACCGCACCCCGGACAGCACCGGCGTCGCGCCGACCACCACGGAACACAGGCCGCAGAGCAGCACCGGCGGTGCGACGGCCACGCAGGTGATTCCGCCCACGCAACCCACGCTGCGCCCTGATCCGAACCTTCCGCCGATCCCGTTCCCCGAACTGCTCGGTCCGCTGTTCGGCAATCCGAATGCCGCGCCGGGCAGTTCGCCGCAGGCGAGCCGGACCTTCGGGCCCGTGGCGCCCAGCGCGACGACGCCCGGCACGAGTCCGGCCCAGGCGCCCGCGTGGTCGAGCCTGCCGTTGCCGCCTCGGGGTCATTCAGGGGCCTCGTCTGATCCGGGACTCCTGGCGCCGAACTGATCTCCACCGTCGTGAGCCCGGCCGCTCGTCTCCGGTCGTCCGTCGACCGACATCATCGAGGCACTGTCCATCGAGCCCGCGGACGGCATCCGTGTGCCGGTATCGGCCCCGCCGAGTTATCCCGGAGATCGCAGCGGAACCGATCGGCCACGATCCGGCCGGTCACCGAGTACGAGCAGGTCAGCGAACCATACTGACCGACACCGGCAGACCGGGGTCGGTGGCGACCGTCAGCGGCGAAGGGGCCGCGCCACCCGCGATGACATGTGCGCCGAGCGCGGCGATCATCACGCCGTTGTCCGTGCACAGCCGGGGCTTGGGCACCCGCAGCGTCAAACCTGCCGCAGTACAGCGCTCTTCCGCCATCGAACGGATCCGCGAGTTGGCCGTGGCTCCGCCGCCGAGCACCAGCGTGCCGACGCCGACATCCTGAGCCGCCCGAATCGCTTTCATGGTGAGCACATCCGCGACCGACTCCTGGAACGACGCCGCGATGTCGGGGATCGGCAGATCATCCGCGGCCACGCCGTCGCGCTGCGCCGCCTCCACGTACCGGGCCACCGCGGTCTTGAGGCCCGAGAAAGAGAAGTCGTAGCGTGGGTCGCGCGGCCCGGTCATGCCACGGGGAAACGCGATGGCGCGCGGATCACCGGTCGCCGCGGCGGCGTCCAGCGCGGGACCGCCGGGGAAACCCAGCCCGAGCAGGCGCGCCACCTTGTCGAATGCCTCGCCCGCCGCGTCGTCGACGGTGCTGCCCAGCTCCACGATCGGCTCGGACAGATCCGTGACGTGTAGCAGGTGGGTGTGCCCGCCCGACACCAGCAGCGCGACGCACGGCGGCATCGGCCCGTGTTCCAGGGTGTCCACCGCGACGTGCCCACCGAGATGGTTCAGCGCGTAGAAGGGCACATCCCACGCCGCCGCATACGCTTTCGCGGCCGCCACGCCGACCAGCAGCGCACCGGCCAAGCCCGGGCCGATGGTCACCGCCAGCGCGTCCGGTTTCGCGATACCCGCCGCCGACAGCGCGCGGCGCATGGCGGGCACGATCGCCTCGAGATGTGCGCGTGAGGCGATCTCCGGGACGACGCCGCCGAAGCGGGCGTGCTGATCGACGCTGGAGGCGACCTCGTCGGCGAGCAATTCGCAGGTGCCGTCGGGGTTCCTACGGACGATGCCGACTCCGGTTTCGTCGCAGGAGCTTTCGATGCCCATGATGATCACGACAGCACCTCGTCCGGTGTCCGCCACCGATCCTCGCTGGTCAGCGCGGGTCTACGCATCGTGTACGCGTCCGCGCCACTGGGGTGGTAGTAGTTCTTGCGCAATCCGATGATGTGGAAGCCGTGCTTGGCGTACAGCGCGATCGCGGGCGCGTTGTCGGTGCGGACCTCCAGGAACACCGGTCCACCACGCCTGCCCGCCTCGGCGAGCAGCGCCTCCAGCAGGAGTGTGCCGACCCCGGCACGATGGCAGCGGGGATCGACACCGATGGTGTGCACCTCGGCCTCGGGGTGTTCGGCGTCACCCAGCAGGGCGATACCCGCGTAGCCGACCATTCGCCCGCCCTCGTCGCGCGCGGTGATGTAGCGGTTGTGCCGGCCGGCCAGCTCGGACTGGAACGCCACGGCGGCCCACGGGTCGTCCTCCGGGAACAGCAACTGCTCCAGTTCCACGCAGCGTGTGATGTCGTCGGCCACCATCGGCTCGATCCGGATCGCCATCAGCCTCACGCTCCCGTCCGGTCGAGTCGGCGGTAGGCGTTCTCGACCGCGTCCGGCCTGCGCAGGTACAGCGGAACCAGCGGCTCCGGCACGCTGCGCGACAGCAGCTCGGGGGCGGCCACGCGCACCAAACCGGCGGGCGAGGGCGTTTCGGCGGGGAGCACAGGAAGGTCGAAGAAGTCGACGTGCGAGGCGGATCCGGCGATCGCCGTGGCCTGACCCTCGTCCAATTCCGAGGGCTTGCACACCTCGGGTCCGGCCACTCGCGCGCCCTCCCGGTACCGCGCCCAGTACACCTCGCGCCGCCGCGCGTCGGTCACCACGAGCAGTTCGGCCTCGGGCGGGAGCTCGACCGGGGGTGGCACGGCGGGGTCGACGGCCGCGTCGGCGGCGATCGCGTCGAGGCTGCACACGCCGTACACCGGGATGCCGAGCGCGTCACCGAACGCGGCCGCGGTGGCCATGCCGACGCGCAGGCCGGTGAACGGACCCGGCCCGACGCCGACGACGATCGCGTCGATGTCGGTCCTGGAACGACCTGCCTCGGTGAGGCATTCGAGGATCTGCGGGGTGAGCACCTCGGCATGGGCGCGGGGGTCGACCCGCACCCGGTAGGCGATGGTGCGCGCCCGGACGGGGTCCGCCGCGCCGGCGCCCTGCTCCAGGTCCACCAGTCCCGCTGTGACGGCGGGTGTCGCGGTGTCGACGGCTAGTACAAGCATGATTGGGCCAACGATACCGGGTGGTAGGAGGCACCGACGCAGAGCTACCTGAGAGCTAACCCACCCATTCCCAGATGGCGGTGCGCACATCCGAATCCGGCTCGCGCGACAGCAGCACGCGCAGGTGCCGCTCCGCCAGGTGCTCCACCACGCCGCGGCCCCACTCCACGACGACCACCGCCTGATGCAGATCGGTGTCCAGGTCCAGGGCGTCCAGCTCGTCCAGGTCGCCGCCGAGGCGGTAGGCGTCCACATGCACCAGGGGCACCGACGGTCCGTCCTCGCGCTGCCCGGCGCGGTGCTGGCGGGCGATGATGAACGTCGGCGAGCTGACCCGGCCCTGCACGCCGAGCCCCGCGGCGATGCCACGGGTGAGCGCGGTCTTGCCCGCGCCGAGCGGACCGTCGAGCACCACCAGATCACCGGCGCGCAGATCCGCGGCCAGTTCCCGGCCGAGCGCCTCGGTGTCGGCGACGGTGGGCAGGATTCGTTGCCGTGGTTCAGCCACCGGCCACCTCCGAGCCCGACGGGTCGACCGCGCCCGCGCGCACCAGCAATCGATCCAGCGCGGCGGTGACGATGTCCGGGTACTGCATATGCGGCATGTGCGCCGCGCCTTCCAGCCGGATGAGCTCGCTGACGGGCAGCGCCGCGGCCAGCGCACGCGAATTGCGGAACGGGATCACCAGGTCGCGCCCGCCGCCGAGCACCAGGGCCGGTATGCCCGCCAGCGCGGGTAGCGCCGCCGACTCGTCGTGCAGCTCGATCGCCTGGAGGAACTTCACGATGGTCTCCATCGGCGTCTGGTCGATCATCAGCGTCGTGAAGCGCGACAGCGTGGGGCTCACCGGGCCGTGGAACGAGCTGACGTGCAGGATCGGGGTGATCACGTGCCGGGCGGTGACGCGGCCCGCCTGCACCAGGGCGGGCGCGGTGTGCACGGCCAGCCGGAACCCGTCGATCGCGGGATTGTGCAACAGCTGCCCGACACCCGCCGCGGTCACACCGGCGGCCGTGGTCGACAGCAGTGCGATCCCGATCACTCTGGCCGCGAACAGCTCCGGGAATCGCGCGGCCGCGGCCAGGATCGCCATCCCACCCAGCGAATGGCCGACCAGTACCACCGGACCGGCCGGAGCGGTGGCGCGCAGGACCGCGGCGAGATCACAGCCGAGCTGGGCGACGGTACAGCTCGCGGCGCTCGGCACGCCGGAACGACCGTGTCCGCGCAGATCGAACAGCACCATGCGAATGCGTGCGCCCCACCGCTTTTCCAGGTCACGCCGCTGAAAGTGGAATGACGCCATGCTGTTGCAGAAGCCGTGCACGAAGATCACCGTCACCGGCGCGTCGTCGGGGCCGCAGGTCCGCGTGGCCAGGGGCACACCATCGTCGGCGAGCACCGTTCCGGCGCGGTCGGCATCGATCAGCCCGAAATTCTCGTCGCGGTAGTCGTCGCCCCGGGCGGGCCACAGCACCCGCGCACCGGCGCGCCGAAGGGCATGGGCGCCGGCCAGCGCACCGACGACACCCACCGTGGCCAGCCCGCCGCGCAGCGGGGTCATCCGGAAGCGGCTCACCGTACGGCACCGGTGTAGCGGCGGGTGACCCTGCCGCGCGGCGAGCACACCACTTCGTAGTGGATGGTGCCGAGCAGATCCGCCCAGTCCTGGGCATGCGGTCGCGCACCGAAGAGGATCGCGGTATCGCCTTCCTGGACGCCCGCCGCGTTGTCGCCGAGGTCGACGACGAACTGGTCCATGCACACCCGCCCCACGTTCCTGCGCGGTGCCCCGCCCAGCCAGACGTCGAATCGTCCGCTCAACGGGCGGAACACGCCGTCGGCGTAACCGGCGGGAATCAGCGCGACGGTGGTGTCGTGCGGCGCGATCCATTGGTGCCCGTAGGAGACCCCTTCGCCTGCGGCCACCCGCTTGACCAGGACGACCCGGGCCTGGAACGTCATCGCGGGTCGCAGGCCGAAATCGTCGTCCGGAATCGGGGAAAGGCCGTACATGGCGATGCCGGGCCGGACCAGGTCGAAGGCCAGGTCCGGTCGGGTGAGGGTGGCGGCGGAGTTGGCGATGTGCACCAGCTCCGGCTCCAGGCCGTGCTCCTTGGCGGTGGCGATCGCGTCCAGGAACCGGGCGCGTTGCACGTCGTTGTTGGGGTGCCCGGGTTCGTCGGCGTGCGCGAGATGGGAGAAGATCGCGCGGAAGCGCACCGCCTGCTCGTCGACCAGCGCGCGCAGCGCGGTCAGGACCTCCGGGTATTCGGCCGGCGACACACCGTTGCGGTTCAGGCCGGTGTCCACCTTCAGCGTCACCGTCGCCGGACGGCCGGTGCCGCGGACCGCGGCCTCGACCGCGCGCAGATGGGCCTGCGAGGACACCCCGATCTCGACGTCGGCGGCCACCGCGGCCGCGAAGTCGGTGTCCGCGCTGTGCAGCCAGCACAGGATGGGCGCGGTGATACCGGCCGCACGCAACTGCACCGCCTCGGCCACCGTCGTCACACCCAGTTCCGTCGCGCCCGCGGCCAGCGCGGCCCGGCCGACCTCGACCGCGCCGTGGTTGTAGCCGTCGGCCTTCACCACTGCCATCACCGCCGCGTCGCCCGCGTGTTCGCGCAGGATGCGCACGTTGTGGGCGATGGCGTCCAGGTCGATGACCGTTTCCACTTGCGCGTTCACGGCAGTCCGTTCCGCCTCTCCGGGGATTCAGGCCGTACCAGTCGGGTGGTACAGGATTGCGTTCAGGTCCCGCGTCCGGTGCCACCTGGGTTTTGGGCGTCCCCGGCGAGTTACCCATGTGCTCTCGAGATCAGTCGTTGCGTTGGTCCCGGTCGAGTCTATGGGCGCGCTCGGTTCCGGTTCCACTCGGTTGACGTGCCGGTCGCCCCTGTGATCGTCGCCATGAATGACACCGATCACCGACGAAGGCGCGGCTCAGGAGGAGTGGGCGAGGCCGCGCAGGACGCCGATCGCGGGACGGACGTGCGCGGCCAGGACGCTTGCCGAGATGGGGGTTCCGGCGGGCGCGTGCTCGTGGGCGGCCAGGTTCGCGGCCAACGCGTGTACTCGGGCTGCCGCGGCGGCCGACCAGGAGGGGTCTCGGCCTGCCGCCAACAGCGTCCCGATGATGCCCGAGAGCACGTCGCCCGCGCCCGCTGTGGCCGCCCACGAGCCGCCCGCTTCGTTGACCAGCACGGGACGGCCCGGGGCGCCGACCAGCGTGGCGCGACCCTTCAACAGCACCGTGACCTGCCAGGAATCGGCGAGTCCGCGCACCGCGCCGACGCGGTCCGGGCCGACCTCGTTCCCGGTGAGGCGGGCGAACTCGCCCGCGTGCGGGGTCAGGACGGTGGGGGCCGCGCGATCGCGCACCAGTTCCGGCGCGGCGGCCAGCAGGGTCAGTCCGTCGGCGTCGATCACCACCGGAAGATCGGTGGCCAGGATCTCGCGAAGGCGTTGCCCGGCGTCGTCGTCGGTGCCCGCGCCGGGACCGAAGACCCAGGACTGGACGCGACCGGTGGCGGCGAGCTGCTGGGTGGTGATCACTTCGGGAAAATGGTGCAACACCTCGGCCGCCGCGGTTCCCGCATACCGCACCATGCCCGACGTCGCGGCGACGGCAGCACCCGCGCACAGCACCGCGGCGCCCGGATACGTCGCGCTGCCCGCGCAGACACCGGTCACGCCTTGCGTGTACTTGTCGTCGGCCGGGCCGGGCACCGGCCACGCGGCGCCGATCGAAGCGGGTTCCAGTGCGACGAGACCCGCTTCCGGAAGACGTAAGCCGATAGGAATCAATTCGATTCGGCCACACTGCGGCGCGGCGAGGGCGTGCACCGGTTTGTACGCGCCGAAGGCGACCGTGACGTCGGCGCGGACGGCGGGGCCGTCGATCGCCCCGGTATCCGGGGCGACGCCGCTGGGCAGGTCGGCCGCGACGATCGGAGCCTTCAGCGACGCAACGATTTCCGCGGCACGCGGCCGCAACGAGCCGCGACCTGAAATGCCGACGATCCCGTCGATCACCAGATCCGGATCGCCGGTGTCGTCGGCCACTCGACCACCGGCTTTGCGCAGCGCCGCAAGCCCTTCGCGGTGCACCCGATCCGGATCGAGCAGGACCGCGGTGACGGCGACACCGCGACGGCGCAACTGCGCTCCGGCCCAGAGCGCGTCGCCGCCGTTGTCGCCGGATCCGACCAGCAGGGTCACCGCCCGTCCCGCGACACCGCCGGTACGCTCCCGCAGCTCCCCCGCCACCACCGTGGCCAGGCCGTGCGCCGCGCGGCGCATGGGCACGCCCTCGGGCACCCGGGTGAACAGCTCGGCCTCCGCCGCGCGCACCTCGTCTACGGTGAAATAGCCCCGCTGCGCGGACATCGCCGCTCCCTCCGTCGGTGTGGCCTACTACGCTTGGCCATCATGCCAAGCGTTCGCCGCCGCAACGGGACCGTCCGCGTCGTCACGGGAGTCGCCCTGGCCGGCGCGCTGCTGCTGTCCGGCTGCGGCGGCGACGAATCCGGTTCGGCCGCCACCACCACGAGGAAACCGGCTCGGCCGGCCACCACCACCGCTCAGCAGACCGGTGAGCGCAAGCCCGCCGCCGCCACCGTCGCGGTGGACGACATGAAATTCTCCCCCGCCGAGGTCACCGTCAAGGTCGGCGACACGGTCACCTGGAAATTCGGCGACAAGCTGCCGCACACCGTGCAGGGCATCGGTGACAAGGCGATGGGCATCAACAGCCCGATCATCGACAAAGGCGAGTGGAGCTACACCTTCACAGCGCCCGGTAGCTACCGCTACCTCTGCTCGCTGCACCCGGAGATGCGCGGGACCATCACCGTCGAATAACCCGCGGAAGCCCACCGGAGCAACCGATTCGGACGCCGGTCGGCGTCCGAGCCGAATAATCGCCTCCGCTCACACCGGGCGGTAGTCCCGGGGCCGGGCCCCGCGGGCGGAACTGGTGTTCAGCGCCTCGACCGCGGCCACCAGCGGCGCGAGTTCCGGGTTGGCGGCCGCTTGACCGAGAGCGCCCGCGAGAGCGGCGTCGTGCGTGGGCCGGGCCTGCTCGAGTAGGTCCAGACCCGCCGCGGTCACGTCGGTGTAGATGCCGCGGCGGTCGTCCGGGCAGAGGTACCGCTGGAGCAGGCCGCGATCCTCGAGCCGCGAGACCAGCCGGGTGGTGGCGCTCTGGCTCAGCACCACGGCTTCGGCGACCTGGTTCATCCGTAGGTGCCCGCCCGGCCCGTCATGCTGGCGGCTCAGGACGACCAGCAGTGAGTATTCGCGAACGCTCAGGTCATGGCCGGATTGCAGGGCCCGCTCGATGTGCGCCTCGATCCGGTCGTGCAGCAGCGAGAGTGCGTACCAACCATCGGCGAGGCCGGTCAGAGCGGCATCCGCGGTCATCGGCGTTTCCTTCGGCGTCGGGGGATCAGGCCTCCAGGATAGTCAGACTTCACAATAGCCCGCGCTTGCAATTAAAGCGCGTCTGCAATTATTGTCGACGCCTGTAAGGATCTGACGCAACATTATGTGGAGGCTCCCCTCATGCCCCTCGCCCTTCTCGCCCTGACCCTCGGGGCATTCGGCATCGGGACGACGGAATTCGTCGTCGTCGGCCTGCTGCCCGACATCGCCGACACCTATGCGGTGTCTATCCCCACCGCGGGCCTGCTGGTCACCGGATACGCGCTCGGTGTCGTGGCGGGTGCGCCGCTGATGACCGGCCTCGGCACCCGGGTTTCGCGCAAACGCATGCTGCTCGGCATGCTCACGCTGCTCGTGCTCGGCAACATCGTGTCCGCCGCCGCACCGACTTTCGCGCTGATGCTCACCGGGCGGATCGTGGCCTCGCTCGCCCACGGCGCGTTCTTCGGAATCGGCGCGGTGGTCGCCGGAACCCTGGTCAGCGCCGACCGGCGCGCCGGCGCCATCGCGATCATGTTCACCGGGCTCACCGTCGCCACCGTGGTCGGTGTGCCGCTGGGCACGCTGCTCGGACAGCATTTCGGCTGGCGGCTGACCTTCTTGTTCGTCGCGCTGATCGGGCTGATCGGCTTACTGGGCGTCGCGGCGCTGGTGCCGCAACAGCCCGCCGCCGCGAACGCCCGGCTACGCACCGAACTGGCGGTGTTCCGCAATCCCCAGGTGCTGCTGGCGATGGCGATGACGGTGCTCGGCTTCGGCGGAGTGTTCGCCGCGATCACCTACCTGGCGCCCATGATGACCGAGGTGACCGGTTACGCGGAGAGCTCGGTCACCTGGCTGCTCGTGCTGTTCGGCCTGGGCTTCTTCGCGGGCAATCTGATCGGCGGCAGGTTCGCCGACCGTCACCTGATGCCGATGCTGTACATCACCCTCGGTGGACTCGCGATCGTTCTCGCGCTGTTCACCGTCACCGCCCACGACAAGGTCGCCGCCGCCGTCACGGTCGTGCTGATCGGCGCCCTCGGATTCGCGACCGTCCCGCCGCTGCAGAAGCGCGTCCTCGACCAAGCGGCGGGCGCGCCCACCCTGGCCTCCGCGGTCAACATCGGCGCGTTCAATCTCGGCAACGCGGTGTCGGCCTGGCTCGGTGGCGTGGTGATCGCCGCGGGCCTCGGCTACACCGCCCCCAACTGGGTCGGCGTCGGGTTGGTCCTGGTCGCGCTGGTTCTCGCGGTCATGTCCGGATACCTCGAGCGCCGCGCTGCGCCCACCGTCCCGGAGGAACCCTTGGTCGCCGTGCGGGCATAGCCGAGACGGCGAGCAGTGGCCGCGCACTCGACAGTGCGCGGCCACCGAGCTATTCCACGGTGACGGACTTGGCCAAGTTACGTGGCTTGTCGACGTCGTAGCCGCGCGCCTGCGCCACCTCGGCGGCGAAGATCTGCAGCGGGACCGTCGACAACAGCGGCTGGAACAGCGTCGGCGCGCTGGGGATCTCGATGAGATCGTCGGCGAACGGGCGCACCGTGTCGTCGCCTTCCTCCGCGATCACGATGGTGCGCGCGCCGCGCGCCTGGATCTCCCGGATGTTGCTCAGCAGCTTCGAGTGCAGCACCGCGCGCCCCTTCGGCGACGGCATCACCACGATCACCGGGAGGCCGTCCTCGATCAGCGCGATCGGGCCGTGCTTGAGCTCACCCGCCGCGAATCCCTCGGCGTGCATGTAGGCCAGCTCTTTGAGCTTGAGCGCGCCCTCCAATGCCACCGGGTAGCCGACGTGACGTCCCAGGAACAGCACGGTCGGCACCTGGGCCAGTTCCCGCGCGATGGTCCGCACCTGCGGCGCGGTCTCCAGCACGCGTTCCACCAGCTTCGGCATCGCCTCGAGTTCGGCGAACTCGCGGGCCACCTCGTCCGGGTACTTGGTGCCGCGCGCCTGCGCCAAGGCCAGCCCGACCAGGTAGTTCGCGGTCACCTGGGCCAGGAACGCCTTGGTGGAGGCGACACCGATCTCCGGCCCGGCCCTGGTGTAGAGGACCGCGTCGGACTCGCGGGGAATCTGCGCGCCGTTCGTATTGCAGATCGCGAGGACGCGGGCCTTCTGCTCTTTCGCGTGGCGCACCGCCTCCAGCGTGTCGGCGGTCTCGCCGGACTGGGAGATCGCCACCACCAGCGTCGAGCGGTCCAGCACCGGATCGCGGTAGCGGAACTCGCTGGCCAGCTCGACCTCGACGGGCAGTCGAGTCCAATGCTCGATGGCGTACTTCGCCAGCAGGCCGGAGTGATAGGCGCTGCCGCAGGCGACGACGAACACCTTGTCGAAATCGCGCAGCTCCTGGTCGGCGAGGCGCTGCTCGTCCAGCACGATCCGGCCCCCGCCGTCGCGATCGGTGCTGAAGTGGCCCATCAGGGTGTCCGCGACCGCGGCGGGCTGCTCCTCGATCTCCTTGAGCATGAAGTAGTCGTGGCCGCCCTTCTCGGCGGCCGCCAGGTCCCAGTCGATCGTGAACGGGCGGGTGCGCGCACGCGCGTCCTCGCCCGCGAAATCGGTGACCCGGTAGCTGTCGACGGTGATCACGACGGCTTGGTCCTGGCCGAGCTCGACCGCTTCGCGGGTGTGCTCGATGAACGCCGTGACGTCGGAGGCGATGAACATCTCGCCCTTGCCGACGCCAACCACCAGCGGCGTGGAGCGGCGCGCGGCCACGATCGTGTCCGGGTGGTCGGCGTGCGTGAAGACCAGGGTGAACGCGCCCTCCAGTCGGCGCAGCACCGACAGCGCGCTGGCCGCGAAATCACCGGCGGTCGGGCCGTCGGCGTACGCGCGGGCCACCAGGTGCACGGCGACCTCGGTGTCGGTGTCGCTGTGCAGCTCGACCCCGGCTTCCTCCAGCTCGCGCCGCAGCGGAGCGAAGTTCTCGATGATGCCGTTGTGCACCACGGCGACCTTGCCGCTGTCGTCCCGGTGCGGGTGCGCGTTGCGGTCGGTCGGCGCGCCGTGCGTGGCCCAGCGGGTGTGCCCGATACCCGTGGTGCCCACGAAACGATCGATGCCGGTTTCGGAGAGCTGGGCCTCCAGATTCGCCAGGCGACCGGCCTTGCGTTCCACCGCCAGCGCGCCCGCGCCGTCCAGGATCGCCACACCCGCGGAGTCGTAACCGCGATATTCCATGCGGCGCAACGCGTCAACGACGACGCCGAGCGCGTCTCGGTACCCGACGTACCCCACGATTCCGCACATGGCTCACCACACTACTTATCGGATAACGTTCACGTCGTGTCGGCGTCTGTGAAATCGCTAATGAGCACCCTGACCAGCCGCGGCCCGCACCGCGTGTTGCGTGGCAATCTGGCCGTCGCCGGCCAGCCGGGGGTGGTGTTCACCCCCGAGGCGGGGCGGAATCTACCTGCCGTCGCGTTCGGGCACGGCTGGCTGACCGGGGTCGCCCACTACCGCACCCTGCTCGAACACCTCGCTTCCTGGGGGATCGTGGCGGCCGCCCCCGACACCGAGCGCGGGCCGATTCCGTCACATCTGGGGCTGGCCGCCGATTTGCTCACCACGCTCGACATCTGCACCGGCGTGCGGCTCGGCGACGGCGAGATCAGCGTGCATCCGGAGCGCCTTGCCCTGGCCGGGCACGGCATGGGCGCGGGCGCCGCCGTCATCGCCGCGGGGCGGCGCGACGTCGCCACCGTCGTGGCGCTGTTCCCCGCGCCGACGGCGCCCGCCGCCGAAGCCGTCGCGCCCGAACTGGACATTCCGGCGTTGATCCTGGCCGGCGCGACCGACATCACCTCGGTGAGTTCCAACGCCATCCCGCTGGCCACCGCTTGGGGCGGCCCCGCGATCCTGCGCGCCATCGACAAGGCCTCGCACAACGGCCTCATCGAGGGAAGGCGCGTGCTCGCCGCCGTGGGCGCGGGCAAGCACGAAGCGAAGACCGCCCGCACCACCCGCGCCCTGCTGGCCGGTTACCTGCTCACCACGCTCGCAGGCGACAAGACCTATCGCGCCTTCGCTGACCTCGAAGAGGTCATCCCGCACACCACAGTCGTCGACCCCGATGCGCCGCAAGAGGAAGAAGCGGCACCGAAGCTCAAGGTCGGCCAGCTCGCCGCCCTGCTGCGCCGGTAGCAGGGCCCACGGTCGCCGGAGTACCTGGTCAGATCAGCCAGCTCTTGCGCCTGTAGAACGCGGCTTCCTCGTCCTCCTCGTCGACCGGAGTCACCATCTGACCGGCCCGGCGGGCGGCCATCGATCGTGCGATGGCCGCGCGCTGCTCCCGTGCCTCGTCTTGCAGCCGTTGCCGCGCCTCCGCCTCGGCGGCGGCCTCGCCCAGCTCGGCGGCGTGCGTCGTCCAGAACTCGTCCATGTCGGCGGTCAGGCGATCGGCGAGTTCTCGGCCGGTCGCCGCGGTCTGCTCGTTGATCGCCTGGATCTCGTCGAGCAGCAGCGACATGCGGCGCTGGTTCTCGGCGGCGAGTTGCCTCGCTTCCTCGGCGTAGTTCACCATGCTGCGCCTCCTCGCTCATCGGGTGTGCGGATTCGGCCCGGCCGGGCTCACAACGGGCCCGCCTCGGCGAAATCCGCGTCCAGCGGCCCGGCTTCGGCGAGTTCCGCACCGGTGTCCACCGGCGCGTCCGGTTCCGGCATCGGCTTCGGATAGTGTTCGCCGTCCTCCTCGCGCCGAGTGCCCGGTGGGGTTCCGCTCGGCACACCGAGCCGACTGTCGTCGGTTTCCGGCGCCGGGGCCGAGTCGGGCGCATTCTCTTTCTCCTGAGCCTCCGGCGCAGGAGAATCCTCTTGCTTCTGGTTCTCCGGCGTCGGGGCACCCGCGTCCTGATCGGCCTCGGGCGCAGGAGCATCCGGTGCCGAGGGCTGCGCGTTCTCCGGCTCGGTTGCGGAGATGACCGGTATGCCTTGCTCGTTCAGCTCGACGGTGAACTCCTGTTCCTTGCCGGTGACATCGGACAGGAGAAGCCGCAACTGACCGTCCGGGCCCATCTCGAACTTCACATGCTTTCCGCCGATATCGAACTCCGCCTCGGGCCCGGAGTTCTCGTTTCTCTCTTCGTCTTTCTCGCCGTCGGCTTCGGCGGTCTGCGGATCGACGCTGTGCATAAGCTTTTCGATCGCGTCGTCTACCCCGCTTTCGATGAGGCCACCCAGGGCTGACAGTCCCTGGTTCACGGCCTGGCCGAGACCGGTTGCCAATGGGGACAACTCCTGGGCCACCTGGCTTAGTGCGGCAAGTCCGTCCAGCGACGGCAACTTGGGCGCGGGCGTAACCGGAGTGCCGGGCGTTACGGGGGTGCTGGGCGTAACGGGGGTGCTGGGCGTAACCGGGGTGCTCGGCGTGACGGGGGCGCTGGGCGTAACCGGGGCGCTCGGCGTGGCCGGTATGGCCGACGCGGGGACATCACTAGGTATGGTGCTCGCCGGGACCGTGGCCGCGGGCGTGCCGGGCGGCCCGGGAGCATTCGTTTCCTGCGGCTTGTCCTGGTTGGCCGGTGTTTCCGGCTGTGGATTCGTCGGACCTTCCGGCCGAGGGTAGGCCCGTTCGGTGACCTGCGCCAACGCGTCGGTCAGGTTCTTGTACTGGTCCTTGAACAGGCGATCGACCTCGGCGCAGACGTCGACGTAGGACGCCAATTTCCGATCGAAGTCCGGTTTGAAGGTCTTGGTCAGCCACTCGTCGGTGACGCTGCGCACCCGATCGCCGTAGGCGCCGGTGAGCAGATTCCTGCTGTCGGAGTTGATGAAACCGAGCACGCTTTTGTTGATCTTGTCCTCCGGCACGGCGAGTGCCGGGAATATGCGGCCGAGGTCGCGCACCTGCTCGGCGTCGATCCATTCCCGCGCATTGTGTACCTCGACGATGACTTTCACGTCGTCCGGAGTCTTACCGTCGATCTTCACCACTTTGCCGCCGCCAACCGGGCCCTCCAGCAGCTCCCGGGTGGCGAACGCCTTCGCGGCCACCGCCGAGCGCAGCGAACTCGCCATATCGGCGATCACCGTCATGGCCGCCCGGGCATGCTGCCGGTCCTCGTCGGCCAGGACCGACTGTTTGCCGAGCATGTCGAGCGCGGCGGCGGCAGCGGTTCCCTGCCACAACTCGGGCAGTCGACGGGCGTAACCCTGCTGCGCGTCCCATTGCCGATCGACCTCGGCCAGAGCGACTTTCAGCGCCTCGCCCGCCTGCTCCAGCTTCTCCAACCGCATGCCGCGTTGCTCGTCGTACATCGCCAGCAGCTTGCCCAGGTCGCCACGCCCGCCGTTGCCGCCGAACGCCGCCTCGTACAGCGGCATGAACTCGATCCAGTACCGCAGCCCCGAGCTGCCCTCGTCCAAGAGGGCGTCGATCGCCTTGCCCTGCCAGGAAACCGTCATGATCCCGACTCCTCGAATGTGTGGTGTCGCCGGTGCGAAGACGTGTCATTCGGCGGTCTCATGTGTTGTTCGTCTCGGAGGCACGCTGCTGGTCGGTCTCGGCGTAGGCCACCACAGCGGCCCCGAGCGCGTCAGCGGTGGCGGTGGTGGCGTCGCTCCAGTTCCGCAGCCACGCGCCGATCCGTTCCAGTCCTTGCTGCACCGCGATGCCCTGCGGCGCATAGTTCCGGCCCGCCTCGTCGCCGGTGCCGAACCGGTGATCGGCGACTCGCTTCGCCTGGTCGCGGACCGCGTCCGCCGATCTCCGATAATCACTGCCCAGCGCACCGAGCTCACCCGTCCGGACGCCGACCATTTCCGACCCGCCCACGAATCCCCTCCGTCCTCGTAGTGTCCTTGCGCCGGTGCGAATCTCGTTCGCACCGAGTCCCGCCGTACTTCCTTCGACGCAACACGCAGACACTCGGTTCCCCCGAATTCCGCTTTCGCGGAGATGGTCAGCTGCCGATTCTGCCCCGGTCGGTGCGAACCCACTCGGAGGTGCCGTCCGGGTGGCGGTGGAATTCCCATGCGGCGTAGTCGCCGTCCTTCTCCACCACGGTGACGTGGTCGGCGAAGCCGTCGTGGTCGTAATCGGTCCAGACCTGCATCGCCTCGTCACCGGTCGTGGTGATGGTGTCGAGACTGCCGTCGCCATCAATGTCCTGGGTCGGATGCTGCAATTCGATGGCGCCCAGTCCGCCGAGCGACGAGGACGCGTCGATGCCGGGTATATCCAGACCGGGGAATTCGCTCGAGGTGATCATGATTCCTCCTCAGCAGGACTCGTTCGGTGGCGCGTGCCGCACAAGCGGCATCGTTCCATCCTGACACCCCCGCGCGCTCGACGCAGCCCCCTGGGTCACTTCTTCGGCATCAGCAGCCACAGCACCAGGTAGAGGATGAACTGCGGGCCGGGCAGCAGGCACGACACCACGAACAGCAGCCGGACGACGTTGGCGTTCCAGCCGAGGTACTCGGCGATGCCGCCGCAGACGCCTGCGATCCACTTGTCGTGGGCGGAGCGGGTGAAACGGCGGGTGGGGGCGGTCATTGGTCTTCCCTCTCGTGCGGTGATCGCTACGACCTCCACTGTGCCCGCCACCGCGGGCCCCGCCATCGGCCCCGCGGCCGATTCCCACCCTGATTTCTCCCGGGGCCGACCTCAGGGTGCGACCCCGAGCACGGCAGACTCGTGCTGGTGAGCACCACTCTGCATGCCCGCGGCCTGTCGGCCGGTCACGGCGAGCGCACGCTGTTCGCCGACCTCGATCTGACCCTCGCGCCGGGCGACGTGATCGGGCTGGTCGGCGTGAACGGCGCGGGCAAGTCGACGCTGCTGCGCATGCTCGCCGACCGGCGCGCGCCGACCGGCAGCATCACGCTCAGTCCCCCGGACGCGACGGTCGGTTACCTGGCCCAGGAGGCGCAGCGGATCCCCGGCGAGACCGTCCTGGAATTCCTCGCCCGCCGAACCGGAGTCGGCGAGGCACAGCGGGTGATGGACGCCGCGGCCGAGCGCCTCGCCGACGGCGGGCCGGACGAGTACTCCCCCGCGCTGGAACGCTGGCTTGCCCTCGGCGGAGCCGACCTGGACCAGCGCGCCCACGAGGTCGCCGCGGATCTCGGTCTCGCCGAAAGCCTGCCCGGCGGCCTGGACACGCCGATGACCGGGCTGTCCGGTGGCCAGGCGGCACGCGCCGGCCTGGCCTCGGTGCTGCTGTCGCGCTTCGACATCCTGCTGCTGGACGAGCCGACCAACGACCTGGACCTGGACGGCCTGACCCGGCTGGAGCAGTTCGTCGGGGGCGTGCGGGTCCCGCTGATGGTGATCAGTCACGACCGCGAGTTCCTGGCGCGCACCGTGAATCGCGTCGTCGAGCTGGATCTCGCCCAGCAGCAGGTCGGGTTGTACGACGGCGGTTACGAGTCGTATCTGATGGAGCGCGAGATCGCCCGGCAGCACGCGCGCGAGGCCTACGAGGAGTACGCCGACACCAAAGCGGGCTTGGAGTCCCGCGCGCAGATGCAGCGCAACTGGCTCGAGCACGGCGTCCGCAACGCGCGCCGCAAGGCGCGCGACCCCAGGAAGATGGACTCGGACAAGGCGGGCCGCAAGATGCGGGCCGAATCCACCGAGAAACAGGCCGCCAAAGCCAGGCAGACCCAGCGCCGCATCGAACGACTCGATGTGGTGGAGGAACCGCGCAAGGAGTGGGACCTGCGCATGAGCATCGCCGCCGCCCCGCGCAGCGGCTCGGTGGTCGCGACGCTGTCCGGGGCGAAGGTCACCCGCGGCGACTTCACGCTGGGCCCGATCACCACCCAGGTCGACTGGGCGGATCGCATCGTTCTCACCGGGGCGAACGGCTCCGGGAAGTCCACCTTGCTGGCGCTGTTGCTGGGAAAGCTCCGGCCGGACAGCGGGACCGCGAGCCTGGGCTCCGGCGTCGAGATCGGCGAGGTGGACCAAGCGCGTGGGCTGTTCCGCGGAACCACCGCGCTGGCGGACACATTCGGCACCGAGCTGCCGGATCTGCCGGAGGCGGAGGCACGCACGCTGCTGGCGAAATTCGGCCTGCGCGGCCCGCACGTGCTGCGCCCGTGCGACACCCTCTCCCCCGGCGAACGCACCCGCGCCGCTCTCGCCCTGCTCCAAGCCCGCGGGGTGAACCTGCTCGTGCTGGACGAGCCGACCAACCACCTGGACCTCCCCGCCATCGAACAGCTGGAGCAGGCCGTCGAATCCTTCACCGGCACACTGATACTCGTCACCCACGACCGCCGCATGCTGGACACCGTCCGCGCGACCCGCCGCTGGCACATGACCGCGGGCACGCTCACCGAGACGGTCTGACCACGAGCTCACATCGGCGCGACGCAACATCCATCGACCCACCGAACCGCGCCGGGCATCGGCTTGTACGACGACCACACCGGCTCGACCACAGGTTTCGAGCGAGCGAAACAATCAGGCGCCGTTCACGGCCCGGCACGCGACCGCCGCGTCCGCGACTGATCACCGATCTACAGCAAGACCACCGACCACCGCGAGCCGCGTGCACGATGCCCGAAGCTCACGCCCCCACTGGGCCATCACACCCCAACTCCCGGTTCCGAGCGCAGCGAAACCGAGCATGCGCCGTTCGCAGCCCAGCTCGCGTTCGCGCGACCGCCACGTCCGCCACTGAGCGCCGGTCATCAGGACGACCACCGACCACTACGAGCCGTGTGCACGATGTCCAGAGTCCGCGCCCCGACGCGCCCAGCCGAACTTCTACTCCCGGTTTCGAGCGCAGCGAGACCGAGCATGCGCCGTTCGCGGCCCGGCTCGCGTTCGCGCGACCGCCGCGTACGCGACGAAGGAGCAAGCGGCGGTCGCGCGAACGCGAACCATAAGGGGGCCGCGAACACGCGGCGACGAAGTCGCGGCCAAACTACACAGCCGCAACCCGCTTGGCGAGGTCGTCGGCGAGCTGGCGTGCTTGGCCGGGGTCGGTGGCCTCCACCATCACGCGCACCAGTTCCTCGGTGCCGCTGGGGCGCAGCAGTACTCGCCCGGAGTCGCCCAACACGCGCTCCGCTTCCAGCACCGCTTCCCGGATCTCGGGTGCGCGAGCGACCACGGATTTGTCGCTGACCGGCACGTTCACCAGGATCTGCGGCACGGTCTGCAGCACGCTCGCCAGGTCGGCCAGGGTGCGCTGGGATTGCGCCATCCGCGCCATCAGGCGCAGGCCGGTGAGGATGCCGTCGCCGGTGGTGCCGTATCGGGGGAACACCACGTGCCCCGACTGCTCGCCGCCCAGGGTGAAACCGCCGCGCCGCAATTCCTCGAGCACATAACGGTCGCCGACGGCGGTGGTGCGCACGGTGATTCCGGCCGCGCGCATGGCGATGTGCAGCCCGAGGTTGCTCATCACGGTGGCGACCAGGGTGTTCTCGGCCAGCTCGCCCGCGTCGTGCATGGCCAGGGCGAGGATCGCCAGGATCGCGTCGCCGTCGACCACATTGCCGTAGGCGTCGACGGCCAGGCAGCGGTCGGCGTCGCCGTCGTGCGCGAGACCGAGATCGGCGCCGTGCTCCACCACCGCGGCCCGCACCTGGTCGAGATGGGTCGAGCCGCAGCCGTCGTTGATGTTCAGCCCGTCGGGCTCGGCGTTGATGGCGATCACCGTCGCCCCGGCCTCGCGGTAGGCGGCGGGTCCGACTTCCGCGGCGGCGCCGTGCGCGCAGTCGACCACCACGGTCAGTCCGGACAGGTCCTGGCCGGTCGCCTCCACCAGGTGTTCCACGTAGCGTTCGTGGGTGCCCGCGAGGCTGTACTGGTCCGGGATGCTGAGCCCTTGATCACGCGCGCCCGCCGCGTTGCGCACCCGCCCGATGCCCGCGCCGGTCGGACGGAACGGCGTCTGCGCGGCCATCAGCGCCTCGATCCGGTCCTCGATCGCGTCATCGAGTTTGTGCCCGCCCGCGGCGAAGATCTTGATCCCGTTGTCGGGCATGGGGTTGTGCGAGGCGGAGATCATCACGCCGAGGCACGCGTCGTACAAACCGGTGAGGTAGGCGACGGCCGGCGTCGGCAGCACCCCCACCGCGAGCACGTCCACGCCCGCCGCGGTCAGACCCGCGGTCACGGCGGCCTCGAGCATTTCCCCGCTGGCCCGCGGATCACGGCCGACCACCGCGAGCGCCCGCATCTTGCCCCGGCTCAGGATCTGCGCGGCCGCGCCGGAAACGCGCAGCGCCAGTTCCGGACTCAGTGACTCGTTGGCAAGCCCGCGGACTCCGTCGGTGCCGAACAACCGTCCCATACCTCGCCCCTCATTGATGATCTGTGGCGTAGGCGTAGACCTGGGAGGCACCGGCCTGTGCACCACGAAGGCCCCGCGAACGCCGCGTGTTCATACAGCGCGAGAGCAGGCGACCAGCTGTTCGCTGGGAGCCTGCTCTCGTACAGCTGCCGCGACGACCGTACCGCGTCCGGCACCGCGGGGGCGCCGGACGCGGAAGATCGACGATGCCGATATCAGCGCTTCGAGTACTGCGGCGCCTTACGCGCCTTCTTCAGACCGTACTTCTTGCGCTCGGTGGCACGCGGGTCACGGGTCAGGAAGCCGGCCCGCTTGAGGGCGGGACGATCCTCGGGGGTGACCTCGATCAGCGCGCGGGCGATGGCCAGCCGCAGAGCGCCTGCCTGGCCGGACGGGCCGCCGCCGACCAGGCGGGCGTGCACGTCGAAGGACTCGGTGCGCTCGACGGTCACCAGCGGCGACTTGACCAGCTGCTGGTGCACCTTGTTCGGGAAGTAGTCCTCGATGGTGCGGCCGTTGAGCACGAAGTTGCCGGAGCCGGGGAGCAGGCGCACGCGCACGACGGCCTCCTTGCGGCGGCCGACGGTCTGCACCGGGCGGTCGATCACGACCGGAGCGTAGGACGCCGAGTCCTCGGAGTCCTCGTAGCCCGCGCCGTCCTCGACAGCTTCGGCAGCGTCGAATTCCTCGACGAAGTCCTCGTTGAATTCCTCGGGAGCGGTCACTGGGCCACCTGCTTGATCTCGAACGGAATGGGCTGCTGGGCGGCATGCGGGTGCGTCGGGCCCGCGTAGACCTTCAGCTTGCCCGCGATCGCGTTGCCGAGCTTGTTCTTCGGGATCATGCCCTTGACGGCCTTCTCCACGAGCCGATCGGGACGCGTCTCCAACACCTGACCTACGGTCCGCGACTTGAGGCCGCCCGGGTGCCCGGAGTGGTGGTGGATCAGCTTGTCCTGCCGCTTGTTGCCACTGATGGCAACCTTGTCGGCGTTGATGATGATGACGAAATCGCCACCATCGACGTGCGGGGCGTAGGTCGGCTTCGTCTTGCCACGCAGCAGATTCGCTGCCTGGACGGCGAGACGGCCGAGCACTACGTCAGTGGCGTCGATGACGTACCACTTACGGGTCACGTCACCCGCCTTGGGGCTGTACGTAGGCACAGTGCTTCCCTGTCTGTCGTCGGTGTTGCCAGCCCAGCGTGTGGTCGAGGTGTTCCCGGCGGCCGGTGGAGACCCGGGACTCGGCGGACGTTCGGGCGATTCATCAGGAGTCGACCGGACGTTCCACACGCCGACGAGCCACGATACCAGTGGGGTATCGCGGGAGGAAATCGCCTCAGGTCTCGATCGGCGGGCCGAAGTCCATGGCGCCGGGCGGTCCGGGGATCAGGTAGCGCAGGGTGTCGACGTCGGGCCGTCCGCACTCGGCGGTGCTTTCCCGCACTTCCCGCTGGTCCCCGCGAGCGTTGGTGACCCCCGGTCGCGGCTTGGTGATCGCGTAGGGGGCGGGCGCGCAGGCGACCGGATCGGCCGCGGCCGTCTTCTCCGACACGACCGAACCCGTGTCCAGGACGACCGACTCCGCGGTCAGCTCCACCCGATGATTCCCGGAAGGAAGCGCGACCACGGCCAGCGCCACCGCACCGACCACGGTATTGGCCCCGAACAGGTTGCCTTTCATCTTGTTCCACAGCTTGCCCTTGCGGTGCCGGTCCTCGTCGTCGGACTCGGCGCCCTGGTCGGGCCATGGCCCCTGGCCGCCGTGGTACTGCGACTGCTCCGGTGCGCCCGGATAGGGCGGCCGTGGGCCGAGGGGCGCCACCGGCCCCCCGGGGGGCGGCCCCGTGAGCCTGCCGCCTGCCTGCTGATCCTCGGACGCGCTCGGCGGCCGGGTGAAACGGCTGCCCAGCTCGGCGAGGTTCGGCGGGAGACCGCGCGGCGCTTCGTCGGGTCCGATCCTGGTCGTCGCCTCGTCGGGCTGGGTCGGATATCCGGGCCCGTACTGGACGCCGGGCACCGGCCTGCTCGACCGCTGTCCCGTGTCCGCCGGTTGGGGCGGGGCCGTGGCCTTCGACGGGTACTCGACGGGGCGCTGCGGAGCGGGCGCGGGTTCGGCGTGGCCGCTCGCCGTTTCCGGCTCACCCGCCTCCGTATCGCTCACCAGCAGGTGCGCCGCGCCGAGGACGAGCGCGTGCATCGGATGGTCGGCCACCTGCAGTCGGTGCCCGAGATGGTTCTGGAAGGCCAGCCGCAGCGCGTCGTTGAAGCGCACATTGCCCGACAGCAGCACCGTCGAGGTGTCCGCGCCGATCGAACGTGCCGCCGCCATCACCTCGATCACGACGTCGTCCGCCGAGCGGGCGTCGCGCATGGCCTCCGCGTCCACCGGAACGTCGACCGATTCGGTGGGCTGCTCGTCGTCGCCGTGCACCGCCACCACCAGCATGCTGCGGCCGTCGGAGTACACGCCCGTCGCGCCGATGCCGTTCGGCCTGGACCGGTCGGGCGGGTGCACCAGTCCGAGCGCGCGAACGTAGCCGGACAGCGCGACGCTCTCCGGCAACGGCTCGACGACGACGTCGAGCTGTTCCACCATCGAGGCGTAGACCTCGATCTTCTCGTCCGGCCAGCTGTCCGGGAAAGGCAACGCCACCAGGTCCGGTTTACCGCGCAAGTGCTTGCCGATCTCCGCGAGCGGGTTGTACATGCGCGCGCGGAAGACCAACTCGGCGGGCCAGGTGGCGCCCGCGACCACGATCTGCGGATGTCCGAGGATGTCGCGCACATCGGCGATCGCCATCCCGAGATCGGGCCTGTTGCGTTCCACGCCCGCCGTGTGCAACCGGCCCGACGAATCCGCCAGCAGATATGCCGGCGGCGTCCACATACCTTCCACTTGCACCGGGCGGATGGGAACGCCACCACCACCCGCGGCCACGGACACCACATCCCAGCCGAGATGCACTGCCCCTACTCGCACCGTCACAGGCATAAGTGTGCCCGGTTCGCGGCCGAGATGCTCGTCGGTGCCGTCCGATGCCGTCCGGCGCCGCTTTCGCGTACCGGGGCGCTCGCGTCGCGTTCGAACCGCTTCACGCCGACGACTTCTTCAGTCGCAACCGGCGCCACGTCATGACCGCCAGCACCAGGGTGATCAGCAGCAGCACGCCGACGTCCAGGGCCCAGATCTCCGGCTTGTGCTGCCAGAGCGTGTCGGGTTGCGCGTTCAGGAACAGTTCGCGGATGTTCACCGTCGACGCACCGCTGGCGTATCCCCACCGAGCCGGGAACAGCCAGGACACCTGCTCGAGCACGACCCGCCCGGTGACCGGGATCAGCCCGCCCGCCATCACCAGCTGGCACATGATGGCGACCACCAGCAGCGGCATCACCTGCTCGTTCGACTTCGCCAGCGACGAGAGCAGCAGGCCGACGACCACGCAGCAGATCGCCGTCAGCGCGATATCTATGTAGAGCTCCGCGCTGCCGGACGCCAGCACCGCCCCCTCGCCCGGCCGCTTCTTACCCGCCAGCACGATGCCGACCAGCACCGCCGACTGCAGCAGCGCGGTCACGCTGAACACGGCGATCTTCGCCATCAGGTACGCCGAGGGCAGCAGCCCGACCGCGCGTTCGCGGTGGAAGATCGTCCGCTCGCCGACCAGGTCGCGCACGGTGAGCGTGGAACCCATGAAGCAGGCGCCCAGGATCAGAACCACCAGCAGCTGCTGCGTCTCACTGCCGCCTTCTGGCACGAATGTGCCATCGGGTAGCGCTTTCAGCGCGCCCCGCTGGAAACCGTTCTTTCCCGGCACCACCAGCGAGAGCCCGCCGAGGATGAACGGCAGGATCACCAGGAACGTCAGATAACCGCGGTCGGCCAGGATCAACCGGACCTGACGACGCGCCAGCGTCGAGAACTGCTTGCCGCGGCTGGACTGCGGCGGACTGCCCGCGGGGCCGTACGGCTGCGCGGGCGGCGGCGGTGGCGGCGCGAACGCCTGGCGGGAGCGATAGGCCGCGAACGCCTGATCCGGGTTGGCCGCGACGTGGGCGAAGATCTCCGCCCAGTCACTGGTACCGAGCGCCGCGCCGACGCCCGCGGGGTTGCCGCAGTAGGCGGTCTTGCCTCCGGGGGCGAGCAGCAGCACCTGGTCGCACATGTCCAGGTGCGCCACCGAGTGGGTGACCACGATCACCACGCGGCCCGCGTCGGCCAGTTCGCGCAGCATCACCATGACCTGCCGGTCCAACGCCGGGTCAAGGCCCGAGGTCGGTTCGTCCAGGATGAGCAGCGACGGACCGGTCAGCAGTTCCAGCGCCACCGAGGCGCGCTTGCGCTGGCCGCCGGACAGGCGGTCGACCCTGGTGTCGGCGTGCTCGGTGAGCGAAAGCTCTTGCAGTACACCGTCGATGACCTTCTGCCGGTCCTGCTTACTGTTGTCCCTCGGCAACCGCAACTCGGCCGCGAACCCGAGCGCTTGGCGCACCGTGAGCTGGCGGTGCAGCACGTCGTCCTGCGGCACCATCCCGATGCGGGAACGCAGCGCCTCGTACTCGGCGTGCAGATTGCGCCCCTCGAACGTGACCACGCCGCCCGACGGCTGGGTAGTGCCCGCGATCAGGCGCGACAGCGTCGACTTACCCGCGCCGGACGGGCCGATCAGCGCGGTGAGCGTCCCGCGGCTGGCCGACATGTTCACATCGACGAGCAGTTGCTTGTTGCCCTCGACGGTGAAGCCGACCCCGTGCACCGCCAGGCCCTGCTCGGCGACCGGCTTCTGCCGGTGCACCAGCGTGCCCTGCTGGACGACGAAGTCGATGTTGCCGATGGTGATGATGTCCCGCTCGCGCAGCACCGCGCGCTGCTGGCGGTGCCCGTTGACGAACGTGCCGTTCGCCGAGCCGAGGTCCTCGATGGTCAGGCCCTCCGCGGAGGCGACCAGGCGGGCGTGCTTGCGCGAGGCCAGCGGATCGTTGACGACGATCTGGTTGTCGGTGGTGCGGCCGATGCCGAGACCGCTCGGGGGAATGCGGTCGGGGCGGGCGATGGGCGCCGTGCTCGCCCTGGCCCGGACCGGCGGCATGTTCGAGGTGTCCGCCCTGGTCGTCATGTTGACGTTCAGCGCGGGCGACGGCGCGTCCTGCGGTGGCGGATAGCTCGGACGCTGGAATTGCTGCGCGGGCCGCCGAACCGCGTGCGGCGGCGGTCCCGGCTGCGGCGCCTGCGCCGGTTGCGGCGGGCGCGCCGAGGGCCGTTGCGATGGTTGCGGGTTCGCCGGAAGCAGATGCAGCAGCGGGCCGCTGATCGCGTCACCCAGCCGGACCTGCGTGGGGCGGTCGATCGACACGGGCTGGGTCAGCCTGCGCGCGTCCACGAACACCCCGTTCGTGCTCTTGTTGTCGGTCAACACCCAGGCGCTGCCCTGCCAGACCAGCGTCGCGTGCACACGCGAAACGAGCGGGCTGTCGACGAACAGCGTCACCTCCGGCGCACGGCCCATCGTGACCTGCTGGCTCGAATCGAATACTCGTTCGTTTCCATCATGGCGCACGGTGATGGTCTGCGCCCCCGGTGAAGACATGCAGCGGATACTATTCCATCACCCGGACATCGGCGGTGCCCCCGATGCGCCAATTGCCCCGATCCGGCGACCGATGTGAACGTATAGCGGCCGACGAGGGGGAGCCTTGCCGAGAGTCCGTGCGACCGTGCTTGTCGCGGCGCTGCTCAGTATTCTGGCGCTGGTCGGGGGCTGTGTCCGAGTGGTCGACGGCCGGGCCGTCTCCATCTACGACGACCCGTTCAAGGTCGCCGGACTGCCCACCACGAGCGGCCCGAGCGGCCCGCGCACCGGCGTCCCGGACAGCACACTCACCGCGACGAACGGCGACGGCGGGTCCATGGATACGCTGGCGCTCAACGCCATCGATGACATCCAGACCTTTTGGCGCGGCGAGTTCGGCAAGGAGTTCCAGGGCGAGTTCAAGCAGGTGGACAAGCTGCTGTCCTGGAGCGCGAAGTCCGGACGCAGCGAGGCGGTCGAGTTCTGCAAGGAGACCACCTACCGCTTGGTGAACGCCGCCTACTGCCGCCTGGACAATTCCATCGGCTGGGATCGGTCGGTGCTGCTTCCCACCATGGAGGAGGCCTTCGGGAAGATGTCCGTGGTGATGGTGCTCGCGCACGAGTACGGGCACGCGGTGCAGACCATGGCCAAGATCGTCGGCCCGAAGGATCCGGTGATCGTGAAGGAGCAGCAGGCGGACTGCTTCGCGGGCGCGTTCATGCGGCACGTCGCCGAAGGCAAGGCCAGGCATTTCACGATCAACACCTCCGACGGCCTCAACTCGGTGCTCGCGGCCACCGTCGCCATCCGCGACTCCGACCCCGACGATCCGGAGAGCGTGCACGGTTCGGCCTTCGAACGCGTCACCGCGGTGCAGATCGGTTTCACCGACGGCCCCAAGGGATGCAAGGGCATCGATCAGGACGAGATCGACCAGCGCCGCGCGAATCTGCCGCAGAGTTTCAGCGACGACCAAGGGCACGGTGAGTTCCCGATCACGAAGGAGACGCTGATCGAACTCACCAAGGCGCTCGAAGCCATCCTGCCGATCGACGAGGAGCCGACCTACGACTACTCCCGGGCCGAGATCGACTGCCGCGACGGTGCGGTCACCGAACCGGTGTCGTATTGCCCGGCGAAGAACACGATCGCCACGGACATTCCCGGCCTCGCCGAGCGGGGAACGTCGAATTCCGGTGAAGACGACCCCCTGCCGCTCAAAGTGAGCGGCGACTACAACGGCTACGTCGTATTCATCTCCCGCTACACCCTGGCCGTCCAGCAGAGCCGTGGCGAGAGCCTGGTCGGCGCCAAGACCGGACTGCGCGCGGCCTGCCTGTCCGGAGTGGTCACCGGCAAGCTCGCCGAATCCGGGCGGCCGATCAGTCAGGGTGACATCAAGCTCGCCACCGGCGATCTGGACGAGGCGGTCTCGGGTCTGCTCACCGACGGCTTGGCCGCGAGTGACGCCCAAGGCAGAACCGTGCCCAGTGGTTTCTCGCGCGTCGAGGCCTTCCGCGCCGGAGTCCTGAGCGGCGAGAGCGTCTGCGCAGCGCGCTATTCGTAGCGTGGGCTCAGCGGCCGAACGGCGGCGGCGCGGCCAGTTCGAAGCGCAGCACGCGGTTGCCGAGCATGATCTCGGTGCCCGGTACGAGCACCATCGACTGGTGCGGCGCCAAGCGCACCCAGTCGCGGTAGCCCGGCAGGCGGGTGCGGGTGCCGTTGGTCGAACCACAATCCACCACCGTGACATCCCAGTTCACCAGGCGGATTTCGGCGTGGGCCCTGGACATGCCACCGGAGGCGTCATCGACGCGCAGCGGCACGAGTCCGCTCTCCGCGGCGGGGGAACGCTCCGGATCGCGACCGACTACCGCGTCGGCGGCGAGCATGTAGGTCATGCCGTCGTCGAGGATCAGCATGCCCAGCGGCGGGCGGACCACTTCGATCAGTGCCTGGGTCTGGTCGACCGGCATCCCGCAGACGGTGCAGAACGCCGCCCGCGGATCGCTGGGATGCGCACGCGCGCACTTGAACCCCATCACCTTGACGGTCAGCGCGGTGGCCTTCGCGGTCGCCTCCAGCCTGCGCTGTAGTTCCGGGTCGGGCCGCGGCGCGGGATTGGTGCCGCCCACTTGGGTGGGCGCGTGGTGCGGGTCGATCGGAGTCTGCTCGGTCTCCGCGTCGAGCATCGCGGTCGACGGCGCGGTCGGATACCGCGGGCGCCCGGCCACCGGCTGCGGTTGCGGCTCGGGCCGTCCGGTTTCGGCGGGCGGCTCGTGTTCGACGCGCGCCGTGGGCAGCGACGATGTCTCCGGGCGGCGATTCGTGCCCGCGGAACGGGACTCGCTGCCGTTACCGGAAACCCCCGCGCGGGGACCGTCCGACCAGACGATCGCGCCACCCGCCTGGGCGATGCCCTCGACCAACCTGCCGATGCCGGGCTCGGGCGGCAGGTCCGGTATGCGGCCCTTCCCGTCGTCGACGAACAAGGCCGCGGCCCGCGCCGGGACCGCCGCGACCCGATCCACCGTGAAGGCCGCGTCGCTGCCGCGATATCGCTCGAGCACGCCGTCGCCTGCCAGCACGGCGGTGATCGCGCCGTGCAGGAAGATCGCCACGCCCCCGTTCTCGGCGGCGGAGAGGATGCCGAAGTCGATCGGCTCACCCGGGCTGATCCGCTCGGCGTGTTTCATCAGCCAGCGCGTCGCCTGCCGCGCCACCAGGGCGCCGGGGCCGCCCGGCTCCCGATCGGTCGCGTCGCGCACCAGTTCGGCCAGTGATTCGAGGGCGACGACGGCGGGCGAGTCCTGGGTCGGCCTGCCCGGCTTGCGGTGCGCGACCACGACCACCGCGCCCGCGACCCGCGCCACGGCGTGGCTGCCTACGACGACCTCGACCTGCCGATCCTTCACCGGTATCGGCCTCCGCCGGAGGTGTGGTTCGGGGTCGTGGTCACACCGACAAGGGTACCGACAAAGGGTATTGCGATACGAAGGCCATCGGTCCCCCTCCCCGGCGTCCGTCGGGTAACTTCAGTGTCAGCAACGGGAGGAACGAGGGGCCTGAGATGGTTCGGACGCAACGCATCGCGCTCACCGCGTCATGTCTGGCACTGGCAGGGATGCTGGCCGGTTGCTCTGGCGTGCAGGGTACGCCGACCGCGGGCGAGATCGACGTACGCACGCTGGAAGTCGGCACCTATCCCGTCGACAAGCACGAGTACAGCCAGGATGCCGGCGGCAAAGGCGCACTGCTGGAGGGCATGCGGATGTCGGACGCCGTGGTCCCCACCGTGCGCATCGACCCCGTGCTGAAGTTCGGTCGCGGCAGCACCGTCGTCGCGGATGCCGAGCAGGCATTGGGCTTCGTGGCCAAGGTGTCCAGGCCGGTCTTCGACAACCGCAAACTGGTCGTCGGATACGCGGCCAGCGGCGCCGACCGCCCCGACCCGGCAGGCCAGACCAATCCGGCGCCGGATGCCACCGCGGTCACCGACGCCCTGTTCCGTTTTCCCGACGAGGCCGCCGCGAAGCTCGCCGCCCGCGAGCTCGAGGACGTCGACATCGCCGTCTCGCCGGACAACCGCAAGCTGACGTCGTCGAAGTATGCCGACGCCTACATCCACTGGCGGCCGGGCGTCCCGAACGTCGGTGCCTTCATGGCGCACAAGGAATTCGTCATCTCCTTGTTCATCCAGCGTCCCGTCGCGGATGGCGACGACCTGGTGAAGTGGGTCGACAAAACGCTGGCCGCCCAGGTCGCGCAGCTGGACCGGTTCACCGCGACGCCGGTGAGCAAACTCGACACCCTGAAGGCCGACCCGGATGACCTGCTCGCCCGCGTCGCGGTAGCCGACCGCAAGAACCGCGCGCCCGACCCGGCGACCTTCGCCGTCTACGGCGGATACCACACGGTGCACCGCGCCGACGACGAGTCGGTACACCTGCGCCTGATCGAGGACGCGGGCGTGGACCACATCGGCCTCGTCGACGACAGCTACGTCGCACGCACCCGCGACGCGGCCGCGGCCCAGAAGCTGGTCACCGGCCTGCTGGAAAGCGAAGGCGCGCACTACGACACCCTCGGCGCTCCCAAGGACGTCCCCGGTGCCAAGTGCCTCCAGCTCAACAGCAAGGGTGACCCGGACCGGGAGTACAAGTACCGCTGCTACGTCGCGTACAAGCGGTACGTCGGAGTCGTCACCAGTGATAAGGAACCGGACGTACGACAGAAGGTCGCCGCGGAGTACGCGCTGTTGGCGAACAGTTTCTGAGATGAGCAGCGGTAGGCGCCCGGCGCCTTCGCGATCCCGGGCCATGGGTCGGCCCACGTAGGATCCGGCGCAACTACCGCAGTCAGGGGAGGGAAGAGTGCAGCACGGCGCTATGTCCAGACCGATTCGAACCGCCTGTGCCCTGGTGCTGGCCGGCGCCGTCGCCTTGGGCGGCGGCGCGTGCGACGGCTCCGAGGCCGCGACGGAGCGGCCCGCGCAGCCCGTCGATCTGGCTCAGCTCGACGTGGGCAGTTACCCGACGACGCCGCGTGCGCTCGCTACGGCGAAGAATCCCGAGCAGGCGCGCATGATCGAGGCGGAGCGGCTGGCGAACTTCGTCCCGCTGTCGTCGGATATCGACCCGGCGTTCGTCTCCGCGAATCCGTCCATCGCCAAGGTGTTCATCGATCCGAAGGGTTCACTCGGCCGCATCATGCAAGTCTCCCGCTTCGCGGAGGCCGCACCGGATTTCGTCGCCGGGTTCCTCAGCAGCGCGGGCAGCGCGCCGGACAACCGCGGCACCGACCTGGTCAACGCCGTGCTGATCTTCCCGGACGAGCAGAAGGCGGCCGCCGCAGCAGCGGCTTTGGAACGCGTCGACTTCGAGGCGAACAACCGGAACACGCCGGTGCAGATCCCGAAGTACCCCGCCGCGCACGCCCATTGGCAGCCGCAGGAACAGTCGATCGGGTCGTGGTTCGCCACCGGCAAATTCGTCGTCTACACCTGGGTCTTCGACTACGTGAAGATCTTCCTGGAGAAGGTCGACCTCCCGCCGATGCTCAACCTGGTCGAGAAGAGCCTCGACACCGTCGTCCCGGCGATCGGCCGGTTCACTCCGACCCCCGTCGATCAGCTGATGACAGCGCCGATCGATATGGACGGCATGCTCAACCGGGCTCTGCCGCGACCCCGGGAAGACTCCTGGATCGACCCGCCGGGCGCGTACACCGGCGCAGGCGCCCTGCACTTCACCACCGATTCGGCCGAGGACCGAAGGATCATCGAAGCCGCGGGGGTCGATCGGTACGCCACCGACGGGACCGATCTGTTCCGCACGCGCGACGCCGACGCCGCCGTCCAGTTGCGCGAGCAGCGCGGCGGGCTGTCGAAGAAATTCCGCGCCGCCGAGTCGCCGAAAGGCCTGCCCGCCGCGCACTGCAAGGAATACATCGGCAACAAGACGGTGGTCGTCCGGTTCTACTGCTCGGTGGCCTACGACCGCTACACGGCGTTCGCGTGGTCGCATCAGCTGCTCGACGCGCAACAACGCATCTCCGCCCAGTACGCATTGTTGGTGAATGCCGCATGACGAAATTCCGCACCGCCGTCGCCGTGCTCGCGTGCACGGTGACCGCCGCGATCCTCACCGGCTGTGGTTCGACGATGACGGGGACCGCGCAGCCGGGTGAGATCGACATTCGCAATCTCGACACCGGCAACTACCCCACCGAGCCGCCGAACGCGCACGACGACGACTACCAGCCGCTGTTCATCGACATGAACAAGGTTGCCGCGATGCGGCTGGCCGACCACGTCGCGTCGGCCTACGACATCGACCCCAGGATGAAGTACAGCTGGACGCCCTCCAGCATCAGCAAAGGGACGCTGCCCGGCGAACTCGGGAACCCGGCAGACCTGCGGCCGATCGCGGAACGCAACCGGATGATGTTCGGGTTCCACACCAACGGCTCCGATCAGGACATCAGCCTGATCCCGTCGGGATGGCCGTCCAAGCCCCGCCCCAATTCCACGACGGTCGGCACGATCGTCATGCAGTTCCCCGACCCGGAGCGCGCCCGGCAGGCCGCGACCGAGTTCTACGACGCCGATTTCGGCGCCTACCGTGAGCAGAACGAGCCGGTCACACTGCCGCGGCAGCCACAGGCGCGAGCGCACTGGCGTCCCGGCTCGCCTTTCCTGCGCACGATGCTCGCGCACGGCTCCTACGTAGTGGCGTTCCTCCTTTCGGCGAACGCTCCCGACCGCGCCGCCCTCGTCGCGCTGGCGGAGAAGGCGTACGACGTTCAGCTGCCCCTGCTCGACCAGCTCCCTCCGCTGACCGAAGAAGAGATGCTGCGGTTGCCCTGGGACCCCGACCATCTGCTGAGCCGCACCCTGAATCCGTCCAAGGTCCAGTCTCCGAGCTACGACGATTCGAACGCGCTGTTCGGCCTGCGCGGAATCATGCAATACACCGGAGACCTCGATTACGCGAAACAACGTTTCACAGCGATGGGCGCCGAGAAATTCGCGGCCAACGGCGACACATTGGTGATCCGCACCGCCGATGCGGAGACGGCGCGGCGGGTTGTCACGGAACGTATCACGCCCACGGTGGTTGCCCGTCCGGCCGATCCGCCGCCGCATCTGCCCGATTCGGCATGTGTGGAGAACCGGTCCGGACTATTCGACGACCGGCGATTCACCTGCGTCGTCGCGTACAAAGAATACGTCGGATTCGTCGCGGCGAATCAACTGCTGGACGCTCAGCAGCGCGCTGCCGCACAATATTCCGTTTTCGCGAACAGCCGATAATGCCGCATTTTCGTCGCACATCGGGTCGAGTATGCTGCGGGGCGAACGCCAGCGGCCCGCGTGGAGTCAGGAGATCGTGAAGATGCCGATGAGCCCCGGGACCATCGTCGGCGGGTACCGCATCCTGCGGGTGCTCGGCGCGGGCGGCATGGGCACGGTCTATCTGGCCAAACATCCCAGCCTGCCCAGAACCGACGCGCTGAAGGTGCTCGGCGGCGAACTCAGCCGCGACTACGAGTTCCGCACCCGTTTCGAACGCGAAGCCAATCTCGCCGCCGGGCTCGACCATCCGAACATCGTCTCGGTCTACAACCGCGGTGAGGAACACGGCCAGTTGTGGATCGCCATGCAATACGTCGACGGCACCGATGCCGCCGCCGAACTGGCCCGCGATCCGCACGCGATGAATCCGCTGCGCGCCCTTCGTATTACGACCGAGGTCGGTAAAGGACTCGATTACGCGCACCGCAAGTGCCTGCTGCACCGTGATGTCAAACCGGCGAATTTCCTGCTTTCCTCCCCCGCCGACGGTGAAGAAGAACGCGTCCTGCTCACGGATTTCGGCGTCGCCAAATCCAACGACGACACCACCGAACTCACCCAGACCGGCAGTTTCGTCGCCACCATCGCCTACGCCCCGCCCGAGCAGCTCACCGGCAGCCCGCTCGACCACCGCGCCGATGTCTACAGCCTCGCGTGCTCGTTCTTCAAACTGCTCACCGGACGTAACCCCTACCCGGGAACACAACCCGCGCTGGTGATGATGGGCCATCTCCACGAGCCCCCGCCGCTGGCCACCGCGGTCAATCCCGGCCTTCCGCAGGCCATCGACCACGTCTTCGCCCGAGCCATGGCGAAGAACCCGGCCGAACGATTCCACAGCTGCCGCGAATTCACCGACGCCGCCGCGAGCGCTCTCACTCCCGGCTACAACCCCGTCGCCACCAACACTTCCCCCACTTATCCGGTCCAGGTCTTCGATCCGCGGCCGGCGACCGATCCCCGAGTCGCCGTCTCCGGTCGGGTGACCGCCGCGCCCCCGCGCAAGAACTGGCTGCTCGCCGCGGCCGCGGGCATCGTGACCGTGGCCCTCGCCGCGGGAATCGGCATCTGGGCGCTGAACCGGGACGAGTCCGGTCCCGCGTCCGCGGCCGCCACGCCGAGCAGCACGGCCGCCCTTGCGCCGCTGGACCGGGCGCGGGCGGACAATCCGGTATTCCGCGGCAAGACGATCACGATGGTGGACGTGCCACGCGGCTCGCAGGTCTCGATCTTCCTGGGTGGCACCCCGCAGACGAAATTCCTGGAGGATCTCGGATTCGTCTACAACCTCAACTACGCACGTCAGGGCGACGAGGCCTCGCCTCGGGAACTGACCGGCTCCACCAGGCTGGAGGCCGCGGCGGACGGGTACGTGCTGGCCGTGCGCAGCGACGAAAAGGCCGGTGGCGGTGGACTGCTCGGTCTGCCCTACCAAGTGGCGGGCACGCGCGCCACGGTGATTCCGCTGGACGATCCCGCGGCCGTCGCCGCGGTCCGCAATTGGAGCGAATCCTCCGAACAGACCCTGCTCGACCGTCTGGTACCGGTGCTGCGCAATCGCGTGAAGTGATTCGGTCACCTTCGGTGAAGCGAAGGCTTGGTTGGCTTTTCGAATTCCGGGACCGCTGGTTTTCGCCATTCTGCTGGTAGCGGCGAACTTAGGCGTTCGGTAAGGTGTACCGCAGCCAGCCCACTCGCCGATCATTACAGCAGCGAGCAGGGGGAAGGAGGGGAGCCGAGCGCTGGCGTTACAAGTCATGCGGACCCGGATTGCGTCGTGGTCTTCCGAGCAGGCCCGTACGCGGCCGCCGAAATCACGGAAGAGCCGGGCCGAAGGGCGCAGGGCCCTGATCCCGTGGGGCGATGCCGAACTATTTCGAGTCGGATGGAACCGATCAGGGCCACACCGCGTCCAACCAGATGTACAGGCCAACTGAGGCTTCCGCCGTTGGCCGAGACGGGAACCGAAAGGAGCCGAAATGGCAGGACAGCTCGAAGCGAGTGAAGAGGCGATCTCGAAGTTTGTGGACAACTGCCGGCAGCGGCACCAGGATCTGCAGACCGCGATCACCGCACTGAACAGCAAGTCGGATCAGACCACCGCCACCTGGAGCGGTGCGGCGCGTCAGGCGTTCGACACCTTCATGGACAGCTACTTCGCCCAGGCGCGGAAGCTGAACGACCAGCTGGATCAGACGTCGGACAAGCTCGCCCACGCTGGACGGAAGTTCGCCGATCAGGACCAGCAGTTCGCCCAGCAGGTGGCCGCGCAGGCCTCCAGCCTGGACCTTCCCTGATCCGATAGCCGTACCACAGACAACAAGGAGCTCCACATGGTAGCGAACGATCCCGGTCGGATTGCCTCCAACTTCGGCGAGGTCGAGGCGGGCGCCCAGGCCATCGTGGCCGAGGCGCGCAGCGTCATGACCATGCTCGAGGATTTCCACAAGCAGGTCACCGACTTCGTGACGAACTACTGGAAGGGTGACGCGAACGACGCGTTCGCCTCGCTGCAGGCCCAGTGGAACACACAGGTCACGCAGCTCAACACCACGCTGGAAAGCGCGGGCAAGATGGTCAGCAGCGGAAACTCCGACCTGCAGGGCACCGACACCGCGCTGGCGGGCCTCTTCTGAGATCCCGTCTCGGCTGATTCGAGCCCCCGGTACGTTTGGTACCGGGGGCTCGAATCGTTCTGCACAGAGCAAGATTCGATCAAGTACGGCACCGCCGCACAGGTCACGGGACGACGCGGACGGTGTCTCCGAAATGCGAGCACGGGGCCTCCAATTGCCCCCACTCGTCTCCCGCGTATTGGCAGCCGATGCTGATCTGAATCCCGAACTCCAGCAGAACATGCCAGTGGACGGTTGATCCGTCTCCCGGATGTTCCAGGTAGGCCAAGCCGGAACGGCCACCGAACATGACGTCGCGCTGCAAGTCGGTCAGTACCCCCGGCGGCCGCTGAGCCATCTGTGTCTCCAGCTTCGCCGCGACCTGCGCATAACTGGACGACGCCGTCAGCGGTGCCTGCATCACCGTGATTCGCTGCCGAGCACCGGCTTCGGGCACCAAATCGAGACGAGCACGTCCGGTATCGGGCGATTGGGTGACGCGCCAGCCGGGCGGAACGCGGAATCGAAGGCGGCCGAATGCTTCCGGTGGCGCCTCACCCGGCGGGCCGATCGGCGGCGGCGCGGCGATCGGCGATGCCGCTCCCGTATCCGGCGCCGCTGCCGTCTCTTCACCTCGGCGACCGGACAAGATGACCGCACCGGCGACGATCAGAGCGACGACCGCCAAGGCCGCGACGGCGACTGCCGCGAAACGAGCTGTGTCGTGTCGGGGCTGCTGGGCGGCGGCGCGTTCCCGGAGCGATTGCATCCACTCGGTCGGGGCGGTCGACGCTTCGCGCCGGTCGTTCGGCTCGGCCCGACGGCCTTGGACGAGATCGGCACCGGCGACGGGACGTAGCTCGACCTCGGCCCCCGCGGTCTGATCGATCGCGGCACGGAGCAGGTCGAGTTTCGAGGGATCCGCGATAGCGACCACTTGCACGAGATCGATCGGACCGCTGTCCAGCAACCGAGCGATCAGGCTGCACAAACCGGCGTATCCGGCTGATTCCGCGGTGATTTCTGCCAACGCGAGGGTCGGCTCGTATTCACAGGATTCGAGATGCACGCCGCGATGGCTGCGGATGACCGCTGAGGCCGTAGTGGCCAGCATTCCGAACTCCAGTACCAGGGTTCGCCTGCTATGGCTGGTGCCCTCGTCGGACGCGACCGAACGCACCGCGATGTCCTCGAATACGACGTCCGTGGCGTAGCGGCGCGCCGCCTGGTCGAGCACGCCGCGACGGCCGGCGCCCCAATCGGTGGGGCAGATCAATGTCATCCGGGCACAGGGGGCCGCGACACGCAGATTCTCGAGCAGACCCGCGAAGACAGCGCCCATCGCGTCCACCACCGAAGGCGTGCGTGGCGGCAGGGCGATGGCGTCGGCGGGCATGAACTGGATCACCGAACCGACCTGGGTGGGCGGCGTCAGCGGCTGCCCCACCACGAGGTCGAAATCGTTGCTGCCCAGAACGACCGACGGTGGCATGTCCCAGTGCGTGTCGGCGCCGCGCGCCCAGATACGCGCTTCCGTGACGACGAGCTCGACCTCGGACATCAGGGCGACGGCATCCACGCCGTCTGCACCAGGCCCTCCATATTCCGGGTGACATAGGTGCCTCGACCCGGCGGCATCGGACTCGGCCGCTTGGTGCCCATCAGGACGCCTTCATCCTTGCTGCAGCTCAGAATCAGGCCCGCCGAGCCCAGGTCCCGCATCCTGGCCAGCGTCGCCTCGAACATCGCCCTGCTCGCACCACCCGAACGCCGGGCGATGATCACGTGGAAGCCGAGGTCCCTGGCGTGGGGCAAGTGCTCGAGCAGCGCCTGGACCGGGTTGCCCGCGGAGGTGGCGACCAAGTCGTAATCGTCGATGATGACGTACAGTTCCGGCCCGCTCCACCACGAGCGATCCCGCAACTGCTGCGGAGTGACATCCGAGCCAGGGGTGCGCTTGCTGACATAGGCGGCCAGGTCGTTCATGTTCTGGGTGAACTGCGGCGCCGTGGAACCATAGCCCGCGAGGTATCCCTCTGGAACGAGCCCGAGCATGCTGCGCCGGTAATCGCCGAGAATGAAGCGGGCCTTGTCGGGGGTGTTGGACGCGGCGATGCCCTCGATCAGCGAGCGCAACAGCGTCGTCTTCCCCGATTCGGTGTCACCGATGATGATGAAGTGCGGACTCTCCGCGAAGTCGATGTACACCGGTGCCAGCTCGGATTCGTTGATACCGAACGGGATTCGGAGGCACTTCGCGTTCGGGTCGACCTGCGAGGGCCAATCGCCGGCCAGGTACAGCAGTTGTTCGCGCGGAAGCTGTTCGGGCAGCATGCGCACCTGCGGGGCATGACGGCCCGGTGTCAGCCTGGCGATGGTGGCGACCGCGTCCGCGACGGCCTGGGTGAGGTTGGTCGGGTCGGGGGTGCCGTCGATGCGGGGCAGGCCGGTCAGCATGTGCAGGCACTCGGGGGTCATACCGCGGCCCGGCCGCCCTTGCGGGACCAGTGAGGCGAACTTGCGACCCAGATCGGAGTCCATCGGATCACCGAGGCGCAGCTCGATCCTGGTGCCGATCTGGTCCTTCAGCGCGGGCCGCGCCTCCGCCCAGCGGTTCAGCGCGATGACCACGTGCACGCCGTAGGACAGACCCTGCACGGCGAGGTTCATGATGGTCTGCTCGAGCATCTCGAAGTCCTGGCGGATCGAGCTGAAGCCGTCGATCACCAGGAACACGTCGCCGAACGGATCCTCGTGCGCGCCTGCGGCGCCCGGACTACTGGCCGGATCCATCGCGCGCAGTCTGCGGAAGTCCGTCATCGATTCGATGCCGAGTTGCCGGAAGCGCGCCTCGCGCTGCCGGACGATGGTGGTCATCTCCGCGATGGTGCGCCGGACCTGGTCCTCGTCCAATCGGCTGGCGACCGAGCCGACGTGCGGCAACCCTTGCAGGCTCGACATGGTGCCGCCACCGAAGTCGAGGCAGTAGAACTGCACCTGCTCGGCGGTGTGCGTCAACGACATCGCCATGATGAGGGTGCGCAGCGCCGTCGATTTACCGGACTGCGGACCGCCGACGATGGCGACATTGCCGCGGGCGCCGGACAGGTCGATGACCATCGGGTCGCGGCGCTGGTCGTAGGGCCGGTCGACGATGCCGATCGGGGCACGCAGCGTGGACACCGCGGAGTACTCGCCGGTGAGGATGGAGCGCGGGAGGAGCTGGTCGAGCGTCGGTGCCTCGTCCAGCGGCGGCAACCAGATCTCGTGCGCCGGGCGGCCGTGGCCGCGGATCCGGGAGACCAGCATGTTCAGGTTGGACATCTGCTCGCCGTCCTCGTCCTGCTCCGGCTCGAGGCTCGGTTCGGGCGGCAGCGGAACGCGGTCCGCCGCGCGGAAGCCGACATGCGTCGCGGTGAACGGCCTTGCCTTGACGTCGATCTCGCCGGACTGCGTGGCCACGATCATGTCGCGCTGCGAGCCACCGCCGACATATTGGCCGGAGACATAGGAAGCCTGGAAGCGCTGGATCTCGCCGGAGTCCGCCTTCAGGTAGCCGCCACCGGGGTTGTTCGGCAGGTTGTAGGCATCCGGCACACCGAGCACCTGACGGGACTCGTTGGCGGAGAACGTCTTCAGGCCGATGCGGTAGGACAGGTGGGCCTCGAGGCCCTTGAGCTTGCCTTCTTCCAGGCGCTGCGAGGCGAGCAGCAGATGTACGTGCAGCGAGCGGCCGAGGCGGCCGATCATGACGAACAACTCCGCGAAATCCGGGTGTTGGGTGAGCAGTTCGGAGAACTCGTCGAGCACCACGAACAGCGCGGGCAGCGGATCCAGGTCGGCGCCGGCCGCCCTGGCCTTCTCGTACTCGGAGACGTTGGCGAAGTTGCCCGCGGCCCGCAGCACTTCCTGGCGGCGGTTCATCTCACCGGCCAGGGCGTCCTTCATGCGGTCGACGAGGTCGGCCTCTTCCTCCAGGTTGGTGATGACGGCGGCGACGTGCGGAACACCCTCCAAGCCGAGGAACGTCGCGCCGCCTTTGAAGTCGACCAGCACCAGATTCAACTGGTCGGGCGAGTGCGTGGCCAGCAGGCTGAGCACGAGGGTGCGCAGGAACTCCGACTTACCGGAACCGGTGGCGCCGATGCACAGACCGTGCGGGCCCATGCCGTTCTCGGCGGCCTCCTTGATGTCCAGCTCCACCGGGAGGCCGTCGGCGCCCACCCCGAACGGCACGCGCAGGCGTTCCCGTCCGTAGCGCGGTCGCCATGCGTGTTCCGGGTTGAACGCGCCGATGTCGCCGAGACCCATCAGCTGGCTCCAGGTCGAGATCACCTCGGAGTCGTCGGTTTCCACGTCGCTGCTGCGCTGCGTGGCCGCGCGGTAGGGCGCGAGTCTGCGCGCCACCTGCTGCGCCTGCTCGGGGCTGATCCGGTCGATCAGTGCGAAGCGCTCCTGATTGCCGGTGGCGCCACGGCCGACGCACTCGCCGTTCTCGACGATCATCTTGATGCCGCGTGACACCGCCAAGCGCGGCGCGTAACCGCACAGGTCGATGATGGTGACGCCCTCGTAGCCGGACTCGCGCAGCTGATCGTCTTCGGCCTCGAGCAGACCGCCGTCCACCACGAAGACGATGTGCACCATGTTCGCGTTGGCCGGCTGGTTGCGCGAGTACCTGACCCGATTGCCGAGCAACGGATGCAACCCGGCCATGGCCTCCCGGATCGAACCGTAGAACATGCGCTGGGTGCCGATGCCGTCCTGCGCGTCGGGATGCTGGGTGTGCGGAAGCCACTTGGTCCACTCCCACTCCGGCGCGGTGTCCGGTCCGCAGACGACCGCGACGAGCACTTGGTCCGGCGCCTGGAACATGCACAGCTGCACCAGCATCGCGCGGGTCATGTCGCGCGCCTGTGCCCGGTCGCCGTCCAGCGCGATGGTGGCGAAGCCTTTGACCGCGATGGCGGTCGGCAGGTCGGGCACGGTCGAATGGGCGCGAACGAAGCGGCGCAGCGAGACGGCGGCGATCGGCTCGAGTTCCTCGACCGGGCCGGTCTCGGGGGCGACCAGCCTGGTGGCCAGGCGCTGCCCGCCGAGACCGATGCGGGCGTGGCAGAAGTCCTTGTCCCCCGCCCGTCGTTCCCACATGCGGCTGGTGCCTGCGAGCATCCAGACCAGTCCCGGCTCCGGGTGGCTCCATTCGACGGAAGCCCGCTGCTGCGCTGCGGTCTCGTCGACGTCCTTACGAACCTGGTCGAGGTAACGCAGGTAATCCTTGCGATCCTCGTTCGCCTCGGCGGCCTTCTGCCCCTTGCCTCCGCCCTGACCGGCGAACATGCCGACCATCGAGAACATCATCATGAGCGGGAACATCATGCTCATCGGGTTGGAGGCGATACCGCCGCCCTGGGTGAACAGCAACGCCATCATGCCGACCATGCCGATCACCATCACGACGGGCATGAGCTTCATGACGAGGTTTCCCGGTGTGACCCGGGGGATTTCGGGCGGGGGCTGCAGCGTGACCTCGCCACCGGGTGTTCGAGGCATCTCGCGGCGCGCACGGCGCTGGAAGCGGACAGTGCTCATCGACGAGAATCCCCCTTCGGCCAGCTGTGATCCGGCCTCAGTGTAGAGGTCACAGCCGACATGTCGTACAGTTCGACCAGCATTCTGCTGCCCGGACCGTGGGTTCGCAAGCTCGCCCCCGGCCTGCGGGGCCGCGGAATCACGAGGTAGAAGACCGAGTTGGGGGAAGCTTGACGCACGCGCGACTTGACCACATCGACGAAGAATCCTCGCGCGGGATCGTCCGCGCTCCCGATCTCGCCCGGGTGACGATTCTGGCCAAGCACACTCAGGTCGACATGGCCATACCGGTCGACGTGCCGGTCGCGCTGGTGATTCCGAGTGTGGTCGACATGGTCGCCCAGCACAGCCGCAGCAACGATTTCGACAACGAGGGCGAGCGTTACGAGCCCGCGGAATGGGTGCTCGCCCGGATCGGCCATCCGCCGTTCTCGAACTCGCTCAGCCTCGGCGAGCACGGTGTCCGCGACGGCGAACTGCTGATGCTGGAAAGCGCCTCGCACACCGCGCCGACACCGCTGTTCGACGACATCATGTACAACGTCGCGATCGCCGACACCGACCACTACCGCAGCTGGACCCCGCGGATCGCGCGGATCACCGGCTCGGTGCTCGCGGCGATCACCATGATGGTCGGCTGCCTGGGTCTGCTGCTGTCCCCCGGCTCGCTGCCGATCGGGGTGGGCGGCTCGATCGCGCTGGTCGTCGCGATTCTGCTCGTCGTGAGCGCGATGGTGCTGAGCAGGATGTACGGCGACACCGGCACCGCACTGGTGCTCGGCGGGTGCGCACTGCCCCCCGCGTTCAGCGCGGGCGTGCTCTTCGTGCCGGACGATTACGGCTGGGCGCACATCCTGCTCGGATCGGTTCTCGCGGGGGCGACGGCGATCCTGGCCTGGCGGGTCATCGGCGTCGGTCTCGCGTTGTTCATCGGCGTCGCTACGCTCGCGACATACGCGGTGCCCGCGGCGCTGGTCGGCCTGCTCACCGACCATCCGGAGCGCGCGATCGGCGCTGGCGCGGCGGCGCTCGGCCTCGGCGGGCTCTCCCTGGCGCCCCGGGTGTCCATGCTGCTGGCGAAACTGCCGCTGCCGCCGGTCCCTTCGCCGGGCACCCCCATCGATCCCACCGAGGACGACCCGGACGATCACCGCGCGCTGCCGACCATGGAGGCGCTGCGGGTGAAGTCCGAACACGCTCGCAAGTACCTCGCGGGCCTGGTCGCGGCGACCACGCTGGTCACCGCCACGGGCGCGCTCGCCGCCACCGACCCGGCCTCCGACGACCCGTACTGGCAGGGCATCGCGCTCGCACTGGTCTGCGCGGCGGTGCTGATGTTCCGCAGCCGCACCTACGCGGGCGCGGAGCAGGCCGTCGTGCTCATCGCCGGCGGCGCGGGCATCGTGCTGATCATGCTGGTGGGCGCCGGTTTCGCGATGCACCAGCCGCTGGCCGTCTTCGGCGCGGCGATGGTGGTCCTGGTCGCGGCGCTGATCCTCGGCGTCATCATCCCGAACCAGTCGGCCACGCCGCCGATGCGCCGCGGCGTCGAACTGCTCGAGTACACGTTCGTCGCCGCGGTACTGCCGCTGGTCTTCTGGGTGACGGATCTCTACGCCCTCGTCCGCGGGCTGTGAGCTCGGGCCGATGAGTTCGAAACAGCGGCACAACAGTTGTTTCCGGGCGGTTCGGTTAGGGACGGCAGCATGCGTGCTGGCGCTCGGCGTCTCCGTCGGGCTCGGCGCACCCGCCGGAATCCCGCATGCACGGGCAGACAAGCCCACCGTGAGCCCGAATACGCCACCGCCGCCGGGTGAGCCGGCCGCTCCGCCGGACAAGACCGAGCGGGCGTCGAATACTTCATGCGTCAGTACCGGTTCCGGAGGCAACGGGCCCTCGACGCCAGAGGCACAACGCTCCCTCGACCTGGAGCACGCCTGGCGATTCTCCAAGGGCGCAGGCCAACTCGTGGCCGTCATCGACACCGGTGTCGCGCGTCATCCGCGCCTACCGGGATTGATCGCGGGCGGCGACTATGTGAGCAATAGTGACGGAACCGAGGACTGCGATGCGCATGGGACGTTGGTCGCGGGGCTGATAGCGGCGACAGAGGTCGACGGTCAGGGCTTCTCTGGAGTCGCCCCGGAGGCGCGAATCCTCACTATCCGCCAGACCAGCAAGCTCTACCAGAAAGAGGGCGCGAATCGGGACAAAGGGCCCGATGCGCTACCCCAGGGATACGGCACCACTCGCACCATGGCGTCGGCGATCCGTCGCGCGGCGGACATGGGAGCTACCGTGATCAATGTATCCGAAGTCGCGTGCAAGCCGACTTCGGAGCCTTTCGAAGATACCGAACTGGGCGCCGCCGTCCGGTATGCCGCGATCGAGAAGGACGTGGTCATCGTGGTAGCTGCTGGTAACAGTGGCGAGAACACCGATGGCTGCAAGGGCACCAACGCAGTCATCGATCCTCTCGACCCCACGGGAGACCCATGGAGCAAGGTAGACCTGAACGTGTCGCCGGCCCGCTATGACGACTATGTGCTCGCTGTGGGTTCGATCAACGGAAACGGGCAGCCGTCGACATTCACAGTGCCCGGACCATGGCTGGGCGTAGCGGCTCCCGGCGAGAACATCACTTCCCTAGATCCACTGTTCAACGAGCCGAACAGCAAAGGAACTGCGGTCCAACTCGGCAGCGTGCAGCAATCAGGAAAACTCGGGCCGATTCAGGGCACCAGTTTTGCCACCCCGCTGGTTTCGGGCGTAGCCGCACTGGTGCGAGCGCGTTTCCCGGAGCTGAGCGCTCTGGAGGTCATCAAACGCATCCAGGCCACCGCGCACGCCCCTGCAGAAGGGTGGAACCCCTACGTCGGCTACGGCGCTGTCGATCCGATTGCCGCGCTGACCGCCGAAGTACCGAAAACGCTCCCACCCAAGCGACCCGCGGCAGCCTCCAGTGTGCAGTTGCAAGTTCCGGCGCCGCCCCCACCGCCCGACCATCGCGCACGAGACGTGGCGCTGATCGGCAGCGGCGGCGTCGCCGGACTACTGGTTCTGGGCATGCTCGCCTCGTTCCCGATCCGCCGCCGATTCGGCATCCGGGCGGACGAGTAACCGGCCGGAAACGGTTGTAGCTGTCGCCCAGGGGCTACAACCGCTCGGAATCATGCGACTCGGTCAGGGGTAAGAATTGGCCTTGACAAACAAGCCCCACGATTTGTTTTCCACCCACTCCCACGGCTCACAGTAATAAGTGACGCCAGGGGCAGTCGACTCCGCATTTTGCCTCCGAGAATCGGCGTTGCGTCTCGCCGCTTCCTTCTCGCATGCTTCCGAACTGGGGTACTTGACAAGCGGATCCGCGTACGCAGGCCCCGCATTGAACGCACAGACTCCCCCGATTACGGCAACCGATGCAGCAAGCGATGCCAGCGCCGAAATCTTACTATTCATGCGAACCCCTTTCCTGACCCACCGTTCAGCAGTTGCTGCACGGCAATGTGGCGACGAACCTTGGTAACAAAACTCGGTCCGTCACAAGGGTTGGATGTCGGTTGGAGGAGTTCGGTTCCCGCCGAGCAGAAGTCAGACAAGTGATCTACGTCATGGCCATGGGCCAGGCGTCAGACATCGGCCATGTGATTATTTCGCCGAGGCCACCGGCTGCTTAGCGGGTGAGGAGTCTGGAGCGACACCGTCGTGGGCGACCATAGCGCCCTCACGGCTGAGGGTGGGGCCGCTCGCGAGCAGCCCGACAATCGGCCAGGGCGCGGGTTCGGGCGTCACGCCCGATTCCTTGTCCATACCAAGCGCCTTCGCGGCGTCGTTGTCCTTGATGCCGAAGCGGACGCCGGTGTCGGCGATGTAGAACATGCTGTCCTTGCGGCGGCTGTCCGGTTCGATGCCCGTGGTCTGGACGAACGCGCCCGAACCAGGCTTGAAGTACACCGAGTCGACGTTGTCACCCCTGCCGTCCGCCTGGGCGAGCGTAACCAGTCTGGCGCTGCTCGACATCGGCAGGTCGCTGCCGTCGATGATGGCGAGTTCCGCACGCAAGGCGACGTCGGCGTTGCCCGCGACTCCCGGGATGGGCTTCCAGGACAAGCAACTCACCGGTCGCGCTTTGGGCTCGATGATGGTCGGCGCGACCGCGGGGTAAGAGTCGACCTTCAACGCATGTGACACCGGCGCATGCCTCGCCTCGAAGTCACCGATGGCGGTGCCGTGATCCGGGTTGCGCTGCGAGCTGCGGATGACCTCGGCGGTGAAGGCACTGATGGGCTGCAGGCCGTCATGCAGGACGACGGAGTTCTCATTCGACTTGCCGGTCACCTGGACGACCGTGCCGATGCGTAGACCGTTGATCGAGTAGGACGGCTGCCCGCCCGGATCATCGATCTTCGGCGGCACGATCGCGTCGACCTCGGGAATCGCGTTCAACAGTCCCTCACTGATCGGGCGGGGCGTCATGCCACGAATCCCCAACGGGCCGGCGACAGTCGGGTCGTTGATATCCACACGGGCGCGCGTCTTATTCCAGATCAGGTAAGTCGCGTCCTTGCCCTTCACCAGCAGCGCCTTGTCCGTACCCATCGCCGACGCCTTGTCGCCGAGTTCCAGGTCGCCGATCAACACGGAGGTGTTTCGGTCGTCGGTGCCGTCGGTCTTCAACGAGTCACACACCGTCCAGGCCCGCCCCTCGCCCTCCTTGTCGAAGTGCAGCGAGCCGGGAGCGCCTGGGATGCCGATCAATTGGCCGCGCGGTTTCTTCCCGAGTTCGGACTCCTTCACGGTGGCGGGCTTGGCCGCCTCGCCCGCGGCCAGGCGGGCCGAGGCGAGGTTGAGGGCCGGGTGCACCACGTCGTCGATCACCACGTAGACGGCGCCGGAATCCTTGCCGATCAGGATCTTGTTGTCGTCGCCGATCTTGCCCTGGGGGCGAAGCAACGCGAGCACGCCGCAGCCTGCCAGGACGACACACGCCAGGATCAGTCCCGCCGCGTAAGCGCGGGACTGGGATCGCATGGGGTCGTGCAGCATTCGCACGTCCCGGCGTACCAAAGCGTGCTCCATCCGCCGGACCAGAAAGCGGTAGCCGCTCACCTGCCAGCGTGTGGTGGGTTTTGAAGGCATTATTCCTCCCCCGAACAGTGCTCACGTTCGCGGAACACAGTACAGTTCCCGAGGACTCTTGTTCAGCTCGGCCACAGCGAACCGGCCGATATCGGGTACTTTGGGGGACGAGGATGGCGGAACCGGCAGGCGCGGCACCACGACCGCTTCTCGGGCGCGTCTCGATGCAGAACCTGCTGATCGCGCAGATCATCGGGCTGATCGCCGGAGTCGTCACGCTGTTCGCCGGCCTGCCGGGACTTCCCGCGTTCGCCGTGGCGGTCGGCGTCGCACTGATCCCGCTGGTTCCCGTCGCCAAACGCACCCTGCTGGACTGGATCGCCACGTATTGGCGCTATCTCACCCATCGTGACTACGAGCTCGGCGACACCGTCGACTTCCGCGGCACGGACGGACGTTCCCTCGGCCTGTACTGGGACGGCAGCCGCGTGGTGACGGTGGTCGAGGTGCTGCCCCCACCCGGCGGGCTGACCAGGATCGCCCGCACCACGGTGCACGCCTCGCACCTGCTTCCGCTCGCCGAGCTGGCGAAATGCCTGAACCAGCACGACATCCTGCTCAGCGGCATCGACATCATCAGCCACGGGCACCGCAGCCGTTCCGGCACACCCGCGGGCAAGATCTACGAATCGCTGCTCGGCCCGCTGCCCGCCACCGCCCACCGCACGGTGTGGCTCGCGATCGGTTTCGACGCGGTGGCCTGCCCGGAGGCCGCGGACCGGCGTGGCGGCGGAGCGGAAGGCGCCTCGCGCGCGGTCACCATCGCCACCCAGCGGATCATGCGCACACTCGAGGACGCCGACTGCAACGCCCGCATCCTGACGGCGCCCGAGATTCGCAAAGCGGTCCTGCAGATCACCGGTGGCTACGACCCGCGCACGCTCGAACACCGCTGGCGCTATGCCGAAATCGGCAACAACGTGAACATCGGCAGCGCCGTGGATCCCAAGCGGCTCGCGTCCGATCTGCTCGCCCAGCTCTGGGTGGCTCCCTCGCGTGGAACGACGGTGGCGGTGCGGCTGCGCCCCGGCAGTTCGGCCGAATCGGTGAGCATCGGCGCCGCGTGGCGGCTGACCGCGCGGGAACTGCCGGAGCGGTCCGAGTTGCCGGGCATGATCTCGATGAACGGACGCCACCGTGACGGGCTGCTGGCCCATCTGCCGCTCGCGGTTCCCGGTGTGGACGACACCGTCCCGATGATCGAGCACCTGATCGACATCGTCGACGATCTGCACCTGCCCTCCTCCGGCTGCGGCCAGCTGATCGGGTCGGACGACGAGGGAAACGGTGTGGCGGTCCGCATCGTCGGCGCGGGCATCTCGACGGTGTACGTCGCGGGCGAGCTGTATCTGGCGCAGCAGTTGGTGTTCCGCGCGCTCGCGGTCGGCGAACGGATCCTGATCCGCACCGATCGGGCGCGGGCGTGGGAGAACCTGGTCACCACGATCGGCAATCCGGAGCGACTGACCATCGCGGCCGAAACACACCAGTCCGACGCGGGATTCACCGCCACGGTGGTGGACGGGGTACTCGCGCCCGCCCCGCACGCGGGCGTCACCACCATCTATGTCACGGGTGATCCGATGGGCTGGCCCGCCAGCCGTCCCGACTTGGCCATCCACCAGCCCGGCGCGATCGGCAACCATGTGGTGCTGCGCACCGGCACCGCGCAGGTCGACCTGACCCTGGTGTCCATTCCCAGCGAAGCCACCTACATCGGTCAGCCGCGCGGCCGCCGGGCAATGCAACCGCAGTAGAAATAGCGAGTCCGCGTGCCCGGAAGAATTCGACGCCGACTCACCCGGTGGCGACATTCGTTTTGACGCTCCCAAATCGGAAAGCTAATGTCTGGCACGGCGGCTCGAGATCGGGCCGTCCTGGTTGGGAGTTCCAGGAGGGGAAATTCATGAGGGTATCGGCCTGTGTCTTCGCGTCGTTGCTGACCGCCGGCATCGCCTCGGCGGTGCTGAATCCGGGCGTTGCGAACGCGCTGCCGTCCGGCTGTCACACCGGAGGTTTCGGGGTCAGCTGCACGACCAAGAAGGACTGCGAATCGGCGCGCTCGGAGCTCAAAAAGCAGCATCCGTCGATCAGTCGCTGCTATTCCCAGCAGCCGGACAAGGAAAAATTCAAGTACGTTTGGTCGGCGAACTGGTAATCGTCAGCTCACATTGCGACAAACGATCCACGCCGGAAGTTCGACCTCCGTGTGATCGACCCAAGTCGTTGCGCCGGTCGAGGTGCGCCGTACAACGGAACTACCCGACGGCGACGATCTTCACTCGTGAATGTGAATGTGAATGAAGTGATACTGCGGACTCGTCCGCGCTTTCTCTGACGAGTGTCCTAGCCGACCCGGCCTGCCGATCGCGCCGATCCGGATATCCACCGACTCGGCGTGATCGGCAACCACTTGGTACTACGCACCGGCACGGTGCAGGCCGACCCAGCGCCGGTATCGGTTTCCGACAAGCCGACCACATCGGCCGAGCCGGGTAGCGGTCAACCGGGATACGGGTCAGCAGCGCGGGCGGATCGCAAAGTGCGCGCCCACCAGCCTAATTGGCGCAACATTCGTTCCGCCGCGTCGATGGCGGCGCCATCACGAGTGTCGCCCGTTGCATCGAACGCCTTCTTGGCCTGGTGGAAGCTGACCGTCTCGCGCACCGACACCATGTGGATTTCGGCGACGACCTGGCGTAGTTGCTCTACCGCACGCAGCCCGCCGGAAAGTCCGCCGTAGGAGACGAAAGCGATGGGTTTCGCGCGCCACTCGTGCTTCGCGGTGTCGAAGGCCGTCTTCAGCGACGCCGGATAGCCGTGGTTGTACTCGGAGGTGATGACGACGAAAGCGTCGGCCTGCCGCAGCCGCGCGCGATAGGCCACGGTCTCGTCGTTCTCGGTGAGTTCCACCGGCAACGGTGTGTGCGCGAGATCGATGACACCGGTGTCGAATTCGGAATGTGCGCGCACCGTACGCAGGAACCAGTCCGCGACCACCGGCGCGAACCGCTCCGGACGCACACTGGCCACGATGACCTCGAGCCGTAACGGAGTATCCACCGCGCGAGCCTAACTCGGGCCCTGTCGACGGCCGGGCACCGCCGCGCGCGGAACACCCCGCGAGCCGGGCTTGCCACCGTTGTCGGGCCACCACTGCGTACCGATGCGCAAGTCGCGATTCGCCCGGCACGGACGTACCCGGAAGAGTTGCCGCGAACCGGCTTCCCGGCAGTGGCGAATACCCGGTCCCCGATACAGCGGATACGCTTTGGCCGATCAGACCACTACCCTTCGCGCGGCTGTAGACATCCCGAACGAGCACAGCGTTGAGCAGGCGCTGAAGGCGACTACACAACTGGACCAGCGAGCGTTCGCTCCCGCGTCTATCCCTCACGCAACGACATCGGCCCAACCGAGTCCACCGAGCCGGGCATTGCCCGTTCGCGGCCCGGCTCGCAAGAAGCGGGCCGCGAACACTGTGCACCGCCGAACTGGAAGACGAAGACGAAGACGGAGACGAAATGATCCTGGTGACCGGCGCCACCGGCAATGTCGGCGCGGAACTGGTGCGGACCCTCACCGGATGGGGCGAGCAGGTGCGAGCACTGGTGCGCGACCCCGCCAAGGCGACGCTTCCGCCGGGCGCCGAGGCCGTCACCGGCGATCTGAATCGCCCGGAGACGCTGGCGGACGCACTGGACGGCGTGGACGGAATGTTCCTGCTCCCCGGCTACGACGATCTGCCGGACCTGCTGGAACGCGCGAACAAGGCCGGGGTGCGCCGGGTCGCGCTGCTCTCCGGCGGTTCGGCCGCGCTGCGGGACATGGACAACGCCGTATCCCGCTACATGACGCTGTCCGAGGACGCGGTGCGCGCCTCCGAACTGAGCTGGACCGTGCTGCGCCCGCGGTCGTTCATGTCGAACGCGCTGCGCTGGTTGCCGCAACTCGCCGCGGGCGACGTCGTCCGCGTGCAGTTTCCCCGAGTCCGGGTCGGCGCGATCGACCCCGCCGACATCGCGGCGGTCGCTGCCGCGGCGCTCACGCGAGACGAACTCTCCGGGCAGGTGCTCGAGCTCACCGGCCCGCAGGCGCTGCGACCGGCGGAACAGGTCGCCGTGCTCGCCGCGGTGCTGAACCGGCCCCTCGTGGCACACGAACTCGGCGACGCGGAGACCGCGGCCGAACTGGCCGCCACCATGCAGAGGGAGTACGTCGACGCGTTTCTCAGCTTCTTCGTCGAGGGCACGCTGGACGAGGCGACGCTCTACCCGACCGTCGAGCAGGTGACCGGCCGATCGCCGCGCACCTTCGAACAGTGGGCGACCGACCACGCCGAAGCCTTCGCGCCGAGGCCGAGCTGACGGCTTCCGGCCGAGGGGTCAGAGCCCGCCGAACGCCCCGGTGACCACCATCGGACTCAGGGCAGTTCGAACGGCAGCGACACTCCCGCGTGGACGCGGCAGCGGTCACACGTGTCGGTGCCGTCCACCCCGGCCACCGCGCGGCGGATGAGCTCTTTGAACGGCGCGAGGTTGCGTTTGAACTCGGCGAAGACGTCGATGGCGTGCACTCCCTCGCCCTCCTCCAGGCCGGCGTCCAGATCGGTCACGAGAGCGACGGCGGCGTAGCACATTTCGAGTTCGCGGGCGAGCACCGCCTCCGGATGACCGGTCATGTTCACCAGGTCCCAGCCCTGCGCGGCGAACCACCGGCTCTCGGCGCGGGTGGAGAAGCGCGGTCCCTCGACCACGACCATCGTGCCCGCGTGCATCATGTGCAGCGCGTCGGACTCGGCCTTGATGGCGGCGGCACGCAGTTCCTCGCAGTACGGATCGGCGAAGGACACGTGAATGCCGCCGCCGTCGAAGTAGGTCTGCGGACGGCCGGAGGTCCGGTCGACCAGCTGATCCGGCACCGCGACCGTGCCGGGGCCCCAGTCCGCCCGCAGGCTGCCCACCGCGCAGGGCGCGAAGACGCGGCGCACACCCAGCGAGCGCAGGGCCCACAGATTGGCCCGGTAGGGCAGGGTGTGCGGCGCGAATTCGTGGTTCTTGCCGTGTCGCGGCAGGAACGCCACCGGCCTGCCCTCCACCTCTCCGACGGCGATCCCCGCGCTCGGGGCGCCATAGGGAGTCTCGACCTCGATGGTGGTCGCCTCGTTGTCGAAGAAATCGTAGAAGCCGCTGCCGCCGATGACGGCGAGCGCGGGCCGGGGGTGCGAACTCATACCCCGATTGTCTCGTCCCGCGATGGCCGTCGCGCGGCGGGCTGCGCGTTACCCTGCTTCCGGAGGGGCTCGTCGACTGTCGCGGCCGGCCGCCGGGTGGTCGTGACACGGGTCCGACCTGACAAGACGGTCGGAAAACTGTACCCTAGGGGGGTATTGATCCGGTTTCGGTGACCGGCAGGCAGCGAGGAGACATCGGTGGCAGATTCCCCCCACGACCACACGGCGGCCGAGCATGCCACGCACGGCTATATCACCGCCAAGGACGACTACCTCAAGCGGCTGCGGCGCATCGAGGGCCAAGCGCGCGGTCTGCAGCGGATGGTCGACGAGGAGAAGTACTGCATCGACATCCTCACCCAGGTCTCCGCGATGACGAAAGCCCTGCAGGCGGTAGCGATGGGCCTGCTGGAGGACCACATCAGCCACTGCGTGGTCGACGCGGCCGTCGCGGGTGGCCCGGAGGCCGAAGCCAAGATCAAGGAGGCCACCGACGCCATCGCCCGTTTGGTCCGGTCCTGACGTCGCTAGCCGTGCCAGCGGCGGTAGACCGCGGCAGCGCCGGGATGTAGCGGAATCGAGCCGGTGCTGATCAGCGAGCGCCCGTCGAGGAACTGGGTGCCCGCCGCTTCGGTGGGCACCAGCGCGTCGGCGTGCCATACCAGCAGTTCGACGATCGAAGCGGCCACATCCTCGGGCATGGTGGGGGCGGCGAGCAAGAGATTGGCCACCCCGATGGTGTGCACCGAGACACCGCCCGGATAGGCGTCCGCGGGGATAGCGACCCGGTCGTACACCGGCCCGAACAGCTCTCGCATCGGTGCGGCCAGTTCGCCCATGTCCACCAGCCGCATCCGGCTCGGCACCGCGAGCAGCCTGGTCGGGACGCCGCCCGCCCACAACAGCGCATCGGCCTCACCTGCGGTCAGGGCGGCCACTGCCTCCGCCAAGGGGCGGTGCGAAATCGCCACGTCGGCATGCGGGTCCAGCCCCGCGACGCGCAAGATCCGCTCGCCGGTCAGGGCCGCGCCCGACCCTTCCGCACCGAGGCTCACCCGGGTTCCGCGCAGATCCGCGACCGAGCCGATCGTGCTGTCCGAGCGCACGACCAACTGCAGGTAGTTCTCGTAGACCCGCCCCAGCGCGCACATCCGATCGGCGTCGTCTCGCAGCGAGTCCGCGAGCGCTAATGCGGCATCGACCTCGCCGCGCGCGAGCAAAGCCAGATTGGCCTGCGAGCCCGAGGTGGCCACCCGCTCGATCCGCACGTCTCCGATTTTCTCGGCGGCCAGGCCGAGCAACCCCGCGAAGGCGTGATAGAAGCCGCCGACCTCGCCCGAGGCCAGCCGCACCGTGGCTTCCCCGCCGCTCGGAGCGCAGCCTGCGACACCCGCGGCGACCGCCAACGCGAGAAAGCCGCGCCGATCGATGCCGCGCCGGAGGATCGACACGCGGCCGGTCACCGGGCCTCCGCCGCGGGCAATCGCACACTCACCGCGAGACCGTGCGGACGCGTCGCCACGACGGTGAGCTCGCCACCGCGCGCCTGCGCCAACGCCGCGGCGATCGGCAGGCCCAGCCCCGAGCCACCGGTCCTTGCGGACGAACCACGGAAGAAACGCGTGGTCAGCTTGTCTATCTCGTCGGGGGGAACACCGATGCCGTCGTCGCGGACGGTCACGGTGACCCAGCCCGGCTCCGTCGCGACGACGAGATCGACGTGCACGCCCGCCCCCGCGTAGCGCGTGGCGTTGCTCAGCGGTACGTCGAGCATCTGCGCGAGCACGTCGGCGGGGACCGCGACGTCGGCGCGCTCGGTCATGGGCGGCACCCGCAGTCGCTGGCCGGCCGCCTCGAACGCCGAGCACCAGGCGTCGAATCGGTCGGCCGCCACCTGCACGGCGTCGCATTGGTTGTCGCCCTCGGCGGTGTGCGCGATGTCGAAGGCCGCGGGCGTCTCGGCGACGGCCAAGCTGAGCAGGCCGTCGAGCAGCGCGGTGAGCCGGTCGACCTCGGCGCCCGCGCCGCGGAAGGTGCTCGCCGCGCTCGCCGGGATCGCGGGCTCCAGCGAGTCGAGACGGATGGTGAGAGCGGCCAGCGGGTTGCGCATCGCGTGTGCGGTGTCGGCGACCAGTTGGCGCTGCGCGTCCGCCGAATCGGCGACCGCCAGAGCCATCGCGTCGAAGGACTCCGCCAGCGCGCGCATCTCCGGCGGCCCGCCGTAGCGGCCCGCGATCGATACCGGAGCGATTGTCCCCGCGCGCGGCTTGGGCAGCGTCGCGGTCAATTCCGCCACCCCCTGCGACAGCGCCGCCAGCGGCCGCAGCACCCAGCGGCCGATCGTCACCGCCAGCAGCACGAACAGCACCATCGCGACGACGCCGCCGAACACGATCACCGCCCAGGCCCGCGCGATGTCACTGCGGGCCCGAGCCGTCGACGCCTCGATCACCACGGCGCCGTTCACCTGCACGCCGGTGCCCACCGGCCGTGCGACGAGCATGGTCGGCGCGCCCCACGGCGTCAGCTTGTCCGCCGCGTGCGGGCGCTGGTTGCGGCGAGCGGCCGCCACCGCCGCCTCGACGTCGCGATCGTTCACGTCCGCGCCCGCGTTCACCGTCGTCGCACCCCTGGCGTCGACCACCAGCACGTTCTCGCCGTACAGGTCGTGATAGCGCAGTACCTCGTCGGCCAGCGCGCGGCTGTCTCCCGTGGTGACCGCGTCGTCGGCCAGAGTGGCGAAGCGGTCGGCGTCCCCGGACCGGGCCAGCATCAGCTGCTGAGTGCGGCTGGTGGCGATGGTCAGCGACAGCGGCACCGCGAACGCCAGCACCGCGATGGCCGCGAACAACGTCAGCGCGACGAGCAAGCGACGCCGCATGGCATACCTCCGGCACCCCGAACCGCTCTCACTGCCCCCACCTGTACCCATATCCGCGGATGGTGGTGATCAGGCCGGGCCGGTTGAGCTTCGCCCGCAGACCGGTCATGTGCACATCGAGGGAACGCGAGACGGCGACGAAGGCGTCACCCCAGATGCGATCCATCAACTGCTGGCGACTCACCGCGGCCCCCGGCCGTTCCACCAGCGCCTCGACCAACTCGAACTCCTTCTGGGTCAGCGGCACCGGCGCACCGGCGACCTCCACCACGCGGGCCCCCAGGTCCACCCGCACGTCACCGGTGACGACCACCGATTGCGCCTGCCGCGCCGCGGCCGCCGCCCGCCTGGTGACCGTCTCCAGCCGCGCGACGAGTTCCGCGATCCGCGGCGGCTTGACCAGATAGTCGTCCGCGCCGCCGCGCAGGCCGCGCACGATCGAGCGTTCGTCGCTGCGCGCGGTGAGGATCAGCACCGGAACCGAACTCACCTCGCGCAGTCTGCGCAGCACCTGCAGACCGTCACCGTCGGGCAGTCCGAGGTCGAGGACCACGGCGTCGAAGTCGCGATGCGCGACCAGCAGATCCGCTCCGCGACGCATGCGTTCGGCGCGGTAACCGCGAGCGTTCAAGGCCTCGACCAGCGCGTCTCCCACGCCGTCGTCGTCCTCGACCACCGCAAGCCGCACGCGCCGATCCTCCCACAGCGGGGGGACCGGCGCGTGTGCCGGACGGTCAGTCACGCACGGTGGCCCTCGGCCGTCCCGGCTCGGACGCCGAGGCACTGGACCCGGCGCCGGCACCGGGCTCCTCCGCGTCGATCGCCGACGAGGCCGACGTCTCCCGCATGAAGTAGTAGGTGATCAGCGAGATGGCGATGCAGCCCGCGACGTAGAAGAAGAACACCGCCTCCAGCTCCGCCTTCTTCAGTGCCAGTGCGATCAGTTCGGCGGTGCCGCCGAATATGGCGACGGTCAGCGCGTATGGCAGGCCGACACCGAGCGCGCGAATCTTCGTCGGAAACAGCTCGGCCTTCACGATTGCGTTGATCGAGGTGTATCCGGTGACGATTACCAACGCAACCATCATCAATCCCCATGCGGCGATCGGATTGGTGGTGTGCGCCAGCAGCCCCATGATCGGCACTGTCAGGAGAGTGCCGGACACGCCGAAGAAGATCAGCAGCTTGCGGCGGCCGATGCGATCGGACAGGGCACCTGCGAGCGGCTGTAGCACCACGAAGACCAAAAGGGCGAGGAAGTTGATCCATGCCACCGTCGGCTTGGCGATGCCACTGGTGTAGACCATGAACTTCTGGATGTATGTCGTGAAGGTATAGAACGCCACCGTCCCGCCCAGAGTTAGACCGACCACCAGCAGGCATTCGCGCGGATACTGCAGCAGCACGCGGAATGAGCCGCGGGCCTCACCGGAATGCCCACCCTGCGCTGCTGCCGCACGGAAGGATTCCGACTCGTCCATCCCGCGTCGCAACACCATGACCACAATTGCACCGCCCGACCCGATCAGGAATGGAATCCGCCATCCCCAGCTGTGCATCTGATCTGCGGTCAGCAGCTGCTGCAAGACGATTTGGAGGCCGAGAGCGGTCAGCTGCCCGGCTACCAGCGTCACATACTGAAAACTCGAATAGAACCCGCGCCGTCCGGCCGAGGCTACTTCGGACAGATAGGTTGCACTGGTCGCGTATTCCCCGCCGACCGACAGCCCTTGCAGTAGCCGCGCCAGCAGCAGAAGTAGCGGCGCCGCCAACCCGATCGTCTGATATCCGGGGGTCACGGCGATCAACAGCGACCCGGCCGCCATCACCGTCACCGACAGGGTCAATGCTGCGCGCCGCCCGAACCGATCCGCGTACCATCCAAGCGCCCACCCCCCGAGCGGACGCATCAGGAAGCCGACGGAGAACACCGCCGCAGTGGACAGCAATTGTGCGACCGGGTCGCCTTTCGGGAAGAACACCTGCGCGAAGTACACGCCGAACGCCGTGTAGACATACCAGTCGTACCACTCGACCAGGTTTCCGATGGATCCGCGTAGCACGTTCGCGACCACCCGGCGCTCACTCACGGGCTGTGTCGTAGTCACAAGATCTCCTCCTCCGACGCCTCATCACGTCGTCGCAGATCAGTGTGGCGACAGTCACAAGCTCGCGGAATGGCTCTCGATGCTTCCTAACAGTCCCTTAGGACGATCGCCGGAAAACCCCTCCGGCCCCGGCAAGAGGCCGGGGCCGGAGGCGAGCCGATGCTCAGGCTCTCGCGGTCAGCAGTGGGGCGAGGGTGCGCAGCGCGGGAAGGTAGTTGTCGCCGAGGATCTGCACCGCGACATGGTCGGCACCGGCGTCGAGGTGCTCCGACAGCCGGGCGGCGATCCGCTCCGGTGTGCCGTACGCGATAACGGCGTCGAACACGCGATCACCGGGCGGGACAGCGAGGTCGGCGTCGGTGAAGCCGAACCGGCGCAGGTTCGACGCGTAGTTGGTCAAGCCCAGGTAGAACTCGACGGTCCCGTCGGCGACGGCGTGCGCGGCTCGGGTGTCATCGGTCAGCACCACCTTGTGCTCGGTGGCCAGCAGCGCGTCCGGGCCGACGATCTCGCGGGCCTTCGCGGTGTGCGCCGCGGGCACGAAGTACGGCAGCGGCCCCGCGGACCGCTCGGCGGCCAGCTTCAGCACCCGCGGGCCGAGTGCGGCCACCGCGCGCCGTTCGGCGGGCACACCGGCGGCGTCGAGGTCGTCCAGGTATTCGACCAGCGCGTCGTACGGCTTGCGGTACTCGCCGGTGTGCTCGGGGTGTCCCGCACCGATGCCGAGCAGGAACCGGCCGGGAAAGCGTGCCTCGATCCGGTGGAACGAGTCGGCCGTCTCCTTCGCGGGCGAGGCCCAGATGTTCACGATGCTGGTGGCCACGGTGATCGTTTCGGTCGCCTCCAGCAGCGGTTCGACGGCTGCCAGATCCGCGGGCGGCGAGGCCCCCAACCACAGCGCGCCGTAGCCCAGCTGCTCCAATTCCCGTGCGTCCTCGGGGCCGAACCCGTTGAACGCCCGCCACACTCCGAACCGTCCGAGACTGTCGAATGCCATGTCCCGAGCCAACACGTGCCCGGAGGCGGCTATTCCGTGCCGGCGGATCTCGCGGCCGCGTATCCGTCGGGCTTGATGCTCTCCCGCTTCAGGAGGGCTACTGTGGCTATTGCACAGCTATGGCGCCCGCCGCCGTGGCAGGCGTCACCACTAACGAGATGGAGGTGATCGCTGTGCTGAGATTCGATCCATTTCATGACATCGACACTGTCGCCCGCCAGTTGCTCGGTGAAAGCGCAGGAACCGCTCGCGCACCGCGATTCATGCCGATGGATCTGTTCAAGGCGGGAGATCACTACGTCCTGAACGCGGACCTGCCCGGCGTCGATCCCGGCTCGATCGACGTCAGTGTCGACAACGGCACGCTCACCCTGCGGGCCCAACGCACCGTGCCGAGCGAGGAAGGCGTCCAGTGGATCGCCTCGGAACGCTTCGCGGGCACCTTCATGCGCCAGGTGTCGCTGGGTGAGAACGTCGACGTCGAGAACATCAGCGCGACCTATAACAACGGTGTGCTCTCGGTGACGATTCCGATCGCGGAGCGCGCGAAGCCGCGGCGCATCCAGATCTCCGGGGCGTCCCAGGAACCGAGGACGATCGAAGCGCAAACGGGTCGGTCCGGACAAGCGGCGCAGGCCGAGCAGCAGGGACAGTCCCAGCAGCAATACCCGCAATCGTCGAAGTGAGCGCCGCGCTGCCCGCACCCGAGCACGGGTGCGGGCAGCCCGCATTCCTAGTCGCCGCAGCAACCCGCCTGCGGGGCCGGGACCGATCGCATCTCCCGCGTCTGCGCGTTACGGGCGGCGAGTTCCCCGTCGGCCGGGTAGTCGACGGCGATCAGGCTCAAACCGTGTGCGGGCGCGACGGTGACCGAGCTGGAGCGCTCCGTCTCCCGCAGCAGCGCGGCAACCCATTCCACGGCGCGCCGCCCCTCGCCGACGGCGAGCACCGCGCCGACCAGGCTGCGCACCATCGACCAGCAGAACGCGTCGGCGCTGACGTAGGCGACCAGCAGATCGCCGTCGTGCACCCAGTCGAAGCGCTGCAACTCCCGGACCGTCGTCGCGCCCTCTCTGCGGCGGCAGAACGCGGCGAAATCGTGCAGCCCCAACAGTGTTCGCGAAGCCTCCCGCATGGCCCCGACATCGACGCCGGATCGGCAAGCGACCACGCTGCGGGCGTGCAGCGGCTCCGCTCCGTACGGCGCGGTGGTCAACCGATAGGCATAGTGGCGGCGGATGGCGGAGAACCGGGCATCGAACTCGGGCGGGGCCGGGCGCGCCCCCGTGATCCGCACGTCCTGCGGCAGGAATCGCGCCATTCGGTGCACCAGCTTCTCCGCGTCCAGTTCGCCGGACGTGTCGAAATGCGCGACCTGCCCCTCGGCGTGCACGCCCGCGTCCGTTCGCCCCGCCACGGTCAGCTGGATCGGCTCGCGGAACACCTTGCTCAGCGCGTCCTCCAGCACGCCCTGCACGGTGCGCAGACCGGGCTGACGTGCCCAGCCGGTGAAATCCGTGCCGTCGTAGGCGATGCTCAGCCGGACTCGCGACATGCCGGTTTCCAGCACGTCCTCGGGCGGCCGGTCCGCACTCGATCCCACCGATTCCTCCACGGTCACATGATCCTCCGGTCGAAACGAACGAGCCCGCCGACCCAGTGCGGGTGGCGGGCTCGTGCGCGGACTCCGAACGCTCGGCGTCAGGCGTCCTTCTTGTCCTCAGCGGCCTCCTCGGCAGCCGGAGCCTCGGCGGTCTCGGCGGTGGCCTCCTCGGCCTCCTCCTCGACGACCTCGGCGGCCGGAGCCTCCTCCGCCTTCTTCGACGCGGCGACGCGACGGGCGCGATCGGCCTCGTTGGTCACGGTCTTCTCCCGCACCAGCTCGATGATCGCCATCGGCGCGTTGTCACCCTTACGCGGCAGCGTCTTGGTGATGCGGGTGTAACCACCCTCGCGTCCCTCGAACGACGGACCGATCTCGGCGAAGAGTTCGTGTACGACGTTCTTGTTGCGGATGACCTTCAGCACCTCGCGACGGTCGGCCAGAGTGCCGCCCTTCGCCTTGGTGATCAGCTTCTCCGCGTAGGGGCGCACGGCCTTGGCCTTGGCCTCGGTGGTGGTGATCCGGCCGTGCTCGAAGAGCGCCGTCGCCAGATTGGCGAAGATCGCCTTCTGGTGCGACGCCGACCCGCCGAAGCGGGCACCCTTCTTGGGCTTGGGCATTGTGGTGTTCTCCTGTGTGTCTTTGCGGCGCTCCCGGCGCCCTGCGTGGTTACGCTCTGCTACCGCCTCCGGGCGCGTCGCTCACGCCGCGGGTATGAGGCCGGGCCGGGGGCCTTCCCGGCGGCCTAGAGCTGTTCGGTCTCGGCGTAGTCCTGCTCGCCGCCATCGGTGTCACTGAACGTGCCGCTGTCGCTCCACGTGCCGGTGCTCGCGTCGTAGCCGACCACGCTGGACGGATCGAACGACGCCGGACTGTCCTTGAGCGAGAGGCCGAGCGCGTGCAGCTTGACCTTGACCTCGTCGATGGACTTCTGGCCGAAGTTGCGAATGTCCAGCAGATCCGACTCGGTGCGGGCGACCAGCTCGCCCACGGTGTGCACACCCTCGCGCTTGAGGCAGTTGTAGGACCGGACGGTGAGGTCCAGGTCCTCGATCGGCAGGCCGAACGAGGCGATGTGATCCGCCTCGGCAGGCGAGGGGCCGATCTCGATGCCCTCGGCTTCGACGTTCAGCTCACGGGCCAGGCCGAAGAGCTCGACCAGGGTCTTGCCCGCCGAGGCGAGCGCGTCCCGCGCGCTGATGGAGTTCTTGGTCTCCACGTCCAGGATGAGCCGGTCGAAGTCGGTGCGCTGCTCGACGCGGGTGGCCTCGACCTTGTAGGTCACCTTCAGCACCGGCGAGTAGATCGAATCCACCGGGATCCGGCCGATTTCCGCACCGGAGGCCTTGTTCTGCACGGCGGGGACGTAGCCGCGACCGCGCTCGACGACGAGCTCGATCTCCAGCTTGCCCTTGTCGTTCAGGGTCGCGATGTGCATGTCCGGGTTGTGCACCACGACGCCGCTGGGCGGGACGATGTCACCGGCGGTGACGGTGCCCGGACCCTGCTTGCGCACGTACATCGTGACCGGCTCGTCCTCCTCCGAGGACACGACCAGGCCCTTGAGGTTCAGGATGATGTCGGTGACATCTTCCTTCACGCCCGGGACGGTGGTGAACTCGTGCAGGACGCCGTCGATGCGGATGCTCGTGACCGCCGCCCCCGGAATCGAGGACAGCAGGGTACGCCGCAGCGAGTTGCCGAGGGTGTAACCGAAGCCCGGCTCGAGCGGCTCGATGGTGAACTTCGAGCGGTTCTCGGCGACGACCTCTTCGGTCAGCGTGGGACGCTGTGAAATCAGCATTAGGATCATCCTCCTTTTTGGGCGCCCGCTATTTGACGCCTCGTCTCAGGGGTTGTGTGTGGCCGCCCGTGTCCGGGCGACCACACACCAGCAGCACGTGCCGATTACTTCGAGTAGTACTCGACGATCAGCTGTTCCTGCAGCGGCACATCGATCTGGGCGCGCTCCGGCAACTGGTGGACCAGGATCCGCAGCCGGCCCGGGATCACCTGCAGCCAGCCCGGCACCGGGCGGTCGCCGACGGTCTCGCGCGCCACCTGGAACGGCAGGGTGCCCAGCGACTTCTCCTTGACATCGATGATGTCGTACTGGGTGACCTGGAAGCTGGGAACGTCGACCTTCTTGTTGTTCACCAGGAAGTGGCCGTGCGAGACCAGCTGGCGAGCCTGGCGGCGGGTACGCGCCAGACCGGCGCGGTACACGACGTTGTCCAGCCGGGTCTCGAGCAGACGCAGCAGGTTGTCACCGGTCTTGCCCTTGAGGCGGTTGGCCTCTTCGTAGTACCGGCGGAACTGCTTCTCCATGACGCCGTAGGAGAAGCGGGCCTTCTGCTTCTCCTGCAGCTGGAGCAGGTACTCGCTCTCCTTGATCCGCGCGCGGCCGTGCTGGCCGGGCGGGTAGGGACGACGCTCGAACGCCTGGTCGCCTCCGACGAGGTCGACGCGCAGACGACGCGACTTGCGGGTGATAGGGCCTGTGTAACGAGCCATTGTTCGCTATTCCTTTCCCGCTAGACGCGACGCCGCTTGGGCGGACGGCAGCCGTTGTGCGGCTGCGGGGTGACATCGGAGATCGTGCCCACCTCGAGGCCTGCGGCCTGCAGCGAGCGGATCGCGGTCTCGCGGCCCGAACCGGGGCCCTTCACGAACACGTCGACCTTCTTGACGCCGTTCTCCTGCGCCTTGCGGGCGGCGTTCTCGGCGGCGAGCTGCGCGGCGAACGGGGTCGACTTGCGCGAACCCTTGAAGCCGACGTGCCCGGACGACGCCCAGGAGATGACGTTGCCGCTCGGGTCGGTGATCGACACGATCGTGTTGTTGAACGTGCTCTTGATGTGCGCGTGGCCGTGCGGGACGTTCTTCTTTTCCCGGCGACGCGACTTCTGGGTCTTCTTGGGGCCGGAGGCCCTGGACTTCGGAGGCATCGGTTATCCCTACTTCTTCTTGCCGGCGACGGTGCGCTTCGGGCCCTTGCGGGTGCGCGCGTTGGTCTTGGTGCGCTGGCCACGCACGGGCAGGCCACGACGGTGGCGCAGGCCCTGGTAGCAGCCGATCTCGATCTTGCGGCGAATATCGGCCTGCACCTCACGGCGCAGGTCACCCTCGACCTTGAACTCCGAAGCCTCGATGTAGTCACGCAGCTTCGTCAGATCGTCGTCGCTGAGATCCTTCGAACGCAGGTCCGGGCTGACGCCGGTGGCGTCGAGGATCTCCTTGGAGCGGGTACGGCCAATGCCGAAAATGTAGGTCAGTGCGATCTCCATGCGCTTCTCGCGCGGGAGGTCGACGCCCATGAGACGTGCCATCTGGCAGCTTCCTTAATCGTTGCGGAGGTCTGCTCCCTGTCCGTCCCCTCGTCTTGTGTGGGGCACCGGCCTCCGAACCGGTGGTAGGCGCACACGCCCAGGGCGAACCCTGATATCCGCAGCGTGCGGCTGGTGCTGGGAGTTCTTCTTGCCAATCCGAACTGCGGTTCGGTGCTTGGCTGGTGTCGCGTCGAGCGGCGCCTTCGGCAAGCCTCGGGCGGGTGGGACGAGGTCTCCCTCGCCTCCGCTCAGCCCTGGCGCTGCTTGTGGCGCAGGTTGTCGCAGATCACCATGACCCGGCCGTGACGGCGGATCACCTTGCACTTCTCGCAGATCTTCTTGACGCTCGGCTGAACCTTCACGTCCGTCCAATCTGTTGTGGTTCACAGGGGTGTGAACACAGTTTTTCCCCAGTCGGCGACTGGGGAAGTTCTGTAGCGAGTCTTTCGACTCGGCCCCGGCTCACGCCGGGACTGCCGGGTTCGCATCGACCCGATCGCGCCGGGCGCGATCACTTGTAGCGGTATACGATCCGGCCGCGCGACAGGTCGTAGGGCGAGAGCTCGACGACAACGCGGTCCTCGGGCAGGATGCGAATGTAGTGCTGCCGCATCTTCCCGCTGATGTGCGCGAGAACCTTGTGCCCGTTCTCGAGCTCGATCCGGAACATCGCATTGGGCAGCGGTTCGACAACTCGACCCTCGACCTCGATGGCCCCGTCTTTCTTCGCCATGTCCTCCGCGATCCCGGTTACGCTCAACCTGGTTTGTTTGCCTGAGTCTGCTCGGATGGATCGACCGCCGGAGCGGACCGCTCGCACACAAACAGGCGGCGCGTAGGTGCACCGCCGCTCCAGCTTACCGACCCGTTCCGGATCGGGCAAAAATGCCTCCCTGTATACCCGTGTCGCCTGGGGTTTCGCAGCCGTCTTCCCACTACTGGCGGGCCTCGGACGCTGTGCCGCGACGGGGGCGGGTTGTCGCGTAAACTGGCCGCTGTCCAGGTATTTGGGTCGATCAGATCGAGGGGGATGCGTGAGCCGGCGCAGCGAGCGAGCCACCGGCGGAGGCGCCCTCGGTCAGGGTCGAAGCGAGCGGCAGGGAGGCGAGGCCGTGAGTAAGCGTAGCGAGCGAGTCACCGGCAGAGCGCCCCTGGCCACGACCGAGCCGAGCGGCAGCGAGGGAAGTCGTGAGTGAACGCAGCGAGCGAGTCGTCGGCACACCGAGCGGCAGCGAGGCGCAGTCGTGAGCCGTAGCAACGACGGCCTGCCCATGCTGCCGCCCTGGCTGTCGGAGAGCGAGGTCGGCCAGAGCGGCTACGAGGCGCCGGTACAGAACCTTCCGCACGAAGAACTTATCGAGGAAACCCCTGGCCGCAGGCGCGGACGTTTCAAGAACCGCGCGCCAGAGGCGGACCGCCCTGACGCCGCGCGCCCGGAGAAGCGCCGTAAGGGCTGGCGCCGCGACAAGCACGAGGGGGCCGCCGACGAGGAACAGCGGCAGAGCGAGGCGAGCCGCGCGCCCGCGCCGGTCCCGGACGAGCCCGTGCCGGCCCAGCTCCCGCCCGAATCCTGGCAGCACCCCGGCTACGACCGCACGCCCCCGGCGCAGGACAACTCGTGGCAGGCGCCGCCCCAGCTCGACAACACCCCCCAGCGCGACAACACCCCCCAGCGCGACAACACCCCCCAGCGCGACAACACCCCCCAGCGCGACAACACTCCGCAGCACAGCCTGCCCACCCGCAACCCCTCACAGCCCTCCCCCGGTTTCCAGCCGCTGGGCAGCAGGGCCACGAACCCGGCCGGGTCGAACGACCAGCAGGCCGGCAGGCCGGATCTGCCGCCACCGCCGCCGCGCCGATCGGTCGACGAGCGGCCCGGTTCGGCGCCGCCCGACGAGCACGCCCGGCCCTCGCGGGGCGAGAGCGCGCCCGACCAGGCCGCTGCCGGCCGGCCTCCGCTCGGTCCACAGATCGGCGGATGGCCCTCCACCGGGAACCCTCGGCTCGACGCCGCGCTGTCGGCGGTGCGGCCGAGCCAGTGGCCCGCGTCGACGCCCCCGGGCCAGGCCCCCGCCGCGCCGGCGCCACCGGCCGAGGCGCCTCAGCCGGGTACCGAGTCTCGGGACATCCCGCCGACCGGCCCGAATCAGACGTGGCCGACCGGCAACCAGCCCGCGGCTCAGACGGGCAGCGATATATCCGCTCCGCCGCCGCACGGCGGATACCCCGCCGCGTCCCCGTCCGCCTCGGACGACATGGCATGGCAGAGCGGGTACTCGTCGACGCCGACGAGCGCACAACCCACGCCACCGCCCACCGTCGACCCGGCGACGGCACCCACCGGCGAAAGCCCGGCCGAGCGAGCGCACGACCATGACACCGCGGCTCTGCCGATCCCGGGCACGTCACCGGTCCAGCACCCGACGGCATCATCGAGTGGCCCCACACCGGGCGCGAGCGACGCCACGCCCCCGATCGATGCCCACCAGACGCTCCGAGGTGACCGTCCGGCGCAGGCACCGCAGGCCGCGCCACCCGGGCCCACCGCGGTAACTCCGGATGGGCCGCCACCCTGGCTCGCCGCGCCGCGGCCCGAGCAGGCCGAGGCATCCGCGACGGACACACCCCGCCGTCTTCCACCGCTGCCCGATCCGCCCGCGCCGCACGAGCGACCGCACAGCGGCGGGTCCGGCGCGTCCGCACCGGCTCCGGCACACGACGAGTACCGGTCGCCGCGCGGCACGGACGGCCCGCCACCCTGGCTCGGTCACACCGCGTCGGAACAGACCGGTCGCCCGGGTCGGCCCGGTCTCCCGCCCGCGCCGAACGACGCTGCGGCACAGATCGACAGCGCGGCGCGGGAATCCCGTCCGTCGGCCGATTCCGCACCGGCATCGCACCCGCAGTCCGCGGCGCACGGTGTCGCGGAACCCACCCCAGCGCTGTCCGCGACCGGGCCGCACGCCGAACAGGGTGGGGCAGTCCCGGTTTCGCCCGCACCACGGAGCGCCGCCGCGATCGGCGCTGCGCCTATCTCCGCCCCCGCGCCGGAAAGCGCCGCGCAACCGGATGCGGCCGGGTGGGCGAACACGACTCGCGTCCAGGGGGATCCGGGCGCTTCGACCCCGAACTGGGCCGGTGCGACCGAAGTAGGTCCGGCGTCGGCGCGCCCCGTGGCCGGCGGCGGGCGACACCGGTTGTCCGCCGAGTCCAACGACCCGGCGGTTCCGCAGGCGCCGGTGGAACACGCACCGAACGTCGACCAGCAGCCGGTTCCGCAGCACCAGCCGGATATGGCCTACCAGGCGGGCGCCCCGCACGCGGTGAGCGACGTATATGCCGGTCCGCCAACGCAATTCGCGAGTGGTCAGGCACCGGGTCTCCCGCCTCAGGCCCCCGCCGCCCAGTGGGGCAATGCCGCCGCACCGGCCCCTGCACCCGAATCGGGCCCGGTAGGCCCACATTCCGCGCCTCCGCAGTATCACCCCGAACATCAGGCCGCTGGGCAACCGGTACCGCAGCCCGGACAGTGGGGCACGCCGCCGGGTTACCCACAGCCGCACGCGCAGCCGCCAGGCGCGCCGTTCCAGCAGCCCTCGCTCGACAACGTGCCGCTGCGCCGGGCCAAGAAGGCGCCGGGCTCCGGGTGGCGCAAGGCGGTGCACCACGTGTCCGGCGGCTCGATCAACCCCGGCCTGTCCGCCGAGGAGCGCAGACTCCAGGAATTGGTCGCGCGGATCAGGCAGCCCGTCCGCGGCGACTACCGGATCGCGGTGCTCTCGCTCAAGGGCGGTGTCGGAAAGACCACCACCACAATGGGTATCGGCTCGATCTTCGCCTCCATCCGGGGCGACCGCGTGATCGCGGTGGATGCCAATCCCGACTTCGGCACCCTGTCGCAGCGGGTGCCGCTGCAAACCAGGTCCACCGTGCGCGACCTGCTCCTCGATTCGTCCATCCAGCGCTATTCGGACGTGCGCAGGCACACCTCGCAGGCGACGAGCCGACTGGAAGTGCTGGCCAGCGAACGCGATCCGGCCGCGTCGGAGGCGTTCAGCGAAGACGAGTACCGTGCGGTCGCCCGGATCCTGCAGCGGTTCTACAACATCATCCTCACCGACTGTGGTACCGGACTCATGCATTCGGCCATGGCAGGCGTATTGGACCTGGCGCACTCGCTGGTGCTGATCTCCTCGCCGGCCATCGACGGAGCGCGCAGCGCCGCAGCGACATTGGACTGGTTGTCGCTGCACGGCCACGACCACTTGGTGCGCAACGCGGTGGTGGTGATCAACTCCCCGCGGGCCGGATCGCCGAATGTCGGTATCCAGCAGCTACGGGAGTACTTCCTGTCCCGGTGCCGCGCGGTGCACATCATCCCGTTCGACCCGCATATGTCCGAGGGCGCGGAGATCGATCTGCACCGGCTGCACAAGCAGACCAAGCGGGCCTACGTCGAGCTGGCCGCGACCGTCGCGGACGACTTCGCCACAGATCACCGCCGCTACCAACCCTGACACCCGCCGGGCCGTGGCCCGGCGGGCAAGAAGGGCGAACGGATCAGCCGCTCACCACTCGGGCAGACGCCGCCTGCCCGCCATGACGTCGCGCACCAGATCGTCGTAGGCGTCCGCGAGTTCGGCGAGATGATGCCACGCGTTGTGCAACAGCTCGTCGTGTGCGTTCAGAGTCATCAACGCGTGGTGCGCGCGCACCGACGACTCGGCGAGGCGATCGATCACCGCGCCCACCGTTTCGGTGTGCAGCGTGGCGCCGAGCCGATGCTGCGGCACACTGCGCATCACCCAGTCGTCGATGGCCATCACCAATTCGACTCTGCGACGCTCGATTTCGCGGATAACCACCACGGCGGTATCCACCGATCCACCGCGGCCGACCAAGCGGCGCTCATGTAGCACTGCCAGATCACGAGCGAACCACAGGAGCGGGCCACCGACTACCCGGTGCCCGCGACACGCCCGAACCAATAGGTCGGACGTGGGAAGCAATCCCGGTGCCGGAGAGCGCACCGAAGGATCGACACACCTCGGTGTGCCAGGGAGGGCCATTACGACCGTTGTATCCGAACCTGCCACGTTGCCTCGCCGTCATCGCCGCACAACACCGGATCAGGACTTCATTACAATAAACCTCTGAAGGCACCTGTCAAGCGTTACCCGGCCGTAGGGAGTCACGGAGAGTACACTTCGTTACCTGCATGACCAACCGAGGAGCATGATGGCGGACGGTCCGACGTATCACCGGATCGCAGACCTCCTCCGCGAGGAGATCCGCGCAGCGAAGTGGAAACCGGGTGACCGACTGCCCAGTCATTCCGAGCTTGCCGATCAAATGCAGGTCTCGATAACCACCGCCCGCAACGCGATCCAGGTGCTGGTGACCGAAAATCTGGTCTATACAGCTACTTCCCGCGGGACGATCGTTCGAAACCAAGAAGTTCTGGAATCCGTGGTCACCGACTCTATCCGTCCCGACCGGCCGCAGACACCGCACGACATCTTCGAGGAGATCGCGCGGGCCGCGGGCCGGGAACCGTCGAAGGAGTTCAGCGCGAAGATGGAGCCGGCCAGCCCCGAAGTCGCGACTTGGCTGGGTATACCGCCGGAGTCCTGGGTGCTGGCCAGGACCGTTGTCCAGTTCCTCGACCACGAACCGTGGTCGTGGGAGGTCAGCTTCTACCCCCGAGACCTGGCCGAAGCCACCGGGATCGACTCCCCGCACGACATTCCGGAGGGCACCACCCGCCGCCTCGCCGACCGGGGGCATGCCGAGACCGCGCACCGCGACACCCTCGTCGCACGGCCTGCCAGTGCGGAGGAAGCCTTGGTGCTCGGCGTCGCCACCGGCACCATCCTGCTCGACCACCTACGTATCGGCGCCACCCACGAGCGGGTCACCCGGGCCACGCGGCATCGCTCGCTGGCCACCGGCAATCGGCTCGCCTACGAACTCGGCGATGCCGAAGGCACCGCGGTCATCCGGACCACGCTGGCCAATCCGCCCGGGTCCGGTTCGGCCTAGCCCATGACGATCGTGCTGCGCCAGGCGACAATAGGAGATCTCGGCCTGATCTGCCGCCTGCGCGTGCAGCGCACGGCATGGCTCACCGCGCGCGGCTCCGACCAGTGGACGGTCGCCGGACGCGGCCTGCCCATCGAGATCTTCGCCCGCGCCGTCGGAAGCTCGCTGGACGCCGGTGAGACCTGGATCGCCGAGATCGCGGGCGAGCCGGCCGGAACCATCACGGTCAACGACCGCGCCGATGCCGGTCTGTGGTCGCGGTGGGAACTCGACGGCGCGGTGATCGTCCATTTCATGATCGTGGACCTGCGCTTCGCGGGCCATCGTGTCGGTCACCGGATGCTCGCCCATGCCGGAATGCTCGCCCGCCACCAGCGACGCGAGTGGGTCCGGCTGGACGCTTGGACCACCAACACCGACTTGCACGACTACTACCGCTCGGCGGGGTTCCGCTTGGTGCGCATCGCGGGGCCGCTCGCGGTGGGACCTTCTCGCGCGCTGTTCGAACGGCGGGTCGACAGCTGGGACGACGAACTGCCCGTGCCGGTTTCGGCGGTGGCGCATGCGGCACCCTCGGCGTTCCTGCGCACACCACGGCCGAACAACTGACTCGAATGCGCGGGCCGTGTGCACGCGCTCCGGGTCATCGGGCGCCCGATGGTTTGTCCAGGGCGCCATCAGATCCCGGGTCTTGCGGGCCACCTCGGCGCTGGCCTGCTGCGCGGCGTCGGTGATCGCCTCGGCGATCTCGGCAGAGCCGCGGTCTTCGATGTTCGGCCCGAATTGGGTCTCGATGACCGTGTTGTCGGCGTTCACGACCACCGTCACCCGCTTGCCGCGCGCCGTCGCGCGGCCGGTCAGCTCGACGCGCTCCTGCTGCAACCGTGCGATGATCCGCATCTGCTCCTGGACGCCGTCGAGGATGTCGGCCAGATCCGGTTCACAACTCCAGCATGACGGTGACCGGGCCGTCGTTCACCAAGTCGATGCGCATGTGCGCACCGAATCGCCCCGTAGCGACTGTTGCGCCGAGTTCGCGCAGCGCGTGCGCGAAGACGTCGACAAGAGGTTCGGCGATCGTGCCGGGAGCGGCCGCCGACCAGGACGGGCGCCTGCCCTTCTTCGTGTCCGCGTACAGCGTGAATTGGCTGACCACCAGGATCGGGGCGCGCAGATCCGCGGCCGAGCGCTCGCCGTCGAGGATGCGTAACCGCCACACCTTGTCGGCCAGGGCCCGCGCGGTCGCCTCGGTGTCGGAGTGCGTCACGCCGACCAGGACGACCAGGCCGTGCGGGACACCGTCGGCCGACGGGTCGATCCGGCCGACGACCTGGTCGTCGACGGTCACCCGCGCCGAACTCACGCGCTGCAATAGGGCTCGCACAACCCTCGATCATGCCTGCCGCTGCGCCAGTAGCCGCCGCACGGGTGGCGGTCCGCCGAACGACCCCGCCTGCCTGGCCGGATACAGGTGCGCGCAGGCGGCAAGCGTGACAAACTCGGTGCGCAGAAGGTTATGTTGCGCGGTTGCCGCGCGTTGGCGGAGGATCATGCTGGAAACGAGGAGCGCGATGGATCTGGACGCGATGGAGCGCCAGATCGCCGCGGATCGGTATGCGGCACTCGACCGTACGGTCGAATCCGAATTGCGCTTGGCCACTTCCCTCGGCGAACTCGCCAAGGGACTGATCGCCACCAAGACCAATGGTTCGATGCGTGATCGCACGCGGGAGGCGCTGGCGCCCGCCGAGGAAGCGGTGGCGATCCGCTTGCGCCTGCTGTCCAGGGGCCAAGTGCTGACCGCCCGCTTGGCGGGTGAGTTGAACGACGCCCTGCGCTCCTTCGAGCAGGCGGCACGGCACAGCGGCCGCAGGGAACTGGCCACCACGACGATCCGTCGCGCCTGTGACGTCTACCGCCAAGTGGCGCGCGAGCATCCCGAGGTCGCGGGCCCGTGCGCCGACGGTCTGTCCAAATGCGGCGTATGGCTGGGCAGGCTGGACCAGGACGCCGCCGTCGCCGCGACCGAGGAGGCGGCCCGCATCCGCGCCGCCCTGGCCGCGGCGAACCCGGAACTGTCCGGCAAGTACCTGGCCAGTTTGAGTACGCTGCTGCGGACGCTCATGGTCGGCCGGTCGCGCAAGCAGGCCATCGCCATGTACCGGGAGCGGTACGCCGCGTTCACCTCGACCACCATGTCGATCCGGCTGCGCGCGTGCGGTATCCAGGACCTCGATCTCACCCCGAAATCGCACCGGGCGCTGGTGGAACTGGGTTGCCGCACGCTGGAACAGGCGGGACGGCTCACCCAGCAGCAGGTCATGTTCAAGTCCTCCGGCGACCTGTCGACCGTCGAGGAGATCAACTGGAAGCTGGCCCTGGTCGGCCTGCGCCCGCTCGCGCCCGGTACCGAACAGGACCAGCCGGCCACGCCCGTGCAGATCGGCTCCACCTTCGGCGCGCTGAGCGTGTACTTGCCCGCACGGGACGCCATAGCCCAGGTACGCGCCGCGATCATCGCGGCCTATGCCGTCGACGACGCCTACCCCCTCGACCGGGAGAGTTACCTCGGTACGCACGAGTCGAAGTGGAAGATCCGCGAGCCCGAGCTGAACACCTCCCCCACCCTCGGCGACGACATCGTGCTGATCGACCAGCCCTACGGCGGCTGGGTCACGGTCATGAGCCTGAACTGGGAACTGACGCCGGTGGCGAAAAACCCACTGGCGCTGCGCCTGTCCCAGGACTGGCCGGTCGCGGCGATCACGGTCACCGAGAACGTGGCCTATGAGCTGTGCTGGTACGAGCACGGCGCGGCCACCCAGTACGCCGCGCTCGGCCGTCCGGCCGGGCAAGCGCCCCTCGAGAAGCCGCTCGCGCCACTGAACTTCGAGACGCTGGCTCTGTACAACCCCGACCGGGCGACCGAGAGCAAGCTGCGCGCGGCCTTCGGCAACACCAAGGTGTTCGCCAACCTCACCTATCTGCCGGACTGCGGCCTGCGTCAGATCAGTGTCGACACGCCGCTGTCCGAGCACGGCGACCGCGTGCTGTTCTTCCGTACGACACCCTGAGGCCGACTCCGGATACGCCTGTCGCGGCGCGGATTTGCGGCAAAGTAGCACATGCCTCCGCGGCGGTGGTGAACAAAATACCCGGCGCCCCGACCCCGCATCCCCACAGGTCATTTGACCAGGTCATGCGTATGCCGAAGTGAACGGGGAGTTGTGCCGCACCCCCGGCCGGTCACCACACCCGCCGGTAACCAGCACGCAAAGGAATTTCTGGAGAACTAATTGAACGGAATGTTTGATCCGCTCCATGGAGTGCTCTACTGAAACAACGCTCGCACGGTGTACCGGATCACAGCACTGATGCCGCAGTACCGTCCGAGCGGCTTGGAAAAAGTCACCCGAAGCTACCCGAGGGCCCCATGGACCAACTGGCGTTGGCGGACACCCCGACCGCCCGATGCGCCTTCTATCGACACACCTGCGACCTGCCCGCCGGAGTTCATCCGGAGATCGGCCGAATCGTCTTACGCGCCGGATTCGTCGGCGCGATCACGATGCCCGCCGCATTGGGGCAGCGAGTGCGCGACGATCTCACCCATCGACGAATCGGTCTGGGTCCGATCATCTCGCACGTCCGGTCCAAACGGTGGACCTTTCTGACCCGCCCCGATCTACCCGACGACGTCCGGCTGTTCGCCGAGCTGTTCCGCCTGAACGTCTCGATCGTGCCCAGCGGTGGTGAGATCGCCCTGCCCTCCCCCGCCGCTGCCGACTCCGATTACCGGCACTGGATCGTCGCTCCGCAGAACGGTTTCCGGCCTTCCGGCTCGTCCATCGTCGACACCGTTCGTTCCTGCACGAGAACGGCTGCACGATGACGACCGGGGCACTGCCCGCCAAACATCAAGTACTGCAAGCCTGCCGGGGCGAACTGCCGGAGAGCAACCCGCTGCTGCGCAGTGCGCACGAACTCACCACGCTGCACGAACGCAGGCTCGGCGCGGCACAAGATTCGCTCGACGAGATAGACGCGTTGCGCGCGAGCTTGATTCGTGACATAGATCGGTGGATCACGGTACAGCTGCCGCCCGCACACGGGGCGGCACACGTGCATACCGAGACCGTCGGCGCCGTGATCGACCGGCTGGCCCAGTTCACCGCGAACGCCTATGCGGCGCTGGCCAGCGCCTCCGAATGGGATCTGTGGGACGCCTGGCAGCGCTTGGCGGAGCTGGCCGTCGGATACGACGACCTGGCCGCCGAGGTCTGCGCGGGCGTGCGCAGACTCCCTGGCGCATCCTAGGTTCCGCCGCGGCTCCCCATCCGTAAGCTGGGACGGATGGGGAGCTCGGACGACCATGCCGATGAGGCGCTCGCCCTGCACAACAGGAGGGCGGGTTCCTTCGGCGCTCGTGCCGCGGCCTACGCGGAGCACCGGCCCGACTATCCGGCCGCGGCTATCGGCTGGGCTTTGGCTCGCGTCGCCGATCGGAGACCACCGGTCGTTCTCGATCTCGGCGCGGGCACCGGCAAACTGACCCGCGGTCTTCTCGCCATCGGTGCGTCGGTGATCGCGGTGGAACCCGACACGCACATGCTCGCCGAACTGATCCGCCGGTTCCCGGACGTCACCGCACACACCGGTTCGGCCGAAGCCATCCCGCTCCCGGCTGATTCGGTGGACGCGATCATCGCCGGGCAGGCGTTCCACTGGTTCGACTTGGACCGCGCCTACCCGGAATTCCTCCGGGTGCTGCGGCCGGGCGGCGTTCTCGCGGCCCTGTGGAACACCGTCGACGACTCGGTGAAGTGGGTCGCCGGGCTGAAGGAGGTCGACCGGTCGAGCGTGTCGGAGGCCCAGCCACCGAGCGGACAAATCGTTCTGCCCACACACCCGCTGTTCGATGAGCACGAGTTCGAACGATCGACATTCTCACATCGGCATCGGCGCACGGCCGAGTCCCTGACGGCGACGATCGGCACGCAATCGCACACATTGGTGATCCCGCCCGAGGAACGGGCCGAATTGCTCGACCGGATCATGGACTATCTGCGCAGGCAGCCGGAGACAGCAGAGGGCGAATTCGACCTGCCCATCGTCACTTCGGTGCTGCGGACCACCCTGCGCACCGCGGACTGATCGGCTACTTACGCAGACGAAACGCCCAGGCCACAACGCTTCCATGACCCATGCGGAGGCGACGAAACAGCCCGATCGCATCGAACTGCGGCGCGCGCCAAGCCAATTCGAGTAGCGGCCTACTCACGTCCGCGCCACCCGCACGGCCATACGCTGACGGCATCGTTCAGAACAGTATCGAACCAAGGAGAAAGTAACCGTTCCATCCCGCACGGGCACCGCCTCGGGCCCACCGCTTCGGCTCAACGCGCAGGACGCGGGTGCAAGGAACGACGTCACCGATCCAGCGAAAGCTGGGTATCGCCCGACTGGCGTGTCGACGCAAGGTGTCGGCACGCGGAGACGCGGCGAGATCGGCCAGGAAGCCTGGCGTCGGTGCGGCTCGTTTCCTCGCCGCGCAGTGTTACCGAACCGGGCCGCCCAGACGGCCGCCCACCGTGCGCTACTCCGGACGCAGCGTCAGGATCCGGGGTCCGTCCTCCGTGACGGCGACAGTGTGCTCCCAATGTGCCGCACGACTGCCGTCCACGGTGACCACGGTCCAGTCGTCGTCGAGCACCTTCGTCTGGGTGGTGCCGAGCGTGAGCATCGGCTCGATCGCGAGTACCGACCCGACCACGAGCTTCGGGCCCTTGCCCGGCTCGCCTTCGTTGGCGAGGAACGGGTCGAGGTGCATCTCGCGGCCGATGGCGTGCCCACCGTAGCCGTCGACGATGCCGTAGGCGCGCCCGTGCTCCTTCTCGGCCGCCCGGGTGCCGAGCTCGATCGCGTGCGAAACGTCGGTCAGCCGGTTACCGGGCAGCATCGCCGCGATTCCCGCCTCCATCGACGACTTGGTCGCCTCGCTGAGCAGGCGGTCGGCCTCGATGATCATCCCTACACCGAAGGTCCAGGCCGAATCACCGTGCCATCCGTCGAGAATCGCCCCGCAGTCGATGGAGACCAGGTCGCCTTCGGTGAGGATCTCCTCCGCCGTCGGGATCCCGTGCACCACGCGATCGTTCACCGACGCGCAGATCGACGCGGGGAAGCCGTGGTAGCCCTTGAACGACGGCACCGCGCCCGCGTCCCGGATCACCTGCTCGGCGACCTCGTCCAGTTCCAGGGTGGACACCCCGGGCTTGGCTGCCGCGCGCACGGCAACCAAGGCGCGGCCGACGATCGCGCCGGCCGCCGCCATGGCATCCAGTTCGCCTGCCGTCCGGAACGGCACGACCTTCTTCTTACGGTTGAAGACCATCCCGCCTCAGCGCTCCATCGTGAGCCGACTCAGTGGCCCAGCGCGCGAAGCGCCCGCGCGTTGACGTCATCGACCTCGCCGACGCCGTCCACCGAGACGACCAGGCCGTCGTAGTGCTCCAGCAGCGGTTCGGTCTCTTCGCGGTACACCCGCAGGCGGTTGCGGATCACACCCTCGTTGTCATCGGTGCGGCCACGGGCGAGCATCCGCTCGACCACGGTGTCCTCCGGCACGACGAAGCGCAGCACCGCGTCGAGCTTGGTGTTCATGTTCTTGAGGATCTTCTCCAGCGCATCGGCCTGATCCACCGTGCGCGGGTATCCGTCGAGTACGAACCCGTTGGCGGCATCGGGCTCGTTGACCCGCGCCTCCACCATGCGGTTGGTCACATCGCTGGGCACCAGGTCGCCCGCGTCCATGTACTTCTGCGCCTCGCGGCCCAACGGGGTCTGCTGGCTGATATTCGCGCGGAACAGGTCCCCGGTGGAGATGTGCGGAACACCCAGCTTCTCCGACAGCAGGACAGCCTGGGTGCCTTTACCGGCGCCCGGCGGACCGAGCAGTACAACTCTCACTTGAGGAACCCTTCGTAATTTCGATTCATCAGCTGGCTCTCGATCTGCTTCACGGTGTCCAAACCGACGCTCACCATGATCAGCACCGCGGTACCGCCGAACGGAAGGTTCTGGGTACCACCGGAGGCGCCGATGTCGAGGAACAGGTTCGGCAGCACAGCGACCAGACCGAGATAGATCGAGCCGGGGAGGGTGATACGGCTCAGGACGAAGTTGAGGTAGTCGGCGGTCGGCTTGCCGGGCCGGTAGCCCGGGATGAAGCCGCCGAACTTCTTCATCTCGTCGGCGCGCTCCTCCGGGTTGAAGGTGATCGCGACGTAGAAGTAGGTGAAGAACACGATCAGACTGAAGTAGATCGCGATGTACACCGGGTTGCCCGGGTTCACCAGGTATTTCTGGATGATCTCCTGCCACCAGCTCGGGTTCTGGTTGTTCTGCGCCCCCGTCAGCTGCGCCACCAGGTTCGGCAGATACAGCAGCGACGAGGCGAAGATGACCGGGATGACACCCGCCTGGTTCACCTTCAGCGGCAGGTAGGTCGAGGAGCCGCCGTACATCTTGCGGCCGACCACACGCTTCGCGTACTGCACAGGAATCCGGCGCTGGCCCTGCTCGACGAAGATCACGGCGGCGACGATCGCCAGCGCGGCGACGCACACCAGGCCGAATACCAGACCGCCCCGGCTGTCCAGGATCGCCTTGCCCTCGCTCGGGATGCGGGCGGCGATACCGGCGAAGATCAGCAGGGACATGCCGTTGCCGATGCCGCGCTCGGTGATCTGCTCGCCGAACCACATCACCAGCGAAGCGCCCGCGGTCATCACGAGCACGATGATGATCATGCCGAAGATGCTGGTGTCGGCCAGGATGTCCTTCTGGCAGCCCTGCAGCAGCTGACCGCGGGCCGCCAGTGCGACCAGACCGGTGGCTTGCAGGATCGCCAAGGCGACCGCGAGGTATCGGGTGTACTGCGTCATCTTCGTCTGGCCGGCTTGGCCTTCCTTGCGCAGTTCCTCGAACCGCGGGATGACGACGGTGAGCAGCTGGATGATGATGCTCGCGGTGATGTAGGGCATGATGCCGATCGCGAAGACCGACAGCTGCAGCAGCGCACCACCGGAGAACAGGTTGATCAGCTGGTAGATGCCGCCCGATTCACCACCGGAGACCAGGTCGATACACTCCTGGACAGCCTTGTAGTCGACGCCGGGGGACGGCAGCGAGGCACCCAGCCGGTACAACGCGATCAACCCCAGCGTGAAGAGAATCTTCCGCCGTAAGTCCGGAGTCCGGAAGGCCGATACGAAGGCGGAAAGCACTGATCCTCCTGGCGAACGACATGGTCATGACATGGATGTTCAGCGATGTCCCTGCTCGACACAGAAGGGACGCCGAAAACCACGACGAGGCTTGGCAGACAACAATTGAACTCTAACAGTGGCACCGGACGAGCCGTTCACTCGTCCGGTGCCGCTGTCATGCAGAGTACCGTCAGCCCAGCTCGGTGACGGTGCCACCGGCGGCGGTGATCTTCTCTTTCGCCGAGCCGGTGACCTTGTCCACGGTCACCTGGACCGCGACGCCGATCTCACCATCGCCGAGGACCTTGACCAGCTGATTCTTGCGAACCGCGCCGGCCGCCACGAGCTCGGCCTTGCCGACCTCGCCGCCCTCGGGGAACAGCTTCGCGATGGCGCCGACGTTCACGACCTGGTATTCCGTGCGGAACGGGTTCGTGAAGCCCTTGAGCTTGGGCAGCCGCATGTGCAGCGGCATCTGCCCGCCCTCGAAGGCGGCCGGGACATTCTTGCGCGCCTTGGTGCCCTTGGTACCACGGCCCGCGGTCTTGCCCTTGGAGCCCTCACCGCGACCCACACGGATCTTCTCGGTCTTGGCGCCGGGAGCCGGACGCAGGTGGTGCAACTTGATGGTCATGTCAGACCTCCTCAACGGTCACGAGGTGGCGCACGACGTTGATCAGCCCGCGGTTCTGGGCATTGTCCTCGCGGACCACGGTCTTGCGGATACCGCGCAGACCGAGGGTCCGAAGGCTGTCCCGCTGATTCTGCTTGGCGCCGATCGAACTCTTGATCTGGGTCACCTTGAGATCTGCCATTACTTGACACCTCCGGCAGCCTGAGCGCGCGCACGCAGCATGCCGGCAGGGGCGACGTCCTCGAGCGGCAGGCCACGGCGAGCCGCGACCTCTTCCGGACGCTGCAGCTGCTTGAGGGCAGTGACAGTCGCGTGCACGACGTTGATGGCGTTGTCGCTACCGAGCGACTTCGCCAGAATGTCGTGGATACCGGCGCATTCCAGCACGGCACGAGCCGCGCCACCGGCGATCACACCGGTACCCGGCGAGGCCGGACGCAGCATGACCACACCGGCGGCCGCCTCACCCTGAACCGGGTGCGTGATGGTGGAGCCGATCATCGGGACTCGGAAGAAGTTCTTGCGAGCCTCTTCGACACCCTTCTGGATGGCCGCGGGAACTTCCTTGGCCTTGCCGTAGCCGACGCCGACCAGACCGTTGCCGTCACCGACGATCACCAGGGCGGTGAAGCTGAAGCGCCGACCACCCTTCACGACCTTGGAGACGCGGTTGATCGCGACGACCCGCTCGAGCTGGTTCTTCTCGGCGGCGTTGTCGCGACGGTCGCCGCCGCCCCGACGGTCGCCACCACCGCGACGGTCGCCGCGGCCGCCCTCGGGGGCGCTGCCATTCTGTCCGGCGGGTCCGCTTCCGCCGTCACGCCTCTGACGTCCCGGCATCAGACGTTCCTTCCGTTCTTGTTATCGATCATCAGAATTTCAACCCACCTTCGCGAGCGGCGTCGGCCAGTGCGGCGATCCGGCCGTGGTAGTCGTGGCCACCACGGTCGAACACGACGGCCTCGACACCGGCGGCCTTGGCGCGCTCGGCCAGCAGGGCGCCGACCTTCTTGCTCTTGGCCGACTTGTCGCCGTCCAGCGCCCGCACGTCGGCTTCGATGGTCGAGGCGGCGGCGATGGTCTTGCCCGCCGAGTCGTCCACCAGCTGCGCGTGCAGGTGCCGCGAGGAGCGGTTGACCACCAGGCGCGGACGCTCGGTGGTTCCTTCCACCTTCTTGCGCAGACGGAAGTGACGGCGCGTCTTCGACAGACGGCGCTGGGTCGACACGTCCTTGCCCAGGGGGATGCGCTTGGCCTTCTGGTTTTCGGTTTGCGCCATGATCACTTACCCGTCTTTCCGACCTTGCGGCGAACGACCTCGCCGGCGTAGCGGATGCCCTTGCCCTTGTACGGGTCGGGCTTGCGCAGGCCGTGGATGACCGCCGAAATCTGGCCGACCTTCTGCTTGTCGATTCCGGACACGGAGAACTTGGTGGGCGACTCCACCGCGAACGTGATGCCCTCGGGCGCCTCGATCGGCACCGGGTGGCTGTAGCCGAGGGCGAACTCGAGGTTCTGGCCCTTCAGCGCGACGCGGTAACCGACGCCGAAGATTTCCATCTTCTTCTCGTAGCCCTGGGTCACGCCGACAACCATGTTCGACACGAGGGTGCGGGTCAGGCCGTGCAGTGCGCGGCTGCGGCGCTCGTCGTCCGGGCGGGCGACCTCGAGCTGGCCGTCCTCGCCCTTGGCGACGGTGATCGGCTCGGCGACGGTGAGCGACAGGGTGCCCTTGGGCCCCTTCACCGAGATGTCCTGGCCGTCGATGGTCACATCCACACCGGCCGGAAGGGCGATGGGCTTCTTACCAATACGCGACATAGTCCCTGCTCCCTTACCAGACGTAAGCGAGGACTTCGCCGCCCACGCCCTGCTTGGCCGCCTGCTTGTCGGTCAGCAGGCCGGAGGACGTGGAGATGATCGCCACGCCGAGGCCGCCGAGCACCTTGGGCAGATTGGTGGATTTCGCGTACACGCGCAGACCGGGCTTGGAGACACGGCGCACCCCCGCGAGGCTGCGCTCGCGGCTCGGGCCGTACTTGAGGTCGACGATGAGCGTCTTGCCCACCTGTGCGTCCTCGGTCCGGTAGTCGGCGATGTAGCCCTCGCGCTTGAGGATCTCGGCGATGTTCGCCTTGAGCTTCGAGTGCGGAGCCTTCACCTGATCGTGGTACGCCGAGTTGGCGTTGCGCAGACGTGTCAGGAAGTCTGCGATCGGATCAGTCATGGTCATGGTTCGACCTAGACACCTTTCTCGCCGCGGTTCCCATACAGCGCTGACATGCACATCGGCATGCCCAGCGGTGGGCCTACGACAATTCGGATGGTCCGGCCGACCCTTGCCGACCGGAGGAGGTTCGATCGCCCGAGCGCACGCATGCGGACATGGAGGTGCCCAGGCAACCGCTCTAGTGTAGGCAAGGGCTTCACCGGGGCAAAATCCGGGTCTGTGAGCACGGCGTTTCATCCGGTTTGTGACCAGCGGAAATGAGCTGCCACCGGTCTACCATGAGGCTATGTCGAGCCCAGGCGTCGAACGACCCGATCTCCCGGAGTCCATGACCTGGGAGGAGCTCGAGCAGCTACCCGAGGAGATCGCCGGACAGATCGAGCTGCGGAACGGGCGCGTCGTCTGGCGACAGCGGGAATCTGCCGAACATCAAGCATTCACCTTCGCGCTGGCCGGCGCACTCAAGCGCTGCGCCCGCGATGGCATGGCCGAGCAGCCGCAAAGCTGGTGGCGCGTGGATTTCGAAACGAACGTCTTCTTCGGCACGACCGGCAAGTCGGACTTCGCCACCCCCGACGTCCTCGTCTACCGCCGCCTCGATGCCCCCTACCAGGACATCCGCGCCCAAGACGTGCTGCTCGCAGGCCGAGTTCATTCGCCGTCGAGCATCGTGGGCGATCCTTTCGACGAGCAGAGGCGTTACGCCGACGCAGGCGTTCCCTGGTATTGGGACGTGACGCTCGCGCGCGAGAAGAGCACCATCGCGCTGGTCCGCGCGTACGCCTTGGAAACCACCCCGGGCAAGCTCCCACCCGGCGTACACCCGCTATATCCGACGAACTACCTCCTGATCGGCGAGTGGGCACCGAACGATTCCGACGCGATCACCATCGACTTCCCGTTCCCGATCCACATCCCGTGGTCGGAGTTGGAGTTCTGATCCCGACGACGCTACCTCTGTCTAAAGCTAGCTCGGTGGCATATATGCCACAATACTCATATGCCCCTCAAGCGCACGATGGTCTACGCCGACGCTGAAGATCTAGCCGTCATCAAAGACGCCGCTGCACGGAGCGATGTCAGCGAGGCAGAGATCATCCGTAATGCGATCCATCTGGCCGCGATGCGGGTGCGCCGTCGATCCGAACCATTGCGTTTGAGGCGTTTCGCGAGCGGCGATCCCACTCTGGCCGAACGCGTCGATGACATCCTCGCCGACAACTTCGGCGACGACGCGGACCGCCGGTGACGTCGGACTTCGAGCGACCAGGAATCGTTTTCGCTGACACTTCCGGACTCATCGCCGCATTCGACACCTCGTCACCGGACAGCGACGGCGCCTTTCGGGTACTCGAACAGGCTGGGCTCGTGGTCCTGTCGCCCCTGGTTCTCGCCGAGGTCGACCACGTCGCACGCCGGGATCTCGGCCCTCGCGTCTCCACGGAGATGATCGAAGACCTCACCGCTCAGGCGCGTACCAAGCACTTCGAAGTCGCTGTGGTAACTGCCGACGTTCTCGAGCAGGCCAACGCCGTCCGCAGGCTCTATCCCGATCTGCGCCTGGATCTCGCGGACGCCGTGACAGTCGCCCTAGCCGCCGACTACGAGACCAACGAAGTCCTCACACTCGACCGGAGGGACTTCCGCGCGGTAACCCCCCTCACCGAGCACAAATCCTTCCGAGTACTACCGGACGACCTATAACTCAACAGACCACACCCCCACTCACCCTCGACCCCCACAGTCTTGACTCGCGAGTGGCACACCACTGCGCCATCGGCCGAGTAAGCCTCTCGACGGTGTGCCACTCACGGCCCCATTCGCATTGGTCCGCAGCTTGTGATGCGAGCGTCTTCACGGTTGTAAGTAGAGGCGCTCGCAGGGCAAACGGGGTAGCCCGGCGGTATCGCCAGGAACAACGATGAGGTCGGCAGCGATGCGTACGGCGCGCCACTCTCGGATGAATCGCACGGCTGCGGTGTGGCGAGCGGCGAAGTCCAGACTCAGGTCGCCGAGCAGGACGCGCAGGTGGACATCGGGCTCCTCCGGACGCGGGGTGGTCACGTCGCCGGGTCGCACGGTTCAGCGGCCGATACGGGCTGCGCGGTGCGCGGAATCCTCAATCGCACCCGTCCAGCGGCGACGGCTTCGATCATGGCGTTGAACCCGTCCCAGTGCCGCACGTGCTGGAGCACCTGGTCGTCGGTGATTCCGCCGGGTTGCCGTTCCTCTCGGCGGCAGCGCACGAAATCCGCGGTGAGCAAGCTGACCATCTCACCGTAGGAGTAATGCATCTCCTGCGCGTCCGCGGCAGGCCGGTAACCCTCTCGCCCCGCCGCTTCGAGCATGTCTTCCACATATCGGTCGATCGCCCAGATATGCAGGTCCATCAAATAGGCGAGCTGTCGGTCCATCGGACGACCAGGCTTGCGGCTCTCGTAATGCCGCACCCACACGCCGAGCAGCCCCACGGCCGACACCATCAGCGCGTCCGCAGGCTCGATGCGGCCGTTGAAGATATCGAAGAAGGCACGGGTGCCGGGCAGGCGCAGTTCTCGGAATCGGCAATCGCTCGGATGAAATCGCGGATCGGTTGTCACCTCACTCCCCTGGCCCATGTGGATACTCCGGGAAGACCGAGGGCGGACAGGTTGATCGCTCGCGGCGGAAGGCATCTGCTGATCGCCGCGACCACCACCATCGCCGAGGGGCGGAAACCGTCCCGAGGCGGCTCGACCCAATGCCGTACCGCAGGAGGGCGATCGGCCGGTGACGGCAACGCGATCACGCGGCCATGGCCGTAAACCGTGACACCAGCCCGATACAACTGGGCGAACACAGCGGTCGAGTCCGGGAGATCGGGACGCACGAGAAAGACCCAGCTGCGCGATCTCGGGTACGACACGATCGGCCCGGTAGCGCTGCCTCGCCGCCGGAGTTCTTCGCGGACCTCGTGGCCGAGATACGCCGCCATCCCCAAGCCCCATACGCTCCCAGCCGGGACCGTGATGCGTCCGGTATGTGGGTCCACGCCTGCTGCGAGTGCGCCGATACGGCGGTAGAACGCGCACCTGGTGGTGGGAGTGTCTCGAAAGGAGCCTTCCTGCTTGGTCTTCCCCTGCCGTCGAAATGAGTCGGAAGTGCGCCCGATCGCGGAATGCTCGCCGCTTCGAACCGATAAAGCCCTGTTCAGCGGCCCGGCGCAGGCACAGCACACCAGCCCGCCACCGCCGCCGGCCCAGCGGCTCACGTCCTACGCGGTGCAGGTGCCTGGATTGCCGCAAACCGCCGACTATGCCCGCGCGCTGATCGGCGCTTTTCTGCACAACGGTCCCAACGAGGAGATCGAGCAACGAGTACGTCTTCGCCTGAACAGGCAGGTCGTGGTCGCCCGCAAGACCCGCCCGGTGGACCTTCACGTGCTTCTCGATGAATCAGCTCTCTACCGGGTCGTTGGCGGCCCGAAAGTGATGGCCGCGCATCACCGATACCTGGCAGATGTCAGCAACGGCCGAACGTCACGCTGCGCATCCACCCGTACTCGGCCGGATATCCGCGTGGCATCTTGCACGGTTCGTTCGTACTCCTGGACTTCGGCATAGACAGCGAAGGAAGGCCGATCGAACCTCCGGTCGTCTACCTCGACGGCGGGATGAGCAGTGATCTCTACCTGGAAAGGCCCGAATTGGTGCAGCGTTACACTGAAATGGCCGAAGCCATCCGAGAGACGGCCCTGGACGAGAAGACCACGCGAGACCTGCTCCGCCGGGCAGCAAGGAGTTTGACCCGCGAGTGGCACACGGCTGCGGCGAAACGCGAGTAGACCTCTCGGTGGCGTGCCACTCGCGGGGAATGGAATCGGGAGTGGCAGGGGACGGCACCGCTTAAAGCGGCAAAAACTACTTCGGCGGGCCGCTCGATGACATCGAGGCCGTGGCTCTACTCGAAACACAGATCAGAGCGCATATCACTCGAAAGCGGATCGAGATGAGGGCGAATCGCACACTATTCAACCTTTGGAGCCAAGTAGCCGAAAAGGTGTTCGACTTGATTTATCCCTTCGCTTACCTCAGGCGAGGGCGACTGAATTGATATCTCACGAGCCTTTTGCAGAATCGGTATACGATCGTTGGTTTGCAACCATTGCAGACGGTAAGCAATATAGTCTGAATCGGGATCGTCAATACGTCTCCCCAACTCGCCCAAGATGGCCACGAGTCCAGCGCGGCCACCGAAACGAGCCAAAACCTCCGTTGCCTCCAGTTCTACCGCCATATCATCGTCACCGAGAAGTTCAGCCAGTCGTTCGACCACTTGCTCCGACGGGAGTAATTTCCCGAGTTCGGTAGCCGCACCCTGACGCACCTTCCAGTCCGCCGAGTGCGAATCAGCCAGCACACGCGCTAATTCCACACCGCTCCTATCCGGAATCTCGTTCGATGTCCCGGGCTCATCCTCGCGGCTTGGGACACCTGCCTGGCCGTAACCAAATACCGCGAACTCGCCCCAGTAGCACCACGCCGATCGGAGCCCAATCGTCCGAGACGTTGTAAAGGAGGAAGTTTCCACCTTTTCGATCACGGCAGCTGCACCTTTACCGCTCCGCCGTCGAGCCGCAGATCTCATAGCAGCCCACATATATGTGCACTACGATTTTTCTGAGATTACGAACTGCGGATCGTCGTCACTCCAGATGCGCACCTTTCCCCAATCGCCCTCCAAATAGTACACACCATCAGTGTTGGTCAACATATCGATGTTCCCCATATCTTCCGATCCCGAAGCATCCTTGTACTTCCGGAAAGATCTCTCGAGCCATTCGACACGGCTGACATTCTCGAAAATCAGATCCCCACGGACATAGCAATACTGCTCCCCGGCACCGGGTGCGCGATACATCGAGTGTTCGGGTGTCAGCACCGCCTCAAGAACAAACACAATCTCGGTGGGCCGCTCGATGACCTCGAGGACGTAGCTGTCCTCGAGGTACAGGTCAGAAAGGACTGGATAGTCGGAGTAATCTCGCGTCACGGCAAATCCATATCTATCGGCGTATGATTGTCTGGGCTCTTACGAGTGACAGGATTACCATATGGATCAGTCCGCTGGCCCGTAGCGTCTCGAATTTCGACGTGCGGACTCTCGCTTCCAGGCGTCCTGCCACTCCCCCTCTTGATGGTGATACGTACGATCCCATTCTCGTCCGTGTACTTGATGGGACCATTCTCGGTTCTCGACCGTACCCAGCCTTGACTCCGCGCGTAGTCCTCGAGTTCGCTAGCTTTGGGAGTCCTGTTTCGAAAAAGCTCATCCAGAGTCCGAGGTCCCGCGGAACCTCCAGGACGACCAGCCTTCCCACGCAGCCGATCACGTAGATCGGTAACAACTTTCCTGGCCTTGACCGCGGCGTCCTTCGCCTCCTGTTTGATGCCCGCGATCTGTAGGGCCTTGCGCCCACGCCAGGCGAGGATGCCGTCTTTGATCTTCCCGGCCCACTTCTGCACCGTGACCAGAGCCTTGCCTGCCGTGACCGCTCCTGCCCCGAAGCTGATCATGGCGAGGCCGATCGTGATCGCGGCGTCGATGGCGAGGTCGGTGGCGAGCGACTTCAGGAAGCCCTCGATCTCGGTGCGGAGTTCGGTCAGCGCGTCCTTGTAGGCGAGGCAGGACTGGCTGATCTGGGTGCAGGCGGTCAGCAGTTGGTCGATGGAGTTGGCCAGGGATTTGAGGTCGTCTCGGATATGGCCTGCGTCGTCGGCGGTCACACTGTCGAACAGGCTCGCCGCGATCGTGATCTTGTCGCGAGCGTTGGTGTTCTGGTAGATCGTGCCGAGGCGGTCCCAGGCATCAGCAGCCTTGGCGAGCTTTCCCGTGTCGCCGTCTGGCACGGGAATACCGATGTGGCTGATGATATTGATGCCCTTGTCGACGATCCCTTGGCCGGGGCCACCAGCCGACGCCGGGACCGAAAACGGGCCGAATACAGGCATTCCCGGGTCCGTCGGCCGGTCCGGCTGCGGTGCGCCCTTCATAGTGGCGTTGGCTTGCGCGTGCGTGAAGCCGATGTCGTTGAGGGCGCTGCCATATGCGTACAGCGTGGAGTGAACGTCCTGAAAGAAGCCCACCGCCTCGTAGGCGGAGGTGTTGTACGAGCGCGCCCACTCCTGGCCGTTCTCGTCCACGCCCGCCATCGATCCGCATTCGGACAGCTCCGCGAAGATGTACAGAAAGCTGTCCCGCAGCGCGGATGCGGCGTCGAAGCAGTTGGTGGCCGCTTGGTAATAAGCCTTCGGATCGACAGCCAGAGCCGTCATACCCCGAGGATCCTCAAGCCCTCGGCGACAGCGCCGGTATAGCCATCATGGGCGAGCTTCACGGCTTCCTCCAGGGCCGTGAGCCCTTCGGCGATGTCGGTGGCTCCCGCCAACCACTCGTCGTGCGCTTCGCGGTAGGCCGCCATCGCCGCACCGGCCGACGTGGCGCCGACTTCGTTGACTTTCTGGTCGATCGCCCCCAGCTAGTCGGAGAGCAATCCCGCGAAGCCTCGGATCCGGGCGGCCAAGTTCTCGAGTTTGTCGAGATCGACCGAGAATGCCTCTGCGTCGGACATACGCCCCCTCAGGGCAGATCGAGCGAGCTGACGCCCGCCGCGAATGATTGATCCGCGCCATGCACGGTGTCAGCGGTGATTCCCAGCTTCTCCGCCAGCTCGAACAGCGCATCCCAGACTTGCACTGCGCCCTGATGGAACTCCTCCCATCCGACTGCGAAAGCGCGGGAATTGGTCCCCGTCCAACTCTCCAACATCTCTCGCACGTCGGTCTCCAGGGTGGAGTAACCGTCCCGGCATTGAGTGGCAACCTCGAACGCCAAGCGTCCCAGTGCTTTGACCTCAGCGGTGTCGATCGACAGTGATGGCCGTTCCCCCGCCACGCCTCTGTCCCCCTCTACCAGCGGATGATTCAAACGAATGTACCCCAGTCGCACATCCACCGTCACTCATCGGATCTGGCATCCGCCCGCACGAGAAGATTGTCGCGCACCTCCGCGATGTGCCATGGCGTGCCAGGCCGAGGCGGGAACTGGTGAGATCGTTCACGCTCCCAGACCGGTGGCGGCGCGGAAATCAGTGGGGCGGACACCTCGAAGCCGCTTGAACGCCGCACTGAAACCGAAAGCGTCCGCATAACCGACGGCATTCGCCACCTGCGCGACGGTGAGACCGCGGTCGGCCAGTAGTTCCTCCGCCTCATCCATCCGGCATTCGGTGAGGTAGGCCGGGGGTGACTGGCACATGACCTCGGAGAATCGCCGGGCGAACAGCGCCCGGGACACCCCCGCCTCGGCGGCCAAAACAAAAGGCCTACAGCCGGTGACCAAGCCGCCCTCCCTGGGTGAAGTTCACGAGGGACGGGTGGGGCGGCGCGGCACCGGGCGGTTCGGTCCCGAGCTTCGCGTATCGCCGTCCGGACTGGCCAAGCGGCGTTCCAAAGCGGTGATCGCCTCGGGCGACTCGAATGCCCGGTTGCGGCGGCCGACGGTGAGCTGGCGCAGGATTCCGGCTTCGGTCAAACGCTCGATGGCGGCGTTCGTTGCGGGAAAACTACGTCCGATCAGGGTTGCCGCGGTGGCGACGGTGAGGATCGGGGCGCCGATGAGCTTGCCGAGTAGCAAGTCCAGCGCGGAGTTCGCCCGCACCGGCGCCACCCGGTCTCGCCATGATTTCTGCAAGTCAGCGGCTTTCACTTCGAATGCCGTCGCGTCCTCGGCCGCACGAGTGCACGCGGCGGCGAAGCGCGCCACCCAGGTATTCAGATCGTCGATAGCTTGCTCCGAATCGGCTGCACCGATATGCCGGAAGCGATTCAGACCGTCGATGTAGCTGTCGCTCCACGTGGCGAGGATCAGCGACACCGGGGCGACGACGCGTTCGGCTACACCGCGGCGGCGCAGTACCAGATGGATCAATGCCCGACCGGTTCGGCCGTTGCCGTCGATGAACGGATGGATGGTCTCGAACTGCGCGTGGGCGATGGCGGCTTGGGCAACGGCGGGCAGGTCGTCGCTGTTACAGAAGTCGACCAGATCCTTTATCAACCCGGGCACGTAATCCGGCGGTGGTGGGACGAATTCGGCGGAGCAGGGATTGAAGGAGCTGCCGCCGATCCAGTTCTGCACGTCCCGCAGGCATCCGCCGTGCTGCGCGATTCTGGTGCCGGACAGCAACCGTCGATGAATCTCGAGCAGATCGTCGACGGTAATCGACTCACCACGACCGACCGCACTGGCCGCCACGGCCATCGCGTCGATATTCGCGAGTACCTCGGCGGCTGTCACGTCGGATGGTGTGCCTTCGACCTCCCGCGCTGCCTCCGCGCGTAGCAGTCGACGCGCGCCGATTTCCAGGCCCTCGATTCGTGCCGATGCGATGGCCTCCGCGCGCAGCAGCAATCGCGACAGCGCCTCCGTCTCGACCAGTGCTTTCGCCTCGGCATCGAGGCGGGTGATCGCCACCTCCGCGTCAACGACGTCAGCGGCGGTCTCACTGGCCAGCGCGATGCGGCGGCCGACCAGCGGATCGGGCAGATAGACCTGGTATGTACCGGAGCCACGGTCTCTGCGGGACAGGCCGCTGCCATCCAGGTTGCCGACCCACTTCCGCTGTGCAAACTCAGCCATCACACCTTCTTATTTAAGGTTACCAGTTAACCTTAAATAAGGAAGTTGGGGTTGAAGGAGATGTATCGGAGGCGATGCGCGGCCGCGCCCTGGTCTACCTGGTGCCGCCGACCTCCACACGCCCCGCACCGGCGGCGTTCCCACCAACTCACCTCAGCAGCGGTCCGGCTGGAGTATTGCCGTACAGCGCCGAGACGCCCGGGTAGACCGAGGACGCACTGAACGATATCGACGGTGTTCGCCCCGGAGCAGTGCGTTTTGACAGCGTCGAAACCAGAACTTCGCGGCAGTCACCCGATGCGGCGGGGTCGGCGACAGCATTCGCTCTCGGTTTGCCGGACCCTCGGTTCACATCGAATACCTTGCTGCTCAATCGGTTCCACATTGTGGACAATTTCACAAGGTTTGCCTTGACGACCGTGCAATCGCTACCAATAGTGCGTTCGGTTCACACGATGCGACGTTCGATTCGTCCACGTCGGGGGGTATCGGGGGTCGGGAGGGAATGAATTCAATGTTCTATCGCGCTGCAATGCGTATCGGTCGTAAGGCGCTCATCGGCGCGCTGCCGTTGGCCGTGGCGACTACGTTCGCCGGTGCCGGAGCCGCATCGGCCACGAACTACGCCGATCAGCAGGCGCAGTTGGCCAAGGCGATCTCGACGTCGGGCACGTCCGCGGACATCGGCTACCACACCATGGTCACGCCGGACCTGAGCACGGTCTCCGCCACGCTGGATGCCGGCACGTTCCAGCTCGGTGAGACCTCGATCAAGGTCGTGAACAAGGCCGGCGCGGCGGTCACCGAACTTCCGCGCGCGCTGGCCACTCCGTCCGGTACTACCATCGCCCTGGATGCCGAGGTCTCCGCAGACGGCCGCACGCTGTCGGTGACGACACCCGAAGTCTCGGCGGCGACGGGTGCGGAGCTGAAGGACATCGCGACCAATCCGGGCGCGCAGTACCCGGATCCGGTCATGAACGGCGCGGCCGCGGGCGCGGGCGTCGGCGCGGCCGCCGCCCTCATCACCTGCATTCCAACCCTGGCGATCTTCGTCGTCGGTTACGCGCTGTGCGCCGTGGTCGGCGTGGTGACCACGGCGATCCTGGGTGCCGTGATCGGCGCGATCGTGGGTACGGTCGCGCCCGATGTCATTCCGCAGGTGCTGCCCTGACGGTCAGCGATTGACCTGCTGAGCTGAAGCCGGAAAGGGCGCTGCGGCGGAGACGATCCGCCGCAGCGCCTTCGTGGTATCAACCCGATCACCCGCTGCGCCAGTCCACACTTCCTGGCCTACCGCCGGCGTGGATTCCACCTGCCGGGGCATCCCAGCAGGTTCTTGGCACATCTTGCTCCCACGTTTGTTCTTCTGCGTCGCACTTTCGTTGTGAGGCAGCGATTCCCGGTTCCGGTCGTTCGGTGTGTCGCTGCGGCCGACACTGGGCGGGCACACGCCAGCCGTGTCCGTGTATGACCGAACGCACCATGGGAGACATCATGACCGAGCCCGTCGCTCAGCTGCCTACCGCTGGCGAGTTGGTTTTCGATACCTTCGACCGGATCCGTCGGCGTGGACCGATCGTTCCGATCGAACTGCCCGGCAATGTCGTGGCCTGGTTCGCCGTCAGCCACGAAGCGGTGAGTGAAGTCCTCGCCGGAGACGGCACCGTGTTGAGCAAGAATCCGCGCAACTGTCCGGCGCTGCAGGATGGCACGATTCCAGCCGACTGGCCCTTGCGCGCGCTCACCGATATCGATCACATGATCAACATGGACGGTCAGGATCATCGACGGCTGCGGAAGACGATCAGCCAGGCGTTCACCCCACGCAGAGTCGCCGCGCTCGAGCCCCGAATCCAGCAGATCGCCACCGAACTCCTCGACGATATTCCCGACCACAAGGCCGAAGTCGATCTCGTCTCCAGCTACACCACCCCCCTACCGGTGCGGGTGATCGGCGAACTGTTCGGTGTACCGGCGTCCGAACAACAACAATTCCGGATCTGGGCGTCCACGGTCATGTCGCATCTGAGCACCGGCGACGAGATTCAGGCCGCCATGGCGGATATGCTCGGCTACCTCGCCGAACTCCTCGACCGCAAACGGCGCACCCCGGGCGACGACCTCACCTCCGCGCTGCTGGAGGCCAACGAAGCGAACGGTTTGACCGACGACGAACTGGTCAACATGTTGTGGTTGGTGCTCATGGCCGGACATGAAACCACCGTGCACCTGCTCGGCAACGCGGTCGTCACGCTGTGCACCCATCCCGAGCAGCTCGCCAAAGCCCAGGCCGAAGACCGGTGGAAGGACGTCGTGGAGGAGATGCTGCGCTTCCGCTCTTCGGTGGCCGCTATTCTTCCCACTCGGTATGCGCTGCAAGACATCACCATCGCCGGCGTAGACATTCCCGCGGGAGCCATGGTGGGGTGGTACGGCGGCGTAGGGCGGGACCCGGAGCGCTATCCGGACGCCGGTACCTTCGACATCGACCGCGCTCACCGAGACCAGCTGGCGTTCGGCCGGGGACCGCATGTCTGCCTCGGCGCTCATCTGGCCCGGCTGGAAAGCCACATCGCGTTGTCCACGCTGTTCAACCGATTTCCGCGATTGAGCCTGGCTGGTGACCCCACCCAGCTCTACGGCCCGAATTTCATCACCTGCGGGCCCCTCGCACTTCCCGTGGTGCTGGAACCCAGCGCGTAGTGCAGAGTGAATTCGGCACAGCCGGGGAGTTTCGCGCTTTTTCGAGACCCGATGCGTCCGTAGCCGACGGAGTGACGCCCGTGACCGACGCTGCGATCGAGCGTCGGTCACGCCGATCGTTCGCTGCGTTTCCCGCTTGTCCCCTTCTCACGACGGGATATGCAGGACAGCTACAGGTCCTCCAAGGTGATGTTGAATCGTAAAGTCCCGAATAACACATCTGCCAAGGCGTCATCATGATGTACACCGAGCTTGTCACGAAAGACATCGACGAGTGGGAAGCACTCAGCGACAGCTTTCTGCCGTCCGAGTCCAGGTATCGTGATCCGCGCAACTGGTGGATCCGTGCCACCGTTCAGGACAGTGTCGCTCACACTCTCCTGCGCTTCGACCAACGCAGCGAACGTCTGGCCTGGCGGACCCCGGCACACACCCGTCAGGGCGGTAAAGACTATTGGTTGGTTGTGCCGCAGCGGGCTGTGGGGGGAGTCAACACCTTTGAGATGAATGACACGGTAATGCGCGTAACTCCCGGTAGCGCAATGCTATTGAGCCCAGATCAGCCGTTTCGGTACTACATGCCACGCATGGTGACGAACGCGGTTCGCATACCGCGTGCTGATATCGACAATCGACTGTCGTCCGCCAGACCACCGCAAACGACGCTCGACATGGAATCGGGCCTGGGACGGATCGTGCAGAGCATGATCCGCGAAACGCATGCCGAGCGATCCAACCTCACGGACTGGCAATTCAACGCCGTCTGCGATCGAATCACTGAGCTGATCTGCTTGATGCTGCTCGGCGATATGGGCCCGCAACGAAGCCATCTGACTGAAACGGCCGCAGCCGTTCGCCAGTACGTGCGGGAGCACGTCGGTGTCGGGGACTTGCGTCTGCCTGCGGTGGCATCGGCTCTCGGCTGGTCGCCCCGGCAGTTGCGGCTCGCCCTCCAGCAGGGCGGTACCACCTACCGGGAAGTGCGGCAGGACGAGGCGCTGCGCGCCGCGCGCGACCTGCTCTCCCAACAGGGAAAGAGCACGACCGTCAGTGAGGTGGCCGCACGTTGCGGTTTCACACAAACGTGGTTCTCCCAAGCGTTCAAGGCGCGCTACGGCGAAACACCCCGAGATTTCCAGAGGCGCCGATCGAGGGAACTGACCGATCGACTGGTGTCGGGCCTTGACGGATCTCATCCAGCTGCATTCGAAACCCACCACGCAGCCGGGGTTCCCACGGCGACCGGGCGCCGTTATGCCACGATGCCGCCGCCCGTGTGCTCTCCGACATGGTCGGACCGAGTGGGCACCGCACTGGAGGGCGCCCTCACCGAAGGTACGCCCTCGCTGGCGGACGCCGCCCGGCTCCTCGAAGTCGGGCCACGGACGCTCCAACGCCGGTTGGCCGACGAAGGAACAACGTGGAGCCGCGAACTGAACCAGGCACGCCGACGGTACCTCGACAACACCACCACATAAATCTCGCCGGGCAACTCGCGACAGCGCGAACCTCCTCGGCTGTGCGAGACGGGCGGGCGCGCCGCGAGCACGGCAGCGATGAGATAGCAGAGAAACTCCTGGAGACAGCAAAGGCACGGACTCGTGTGAGTCCGTGCCCTCGCTGTTCGGTTATCCGGGTGCGCTCGCCAGAAGCGTCAGCTCACCAGGAGCTCTTGTGCACGCCCGGCAGCTCGCCGCGGTGCGCCATCTCGCGCAGGCACACGCGGCAGAGGCCGAACTTGCGGTAGACCGCGTGGGGGCGGCCGCAGCGCTGGCAGCGGGTGTAGGCGCGGACAGCGAACTTCGGCTTGGCGTTGGCCTTGTTGACCAGTGCTTTCTTTGCCATGTGCTCAGTTCTCCTTGAACGGGAAGCCGAGGTGCTTGAGCAGGGCACGGCCTTCTTCGTTGTTGGTCGCGGTGGTCACCACGGTGATGTCCATACCACGCGGACGGTCGATCCGGTCCACGTCGATCTCGTGGAACATCGACTGCTCGCTCAGGCCGAAGGTGTAGTTGCCGTTGCCGTCGAACTGCTTCGGCGACAGGCCGCGGAAGTCGCGGATACGGGGCAGCGCGATGGAGACCAGGCGGTCCAGGAACTCCCACATCCGGTCGCCGCGCAGGGTGACCTTGGCGCCGATCGGCATGCCCTCACGCAGCTTGAACTGCGCGATGGACTTGGTCGCCTTGCGGATCTGCGGCTTCTGACCGGTGATCAGGGCCAGGTCCTCGACGGCACCGTTGATCAGCTTCGCGTCGCGGGCGGCGTCACCGACACCCATGTTGACGACGACCTTCACCACGCCCGGGATCTGCATCACGTTGGCGTAGCCGAATTCCTTGTTCAGCGCGTCCTTGATTTCTTCGCGGTAGCGCTGCTTCAGCCGGGGCTGCACTTTTTCCGTCGTGGTCATGTCAGATGTCCTTCCCGTTCTTACGGGAGATCCGGACCCGCTTGCCGCTCTCCTCGTCGGTCCGGTAGCCGATCCGGGCCGGCTTGCCGTCGGAGTCGACGACCATCACGTTCGAGACGTGGATGGGGGCTTCCTGGGTCACGATGCCGCCCGAGGAGGCGCCGCGCTGGTTGGCGGAGTTCGCGACGTGCTTCTTGATCCGGTTCACGCCCTCGACGAGGACCCGGTTCTCCTTCGGGTAGGCCTGGATGACCTTGCCCTTGGCGCCCTTGTCCTTGCCCGAGATGACGAGCACGGTGTCACCCTTGTGCACCTTCATGTCAGAGCACCTCCGGAGCCAGCGACACGATCTTCATGAACTTCTTGTCGCGCAGCTCGCGGCCGACCGGGCCGAAGATACGAGTGCCGCGCGGGTCGTTGTCCGCCTTGATGAGCACGGCCGCGTTCTCGTCGAACTTGATGTAGGAACCATCGGGACGACGGCGCTCCTTGGTGGTGCGCACGACGACGGCCTTGACCACGTCACCCCGCTTCACGTTGCCGCCGGGGATGGCGTCTTTCACGGTAGCGACGATGATGTCGCCGATACCGGCATAGCGACGCGACGAACCACCGAGAACGCGGATGCAAAGGATTTCCTTCGCGCCCGTGTTGTCGGCGACGCGCAGTCGCGACTCCTGCTGAATCACTTCAGCGTCCTCCTTGACCTGGACGTATGTGCACGCCGGATTGCCGACCCGACGGGCATGGTCGGTTGCCCTCCGGACGCGCGCCTGCCAGCGGTTTCCTCGGTTCGAGCAAGAAACGCGGAACCAACCACTGGGGGTTCACTGCCGGATTGCGGGCATAGCTCCCGCAGGCAACCGGTCTAGTGTATGGGAACCCGCAGGTCGTTCCCAAATCGGGGCCACACGGCGGTGCCCGATTCCCCAATCCCGGCCGCCCCGGCGCCGCGCCGGTAGCCTCGTGTCCTGCAAGGCTGCCTTCGTACATCTGCGGCACCGCCGCGTCGGGGAGAGGATTCTCGTGACATCTACCGGTCGGCCAGCAAAGCTGGATCGTCGTGCCTTCCTGGTCGCCCTCGGGGCCGTGCCGGCCGCCGCGGCGCTGGTCGCGTGCTCGGACGACACCGAACCCGCGAGCAGGACGCTCACGGGCGTCGATCTCAGCGGCGTGGACGAGACGATCCGGCCGCAGGACGACCTGTACCGGCACGTCAACGGGAAGTGGCTGCGGGACTACCAGCTGCCGCCGGACAAGGTCAGCTACGGCTCGGGCAGTGAGGCGGGCGAGCGCACCGAGCAGCAGTTGCGGGAGATCATCGACGGCATCCGGGATCCGAAACCCGGTTCGGAAGAGCAGCAGATCAGGGACCTCTACGACGCCAGGGTGGACTGGGACGAGATCGAACGGCTCGGCATGACGCCCCTGGCGCCGCTGTTCGCCAAGATCGATGGCGCCGCCACCAAGCCGGACCTGGCGAAGGTGATGGCCGAACTGCCGATCGACGGGTTGATCGGGCTCGGCATCGGCGTCGACCGGAAGAACTCGAACGCCTACATCCCTTCGGTCGGGCAGGCCGGACTCGGCCTCGGCGAGCAGTACTACCGGAAGCCGGAATACACCGAGGTGCTCACGCAGTACCGATCCTTCCTCGAGCGCATCGCCGCGGGCGCGGGGTTCGCCGATCCGGCCGGGATCGCGCAGCGGGTGTTCGACCTGGAGAAGCGGATCGCGCCCGCACACTGGGACAACGTGCGCAACCGCGACACCGACGCGACGTACAACGTGTACAGCTGGGCCGACATGACCGCGCTCGCTCCGGGCTTCGACTGGGACCCGTGGCTGACCGGGAACACCGACCGCCCGCGCGAGCTGTTCGCGACGATGGTGGTCAACCAGCCCTCCTACATCACGGCGGCGGGCCAGTTGTGGACCGAAGTGGATATCGCGACCTGGCGGGACTACCTCAAGCTCTACGTGCTGCGTGAGTTCGCGCCCTACCTGCCCAAAGCCGTCAACGACGCGAACTTCGAATTCAAGGGCAGAGTGCTCAACGGGCAGGACGAGCGGCCCGAACGCTGGAAGTACGGGGTTTCGATCGTCGACGACAAGCTCGGCGAGCAGCTCGGGAAATTGTATGTGGCCAAGCACTTCCCGCCGGAGGCCAAGGAGCGGGCCAAGGAAATGCTCGCCGACGTCGTCGCGGCCTACCGGGAGAACTTCACCAACTCGACCTGGATGTCGCCCGCGACCAGGGCGGCGTCGCTGGCGAAACTGGACAAGATCGATCCCAAGATCGGCTACCCGGACAAGTGGGTCGACTACTCCAAGCTCCAGATCACCAGGGGCAAGCTGATCGAGTCGTTGCTCGCCATCAACGCTTTCGAGGTCAAGCGGGCGTTCGCGCGACTCGGCACGCCGGTCGACAAAGACGAATGGGGGATGTCGCCGCAGACGGTGAATGCCTACTACTCGTCGAACTCGAATCAGATCGTCTTCCCGGCGGCCTACCTCCAGCCGCCGTTCTTCGACAAGGACGCGCTGCCCGCAGTCAATTTCGGCGCTGTCGGGTCGACCATCGGGCACGAAATCGGCCACGGTTTCGACGACCAGGGCTCCAAGTACGACGGGGACGGCAATCGCCGCGACTGGTGGACGCCCGAGGACCGCGCCGCGTTCGACGCCAAGGCCAAGCAATTGGTCGACCAGTACAACGCGCTCGTTCCGGAGGGACTGGAACCGAACCAGCACGTCAACGGCGAACTCACCGTCGGCGAGAACCTCGCCGATCTGCGCGGACTCCAGATCACCTTGGCCGCTTTCCGCATCGCCGAGAAGCGCCGGGGTATCGACAATCCCGACTACCGCACCATGTTCCTGTCCTGGGCCCGCAGCTGGCGGGAGAAGCAGACGAAAGAACTCACCGTCCGCTACCTCAGCATCGACACCCACTCCCCCAACGAATTCCGCTGCAATCAAGTCGTCCGCAATCTCGACGAGTTCTACAAGACCTTCGAGGTGAAGGAGGGCGACAAGCTGTTCCTGCCGACTGATCAGCGGGTGACGTTCTGAGTCGGCCGATCGTGTTCGACCGAGCGTGAAGCGAGTTCGAGCCCGCCCTTCGTGGCGGGCTCGAACTGTATGCCGACCGCGCGGGCGGATTATCCGTAGAGCGCGGTGGATCGGGCCGCTCAAAGCCTTTCGGAGGAATCACTCGATTTCTGCGGGCGCGTCCGCAGCAGACCATCGATCAGAGCGTCGAGGCCGAGTTCATAGGTGTCCTGGACGGCGACGGACAAGTAGTCGGTGCCGAGGGCGGCCAGGCGCGGGTAGGCGTCGGCGTCGAGGTCGGCGAAGACCTGCGCCCGCAAGGTGGGGCGGTCCTCCGTGGCCCGGCGGGCGGATCGGGCGCGCACGATGAGGTTGCCCGCGGTGTAATGCCAGATGGCGCGGTAGGCCCGCACGGCGCGCTCCGGGGGTAGGCCCCCGGCGACGAACCCGTCCACGATCGATTCGGTGACCCACAGCGCGGAGACGCCCAAAAGGTCGTCGGCGGCGAGGATTTCGACGATCCACGGGCGCGCGGCGAGCGCATCGTGCATGGCCAGCGCCGCGACGCGGACGCGCTGTCGTGGCTCCTCCGGCAGATCGGGCCACACCACCTGGTCGGCATAGTCGTTGAGCAGCAGCCGGAGCAGGTCTTCCTTGTCGCGCACATGGTGGTAGAGCGCCATCGGCGTGCAACCGAGTTCGGTGGCCAGGCGGCGCATGGTCAGCTTCTCCACGCCGTCGGCCTCGATCACCGCGTTGGCCGCCGCGACGATGTCCGCGCGGGAGATACGCGCGGGTCGGCCGGTGCGCTGGGGCTGCGACGACGAGCTCGGCATGGGTCCATCTTCGCCCATCCCCCGAAAAAGGTGTGGACACGGGGCGGGGCGTGCGGTTAGTTTTTATACATGTATAGAAACTCTGGAGGGCGGCCGGGCGTGGCGCTGACGGCGGTGGCCGTCGCGCAGTTCATGGTCGCGTTGGACCTCGCGGTGGTGAACGTCGCGCTGCCCGCCATCCGGGCAGATCTGGGCTTCGCGCCGGTCGATCTGGCCTGGGTGGTGCACATCTACGCGCTGACCTTCGGCGGGTTCCTGCTGCTGGGCGGGAAGGCGTCCGACCTGTTCGGGCGGCGGAGGCTGTTCACCGGCGGGCTCGTCGCGTTCGGGGTCGCCTCGCTGGCCGGCGGTCTCGCCCAGGAGCCGTGGCAGCTCGTCGCCGCGCGAGCGGTGCAGGGCCTCGCGGCGGCGGCCGTGGCGCCCGCCGCTCTGGCCACCCTGACCACGACATTCCCGGAAGGTCCCGCGCGGGTGCGAGCGCTCGGCGTGTGGAGCGCGGTGAACGCGGCGGGCGGCGCGATCGGCGTGCTGGTCGGCGGATTGCTGACCGAGTACGCGAACTGGCGCTGGGTCATGCTGATCAATGTCCCGATCGTGGTGATCGCGCTCGGCGCGGCGGTGGCCGGTGTCGCCGCGGATCGGGTAGGCGAGCGAGGACGGATCGACGTGCCGGGCGCCGTCCTCGGCACCGCCGGAATCGGTCTGCTGGTGGTGGGCGTGGTGCGGACCGAACACCACGGCTGGCTCTCCGCCACCACGGCGATCACGCTCGGCGCAGGGGCGGTGCTGCTCGCGGCCTTCCTCGCCGTCGAGGCGCGTACATCGACTCCATTGGTTCGGCTCGGCTTGTTCGGCAACCGCTGGGTGTCCGGTGCGAATGTGTTCGTTTTCCTCGCCGGGGCCGGACAATTCAGTGCGTTCTATCTGCTGTCGCTGTATCAACAGCAGGTGCTGGGCATGAGCGCGGGCGCGGCGGGCGCGGCGTTCGTACCGTTCTCGCTCAGTGTCATCGTCGGCACGGTAGTGGCCACTCGTCTCGGCGGCAGGCGATCACCGAAAGCGGCGCTCGTCCTCGGCGGAGCGCTGACCACGGTCGGTATCGGCTGGTTCGCCTTCATCAGCCCCGACGGCAGCTTCCTCGCCGACGTCCTCGGCCCCTCGCTGCTGGGCGGATTCGGCCTCGGACTGTGCCTGGCCCCGGTGGCCGCGGCGGCGACCATGGGCGTCGCGCCCCGTGAAGCGGGGATGGCCTCCGGCGTCTTCAATAGCGCGCGCCAGCTCGGCGGCTGCGTCGGCGTGGCCGCGCTCGCCACCGTCGCGGCCGCGAGAACCGGCAGCAGCACCGCGCCCGCGGCTCTGAACGATGGGTACGCTCTGGCGCTCTGCTGCGCGGCGGGACTCTTCGCCGTGGCGAGCATCGTCGCCGCGACCGTGCTGCCGACTACGCGCCGCACGATCCGCACGACGCCGGAGAGTGAGAAGGCCGCAGAACTCTCCGCCGCGCACACGTGAGACGCCTCGACAGGCTCGATGGAGATCGTCGACGCACGATATCGGCGTACCGCACCCCTGGTGAGCCCGGCGAGCCGAAGCCGAGCGGCCCCCGCAGCACGGTGGTCCACAGAGCGAAGCATCTGCCGGCGGATCGACTACGCGGAGTGGACTTCACCGAGCGGCCCGGCACCGGCTCCGCGGGCGCGATCGTCGAGCGGCTCTCGCAACCACTGTGCGGAGCGCCCGGAAACCGAAGAGCCGAAATGTATCCCCACCCCATCACATCGAAAGCGACACAACATGAACCAGACCTCGATCGACTTGTTCGGCCGCGCGATCAATTTCGGCCGCGACGGCCGGGTAGCGGCCGGTGAACGCCGGATGGCCACCGGCGACGGCGACTGGCAGCTCGCGGCCTTCCACGTCGAATCCGACGCCGACGTGCACGCCGACCACTGGGAAGTCCATCCCGGCAGTGACGAAGCGGTGTGCTGCCTGACCGGCGCGCTGCGCCTCTATCTGCGACCGGAGCACGCGGGCGACGACGAGACGATGGTCCGCCTCACGCCGGGCACCGCCTTCGTGGTCCCTCGGAACCGTTGGCATCGCCTCGAACTCGACGAGCCCTCCGACATCATGTCCATCGGCCTGCGCCACGACACCCGCCAGGAGCCGGTCGCCGCGCACTGATTCCCCAGCGGTTCCCGTGCCCGCGGCGCGTGCGCGGGAACCGCCTCGGCGAGCATCGCGACGTCCGAATACCGCCGGTCCCCCCTGCATCCGGCGGTCAGACTGGCCCTATGACGCGATCGACGACCGACTCGATGACCGTGCTGACCGGAATGTACGCGGCCGAAGCGGAATACCTGGCGGCCGGTGGCCCGGGCAACGCCTCGTTCGACCTGCTCGCGCCGTTCTTCCATCCGTCGGTGGTCCTCCATCAAGCCGAGAACCTGCCGTACGGCGGGATCTGGCGCGGTCACGACGGCATGGAGCGGTTCTTCCGCGCTATGAGCGCCACGTGGGAAGCTTTCGATCTGCTCGAACAGCGTTTCCTCACGGCCGCCGAGACCGTCGTGGTGCATACCGAAGTCCACGCTCGCGCTCGCGCGACGGGCCGCGAACTCACTTTCCCGATCTTGCAGACGATCACCTTCGCCGACGGCCGTATCGCCGAGGTGCGGCCCTTCTATTGGGATACCGCGGCAGTCGCCGGGATCTGCGCGTCGACCGGCCGATGATTCACGGCCGCGACAGCCTCCGGCCACGCACGAGCCAATTCGAGCAGAAACCGGAATTCCGCCGCACGATCGCGAGCTTCCGCCTGCGCCGCGCCCGCGGCGGCGACGCCCGACGCCGGGGCGCTACCGCCGCGCTTGGCTCGCACGACCAGCGCGACCTGGAGCGCATAGCGACGCGCGTCGGTGTCGATCCCGGCGGGCGAGCCGGGCGCATATGGTCTCAGGTGCAGCAGCGCGTCCCAGATCTCGACGGTCATCCGATAGAGCCGGGAGGTGGCCTCCCTCGGCGCGGAAAGATCCTCGGCCAGTACGACTTCCGGCACCACGGCGGTGAGATCCCGCCACAGCGGCCGCAGCCTGCGGCAGGCGCGCCCGGCGCGATCCAGGCCCGCGCGTGCCAGCAGCGCCGTGACCAGGGGGATCATGGTCACCAAGGTGATGGCGGAGAACATGAGGATCGCCGCGACAGCCCACACCTTTCCCGGCTCGCTCGGCGGCGTACCGGCGAGCGCGCGACCGACCATGATCGTCATCGAGATCAACCAATAGATCGCGAATGCGAGCAACATCGCGAAAGTGAGCTTCTCCCTGATCGAAACGCCTCTGGAGCGCAGCTCGCGAACGCAGGCACGAGCGAAAAGCAACGCACAGACGCCCCCGGGTAGCGCCGACAGCGTCCATACGACTTCGACGTAGTCGATCCGCCACGCCCACCGCAGGATCGGTGTGACGACGAACAGCGAACCGGCGACAGCGAGCGCCGTCGTATCGTATCGCCGCTGACGCCGGTGGACGGTCGCCACGTCGGCGCCGTCGACGAGCCTGGCCAGCCCGTAGAAGCTGGCGACCGCCATGAGACCACCGCAGAGGTAGGCGCGCGGCCCGAGGCCGGGACGATCCAACGCGACGGCCACCTCGTGCAGCAGCAGACCGACGAGGTTCCAGCTGAAGGTGCGGTTGATCAGCCGATCGGTGGCCGTCTCGTCGACCAGCAGCCACCGGCCCGCGGTCATGAGCGCGACGAAGACGACGACCGACAGCACCACCGGAGTCGGGACAGCGTTCATCTCGATCGACGGTAAGTCCTCGCGCGGCGCGAGGCCAGCCGGGGCGCGAAACCCGTTGCGCCGATCACCGATCAGCGGACGGGTACCGCGGCGCTCAGATCCTCCGCCAGCGGTGTGGCCTCGGCGAGTTCGGCGGCCTCGTCGTAGACGTATTTCGCACCGATGAACCAGGACGCCACGGCGGCCAGGAACATCATCACGGCAGCCGAGACGAACACCACCACCAATCCGGAATGGAACGGGCCGGTGAGCAGATCGGGGAAGAACTCCTGACCGGTGAGGGTTTGCGCGTCGACGCCCGGCTTGCCGAGTTCCCCAGTGGGACCGAGCAACTCCTGGATCGGGTTGTAGCCGAGGAACGCGGCGAACATGCTGGCCACCGGCGGCATCGAGGCCAGTTCGGCGGCGGCCCCCGCCGAGACGCCCTGCGCGCGCAGCCCGGAGTCCAGCGCGGAAGGCAGATTCGCCGCCAGCCCGACGACCATGAGGGAGAAGAAGATTCCCATCGACAGCGCGTTGCCGCCGTTGAACAGGGTGCCGCGCATGCCGGAGGCCGCGCCGCGCTGGGCGGCGGGGACGCTGGACATGATGGCGGCGGTGTTCGGCGAGAAGAACAAACCGCTGCCGATACCGTTGAGGAGGGTGATCAGCGCGAACAGCCGGTAGTCGAAATCCACCGGGATGATCAGCAGCAGCAGGAACGTCGCGCCGGTCAGCAACGCGCCTCCGGTGGTGAACAGCCGGGGCCCGTAGCGATCGGACAGCCAGCCCGAAATCGGTCCGGCGGCGAGGAATCCGATGGTCAACGGCAACAGGTAGATGCCCGCCCACAGCGGGGTGGACTCGAAGTCGTACCCGTGCAGCGGGAGCCAGATGCCCTGCAACCAGATGATCAGCATGAACTGCATGCCGCCGCGTCCGATCGAGACCATCAGATTGGCGAAATTGCCGAGCCCGAAGGCCCGGTGCCGGAACAGCCCCAGGTGGAACATCGGGTCGGCGACGCGAATCTCCACCACGCAGAACACCGCGAGCAGCACGATGCCGCCCAGCACCGCGGAAAGCACCCAGGGGCTGGTCCAGCCGGTGGCGTGGCCGCCGTAGGGCTGGATGCCGTAGGTGATGGTGCCCGCCCAGTCCAGCTTGCCCGCGGTCCGGATGCCGACCTCGTGCAGCGAGCGGTAGGACCAGACCGCCCCGAGGACGGCGATCGGGACGCTGACCCAGAACACCGCGCGCCAATCCCATTCCGAGAGCACGCCGCCGATGAGCAGGCCGAAGAACGAACCGGCCACCGCCGCGACCATGTTGATACCCAGCGCGGTGCCACGCTGACGGGCCGGGAAGGCGTCGGTGAGGATCGCCGAGGAGTTGGCGGTCAGCATCGCGCCGCCGACACCCTGGACGACGCGCCAGACGATGATCCACATCGCACCGGCACCCCCGTGCCACGGATCGAACGACAGCGCGACCGCCGACAGCGCGAAGATGGTGAAGCCGAGGTTGTAGACCCGTACCCGGCCGAAGATGTCGCCGAGCCGCCCGAACATCACCACCAGCACGGCGGTGGCGAGCAGGTAACCCATCAGCATCCACAGCAGGTATCCGACGTTGCCCGCCTCGAGCGGGTTGAGCCCGACACCGCGGAAGATCGCGGGCAGCGAGATCAGCACGATCGATGAGTTGACGGCCGTGAGCAGGACACCGAGCGTGGTGTTGGTCAGAACGATCCACTTGTAGCGCGGATGGTCCCGGTCGTAGCGCAACCGGCGCCGGATGGTCCGGACATCGCCCGGATCGACTTCGATGGGTGGATTCGTCACGGCAGCCCCTCACCAGATAGTTACCACCGCAAACTATATAGTTAGCGGATGTAACCATCAACCGGAGCCGTTCGGCCGCTGATGTCGGCACGGGCCGGTGCGAGACCACACGGCGCGAACAGCGCCAGGATGAAGTGGTTCTCGCGCCATCCTGACGCTGTTCGGCTGGATTTCTTTTTGATCCGAGTCCGATCGGCTGCTCGGATCTGTCTCGACAACTTCTACGTCCCCGCGGATTCGGCGGGCGCCGCCTCCGAGTAGAGGGTTGGAGATCAGCTATGGGCGGGTCACCTCGGTGGCGCGGAGGTTGCGCAGAATGCCGTCACCGGCCTCGTGCTGGGATGGGTAGAGCAGTTGCACGGCCACGGTCAGGGGTGCGCCGGGCTCGATGGTGTGGTGGTCATCCGGTGTGGCGATGACGACCGAGCCGTCGGTGCCGTCCTCGATCACCTTGTACCACTGACTCTGCTGGGGATTGATGCGGGTCCGCGGCGGGACGTCGAAGCGGATCTCCCACCACACCACCCGCTGCTGGTGCGCGGCCAACGTGAGGTCGTAGCTGATGACCCACCCTTTCGCGTCCTCGGGCCAGGTCTGGGGCCACTGCCCCACGATCACGGGAGAGACGGTGACCGGGGGCCGATCGACCTCGGTGGTGACCGAGCCGGAGTGCCGTTCGGCGGTGTTGGCGCGTGAGGGTGAGGCGATGAGGCTGGTGCAGGTGAGCCGGCCCTCGTACTGCGGGTCGACGGTGCCGGCCAGGGTGATGGTTGCCTTGCTGCCCTTGGGCAGGTCGATCGGCATGTGTAAGCCGTCGCGGACCGAACCGGTGCCGCAGACGGCCCCGTTCTCGGCCTGGCAGGTCACTTCCAGATCGATCAGCTCGGTCGGAATGGCGGCGTCCAGCACGGCGTCGGGGGCGTCGTTGGGGCCGAGATTGCGCACGTCGATGGTGTAGGTGATCCGATGTCCCGACTGCGCTGTCTGCGGGCCGCTGATCTCCAGGGGCATTTCCGCGGGCAGAGTCACCTTGAGGTTCCTGATCCGGTGGTAGGCGGTCGCGGCGCCGGTTCCGGCTGCGAAGCCCAGCTTGAAGGTCTCGGGCACGGGCGGCTGACCGTCGGCGCCTGCGAGATCGAAGTTGTCGATGAGCAGGGTGCCGTTCGGGTTGACTTTGTCGGCGTGGCGAACGGTGAGCCGACCGCTGATGACGGAGACCTGGATATGGGCGCCGCGCTCCCAATCCGCGCGGAATCCACCCGGCACCTGAACGCCGGTGAGCCAACCGAACCCTTCTCGAAGATTGCCGGATCCGCGCACCCCCAGGGTATTGGGCCGTTGGGTACCGCCTCCGGTACCGGCCAGCGGCGTGGCGAAGTTCCCGAAGTTGTCGAAGCCGACGCCCACGAATCCGGCGGTGACTCCCGGCGCGACGATCTGTCCCGATCCCGTTTTCGTGATGGAGTAGCCGAGTGCGGCGCCGATGCCGCCGGGCTGGGTTGTGTGCGCGCCGTCGATCACATAGACGCTGAAGCCGTCGCCGAGCATCGCCGCTCCCTCGCAGGAGTAGTCGAAGTCGATGGTGACGCCGAGCGCGGAGGAGAACGCCTGATCGAGGAACGCCGTCCCGGCCTGGGAATTGGCGTTGGGGGTGAGTTCCAGGCTGCCGTCGTTCAGCCGCGCGCTGCCCAGCAACTGCCAATGCGGGTTGGTCGGGGTCTCCTGGGTGAACGACTCAACGATCGGGAACTGCGCCTGCTGGATGGTGACCGGTGCATACGTCGTCATTGTCTCGAATCCTCTCGGGCCGGATGTGCCTGGAGATGAGCGATGCGTCACGCAGATCGACTCCGCCGCGGATTTGGCGAAGCCCCCGTCTACTGATGCGGCTCCTGGCCGAGCGGCGAGCGGCCGCACCGTCGACTCTAGGAACATCCGAGCGCGACCGATTCACCTCTTTCGAGTGAACCGGGCAGCCGCCGGCACCTGCGCTTCGGCTTCACCGCGCGACGCGCTGCTGCGGCGTCGGGGATCATTCGGTGGCGCCGCGGCTTCCCGGAGCACCGATACCCGCCACACGGCGACATAGGTTAGCCTTGGCTGATTTGCTTGGAAGGAAGGTGCGACGATGAAGTTCGTTCGGACGCGCGGCCGTTGGCCGCGGGCGGCGCTGACCCTGATGGCGGGAGTTCTCGCCCTCAGCGTCGCCGCGTGCGGATCCTCCGAGGACGACTCGGCGTCCGGCGGCGAGAAGGTGACCATCACCCACGCCCGTGGCGAGACCACCGTCGAAGGCACCCCGAAGAAGATCGTCGCCCTCGGCAACCAGTGGCTGGACACCACGCTCTCGCTCGGCGTCGTCCCGGTCGGATACCTCGACAATGTCGCGGTGGCCTCCAAGAGCACGCCGCCGTGGGAGCCCAAGAGTCTCGAGTCGGCGAAGGCGCTCACCACCACCGGAAATATCGCCGAACAGGTCGCGACCCTGGAGCCGGACCTGATTCTGGTCGACCCGTTCATCGCCGATCAGAAGACCTACGACGAACTGTCCCGTGTCGCGCCGACGCTGCCCGCTCTGAGCAAAGAGTCGGTGGCGCCGTGGCAGGACCAGGTCACCGCCCTCGGCAAGGTGCTGCACAAGACGGACGAGGCGAGCAACGTGATCGCGAAGGTGGACGACAAGATCGCCGCCATCGCCGCGGCGAACCCCGGCCTGAAGGGCAAGACGTTCGCCAGTACCTGGCTGGCCGGGCCGGCGCAGCTGATGGTGTTGACCGACCCCGACGACGGGTCGTCGAAGGTGTTCACCCAGCTGGGTCTCGGCATTCCGAAAAACCTCACCGACCTGCCCGCCAACCAGGGCAGGCTGGCCCTGTCCCCGGAACGGGTCGACGAGCTGACCGCCGATCTGTTGCTGGCCGGCTACGCTCCGGGCCTGGACGAGAAGTACCGGCAGCTACCGGGATACGCCGATCTGCCCGCGGTCAAGAAGGGTTCGGTCGTCTTCCTCACCACCCAGGAGATCAGCGCGGTGAACACCCCCACGGCGCTCTCGGTGCCCTACATCCTGGACAAGCTGGAACCTGCCTTCGCCGCCGCTGCGAAATAGGCGCGCCGGTCAGCCGACAAGCGGAGGTATGCGGTCTATGCCCGCCGCCACATATCCACAGCAAACCAGATTCGCGTTCCGGCACGGCGTCACCTGCCTGACCGGTACGGCGGACGCGGTGCTCATCGATCCGCCGCGCGAGGAGAAACTGACCGGCCTGGCAGCCGGTCAGCTCCAGGCGCTGGAAACGCTGAACCGCGGGCCGGCGACCTTGTCGGAGATGGCTACGGGCGGTGACGATGTCGCCGGACTGATGGGCAGGCTCGCCGACGACGGCTGGCTGTCGATCACGGTGCGGGACGGCGGACGCGACCTCTACACCATCCGCCCGTTCACGCGGTCCGCGCCGCGACCGAGCACCCCGCTCCCCTGGTCGGCGACACTGTCGAAATTCGCCGTGCTGCATCGCGACTCGGAAGGCTTCGTGCTCGAGCACCCGCGGGCGTGGTGCGATCTGCGCATCCACGACCCGCGCTTGCTGGCGTTGCTCGACGGGCTCGGCGCGGCCGACGCCGACGTGCCGATCGTCGTCAAAACACAGTTCGCCGACGACCTGCACTGGTGCGGATTCCTGGTGGCGGACGCGTACACGGAGGACGACGAGTTCCCACAAGCGGAAGGCGCCTGCCCGTTCTGTGGTTCCATCGCGGCGGCACGCTCGGCGAGCACGCCGTAGGCCGGGGAGCATCCCGGTCCCGCCACGAGGACCCCATCGCCTGATGTCCGTGCGTGCACGCCACCGACGGGCGTGCGCGCCTGCGACCGGAATGCGGTCGACTCGCCGCGCCGCCCGCTCGTCGGACCGTGACAGACTCCGCGGCGCAGCCGGGCCTCGTTACGTCTGGGCGAGGATCTCCTCGTCCGTCATCGCTGCCACCTCGAGGTAGAGCCGGGCGACCGCGGGCAGCCTGCCGTCCTTGCCTTCGCGTTCCTGTAGCCGCTCGGCGAACCGCGCGACGGTACGGGTGGCGAACAGGTCCGCGACCAGTGCGTGGTCGGCTTGCAACCACTCGCGCACCCGGGCGATGACGGTGGTGGCGAGCACGGAATCGCCGCCGCGACCGAAGAAGTCGTCGTGCACGCCGATCGCGTCGACCCCCAGGACGGTCGCGACGATATCGGCCAGCGCGGCCTCCACGTCGTCGCGCGGGGCGGTGGCCTGGTCCGCCTCGGCCTCCGGTTCGAGGAGGCGGACCACGGCGCGGCGGTCCAGTTTGCCGTTGGCGGTCAACGGCATCCGCGCCAGGAATTCGACGCGAGCGGGGACCATGTAGCCGGGCAGCAGATCCGAGACCACCGCGGTGATGTCGCCGATCTCGGCCACGTCACCCGCGACGGCGGCGACCAGCTTGGGCGCGCCCGCCCCGACGACCGCCGCGACGGCGTGCCGCACGCCGGGCACCGTGCGCAGCGCGCTCTCCACCTCGCCCAGCTCCACCCGGTACCCGCGGATCTGGACCTGATGGTCGGCGCGGCCGAGGAATTCGATCGTGCCGTCGGGCCAGTACCTGGCCAGATCACCGGTCCGGTACCAACGGATGCCGTCGTGCTCGACGAAACGCTCCGCGGTCCGCTCCGGGTCGTTGCGGTAGCCCGCGGCGACGCAGACACCGCCGACCCACAGTTCACCGGGCACCCAGTCGGGGCAATCCCGACCGGCGGGACCGACGACGCGGCACCTGACATTGCGCAACGGAACGCCGAACGGCACGGTCGCCCAGTGCGCCGGCGGTTCGCCCTTCACCTCGCAGATGGTGGTGTGGATGGAGGTCTCGGTCGCGCCGCCGAGACCGGCGAAGCGGCAACCCGGCACCTGGACCGACAGCCTGCGGGCCAGATCCGCGCCGACCCAGTCCCCGCCGAGGATGACCGCGCGCAGCGAATCGCCCAACTGGTCACCGCCGATCTCCAGAATCATGTCCAGCATGCTCGGCACACAGTTGAGGATCGATACCCGATGCGTGCGCAGCAGTTCCACCCAGGTGGCCGGATCGGCGCGTTGCTCCGGATCGACGGTCACGACCGATCCGCCCGTCGCGAACAGGCCGAAGATGTCGTAGACGGAGAGGTCGAATTCCAGGGCGGACAGTCCGAGCGCACGACCTGCGCTGTCGACCTCGAACCATTCGTTCAACGCGTCGATGGTGTTCATCGCGCCGCGATGCGGGATTTCGACGCCCTTCGGCACACCGGTCGATCCGGATGTGAAGAGCACGTAGGCGATCTCGCCGGCATCCGGGTAGACGGGCGCGGCCAGCGGCCGCGGGTAGTCGCGGGCCGCGTCGATGGACAGACACGCGATCGGCGCCCCCAGGTCCGCGCCCTCGACCGTCAGCGCCGCGGCGATACCGCCGGTGCGCAGGATCTCCGCGCGTCGCCCGACCGGCTGATCGAATCCGATCGGGACGTAGGTCGCCCCCGCGGCGAGCACACCGAGCACGGCCAAGACCTGCTCCGGCCCCTTCGGCAGCTGAACCGCGACCGCGTCGCCCGGCTGCACGCCCTCGGCGCGCAAGGCGCCCGCCACGGCCAGCGCCCGGGCGGCCAATTCCCCGTAGTTCCATGCTCCTTGCTCGTCGCCGAGACCCCACAGCACCGCGGGTGCACCGGGATTCGCCGCCGCGTGCTCGAAGAAGCCCTGGTGCAGACAACGCCCACTGACCGGGCCGTCGGTGGCGTTCACCGCGGCGCGGACCTCGGCCTGGGCGACCGGCAGCCGCACGGCGGCCTCCGCGTTCCACCCTGCCGCGCCTTCCCCGAGCCGCCCGATGGCCGCGCAGTACCAGGCGAACATGGCGTCGATCAGGCCCTCGGGGAAGGCCGACGCGCGCACGTCCCAGTTCAGCAGCAACCCGCCACGGACCTCGGTGACCTGCGCGTCGAGCAGCACCTGCGGTCCCTGCGAAATGATCCACACCGGCTCGCCGAAGGTTTCGGTGACCTTGTCGGCGAACAGTTCGCCCAGATTCAGTGCACTGGTGTAGACGACCGGGGCCAGCACCGGCTCGCCGCGCTGCCTACCCAGATCGCGCAGCACCTCGAGCCCGGAATAGGCGGTGTGCGCGCCGCTTTCGTGCATGCCGCGCTGTAGCGCGCGAGCGCGATCGGTGACCGACATGCTCTCGGTGACGTCGACCTCGAGCATGATCGAGGAGGTGAAGTCGCCGATTACGCGGTCGATGTCGGGGTGCACCGGATCCCGGTGGAACAGCGGCACATTCAGCAGGAAGCGACTCTGCGCCGACCAACCGCCGATGGTCTCGGCGAACACCGCCGCCAATGCCATCGCCGGCGTGATGCCGCGCTCGTGCGCGGCGGCGAGCAACCGCTGCTTGGCTTGCGGCGGCAGCCAGTGGTCGTAGCGCACGGTGCGGTTCGGGTCGGTGCGCTCGCTGACCGCAACGGTGGGAAGCTCCGGTGCGCCCGGCAATTCCGGCAGCCGCTCCTGCCACCACTGCCGGTCGCGGTCGCGAGCGGTGAGGTCCTCTTGATGCTCGGTGCGGTGGCGACGGTAGGTATAGGCGGGGGCAGGCACGGCCGCCCCGTGGTACAGCTCGGCCAGATCGGAGATCAGCACGCGATAGCTCATGGCGTCGCCCGCGAGCATGTCGACATCCAGGTGCAGCCTGCTGCGGTCCGGGTCGCGCAGGGTGAGTGTGACGTCGATGGCCTGGCCGTCTTCGATGGCGAGGCGCTGATGGGTCTTGCGCTCGCGCAACTCGGTCAAGGCGGCCTCGGTCTCCTCGGGCGACCGATCGCGCAGGTCGACGACGCCGAACACCGGTTTACCCGGGGCCGTCATGGTCTGCTGAGTGCCATCCGGCAGGAATCTGGTGCGCAGCATCGGATGTGCGGCGACGAGCTCGGCCACCGCGCGCTCGAGTCGCACGGGATCGATGCGGCCGCCATCGAATTCGACATACAGGTGCGCGGCGACTCCGCCGAGTTCTTGCTCCTCGGAGCGGCCGATCCAGTAGGCGTGCTGCATGGTGGCCAGCGGGAACGGAGCCGACTCGTCGTCGGCGGCCGCGATCGGTGCCACCGTCTCGACCGGCACCGGCACCGCCGATCGCCCGGCGGCGTCGTTCGCGCCCAGCAGACCGTGCCACGAAGCCACCGTGGGGCTGGCGGCCAGCTGAGCGAAGTTGATGTCGGCGCCGCGCTTGCGCCAGCCGCCTGCGAGTTTCATCGTGCGGATCGAGTCGAGCCCGAGTTGGATGAGGTCGTCGTGATCGGCGATGTCCGCGGCGGTGAGCCCCAGTTGACCGGCCACCGCGGCCCGGATCTCCTCCAGGCCGATGTCCACCATTCCTTCTGCCCGACGCTGTGTCGACTCCATCGCGCTGCCACTCCTTGTCTGCCGCCGGATCGGCGGACCGAGACTGCTGCGGCATAGCTTAGCCGAGCCTAAATAGGTTTGCCTAACCTACATCGGCGCGCGCTTTCGGCCATTCCTGAGCCAATTCGAGCAACTGACGCAGACCGTGGGCACGATCGCGGCTACCGGACGGCAGCGCGGCGAACAGGGCCGTCTGCGCGACCGGTCGGAGCCCGGCGGCTCTGGACCGGACGGCATGGGCGATCCGACGGGCATGATCACCGGTGCCGGGACCGGAGGCGGCCTCGCGTTCCGGCGCCGGGGGCGGCATGTACGGCTTCAAATGCAGGAGGGCGTCCTGGATCTCCACCGTCATCCGATAGAGCCGTGACGCCGCGCCGCTGTCCTCCTGGCTCAAGACGACTTCCGGGACGGCGGCGGTCAGGTCACACCACAGGGGGTGCAAGCGGCGACAACGCCGGCCTGCCCGATCCAGCCCCGCTCGCACCAACACGGCGGTGAACAGTGGTATCGCCGTGAGTGTCGCGATGACCAGCAGGCAGAAGAACGACGAGACAGCCAAGACATTCCCCGGATGACTCGGCGGCACACCCCTGATCGCGCGGACGACAGTGAGGAGTGCCGCCACCGCCCAATACACCGCGAGGAACAGCAGAACCGAATAAGTCAGCTTCTCCTTCACCGAACGTGCCGCGGTCCGCAACTCCCGGACACCGGCCCGCGCCACCAGATACCCGCTGGCCGCCATGGGCAACTCGGACAGCGTCCACACGATCTCGTCCAGACCGACGTGCAGCACGTCCCGGGCGGCGGGCGCAATCACCAGCGTCACCGCCGAAGCGACGGCGGCGACGGCGCTGTAGATCCGCTGCCGTCGCGACGTCACTTCGGGCCGCGCACCCGCGACCAGTTGCGCGAGCACCAGAACGACGGCGGTGGTCATCAATCCGCAGCACAGGAACAGCCGCTGGCCGAGTACGGGGGATCCCGCCGCGCTGACGGTGACATAGAGCGCGAGGCCACCGACATTCCACGCCCATGCCCGGTTGATCATGCGATCGGTGATGGTGTCCGCGACGAGAAACCATCGCCCGGCCGCGATAGCCGCGACAACCAGGATGACCGGGAACATGAACCACGCAGGCACGGAATCCATCGCCGTAGACCCTAGTCGCCGCGGCCCGGCGGGCCGATCGCGAGCCGGTCGCGGTCCGCCGACCACGACCGGCCCTCTCGGATCATCGTTGCGCGGACCAGGATTCGCGCAGCATGGCCAACGCGTCACCGGACAGCCCCGAGGCCGACATCGGCTCGTACCGATGTTCCTCGGGTGCGCGCGCCGCCTGCGCGGCCTGATCGGTGGCCGCGTCCACCGCCGCCGCCAGCTCGTGGAGGGTGAAGTACTCGAAGATCATCTGCGGGGTCAGCGCCAGGCCCGCCTCGCCCGCTCGGGCCGCCCACTGGATCGCGATGACGCTGTCGCCGCCGAGCGCGAAGAATCCGTCCGTGCGGCCCACGTCGGTGATCTCGAGCAATTCCTCCAGGAGCACGGCCAGCGTGCGCTCGGTCTCGGTTTGCGGCGGGCCTGGTTCGGCCTCGCCGACGGCGACCTCCGTGGTCGAGTAACGCACCACGGTGCGCGCGGTGTCCCAGCCCTCCGGCGCGAGGTTCGATTCCCGCACCGCCGTATCGGGTTTCGTGGCGAACGCGGACAAGATCCGCACCAGCGTGTCGACGAAGACCTCGCCGGAGGCCGGGTCGTAGAGCTCGGAGTTCACCACGACCCGCACCAGCAGTTCGCCACCGGGTTGCACCAGGAAGTCCAGGTGGAAGTCCATGAACGCGGCGTCGTACTGCGGCGTGAGCGGAGTCAGCGTCGCCTCCCCGCGCGCGGCGAAATCGACCGTCGGCGCGGTGTGCCCGAACTGCATGATCACCTGGAACAGCGGGTTGCGGCCGAGTACCCGTGGCGGGTTGAGCGTCTCGACGATCCGCTCGAAGGGCACGTCCTGATGGCCGAGGGCGCTGAGCGCGGACTCGCGCACCCGCTCGAGCACGGTGCGCAGCGTCGGTTCGCCCGAAAGGTCGTTGCGCAGCACCATCATGTCGGCGAACAGCCCGATCAGCCGGTCCACCGATCGCCCGGGCCGGTTGGCGACCGTCGCGCCGATCGGCACGTCGTCCCCTCCGCCGAGCGTGTGCACCAGCACCGCGGCCGACGCCTGGCACAGCATGAATTCCGTCGCGCCGGACGTCTCGGCCAGCGATCGTAATGCCTGCCACGTCTCGGCGGGAACGATGCGGGTCGCGCTCACGCCGGCGTGGCCGAGCCGCGCGGGCCGCGGGCGATCGTGCGCGACCGCGATCTCCACCGGCAGCCCCGCCAGGGCGCCACGCCAATAGTCGAGCTGTCTACGGCCGTATTCACTGAGATCGTCGCGGCCGGGTGCGTGGTCGAAGGTATCGCGCTGCCACACCGCGAAATCGGCGAATTGCAGCGTCAGCTCCGGCCAGGACGGAGCGGCGCCGCCGACCCGCGCCCGGTAGGCGACGGTGAGGTCCTCGATGAACACCCGGCACGATTCCCGGTCGGTGACCATGTGATGCGCCAGCACCGACAGCACATGGGTTCGCTCGTCCAGGACGAACAGGCGCAACCGGACCAGCGACTCCGCCGCCAGGTCGAAGACGTGGCTCGCCTCGGCTTCCAGAGCTTCCTCCAGCCGGGCCGCCACCGTGTCCGGCTCACCGTCGAGCACCGTGCGCGGCAGCTCGACCGGGCCGGCCGGGGCCACCCGCTGATACGGCGTCCCCTCGTGTTCCGGGAAGCTCGTGCGCAGCGACTCGTGGCGGCCCATGACGTCGGCGAGGGCGTCGGAGAGCGCGTCGATGTCGAGCGCACCGTCGAAACGGATGGCGAACCGGAAGTTCTCCCAGCCGAACGGCCCCTCCAGCTTGCGGCGCAGCCACAACGCACGCTGCGAGTACGACAGCGGAACCCGCTCGGGGCGCGCTTGTTTCGTCGGCATCGCGGCGTCGTCGCCTGCCGTGCGTCCGGTGGGGGTGACCTCGTCGAGGTTCTCGCCGAACTGATCGTGATACCGGGCGACCAGATGCGCGGCGAGTCCCGCGACCGTCGGGGTGTCGAACGGCGCGCGCACGTCGATGTCGACCCCGAAGGTGTCGCGCACCAGCGCGACCAGCCGGGCCGCGAGCAGGGAGTGGCCGCCGAGTTCGAAGAACGAGTCGTCGGCGCCCACTCGCTCGGCGTCGAACAGCTCGCCGTACAGGGCGGCGAGCCGGATCTCGGTGGGTGACTCGGGCTCACGATAGCTGTGGGTCTTCGCCAGCACGGGCTCCGGCAGCGCGCGGCGATCGAGCTTGCCGTGCGCGCTCAGCGGCACCTCGTCGATCACCGCGAACGCCGCCGGGACCATGTGCTCGGGCAGTGTCGCCGCGACCGTCGCGCGCACCTGCTGCAGATCGATCTCGGCTCCCGGCGCGGGCACCAGGTACGCGGCCAGGATGGGGCCGAGCCGTTCGTGGTCGGTGACGATCGCGACGCACTGCGCGACGCCGGGGTGGTCGGCGACCGCCGCCTCCACCTCCCCGAGCTCGATCCGGAACCCGCGCACCTTCACCTGTTCGTCGGCGCGCCCAACGAATTCGATCTCGCCATCGGCGGTGCGCCGGGCGAGGTCACCGGTGCGGTACAGCCTGCCGCCGGGCAGGAAGGGATCGGCGACGAACCGCTCCGCAGTCAGGGCGGGCCGGTCCAGATAGCCGCGGGCGAGCTGACGGCCGCCGAGGTAGATCTCCCCGAGCACGCCCGGCGGCACCAGCCGCAACGAGTCGTCGAGCAGGTAGACGTAGACGTTGCGGTTCGGGAATCCGATCGGCACGATCCTGGTGCCCTGCGGCCCGTCGACCGGCATGGAGGTCGAGCACACGACGGCTTCGGTGGGGCCGTAGTGGTTGCGCAGATCGGCGTCGAATTGCGCGGCGAAGCGGTCGGCGATCTCGCCGGGCAGCGCCTCACCGCCGACCGGCACGTGCCGCAACGCCCGCCAGTCGTTCGCCTCCGGCAGCATCAGGAAGGTCGCCAGCAGCGACGGCACCATGTGCAGCACGGTGATCCCGTGCCGGGCGATCAGCTCGGCGACATAGGGAATGTCGCGGTAGGCGTTCGGTTTCGGGACCACGATGCTCGCGCCCGCGATCAGCGGCAGGAAGATGTCGGCCAGCGACGCGTCGAAGCTCACCGAGGTCGCCTGCAGGACCCGCTCCGGGATGCTCGCGTCCCAGTCGGCCGCGAAATTCACCAGGTGGTCGGCGATCGCGTCGTGCGGGACGGGCACGCCCTTGGGCTGACCGGTGGAGCCCGAGGTGTAGATGACGTAGGCGATGTTCGACGGGCGCAGCGGTGCGGTGCGGTCGGCGTCGGTCGGTTCCGTGTCCGGCAGGTCCGCCGCCTCGGTCATCGCCGCGGCGATCGCGTCGGCGTCGAACGACAGCGTCGGCCGGGCGTCGGACAGCAGATATTCGATGCGATCCGGAGGATAGGCCGGATCGATGGGCAGGTACGCGGCGCCCGACTCGAGCACCGCGAGGCTCGCGACGATGAACTCGATGGAGTTCGCCATGCGCAGCGCGACGAGCTGCTCGGGGCCTGCACCGCGGCGAATCAGCCAGTGCGCCAGCCGGTTGGCCCGCCGTTTCAACTCGGCGTAGGTGAGTTCGGCGTCGTCGGATACCACCGCGACGCGATCCGGGGTCGCCGCCACCTGCCGCCGCACCAGGTCGACCAAGGTGGTCGCCGGTGCGTCGACGAGCGGACCGTGCGACGCCGCGATGATCTCGGCGTGGTCGGCGGCGCCGAGGATGTCGATCGCGCGGACCGGCTGCCCCGGATCACCCACCGCGCCGGCGAGCAATGCCAGGTAGTGCCGCAGCAATTGATCCACCACCGACCGGTCCAGCTCGTCGACGAGATAGGTGGCTTCCACGCGCGCGCCCGCGTCGTCGAGGACGACCATCAGGCCGAGGGGCTCCTGCGCGACCGCGCTTCCCCACGGCAGCTCGGTGGATCCGACATCGGCGAGATCGAAGCCGTTCGCCCCGCCGCGCACACTGAAGCTCAGCTGCACCAGCTGGGCCAGGCCGTCGCTGCCCGCGATGCGGTCCGAGCTCACCTCGCGGACGACCCGTTCGACGCCGACGCCTTGGTGCGCGAACGCGTCGCGGGCGGCGTCCCTCGTCGCGTCGACCAGCCCGGCGAACGTCTGCGCCGGATCGATGCGGGCCCGCAACAGCAGCGTGTTGCCGAAATAGCCGATCAGTGCCTCGGCGTCGCGGCCTCGGCGGTCGGTCACCGGCACCGCGACGAGGAAGTCCGTCGCCGCCGTGTACCGATTGACCAGCGCCTGGAAGGCGGACAGCAGCACCATGAACGGGGTCGCCGAACGTTCGCGCGCGACCTCGGTGACCCGGTCGAGCAGTTCGGGCGGCAACGGCAGCACGCACTTGTCGGCATTGCGCGTGGCGGCGGTCGCGCCGAGCGTCCCGGGCAGCTCGAGTCGTTCCGGCAGCGGGGTCAGCCGGGCGCGCCAGTACGCCAGGTCGGCGTCGTCGTCGGCGGACCGCTCGGCGAGCGACACGTCGACGTACTGCGACCGGATCTCCGCCGGCGCGTCACCTCGGTAGGCGGCATTGAGCTCGGCGAAGAAGACCGACCAGGAATCGTCGTCCCAGCCGATGTGGTGGATCGTGAGCACCAGCACGTGTTCGGCCGGGCCGGTGCGCGCCAGCGTCACCCGCAGCGCAGACTCCGAGGTGAGGTCGAACGGACGCGTGAATTCCCGCCTCGCCAGGACTTCGAGCCGCCTGCCTCGCCCTTCCTCGGACAGGTCGGTGAGATCGTGCTGCTGCCAGGCGATTCCCAGATCGGTGTGCGCGATCTGATACGGGTCGCCGTCTGCGCCCGCGTGGTAGGTGGTGCGCAGGATCTCGTGCCGCGCGACGACGGTGTCGAAGGCGGCGCGCAGTCGCGCGCTGTCCAGCGGACCGTCGAGACGGTAGCCGACGCAGACGTTGAGCGTGGTGTCCTCCGGCGCGACCGTCTGCAGGAACCACATCCGCTGCTGCGCGGACGAGAGCGGAGCCGGTTCGCCGGGGCGCCTGTCGCGCTCGGGAGCCGCCTGGGCGGGCGCGAGTTGCTGTTCACGCAGTCGCTGCTGGAGCAGCCGCTTGCGCCGCTCGAGGATCTCGTCTGACATGGGGGTCCTTCAGGCTGGGAATTCGAATGGGCTGGGTGGCTCGGAGATCGCGGTCAGTCGGCGCCGACGGTCACCACGGAGACGGCGCGCTCGAGCGCCGCGACGGCGTCGTGCCACAGCTCGGCGAGCCGGGCCACCTCGGCGGCGGTGAACACCGCCTCGCTCCAGCGGAGCATGGTGACCAGCTGCGGCCCGTCGGCGGTGGTCCGCACCGCCGAGACGACATCGAGCGCGTAGCGAAGCGGGAAGTCGGGCTCCGCGACGAGCGGAAGACACTCGTGCAACGCCAGATCCGGGATCGGCGCCCATGGCCGCCCCGCGCCGGCCATGTCGAACCGGCCCAGGTAGTCGAAGAGCACCTGCGGCTGCGGCGCGCCGGCCAGCTCGGGCGCTCGGTCGAGGTAGCGCAGCACGCCGAAGTCCACACCGCCGTTCGGCAGTTCGGCCAGGTGCTTCGCGATGTGCTCGAGCAGAGCGGCGGCACGAACCGGATCCGCCAGAGCCGTCGCCACATCCACGCTCTCGGCGCCCGCGCCGAGCCGGGCGGGCACGATGCTGGTGAACCAGCCCACCGAGTGCGCGCTGTCGACGTCGGCGCCGAGGACCTCGTCCTCCCGGCCGTGGCCTTCCAGCGCGACATACGCGCCCGCGGCGGGGTCCTGACCGCGTTCCGCGCGCCAGCTCGCCAGCGTCATCGTCAATGCGGCCAGCAGGAATTCGCGCACCCCGGCCGCGCCACCGCCGAGGCTGTCCAGGATCGCGGCGCTCGTCTCGGCCGAGGTCGGCACCGGGTGGACCCGGTAGGAAGCCCAGGTGTCGGTCGTCGGGTCGGGCAACCGGGCGCCGAGCACCGGATCCGGTGCGGCGACCTGGCGCGTCCAGTAGTCGCGCTGAGCCGAAACCGCCTCGGAGCCCACTCGTTCGCGCAGCAGCCGGGCCCACTGCCGGTAGCCGGTGTGCTCGACGGCCGGGGTCGGCGTGCGTCCCGCGGCGACCTCCGCCCAGCACGCTTCCAGGTCGGCGGAGATGATGTACCAGGAGACCGGGTCGACGGCCAGGTGGTGGATGGTGAGCAGCAGCACGTCAGGGGCGCCGGATCTGGCGAACCACACGGCGCGCACCAGATCGCCGGTGAACGGATCGATCTCGTCGGCGACCGCGTGGCCGCGAGCCGCCAGCGTCGCGTGGAAGTCGTCGCCTTCGTCGACCCGGGACAGGATGTCCTGCGCGCGTACGCTGCCCGGAGCGCGGGTGTGGAGTTCGTAGCCCTCCGAGGTGGTGACGAAACGGGCCCGCAGCATGTCGTGGCCGTCGAGCAACGCCTGCAACACGGCGGTGAGCCCGTCCTGATCGATGCCGTCGGGCAGCTCGAGCAGGTTGCTCAGGGCGAGCCTGCGGTAGCCCCCGTACTCGTGCATCCAGGACACGATCGGCGTCGGACCGACCGGGCCGTACCCCTCGGAGGTCGACGCCCGTTCGCGGCCTGCTTCCGCGTCGATCCGCGCGGCGAGTTCCCGGATCGTCGAGGCGCTCAGGACCACCTTGGGGCTGATCGAAAGGCCGTCGCGCCGTAGTCGATTCACCAGGGAGATCGCCACGATGCTGTCCATGCCGAGGCCGACCAGGTCGTCATCGATACCGGGGACGGGACCGCCGGACAGCTCGGCCACCGCGGCGCACAGCCTGCGTTCGGTGCCGGTGCGCGCGGGGGCCGCGCCCGCTCCCGCACCGGCGGCCCGATCCTCGGCGAGCACCGCGAGCCGCTTCGCGTCGAGCTTTCCGTTGCTGGTCACCGGCAGCTGCTCGACGACCAGAATCCGGTTCGGCACCATGTAACCGGGCAGCCGCTCGGTCAGCGCGGCGCGCAACCGCACCGCGTCGAGACCGTCACCCACGGCGAACGCGGCCAGGGCGGGACCACCCGCTCGGCGCACCACGACCACCGCGGCGGCCCGCACGCCCGGCAGCGCGAGCAAGGCCGTCTCGATATCGCCGATCTCGATCCGGTAGCCGCGGATCTTCACCTGATCGTCCGCCCGGCCGACGTAGGCCAGATCGCCGGAGGGCAAGCGGCGCACCAGATCACCGGTGCGATACATCCGCTCGCCCGCGCGGTGCGGATCGGCGACGAACCGGCCCGCGGTGATTCCCGGCATGCCGACATAACCGCGGGCGACCTGAGCGCCGGCGAGATACAGCTCGCCCACGACGCCCACCGGCGCCTGCCGCAGCCGCGAATCCAGGACATAACCGGTCATCCCGGTGACCGGCGCCCCGATGGCCGGTTCGGCATCGCCGTCGACCACCGCGGCCACCACCGCCTCCACCGTCGTCTCGGTGGGGCCGTAGCAGTTGTGCACGGCGGTATCGGGCAGCGCGCACAACTGCTTCCACAGCGGAACGCCGATGGCCTCGCCGCCGAGCGCGAGCACGGACAGCGGCGTGGTGCCCGCGTCGACCAGCCCGGCCGCGGCGAGCTGGGCGAACATCGAGGGGGTCGTGTCGATCATGTCCAGTCCGTGCCGGATGATGCCGTCGACCAGACGTCGCGCGTCGCGCATCTCCTCGGCGTCGAACAGGTGGATGGCGTGTCCGTCGAGCAGTCCGATCAGCGGTTGCCAGGAGGCGTCGAAACTGAGCGACCAGGCGTGCGCGATCCGCAGCGGCCGCCCGAGCCGCGCCACGGCGGGCCGGTAGACCCGGTCGCGGTGGTCGGCGAAGTACGCGGCCAGCGCGGAGTGGGTGCCCACGACGCCTTTGGGTTCCCCGGTGGAACCGGAGGTGAAGATCAGGTAGGCGGACTGGTCCGTGCGGCGGCCGGGCGCGGGTGTGAACGCAGGCAGATTCTCGGAGAGCTGGTCCATCAGCAGTATCCGCGGGCTGTCCCCGATCTCGTGGAGCGCGGGCAGGCCCCAGTCGTCGACCAGGATCAGTCGCGGACGGGATCGGCGCACGATCGATTCGATGCGGGTGGCGGGCAGCGTGATGTCGACGGGCACATAGGCCGCGCCGGTGGCGAGCACGGCGAGGATCGCCACGATCGACTGAGCCGACCGCGGCAAGGCCAGGGCGACGACATCTTCCGGACCGGCGCCGTAGGCGGCGATGACACCCGCCAAACCCACTGCGGCGTCGGACAACTCGCGGTAGGTGTACCGCTCGTGCTCGGTGCTGAGCGCGAGCGCGTCCGGTGTGGCGGCCACCTGGCGCGCGAACAGCTCCCATATGGTCACACCGCGCACGTCTTCGGCGGTGGCGGCCGGTGGCCGCGCGCTCTCGCCAGCTAGCAGCACGTCCAGAGCGTCGGGCCCGCGCTCGCCGATCTCGGGTAACTGCCGCAGCACCGAGATCAACCGCGCCGCGACGTCGGGACCGGACAGGGTGCGCAACGCCGCCTGCACCGCCTCGACCGTCACCACCAGCTGCCCCTCGTACAGGAACGAGGTCACCGCGAGCGGGTAGTGGGTCAGGCTCTCCGACGTGATCGGCCGGAACCGAACGCCGTCGGCCGCCTCGATGGGGCGCAGCACATCGGACATGGGCGCGTTCTCGTACACGAACAGCGTGTCGAACAGCGTGCCGGAACCCACCGACCGCTGAATCGCGGACAGGCTGACGTAGGCGAGATCACGCATCGGAGCCGCCTCGCGTTGCAGCCGCGCGCAGTCGCGCACCACATTGCCGGCGCCGATAGCCACGCGGACGGGGACGGTGTTGATGAACAACCCGATCATGGTCTCGACACCGGACAGCTCGTCCGGCCGCCCCGAGACGGTGGTGCCGAAGACCACGTCGCTCCGGTCGGTCAGCCTGCCGAGCACGACCGACCAGGCGTACTGCACGACGGTGTTCATCGTCAGCGCGTTCGCGCGCGCCCATGCCGTCAACCGGCTGGTGTCGGCCGCGTCCAGCGTCAGCGTGTCGATCGTGGGCACGATGGTGTTGACCGTGGAATCGCCGCGGTCGGCGATGATCAGCGGATCGAGATCACCGAGGTATTCCCGCCAGGCGCGCAGTGCGATTCCGTTGTCGCGGGCGGACAGCCAGCCGATGTAGTCCCGGTAGGGCCGGGGTGCGGGCAGCCCGTCCGCCGCGCCGCCCGCCTGGTACAGGGCGAACAGCTCCCGGAAGAACACGCCGAGCGACCAGCCGTCCAGCAGGATGTGGTGCGCGGTCAGGACCAGACGCCGGGTGTCGTCCGGCAGCCGCAGCAGCAGCACGCGCAGCAGCGGGCCTCGGGCCAGGTCGAACGGCGCCCGTGTTTCGGCGGCGATGACGGCGTCGAGGTCGTCGGCCGGGTCGATCGCGCGTTCGGCCCACGGCAGCTCCGCCGCGACGGGCACGATCTGCACCGGCCGGGGAAGGTCGCGATCCCAGAACGACGCGCGCAGGTTCGCGTGCCGCCGCAGAATCGTCTCGACGCTGCGGCGCAGCAGTGCCACATCGACGGGTCCCGCGATCTCGTAGACGAATTGCAGTGCGTACAGATCGCCTTCTCCGGCCAGCCTGGCCAGTGAGAACAAGCCCTCCTGCAACGGGCTCAGCGCGAGCACGTCCTCGATCTCCGGCATGGGCGCCTGCGTGTTCTCCGACATGAAGCGGCCTCCTGAGCCTGTGTTCTCGGCCACCATCAGCCTCGGTTCTCGGACATGAGCAGCACGACGTCGTCCAGGGACGCGCCGCCCAGGACGGCCGCGACCGGCAGCTCGCGGTGCAGCGTCGTCTTCAACCGGGCGCGCAGATCGACCGCCTGCAACGAGTCGAAGCCGAGCGCGACCAGCGGGACCGAGCCGTCGATGCGGTCGGGACCGTCGAGGAGCATCACTTGTCCGAGTTCACGCCGGATGATCTCCGCGAGATCGTCTGTCCCGTTCGCTTCCGGCTCGGCTGCGGACACCGGCGGCGTGGACGGTGCGGCCACGGGCGCCGAAGGCTCGGGAGCCGGGAGGGCGGGCGCGAAAACCGTTGTCAGGCCGACGAGTTCGACCGTCTCACGCAACCGCTCCCAGTCCGCGGACAGCACGATCCCGTTCCCGGTGCGATCGGCGATGCCAGCCGCGATCGCGGGCGCGGCGGGCATCGGCTGCAAACCCGCACCGAGGATTCGCGCCTCCACGGCGGCGTGTTCCGCACCGGGCAACCCCCACAGTCCCCATTGCACCGACACGCAATCCCCGCCCTGCGCCCGCAGCCGTACGGCGAGGCTGTCGAGCATGCGATTCGTGGCCGCGTACAACGCCTGTTCACGCCCACCGAGCGTGGCCACGAACGAGGAGCACAACAGGACGGTGCAGCCGGCGGCCGATGGCACCGTGCGCAGCACCCCGGCGAGTCCGAGCACCTTCGCCGCGGCTGCGTCGGCGACCGCGGCCGATTCGAACCGTGACCACGCGTACTGGACCGCCGCGTGCACGACCACGCTCACCGGACGATCGGCGAAACGCCGCGCCAGGTCGGCCACCGCGGCCGCTTCGGTGATATCGCAGGCCACCACGTCGATCTCGGTCCGGCCGAGTTCGCGTATCACCCGCAGCCGCTCGGTGAGCGCGCTCGTCTCCCCGGTGCGGTTCACCAGGGTGATCCGGCGCGCGCCGTCGCGGACGAACTGCGCGCAGAACTCGAGGCCGACGTGTCCGGTCCCACCGAGAATCAAGACCTCGCGCAGATCCGGAGGCGTCGACGCACCGCCCGGCTCGGCGCGGACGAGACGCTTCGCATGCAACTTTCCGTTCCGCAGCGCGAGTTCGGGCTCGCCCAGCACATGCATGGCTTCGAAGATCTTGTCGGCCATCGTGGTCGGCTTCAGCGACGCGGCGTCCGGCGGCAGGTCGAGGTGCCGGAACGCGATGCCGAGATGGTCCAGGCCCAGGCTGCGATACGCGGCGCTCGCCGCCGAGTGGGCGAGGGACGGGGCGTCTTCCGGAGTCGCGGCCTCCGCACCGGTTGTCACCAGCCAGCATTCGGTGACGCCCGGAGCGATCGTGGTCAACTGTTCGGTAATGCGAGCGAACTCGGCGAGTTCCGCGACCGCGCCTTCTTCGTCCTCGGCCACAGCCGGCGCGAGCAGCAGCACCATGGTATCGGCGGGGGTCTCGGTGTCGCAGATGGCGACGCCGTGGCGCGGGGCCCGCGCGTGCATCGCCGCCGCGAGTTCGTCGGCGCGAGCGTCGTGATCGGCGAGCAGCACGGTCCGCGGTGCGGCCAGCGCGAACCGGGACAACTTGGTCCACTCCTCGCGCAACCGCACGGGCGGCACGGCGACCGGGACCGGCGCTTCGGTCCCCGATTGGTACGGCGCCCACAGCCTCTTCTGATTCATCACCGTGGCGGGGAAGTCACGCAACGGCAGCGTCGGGCGCTCCTGCGATCCGGTGCGCAGTGCCTGCCAGTCGTAGTGCAGGTCGTGCACCGCGACCTCGGCCAGATTCCGGGTGAACTCACCAAGCCCGTTCGCGGTGCGCAGGGACGTCCCGGCGATGCGGAACTCACGGGCGGCCCGCCCCGGCTCCGGCGCGACGTGGGCCAGATTCTCCCGCAACGCCGGCTGCAACGTCGGATGCTCGGCGATCTCGATGAAGGTGTCCACGTTCTCGGCCGCCGCCGCGATCGCGCGATCGAAGCGGACCCGGTTGCGCAGGTTCCAGTACCAGTAATCGTGATGCGTCGACTCGGCGGTGATCGCCGCCCCGAGCGTGCCTCCGTAGCAGGCGATATCGCCGATCGCGAAGGTCTTGCTGCTCAGTTCCTCCAGCCCGGACTGGAATTCGCCGCGCAACCGCGTCATCGCGGAGGTGTGCGACGGGAAGGACATCTGAATCTGCTTGGCGAACAGCCCTTTGCCCGTCGCGGTCGCCACGAGTTCCGCGATGGCGGCCTCGTGGCCGGAGACGCCGATCAGACGAGGCGAGTTGACGATGGAGACCTCCGCCCACCCCGAATTCCGGGCCAGCAGCTCCTCACATTCCTCCCGGTCGGCGCCGAGCACGGCCACCGCGTACCCGTCCGACAGGTCCCGCTCCAGCAGTTCGGCCCGGTGCGTGACGATCGACACCGCATCGCGCAACGTCAGCGCCCCGGCGACCACGCAGGCGGCGAGTTCACCCTGACTGTGTCCGATGGTCGCGGCGGGACGCACGCCCGCCGCCCGCCACATGGCGGCCAAGCCGATCAGGTGGAACATTCTGGCGGGCTGCACTTCCCAGAGCGTTTCGCCGTATTCCTCGTCGGCCGCGAGCAGATAGCGCACCGGCCGCGCATGGCCGAATCGCTCCTCGTGCACCGCCGCGCACTCGTCCACGGCGGCCCGGTACGCGGGCGAGAAGTCGTAGTACGGCTTGCCCATGCCGGGGCGCTGGCTGCCCTGGCCGGGGAAGACGAATCCGACGCGGCGTGCCGCGACGGCGCCGTCGGAGGTCACCACCGCGGGATGCGCGGCGTCCGCCGCGACCGACCGCAACGCGTCGAGCAACTCCTCGCGCGTCGTGACCATGGCCAGCGCGCGAAACCTGCGGGCGATCCTGGTGCGGAACAGATGGCTCGCCAGTCGATCGGGGTCCACCCGCGGGTGGGTTTCGGAGTAGGCCAGGATCGCGGCGGCCTCGGCACGCAGCCCGGCGGCGGTGTCCGAGGAGAACAGGACCGGGGTGGTGCCGTCCGGTAGCCGATACTCAGGCATCACTGTCCTCCTCCAGAACGGGCATCCCGACGATCGCGTGCGCGTTGGTCCCCGCCACCCCGAACGCCGACACCGCTCCGTAGCGGACGCCATCGATCGGCTCCCACGGTGCGTATTTCGTGGCCAGCCGCAGGCTCGTGGTCTCCCAGTCGACCGCGTCGGTCGGGTTCTGGGCCCACAGACTCGGCACGACGTGACCGTTCGCGCCGCACAGCAGCATCTTGATCAGGCCGAGCATGCCCGCCGCCGCCTGCGTGTGACCGATGTTCGACTTGACCGATCCCAGCAGCGCGCCCCGCGCACGTTCGGGCGCGCCGTACATCCGCATGAGCGCGGTCAGTTCGATGGGGTCGCCCACCGCCGTGCCGGTGCCATGCCCTTCGACAAGACCGATGTGTTCCGGGGCGACGCGGGCCGCGGTGAGCGCCGCGCGGATCAGCCGTTGCTGCGCGTCGGCGCTGGGCACGGCCAGCGGGGCGCCCTTGCCGTTGTGATTGACCCGGGAGCCGAGCAGCCGCGCGTAGATCCGATGACCGAGCCGCCGTGCCCGCGATTCCGTCTCCAGCACAACCACTCCCGCGCCCTCGCCCCACAGGGTCCCGGTGGTGCCCGCGGAGTACGCGCGGCAGTGGCCGTCGGTCGACAGCGCGTTGTTCTTCGCGAACTCGACGAACATCCCGGGTGAACCCATCACGCACACGCCACCGGCCAGGGCCCAGTCGCATTCGCCCGCCCGGATCGCCGCCGCCGCCTGATGCAGGGCGGTCAAACCGGCCGCGCAGGAGGTGTCCACACTGATCGAAGGCCCGATCAGCCCCAGGCTGTGCGAGATCCGGCCGGCCACCGCGCCGAGCGTGGTGCCGGTCATCCGATAGCCGCTGTGCTCGCTGACGCTCGCCATGCGCGGGCCGTACTCCAACGGCGTGACGCCCATCCAGCATCCCGCGTCGGCGCCGTCGACGGCGCCGGGATTCAGTCCGGCGTCCTCGACCGCCCGCCACGCGACGCGCAAGCCCACGCGTTGCTGCGGATCCATCGCGACGGCTTCCCGCGGCGTGATTCCGAAGAATGCCGCATCGAATTCCGTTGCTTCGGAAAGAAACCCGCCCGCATCGTGAACGTCGGTCCAGCCGTCGTTGCGACCGAGGGTGAGCAGCTGTTCGATCGGCCATTCCCGGTCGCGCGGCAGCGTCCCGATGAGTTCTTTCGAGTCGGTGAGCGCCGACCAGAATTCCTGTGGACTGTTTATTCCGCCGGGGGCCTCGACCCCGATTCCGACGATGACGATATGGTCTTCGTCCCCCGAAGCCGATCCTGACATGCTGAACCTAACTGGAAAGAGCGGACTGTCCGGCGTCGGCGGCTGCGGCGGAGAGCAATTCCGCGATGCCGTCGATGTGGTCGTACAAATAGAAGTGCCCGCCGTCGAAGAGCGTGACCGAACCGCCCCGAGCGCTGTGCGCGAGCCATGGGCGCAGTTCGGCGACGGTGACGAAGTCGTCGTCGGCGCCGCCGATGACCTCGATCCGCGCGCCGACCCGCACCTCCGGCTCGCACACGTAGGCATCGAAAGCGCGATAGTCGGCCCGCAGCGCGGGCAGTGTCATCCGCATGATGTCGCGATCGGCCAAAACATCCGCGCCGGTGCCGTTCAGGGCCGCGAGCCGGTCGAGCAGCGCCTCCTCCTCGGTCGGCAGCGGTTCGCTGTCGGCGACCAAGGCGGGCGCCACCGCGCTGGACGCGCCGAGCAGCGCCACCGGCACCCCGGCGGCCTCGGCCTGACGGACGAACTCGAAGGCCACCATCGCGCCGACGCTGTGCCCGAATACCGTGATCGGAATACCGCGGTGATACGGGGATTCGAGAAATTCCGCGAGCGCACCGGCCGCGAGTTCGGAAAGGCTGGCGGGCATCGGTTCGGCGGCCCGATCCTGACGTCCCGGATATTGCACGAGGACGACGTCGAAATCCGCACTGAGCCTCTTGGACATGGTGCGGTAGGTCGAGGCTCCACTGCCTGCGTGGGGGAACAGCACCAGGGTCGGCAGCGTTTCCACGGCGGGCTTGTGGAACTTCCGAATCCACCCGGGTTTTCTCGACATCCAACAGCTCCTACACATAACGCGGTATCAGCGAAAAGACACCGCGGACAAATGGATTCGGCCGCGGCGCGCTGCCCCGCGCCGTCCTCCGGGAACGGCAGAGCCTCGCCGACCACGGGAGGTTAGCATAGGATAACCTTACATTCATCCAGCAGGGCCACTACCGAACGGAGCTCGACGACCGATGAACCCCACTGAAACGCCCTATGTCATCGCGCGCGAGCTGACCGACATCTCCGACGAACTGCGGGCCGTGCCCGCTCCGCCACTGCCCGCCCTGCCCGCTCCGTTCGACATCCGGACGGTCGACGCGGACGGCGCCGACGCCGAGCTGCTCACCGAGTGGATGAACCGGCCGCATCTGATCGAGTCGTGGGAGCAGCCGTGGCCCGTCGAACTGCGCAGGCAGAATCTGCGCGCGCAGCTGGCCGGAACCTATTCCCGCCCATGCATCGTCGGCTACGACTTCGCCGCCGCGGGCAGGCCGGAACTGGGCCGTCGCGACATCGCCTACCTGGAGTTGTATCGTCCGGCCAAGGACGAGATCGCCAGGATCTACCACGCCGACCCCTATGACGTGGCCTTCCACCTGGCCACCGCCGACCCGGAGGCGATCGGGCGAGGCATCATGTTCGCCTTCGTCAGCGGCCTGCTGGCCGGGATCTTCGCGGAATCGAACTGCCGTCGCATCCTGGTCGAACCCGATCACCGGAATGTCGCGGTGCGGCGCATGGCCGAGCGGTTCGGCGTTCCCGACCTCGGCGAGTTCGACATCCGTCCGGACCGCCGCATCACGCTCTACTATCTGCCGCGCACCCCGGCGGACATCCCGACTGTGCGGCAGTGAGGCGCGGTGCGCGGCGTCGACAGCGTGGGCACTCATCCGAGCGCCCGCGCGGCGGCGCCCGTGAGGTGCGCACCGGACCGCCGGGTGGCCGGTTGCAGTACCCGATCGGAAAGTTCGCCCAGGCAACTGAGATTCGGGAACCCGGGCCCCTGCGCGACCGCCGCAAGGTTGGGCAGGTAGAGCTTGGTCTCCATCCCCGACACGGCGAGGTCGTAGCCGATCGATACCTCGATCCGCTCCTGGGTGGGCCTGCCGCCGACCGCCAGCTCCAGCAGGTCCGCCGCGTCCTGATCGAACAGGTTCAGGAACCACAGCGGCTGGCCGCCGGTGGCATCGATGACCAGGTCGAAAGTATGCGATTGGTCCGGACGCCGCTCGTTGCGCAGCGTCAGCGCCACCCCGTCACCCTGCTCGGCGACGCGAACCGCACGGCCCTGCAAGTGATGTACCCGACTGTCGCCGAGCAGGCTCTCCTGCACCCGCACAGAGAAGACGCCGCGGTCGGTCCTGCGGATGACGTCGCGCCGTTCCTGGACGGTCAATGCCGCCCACTTGACCGGATCGCTGAACAGCGAGTTCTCGAAATAGCTTTCGCCACGGGTGTAGATCGTCGCCATCGGCGAGATCACCGAGATCGACAGCATGCCGTGGCGCACCAGCTCGTCCAACGCCGATCCCGCCGTCTCGCCGCCACCGATCACCGCGACCCGGGAGGCGACGGGCAGGCTGCGCCGCCCGGCCAGATCCCAGAATTGCGCGATGCTCAACACTCGCGGATGGTCGGCGAGTGCCTTGGTGCTGACACCAGGACCGGTGATCATCAGCCCGGTCGCGTCCAGCCGGATCGTGCCGCCGTCGGGATCCGTCGCGGTGACGAGCCAGCCGTCGGCGGCGGCGCCGATGGAACGCACCGTGCCGGAGACGAGTTCGAGATCGATCCGGCGCGCCACCCATTGGAGATACTTGGCCCAGACGTGATGGGCCGGATTCGGACGACCTCGATCGATCCATTCCGCGTAGGTGCCCTGCTCGATCAGGAACGACGTCCAGCTGTAAGCCATCATGGCCGCGTTGATCTCCTGGTTGCGCCCGCGCGCCCAGGTCGAGTGATACGGGAAGCCCACGTCCTTTTCCGGGCTGGTGCCCAGCCGGTGCCTGCCGTCGGTCCAGCCGCCGCTCGGCAGCCAGTTCCCGCCCACCGCGTGCGCCTCGACGACGACGACCCGCGGCGCGGGCAAGCCGAGTTCGCGCATCACGTGTGCTTTCGCGGCCACCGCAAGGGCTTTCGGGCCGGCTCCGATCACCAGAAGCGTTTCCACCGGTTCTCCACTCTCTCCGACGTCCCGCGGCTTCCCGCTGGGTGCACGGGTTCACTCCCGCACCGACAACCAGAACCCGTCCGGATTATGTTTGCATAGGCTTACCTTATATTGCACACTCGTGCCCGACCAGAGCGGTGATACTCACACCCGCGAACGATTGGATGAACAAATGACCAGGACTTCGAACAAGGCCCTTACCCGGCTCGCCGCAACGACGTTCGCGCTCGCGGCCGCGCTCGCCGGCACGGTGGCTACCGTCGCGCCCGCGGTGGCGGCGCCCATGGTCGCGCCCCTGCACGCCCAGGCCCCCGGCGCGGGCGAGCTGACCGCAAAACTGCGCGTAGCGATCAACACCGGCGCCTCGCGCAGCGCGCGGGCGGCGGAGCTGGAATCGGGCGACGCGGGCGTCGCGACGATGGACAAGATCGCGGGCCTGCTCGCGGCCGCTCCGCCGAGCCTGCGCTACAGCGTGGTCAACCCGTCCACCTCCGGCGACCGGATCGATGCCCAATTGCTGGTCACCACCGAGGGTTACCCGGACTTCACCTACGACGTCTCATGGAAGCAGATCGACGGCTACTGGAAGCTCACCCGCCAGGCGGAGTGCAGCCTCGCCTCGGCGCTCGCGCTGTCCTGCTGATCTCGAACCCTCGCACCCCCGGGCACTGCCCGGGGGTGCACCCATCGGCGGCGCTACGGAAAGCACCACGCGACATTCAACTTTCGTTAGGCTAACCTTAGTGTCATGGGCAAAGGCTTAAACGGTCTGTTAGTCAAGGCGTGGGGCGGGAACGACTACCGGCTCACCGTCACGTCGACCGAGCACGTCACCGACAAGTACGTGCGACTCGGCTTCACCGCCGGCGGGCTACTCGCCGATCACCCGGTTCACCCCACCCAGTGGGTTCGGTGCTGGTTCCCGGACAACGAGAGCGGCAAGCTGCAACAGCGCGGCTACACCCTGGTCGACCAGGACCCCGACGGTGACCGCTTCGCCATCGAGTTCGCGCTGCACGATGGGCTCGCCGCCCGCTGGGCGCAGAACGCCTCCGTAGGTGACGAACTCGAGGTGTCGGTGCTCGGCTCGAATTTCCAACTGCCGGAATCCACCCCCGGCGAATACCTCATCTTCGGCGACACCGCCTCGCTGCCCGCGATCAACTCGCTGCTGGACGCCATCGGCGACACCCCGGCGCGGGTCTGGCTGGAGTGGCAGCACGAATCCGACACCACGATCCCGCTCCGCAACAAACCGCACCACCAGGTGACTTGGTTGCAGCGCATCGATGACGGCCGATTGCTGCGCGAAGCGGCCCAGGAACTCACCTGCCCGGCCGACGCCTTCGCCTGGGTCGCCTGCGACGGGCACACCACCCGCTCGATCGTGAAGAGCTTCAAGACGACGCACAACCTGCCCAAGACCGCGATCAAATCCCAGGCCTACTGGAAGTAGGGTTTTCGCCCACGCCGCACCGCTCCCGCGCGGTGCGGCGTTTTCGCTTGTCGACGTGCCGAACGCGACAGGCAGCCGATTCGTTCACGGCCGCAACGGATGACGACCTCTGCGGTGCTCCCGCTCCGACCACGAGGCGAGCCGGCCGCCACGACCACCGGATATTCCGGCGCTCACGGCGGCCGGGTCCGCCCGGCCGCTCGACGTGTGAGCCGCTAAGTGCCGGCAGGTTCCAGATGCCAGCCCGCCGCGCGGGATCGCTCGTTCCAGAACGCGGCGTAGCGGCCGTCGAGGGCGAGCAGTTCCGCGTGCGTACCGCGCTCCACGATCCGTCCACCGTCCACGAACAGGATCTGGTCGGCGTGGGCGATGGTGGCCAGGCGATGCGCTACGACGATCACCGTCTTGTCCTTGGTGATCTCGTGCATCCCGCGTACCACGACGGCTTCGCTGTGCGGATCCAGCGCACTGGTCACCTCGTCCAGCAGCACGATCGGCGCGTCCTTCAGCAGCGCCCTGGCGATCGAGACGCGCTGGCGCTCACCGCCGGACAGCGCCGCGCCGCCCTCGCCGACCCGGGTGTCGAAACCGTCGGGAAGACGCTCGACGATCTCGTCGACCCTGGCCGCGGCCGCCGCGCGACGCACCTCGGCGTCATCGGCCTCCGGCCTGCCGATCCGGATGTTGTCGGCCACCGACCGATCGAACAGGTACACGTTCTGGAAGACCAGCGACAGCTGATCGAGCAGCGTCGCCGACGGCTGATCGCGCACGTCGTGTTCGCCCACCGCCACCCGGCCCGAATCCACGTCGTAGAAGCGGGCGGCCAAGCGCAGCAAGGTCGTCTTGCCCGCGCCGCTCGGCCCGACGATGGCCGTGGTGGTGCCCGCGGGCACGCTGAAGGTCACCCCCGAAAGCACCGGCTCACCGGGACGGTATCCGAAACTCACGTCGTCGAAGACCACCGACGGCGTTCCCGGCGTGACCGGTGCGTCCGCCTCCGGCAGCACCGGTTCGTCGAGCAGTTCGGTGACGCGGTCGGCGGCCGAACCGGCCGAACGCAGCGCGCCGCCCAGCTGCGCGGCTTGATTGAGCGGTTCGATGAACCGCGAACTCACCGCGATGAGCGCGATCGCGACGGCAGCGGAGATGGCGCCGTCGGTCACCCGCGCCACCGCGACGTACACCAGTACCAGGAAAACCGCCTGCACGAAGAGGGCGAACAGAATCAGCCCCGGCACGCTGGCGAACACCATGCGCGAGCCCGCCGAGCGCTGCCCGGCCAGGGCGGCGTCGAGCGCCCGGTTTCCCGAGCCCACCGCGCCGAACGCGCGCAGGACCGGCTGGGCCTGAGCGAATTCGATGACGCGCGAATCGGCTTCGGCCGCCGCCGCGTGCATGCGCTGGTCCGCGCTGGTGTAGGCGCGGTTGGCCAGGCCGTTCACCAGGTAGAGCACCGGCGCGGCGAGCAGCATGGCCAGCGCGATGCGCCAGTCGACCACCAGCATGCCGACCGCGACCGCGAGCGGGACGATGACACCGGTGAGAATCCTGGCCAGCAGATAGGCGACCAGGCCCTGCAACTCACGCACGTTGTCGACCATCAGCCGCCCCAGCGGTCCGGCATCATGGGTCTCGAACCAGCCCAGGGGCAGTGCGTTCAGATGGTCGCCGAGCCGAGTCTGCAATCCGCGCTGCATGCCGATGCCGACGCGCAACCCGATCGCCGCCTGCAGGTAACCGAACACCACCACGCCCGCGACGGCGGCGAGCATGCCGAGCGCCCAGAGCCAGGCGCGGCCGAGGTCGTCGTCGAAAAGCGCCGTCAGCACCGGGACCAGCAGCAGATACGCCACGGCCTGACTGAGGGCCTGCGCCACGATGACGGCGAACAGTTTCGGGGTGAGGTGGGCGAATTCATCCGGAACCAACCCCAGCACCTTGCGAATCATCGGACACCCTCCGCACTGTCGACGAGGACGATCCGGCCCAGCGCCGCTTCATTGATCTCCCACAGCCGCTGATAGGCGCCGCCCGCGGTGACGAGACTCGCGTGATCACCCTGCTCGACCAGTCGTCCCCGTTCGAGCACCAGGATTCGATCCACCCCGGTGATGGTGTGCAACCGGTGCGCGATGACCAGCACCGTGCGGCCCGCGACCAGCACCGCCAGCGCGTCCTGCACCGCCGCTTCGGATTCCGGGTCCGCGAAGGCGGTCGCTTCGTCGAGTACGAGGACGGGGGTGTCCGCGAGCAGGGCCCGTGCGATGGAAAGCCGCTGTGCCTCGCCGCCGGACAGGGTCGCGTCGACGCCGAGTTCGGAGTCGTAGCCACGCGGCAGCGCCACGATGCGATCGTGGATCTGCGCGGCGCGAGCAGCCCGCTCCAACGCCGCGTCGTCGGCGTCGGGCCGGGCCAGGCGCAGGTTCTCCCGGATGCTGCCGCGAATCAACCGCACGTCCTGGAAGACGAATCCGACCGTGCGGTAGAGCTCTTCGCTCGGGAAGTCGCGGACGTCGCGGCCACCGATGGTGATTCGGCCCGATCCAACGTCGTAGAAGCGCGGAAGCAGTTTGGCCAGCGTCGACTTGCCCGATCCGCTCGGGCCGACCAGCGCGGTGATGGTGCCGGGTGCGAGTTCGAGGTCGATGTCGCGCAGCACGTCGTGGCCGGAGCGATAGCCGAAGCCGACCCCTTCGAACCGGACCAGGCCTGCGGGCGCGGATGCCGGTTCGGCGGCCTCCGGAGCCCCCGTGCTCAGTTCGGGGGTTTGCTGTAGATCGTGCAGGCGCTGCGCGGCCACCGCGGCCGCCCGCAGCGCCTGCGCGCCGTAGCCGAGACTGAGCAACGAGCTGCCCAGCCCCAGACCGACCAACAGGAACGGCAGCACATCCAGGGGCTCGACCCAGTCCAGGCCGACTGCCGCCAATCCGCCGAAGACCACGACCAGCATCACGAACACCGGGGTGACGACGATGTCGGAGGCCGCCTGCACCTTCAGGATCGGCATCTTCAGCCGGTGGACGCTGCGCGCCTGGTGCTCGACGGCGTCCTGGAACGCGCTGTGCGCCTTGCCCGCCTGGCCGAACGCGCGCACCACCTGGATGCCGTCGACGAATTCGATGGTCGCCTGCTTGGTGGCCTGTTCGGAGCGCGTGTAGACCACGAAACGGTCCCGTCCGTCCCGGTCCATCATCCGGCTGTAGAGCACGGCGTACGCCAGGACCGGCAGCAGCAGGACCACGGCGAGCCGCCATTCGACGGTGAACAGATACCCGAGGGTGATCAGCGGAACGGTGAGCGCGCCGACGAACTCCAGGCGCGCGTGCGCCACCAGGTAGTGCAAGGCCTCCACGTCGTCCTGCAGATACTTCTTCACCTCACCGGACGTGCGCTCGCCGAACCAGCCCAGCGGCACCCGGGTCAGCTTGGCCGCCAGCGCCCGGCGCACGGTGAGCTGATATCCGGCGTCGACCAGATGCGTCCAGGTCAGCGCGGCGGCTTGGAGCAGGGCGCGAGCCACAAGGACCAGCACCGCGATCGTCAGCAGACGCCACACCCGATCGGTGTCCATTTGGTCTCGGAGCAGTTCGCGGCAGGCCTCCACGATCAGCACGAAGGGCACGACCGCGCACGCCGCCGCGACGGCCATGATGACGCTCGCGACGGTCAACGGGCCGCGCACGGGCGCGAGAATCTCCTTGCGGGCCCGCGCCTCTTGCTGCTTGCGTTCTTTCAGCACCGTCTTCGGCGGCCGGTTTCCCGTCTGCGCCGCGGGCAGCGGCGCGACCTCTACCGTCATCTGGACCCTCGTCTCTCACCCTTGCGGCATCCGTCACTGGAATCGCCCCATCCTCACACAGGAACGCCCAGTAAGAAAGGTTAGCCTAAGTTACCTTGCCTCGTCCGGCCCGTCTTCATCGCTTCGCGCTCGATGCGCCGACGCCTGACAGATCCGGCCACGCGGCCCGCATGCTCGCGGCTCGCCGACTCGTGCGGCAGAACCCGCACCGCATGTCGGGTCATGTCTCGCAACGGCATTGCGCCGGCCACTCGGCGACATACCGGCTGTTGTCCTTGCCGACTTATTTCGTCAATGTGCGAAAACTATTCCGAACTCGTGGTTTTCGAACTCCCGACGCGCCGGGTAAGCCTCCGTGAACGACGGGCGCATCCTGGTCCGATAGCTCGTGCGCATAGCTAATTTCAAGTCGAAAGCGAACCCATCCGACGCGCAGGAGCATCGAATATGTATGGCACGGCGAATTTTCCGGTTCTGTCCGATTGCGCGAAAGATCCCGGCGAACTGACCGCGCGCCAAGCGCACACGGCCATGCAGGTGCACCTGGATTGCAGCGTCGAATTGTGCCGGGTCCGGCGGCGCGCACGCAGAACGCTGGTCGAGGCTCGGCTGATGGTGCTCGACGAGCGGGCCACGCCGTAGTGGCGTTCGCGATGGACGCGCGGCGCTCGTGCCTCGGCTCGCCGGTGCGCACGGCGATGAACTCGCACGCACCGGAGTGGCTTTTGTGCGTGGAGCGGAATCGTCCCGGCGGCCGAGGTGTTGACCATGCCATGACCGCAACGGCATCCGATCGATCCGCCACCCCCGTCGTGGATACCGAGACCGATTTCGGCGCGAAAGTCGCCGGACGACTCGACCGCGAGTCCGTTCTCTGGCTGACCACCGTCGGCCCCACCGGCACACCGCAGCCGAACCCCGTCTGGTTCCAGTGGCGCGACGACGAGTTCCTGATCTTCAGCAAGCCGGGCCAGCCGAAAGTGCGCAACATCCAGCGCAATCCCCGGGTCTCGCTGAACCTCAACAGCACCGAGCACGGCGGCGACGTCGTGGTGCTCACCGGCACGGCGCGCGTGGTCGACCAACGCCCCGGCGCGGACGAGATCGATGCGTTCACGAAGAAGTACGCCGACGGCCTGCGCTCGATCGACCTGACCGACGAGCAGTTCTATGCCGAGTACTCGGTCGTGCTCCGCGTCACCCCGGACCGGCTGCGCGGATTCTGATCCCCATGATGTTCGAGCCGCCGCCGCCCACCGCCGCGTGGCGGCACCGCACCGCCCGCGAGGGATTCGAGGTGGCGTACTTCCGGGTCACCGAGCTGGGCGTGCTGATCGACGGCTGCACGACGGCCGTCGAGGACGGCGCGGCATGGGTGGTGGACTACCGGATCGCGCTGGACACCGAATGGCGGACGCGCCGAGCGCAGGTAGGCGTGCGCAAACCGGGCGGCTGGAACACGCTGGTGCTGGAGTCCGACGGTGCGGGGTCCTGGCTGCTGGACGGCATGCCCGCGCCACTGCTCGACGGCTGCCTGGACGTGGACTTGGAATCCTCCGCGCTGACCAATGCCCTCCCGGTGCACCGGTCGGCCTGGGAGATCGGCGACGGCGCGGACGCCGCCGCGGCCTACGTGTACGCCTCCGGCGCCGCGGTGGCCCGGTTGGAACAGCGCTACGTCCGCATCGCCGACGGCGCGCACGGACCGCGGTTCCACTACCAGGCCCCGGAGTTCGACTTCACCTGCGCCCTGGACTACGACAAGTCCGGCTTGGTGCTGGATTACCCGGGTATCGCGGTCCGCGCCCACTGAGGGCCCGGCGCGGCCCGGCCTCGGTTATCCCGGATCCGGCCTGCGGTTAGGGTCGATATCGATGAGAAGGCGGCAACAACCGCCGTTGCCCAAGCGGCACGGCTTGGACCCGGCCCGGCTGCGGCTACCGGAGCAGGGTCACTGGGCGACCATCCGGGACCACTTGGTGGAACGCTTGCCCCGGGTGCCCGCGACGCGGATCGATGAACTGCTGCGTGCGGGCGGCATAGTCGACCTCGACGGCCCGATCTCCCCCGACGCGGCGTACGTGCCCGGCGGCGCGGTCTGGTTCCACCGCGATCTGCCCGAGGAGACGGTGGTCCCGTTCGACATCTCCGTCGTGCATCGCGACGACGACCTGCTGGTGGTGGACAAACCGCACTTCCTGGCCACGATTCCGCGTGGTCAGCACATCCTGCAGACCGCGCTGGTGCGGCTGCGCCGGGAGCTGGACCTCCCCGACCTGATCCCGGCGCATCGGCTCGACCGCGTCACGGCGGGCCTGCTGCTGTTCGTGATCAATCCCGCACGCCGCGGCGCGTACCAGACCATGTTCCACAAGCGCACCGTGCGCAAGGAATACGAAGCGATCGCCCCGTACGATCCCGGCCTCGAGCTGCCCCGCGTGGTGCGCAGCCGGATCATCAAGGAGAAACAGGTGCTCGCCGCCCAGGAGGTGCCGGGTGAACCGAACGCGGAAACCGAGATCGAACTGCGCGAGCACCGTGACGGCTTCGGCCGCTACCGGCTGCGCCCGCACACCGGCCGGACCCACCAGCTGCGCCTGCACATGAACAGCCTCGGCATCCCCATCCTCGGCGACGACTTCTACCCGGTGCTCACCGACAAGCCCGTCGACGACTTCACCAGGCCGCTGCAATTGCTCGCCGCTTCGCTCGAGTTCACCGACCCGGTCACCCGGGAGCCGCGCCGCTTCCAGACCACGCGCACCCTGCAGGCCTGGACCGATCCGCACGGGTGGGCGGGCTGAACGGCGCCGGGCCGCGCGCAGTGAACCTGTTTCAGAGCCGTACACTGGTCCGGGATGGCTCAACCCGACCAAGCAGCACCCATCCAGCAACGCCACAGAGCGCGCGCTTACCTCGATGTCGCCGTCGTCGTGCTCGTTCTGGCGGGCACCAATCTGATCGCGCACTTCACCACCGCGTGGGCGAGCATCGTGACGGTGCCGGTCGCGGCGATCGCACTGCTCGCGCTGATGCGCAGGCGCGGCCTCGGCTGGTCGGAGCTGGGCCTTTCGCCCCGGTACTGGCGGCGTGGTTCGCTCTACGCGCTCGGCGCGGCGGCGCTGGTCATCGCGGTCGTAGCGATCGGGGCGGCACTCCCCTTGACCCGGCCGTTCTTCTTGGCCGACCGCTACGCCACCATCTCCGGCGCGATGATCGCCTCGATGATCGTCATCCCGCTGCAAACCGTGATTCCCGAGGAACTGGCCTTCCGCGGCGTGCTCTACGGCACGCTGGATCGCGTCTACGGTGCGCGCGGCGTCTTCGCGGCAGGCTCGCTCCTTTTCGGCCTCTGGCACATCGCCTCCTCCCTGGGGCTTACCTCCAGCAACCGCGGCCTGAGCGGAGTCGTCGGCGGTGGCGTGGCCGGACAGGTCATCGGGATCCTGCTCGCCGTCTTCGCGACCGCCGCGGCGGGCGTGGTGTTCACCTGGCTGCGCCACCGCAGCGGCAGCCTGCTCGCCCCCATCGCCCTGCACTGGTCGGTCAACGGCGCGGGAGCCCTGGCCGCCGCCATCGTCTGGCACACCACATTGAGCTGACCTGGATTTCGGACGGACGATTGCCTCCGCGTTCTTCCGGGCCGTGGAAAACGCTCGCGCGGGGGACCGTCTTGCGCAGTCGGTCAACCGACGACCGCCCGGAGCGACGAAAGTCGGCGCTGGGCGAAATCGAACTCACTTTCGACACGCGGGCACCTCGACAAAAGAGCCGCTCACCCGGATATTCGACGCGCGCCGCGAATTTCGGCAGCTCGGCGTGTCGCTGCCTGCCCAGTGCGCATCGCATTGACCACGGGCAGAGGTCGGTTTAGTCTCACTCCGATCACACATATGTTCGAGCACTCATGTCTCCACCACCCGACATGACACCTGCTCCCGGGAAGGCTCGCGATGCCCGACGAACCCTCGAACGGTAGTTCCGAGATTGCCGCGCTGGCACAGCAAGTCGAGACCGCGCGTGGCAAATTGCCCCTGCAATTGGATCCGGCCCTGCTGGACGTGCTGTCCGAACGCGAGATCACCGCTGAGCGCGAACTCGCGGAATGGATTCGCGCGCAGCGGCGCAAGCAGCGACGCCGGGAAATCGAGGCGGAGCTGGCCGCCGAGCGGCGCGACCGGAAGTCTGCGACGGCGTTGCGCCGCTCGGAGGAAGCCGACGCCCGCTGGCACCGGCGCGCCCTGGCTGCGCGGCGGCGGGCCTCCAGCGAGGACGCGCGCCTGGCACAGCTGTACCAGCGGGCGGAGTGGTCGTCGCGCGCCCTGATCGCCGTCGTCGTCCTCGGTATGGTGTGGGCCGGGGTCAACGTGCAGCACAATCTGGTGCCCAGCGGCGACATGTCCGACCCGCTGTACTGGTTGAGTTACGGCATCGAGGCGATGATCTCGATCCCGATCATCACCATCATGGTCGCGGCGACGACCGCGTCGCGGTGGGGTCGCGAGCTGGCGCGCGGCAAGGTGATCTTCTTCGAAGCGGCGCTGCTCGGCACCACCGTCGCGCTCAACACCGGACCGCATCTGGCCGCGGGCGACCTCGGCCGCGCCGCCGAATACGCGATCGCGCCGGTGATGGTCGGCGTCGTGATCTGGCTGCACGCCTGGGTGTCCGCGCGGTACGCGGTGCTGATCGACGGCGCGCCGGTGATCGAGCGCGACCGGCCGATGATGCACATCGACGCACAACGGGTTCCCGGCACGCCGGAAGCCGGTGGATACCACCCTCTCGGAGCAGCGGCGACCAGCGGCCGATTTCCCCGGGAAGGCGAGGCTTGCGCCGCACGTGTGACCGATGACCGCGAGGTCCATCGTTCCGGGTATGAAACCTCCGCCCACCGCACCGTCCCGGCCGCAACGGCCCGGACTCGTCCCGCAGCCCGGCTCGACGAGTGCAGCGCGGCAGCGGCGACCGTGCCGGGCCCGGCACGGGTCGACCACGGGAAGTCGCCGCGCGACGGTCACGCGGTCGGATCGCCGATCAACGGTCACCCCATCACGGTCGACCGCATCCCCTCCGCCACCGCGGACCCCGGGAACGGCGAAGTGCGCGAGCACTCCACCACCCCGGGTCCCGCCGCCGAGCGCGGCAACGGCCACGCCGCCGAACCCGATGCCGCGCTCCCGCACGCTTCGAACGGCCACCCCGTCGAAACCACTGTCAACGGATACACCCACGGCCTGACCGTGAACGGCCACACCCTCCTGCCTATCGACGGCGGAACCGGTCGGACGGCTGCCAACGGAAACCCACACCCGCAGGTCAACGGAAACACGGCGCACCCGGCCATCAACGGCCACACTGTCGAAATGCCCGCCGACGGCGCGATGCGGCCCTCGCGGGTCGATGAGAAGACCGTCCGCCCCAGCACCAACGGTCACGCCGCCGAGATGCCGACCATCCAAGCGCACGCACTCCCGGTCGACGGGCACACCGATCCCACCGAAGACCACCCGGATAACCTCCCTCCCACCGAAAGCCCGAATCAGCCGGTTGCCGGCTCAGAACCGGCGACTCCCCCACCGCATGTGATTCCGCCCGCAGCCCGGCATGTGCCGGAGACCCGCGCCGACCGACACCGGACTCGCCCGGGCCGCCCCGAAGCAGCACAGCCTTTCCCCCCCGGCTTCGAACAGGGGATACCGAGCCGAGACGAAGCGCCCGGGTCGGAGATTCGACAGCCGCGTCTCGAGTCCGCACCACTCGCGGCACAGCAAATTTCGCTCGCCGACCTGCACGAGGGCCTCGAATTCGATGACCCCTCATCGACCTCGGAGAACAGTGCGGTTTCGTATGCTCCTACCACTCGAGGCGAACGCTCGGTCGATCGCGTGCATCGCGCAGATGACGCCGCCCGGCGTCCGGGCTCCACCGATCCCAAGCGCACACCGGCCCCCGCGACCGCCGACACTGCCGCACAGGTGCACCCGAACGCCACCGCCCCGCGCGCAGCGAAACGCGGGAAGTCGGTGTCCGCCGAGCAGAACGATCGCTCCGCCGACGCGGAGAGTGAACAACTGGCCCTCGAGGAAACTTCCGAGCCGTCGCACCCCCGCGTCGACGCGATGCCGATTGTCGAGGATAGCGACGAGGACGACGAATTCCCCACCGAACCGGACGAAGCCGACACCGACGACGACGAGATCTCCGCGATCGCCCGGGCCATCACCGGCCGACGCCTCTCCAACCTCCCGATCGAGGAGGTCAGAGAGATCCTGACACTCGCCGATCAGGGCGGCTCGACCCCGGCCATCGCCAACGAACTCGGCCTCGCCCGCTCCGCGGTCACCCGTGTCCTGGACTCGGCGATCAAAGTCCACCGCCCCTACGCGACCATCGGCTGAGCACCGGCCGCACCGAGCACAAGGTCACGCCGCGTCTGTCGACGAGGTCGTCCGGCGTCCGCTCTCGCCGCACTCGCGCAGGTAGCGTTCCCGGGCGTGCCCCGCCGGCTCGATGTGCCAACCGGAACCGAAGCTCGAGCCCCCGGCGTCGGAGTTCGCCGTGGCGGGCGGCGCGGCGCCGAAGAGCGGAAAAACAGGTATGCCCGGGGTCGTTCGGCCGACGCGCGCCGCGGCCTGCCGGGAGAGGCTGGAGCGGAGTTCGCCAGCACCATATCGGGAGGCTCGTATGCACACGAACATCGTGAAGAACACTTCGAATATCGGCGGAGACCGCAGCGCCCTGTGCGTGGATGGCAGGTTGATGATTCACCGTTGCGTGCGGTGCGACAAGCTGCTCGCGCCGATAACGGCTGCGTGCTCGTCCTGCGGATCCAACCAGCTCGAGAGCGTGCCGTCGTCGGGTGCGGGTTTTGTCGTGTCGTGGCGGGTGGTGGAGCGTGCCCCGGTCGACAGGCATGGTGAGCTGGTGCCGCTGACGATCGCCATCGTCGAACTCGACGAAGGCCCGTTGGTCTACACGTCCATCGAGGGGGGATTACCCGCATCGCCGGGCCAGCGGGTGCGCGTCCAATTCCAGCCCCACCCCTGGGAGGACAGATTTCCTGTGTTCTCGCTCAGTAGCGCTCCGCGAGACTCAGCGCATCGGCCTTTGTCCCAGGTCTCTTCCGGCGCGTGATCGCTGTGCACTACGCACAGGATCAATCGGTTTCCCGTGACCACGATCGAAGCACGATGACCCGTGCCTGTTCGTCCGAGCCTGCTGTATGTCACGGATTCGCTATCCGGCGAAAAGCTGTGCACCCGGTAGATCCGGGTGCACAGCTCCGGGCTGATCAGCCGTGGCGATCGCCGATGCGCACAGCCCCTATTCCGATCGGCTCACGCCGACGGCGCTTTCCACGACGCCGCGAGCGTCCGGTCCGGCATCGGGCTTCTCGTCCCCGTGCCCCGGCCACCACGCCTTGTGCCCGATGATCGCCGTGAGCGCGGGCGTGAAGAACATGGCCATGACGAAGGCCGCGATCGCGATGCCCACCGAGATGGCGAAGCCCATCTGCGCGAGGACGTTGTTGCCCGCCAGCATCATCGACGCGAACGTTCCCGCCAGGATCACGCCGGCCGCCGCGATGGTCGGTCCGGTGTGCCGCAGGGCCAGTGCCGCGGCTTGTTTCGGTTCGTTGCCCTCGCGGGCCTCTTCCCGCAGCCGGGCGACCATGAGGATGTTGTAGTCGGTGCCCAGCGCGACCACGAACAGGTACATGATCACCGGCAGCGTGAAGATCAGGCCGGTCTCGCCCCGGAAGTGCTGGAAGACCAGCACCGCGGCGCCGAGGGTGGCGGCGAACCCGAGGAACACCGACGCCATCAGGTACCACGGCGCGACCAGACTGCGCAGCAGCAATCCCAGCACGATCATGATCAGGATGGCCGCCACCGGGAAGACGATGGCGTAATCCCGCGCCATCGCGTCCTGGAAGTCGACGAACACCGAGGTCAGCCCGCCGACCGCGGCGGTCGCGCCTGCGGGCGCCGCCGAGTGCGCGGTGTCGCGCAGCGGTCCCTTGACGGTGTCCAGCGCGGCATCCGACTCCGGCGCGGCGTTCAGCGTCACCGCGAAGTCGGCGATCGTCTTGTCCGCGGACAACTTCGGCTCGGCCACCTGCCCCACACCGGGCACACCGGCCAACTCGTTGCGGTAGGCGGTGAGCTGCTCGGCGGTCAACGCACCGTCGGATCGCAACAGGACATCCGAAGGCTGGGTGGTCCCGGCGGGCAATCCCTTGACCAATTCCTTGCTGTACACGACGGATTCCGACGCCTCCGAGGTCGATCCGGAGCTGAGATCGAACGTCGGGTGGAAGCCGAAGGCGAAGATCCCCAGCACCACCAGCACACCGCCGGAGGCCACGGCGAATACACCGGGCCGACGGCCGAGCGCGTTGCCCGCCGCGGTGAAGCGCGCGCCCTTCGGTTCGGTGCGCCATGCCTTGGACGGCCAGAACACTTTGGTCCCCAGCAGCGAGACCACCGCGGGAACCAGCGTCAGCCCCGCCGCCAGCGCGACCGCCACCGCGATCGCCAGTGCCGGGCCCATGGCACGGAACATGCCGAGCGAGGACAGCACCAGCGCCATGAACGCGATGATCACCGCGCCTGCCGCGGAGGTGATCGCCTCACCCACCCGGGTGACGGCGCTGACCATGGCGGTCTTCGGATCCTCGCCCGCACGCAGCCGTTCGCGGTAGCGGAACATCAGGAACAGGATGTAGTCGGTGCCGACACCGAACAGCACGACCACAAGGATGGCGCTGATCGATGCGTCGATCTCCAAGTCGAACGCCTTGGCCACCACTGCGATCAATCCGTTGACCATGCTGGAGACCGCTCCGATCACGACGATCGGCAGCAACGCGATCACCGGGCTGCGGAAGATGATCAGCAACAGCACCAGGATCAGCACGACGGTGGCGATGCCGATGATGGCCATGCCCTTGTCGCCTGATTCGCGTTGGTCGAGCACCTGCGCCGCCTGGCCGGTGATGCCCGCTTTCAGTTCGGTATCTCCGACGCGCTCCTTCAGCTTCGCTCGCAGCGCCTTGACCGCGTCGCCTTGGGTGGTGTCGTTCGGATTGGTCACCTTCGTCATCTGCACCGCGATGATCTGGATCAGGCGATTCTCCGACGGCGGCGTCGGTTGCATGCCGATGACGTCCTTGATCTGCGCGTTGCGCAGGTCGTTGCCGATCGACACAACCGAAGCCGCGTCCGCGTCGGTCAACGGCGTGCCGTCCTCGCGGGCGAACACGATGATCGCCGCGGGAGCTGAGCTGTCCGGGAAAGCTTTCTGCTGTAGCTCCAATGCCTGAATGGACTCGTAATGGGAAGGCAGGAAGGCGGATTGGTCTGTCGTTGATTTGAGTTCCGGCGCCGCGGCCACCACCGCGATGGTGAGCAGCAGCCACAGGCCGATCACCTTCCACGGATTGTGGACGACCACGGCCCCCAGTCGTGCGAACATCTGCGAAGAAATCCTTTCCGGATTCGCCGAAAGCGGCGGTGTCTCAGATCTGAAGGTCTTGCGAGGTCGGGTTCTCGGCGATATCGACGACCGTCCGGTAGATGTGCTCCGGAATCCGGCCGTCCAGTTCAACGGGCGAGTCCACGATCTCCACCGTGTAGTCACCCCATTCGCGCTCACCGCCGCCGACCCCCAGCAGCTCGCGCCAATTCTTCCAGTCGGTCCAGTCGATCGCGCCGAACATTTCGCGCCAGTTCGATTCCCGCCGGTGCACCACGTATTTGCCTTTACGGCTCACGTAGACGCGCACCACGTTCATCCCGGCCTTGTCGTACTCCCGCGACTCACCGAGCAGCCTGCCGACGAACCGCTGCCTGCGCCCGCCGCCCGGACCCACCCGCAACACGATCTGGCGGAGGTCACCCGGTTCGGCGGGCGCTTTCACGATGGTGACGCCGGATTCCCGCTCCTCGACAGTGCCGGCTCCGCTCAGGTCGTTCGGATCGGTGGTCATGATGTTCCCCATTTCATAGATGAGTGCGCATCCAGGCATGCGTCTACCACAGACCGGCCCGTTCCGAATCCGCCTCTCCGAGCGCGAAATCCATGTTTCCAGACAGGCCGAGCCGTTGTCTCACTATAAGTAGATGTATACGTATAGCGCAAGCCCTGGTCCACCAACGCGCCAAGACCGCGCGCAGTTAATCGATCGGCCCGAGCGGACGGCCGTGTTCGAGGTAGCGAGGCAAGCCATCGATGTGCGCCAGGTGCGCCTGCCGCACGCGCCGGGCCGAGCGCGGGATCACGACCTCACCGACGTCGGCGATCGCCACCCACCGCCAGGCGTCGAGTTCCGACTCCCGCAAGCGGATCGCTCGCTCATCGGCGCCGAGTTCGCCGCAATCGAAGACGTACAGGACCTTGTCACCCTCATTGGGACGCCCGATCGTGTACCAGCAGCCGACGAGCGACCCGGTCGATCCCGAGTTCCTCACCAACCTCCCGCCGACAGGCAGCCGCCGGCGCCTCCCCCGGCTCCACATAGCCGCCCGGCAGATCCCACCCGTCGCCATACGTCTTGTGCACAAGCAGAACTTCATCGCCGCGAACGAACAAAGCCCCCGCAGCCAACCGCGCTCGCCCGACGTTCATTACCCGCGCAAATCGCCGAACCCGCGGTCAGGACGTTGTCCAGCACCGGGGGGTCGCACTGTCACCGAACATCTGGCACATCTAGGTAGCGGGCCGCCAATCGTCCGGCAATATCTGGAACGCCGAGTAGCGACCGAGCGGACGCAAGGTTCGGAAGTCGCGGCAGTCGAGCGTGAGGATGGTGTCGGTATCGAACTCGTCGGCCAGAGCAACACATACCGCATCCACCAGGTCGAGATTCAGGTTGCCGTATTTTCCACGGACATCGACCGCAGTATGCAACTGTGCTGCATCGACGCCTGAGATGACGATCCGCGTCGACGCCACTCGGTCAGCTATCAAACCGAGAATGCCATCGGCCACCTTGCGTCCGGCGCGAGCACTTGCGACATGATGCACCTCGGTCAGCGCCAGCGGACTGACGACAATGGCGCTCGCTGAATCTGCGGCTCGGCGCACCGCGAAATGCTCAGGATCCGAACGATTGAACAGCGCGAGGATGCCCGAGGTGTCTGCGATGACGATCATGCGGGCCGGTTCATCGCATCATGTATGTCATCCTTGCCGATGGGCCCGCCTAAGTCGAAGGTCTCGTCATCAGTGAGCAATGGCGAATCCCACTTGCGATGGCGCATGAGGTACGCCCGGACCGCATCGCGAGTGATCTCATGTTTCGAGCGCCCCTCGGCATCCGCTTGCGCATTCAGGGCCGACTCTTCGTCTTCCGGCAATCGCATGGTCCAAGCCATATCACCATGGTATCAGCTCTGGTATCAGAGGAGTCGTCTTCTTTCGCCCCCACCAATAGCTGGTTCTGCTAGGTGACAAGATCGTGTGGTGCGCGTTCTCGTCACAGGAGCGAACGGCTATCTCGGCCGGGCGGTCGTTCACCTGCTGAGCAGAGCCGGGCACGAGCCGATCGCGATGGTTCGCAAGCGCATTTCGCCCTCGCAGACAGCGGCGCGAGTCGCCGACCTGCTGGATGACGCCGCGCTGCGCGAGGCGCTGGACGGCGCGGAGGCGGTGTGCCATCTTGCCGGGCTCACTCGCGCGCGCGAGTCGATGACCGAACCCTTGCGGTACTTTCGCGTCAATACGGGCGGGACGGTCGCATTACTGGAGGCCATGTCCGCGGCCGGAGTATCGCGGATCGTCTTCGCCTCGACCGGCTCGATATACGGGACGCCGGAGCGTCAGCCGATGACGGAAAGCCTGCCCGACGCACCGCCGCACCCGTACGCGGCAAGCAAACTGGCCGCCGAGTGGGCGCTCCACGCACAGGCGGGCACCGGACGCTTGTCGGCTGCCGTACTCCGTTTGATGAACGTGGCAGGAGGCGCCGACCCCGACCCCACACGCCTGATTCCCCGCACGTTCGCCGCCGCCCTGAACGGTTCGGCATTGGAGGTGAACGGCGACGGCAGCGCGATACGCGATTACCTGCACATCGACGATGCCGCAGCCGCTTTCGTCGCGTGCCTCGAGAAGACACCGCCGGGCCGGTTCGAGCGGTACCTCATCGGCAGTGGGCAGGGCAGCAGCATCCTCGACGTCGTCGCCGCCGTCGAACAACAGACCGGCCGTCGAATCCAGCTGATTCATCGGCCACCGGCGCCCGAACCGGCCGCGTTGGTCAGCGACCCAGCCAAGGCGGCAGCCGAATTAGGCTGGTATCCGAGGCATTCCGAGCTCGAGAGCATAGTCCGCGACCTGTCCGACGACGACCGGCGGAATACGCGCTGACGTCACCGGCCCAGATCCGCCCGGTCGAGCAGGTAGGTGGTCAACGGCTGGTAGTGGTCGGGGCGGATGCCGTCGTCGAGGGGCACCGTGACGGCAATCTTTCCCTCGGCGTGTCCGGCGAACAGGGCGGGATCGTTGCTGTCTGCGAAACCTACGGTTTCGATGCCCGCTTCCCCCGCCGCACCGGCCCACCCGTGGTCGGCGACGACCAGGTCGGGCCAGTGGTCGGGCTCGGCGTCGCGCAACTCCCGGAGCATCGCCCGCATCGGGTGCGGGTCATGCGTGTGTTCCAGCCTGCCGTCGGTGCCGAGCGCGGCAACACCCGAGGTGTAGACGATTTCGCGATTCTGCGGTCCGAAACGGGTAGTGACCCGGTAGGACCATCCGGCGGCGGGCGCGAGCACCACGCACCCCGCCGCACGCAACGCATCCTCGACGGCACGATAGACGCCCAAGAGCGTGTGGGGATGCCCGGTCGCCAGGATCACGGTCTCCTGACGGCGGGCCGCCTGGCCGATCCGCGCCCCCATCGCGTCGAGCGCGTCCAGGGTGAGGTCGACGTCGATGGTGTCGGGACCCCGCCGATGATGTGGGTCCGGGTCGACCCCGCACAGACGCGCCATCATCTCCAGGGTTTCGGTAAACGTCCAATCCTTCAGCGTCAGGCCGAACTGGTACCCCGGATCCTTGTCCACCATCTTGCGATAATTCGAGAGATTCCCCTCCCGAGGCGTCGCGACATCCCCCGCGATCCGCGTCCTCAGCAGATGCTCCCGCAGCAGCGCTCGGTCATCGGGCCGGCCGGGTCGAGTCCCATCTGCCACCGCTACACCTCCACATCGGCCTTCGCTCGCCGTATCGGTCAGGCCACGAGCCTGCTTGCGGCGTGCTCGAAAGGTGCACGCAACACAACCACGACAGTACCCATCGAGGGGTACTCCACCGCGATTCCGTGAAATTCGGACGTGCCGGATACGGCGAAGGCCCGCCTCCCGGAACGGGAAGCGGGCCTTCGGGTTTCACGCCGTGGAAGGGCTTACTTGGCCCTCTCCAGGACCTCGACCAGACGCCAGCGCTTGGTGGCCGACAGCGGACGGGTCTCCATCAGCTGAACGCGGTCGCCGATGCCGGCGATCTCGTTCTCGTCGTGCGCCTTCACCTTCGAGGTGGTGCGAATGATCTTGCCGTAGAGCGGGTGCCGGTGGCGGTCTTCCAGCTCGACGACGATCGTCTTGTTCATCTTGTCCGAGACAACGTAGCCGACACGCACCTTGCGGGTGCCGCGCTGCCCTTCTACTTTGTCGCTCATGCGGCATCTCCCTTGCCAGCGGGTCCGGTGGCCAGACCGAGCTCGCGCTCACGCATGACCGTGTAGATGCGCGCGATCTCGTGACGGACGACGCGCAGACGACGGTTGTTGTCCAGCTGACCCGTCGCCATCTGGAAGCGCAGGTTGAACAGCTCTTCCTTGGAGTCGCGCAGCTTGGCCACCAACTCCTCTTCGGTGAGCTCGCGGAGCTCTGCGGCCGGTGTTCCGGTAGCCATCAGAACTGCTCCTCCCTGGTCACGATCCTGCACTTCATCGGGAGCTTGTGCATCGCGCGGCGCAGGGCCTCACGAGCGGTCTCCTCGTTCGGGTAGCTCATCTCGAACATCACGCGACCGGGCTTGACGTTCGCGACCCACCACTCCGGCGAACCCTTACCGGAACCCATGCGGGTCTCGGCGGGCTTCTTGGTCAGCGGACGATCCGGGTAGATGTTGATCCAGATCTTGCCGCCACGGCGGATGTGGCGAGTCATCGCGATACGCGCCGACTCGATCTGCCGGTTGGTGACGTACGCCGGCTCCAGCGCCTGGATGCCGAACTCGCCGAACGCCACCGAGGTGCCGCCCTTGGCCATGCCGGAACGACCCGGGTGATGCTGCTTGCGGTGCTTCACCTTGCGAGGCATCAGCATGCGTCAGCCCTCCTGTGTCTCTGCCGGCGCGTCGGCCACCGCGGTGGCGGCGCGCCCGGCCTCGGTGCTGGTCGCGGTGGTGCCTGCGGAACCGGACCGACGCGGACGGCTCGGCCGCTCCCGGCGCGGACGCTCGGGCGCGGCGGCAGCGGCGGCGAGCTCACGCTTGCCACCGACGATGTCGCCCTTGTAGATCCAGACCTTCACGCCGATGCGACCGAAGGTGGTCTTGGCCTCGTAGAGGCCGTAGTCGATGTCGGCGCGCAGCGTGTGCAGCGGCACCCGACCCTCGCGGTAGAACTCCGAGCGCGACATCTCGGCGCCACCGAGGCGGCCCGAGCACTGCACACGGATGCCCTTGACGTTCGGCGAACGCATGGCCGACTGGATGGCCTTGCGCATCGCGCGACGGAACGCCACACGGTTGGACAGCTGCTCCGCGACGGCCTGGGCGACCAGCTGCGCATCCGACTCGGGGTTCTTCACCTCGAGGATGTTCAGCTGCACCTGCTTGCCGGTGAGCTTCTCCAGCTCGGCGCGGATGCGGTCGGCCTCGGCGCCGCGGCGGCCGATCACGATGCCGGGACGCGCGGTGTGGATGTCCACCCGAACGCGGTCACGGGTGCGCTCGATCTCGACCTTGGAGATGCCTGCCCGCTCCATGCCGGTGGCCAGGAGCTTGCGGATCGCGACGTCTTCCTTCACGTAGTCCGCGTACTGCTTGTCCGCGTACCAGCGCGACTTCCAGTCGGTGGTGATACCGAGGCGGAAGCCGTGGGGATTGATCTTCTGTCCCATTTACTTTGCCCCTCCCTTCCGGCGGTTACGAGTGGATCCACCGGCGGTGGGGATGCTCTCGACCTCGATGGTGATGTGGCTGGTGCGCTTGCGGATGCGGAACGCACGGCCCTGGGCACGCGGCTGGAACCGCTTCAGGGTCGTACCCTCATCGACGTAGGCGGTCGAGATGACCAGCGTGGCCGGGTTCAGGCCGAGGTTGTTCTCGGCGTTGGCGGCGGCACTGGCGACGACCTTGGCGACCGGCTCGCTCGCGGCCTGGGGCGCGAACTTCAGCAGGGCGAGGGCGTCCTCGACGCGCTTGCCGCGGACCAGGTCCACGACACGGCGTGCCTTCATCGGGGTGACGCGAACGTGCTTGGCGGTCGCGCGCGCAGTCGGGTTCTGAGTCTCAGTCGTCGTCATCGCCGCTTGCTCTTCCGGTCTTCCTTGACGTGGCTCTTGAACGTCCTGGTCGGCGCGAACTCACCGAGCTTGTGCCCGACCATGTTGTCCGAGACGAACACCGGCACGTGCTTGCGGCCGTCGTGCACCGCGAACGTGTGCCCGATGAAATCGGGGATGATGGTCGAACGACGCGACCAGGTCTTGATGACCTGCTTGGTGCCCTTCTCGTTCTGCACGTCCACCTTCGCGAGGAGGTGGTCGTCGACAAACGGGCCTTTCTTGAGGCTGCGTGGCATTTCTTACCTCCTCCTTCAGCGCTTCTTGCCGGTCTTGCGACGGCGGACGATGAGCTTGTCGCTCGGACGGTTGGGCTTGCGGGTGCGGCCTTCCGGCTGACCCCACGGCGAGACCGGGTGGCGACCACCGGAGGTCTTGCCCTCACCACCACCATGCGGGTGGTCGACCGGGTTCATGACGACACCACGGACCGTGGGGCGGCGACCCTTCCAGCGCATACGGCCGGCCTTACCCCAGTTGATGTTCGACTGCTCGGCATTGCCGACCTCGCCGACGGTGGCGCGGCAGCGCACGTCGACGCGGCGGATCTCACCGGAGGGCATACGCAGCGTGGCGTAGGGGCCTTCCTTACCGAGCAGCTGGATGCTCATGCCGGCCGAGCGGGCCAGCTTGGCGCCGCCGCCCGGACGGAGCTCCACCGCGTGGATGGTGGTACCGGTCGGGATGTTGCGCAGCGGCAGGTTGTTGCCCGGCTTGATGTCGGCCGTCGGGCCGGACTCGATGCGGGTGCCCTGCGTCACGCCCTTGGGGGCGATGATGTAGCGCTTCTCGCCGTCCACGAAGTGCAGCAGCGCGATGTTCGCGGTGCGGTTCGGGTCGTACTCGATGTGCGCGACCTTGGCCGGGATGCCGTCCTTGTCCAAACGACGGAAGTCGATCAGACGGTAGGCGCGCTTGTGCCCGCCACCGCGGTGCCGGGTGGTGATCCGGCCGTGGGCGTTGCGGCCGCCGGACTTGGACAGCGGGCGCAGCAGCGACTTCTCCGGGGTCGACCGGGTGATCTCGGCGAAGTCCGAGACGCTGGCGCCACGACGGCCCGGCGTAGTCGGCTTGTACTTACGGATTGCCATGAGTTCTTCTCTACTTTCTGGATTCCCGAGCGCTTACGCGACCGGGCCTCCGAAGATCTCGATGGGCTTGCTGTCGGCCGAGATGGTCACGAGCGCGCGCTTGGTGCTCTTGCGCTTGCCGTAACCGAAGCGGGTCCGCTTGCGCTTGCCCTGACGGTTGGCGGTGTTGACGCTGGTCACCTTCACACCGAAGACCTTCTCCACGGCGATCTTGATCTGCGTCTTGTTCGAGTCCGGGTGCACCAGGAAGGTGTAGGTGCCTTCCTCGATCAGTCCGTAGGACTTCTCGGAGATGACCGGCGCCAGCAGAATGTCGCGGGGGTCGGCGATGGTGGTCACTTGCTCTCCTCCTGTGCAATCGCCGCAGCGTCTTGCGGGGACTCCGCGGGACCGTGCACGAACGCGTTGAGCGCCTCGACGCTGAACACCACGTCGTCACTGTTGAGGACGTCGTAGGTGTTGAGCTGGTCGGGGGCGATCGGGTGCACGTTCTGCAGGTTCGCCAGGCTCTTCCACGCGGCGACGTCCTCGCGGCCCACCACGACCAGGAACTTCTTGCGGTCCGACAACTCGGCCAGGAAGCTCTTGGCGGTCTTGGTGGACGGGGTCTGGCCGGCCACCAGTTCGGTGATCACGTGGATGCGCTCGTTGCGAGCCCGGTCGGACAGGGCGCCACGCAGGGCGGCGGCCTTCATCTTCTTGGGCAGGCGCTGGGTGTAGTCGCGCGGCTGCGGGCCGTGCACGGTGCCACCACCGGCGAACTGCGGCGCGCGGGTCGAACCCTGGCGAGCGCGGCCGGTGCCCTTCTGCCGGTACGGCTTCTTGCCGCCACCGGAGACCTGGCCACGCGTCTTGGTCGCGTGCGTGCCCTGGCGGGCCGCGGCCTGCTGGGCCACGACGACCTGGTGCATCAGCGCGATGTTGGCGGTCACGTCGAAGATCTCCGCGGGGAGATCGACGGTGCCGTTGGTCTTGCCGCCGATCTCCTTGACCGGCAGCGTCAGATTCGCGGACTTCTTCTCAGTGTTCACAGCTGAGCTGGTCATGCGTGCGCACCACCCTTCACGGCGCTCTTGACGATCACGACGCCGCCCTTGCGACCCGGGATCGCTCCCTTGATCAGCAGCAGGCCGTTCTCGGCGTCGACCTTGTGCACCGAGAGGTTCTGCGTGGTGACCCGGTCGTTACCCATCCGGCCCGACATGCGCATGCCCTTGAACACGCGGCCGGGGGTGGCGCAGCCACCGATCGAACCCGGACGACGGTGCACGGCCTGCGCACCGTGCGAGGCGCCCTGGCCACGGAAGCCGTGGCGCTTCATGGTGCCCGCGAAGCCCTTGCCCTTGCTGGTGCCGGTGACGTCGACGTAGCTGCCCTCTTCGAACACGTCGGCGCTGATCTCCTGGCCGACCTCGAAGGTGGAGGCGTCCGCGACGCGGATCTCGGCGACGTGGCGGCGCGGGGTGACGCCGGCCTTGGCGAACTGGCCGGAGACCGGCTTGTTCACCTTGCGCGGGTCGATGGCGCCGAAAGCGACCTGGACGGCGCTGTAGCCGTCGCGCTCCTCGGTGCGGATCTGGGTGACGACGTTCGGCCCGGCCTTGATGACGGTCACGGGAACGACGCGGTTCTTGTCGTCGAAGACCTGGGTCATGCCGAGCTTGGTGCCCAGGATGCCGGCGGCCGGCCTGTTCTTGTTGTCAGTCATGTCTCGAGTCCCCGTCACTGAATGTTGACGTCGACGCTGGCCGGCAGGTCGATGCGCATGAGCGCGTCCACCGTCTTCGGCGTCGGGTCGAGGATGTCGATGAGGCGCTTGTGCGTACGCATCTCGAAGTGCTCGCGCGAGTCCTTGTACTTGTGCGGCGAACGGATGACGCAGTACACGTTCTTCTCGGTCGGCAACGGCACCGGGCCGACGACGCGTGCCCCGGTGCGGGTCACCGTCTCCACGATCTTGCGCGCCGATGCGTCGATCGCCTCGTGGTCATAGGCCTTGAGCCTGATGCGGATCTTTTGTCCCGCCACGCTAAGTGTCCTTTTCTCCGCTTTCCTTCGTGATCCGGAAGCCGGCTACGCCGGTCCACTGGACCACCCTCATTTGCACAGCCCGAACACACGAAGACGTCCCAGCCCGAGTGGATCAGGCCCGGAGGGGCAGCCTGCGTGATTACGCACGGCCCCGGTCGGGCTAGATCCGACACAGTGGAGACTCACGACCGGGCATTGCCCGATCCTCGCCGCTGTTCATCTGTCATGGTTCTCCGGTCCACGCGGTCGGGCGTGTCGCCCGTCCGCTCATTCCTCGGCCTCGGATCGCACTGCGTCTCAGACCTGGAACACTGTCCCGGACGTACCCACGCCGGAAACCCGGCGAGGTACACGATGGGGTACTGCTCGCCCCGCCCGACCACCCGTTTCACAGGGAAACAGACATGGCCCGGTGCAGGGCAACCCGAACAGTATGCACGACCCCCGGGAGTCACTTCAAATCGGTGGGGTGTCGAGAAACTTACTTTTGAGTAAGATACGCGTATGGCGAAAGAAACCGCGACCTACCGCGGGTGGAAGAAGCTGCCCGACAACCGGCTGGGGCACGCCCTGTTCTCGCTCGGGATGGTGGCTCGGGTGCCCTACTTCGGCACCGTGTTGCCGAACGTCGTCAGGCTCGAACCGGGGCTGTGCGAGGTCACCTCGCCGAAGTGGTTCGGAATCCACAATCATCTGGGCACTTTCCACGCCATCGCGGCGTGCAATCTGGCCGAGGTCGCCATGGGCATGCTCAGCGAGGCGACGGTGCCTTCGACGCACCGATGGATTCCCAAGGCGATGAACGTGCGGTACCTGACCAAAGCCGAGACCGCGCTGCGGGCCGTCGCGAAGCTGGCGGAACTCCCGGATTTCGCGACTATCACCGAGGGCCGCGAGATCGTGGTGCCGGTCTCGATCTACGACAAGCACGGCCTGGAGGTCGTGCACGCCGATATCACCACCTGGGTCACGCCCAAGTAGTCACGAGGTCGGCGCGCGAAAGCCGCGGATGCGCCGGAATCGAGCCTTCACGCGGTAGCGACGACTCGACCGTGATCGATGCGCAGGATCTCCTCCGCGCATCCGGCGAGATCCTCTTCGGCACAAGCCGAAACGACGATCGTCATACCCTGCTGGGCGAGGGCTCGCAGCATTCCGGACAGATAGCGCCGACCTTCGTCGTCCAAATCGGCCATCGGGTTGTCCAGCACGAGCGCGGCGGTACCGGCGGCCAGCGCCGCGGCCAGCCCCAGCCACTTCTTCTCGCTCCGGGAGAGACGGAGAACGGGCGTCGAAGACGAATCCGTCAAACGTGCGAGATGCAATGCCCGATCGACGAGTTCGCCGGCCGCGGCTCCGGTGTGACCGGCGATTTTCGCCGAATACTCCACCACTTCCCGGATCGACCAGGTCTCGGCGCCTTCGTACACGTCGGGAACCCAGCCGACCCTGGATCGGACCACCCATGGTTCGGCGCTCGGATCGGCGTCCTCCACGCGCAGATGTCCTCGGTGCGGCCGCAATCGACCGGCGAGCATCGACAACAGGGTCGTCTTTCCCGCGCCGTTCGGTCCGACCACTCCGGTGACTCGGCCCGCGGGAGCACGGAATGTCACGTCGTCGACCACGACGACTCCCGCGAATTCGCGGCGCAGGCCCCTACAGGTAATGCCGAGACCCACCGCGGTCCTCCATCTTCGTCTCGAATGATCGTGTCCGGCCCGGGTCGGGATCAGCAGGGCAACGCTCGCTGGTCTCCGGCGAGCGCGGAGAGCACGGCGGCGGCGGCGCGCGGGTCTTCCAGCATGCCGCTGTGGTCGGCGGTGTTGCCGGGGCATCCGTCCTGTAGCCAGACGTTGCGATCGGCGGCGGCGGGCGCGGCGAGCACGGCGGTGTCCTGCGGCGTGATCACCCGGTCGGCGCGGGAGGCGATGGCCGTGTACCGGACACCGGGCACGGTCTCGCCTCCCGCGTTCAGCCGGTTCAGCAGCGGTGACCCGACCACCTGCTGTTGTCCCGGAGTTCCGAAGACCTGGGCCGCGATCTGCGCGTTGCCCAGACCGAGTGCGGCCAGATCCGGGTAGCCCGCGCGCAAACCGTCCCAGGTCGTGCCCCGGTACGGGGTGCCGAGCGTGACCACTCGGGACACCGCCTCCGCGCCGCGAGCGCGCAGGTACTGCCGGATCACGGTGCCGCCGGTGGAGTGGCCGACCAGCGCCACCCGGCTCGCACCCGTGGTCTCCCGCACCGACCGCACGACTTCGGCGAGTTCGCCCGCCATCCGATCGATGTCGGCCACGCCGTAGACCGCCCGACCCAGCAATGCCGCGCCGATCGGCCCGATGCCGGTGGAACTGGAGCCGGTCTGCCCGCTCACCGCGTCGACCACACCCGGAGCGGCACCGAGATTCGCGGCGAACACACAATGCCCCTCGGCCCGGATGGCGGGCGCGAGCAGGGGGAAACTGCGGCCGATATCGGTACCCGAGCCGTGCACGAGCACCACCGGCTCCGGCCGCGCCCCGGTGGGCCTGCACGACCAATCGTTGGCGCCCTCCAGCGCCGGTGTCTCCGGAGCGGCGCCCGCGCTCGGCGCGTGCGACAGTGCCGCGCAGGCCGCGACCAACAGCAGACCGACGACTCGCGCGGCCCGGGAGCGAATAGGCATCTCTTTTTCCCGACGAATCAGATTCCCAATGGGCCGGCGAGAGTCGGCCACGAGTCCTTCAGCGCGTCCTCCCAATAACCCCAGGAATGAGTGCCTTCCGGGCGGAAGTTGTATCGCGCCGGAATGCCGAGGCTGTCCAGCCGGTCTTTCATGTTGTGCGAGCAATAATTGGTGGCCGCCTCGATGACGCCGCCGACCACCAGTTGATTGGCGAAACCCCACGGACCGTTCAGCGAGTATTTCCCGCCGTACTGGTCGTAGACACCGGGCATGCCATTCCCACTGGCGATGTAGATGGATTTTCCGCGCAGACCCTCGGCCTGCACGTATGGATCGTTGGCCACCCATTGCTGGTCGCCCGCGGGCCCCCACATGTTGTCCATTTCCGCGAGACCCCATTCCTCGACCGTCAGCCGGACGAACTCGCGGCCGACCGGATCGCTGGTCTGCGCGCAACCGCTGTAGGCGGCCACGCTGGAGAACAGATCACCCGTGGTCGCGGCGAGCGCGAGGGTCGTGGTCCCCGACATCGAGAACCCCGCGAGGGCGTTGCGCCCGCTGGTCCCGAGATACGAGTCGATAAGCGGAGGCAGTTCGCTGCTCAGGAAGGTCTTCCACTTCTGGCGTCCCAGCCTGGCGTCGTCCTTCTGCCAGTCCGCGTAATAACTGAACATGCCGCCGATCGGCGTGACCGCGTGCACGTTCTTGTCCGCGAGGAATCGCATCGCATCGGTCTTCGTGGCCCAGGTGGAGCCGTCGACGCCACCGGCCGCACCGAGCAGCAGATACAACACCGGCCGGGGAACGCTCGTGTCCGCGGCGCGCTGCACTTCCACCGGGATATCGAGATCCATGGCGGCGGAATGCACCGTCAATGTCAGGTTCCGTGCATCGTGCTCCCGCACGGAAACGATGGAAGACTCCGCGGGCGTCGCTTGCGCCGACACCGAAACCATTGCCGATGCGACGGCGCCGACGACGGCCGCCGACAACACCAACCGGCGGAGGTGGCTTCCTCTCATGACTCCCCTTATCCCGAATCCCGGAACGCGTCGCGTTCCGAGCCCAGGCTATGGTGCGCGTCGAGCCGATTCACGACTGAAGTTGCTGGGCCACCGATTCTGGGGGCATGCGCGAAAACGCGATTCCCACCGGTTCGGCCCGATCCAGAAAATGCGAGACCCGAATTACTCGGGCTCGCACGCCGCGAATAGTTGCGCTCGCGTCGGCCGAGCGGATTGAATGCCGGTATGGGTGTCAGCGCGGGCCGGGAAGTCGATGTGTGTGTGGTCGGGCTCGGCCCCACCGGGCGGGCGCTCGCGCATCGCGCCATGCGCGCCGGGTTGTCGGTGACCGCGATCGACCCCCGCCCCGATCGGCTGTGGCCGCCCACGTTCTCCTGCTGGGTCGACGAGTTGCCGGAGTGGCTGCCGTCCACCGCCATCGCGACCACCATCCCCGCTCCCACGGTCTGGACGAAGACCGCGCATCGCATCGACCGGCCCTATTGCGTGTTGTCCAAGCCGGGCCTGCACGCGGCGCTGCCGCTCGACGACGCGGCGGTCGTCGCGGGCCGCGCCACCAGGGTGGACGCGCGCGAGGTCGAACTCGCCGACGGCACGGTGCACCGGGCGGGCGCGGTGTTCGACACCCGTGGGCTGCCCACGCTCGGCCGCCGCCGGGCCGCGAGCGCGCACGGCATCTTCGTCGACGCCGAGACGGCCGCGCCGATGATCGGCGAGGGCGAGGGCTTGCTGCTGGACTGGCGGCCGGAGAACGGCGCGGGGCCGCAGGAGCCGCCGTCGTTCCTCTACGCGGTGCCGCTGGGCGACGGAACGGTGATCTTCGAGGAGACCAGCCTCGGCCTGCGGGGCGGCATGCCGCAGCATGAACTGCGCAAACGCACGCTTCGCCGGCTCGCCGCGCACGGCATCCGGCTCACCGGCGCCGAACCCAGCGAGGCGGCGCACTATCCGCTCGACCAGCCGCCGCCGCGGCGCGGCGCGGCGCGCCCGATCCCGTTCGGTTCACGCGGCGGCATGATGCACCCGTGCACGGGCTACAGCGTCGCCGACTCACTGGCGCTGGTCGACACCGCGATCACCGCTCTGTGCCAGGGCCGCGACCCGATCGCCGCGCTCTGGCCGCCGCGCGCGCGACTGGTGTATTGGATGCGGATGCGCGGCCTCTACGGCCTCGGCCGCCTCACCACCGAACAGTCCATCGCCATGTTCGACGCGTTCTTCAGCGCCTCCCCGCGCGGTCAGCGCGCCCTGCTGTCCGCGCACGACGACTACGCCGCCCTTGGCGCGGTGCTGTTCGGCACGGTCGCGCACACCTGGCCGTTCCATTGGCGCTACGACCTGGTCGGCTGGCGGAATCGGGACCGCTGGCTGGACTACGACTTCGCCGAACCGCGGGAAGAGGCCGAGCGCCGGACCCGGTGACCGAGTCGGCGGGCGGCACACCGGTGGCTAGGGCCCCGTCTCCGCGGCCCGCCGGTATCCCCGGACCGCGGGGTAGGCGAAGACCACGATCATCCCGATCGTCCAGGCGAGCGTCTTGGTCAGCGGCTCCGCCACCGCCCCGCCGTAGGACAACCCGCGCATCGCGTCGATGGCGCAACTCATCGGCTGATTCGCCACCACGTCCTGCAACCAGACCGGGTAGGCGAAGACCGGGACGAACCCCGAGTTGAAGAACATCAGCAGCGTGCTGATCATGCCGATGATGTTCACCAGCATCACGCCCTCGGACACGGTGGCCAGCGCGGTGACCAGGACGGCGAACGCGACTCCGAACAGCACCGGGATGCCGATCAGCGCCAGCGCCGCGACCGGCCCCTGACCGAACCGGAAACCGAGCAGCAGACCGACCGCCACGACGAAGACCGTGGTCACCAGGACGCGGATGGCCTCGGCGAGCAGGCGTCCGGTGAATCCGGCCGCACGGTGCACCGGCATCGTCCAGAACCGGCCGAGCAGCCCGGTCATCTTCTCGGTCTTGAAGCCGAGGGCGCTGACCACCGCACCGGACATCGCCGCGACCAAGGTCAACAGCGGGACCGTGCCGTACACGGCGGGCATGCCGGTGGCTCCGGAGACGGGCTTGTTCAGCACGATGTAGAACATCACCAAGGTCAGCGCGGGATACACCAGCGTCTGGATGGTCGTCGCCGGATCACGCGCCCAGACCAGCAGCAGTCGCTTGCACTGGATCAGGCTCTGCGCCATCCAGGTGACCAGCGACCCTTCCGGCCGCGCCCGGACGACGGGCAGGGGTTCGGTCGCGCGGGACTCGGGCTCCTCGGCCCGGTCGGCGGTGCGCTCCACGGTCGATTCCACCGAACTCATGACCGCCTCACACTCGCCCAGATCGCCAGCGGGACGAACGCCGCCGCCAGCCCGATCACCCACACCAGCGGAACCCACAGCACCTGCCAGGTCACCCCGTCGGCCGCCATGTCGCGCAAGGCGAAGGAGAACTGGGAGATCGGCTGATTGCGCACGAACGGGCGAATCCACTCCGGGAAGTTGCGTTCCGGCACGAACCCGCAGGAGAGCATGCCGAAGATCAGCGTCGGCAGGGTCAGCGCCTGGCTCAGCGATTCCGGACTCTTGGTCAGACTGCCGAGCCCGTCGGCGCCGATCGCGAGCACCGTGCCGACCGCGAGGGAGAACGCGCAGAACAGCACGGCCTGGCCGACGCCCGCGACGAAGCGGAAGCCGATCAGGTGCCCGAACAGCACCGCCGCGGTGAGCGAGGTGACCGACCGGACCAGACCGGCGCAGATCCGTGAGGTGAAGGGCACCAGGGTCCCGATCGGCATGGTCTGCAGGCGGGTGCTCAAGCCGGTCATCGCCTCGAAGGCGGCCAGTTGCGCGTTGGACATCATGGTGAAGGCCATGGTCTGCAACACGATGATCGGCATGACGTACTGGGCGTAGTCGACGCCCTGGATCTTCATCACGTAGCGCAGCGGCAGGTAGAAACCGAGGGTGAAGATCAGCGGCGTGACCATCGCGACGATCAGTTCGCCCTTGGTCGCCATGGTGCGGACGATGCGGCCGGTCAGCGCGCGCCACTGGGCGAACGACGACAGCCGCGCCGCGGGGAGTTCGGCGAACAACGTCACATCGGCCTGGACGTGCTCGGGGGCTGTCGCAGCGGTCACGCGTGGCCGCCCGAATGGCCGGTGATGGACAGGAACACGTCGTCGAGCGAGGGGCGGCGCAGCGCGATGTCGGCCAGGTCGACGCCGGCGCTGTCGAGCCTGCGCAGCGCCTCGGTCAGCGTGGCGGCGCCCTCCGGCGCCGGGATGGACAGGCGGTCGCCGCCGTTCAGGTCGGCCATTACCGCGGAGGGCACCAGATCGCCCAGCGCGTACGCGGCGGTGCGCAGCTTCTTCGGATCCAGCGGAACGACCTCGCAGTAGCTGCCGCCGGTCTTCTCCTTGAGCTCGTCGGCGGTGCCCTCGGCGATGACCGTGCCCTTGTCGATCACGATGATGTTGTCGCTGAGGACGTCGGCCTCCTCCAGGTACTGCGTGGTCAGCAGCACCGTGATGCCCTGCGTCTTCAGCGCGGTCACCAGGTCCCAGACGCCCTGCCTGCTGCGCGGGTCGAGGCCGGTGGTCGGCTCGTCCAGGAACACCACCTCGGGGCGCACCACCAGTCCGCACGCGATGTCGACGCGGCGGCGCATGCCGCCGGAGTAGTGGCGCACGGCGCGGCGGCCCGCGCTCACCAAGTCGAATTCCTCCAGCAAGGTGTCGGCGCGCTTGCGGGCCGCGGTCTTGCCCAAGCCCATCAGCCTGCCGAACAGCTCGAGGTTCTCCCGCCCGGAGAGGTTCTCGTCCAACGCCGCGTACTGACCGGTCATCATGATCGAGCGGCGCACGCCGGCCGGGTCCTTCAGCACGTCGTACCCGGCGACGACGGCGGTGCCGGAGTCGGGGCGCAGCAGCGTGGAGAGCACCTTCACCATGGTCGTCTTGCCCGCGCCGTTGGGCCCCAGGATGCCGAGGACGGAGGCGCGTTCGGCGACGAAGCTGACGCCTTGCAGTGCATGCACATCGCCGAACGACTTGCGGACGTCCGTTGCCCGGACCGCTGGGTCACCCGCATGCGAATCTGCTTGGTTGGAACTCGGCATCAACTCTCCACTATCGGCCGGTGCGGCGACCAGGTCGCCCGAGCGCAGGCGCACGCTCGGATTGGTGATCCGTCGCGCTCGGCGTGATGTTACCGGCCCGATGGCGCGGGGCTTCGCGTCGCGCGGGGTACCCGCAGCAGCGTGCGCCCATTGTGTCCTTACTCACATTTCTCCCTGCCCGTCGGCCGCGCAAGGGATCCACGCTGGTGAGCGCGATCCGGTGCGCCCGTGAGCCGACGGCCGAGCCTTGTCGGCCCGCCGCGCCAGACCATAGTCTGCTTTGCGGGGGAAAACACTCACTCGTCCGCGGCTGTGGGCCCGTTCAGTGGTCCGCACGCCGGTTTCGACACTGCGAGAGGTGATCATGGCCGAGTCCGCGCAGCCACGATTGGCGGCGCGTCCGGGAGGAACGGGCCGAACGAACGTGCTGACGTCCTATGATCCGCGCACCGGCGAGGTCGTGGGCAACTACGCCGTAATGGGTGCGGCCGAGCTGAATCGCGCGGTGCGCGCGGCTCGCTCGGCCGAAAAATGGTGGACGGAGCTGGGTTTCAGCAACCGGAAGCGGTGGCTGCTGGACTGGAAACGCGAAATCGCCCGGCGCTCCGGTGAATTGGTCTCCCTACTGTGCGAGGAAACCGGGAAGCCGGAGGCGGACGCCGCGATCGAGGTGATGCTCGCGGTGGAGAACCTGGACTGGGCCGCGCGCAACGCAGGCCGCGCGCTGGACCGGCGGCGCATCGGTTCCAGCTGGCTCACCCGCAACCAGCGGGCCTCGGTCGGCTATCTGCCGCTCGGCGTTGTCGGTGTGCTCGGCCCGTGGAACAACCCCGTGTTCACCCCGATGGGCTCGATCGCCTACGCGATGGCGGCGGGCAACGCCGTGGTGTTCAAGCCGCACGAGCTGACCACCGGCGTCGGCGTATGGCTGGCCGACAGCTGGTCCCGGCTCGCGCCGAACCAACCGGTGCTGCAAGTGGTCACGGGAGACAAGGCCACCGGTACGGCGCTGTGCCGGGCGAAGGTCGACAAGATCGCCTACGCCGGTTCCGAGGCGGACGCGCGCGAGGTGATCTCGGTGTGCGCGCAGACCATGACGCCGGTCGTGGTGGAGCGCAGCGGCAAGGGCAGCATGGTCGTGCACGTCGACGCCAAGCTGGACGACGCCGCCGAGGCCGCCGTGTTCGGTGCGATGGCCAACGCCGGGCAGAACGCCACCGGCATCCAGCGGGCCTACGTCGCCCAGTCGGTCTACGACCGCTTCCTCGACCTGGTCGCGGAGCAGGCCCGCAGGCTGCGGCCGGGCGCGGACCGGAAGGCGTCCTACGGCCCGATGATCATGGAGTCGCAGGTCGACGTGGTGCGCAGGCAGGTGCGCGACGCGGTGGCCCGCGGCGGCCGCGCGGTGGTCGGCGGGCTGGACTCGATCCGCGACCCCTACATCGAGCCGATCGTGCTGGCCGAGGTGCCGGAGGAGAGCATCGCGATCACCGGCGAGGGCATCGGCCCGGTGCTGATCGTGAACAAGGTGGCGAGCATGGACGAAGCCGCCGAGCGGATCAACGCGGTCGGCACCGATGTCGCGGTGTCGGTGTTCACCAGGGACGTGCACGAGATCGAGGCGTTCGCCGAGCAACTGCGCGCCGGGGTGGTGACCATCAACTCCTCGACCGCCTACGCGGGCATTCCCGCACTGCCCTTCGGCGGAGTGGGCGAATACGGCCAAGGCCACAGCCACGGCGACCAGGGATTGCGGGAGTTCAGCCGGACCCTGGCCATCACCCGCAAGCGGTACCAGGCGCCGGTGAACCTGTCCACGTTCGATCGGCATCCGCGCCATCTCCGCGTGGCCAGGACGATCTTCCGGATCCGGCACGGCCGCCGTCCCTGACGCGGACGGCTAGTCCAGCAGCACCGCGTCCATGAGCGCGGTGACCCGGGCCAATTGCGCGGGGCGGGAATCGAATCGGATCAGCCTGCCCACATCGATCACCTGACTGATGGCGGCGTGCACGCGGAAGCGCGCCTCCACCGAGTCGCCGTCCAGCAGGTTGGCCCACTCCAGCACGTTCTGCCGCTGAATGGCGCGCAGCTTGTGCTGCTCGGACTGCGGCAGGTTGCCGAACTCGGCGTAGTAGACCGCCATGATCTCCGGCATGGCGAAACTCAATCTGGCGTAGCGGTCGGCCACGCGCCGCGCGGCGTCGGGCCGGCTCGTCGCCTCGGCCAGCGCCTCGGTGATCGCGATGGCCAGCCGATCGCCTGTGCGATGGAACGCCGCGGCGAGCAGGTCGGCCTTGCTCGCGAAGTACCGGTACACGCTGGAGGCGTTGATGCCGACGGCGGCGCCGATCTCCTCGATGCTCGCCTCGTGGTAGCCCTGCCTGCCGAAGATCCGGATGGCCTCGGTGAGCAGCTGTTCGCGCTTGGAGGTGACCGGGATGCCGCGCACGGGCGGGCCGGGATCCGGTTCGACCGGGGCGGGAGCCAGTTCGGTGCGCAGGATGGCCCAGGACATCTGGTGCAGCAGCGGAAGCAGCCGAGCGCTGGACAGCGCGGTGCGGTGCGCGGCGATGCTGGCGATCGCGCTGAGCACGCCCGCGGCCAGCATCGCCACGTCCGCGGGCGGGGCCTCGGGTCGCAGCAGCGCGATCGGCGCCGCGAGGGTGTTGTTCAGGTCGTCGTAGATCTTCCTGATCCGGATCCGGTCATCGCGCTCGAGATAGCGCCGTTCCCAGCGGTAGAGGCCGGCCTCGCGGCGGATCTCGACGGTGTGCTCGCTGATCGCGCGGATCAGCGCGTCCGCGCGCCGCACCGGGTCCAGCCGGATGTCGTCGGCCGACTCGGCGACGGTCAGCAGGTGCCGCGCGCCCTCTTCGGCGGCCGCCACCAGCAGCGCGTACTTGTTCGTGAAGTGCCGGTAGAGGGCGGGACCGGAGATGCCGACCTCCGCGGCGATCTCGTCCACACCCACCGGGTAGTACCCGCGTTCGCTGAACGCGCGCGCGGCCGCCCGGATGATCTGGACCTTGCGGTCCTTCGGACGCCGGCGTACCGACGGCGCGCCCTCGGCGCCCGTCCTGCTGCCCGGTTCGGGCCGCGCGGGAGCGAGGTCGACCTCGCTGCGATCCGCGACCATGCACCTCTCCGTTCTCCGGCGGCGCTGGTTGACAGCGCCCGATACTGGAACCTAAGTTAACCACAATTCGCAAAGTTAACCACTATTCACGGCCGGGTGTCCGCCGAATTGCAGCGTAGGAGCGAACATGAGCAACAACGATTCCGCGGTCCCCGCCGCCCCTGCCGCCGCCAAGTTCACGGCGGTCCAGGACGGCAAGGTGCTCCGGGTCACGATCACCAACCCGAAGCGGAAGAACGCCATCGACTACGACACCATGGTCGCGCTCGGCGACACCTTTCGCGCGGCGGCCGAGGACCGCGCGGTGCGGGCGATAGTACTCACCGGTGAGGGCGGCGATTTCTGCACCGGCGCCGATCTGTCGGCGAGTGCGGACGAGGCGCAACGGGGCATCACCTCGGACATGGTCATGGACGCGGCGAATCGGCTGGTGCGCGCCATCGTGGACGCGCCGGTGCCGGTGATCACGCGCATCCGGGGCGCCGCGGCGGGCGTCGGCGTCGGCATCGCGCTGGCCGCCGACCTGGTCTACGCGAGCGAGGACTCCTATCTGCTGCTGGCCTTCATCAACATCGGCTTGATGCCCGACGGCGGTGCGGCCGCGCTGGTCGCGGCGGCGGCGGGCCGCCCGCTGGCGGCGCGGATGGCACTGCTCGGCGAGCGGCTGCCCGCCCGGGAAGCCGCGACCGCCGGGTTGTTCACCGCGGTCGTGCCCGACGCCGAACTCGATGCCGCGGTCGAGGCCGGGGTCGAGAAGATCGCGACCGGTCCGCGCCGCGCGCTGGAGCTCACCAAGCAGGCGCTGAACCAGGCCACGCTGGCCGCGCTGGACACGGCCCTGGCCGCGGAGAAGGCGGGCCAGACCGAGTTGCTGCGCTCCCCCGATTTCATGGAGGGCGCCACCGCGATGCTCACCAAGCGCAAGCCCGTCTTCGCCGACTGATCGGCCCGCCGGAACGTACTACCCGGCAGGCGACTATGTTCATCGGCTATGACTTACCTGGTTACCGGGGCAACTGGGTTCATCGGTCGGTTCCTCATCCCCGAGCTGCTGAAACGCGAGGGTGACATCCATGTGCTGGTCCGGCCGGGCGACGCCTCGGCCGACCGGTTCGCCTGCTGCGCGCAGGAATGGGCGGGCGGCGACCGCGTCCGTCCGGTGCGCGGCGATCTGGGCACCCCGGGGCTGGGCATCGACCCGACCTGGCTGGCCCGGCATCGCGGCGCCATCGAGCACGTCTTCCATCTCGCCGCCGGCTACGACCTGACCGAGCGCGGCGGCGGCACCAGGCACGTGGTCGACGTCGCCGAGGAGCTGCGGGCCGAACTGCTGCACCACGTCTCGACCGTGGAGGTGGCCGGGTCCAGCGAGGGCCTGTTCACCGAGGACATGTTCGATCACGGCCAAGTGCTCACCACACCCGCGCAACGAGCGAGGTTCGAGGCCGAGCGAATCGTGCGCGACTCGTCGCTGCGCTGGCGTATCTACCGGCCCTCGATCGTGATCGGGCATTCCAGGACCGGCGAGATCGACCGCATCGACGGCCCGTACTACTTCTTCCGGCTGCTGCGCATGGCCGCGCAGCTGCCCCGGCTGCTGCCGGTGCTGGTGCCCGAGCTGGGCGAGACCAATATGGTTCCGGTGGATTTCGTCGCCCGCGCCCTCGACCACATCGCGCATCGCTCCGGCTCGGACAAGACCACCTACCACCTGGTGGATCCGCGCAGGCAGAGCGCGGTGGACGCGCTGAACCTGTTCGCCGACGAGGCGGGCGCGCCACACCTGGTGGAGGTCGTGCCCAAGCGCACGCTGAACATGATGTTGCGCGTTCCCGGCGCGAACTGGCTGCTGCCCCGGGTGGGCGTGCCGCTGGACGTTCTGGAGCACAGCGAATTCACCTGCTGGTTCGACTGCAGGCACACCAGCGCGGCGCTGGCGGGCACCGACATCCGGGTACCGCCGTTGGACGCCTACGCACCGCGGATCTGGAAGTACTGGATCGAGAACTGGGTCTGATCGGCGCGCCGCACCGGGCGGGCTACCGCCCGGTGACGGTGAGATAGATCAGGGCGGCGTTGAGAACGGAGATGATCGCGGCGACCGCCCAGGCCAGCCCGGTGGTCAGCCGACGGTTGACGTCCTCGCCCATCAGCTCGGGGTCGCTCGTGAAGCGCACCAGCGGGATCAGCGCGAAGGGTATGCCGAACGACAGCACCACCTGGGAGATGATCAGCGCGCGCGTCGGGTCGATCCCCGTGGCCAGGACCGCGATGGCCGGGATCAACGTGATCAGCCTGCGCGTCAGCAGCGGGATCCGCTTGCGCAACAGGCCCTGCATGATCATCGCGCCCGCGTAGGCGCCGACCGACGTGGAGGCCAGGCCGGAGGCGAGCAGGCCGATCGCGATCAGCAGCGCGGCGGCCGGGCCGAGGACGTCGCCGACGGCGGCGTGCGCGTCCTCGATGGTCTCGACGTCCCGGCCGCGCAGGGTGCCCGCCGCCATCAGCAGCATGGCCAGGTTCACCGTGCCCGCCAGGACCATGGCCAGGCCGACGTCGATCTTGGTGACCCATAGCAGCCTGGTGCGCAGCGGCCCCGCCGCCGGATGCCCGTGCCGGTCGCGGGCCAGGCCGGAATGCAGGTAGACCGCGTGCGGCATGACCGTCGCACCGATCATGGCGGCGGCGAGCAGGACGCTCTCGGTGCCCTGGAAGCGCGGCAGCAGGCCACCGACCGTGCCCGTGACCGACGGCGGGGAGATCACCACGCTCGCCAGGAAGCCGATCGCGATGATCGCGAGCATCCCGGTGATCACCCGCTCGAACGGCTGCTGGCCGCGCCGGTCCTGTACCAGCAACAGGCCCATCGACACGGCGCCGGTGATCACGCCACCGACCAGCATGGGCAGGCCGAACAGCAGGTGCAGCGCGATCGCGCCGCCCACCACCTCCGCCAGGTCGGTGGCCATCGCGACCGTCTCGGCCTGACCCCAGTACGCCAGCCGAACCGGGCCGCTCGCCTTCTCGCGTACCGCCTCCGGCAGCGACCAGCCGGTCACCAGCCCGAGCTTGGCCGACAGGAACTGGACCAGCCCCGCCATCACGTTGGCCAGGACGATGACCCAGACCAGCAGGTAGCCGAATTGCGCGCCCGCACTGATATTCGACGCGACGTTGCCGGGATCGACGTAGGCGATGGCCGCGACGAACGCGGGCCCCAGCAGGACCGTCACGGCACGTGCTCGCCCGGTGACCGACCTGGTCGACTCGACCAACGTTATACCCACGAACAGAATTTTACGGGTACCCGAACTTTTCGTCGCCGATCGGCCTATAAAACCGACCGCCTGGTTGCCGCAGTGCGGCGACCAGGCGGTCGGGGTGTTCAGCCGGGCGTCCCGGCTTCGCGCATCAGCGCGGGGGCGGTCAGATGCCGAGACCCTTCGCGAGCACGGGCCACGACATCAGGAATTCGTCGCGCCAGTAGCCCCAGGAGTGGGTGCCGGAGTTACGGAAGTTGTAGGTGGCCGGGATGCCCAGCTCGTTCAGCCGGTTCTGCAGGTTGTGCGTGCAGTAGTTGGTGCCCGCCTCGATCACGCCGCCGATGACGATCTGGTTGGCCAGACCGTACGCGCCGGGAAGGGCGTACTGGCCGTTGAGCGTGTCGTACTGGCCGGGCAGGCCGTTGCCGGTGGAGATGTACAGGTCGAGCCCGCGCAGCCCCTCGGCGTTCACGTACGGGTCGTTGGCCACCCAGTCGGCCGAGCCTTCCGGACCCCACATGTTGTCGGTGTTGCCGCCGCCCCAGGTCTCGACGGTCAGCTTGACGAACTCGGAGCCGACCGGGTCACTGGTCTGCGCGCAGCCGCTGTAGGCCGCGGCGGCCTTGTACAGGCCCGGCTTGGAGATCGGCAGCGCCAGCACGGTGGTGCCCGAGGTGGACAGCCCCGCGATGGCGTTCACGCCGTTGGTGCCCAGCGCGCCGTCCACCAGCGGGGGCAGCTCCTCGGTGAAGAAGGTCTTCCACTTGTTGCGGCCGAGTACCGGGTCGTCCTTGATCCAGTCGGTGTAGTAGCTCCACTTGCCGCCGATGGGCTGGATCACGTTGACGTTCTTGTCCGACAGGAACTGCAGCGCGTCGGTCTTCGCCTGCCACGAGGCCTCGTCCTCGCCGCCGCCCGCGCCGTTGAGCAGATACAGCGTGGGACGCGGTACGGAGGCGTCGGCCGGGCGCTGGACGTCGATGATGATCTTCTCGTCCATCGCCGCCGAGTACACGTACAAGCGGATGCTGCGCTCGTCCTTGTACTCGGCTTTGGTGATACGCGAACCGTCCGGGGCGACCGGGTTGCCCAGCAGGCTCTTGGAGTCGATGATCGGATCAGCTGTCGCGCTGGACGCGCCGAGACCGGTCATCACTCCCGCGAGCACCGCGGTTGCCGCGATCGCGGCCGCGACCCGCGGGCCACCGCGCCGGCTCTGTCGACGTATCAATTTCGCACCTTCGCTTCGTCTCGAGATTCGCTCTGCATGCCCCACGCGCCGGGGTGGGTGCCCACGCACCAACGCCCGACCATACGGCCTATGTAGTCGTCACGACAGGGGACTTCGTTACCGCACCGTTGCCCCATCATGCCCGAACGGTCTCGGTTCGATCATGACCGCCCCACGTTCCGTGTCGCTTCCCACCGCGGGGGGTCCAGCAATTCGGACAATCGCGGACCGATCTGCGCCAGCGCTTCCGGCGCCGTCATCTGATCGTGCGGGACGCCGACGGGATGATCGTCGACCCGGCCGTCGACATAAGGTTGCCAGCCGTCCGCCGCGGTCTCGTGACCGGCCGCGCTGAAGTAGTCCAGCCTGCCGCGGAAGACCGCAGGCCGATGCTCGGCGATCAGCTCGGCCGAGCGCACCGCGCTGCGGTAGATCCGACGCACCCGGTCCGGGGTGAGCACCGCCATGTCCGGCGGGATGGTGGCGTGCAGCGCGGCCAGCGCCTCTTCGCTCAGGTCGTGGATGTCGCCGTCGCCGGGCAGCAGCGCGTCGGCGCCGATGCCCAGTTCGGCCAGCGCCTCCCGGATCGCCGCACGGAAGTCGGTGACATCGATGTCGGGATGGCTGTCGAGCATGGTCAGCAGCCCGATCTCCTCCCCCGCGGACTGCAACTGAGTCGCCACCGCGTGCGCCAGCACACCGCCGAGCGACCAGCCGAGCAGCCGGTAGGGCCCGTGCGGCTGCACCGCGCGGATCTCGGCCACATAGCGGTGCGCCATCTCGGTCAGTGACTCGGGCAGGTAACCCTCTTCGGTCAGCGCGGGCGACTGGAGGCCGAAGATCGGCGTGCTCGCGGGCACGTAGCGGGCGAGACCCGCGTAGCACCAGGACAATCCGTACATCGGATGCAGGCAGAACAGCGGCTGGGCGGCGGCCACGTCGTGCGGCACCATGGTCCGGATCGGCAGCAGCACACCGAGCGCCGCGTTCGAATCCTGGTCGTAGTCGTGGTCGTCGGCCAGCGCGGCCTGGATCCGGGCCGCCAGCGCCGCCGGAGTGGGATCGGTGAACAACCACTGCACCCGCACCTCGGCGCCGGTGAGCGCGCGCAGCCTGCTGACCGCGCGGGTGGCGACCAGCGAGGTGCCGCCCAGATCGAAGAAGTCGTCGTCCATGCCGACCCGCTGTCCGGCGCCGGACGCGAGCACCTCGTCGAACACCTCGAGCACAGTCCGCTCCAGCGGCGTGCCGGGTGCCCGGTACGGGCGGGTCACCAGCCGGGGCTCGGGCAGCGCCTTGCGGTCGAGTTTGCCGCTGGCGTTGAGCGGAAGCCCGGCGAGCGCGACGACAGCCGAGGGCACCATGTACGACGGCAGCGCGGCGCGGGCGTGTGTCAGTACCGCGGCCTCGTCGACGGTCTCCCCCGGCGCGGCGACCACATGGGCGACCAGCCGGTCACCGGTCGCGCCACGCACCACCGAGACCGCGGCCTGCCGCACCTGGGGATGGCCGGTCAGCACGGCCTCGATCTCACCGAACTCCACGCGCTGGCCGCGCAGCTTGACCTGGAAGTCGCCGCGGCCCAGATATTCCAGCGCGCCGTCGCGCCAGCGCACGATGTCGCCGGTGCGATAGAGCCTGTCACCGCCCGTATGGGCGACGAAACGCTCGGCGGTGAGGGCCGGGGCGCCGAGATAGCCGCGCGCCAACTGCACACCGGCGACGTACAACTCGCCCGCCGCGCCCGGCGGCACCGGCCGCAAGTGCCGGTCGAGTACGTGCACGCGAGTGTTGGCCACCGGAACGCCGATAGGAATCGCCGCCGCGGCGCCGTCGCGCACGGGATGGCCGGTGACCACGGTGGCCTCGGCCGGGCCGTACCAGTTGACCAGCGCGGCGCCGGGCACGGCCGCGGCGAAGGCCGCCGCGGTCTCCCCGGACAACGCCTCACCCGCGGCGAACACCCGCCGCAGCGACGGGTACTCCTCGGCCGGATTCGCGGCCGGGTCCAGGAACGCGTCCAGCATCGACGGCACGAAATGCACCGTCGTGACGGCGTTGTCGATGATGAGGCGGGCCAGGTAGGCGGGGTCGCGATGGCCGTCGGGCGCGGCGATCACGATCGACGCGCCGGTCTGCAACGGCCAGAACAACTCCCAGGCGGAGATGTCGAAGGTGATCGGCGTCTTGTGCAGCACCACGTCGCCGCCGTCGTGCGGATAGGCCGCCTGCGCCCAGCGGAACTGGTTGACCATCTGCCGGTGCGTGATCATCACGCCCTTGGGCCGACCGGTCGAGCCGGAGGTGTAGACGACATAGGCGACGGTGTCCGGATACCCGTGCTCCTGCGGCCACGGGCCTTCGTACGGAGCCAGATACAGCGTGTCCACCGCGACCACCGGCACATCGGTCGCCGTTTCGAACGCGTCGGCGGTGGTGGTCAGCACACAGATCGGAGCGGCGCTGCCGAGGACGTACTCGCTGCGCTCGGCCGGGTGGTCCGGATCGATCGGGACGTAGCCGCCGCCGGCCCGCAACACCGCGTAGATCGCGACGACCAGATCGATCCCGCGCCGCATAGCCACGGCGACCAGCGTCTCCGGGCCGACTCCCCAGCGCATCAACTCCACGGCCAGGGACCGGACGCGCGAGTCGAGTTCGGCGTAGCTGAGCACGGTCTCGCCGAAGCGCACCGCAGGCGCGTCCGGCGTGCGCGCCACCTGCGCGTCGAACAGCGTCGGCAACGTCGCGTCGTCGAGGAACTCCGGCACACCGGTGGTGTTGCGCGCGGCCAGTTCGGCGCGCTCGTCGTCCAGCAGCGCGTCGATCTCGCCGACGCGCGCCTGTGGGGTGGTCACGAAACGGTCGATCAGCGCCGCGAGCCGCCGCGCGAGAGCACGCGCCGCCGGTTCGCCGGTCACGTCGCGCAGGTACTTCACCGAGACGCGCAACCGGCTGTCCAGCACCACCATCACCGTGAACGGATAGTGGGTGCCGTTGACCGCGCCGACACCGGTGACGTTCATGCCGTCGATGGCGCCGGCCTGGTCCAGGCCCTCCCGGTCCACCGGGAACGACTCGAACACGACCAGCGAGTCGAACAACCCCTCCACGCCGACGGCGTCCTGGATGTCGCTCAGGCCCAGGTAGTGGTAGTCCAGCAGCGCGGCCTGCTCGGCTTGCAACCGGCGCAGCACCCCGCTCAGCGTGCTGGTCGCGTCCAGGCGCACCCGCACCGGGATCGCGTTGAGGAACAGACCGACCATCGCCTCGACGCCGTCGAGCTCGGGCGGCCTGCCCGACACGGTGGCGCCGAAGACGACGTCGTCGCGGTCGACGGTGCGTCCGATCAGCAGACCCCAGGCCGCCTGCACAACGGTGTTCACCGTGACGCCGAGCCCCGAGGCGAGGCGGGTCAGCGCGGTGGTGTCGGCCTGCGAGAGCTCGAACCCGACTTCGCCGACGCCCGCGGAGATCTCGCGGCCCGGGTCGACCGGCGCCATCGGCGTCGGCTCGGTGATACCGGCCAGCGCGCCGCGCCACGCGGCGCGGGCCGCTTCGGTGTCCTGGGCGACCAGCCAAGCCAGGTAGTCGCGGTAGGGCGGCACCGCAGGCAGATGCCGGGAGTTACCGCCGAACGCGTACAGCGTGAGCAGATCCTTCATCAGCAGCGGCATGGACCAGCCGTCGATGAGAATGTGGTGGCTGGTCACCAGCAGGCGGTAGCGGGCGGCGGCGGACCGGATCAGCGCGAAACGCAGCAGCGGGGCGGTCCGCATGTCGAAGTGGTCGGCCAGATCCGCCGCCTCGATCCGCTCCAGCTCGGCGGCGGCCGCGGCCGGTTCCAGGTGACACAGATCGATCAGCCGCCACGGCACCTCCAGCGCATCCTGCACGATCTGCACGGGCTTGCCCTCGCTGTCGTCGGCGAAGGCGACCCGCAGGTTGTCGTGCCGGTCCAGCACCGCCTGCGCGGCCGCCCGCATCCGATGGGCGTCCACCGCGCCGCCGAGATCGAGCACGAACTGAGTGGTGTAGACGTCCACCGAGTGCTCCGCCAGCAGGGCGTGGAACAGCATGCCCGATTGCAGCGGCGTGAGCGGCCAGGCGTCGGACAGGTCCGGGTAGGCGCGCGCGAAGCGATCGATATCGGGCTGCTTGAGCCGCACCAGCGGGAAGTCCGACGGGGTGAAGCCGCCCGCGTCCGGCCGCAGGCCGTGCTCGGCCAGGCCGCCGAGTGCGCGAATCCAGTGCTCGGCGAAGGTTTTCGCGTCCTCGCCGCGGAATGCCGCGGCGGCGAAGTCGAACCGGGCGAGCAAGCCGTCGTCCGTGGCGTCGACGGTGAGCACGAGCAGCAGATCGTCGGACGGGATGTCGGTGTGCACCCGCGCCGGGCGCAGATCCCGGTAGCGCAGCGCGAAGCGGCCGCGCCCGAGACCGCGAAGTTCGGCGGCGGTCTCGGCGTTGAGGTGGCGCAACAGGCCGTAGCCGACGCCGTGCGAGGGCACCGATCGCCGCAGCTCCTTGATCTGCGCGATCGCCGTGCCCGCCGCCGGACCGCCGATCAGGGCGTCATCGATGTCGATCCTGGTCAGCCGCAACGGCAGCGGGAATTCGGTGACGAAGCCGCCCACCGTGCTCTCCGCGGCGGCCCCGGTGGCCGCGCGACCGTCGGCGGGCAGCCGCACGACCGAACCGATGGCGCGGGTGACGGCCTCTCCCGCGGAGGTCCGCAGGGCCAGCGCCAGCGCGGTGAGCAGGATGTCGTCCACCCCGGCGTGGTACGCCTCGGCGGCCGCGGCGACGGCCTCCGCGCCCTCCGCGGTGATCGTCAGCGACACCCGGCTGCGTGCGCGCAGATCCCGGCCGTCGGTGCCGGCGCCCTCCGGGACCGTGCCCAGGGCCCGTCGCCACCAATCCATTTCGGCTACGGTGCCCGGATCGTGCGCCGCGGCCGACAAGGTTCGGACGAGCGTGCCCAGACCGGATTCGGGGCCCGCGGGCGCGGCGTGGCGTGCCCGGTTCCAGCGAGCGGTGAGCTGGTCGACGATGGCCCGCCAGGAGACGTCGTCCACCACGAGGCTGCTGGCGACGACGATGAGCGTGGAACGGCCCTCCGGACCGCCGGTGAGCACGAAGTAGATGTTGCGGCCCTGCTCGGGATCGAGGGCGGCCGCGACCGCCTGCACCACGTCGTCGATGGGCAGCGACGTCTCGCCACGCTGCGGGTCCAGTCTGCGGAACGCCTCGCCGGTACGTTCGGCGGCCGGGGGAATGCGCAGCGACGCGGCGCCCTCGTCGGCGTAGCGCACCTGCACCCACAGCATGGGGTGCTGGTCGAGCACGGCGGTCACCGCGCCGTGCACCGTCTCCACGGGGCAGGTCTCGGGGACGTCGAGTGCGACGGCTCGCACTTCGATGCCCTCGTCCAGCATCCGCGCGGCGTGCGGCGTGAGCGGTAGTTCGCCCGCCTCGTCGCCGGGGCCGCCCGCGACGGCGGCGGCGCGGGCCAGTGCGGCGACGGTCCGATGTTCGAAGACGTCGCGCGGCGAGAAACTCACCCCGCGTGCGCGGGCCCGGGAGACCACCTGAATGGACACGATGCTGTCGCCCCCGAGGGCGAAGAAGTCGTCGTCCAGGCCGACCCGCTCGACGCCGAGCACCTCGCCGATCACCTCGGCGATCACGAGTTCGGTCGGCGTCCGCGGGGCACGATAGGCGCGCGCGTCCAGCTCAGGCTCCGGCAGGGCCTTGCGATCCAGCTTGCCCACCGGCGTCAGCGGGATCGCGTCGAGCACGACGATCGCCGTCGGAACCATGTACTCCGGCAGCGTGCGCCCGACCCGCTCGGTCAGTGCAGCCGGGTCCACCGTGGCATCCCCGGCCGGCAGCACGTAGGAGACGAGCATCGTCGCGCCGGATGGGGTTGCACGGCCGAGGGTCACCGCGAAGCCGACCTCGGGCTGAGCCGCCAGCACGGCATCGATCTCACCGAGTTCGATGCGGAAGCCGCGCACCTTCACCTGGAAGTCGTTGCGGCCCACGTACTCCACGACCGGCGCGGTCCCGGCGCGACGCCAGCGCGCCAAGTCGCCGGTGCGGTAGAGGCGCTCACCGGGTGCGCCGTACGGGTCGGCCACGAACCGGGCGGCGGTGAGCGCGGGACGTGCCTGGTAGCCGCGCGCGAGCTGGATGCCGCCCAGATACAACTCGCCCGTGACACCTTCGGGCACCGGACGCAGCCTGCTGTCGAGCACCAGCGACCGCGTGCCGCGGATCGGACCGCCGATCGTGACCGGTTCGCCGGGCCGCAGCGGATCGCTGATGTTGGTCATGATGGTGGTCTCGGTCGGCCCGTAGCCGTTGTGGAAAGCACGCTCCGGCACGGTGGTCCACCTGGCCGCCAGATCGGCGGGCACCGCTTCACCGCCCGCCACGACGGTCCGCATCCCCGGCAGCGCCTCCGGGTCGAGCGAGGCGAGCACGGAGGGCGTGAGGAAGGCGTGCGTGACGCGCTCGGCGCGGATCAGTTCGGCCAGCTCCTCGCCACCGAAGGTCAGCGGCGGCGCTACCACGAGCCCTCCCGCGGCGCCGAGCGCGAGCAGTAGTTCCAGCATCGACGCGTCGAACGAGGGCGACGCGAACGCCAGAGCGCGGGCGGACGGATCGAGCCGGTAGCGCTCCACCTGCTCGGCGCTGAAATTCGCCAGGCCGGCATGGGTGATCACGACGCCCTTCGGCAGACCGGTCGAGCCGGAGGTGTAGATCACGTACGCGGCGTTGCCCGCGCGCAGCGCTCCGCGCAGTTCGGCGGGCCGCAACGGCTGATCGGAGCGCACGGCGACGTCGTGGGTGAAGTCGGGATCGTCCAGGGCGACCCACGTGCCGCCGGCGAGGACGGGCAGATTCTCCAGCTCGGCGGTGAGCGTCACGCCGAGCGCCACGCCGGAATCGGCGACCATGTGCGCGATGCGGTCGGCCGGATAGGCCGGGTCGATCGGGACGAACGCCGCCCCGGTCTTGGCCACCGCCCACAGGGCAAGCACGGCTTCCACCGAACGGCGGAGCGCGATGGCGACCGGTACCTCCGGCCCCGCGCCGCGGTCGATCAGCGCACGCGCCAATTGCGCGGACGCCGCATCGAGTTCGGCGTAGCTGAAGGTGCGGTCGTCGGCGACCACGGCGACACCGGCCGGGTTCGCGGCGACGGCGGCGGCCATCAGGTCCGGCAGCGTGCGCGGCGGCACGGCGGGTGCGCCGGTACGGGCGATCAGGTCGGCGCGCTCCGCGTCGTCCAAGATCTCCAGATCGCCGACGGCGGTGCCGGGATGCCGGACGATGGCGGACAGGACGCGACGGAACCTGCGACCGAATTCGACGACGGTCCGCTCGTCGAACAGGTCGCGGGCGTAGGTGAATTCGGCGGCGATACCGGCTTCCGCGCCCGACTCGGTGCGCTGCTCGCGCATGGTCAGCAGCAGGTCGAACTCGGCGGTGTCGGCGGCCGGGTCGAGCGCCGTGAAGCTCAGACCGGGTAGTTCGAAGCTGGTCGCGGATAGGTTCTCGAACGACAGAGCCACCTGGAACAGCGGGTGGCGACCGGCCGAGCGTTCCGGGTCGAGCGCCTCGACCACCCGCTCGAACGGGATGTCGGCGTTGGCGAAGGCGCGCAGATCCGTTTTCCTGGTGCGGGCCAGCAGTTCGGTGAAGCCGAGATCGGGCGCGACCCGGGTGCGCAGCACCAAGGTGTTGACGAACATGCCGATCAAGTCGTCGATTTCGGGTTCGCCGCGGCCCGCGACGGGCGTGCCGATGGCGATGTCATCGGTGCCGGACAGGCGAGCCACGAAGACCGCGAACGCGGTGTGCACCACCATGAACAACGTGGCGTTGTGCTGCCGCGCGAGGTCGGCCAGCGCCGCGTGCACGTCGGCGTCGACGACGAAATCTGTACGGCCGCCCGCGAAGGACTGGGCGGGCGGGCGCGGGCGGTCCGCGGGCAGGCTCAGCTCGTCGGGCAGGTCGGCGAGTTCGGTTGTCCAGTAGGCCAGTTGCGCGCCCGCCGGTGACTCGGGGTCGTCGTCTGCGCCGAGCGCCTCGCGCTGCCACAGCGTGTAGTCGGCGTACTGGACCGGCAGCGGCGCCCAGGACGGCTCGCGGCCGCCGCTGCGCGCCTCGTAGGCCAGCATCAGATCCCGGGTGAGCGGTCCCATCGACCAGCCGTCGGCGCTGATGTGATGCGCGACGAAGACCAGCACGTACTCGGTGCCGGCGAGCTGGAACAGCCGCGTGCGGAACGGCACCTCGGTGGTCACGTCGAAGCCGGCGGCGACGATCCGCTGCGCCTCGAGCGCGAGATGCTCGTCATCGAGTTGCACGGGCGCCAGATCCACCGGCACCTCGTGCGGAGCGAGGATTCGCTGCACCGGGCCGTCCGGCGTCTGCGGGTAGATCGTGCGCAGGATCTCGTGACGCGCGACGAGGTCGGCGACGGCGTCCCGCAACGCGGCCACGTCCAGGTCGCCGGACAAGCGGATGGCGGCCGGGATGTTGTAGACCGACGACGCCGGATCGAACTGGTTGAGGAACCACATACGCTGCTGGGCGAACGACAGCGGGACGCGGTCCGGACGCGGTCCGGCGATCAATGGGGTGCGCTTGCCCGCACCGATGCCCCGTTCGACCTTCGTGGCGAGTCCGGCCACGGTGGAGGCCTCGAACAACACGCGCACCGGGACACGAGCGTCCAACGCCGCACCGATACGCGCCGCCACCTGCGTCGCCAGCAACGAGTTACCACCGAGCGCGAAGAAATCGTCATCCGCACCGACACGCTCGACACCGAGCACCTCGGCATACACCGACGCCACGATCTCCTCGATCGGAGTCGACGGCGCACGGAAGGCCTGAACCTCGAACTCCGGCTCCGGCAACGCCTTACGATCCAGCTTGCCGTTCACATTCAACGGCAAAGCATCCAGCACCACGAACGCCGAGGGCACCATGTACGACGGCAACCCGGCGGCGAGCACCGCCTTCACCCGCGCCACATCGACACCCACACCGCCACCAGCCGCAGCCCCGGTCCCGGCACCGGCACCGGCACCGGCATCGGCATCGGCATCGGCATCGGCATCGGCATCGGCA
>NZ_JBVJAP010000008.1:0-350198 GCF_055590505.1 Nocardia sp. NPDC041819 | reverse complement strand
GGGCGGCGTTGGTGTATCTGGCCGAGTTGCGGATGCCGATCAGTATCGAACTGCCCACCATGAACCGGGACATGACCCAACCACACCGCTGACCCCGGGCGAGCGCGAGGCCGTTCCCGGACGAGTCTCCGGGCCGGTCCTCGGCCGGTCGGCGACGAAGCGCACGCCGATGCGCTCTCGAGCCTGCCGCCGGTAGCGATGAGTAGTCCCGCGCCAATAGCGCGGCTGGGCAGTGCGGGATGAGCAGTGTATTCCGTCCTGAGTTGTGAGGAGTTCGGCAAGCATGAGCCATAGGACGCTCGGTCCGCCGCATGGCTCGACCGCGAAGCGATCGATGTCCGGAAGTGGAGCGGGGTACGCCGGGTCGATGCCGCCCACGGATCGAACGGTGCCGTCGATATGACAACCCCCCAGCACTTCCGGCATATCCACATCGAATCCGGAGCCTTGGTCCTGGACTACCAAGCGTGTGCGGAACAGGCCGGGAGCGTAGCCGCCAACTTGGCGCGGAGCCATCCGGAGCTGATCGTCACCATCGATGACGACGTCCACGTCGGGTTGCCGACGCTGCCTTGCGGCGATTTGTGGAAGTGAATCCCGCCGGCGCGGACTCGCCCGGGCACGCCATCGAGGCAGCGGCGAGACAGCGGAGCCGATCGCGCCCGGGCGGATCGGTCCGAGGATCGTCGCGGCCGGAGTCGCTGTCTACGTGAATACGCGTAGGGAAAGCGCGATCGGCTGCGTCGGTCGTCGTAGCCGATCGCGCGCTCGGGCGGGAGCGCGCGAACTCGGGGATGCCGTACCCTCACGGCATGGTTCTGCGGGCGGTGTCGCGACGGCTGTCTGCCTGGATTTCGCGTCGGCCCGCCTGGTTCCCGGATGTCCTGCTGGCGCTGTTCGTCGCCGTGATCCAGGTGCTGAGCGCCGCGATCCCGGTGCCGCTCGAGCCGGCCTACACACCGGTGTCGGGTTTCGGATACGCCCTGCTGATCGTCAGCGGCCTGGCCGTCGCCGCGCGTCGCAGCCAGCCGGTCGCGGTGTTCGTGATCACGGGGGTGGCGAGTGTCGTCTATTTCGGTCTCGGCTTCCCCGACCGGCTTTCCTATCTGGGCCTCTTCGTCGCCCTGTACACCCTCGCCGCCTATGGCGACGGGCGGCGATCGCTGCTGGTCGCCGGTGGGGGCATCACGGTGCTGGCCCTCGGCTGGCTGATCGCCGCGGCGGACATCCAGCCGCTGGTGGCCATCGGCTGGGTGTTCTTCCGGATCGGCGCGTCGGTGATCAGCACGATCCTCGGCGAGTCGGTCCGATCCCGCCGGGTCATCGCCGCCGACGCGCAACAGCGCGCAGAATTGGCCGAACGATCCCGCGACGAGGAAGCCAGGGCGCGCGTCGACGCCGAACGGCTGCGGATCGCGCGCGAAGTCCACGACACCGTCGCCCACGCGATCGCCATCATCAACGTGCAGTCCGGCGTCACCGCCCACGTGCTCGACAAGCGACCGGAACAGGCCCGCGAAGCGCTGCGCACCATCGAACAGACCAGTTCGCGGGCACTACGGGAGATGCGAGCCATTCTCGGCGTTCTGCGCGACGGCGACGAACGCGAGCCCTACCCCGGTCTCGGCCAGATCGATGAACTGGTCGGCAAGGCCCGCGACGCCGGGCTCGACATCGCGTTCGAGCAGACCACCCCGGTGACGCCGCTCCCCAGCGCCGTGGGCAGCGCCGCGTACCGCATCGTGCAGGAATCGATCACCAACGTGATCCGGCACGTCGGCCCGACCAGGGTGACGGTGGCGCTCGACCCCGGCATCGACGCCTTGCGGATACGAGTGATCGACGAAGGCCGCGGCGACGCCGCGCGCGTCCCGGCGCACGCGGGCGGCTCGAACCCGACCGGCCGCGGCATCGTAGGGATGCGGGAACGCTGCCGGTTGCTCGGCGGTGAACTCGACGCGACGCCGCGTGCCGGCGGCGGGTTCGAGGTCACGGCCCGATTGCCGCTGACTCCGGTCGGATCGCGCTTGTGAACTCGACGCCTCCGATCAAGGTTCTGCTCGCCGACGACGAACGCCTGGTCCGCTCCGGTTTCAAGGTCTTGCTCGACCTGGAGGACGACATCACGGTGGTCGGTGAAGCCACCACCGGCGCGGAAGCTGTCGAACTCGCTCGTGCCACTCGCCCCGACGTCGTCCTGATGGACATCCGCATGCCCCGCCTGGACGGGATCCGCGCCACCGCCCAGATCGCGCAGGCCACCGGGATGGAGCGGGTCAGGGTGCTCATTCTCACCACCTACGACACCGACGAGAACGTCTTCGACGCCTTGCAGGCGGGCGCGAGCGGATTCTTGCTCAAGGACGCGGGCCCCGCCGAGCTCTTGCACGCCATCCGGGTGATCGCCGCCGGTGACGCGTTGCTCGCACCCCGGATCACCCGCCGCCTGATCGGCCAGTTCACCGCGCAGCGCAGGGCCGCCAAGTCCGCGCAGGACCGGCTCGCCGTGCTGACCGACCGTGAGCGCGAAGTGCTGGCCCTGGTGGGGCAGGGCATGAGCAATGACGAGATCGGCGCCGCGCTGTTTCTCAGTCCCGCCACCGCCCGCACCCATGTCAGCCGCGCGATGGTGAAACTGGGTGCGCGCGACCGCGCGCAGCTGGTCGTGATCGCCTACCAGACCGGGCTGAGTGATCCCACCCCTTAGAGATCGGGTTCCTCCGCGTCCGAGTGCCGGCGCGGCCCCCGGGCAGCGAGCGGTGCGTGCACGAGATCCCCGCGATTCGTCGGGGTGGTCGTCGCGGTACATCGTTGTCGCGGTGAGTGATTTCGTGAACCGGATGCGCGCCCGGCTACGACGACCGACGCAGCCGATCGCTATTCGTATACGCGTATTCACGTAGACAGCGACTCCCGTCGCAGGAAGCCGAGCATGCCCGGCGAGCGCGACGATCGACGGCATGATCTTGGATCCCGAACTCGAAGCAGCTGTCTCGTTCTTCCCCCCGGCCGACCTGAGCGACCCCGTCACCGCCCGCAAACGCCTCGCCGAGCTGGCCGCCGCGATCCCGGTACCGGCCACCGCGCACCTGCGGATCGAAGATCGCACGGTGCCCGGCGACGTCGATGTGCCGATACGGATCTATCGGCCACGCGGGGCGCGAGGCGCGATGATCTGGCTGCACGGCGGCGGATTCGTGATGGGCGATCTGGACACCGAACATCCGTGGGCCACGATGCTCGCCGAGAATTCCGGCGCGACGGTGATCTCGGTGGGCTTCCGCTTGGCGCCGGAACATCCGTTCCCCGCCGCCCATGACGACGTCTACGCGGTGCTGGCCTGGACGGCCGAGCACGCGGCCGAACTCGGCATCGACCCGGCGCGGATCGCGATCGGAGGCCACAGCGCCGGCGCGGGACTCGCGACGGCGGTGGCGTTGCGGGCGCGTGACCAGCAAGGGCCGCCGATCCGGTTCCAGCTGCTCAACCAACCCGTCCTCGATGACCGGCAGCAGGCGTGGTCGGCGCGTAATTTCACCGATACGCCCTTCGTGACCCGGGCGAAGGTGGCTCAGATGTGGCAGCACTACCTGGGTTCCACGCCTGCCACACCGTACGCCGCGCCCGCGCGGGCCACGGATCTATCCGGTCTGCCACCCGCCTACATCGCCACCGCCGAGTTCTGCCCGAACCGCGACGAAGACATCGACTACGCGCTGCGCCTGCTGCGGGCGGGCGTGCCGGTCGAGCTGCACCAGTGGCCCGGCACATTCCACGGGTCGCAGGCGATCCTGTCCGCCGAGGTGTCCCAGCGCCAGAGCGCCGAACTCGCCGCTGTGCTGCGCCGCGCCCTGGCCGATGCCTCGACCGGCTCGCAAAAGCATTCAGCCGCACAGTGATCGATGAAGGCCGGAGAACGATGAGCACCATCGACCTCGCCGAGGCGAGCAAGCAGTCCACCCCACCCCCATCGGCTGCCGAACCCTCGGCGCGGCGGAGCGCGACGGAGTTGCTGCGCCCATACCTCGGGGGTTTCGCCGCCGTCGTCGTCCTCCAGATCGTCGGCGCGGTCGCTGGTCTGGCGCCGTTGCTCGCGGTGGTCGAACTGGGCCGAACGCTGTTGTCGCCGAATCCGATCGATCACGGACATGTCCGGATGATCGTGCTCGCGGGTGCGGCCGGACTGTTCGTCCGGCTGCTGTGCACGGCCGCGTCGTCCGGACTCGGGCATCTTCTCGACAGCCGGGTGCAGCTGTCGTTGCGCAGGCAACTGGCCGCACGACTGGGCCGGGTCCCGATCGGATGGTTCTCCCGCCGCCGCACGGGCGAGCTGGCGACGATCGTGGGCAAGGACGTCGACGCCGTGCACCCGCTCATCGCCCACACCCCTGGTGAGCTGGTCGCGGCCTTCGTCGTGCCGCTGGTCTCGCTGATCTACTTGTTCACCGTCGACTGGCGCCTGACGTTGATCACGCTGATACCGGTGGTGCTGGCAGTCGCGCTGGTCCCCCTCATGATGACCCCCGCCCGGCTGCACGCACAGAAGGAGTTCGACGCGGGGATGGGCCGGATCGCGAATGCGACCGTCGAGTTCGTGCAGGGCATCTCGGTGGTCAAGGCGTTCGGCTCCGGCGAGCGTGCCCACCGGAGATTCCGCACGGCTACAGACGATTTCGCGGACTCCTTTCTGCGCATGGTGCACGGTCTCGCCGGCATCGGCGCGGCGATGCAGGTGGTGCTGTCGCCGCCGTTCGTGCTGCTGGTCGTGCTGATCGGCGGCACGGTCCTGGTCCAGGTCGGATCCCTGGCTCCGGCGGATCTCCTGCCGTTCCTGCTGCTGGGGCTCGGCCTGACCGCTCCGGTCGCGGCGCTGGGTCACGGCTTCGACGATCTACAGGCCGCGCGGCGCGCGGTCGGCCGGATCCGGGACGTGCTCGCGGTGCCGTCGCTACCGGAGCCCGCGCTCCCGGTCGCACCGCAAGGGAACCGGGTGGAGCTGCGTGACGTCCGATTCGGCTACGACGCCGATCACGAGGTGCTGCGGGGGATCGACCTGGTGCTCGAGCCGGGTACGGTCACCGCCATCGTCGGGCCGTCGGGAAGCGGGAAATCCACCCTGGTGCAGCTGTTGCCCCGATTCTTCGATCCGACCCACGGTTCGGTCCTGCTGGGTGGTGTCGACCTGCGCCGACTCGGCAGCCGGGAGCTCTACCGGATGGTCTCCTTCGTCTTCCAGGATGTTCGCCTGCTGCGCGCGTCGGTCGCGGACAACATCGCGCTGGCGGTACCGCGGGCCGACCTCGACGACGTGGTGCGCGCGGCCCGGCTGGCGAACATCCACGACCGGATTCTCGAGCTGCCGCACGGCTACGACACGGTGCTCGGCGCCGATACCGGATTGTCCGGCGGTGAGGCGCAGCGGATCTCGATCGCCCGCGCGCTGCTGGCCGACGCACCCGTTCTCGTGCTCGACGAGGCGACCGCCTTCGCCGACCCGCAGACCGAACAGGCCGTGCGCCGAGCCATGACGACACTGAAGGGCGATCGCACAATCCTGGTCATCGCGCATCGTCTCGAGACCATCGCCGACGCCGACACCGTCGTGATGTTGGAGAACGGATCGGTCGTCGAACGCGGCACGCCCGCCGAACTGCTGGCGCAGAACGGGAAGTTCGCCGAATTCCGGCGATCGCACCGAGCCGCGCGCACCGATGTGGTCGAAACCCTCGGCGGCGTGTTACGGCGCGAACTCGGGCCACGCAGCAGGCAGTGGAACGCGACCACGCGGCGGCCCACGGACGTCGCCGATCAGACATCGCAAGGAGGCGAGCCCCGATGATTCGCATGCTGCTGCGCGTGCTTGGACGCGAGTACGCGCGGCCCGTACGTCGCACCGTGGCCATGATGACGGCCACCTCGATAGCGGAAGGCCTGTCCTACGCGTTTCTGGTTCCGCTGCTGCGGGCGCTGTTCGGCGACACGCCCACGGACGCCTGGCCCTGGCTGATCGCCTTCGGCGCGGCGATCGCGGGCTACGCGGCGCTGCGCTATCGCAGCGATCTGTCCGGGTTCCTCGTCGGGACCACGCTGCTGCGCGGTGTCTATCGCCGATTCGGCGATCGCCTGGCCCGATTGCCCCTCGGCTGGTTCACCGCACGCCGCGTCGGGGAGGTTTCGGTACTCGCGAGCGAGGGTGTGCTGCAGGCGATGAGCGTGATCGCGCATCTGCTCGCACCGATGATCTCCGCGAGTGTGACGCCGCTGACGATCGTCGCCGTGATGTTCGCCTACGACTGGCGCATGGGGCTGGCCGCGCTGGCCGCCGTACCGGTCGTGGCGGTGATCCAGCTCTGGACGGGACGCTCGATGGCCGCCGCGGATGCCGAACGGACCGAACGCGTGAAGGAGGCGACGGGGAGAGTCATCGAATTCCTTCAGGCGCAGCCGGTGCTGCGCGCCGGCGGCCGGACTGCCGAACGATTCCGGATGCTCGACGATTCGTTGTCGGGACTCGAACGCGCCTCCCGCCGGGCCATGCTGTCGGCGCTGCCCGGCATCGTGGGACTGACGCTCACGGTCCAGACGATGTTCACCGCGCTGCTGGCCCTCGGCGCCTACCTTGCGCTCGGCGGGCACATCGGTGCGGCGGAGATCCTGACCATCCTGGTGCTGGCCGCCCGCTGCGCGGATCCGCTGCTGTCGCTGTCGGAGATCGGCGGCAAACTCCGCGGCGCGCGTTCCGTGCTGGCCGGTCTCGACACGGTGTTGCGCACCGAGCCGCTGCCGGAACCTCGCAGGCCGATCCCACCGACCGGTCACGACCTGGCGTTCGAGTCCGTCGTCTTCCGGCACGGCGGTCGCACCGTGATCGACGACGTTTCGCTGTCGGTACCCGAGGGACAGCGAGTCGCGATCGTCGGACCATCCGGTGCGGGCAAGAGCACACTGCTGCAATTGCTCGCACGGTTCTACGACGTGGACGACGGCACGGTGCGTGTGGGAGGCGTCGACGTGCGCGCGATCGGCACGGATGTGTTGATGCGGCGGTTCGCCATCGTCTTCCAGGACGTCTATCTCTTCGACGGCACCATCGAGGAGAACGTGCGCCTCGGCCGTCCCGATGCCGACGACGCCGAGGTGCGGGCCGCGGCGGCCGCCGCCCGGCTGGACGAGGTGATCGAGCGGCTGCCCGGCGGCTGGGCGACGAATGTCGGCGAGGGCGGAGCGCTGCTGTCCGGCGGTGAGCGGCAACGGGTTTCGATCGCACGAGCGTTGCTGAAGAACGCGCCCATCGTGCTGCTGGACGAGGTGACCTCCGCGCTGGACCCGGTGAACGAGGCGGCTGTGCACGACGGTATCGAGCGCCTGATGGCGGGCCGGACGGTGGTGCTGGTCGCGCACCGGCTGCGGACCGTCCAGCGCGCCGATCACATCGTCTTCCTGGACAACGGCCGGATCGTCGAAGAGGGCAGCCACGACCAGTTGGTGCGCCGGGGTGGCCGGTACGCCGATTTCTGGGCGATGTCCATGGCAACGGCAGCGAGCGAATGAGCCGGGATGTCGTCACCGCGGCCGGGATCAGCGGCGGTGACGACATCCCGGGCGGCCCGGTCACGCGGTCGGCGGTGCGACCGGGCCACGCGTGCGCTTCGCCCAGCGGTGCAATCCGCCGGGCCTGCGCAGCATCAGGACGCCGATGGCGGCGACGGCGATACCGCGCGGCGCCTCGTAGATGAATCCGGACAGCCCCTGGGTGGCGGGGATGGGGAGGAAGAAGCCGGCCATGCCGAGCAGCGTGAGCACCGCGATCCAGCGCGGAACCGCGTGGTGGCGCAGCAAACTCGCGCCCAGCAGGCCCATTCCGGCCAGCATGACCAGACCGCCGATCGAGTTGAACAGCGCGAACGCGGTCGTGTCGATCATGTTGTCGTTGCCCGCGATCAGGTGCGCGGTCGCGGGATCGGACGCGAAAGGGTAGGCGACGAACAGTTCGACGGTGAGATGTCCGGTTGCCGTGACGATATTGCCGAGCAGATAGGCGACCGTGCCGACGAACCCGGCCGCGCCCAGTCGCCGCCGCAGCCACGCGTACATGCCGGGCAGGCCGAACACCAGCAGGACGGTTCCGATACCGAGCAGGATCTGCGCGATCGGCGTACCCGGACTGGTGAGCGCTTCGACCGAATGGCCCTTGCCCGCGACGATCGGGTGCAGTGAGCCGCCCGCGATGCACAGGGCGCCGCCGATGGTCAGCGCGGCGCCGCACATCCGCGTTACAGTCTCGCGAGAGGGGCCGCCGACGGTCCCATCGTCGCCGGTGGCCGGGGTTGGCAGGAGTGCTTGCGTGTGTGTCATGAGCCAAGAGTCGACGAGGGCGCTGGTGTGACGCTGGTGCGCGGCGGGTCCGGCGACGACTCACCCGCCATCGCGGTGCTCGGTCCGCTGGAGGTGCGCGGCCCGGACGGCGCCCGCATCGCCATCCCGGCGCGCAAACACGCCGATCTCCTGGTCGTCCTCGCGGCCGAGCGCACCGCCCGCAGCGCGCACTATCTGTGCGAATTGCTCTGGCGCGGAAAACCGCCCGACAGCGCCCTGGTCACCCTCCAGGGTTATGTGTCACGGTTGCGCCGGGCGCTGCGGCCGCTCCCCGACGTCCGGATCGAGACGGGCCCCAACGGCTACGCACTGCGGTGCGGCGGTTCGGGCACCGACCTCGACCTGCTCGACGTGCTGTCCAGGGACGCGAGGGCGGCACACGCCGATGGTGACATCGAACGCACCGTGGCTCTACTCGAGCGCGCGCTGCGCCTGTGGCGCGGCGCCGCGCTGCCGGATGTCGGCGACATCGCCGAACTCGCTCCCGAGCGCACGCGTCTGGACGAGTTGCGATCGGAACTGGTCGAGTTGTGCGCCGAGGGATTGATCGTGCTGGGCCGGGCCCGGCACGCGGTCACCCTGCTCACCGACGAACGCGAGCGGCATCCGCATCGCGAAGGCACGGCACGGCTGCTGGCGCTGGCGCTGCGCGACTGCGGACGGATCCCGGAGGCGCTCGACGTGCTCACCCGGTTGCGGCGCTCGCTGCGCGAAGAGTTGGGGCTCGATCCCGCGCCCGACACCACCCGGATCGAGCACGAGATCCGCAACCCGCCGACGCTCTCGCCGCCGGGGCGCTCGGCACTCGTCGGGCGTGACGACATCGCCGCAGTCCTCGACCGTGCCCGCGACCGGTCACAGCGGGGATTGACCGTCGTCACCGTGCGCGGCGCAGCCGGCAGCGGCAAGACGGCCGTCATCGAGGACACCGTGCGACGCCACGGCGACGCGGCCTTCTTCACCGCGGGCAGCAGCGGGGTGGGTTCCCCCGCTCTGGCGACGCTCACGCCGTGGCTGGATCAGGCGGCACTGGCCGGGCGCGCGGTTCCCGAGATCCCGACACCGCGGGCGCTCGCCGCGCTCTTCGCGGAGGTGACACGGGAGACCGGCCGGATGGTCGCGGTCATCGATGACGTGCAGTGGGCCGATCCCGACTCGGTGCGGATGATCGCGGCGGCCATGCGCGTACTGCGCGGCCATCCGGTCCTGCTGTTGCTCACGGTGCGGCCCGAGCCGCTCCCGGTCGAGGTGGACGCCGCGGTGCGGTTGCTGCACTCCGCGGGCGCCCACGTGGCGGTGGACCTGCCGCCGTTGTCGGACGCCGCGGTGGACGAATTGGTGCGCGCCGACGTGGTTTCGGCCGGTCCGCGGGTGCGTGCCCAGATCGTCCAGGTGAGTGGCGGCAGCCCGTTCGTCGCGGCGCAACTGTGCGACCTCGTCCGAACCGGTCGCCGGTTGGATGTCGGTGGGGCGGCGACCGAGATCACGGCGGCGAAGCTGGGCGCCGTTTCGCCTGCGGCGCGGGCGCTCGCCGAGGTGTTGGCCGTCATCGGCCCGCACGCGCCGGTCGGATTGGCCGCCGCCGCCGACGGCGCGCCGCGGTTCGATGAACGGATCGGCGAGCTCGTCGCCGCGCGAGTCGTGTCGGTCGAGGGCGGCGCCGTCGCCTTCGGGCACGAACTCGTGCGCGCCGCCGTGCTGGCCACGATCGGCGAGGTACGAACCGCCCTGTTGCACAAACGGATCGCGGTCGCGCTGGCCGACCTGCGGCCCGATGCGCTCGCGGCACGGGCATTGCATCACAGCGCCGCCGCGCTCGATTCGCTGGATCCGGCCGCGGCGCAGGTCTGTGCCGCCGCGGCGCGGGACGCACTGCGACGCGACGCGGCTACCGAATGCGCCGAACTCGCCGCCCGCGGGATCCGGCACGCGGGATCCGGCGACGTGGAGTTGTCCGTCGAATTGGATCGGCTCGCCGGACAGGCGCACAACCGCCTCGGCCACTTCGACGCGGCCGCCGCGTGTTTCGACCGGGCCGGGTGGCGATGCGGTGAGCGCGGCGACTGGGCCGGGCTGGCGCGCACCGCGCTGCTGGCCGCGCCCCGCGGCGTCGCCGGGTACTTCTCCGGCTACGGTGTGGTGCAAGCCGGTTCGTCGGGGCTGCGAGCACAGGCATTGGCCCATCGCCTCGATCTCGACGCCGATCTGGTCGCCGAGGTGGAGGCGATCGAGGCCGCCGACCGCGCGATCCACGGTCTGGCGGGCGATCTCGACGTCTTGGCCGACGCGCGGGCGCGCAGCGCACCGGGCAGCCGGTCGTGGCCGCAGGTGCTGCTGGCCGAGTTCGTGTGTACCTGGGACCCGACGACCGTCGCCGACCGGCGCGAGATCGCCGAGGAATTGGAAGAACTCGCGGGCCACGACCGCGCGGCGCGGGCGACGGCGGTCCATCTGCGCCGTGTCTGTGCCCTCGAAGCGGGCGATATGCGACTGGTCCGCAGGCTATCGGCCGAATTCGCCCGGCTCGCTTCCGGCGGCGGCACCGACCTCGCGGCGACCCAGCTGTGGTGGCAGGTGATGCTCGCCGTGCTGCGTGGTGACTACCAGCGGTCCCGGGCGCTGATGACGAAATTCGCCGCCGATCTCGGGACGGTCGACGATCAGGCCCGGTTGCTCGCCGAGGCCTCGGTGCTGACGAGCAGTTCGATCGAACTGTGGCACCGGGGACGCCTCGCCGAGGTGCTGGCCGACGCCGACCGCATGGCCGAGGACTTCGACGAGGACTTCGCGCTGGTGGTCGCGATGGCCGCGGCGGAGATGGGTGACCACGACCGGGCGATGTCGTCGATCGAGTCGGTTGTCGCCCTGCCGGGGAGGTGGCGCGGCCCGCGGGTTGTGGTGCGGGTGCCGCTGCTGCTCGAGGCGCTGCTCGCGGTGGGGCAGCGCGCGCCGCGGTGGCGCGACCGGGTGGCCGAGCTCACCGCCGAACTCGAGCCGCTGACCCAGGGGTGGGGTGAGACGCTGCTCGTGCAGTGGCCCGGACTGGTGTGCCTCGGGCCGTCCGGGCTCTATCGCGGTACCGCGCGCGGAATCCTCGGTCTGCCTGGCGCGCACGACGAGGTGGTCGCGGCGCGGCACCGGGCGCGCGCACTCGGCGCACGGCCCTACGAGTCGCGCGCCGAGGACCGGCTGACCCGCTGGCCGTTCGCCTGAGCGCCACGACTCCTGCGCGAGGCCGCCGTTCGGTGGCGTAACGGGATTCAGTGCGCTTCTCGGATCCAATCCCGGTAGTGCGTCGATGCCAGGTGTGCGTCCGGCCCCGCGGTGAGCACATCCCCGGTGACGGCGGCGAACATGCCCGCGGTGTCGTCGGTGACGACCGTCCGGTCATCGTGCTGGGCGGCCAGGGTGAGCCTGCCGAGTTCGTCGAGGGTGAAGACGTCCGGACCCGCGAAGTTACGAATCCCCAGCAAAGGCTCGCCGGTGGCGACCTCGACGACCGCGTCGACGACGTCCGCGGCGGCGATCGGCTGGATCGGGGTGGCGGGCAAGCGGACGGTGTCGCCGTCGGCGGTCCAGGACAGCACCGCCTCGATGAACTCGAAGAACTGGGTGACGCGAACGATGGAGTACGGCGCCGGCCCCTGCCGGAGCAGCTCCTCCTGGAGAGTCTTGGCCCGGTAGTAGTCCAGCTGGGGCACCTGGTCGACTCCCACGATCGAGAGGACGACCTGGTGGCGGACACCCGCGGTCTGTCCGGCGGCGAGCAGGTTGTCCATGGAGGTGCGGAAGAAGTCGAGGGACGCCTCGTCGAAGGTCGGCGAGTTCGCCAGGTCGATCACGACTTCGGCGCCTTCCAGTGCCCGGTCCAGGCCTTTCCCGGTGATCAGGTCTACACCGGTGGACATCGCCGCGGGGATGGCATCGTGCCCGGCGGCGGTCAGCTTCCGAACCACCTGCGAGCCGATCCGCCCGGTTCCGCCGACCACTGTGAGCCGCATGGTTCCCGCCTTTCCCGTTGTGCCGCCGGCCATTCCGGCGATTCATGGCGGGTGGCCGTGCGCCACGAGCAGTCGACCGACCGTCCGCGGTCGAAGCATTCCACCGGCGCCCGGCGGCAGGGCGGTTTTGCCGACCCACACGACAGAACCGTTATCGGTTCGTTCCGGCCGAGAGACCGGAGAGGTGGCGGGGCCCGACGCTGAGCGGTAGAAGTCCGGCTGGTTCGGCGCGGTGGCAGAGGACGGTCTGCCCGCGCTACCGGTGCTGGTGGCGCGCTGGGCGGTGCTGTCCGGCGGCGTGTGGAACGATCCCGTCCTCGACGCCGTCTACAACGCCGGAGCGCCGATGCCGGACCTCTACGCGGGCGCGCCCGCGAACGCGCCGCGCTCACCGAGTTCTTCGGCGCGGGCGAGATCGACGATGCCTGTCTTCAGCTGGTCATGGCGGAGTGGCCCGCTTATGAAAACAGCAGTGGCGATCATCGATTCCGCAGACCGGCCGGTGGCACATCACCAGTAAACAGTGGCGGCCGGTGCGCCCGGTCCTGGTGTCAGCGGCACAGGGCGGTTTCGCGCTGCATGCGGGAAAGCTTCTCGGGATTGCGCACGGCGTAGAGCCCGGTGACGAGTCCGTCGTCGATGCGCAGCGCCAGGACGGTGTCGATCTCGCCGTTCACCCGGACGATCAGCGCCGGGTAGCCGTTGACCTGTACCGGTTGCCTTGCTGCCGCGGCGAGCCTGCCGAGTCCGGCAGCCAGCACCCGGGCCACCTTGTCGGCTCCCATGACGGGCGACAGCGTGGCCTGCACGACACCGCCGCCGTCACCGAGCAGGACGACATCCGGCGCGAGGATGTCGAGCAGGTTCCGCAAATCGCCCGTTTCGATCGCTCGCTGGAATGCCTGGAGTGCGTTGCGGGTCTCGGCTGCTGATACGACTCCGCGCTGACGGCGTGCGGCGACGTGCGCCCGCGCCCGGTACGCGAGCTGGCGGACCGCGGCCGGGCTCTTGTCGACGGCCTCGGCGATCTCGTCGTACGCCAGATCGAACACTTCGCGCAGGACGAACACCGCCCGCTCGATCGGCGTCAAGGTCTCCAGTACCAGCAGCATCGCCATCGACACGCTCTCTGCCAGTTCGGCGTCCTCGGCCACATCGGGCGCGGTGAGCAGCGGCTCGGGCAGCCACGGCCCGACGTAGGACTCCTTGCGCCTGCCGAGCGCGCGCAGCCGGTCGAGCGCCTGGCGGGTGACGATCCGGACCAGGTACGCGCGCTGATCCTGGACGATGCCGAGATCGACGCCCGCCCACCGCAACCAGGTCTCCTGGAGGACGTCCTCGGCGTCGGCGGCGGAGCCGAGCATCTCGTAGGCGACGGTGAACAGCAGGTTCCGATGAGCGACGAACGCCTCGGTCGCGGGGGCGGGGCGTTCGTCGGTCTCGCCGGGCGTGCGCCGCGATGTACCGGCCATGGTGTGACTCCTGTTTCCTGTCGACTGGTCACCCACCAGACGCCTGATCTCGCCCTCTTGTAACACCGGGACATAGTGGTGCACGTCACATCAGCGCGTTGTTACGAGGCTCGGGCAGCTTACGTCTGGTGTTCGTTCGGTGCAGCAGCACGCAACACCACGAGTGAGGACCACGACATGGGACCCCGTTTCGATCTCAACGACAACGAACTCGGCGCCGAGATCGGCAAGCGGTTCGCCGCCACCAGCCTGGCGATCCTCCGGTCGCCGCTGCCGAAGTCCACGCTGGAACTGGTGGAACTGCGCGCCAGCCAGATCAACGGATGCGGTTGGTGCACCGACGTGCACACCAAGGAGCTGGCGGCGGCGGGTGAAACCGCGGTCCGGATCAATCTGGTCGCCGCCTGGCGGGAGTCCAGCGTGTTCACCGAGGCCGAGCGCGCCGCGCTGGCGCTGGCCGAGGAGGGTACCCGGCTCGCCGACGCCTACCAGGGCGTCTCCGACGAGACCTGGGACCAGGTGCGCAAGCACTACGACGATGACCAGGTCACCGCGCTGATCTACCTGGTGGCCATGATCAACGCGGCCAACCGGCTCGGCGTGATGACGCGCATGCCGGGCGGCTCCTACCAGCCGGGCATGTTCGACAGCATCACGAACTGATCGGCACGCGGACACCGGCCCGGATCTCTGGATCCGGGCCGGGTCACGCCGCAGGAGCCGATCGTCTTCGCCCGTGCTCGTACTCGCCGCCCGCCGACTCGTCCGTGGCTCGGGCCAGGTCGCGGCCCGTGTAGCGCGAAACCGACTCGGTCGCGCCGCGATCAGGTCCACGGAGGACGTCGGCTCCACCGCCTTCAGTCGGCGTCCTCCGGAGCGGCGATCGTGAGGACCGCGTCGGCGATGTGCGGGTTGCGTTCGAGTTCGCGTTCGAGCGCGCGCAGGGTGAGGGCGATGCTGGACTCCGCCGGGTCGCCGATCAGATCGACGCTGGCGACCAGGAAGACTTGGCGCGGGCCGACGTATTCCAAGCGCACGAAGCGCACCGAGGCCACTTCGGGCATCTTCTCGATGCGGGCGGCCGCGGCGGCGCGGAGGTCGGGCGAGGCCGGTTCGCCGGTCAGGAAGCGCCGGTTGCGGTCGATGAGCACCACGGCGATCACCCCGAGAAGCACACCGACGAGCACCGATCCGAGCGCGTCCCAGACCGCCACGCCGGTGAGCTGGTGCAGTCCCATCCCCGCGAAGGCGATGACGATGCCGATCAGTGCCGCGCTGTCCTCGGCGAAGACCGCGCGCAATGTCGGGTCGGAGGTCTCGAGCACATATTCGAGGATGTCTTGATCGAGACTCTCGGCCTCGCCGCCGAGCTGCCGGGTGGCCTGTAGCCACGAGATTCCCTCCAAGACGAAGGCGATCCCGAGCACGAGGTAGGCGATCGCATAGTCTTGCTCGCCCTGTCCTTCGTGCAGCAGTTCGGTGATGCCGTGCCAAACCGACACCGCGGCGCCCGCGACGAAGAGCCCGACCGCCGCAAGCAATGACCAGACATACGCCTCCCGCCCATACCCGAGGGGCCGCTTCGCGTCGGCGGTACGCGCACTTCGACGGTTGGCGACGAGAAGGAAGATCTGATTGCCGGTGTCCGCCCACGAATGAGCGGCCTCGGCGACCATCGACGCCGAGCCGGAGAGGGTCGCCGCGACCGTTTTGGCCACCGCCACCGCGATATTGGCGCCGAAGGCCACGATCACGGTGCGTGTGCTCTTCCCGCCGGACGCGGGCGAGGATTTCTCGTCGTGGAAAGCGTTGACTCGCTCCATCTACGCCAGTGTGGCATGAACCGCGCGGATCATCGGGAGCGCGCAGGGTGGTGGCGGGATCCGCGAAGTATGGAGCGTTCGGGTCCTGATTCGGTGTGTCGGTGTGTCCGGTTAATCTGCCGACATGGTCGAACCGGACGCGGCGCTGCGCCGACTGACACGCGACGCGCGAAAGCTCGTGCAGCCGTATGGCTTCGAGGGACCGGAGGCCAAGTGGGTGCGGGTGGCGGCGGGCGGCGTGGCCTCGGTCGGCCGCAGCCGGACACTGCGTACCTGGACCGATGGCCGCCAGGAGTTGAGGTTCGGCTTGACTCTGAGTGCCACACCCACCGCTTGGTGGGAGTTCTGTAACTGGCGCAACGCTCAGCAGGGCCTCCCCTCCGCGCCGCTCGAGCAGGCGAGCGGCCCCGGCCTGATCGACGAGCACGGTATGGCGGAGGACCTGACCGAGTTGTGGTCGCTGCGAGTCGACCCGGCACACCCGGGCCAGGCGCGGCAAGCGGACGTCGACGCCGTCCGCGCCGCACTGCCCCGGCGCGTACACGCCTACGCGCGCCGTGCGCTGCGGCTGCTGGAACCCGGTCGCTACCTGGAGGAACTTCTGGCCTTGCCGGACCCGCGAATCCGAACGTGGGAGGCGATCGTCGTCCTGCTCGCCGACGGCGGCCCCGGACCGAGACTGGAAGAAGCACTCATCCGATTCCGGTCGTGCTTCGCGGAAGGAGACGAGGGAGCTTACGCGGAGGACGTCATCGCGTATGCGCGGGGCCGCGCGGCCCGGGTTCGAGCAGGCACGCTCATGGTCGGCCCCTTCGGCTGATCAGCGTGGCCCGCCGGCGAGTCCGGCGCTCATAGCTGCTCGTGAGCGCTCATAGCTGCTGGTGAGATCGATTCGGCGGCGGGCGTTTCGCCGGGAAATGTCCTGGCACCCACCGTGGATGCCGACGAACTGTCCGGCGGAAGCGGCACGGACGGCCGGTCGCGGGCCAACTTGGAGCGAACCGTGGTCGGGGGTCGGTGCCGAGATTTAGAGTTATCGGCTATGGGTGGTAGGCATCGGAAAGATCGGGGCCGGAGCAGCATGGACTTCGCCGCGGACGCCCGCGTCACCGCCGCGGCGTGGCGTGATCCGGAAAGCCCGACCGCGCGCGAAGGATTCGCTGTTCGTGCGCTGGCTGCGCAGCCGCTGGTCCCGGGATGGATCGTGTGGCTGTACGAGCACGCGGGTGAGCAGTTGGCGCGGTTGGAGTATCAGATGCACTACCCGTTGGACTACGGCGGCCCGGGAGCTCGCACGAGCGAGGAGTGGCTGATCACCCAGCGCGCCTACATCGCCGAGCGGTCGGCTCGCGCGGTCGAGCGCGCCCGCCGCTTCCACGGTGACCATCCCGGTGTCGTCTATGCCCACGGCCCGGAGTTGCCCGACGACGAAGACTTCTACGAGGCCCTCGAGTCGGGCAGGGAATGGACCGGGCATTGGTATTCCCGCGATCCGGTCGAAGCGTGGGATTGTCCGGGAGTGCCGGCCTGACCTGATCGGTGCAGGCCGAGCCCACATGAGCCCCCTATGGGGCCCCGGGGGGTGGAGGGCGCCCACCCCCCGGGTGGGTGGGGGCGCCCTCAGGGGGTGGACACCCGCATCCCAATGGGACCGTAGCGGCTTGCGGGCCGGCTCCGTGGTAATTCGACGGCGGCGTCGAGCGGCCACGAGGTTGTCCGCACCTGATCCGATGGCCGATTCGGTTCTCTTCTCAGGGCTGATCCTGGCGACCGAGCCACCGTTGGCCGTACTGCTGGTCGGCGATTTCGGGTTCGCGCCTTGGCAATACGGTCTTGCTTTCGCCGCACCCTGTGTCGGCGGTGTGATCGGTTCCCGATTCGCTCGCCCGCTGGCAGCGCGATTCGGTCGTCATCGCGTGATGCTCGTCAGCGGGACGTTGCGCGCCTGCTGGCCACTGGGACGCTGATAGCCACCTATCGACTCCGGCCACACCCCGAGCGACCGTGTCGCCCGCACCTGTCGGCGTGGTCGATCACCACGAGAGCCACCACCGCTGCCCTGACCGCGCTGGGGACTGCTGGCGACGGTCACCAGCCCACGTGCCACCATCGCCGTCTCCGGGGTGCTGCTGTTGGCCACCTCGCTGCTGCTGTTCCGGCACGACCACCCCGCATCGAGCGAACCCGAACTGGTCACCGATCCCGCATAGTCCTCGTGCGCGCCGAATCGGCTGCCCACAACGATCAGGAATCGAGAAGCGCCGGTCGCCGAGCAGTAACTAGCGTTATCGCCATGGATACCACCACCGAGCAGCCCACTATCGACTCCGTCATTCTCGAGATGCCCGATCCCGCGACCGGCGCGAGCTTCTACGCCGCCGCGTTCGAGCTCGGCGACAAGGTGCGCGTGCGCGCCTCGGAGGCGCCGACGAACGGGTTCCGCGGCTTCATCCTCTCGCTCGTGGTATCGCAGCCGAGCACCGTCGACAGCCTCGTCGGCGCCGCGCTCGACGCGGGAGCGACGACGCTGAAGCCGGCCAAGAAGAGCTTCTGGGGGTATGGCGGCGTCGTCCAGGCTCCGGACGGGGCGATCTGGAAAATCGCGACGTCGGCGAAGAAGGACACCGGCCCGGCCACCCGGGAGATCGACGATTTCGTGATTCTGCTCGGGGTCGACAACGTCAAGGCGACCAAGCAGTTCTACGTCGATCGCGGCCTGACCGTGGCGAAAAGTTTCGGCAGCAAATACGTCGAGTTCGATGCCCCGTCGTCGTCGGTCAAGCTGGCGCTCTACGGGCGTCGTGCCGCCGCCAAGGATGCCGGCGTCTCGCCGGAGGGCGCCGGCTCGCACCGGATCGCCATCGGCAGCGATATCGGGCCCTTCGCCGACCCCGACGGGTTCGCGTGGGAGGCCGTGGCCTGAGCCCCGGACGTCGAGAACGCTTACCGGAAAAATGTTCCCCACGCCCGGTAGCGGTGCGCGGAGATGGCGGTGAGCGGTTCCGCGGCCAGCGCCCCCGGGGTGACCTGCGCGAAGCTCGACACGTCCCGCGATAGATGGGACTGGTCGGTGTAGCCGCAGGTCGCGGCGACCTCGGCGGCGGGGCGGCCGGCCACCAGCCCTTCCACGGCGTGACGGAATCGGACCAGCATGGCGGCGCGCTTGGGCGTCAGCCCGATCTGGGACTCGAACCTCGCCCACAGCCGCTTGCGGCTCCATCCGCACGATGCGGCGAGTTCGCCGACGGTGACCTGTCCGCGGTCGGCGAGGATGCGATTCCAGCCGGCGACTACTTCCGCGTCCGGTGTCCGTGCCGGGTCGGCACATCGCAGCAGAAAAGATCGCGTCAGCGCGAAGCGCTGTTCCCATGTCGCCGCATCCGCGAGTTGCTCGCGCAGCCACTGCGCCCGACGTCCGAAGAGGTCTTCCACGCCGACGACCGCCGCGCGGCCCAGCTCCGCCGGTGCGATATCCAGCAACGAATAGGCCCGCGCCGGTGTCAACCGCACCTCGACACACTCGACCCGCTCACCGCGGATACGCATCGTTCCGGGCGGATACCCCGAAACGAACCCGGCGAATGCCCGCCTGCCGCCATTGCTCTCGACGACCAGTTCGCTGCCGCCGAACTCGAACAGCACCGTGACCGCCGGTATCCCGGTGACCCGCAGGTCCAGCTCGCCGCCCCCGCGATCACGGAACCCGATCATCGCCGCCCCACCCGCGGTCGCACGTCCGAAATCCCAACCGGCACCGCGATCCCGTTCGAACCCGACCACTCCCACCCATCCAGGCTAACCGGAGGGGGCGATGAAGATCGGAGTCGGTGAGATCGGGAACCGCAGCGCGTCATGCTCGATCTCGAGCGGCACTTCCGGGCCGAAGCCGTCCACCGCGTGCACGCTCGCCCGCGTCGGGTCGGCCAGTCGGACCGCGGTCGCATCCACAAAGATCGGATAGTCCCCAACCGGGGTAGGGCGTGACGCCGAGCCGGGTGATTGTTCCCGTTTGCGGGGTATACGCGGGCTGGGTGAACGGAGGTGGCTCATGCCTGAGATCAATAGCCGTGGGGACCGAGAATGGTCTGCGACGGAGTGGGCGCGTGCGCGGTTCGCGCAACAGATGTTGCAATCGGTTGCTCGTCCGGACCGTGTCGCGGAGGTCATCGCGCAGATCCTCGGTGAGCGTATCGAGGTGGGCCCGGTTCATGCCGGTCCCGGCGGGCTGGTCGGTGTCACCGCGACGGGTCGGCCCGGGAAGGTCTGGGCCGAAGTGTGTGACGACGAGGGTTGGGACGTCGCCGTGGACGTGCCGATCACGCTTCGGCTGCGGGCGGACTTCGCCGGAGTCATCGGGCGGTTCGCCGCGGCGGTGCGGGTGCGCATGCGAGTGGAGCTGGTGCTGGAGGACCCGTGCGCGGTATTAGTCCGTACCGAGGAGGTGAGCGAGGAGCAGGTGGACATCAGGGTCCGCGCGGTGGATGCCCCCGCCCGGCTCCTCGGTCGGCTCGGTGATGTGCGTTCCCTGCTCGCCGAGCATGTCGTCGCCTATATCGGGGAACTCCTGGCGAGCCCGGAGATCCGCGAGGTGCGGCGTATCGACGTCGCGCGAGTCATCGAGCGCGCGTGGGAGGCGGGACTGATCGTCAACCCGGTAGCTCGGCCGATGCCCCGCAGCGCCTGAGTCGCAGCACCTGTCAGCAGCGGTCAGCGTCGCCAGAAGACGTGGTGCACCACTCCGCTCGGGCTCGGGATCCGCTCCAGGTGAAACCGGTCGACGAGTTCGTCGGGGCTCGCCCAGAGCCTTTCGCCGCGACCGAGTTCTACCGGCGCGACAGCGATATGCATCGTGTCGATGAGATCGGCGTCGAGGAACTCCCGGACGACGGCGACACCGCCGCCGATGCGCACGTCCTTTCCCTCGGCGGCATCGAACGCCTGGGCCAGCGAAACCAGTCGCTCGGTGGTGCGAGTTCCAGGGGCGTCGAGAGGCCGCTGGCAGCGGTCTATACGGCGCTCGACGACCGTCCGGGAAAGGCTCTGCGACACAGCCGATCCGGCGTGGCGGAGGGGAAGAATGCCAGGCCCCGTTTCCATCTCGTTCACGTGGGTAGCTCGGACTGGGAACGCGCGTAAGTTTGCGTGGGTCCTGGACTTCGGTGGTGGGAGGCGATGCGTATGCCGGGTTCGCCGGCTGCGGGTGCGGCTCGGGCCGGGTCGCGGGGATTCCGCTCGGCTCGGTTGGAGGAACAATGACTCGTTCACTGCTGAAAGTCGTCGCCGCGGCGGCGCTGGCGTGCGGCCCGGTCTCGGTGGGCGCCGGCGCGGCGGCCGGTGTTCCGCAGTTGCCGCTGCCGCCGATCGGCGGTGGATCGGGCATCGCGATCGATGACGAAGCCGAATGCACGCTCACCACCATCGGGCACGACGCGGCCGGCCGGTTGGTCGGTCTGACGGCGGGACATTGCGGCGAACCCGGCGCGCGCGTCACGTCCGTGACCTATCCCGGCTATGGGGTGCTGGGTCGATTCGTCTACGCCGATCACGAACTGGACTACGCGGTCATCGAATTCGATGCCGCACGGGTGGTTCCCGCTCGGGAGGTCGGAGGGTTCCTCATCGACGGACTCGGCGCTCCCGCGCGGTTTCCCGACGTCGTCTGTAAGAAGGGCCGGACCACCGGCCAGACCTGCGGTGTCGCCTGGGGCGACATGACGGGCGACAGCAGCGACACCTGGACTCAGATGTGTGTGCTCAAAGGCGACTCCGGCGCGCCGGTGGTGATCGGTTCGACTTTGGTCGGGATGGTCAACGCCTACTTGGGCATGGGGTGTCTCGGACCCGAAGTGGGAACCGACATCAACGCCATTCTCACCGACATCGATGCCCGTAATGACGTAGGCGCCGGTTTCCGGCCCATCTGAACCGCCCGTGCGCCGATTCGTCCGCCTCGCGACGATCCGACGATGTCCGAATAATGGGCGAGTCCGGGGTTCGAGCCGAGCCTCTGATAGTCGTCGACAGAGCTGGCGAAAAGGCCTCGAACCTCGGCGCATGGTCCTGCGGAGGATCGTCGCCACCCGAAACGGGGTAAGGCCGGTACACAGACCGCCCGACGGTGCCGCAAGCGTGCGGGGGCCGAGCGGGCGAGAAACTCCTGGTGATCGCCCCGGGGCCCGATTCCGAGCGGCTAAGCTCGACATATCATGGGGCAACACAGGCCCACACGCGGAGTCGGTAATCTGCCGTCGGCGGTCACGAGTTTCGTGGGCCGGCAGCGGGAGATCCGCGAGGTCCGCGCACTGCTGGCGACCGCGCGCCTGGTCACGCTGACCGGAGTGGGCGGGGTGGGGAAGACCCGTTTGGCCACCGAGGTCGCCGCTGCGTCCAGCCGTTCGTTTCCGGATGGATCGTGGCTGGTTGACCTGGCCGCTGTGGATGATCCTCAACTGGTGGCCCGGGCGGTAGTGGCCAGCCTCGGGATCCCGGATCTGTCGCACCGGACCGCGGAGGAGCAGATCGTGGAGCGCGTCGCCGACCGGCGGGCGCTGATCGTGCTGGACAATTGCGAGCACCTGCTGGACGCGTGCCGCCTGCTGTGCCACCAGTTGCTGCGCGCCTGCCCCCGGCTGCGGATCCTCACCACCAGCCGTGCACTACTGGGCGAGCCGGGCGAGCACGTCTACCCCGTGCGTCCGCTGTCGATGCCTGCTTCGGGCGAGTTCGCGACACCCGTGGCGGTGACCGGTTTCGACGCGCCCACGCTGCTGGTGGAGCGTGCCAGGGCGGTGCGTCCCGACTTCACGGTCACCGAGCGCAATGCGGACGCGGTGGTGCGGGCCTGTGAGCGATTGGACGGGATTCCCCTCGCGATCGAGTTGGCCGCATCCCGGCTGCGATCACTGTCCTTGCAGACGATTCTGGACCGGCTCGAGGATCGGTTCGCACTGCTGACCGGAGGCACCCGCGCCGCGCTGCCACGACAGCGGACGCTGCGGGCGCTGATCGACTGGAGCTACGAGCTGTGCACACCGGCCGAGCAGTTGCTGTGGACCCGACTGTCGGTCTTCGCCGGAGTCTTCACCCTGCACGCCGCCGAGGGCGTCTGCGCAGGCCCAGGCCTGCCCCGCGAGCAGGTGCTCGACCTGATCGATCACCTCGTCGCGCAATCGGTCGTCGTTCTCGTCGCGGCGGACGACCAGACACGGTATCGGCTGCTGGAAACGATCCGCGAGTACGGATGGCAGCGGCTGACCGAGCGCGAGGAGGCCACCGCGCTGCGCGACCGCCACCGCGACTACTACCTCACGCTCGCGGAGCGGATCGCCGGGCAGTGGAACGGTCCAGGCCAGGAAACCGGCTTGGCCGTGTTGCGCGCCGACCGCGCGAACGTCCGGGCCGCGCTGGAGTGGGCGACCAGCACGCCGGCGAGTTCGCGCGAGGCGCTGGCTCTGGTGACGGCGCTGCGCTATCACTGGTGCGCCGATGGGTTCCTCGGCGCGGGACGGCGCTGGGTGGACCGCGCGCTGCGGGTTGCCGTCGACGCCGACCCCGAGCGGATCCACGCGCTCTGGGTAGCGGGGTGGGTGCGGGTTCTGCAAGGTGACCTCGACGCCGCCGACGCGGCGCTCGACGAGTGCGTGGCCCGCGCCACGGAAGCCGGAGATCGCCGCGCGCTCGGCTGGGCGAGTAGCCTGCGCGCTTCCGCCGCGGGCTTCCGCGGCGACCTCGCCGCTGCCGTGACCGGCTTCGAGCGAGTGGTCGCGAGCTTCTCCGAGGATGACGAGCTGGTCCGGCTGACGCTCTTCCAGCTTGCGGTCGCCTACGGCCATGGACGCGATCCGAGGGCGGGCGCGACGGCCCGGCGCGCGATCGAGCTGGCCGACCGGCGCGGCGAGCAGTGGACCAAGTCGTACGCGGTGTGGGCACTCGGCTACGACCAACTCGTTCGCGGCGACTACGACCAGGCGATGGCCTCCGCTCACGCGGCCCTGGAGATTCAGCGCGAATTCAACGACCATGTGGGGACCGCGCTGATGATCGAGCTGCTGGCCTGGACGGCGGCCGCGCGCGGAGAGCATCGCCATGCCGCCCGGCTGCTGGGCGCGATCCATACGATGTGGCGGCGAATCGGGACGTCGATCGCCGCGTTCGGGCCCTACATGCCCGAACAGCACACCGCGTGTGAGCGCAGGGTGATGGACGCGCTGCCGGAGTCGGTGGTGCGCGCGGAACGGGCGCGTGGCGAAGGGCTCGATCACGACCAGGCGATCACCTACGCGCTCGACCGGAGCGCGAGCGGCCCGCAACCCGAGCAGCTGCGAGCCGGGGTGCTGACGGCCCGCGAGCGGCAGGTGGCCGAGCTGGTCGCGCAAGGTTTCAGCAACCGGCAGATCGCCGAGCGGCTCGTCGTATCGCCTCGCACCGTCGATCGGCACGTCGAGAATATCCTCGGCAAACTCGGCTTCTCGTCTCGTACGCAGGTCGCGGCATGGACGGCACGCCCGCGCTGAATCCGGCTCCGGCGGGCACGGCTCATGCCGCTTCGGGTGCCGCGAACTGCGGAGATGGGTGTAGAAGTGGGTATTTTCACCCATGACCGCACGGTGCCGGGTCTGTGATGCTCGTCAGATCGTGACGAGCAGGAGGTCGGTTTTGACAGCGATTGACAGCGGGGTGAACGCCACCGGCGCCCTCGGCGGCCAGGCGAGTGGTATCACGGGCGCGGAACGACGGGAGCGTGGCAAACGATCAGCCGACCGCGCGGCGCCGGTCGGCGTCCGGTCGATCGACGGTGATCGCCGGCCGCGCGTGCGATGGGGGGCCGCAGATGGATGAGGTCCGAACCGAAGCCGACGGCCTCGGCGTCACCTGGCGGGTATTGCAGGATCATCTGATCTCGATCGTCGCGGTGCACCGGGCGTCCGACCCCGCGCCGATCGTCTCCTTCGGCCCCGACGCCTATCCGGATCTCGTGCAAGCACGAGAACTGCTTCCTGAGCTGACCAGGTTGTGGGACGCGGTGCGGCACGATTTCTGGGCGAAGCTCATTCCGCCGCCACCCGGGTCGTCGAGATCACGGCGATGGGCGTGACCGCGGCACCTCGCGAGGCGTCACGGCAGTACCGAACGCGGCATGGCGGCGGCGATCTCGCGCCGCGACCGGAGGTCGAGTTTGGCCAGGATGTTCGACACGTGTGACTGAATGGTGCGGCGCGACAAGAACATCTGTGCTGCTATATCCGAATTGGAGCAACCTTCGGCGACCAGCGCGGCGACCTTGCGCTCGGTGTCGGTCAGCGCCGCCCAGCCGGATTTGGGCCGATTGCGCCGGCCGCGCACACCCAGTCGGATCCCGTGTGGCCGTACCCGTGCGGCCGCACGGGCGCTGTCCCACGACGCACCCAGGCGACCGTAGAGCCCTATCGCCGTGTCCAGCGCGCCGCGGGCCTCGGCCTCTCGTCCCGAAGCGGCGAGCAGCACCGCGGCGTTCTCGTGTGCCTGCGCTTCGTAGAGCGGCCACCCGGACTGCCGGAACGCATGCGCGGCGGCGAAGAGCGTTTCGGGATCGCCGTCTGCCAGGGCTCGGCACAGCAGGGCCGTTCCGGTCCGGCCCGCGGTCTTCTGCCGAGCCAGCAGCTCGTCCGCGCTCGCTACCACCGACCGAGCCGCGGCCTCGTCGCCGACGTCCGAGGCCAGCCGGGCGATGTCCGGGTAGATGTAGTGCAGGGTAGACGCGGTCAGGCCATCGGCCAGTCGCCGCTGGGTGTCGACCAGCAGCCCCAGCGCCAGCTCCGGGCGGCCACGGGCCTCGTGCGTCAACGCCTTCACCCAGGGGTGGAACTGCGCGTAACCGGTGCTTCCCAGCCGGTCGTCCGGCCCGGGCACGGCATCGGGGTTCGGCAGGAAGGTGCCGCGGTGGATTCCGATGAAGGCCGCCAGGCTGTGCGCGACGGGCGCGTACCCGAGGACATCGGGCGCCGCCAGGCTCGCCGCGCATTCGGCCAGCGAGTCGTCCCAGCGGCCGTCGAGCAGATACAGCCGCGCCTTGGCCAGCAGGTTCGGGGCGAGGTAGACACCGTGCATCCGGCGGTTGTGCCCGATGGCCGTCTGCAGCGTCTGTTCGGCGTCGGCGAGCCGATCGAGTTCGATCAGGCAGTGCGCGTACAGCACGTACGGATCGAACTGGTCCGATCCGGTGCCGTCCTCGAAAATGGTGAGGATTCGGGTACTCAGATCCAGCGCCTCGTCGAGATAGCCCTGGGTGTAGCGGACCGCACCCAAGGCCATGAGGCCGTATCCGGTGGCGAGCGAGGTGCCACTGGCCTGTCCCGTCGATACGGCCCGCCGGCCCGCGCGCTGCGCCGCCTCGAACCGCTCGAGAAAGAAATTGTCCAGTGCGCACATTCCCACGAGCCGGCCCGCGTCCTCGGCGCCGAGTTCCATCGTGGACAGTGCTGTCTCGGCGACCGCGACGGCGTCGGCCAAGCGGCCTTGGGATTGGCAGACTTGGACCAGCAGCCAGGTCAGTTCGACATCGTGGTCGTGTTCCGGTCGGGTGCGCAGTGCGGTGCGCACCACGGCTTCGGCTTCGGCGGCGCGGCCGTTCCACAGCAGCGCCCTGGCCTGCCAGCGGACCAGAACCGAACGCGAGGCACCGTCGAGGTCTGTCGCGGTCGCCGCGCGGCTCAGCAACTGCACCGCGAGCTCGGGGGCCCGCACGATCAACTTGCCTGCCACGGCCGTCAACCAGTCGAGGCTTGTCCGATCCAGTTCGTGGCCGCCCGCCGACAGGTAGTACGCGACTCGCTCGAGCGGCGCGCCGGTCGCTTGCAGGACCTGCCCGGTCCTCCGGAGCAGGTCGGAGCGCAGCGAATCGGGTAGCTGGTCCGCCAGCACGTCCCGCATGAGGTCGTGGCGGAACACGAGTTCGGAATCGACCCGCGCGAGCAGCCCGCCGTCCATCGCTTCGGAGACGGCCCGCCAGACATCCAGCAGCGGGCTGTCCAGCACGGCCGACAGTTCCCCCACGTTGATGACGGGTCCGAGGGCAGCGGCCATCGGCAGCATGTCCCGCGTGGGACGGGACAGGAGTTTGAGGCGCTGGATGATCGCGGTCGACAGTGAGGCGGAGGACGGTTCGCCGGAGTCCGGTAGCGGCGCGGCGGTTTCGGCGACCAGCGTGATCGCCTCCGCGCGGAGCAACGCGGCCACCAATTCGGTGATGTGCAGCGGATTTCCCCGCGCACCGGCCACGATTCGCAGTAAACCCGGCCCTGGTGGAGCGCCGACCAGAAGCGCCACGAGCGCCGACGCGGCCGAGTCGGGCAGTGCGCCGAGCCTTATCGCCGGGGCCTGCCGTTCGACGAGTTCGGCCGACAGCGCCGCGAACGCCGGGTCCGCGGGCAGCGGACGGGTCGCGAGCACCAGTAGCAGCGGCAGCGCGTCGACCAGGGCGCACAGTCGCCGCAGCACCGACAGGCTCGGCGCGTCGGCCCAATGGACGTCGTCCATGATCAGTGCCACCGGAGCGGCGGCGCACCACGCGTCGACCCGATCCAGGATTCTCTCGCTGACGGCGAACTCGTGCGTCGCCGCGGCGTCGCCCGCGCGATCCCCGCTGTGCAGCAGCGGGCGACTCGGATCCGGGCCGCCGCCGGGCGCGGTGTCATCGGCTGCCAGCCAGGAGCGCACCGCAGCGAACGGTACGTCGCGCTGCAATTCCACCGCCGCGCCGGTGCGAACTCCCAGGCCCGCCGCCGCGATTCGGGCACCGGCGGCCTCCAGCAGCGCCGTCTTGCCGATACCGGGCTCACCCTCCACCAGCACCACCGCCCCCTGTCCCGCGGCGACTCGGCCCGCGAGCACCGCCAGGTTCTCGATCTCGGCATCACGACCGAGGAAGACCGTCGCGGGGGACTTCTGCATGCGGGTGAGCTTATGCAGCGCGGGCGATGAGCCGATCGAGCGTCCGGTCCCGGCCCGGGCCATACGGATATTTCTCTCGGATTCGACGGATGTTCCCTCGGCTCGGCTGCCCTACCGTCCCTGAGGCGTGCCCGATGGCGCGGAACTCGGTTGAGCGAGCAGCCGAACCCAGCAAGCGGAGGAGTGTCCATTGGCGTCCAGTGCTTCCAAGCCCGTACTGGAGGTTGTGCGGGGGATCGCCCGCATCGGTGGTCATGTCGCGAAGGAAACGGTGACCCGGCAGCGGGCCCGTATCCCGAGCGACGTGCCGGTGACCGGCCGTGAGGTGACAGCGCAATGGCTGACCGCCGTGCTGTGCGGTGGGCACCCCGGTGCGGAAGTCGACTCCTTCGAGACGCAGGACGTGAGCGCGGGCACCTCCACCCGCTGGAAGCTCAGCGTGACCTACAACGCCGCAGGCCGGGCGGCAGGCCTGCCGGAGGAGTTGTTCGCGAAGACCACCGCGGAGTTCAAACAGCGCCTCACCTTGGACCTGGCCGGAATCATCGGCGGTGAACCGGGTTTCTTCACCCACCTACGGCCGGTCCTGGACATCGAAGCGCCGCGCGGCTACCACAGCGCTGTGGACTATCGGTCGGGCCGGACGATCTCTTTGCTCGAGGACATCGTCAGCACCAAGGGCGCCACCTTCTGCACACCGCAGACACCGATCGACCGCACCGAGATCGAGGATTTGTTGCGCACGATGGCCACGTGGCACGCCCGCTACTGGAACGATGCCGAGCTGGAGGCCCATCGGTGGCTGAAGCCGCCGCGGGCGCATTTCGCCAATCTCGACCGGTTGATCGGCATGTCGAAACGCGCGCGGGTCGGAGCCCGGCGAGCGGCGGCGGTGATACCGGAAACGCTGGCGCACGACCACGACCGGCTCTATCACGCGCTGCAACGATCGCTGGAGATAGCCAGCACCGGTGCACAGACTTTTCTGCACGGCGACAGCCACATCGGCAACACCTACCGGACCTCCAGCGGTCGAATGGGCTTCACCGACTGGCAAGTGGTCTTGCGCGGCAGCTGGGCGTACGACGTCGCCTATGTGGTCGGTTCCGGTCTCGCCGTGCGGGACCGGCGGGACTGGGAGCGCGAACTGCTGGCCGTCTACCTCGACCACGTCGCGGCATGCGGTGCGCCCGCGCCCGATTTCGACACGGCGTGGCTGGCCTACCGGCAGCAGGCGTTGTATCCGTATTTCATCTGGTTGGCGACGATCGGCCACAGCGCTATCCAGCCGAGATACCAACCGGACGAGATCTGCCTCGGCATCATCGAGCGCACCGCCAACGCGGTGCTGGACCTGGACGCCGTGAAAGCGCTGGGGGAGGGATAGGTCGTGCAGATCATCAGTACTCGCTGCCGGACCTTCGAGTACACAGTGACGGCGCAGGGGCCGTGCGCGGTCGATATGGAGTGGGGGATCGGGGTACGCAAGTGCTTCCGAGATTGCCTGCGGGTATCCGTCGGCGTGCGTCACGGGGAGCTCACTCTCGCGGGTGCGGCCGTAAAGACCGTTCTGCGCATCGCCGACGAGACCGATGCGCGGGGGGTCGTCATCGACGGCGTCGCCCACGTGCCGGGTGATCGCCCGAGTGCCACCGCCGCGGTGGATGTGCTTTCGGCACTCGCCGACACCCTGGACGTGCTGGTGGAAATCACCGAACGTCTGGAGCAGCGCGGCGAACGAGTCCACCTGATGCCGTTCGGCTGGCACAAGGACTGTCACACCGAGGCGGTGGTAGGGCCCGGAGCACGGCAGATCATCCGGCTTCCGGCGGACGGCAACGTTCCCGTGCATCCGCGCTTTCGCGCCATGCATCCACTAGCCGATCGTCGGCGCCGTGGGCGTTGTGTGACCGGTTCCTGCTGAGGAAGCTCCCCTGTCGTCTGCACACAGCGCTTCGCACCGGGTACGCGTTGACTCTCCCCTCACGGGAGAGTGCACCATGTCGGCAACGCTCCCTTAGTCGCCCGCCACACGCGCGGCCGCGCCCGTCCGCGCGGCACGTCCCGTCGGGTAGCGAGGAGCCGCGAAATGACCTGATGATCTGCGCTCGGGAAGGCATGGCATGGCCACGGTGATGAACGTCGACGCGCGCGGTACGCGGCACTGCGAGACGACGGCCCTGGGAGTGCTGCTACGGCATCAGGGAATCGATCTGTCCGAGCCCATGCTGTTCGGCCTCGGCTCCGGTCTGTCCTTCGTCTACTGGGACAGCAAGAACATGGGCTTCCCTTTCCTCGGGGGACGGGTCAAGCCTTTCGACCTCACCAGGAACCTGGCCGCCGCGCTAGGACTGGAACTCTCGGTCGAAGAGACCACATCCGCCCGCCGGGCTTGGGAGAACGTGGTGGCCCCCATTGATGCCGGCCTCCCCGTAGGACTGCAACTCGACAGCTACTACCTGGACTACTTCAGCTCGAAGGTGCACTTCGGTGGTCACGTCGTCGCTGTGTACGGCTACGACGACCGTGACGCCTACCTGGTGGACACCGACCAGCAAGGCGGAGCGGTATCCACCAGCCTGACCGGCCTCGCCCGGGCCAGGGCCGCGCGCGGCCCGATGACCGCCAGGCACCGGTCCTTCACCCTCACCGTTGGGCGGAACCCGCCCTCCCCGCGCAGCCGTATCGTTCCCGCCATCACCGCCTGCGCCGAGGCTTTCCTCAACCCGCCGATCGCCAACCTCGGTCACCGAGGCATCGAGAAGGCGGGCAAGCTGGTGCCCACGTGGCTCCGGCGCACCGACGACCCGCAGCGGGACCTCGCCCAGGCCGCCCTCTTGATGGAGAAGGCCGGCACCGGCGGCGCGCTATTCCGTAACTTCTACCGCGACTTCCTCGCCGAATGCATCCAGACCCTCGACAGCCGCCACCTGCGCACCGGCCACGGGCTGTACGCCGAGGCAGCCACCCTCTGGACGGAAGTCGCGGCACTGATCGCACAAGCCGGTGAATCGGGCGATGAGCGGCGCCTCGTACAGGCAGGCTCTATCCTCCGGGATCTTTCGCGGGTCGAGTACGAGGCCATGCTGGCGCTGAACTGCCTGGGACGGTAGCGCTTCGAACGCCGCCCCTGCCTGTCGGCGCCTGACGCGGAGTATCGCTGGTCAGGTGGCTGAGCGGAGTTCTACGCAGCATTCCCCGGCCTTGGGTGCGAGCGCGTCGATCATGTCGGCCTCGAGCCCGGCGAGCACGCCGATCAGATAGGCGTGGTTGAGCCCGCACACCAGCTCGGGTTCGGCGGCGGCGAGCGGATGGAACGGGCAGTTGCGCAAGCGCAGGCAATCCGGTGCCGCACGGGTGGGTTCGAAGCCCTGTTCGGCGAGCAGCGATCGAAGGACCGTGAGGGCGCGTTCGGCGCCGAGCCGTCCGGGCCGTACCTGCTCTCGGGTGGCCCGGCCGAGAGCCGTGCCACGGTCGGTCGCCACGCGCCGCGCTGCGTCGCGCGCGGACTCACCGGAGTCATGAGTGAGCACCGCGCCCATCAGTATCTCGGCCAGGACTTCGTGGCGGCGTTCGGGGATGCTCACCCGCACCTCGGTGCCGGAGGGCTCGTACACCTTCGGTGCGCGCCCAACTTTCCGAAGGCCGTCGAGCTGCTGGTAACTCGCCCGCAGTAGTCCGGCGGCGACGAGCTTGTCCAGGTGGAAGGCCGCGAGTTTGCGCGAGATACCGACCTGCTCGGCGGCCTCGTCACGAGTGACCGGACGACCCGCGCGGCGGATGAACCAGTGCATGCCCCGCCGCGACTGCGTATCGTCGAGCATTTCTCCCACCGGCCCCAAGTGCAGGAACGACTCACCAAGCAGATCGCCGACTGGCTCGCCGAGAATCTGCAACCGATCGGCGTCGGCGTCGTCATCGAAGCCGAACACACCTGCATGACCCTGCGCGGCGTCCAAGCAGCCGGTACCACCACGGTCACCTCGACCTTGCTCGGCACACTGCGGGAAGACGCCCGCTCTCGCCAAGAACTCTTCTCGCTCACCGGGATCATGCCCTGAGCGACCACACCCGGCTCGCTCTCGCTGTCAGACCGCGATTCACCGGGTACGGCGATCGTGGGTCGGGATCTTTGCCACAGGCCGACCGACGATGATCGGCCCACCGCAGCTGCCGCAGTGTCTCGGGGTATGTTCGCCGATCGACTCACCCGATCCCTGGATGGTGGATCGCAGGCACCAGAGCTGCCCTCGGCACACCGTCGGTCGTCGCCGCGCTCGCATGCCGAGCCGCGGTCAGTCGCGTGAGCGCGGCCTCGGTGAAGACAGACAATCCGAGGTCGGGGTTGTATCCGTGAATTTCCTTGACATCGAGTTCGGCCAGGAAATAGAGGATCTCCGTCGAGATCAGCTGCCCCGGGACCAGCACCGGGAAGCCCGGCGGGTAGGGGACGACGAAGGTGGCGGACACCAGCGGCCTTCCCTTGGCGAGCTGTCGCCCCGCGTCGCCGAGCAGGACGTGCTCGCGGTCGGACTCCGCGTACCCGGCGTAGAAGGCCGATCGCATGTCGCCGAACGAGCTGGCGCCGTCGGGACGGAACGCGCTGTCGAACGCGCTGAAGTCGGGCAGCGCAGGCAGATCCTTGGTGATCTCGTCGACCCGCCGCTGTTGCAGGGCGCGATCGGCCTTACCGGCCGCGTTGCGGCCGCTCTCGAAGTCGGTAGCCACCCGCCGCAGCACGTCGAGCAGGTAGTGCACGCTCGACCAGGTGACGCCGATCGTGAAGATCAACAGCACCGTGTTGATCGAGGTCTTGTTGATCTGGATGCCGAACCGGTCCATCAGGATCTTCTCGCGGAAGTCGTAACCGTTCATGCCGGTTTCGCCGATGAACAGGGTGACCCGCGTCGGGTCGAGCACGAACTGATCGGACCGCCACGCCTCGTTCCACTCCGCCAAGCCACCCTGTCTGACTTGCCGGTACGAGCTGACGGCGGAGGGCCGGAACTCGCCGGGCACCAGGTCGGCCTCGTCGAGGATGCGGAACCACTTGCCGATCAGCCGGTCTTTGCGGACGCGGTGGCGGAACACCAGCGCCATGTCATAGGCGTGCCGGACCAGCTGGAAACCCTCGATGTCGACCTGCCGACGCGCCAAGTCCAGCGACGCGAGCAGTTGCTGGTTCGGCGAGGTCGAAGTGTGGGTCAGAAACGCCTCGGTGAACGTCTCGCGGACGAGGGCTTTGAAATCCTGGTCGCGGATGTGGATCATCGACGCCTGCCGAAGCGCCGAGAGTGACTTGTGGGTGGAATGCGTCGCGTACACGCGTACCCGCGCACGCTCGGGATCGGGAAGCAGCCGGTGGTCGCTCCACTCGGCACGGTCGACGCCCCGCATCGACGCACGCCATGCGCGGTACTGCTCGGCGTATCCGGACGACGACAACGCCGATTCCAGTTGCTCGGCGGCGACCATCGCGGTCCGCTGCCGTGCCCACGGCACCGCGGTGGCGAAGGCGTACCACGCCTCGTCCCAGAGGAAGCAGATGTCCGGCTTGATCGCCAGGACCTCCTCCATCACGCGCCGGGGGTTGTAGACGATGCCGTCGAAGGTGCAGTTGGTCAGCAGTAGCATGCGCACGCGGTCCAGTTGACCGGCCGCCTCGAGGTCGAGCAGCGCCTTCTTGATGGTCCGCAGGGACACCGCTCCGTAGATCGCGAACGGTGCGAGAGGGTAGGCGTCCAGGTACATCGGGTACGCCCCGGCGAGTACCAGGCCGTAGTGGTGCGACTTATGGCAGTTGCGGTCGATCAGAACGATGTCACCCGGCCGGGTCAGTGCCTGCACGACGATCTTGTTCGCGGTGGACGTCCCGTTGGTCACGAAGTAGGTCTGATCGGCGCACCATGTCTTGGCGGCCTTGTCCATCGCCGCCCTGATCGTGCCGTGCGGGTCCAGCAGTGAGTCCAGCCCGCCGGAGGTGGACGAGGTCTCGGCCATGAAGATGTTGCGGCCGTAGAACTCGCCCATGTCCTGGAGCGACTTGGAGTTGAAGATGCTCGCGCCACGCGCGACGGGAAGGGCGTGGAATTGGCCTACTGGCGCGGCCGCATAGGCGCGCAGTGCGTCGAAGAAGGGGGTGGCGAACCGGCTCCGGACACCGCCGAGCACCGTGCTGTAGAGGTCGGTGGCGTCGTTGAGCCGATAGAAGGTGCGATCGTAGACGTCCGGCTCTTCCTCGGTCTCGGCGGCGATCGACTCGTCGGTGAGCAGATACAGGTCGATATGCGGCCGCAGCTTCCTGATCCACTCGCCACACTCGATCCAGTCGCGGGTGCGGTCGGTCACGACCACGTCGTCGTTGACGCCGAGCAGCGTGGTCATCAACGGCACCCGGTCGCGGGAACGAAGCGGTAGGTCATGCCGGATGATCGCCGCCTGGATCTCGCCGTTCAACGCGACGGCGGTGATGGCGTCCTCGACGCTCGCCACGACGAGCAACTCGAACTGCACGTCGTCCGACGGGTCGCGAAGCGCGCGCAGGCTGTGCGCCAAGCCCTCGGGCGCTTCGGGCGGGGAGTCGTCGCCGAGCAGAACGGTGTAGAACTTCTGCTGTTTGGCCCGCGCCACGAGTTCCTGATCGGCCAACGGCGCGGCGTCGTCGAACATGGCCGCGCGGTCGCCGTACTCGGAGAGCAGGCGCACGGCCAGCGACACTTCCTGGGTGAGCCGCACCGTGGCGAGATCGGCGACATACCCGCGAAACGCCGCCAGCCTGGCCGCGCCCGGGTACAGCCAGTACCGCTCATAGGCGCCGAGTCGGTCGAGGAGGCGACGCACCCGCGCGGCTTCGCGGGTGGTATCCAGGCCGGCGCCGTTGACATCGGCGAGCCTGCGGCACGCGTCGTCGAGCAGATTCCACGTGTCGATTCGCGAGTACGACGGGTTCGCTACCGCCGCCAGCGCGGAAACACTGAGCCCCTTCGGGCGCTCGCCGTCTCGGTGCATGTCGTCAGTCTCGCCCCTCCATCGCTGGGCGAAGTGATCCGTCGAATGCGGCAGATCACGCTGGAACATCTATCCCCTTCGAATATTGTGCTCCGCCGAAGATCGAATTCCTAGCAGGCGAGAAATCCCGCCTCGCCGGTTCGGCCGGTGCGCGTCCACCGATGAGCCACTCCGGGTGCGATCGGCCTCGCGTCGGCGGTGGCGCTGCCCACACCGCGTCGCCTGAGGCCACCGGAATGTCGGTGGGGTGGAGTAGGCAGAGGCTATGACTCGATCCGCCGCAGATCAGGACCCCTTCCGGTCCGCATCGAGCCCTCGCCTGCTGGACGTCCGTCGCCTGTGGGCCGAACCGGAGGCGCTGGCGAGCCCCCGTGGGCAGCAGGTGCGCGCGCGGTTCCCCGACGCCGAGATCATCACCGTCGCCTCCCACTGGAAGATCGACCAGCTGCACGGCAACGCGGGCAACGTCGACCGCTGGATCCGGGTCAAGACCGAGGACCTCGTGCTCGGGATCAAGAAGTCGCTCACGGCCCGGGCCAACGGCCGTTCCGCCGATTGGATCGCGCCCTCGACGTCCAACGGCTGCGCGATGGCGTGCGCCTACTGCTACGTCCCCCGCCGCAAGGGTTATGCGAACCCGATCACGGTGTTCACGAACATCGACAAGATCGTCGGCTATCTCGAACGGCACGTGCGCAAGCAGGGGCCGAAGACCGTGCCGAACCAGTGCGACCCGCACGCGTGGGTCTACGACCTGGGCGAGAACAGCGACTGCTCGGTCGATGCCCTGGTCAGCGACAACGTCGCCGACCTGATCACCGCGTTCGGCGCGTGGCCCACCGCGAAGGCGTCGTTCGCCACCAAGTACGTCAATCGCGACCTGCTCGACCTCGACCCCCGCGGGCGGACCCGGATCCGTTTCTCGCTCATGCCGGAGGCCGACGCCCGGTTGCTCGACCTGCGCACCACACCGATCCGTCAGCGCATCGCCGCGATCGATGACTTCGTGGCAGCGGGCTACGAGGTGCACGTCAACTTTTCCCCCGTCGTCGTCCGCCCCGGCTGGGAGGAGGACTGGGCGGAGCTGCTGGAGGAGCTCTCGGACGGCACGGGCTCCGCCTTCAAGGCCCAGGCCGCTGCGGAGATCATCATGCTCACCCACAACGAGCAACTGCACGAGCTCAACCTGGGCTGGCACCCGCAGTCCGAGAACCTGCTGTGGCGGCCGCCCATTCAACAGGCCAAGCGCTCCCGGTCGGGCATGTGGAACGTGCGCTACCGCAACGACGTCAAGGCCGCCGGTGTCGAGACTCTGACGGGACTCATCGCCCAGCGGACGCCCTGGTTGACGGTGCGTTACGCGTTCTGAACCGTCCGGATGCCCGTCCCCGAACGTCGTCCGGGGCAATGGTTGTGAACAGGTGCCAGACGTGCGCCTGCGCTCCGGCCGGTCGATCGGTGAGGATCCCTCAGCTACGCAATGCGATTGACGGCTCACGACCGGGGTATGGCGAGGACAGTCGCTCGCTCGATCAGTGTGCGGGCTCAACTCGACGAATCGGAGAAGAAGATGCTCGGTCTCGGAATCCTCGGTTGGATCATCATCGGCGGTCTGGCCGGCTGGATCGCCAGCAAGTTCATGAAAACCGATGCTCAGCAGGGCATTCTGCTCAATATCGTGGTGGGCGTTGTCGGCGGCCTGCTCGGTGGGTTCCTGCTGAAGCTTCTGGGAGTCGATGTCGAGGGCGGCGGACTGTGGTTCAGCTTCTTCACCTGCCTCGGCGGCGCGGTGGTCCTGCTGTTCCTGGTCGGGTTGGTGACCGGCCGTCGCGGCGCACTGCGCTGAGACCCGCGCTCGGCGGCGTAGAGCCGAACGCGCGCGCTTCGAGCGGCCCGAACCTTTCGAGGTTCGGGCCGTTCTTCGTGAGAGCGCGGGTAAATCGGACCGATCATTCTCATACGAGAGTGCGGTAAACGTCGCTCGCTCATAGCGTTCGTATGGCGGTCTATGACGGCGATCAGGGTGCCGAGGTCCGGTGTCCGCCGCGTGTGCGGGACCGTACGCACTCAGCCCAGTATCGACGCGGCCACTCGTCCCGCGTCCCGCAGGCGCGTTGCGGCGTCCGGGGTGCGTTCGAGTACCCAGACTCCCTGCAAGAAGACCAGCAGGAAGCGGGCCATGGCGCGCGGGTCCGCGTCGGCGGCCAGTTCCTCCTGCGCTCGGGCGCGGGCCAATGCGGAGGCCAGTGCGGTTTCGGTACGCGCCCAACTGGATTCGACCACCCGGGCGACGTCCGCGTCGCGGGCGGCGAGTTCTACTGCGGCATTGGTCACCAGGCAGCCCAGGAATCGATTCTCCGAACAGGACTCGGTCACGAACCGGTCGATCAGTCCTCTGATCGCGGGCAGCGCCGGGCCCGGCCGGGCCAGTTCCGCCGTGACGGTCGCGTCGACGACTTCCACATGGCGTCGCAGCGCCTTCATGAAGAGCTCGTGTTTGCTCCCGAAGGTGCCGTATATGCAGGCCCTGGCGATGCCGAGATGCTCGGTCAGGTCCGCGATCGAGGTCTTCTCGTAGCCACGCTGCCAGAACAGTCGCAGCGCGCGGTCCAGCGCCACATCGGGGTCGAATTCCTTGCTGCGCGCCACATTTCGTAACGCTAAAGCTATGTGGACCGATCAGTCAAAATGCAAGACCCGTCAACCCTCATGTACAACCACAGAACAGGACACCTGATGAAGAAGCTCGTCGTAGTCGCCGCCCTGATCGCAGGACTCGTCGTACCAGCGGGTTCGGCGGCCGCGGAATCCGTTGCCGCACCTGTCGCGACGTCGTCCGCCGCGACCCCGGTGGGTTCATGGTCGGAGGAACTCTTCTGCGCCGTCATCAAATTCTTGAAGGGGGGCTGGGCGGGCCGTCCCACCGACTGCTCGTTCTGATGAGCCGAACTCGAACCTTCGTGGCAACGTCCTGACAGTACGTCCTGACAGTAGAGGAATCTCGAGATGACAAGTAGGGCTACCGGGCGCGGTGTCGCAGCCGTGGCGTGTGGCGCGGTGATGCTGCTCGCCGGCTGTACGAATACCTCCGAGGACACATCGCCGACTCCGAGCGGGGCGACCTCGGCGACGAGCGCCGCCGCCGCGCCCACGACGGCCCGAGTCGAGGGTGACTCGGCCGCGTCGGCACCCCCTCGTGTCGATCCCGGTGCCCCCGCGCCCGGAGCCCCCGCTCCCGACGCCCCGGTGCCTGGAGTTCCAGCTCCTGGCGCCCCGGCGCCTGCGGCCACCGCATCGGGTAGCCCGGCCGCCACAGCCACGGATTCTGCGGCCGGTGCCTTCTGGGACCCCTGCTCGCTACCGGAATCCGACCTCGATGCGGCGGGATTGGACACTGGCACCGAGGCACGGATAACGGACGCCACGTTCCCGGCTTGGCAGATGTGTAAGTGGAAATCTATCGATCGGACTTTCGAACTGGTGATCGCCGCATCCGATCGCACGATCGACGATCTCCTCGAACCCGGAACGTATCAGGATCTCAGGAGGACCGAATTCTATGGCCGACAGGTGATCCAATACCGATCGGTGGCGGACGTGCACAAGCTGGGCTGCGATGTCGGCACCCCGGCCGCGTTCGGCAGCATCGTGTTCGCGGTGCGCAATACTCGCATCCAGACCGATGTGGGCGATCCCTGCGCCGACGCGAATCGAGTCGGAGCGGGCCTGTTCCGATCGCTGCCCTGACCCGCTGAACTCGATCTACGAGGCGCGATCATCCGCTCCGGCCGATCGCTCCGCGCCATAGTCGATATTTCGCCACGGGGAAGGCGGACGCTGGTGTGTCCCGATCCTCTGCCCACCAGCGGGTTTCGTGCCGGCGTCCGCCGTCTCACCGGATCGGTTCAGCAGTTGGTTGCGCGGCCGGCCGGGTCGCTGGTGGTACTACCAGCGCAAGAGCCGGGCTCGAGCAGCGAGCGAACCAAGCCGACGACGTTGCGGCCGATCCGCGCAGGCGGATGCGAGAAAGCTTGCGCGACAAGCCGCGTCCGCGACAATGCTCCGTAGACGACTACGCTCACCGCAATATCGGCATGGGGCACGTGATCAGCGAGGGGAAGGCGTAATGGAGGATCTCGCCGCGCGATTCGAGGAGCTGGGTCGCCTGGTACCGATCCCCGATCCATGGGACATGACGGAATACATCGCGCGGGTGGCAGCGTACCGGGAACGGCCGATAACGCTGTGCCCGATCGACGTCGGCGCACTCTCGGGGAACGGATGCGGCACCGGAAGCGGCCTGTGGATCGCCCGGGAAGGTGACGACGTGATCATGTACGGGGCCGACACCGAATGGCACGCCGATCACATCATCGCCCACGAGATCGGTCACATGCTGCTCGGCCACGGCGGAACCGCGAGCGGTCCCGGTGCCGGCGCGGCCGATCTGCCGTTGCGTGAATTGATGCCCTCGCTGTCGCTGGAAACCATCCGCGGCGTACTGCGCCGCCAGGACTACGGCAGTGAGCGCGAGCGCGCCGCCGAAACTTTCGCCGACCTGCTGCTGGTGGAAGCGATGCTGCCGAAGCGGTCGGCGAGCCGGTTCCGCTCGACGTTCTTCCGAAACCGGCACCGATGAGATGACCTCCCCGATCCCGGTTTGGATCACCTGGCCTGTCCTGGCAGGTCTCACGTTGGTGCTGGCCGGTCGGTGGTGGCTGCTGGGGGACAGCGTCGTCGACCGGCTCGTCAACCGTGCGCTCGCCGCCGGTATTTGCGAACACCTGTTGCGGGAGGCACGGTTCGAACAGGCACTGGTCTGGCTGCTGCCCGGCGGTGACAGTGACGTGGTGAACCTCGCCCGGCAGCTCTCGCTGGGAGCGACCGTGTGGGCCGTCTCGAATATCTACGGCATCGCCGAATTGTGGGCGGGCGCCGACCCCGCCCACACGTGGCGCAGGCAGCGGCGTTATGACCTCCTCTCGATCGTCGTCACCGTCGTCATCCTGATCGCGGGGTCGCCGGCCCGCCGCGCTGATCAGTTGATCGACCAAGCCCTCGGCTGGCCGGCTGTCGTGGTCTGGGTCGCGTTTTCCCTGCCGCTCGGCGCTACGGCCCTGCTCGTCGGACGGGTGAGCGTGCGCGAGATGCGCGCGGCGGGGGACACCACCTGGCAGGAGCGCGCCCTGTACGCAGTGGTCCTGTGCACCGCCGGGGGCATGGGGATCGTGGCGGTCGTCTACCCGATCGAGACCGCCTGCGATGTCGTGACAGGCCGGCCGTCATTCGATCCAGAGATGCACTGGAAAGCATGGAGCGGCTTCCTTCTCTCGGCCGTCGGCGCCCCCGCTGTGGTCACTGTGCCGCTGATCAGCACCCTGCTCAGCCGTCTCGGATGGGACCGTACCGGCCGATACTGCCGCCGCCTGCAACCGATGTGGGCCGATCTCGCCGCAGCCGTACCCGAAATCGTTCTGGAGGCGCGCGGCCGCGACGGCCGAACGGACCCGGCCATCCGTCTGCACCGCATGACGGTCGAGATCCGCGACAGCCTGCTGCACCTCAAGCGCTACAGCGACAGCCCCGACGATCTGGCCGCCACCGGCGCTGACCCGCATATCTATGCCCGCCGCGTCGCCGAGGCGATTGCCGCCAAAGCTGCCGGGCGCCCCCCGAGCGCGAACCGGATCACGTCCCGACACCAGATCCGTCCGGGGGCACGAGATCTCACCGCCGAGTTGCGCCGGCTGCTCGCACTCGCCGAAGCATGGCCACACGTCCGCGGCCTGACCAAGCCGCCGTAACGCCGGTTACGCGGACCGGTCACCGGGACCCGCCTCGACGCCGCTGCGCCGCGGTGGGCGCGGTCCCGCCGGCCCACCGCCGCACCGCTACGGCACGAGTGCCGGCTGGTCCACGGCCCACAGCCACGACCCGTCCGGCTGGCGACGGGCGATCTCGACCGTCACCTCGCCGGTGGTCAGTGTGGACGCTGTCAGTGCCAGGTCGCCGCTCACCAACGCCGGATGTTGCCTACCGGGCGAGAGCACCGGCGCGGCCGCGACGAATTGTTCGTACACCTTGCGGATCTCCGCATGTCCGGTCGCGAGGTTGCCAGGTGGGAACGCCAGCACGGCGTTCGGCTCATACAACGCCACCAGCCCCTCGACGTCGCCCGCATTGGCGCGCTCGATGAAGTACCTGCCCAGATCGTTGGGGTCGGTGGCCACAGTCTCGTTTGTCATGGTGATCAGCCTCCCAACGAATCACGACATCCTCTGTCGTGTATTCCGGTAGGTTTTCCGGATGCGCGCCGACCGATTGGTCTCGCTGGTGTTGCTGCTGCGTCAGCGCGGTCGGTTGACCGCTGACACGCTGGCCCGCGAGCTGGAGGTATCCACCCGCACCGTGCTGCGCGACATCGAGGCCCTCTCCGCGGCCGGCGTCCCGGTCTATGCCGAACGCGGACGGTACGGCGGTTTCGCATTGCTGCCCGGTTTCCAGACCGAGCTCACCGGGCTGAACCACGACGAGGCGCTCGCCCTGCTCGTCGCCGGATCACGGCGCGGCGCACAGGTATTCGGCCTCGGCTCCGCGCTCGCCTCGGCCATGCGCAAGGTGGTCGACGCCCTACCGGAAAGCTATCGGGCCATCGCGACCGGCGCGGCCCAGCGATTGCTCGTCGACCCGGAGACCGACCTCCTCGCACGCAGGCTGGTCCCCGAAGAGGTGCCCGACACCATAGTGAGCGAGATCCGCCGCGCGGTGTTCGCCGGACACAAGCTGCGCATCCACTACGCGGCTGCGGCCCAGACCCCGAAGTGGCGAACAGTGGACCCGATCGGCCTGGTCACCGTGCGCGACCAGGGTTACCTGCTGGCCACCATATCCGGCGCGGACCGCACCTACCGGCTGTCGCGGGTGCTGGCCGCCGAGGAACTTCCCGAACCCGCACAGCGACCGGAACGAGTCGATCTGGATCGCGCCTGGCAGGAACGCAGCACGCAGTTCCGGACCGGCGGCGACCGAGTCACCGTGCTGGTACGGGTGGACCCGGCACGGCGGGAAGACCTGATGCGCACCGCACTCGCCGTCCGCGCCGAAGAAGCCGACGCAGACGGCCGGCTGCGGCTCGAGGTGAGCTTCCAAGATCGCAGACACGCCGAATGGGCGCTGTGGCAGCTCGCCACGGACGCCGAAGCCCTCACCCCGCAGTGGTTGCGCACCTCCCTGCGCGACCGCGCCGCCGCGATCGCCACCTGCTACGGAGAGTCGTCCGGCCGAACCGGAACAACGTGAGTCGTCCTCCTGAACGGCCGGACACCGGCCCCGGCCGCCGCCATACCCCGGCCGCCCTGCGCCGACTACTCGACGAAACCGAGCCGAACCGGCGAAGCGGATCGTCGAGGGATCTCGGCCTGCCGGTCACCGGCGGATCGCGGCTATATTCCCGACGTCCGGGTCGAGCCCCGCTACCGGGCGGCCCAGCGGTGCGACCATGTCGCTCCAGCTGCGGAACTCGGTATCCCAGCCGATTTCGTCAAGCCATTGCTCGACATCCTCGCCGAGGCCGCCGGCCGCGCGCGGAGGGGCCGCATCGCCGGAGACGAGGCGGCGCAACTCGGGATACGGGCCTGCCGTGGCGTCGACCCGGAATCGGCTGACGCCGAAACGACTCCCTCGACAGGACAAATCGGTAAGCGTCAGAACGACTCGACGGTTCTGCTCTGGCGGCAGGTAGGCAAGCGCGCCCTCGTCCACCCAATACGTCGGGATATCGGGACGGAAACCGTGCTTACTCAGCGCCGTTGCCCAATCCTCCGCCAGATCCATGGCGATGGCCTGGCGTCGACATGTCGCGGTGGAACCGGCCCGGGTCAGTACGGGCTCCTTGAACGCGAACAGCTCGGGCAGGTCTATCTCGAAGACGTGTATGGACTCCGGCAGCTCCATCCGGAAGGCACGAGTGTCCAAGCCGGCGCCGAGCAAGACGATCTGGCGACAACCGGCGTCGATCGCCTCACGTACCCGATCATCGACCAACCGCACACCGAGGCTGCGCCCGAGATAGAACTGCTCCGCGACCGTCTCCATCCGGGCCCAGCGCTCGGGTTCGAAATCCGACCGGGCGGCGGCGACGAACTGCTTCGCCCACGGGTCGTCGTACAGCCGATCCGGCCGCTCGGATTCGCGTGCCCGGATCATCGCGACCCCGATCGCGGTCATGGCCACGCCCATGACGGGTGCCTTCTCTGCCTGTTCGGTCATCGGTTCTCCCCGCCGCTTCGATTTAACTTGCCGACCGGCTAGTTATTTGGGCTACCAGGAGACGCTATGCTTCACCTAGCCGGTCGTCAAGCAAAATCGAGGACTTCCATGGATAGGCGTCGCAGCGACACCCGGGAACGGATTCGTTCCGTCGCCATGGAACTGTTCTCCGAACGCGGTTATGAGAAGACGTCGCTGCGCGAGATCGCCGAACGCCTCGGCATCACCAAAGCCGCGCTGTACTACCACTTCCGTACCAAGGAAGATATCGTCGCAAGCCTCTCGGAGGATCTGCGCCGCGGCATCGACGACATCGTCGAGTGGGCCGAATCCGCACCGCCGGGTCCCGAACGCGCCCGGCAGATCGTCACCCGCTACGGCGCGCTGCTGCACGGGCTCGGCAAGGACATGATCCGCTTCTGGGCCGAAAACCAGCCCGCCTTCCGTGACCTCGGCTTCGGGACCAGCCTGCGCTATCAGTTCCGAGTCCTCGCCGGTCTGATGACCCAGCCAGACTCCTCGCCGTTGGCGGAATTCCACGCCCGCCAAGCCCTGCTGGCCATCAGCTGGAGCCTGTCCATGATGGGCGACCTCGACATCAGCGACGAGGACAGCTACCAAGCCGCCACCGGTATCGCCTCGAGCATCGTCGACCGCATGGGACAGCGGTGATCGGGCGCCGGCGACGGCCGCCGGCTTCGGGGAGGGTGAACCGCGGTCCCGGACCGCGAACACCACTCGATCCGTTCGCCGCAGCCCCGACGAGCCGCCATTCGCGCGAAGCACACCGAAGCACCGGATGTCGAAGCAGGCCGGTATCCGATCACGTACCGGTCGATTCGTCTTCACCAGGGCACTGGGCCGTCCTCGCTGAACATGCCCGCTGTCGGCCCGTCGGCGCCGAGCGTGGCCAGGCGCACCAGGACCGCGGCTCCCTGCGCGACCGTGCGGAACCCGGTGTGATTGTTGCTGTCGGTGTCGACGTAGCCGGGGCAGGCGGCATTCACGAGGAATCCGTCCTTGCGTAATTCGTTGGCGTAGTTGACGGTCAGCGCGGCCGGCGCGGACTTGGAAGGGTTGTAGGCGGCCGACGGAAGCAACCCCGCGAAGGGGCCGTTCGGGTCGCTGATCAGGGTGAGTGAAGCGGCGTGGCTGCTGACGTTCACGATGCGCGGCGGCGGCGACCGCCGCAGCAGTGGCAGCATCGTGTTGGTCACCGCGATCACGCCGAAAACGTTGGTCTCGAACACCGCCCGGACCATCTGCGGGTCGACGGTACTGGGAACCTGATCGTGCGCATCCTGCGGCGAAACCTGTCCGGAGCCGGTGATTCCGGCGTTGTTGATCAGCACGTCGAGTTGTCCGAAATTCTCCTCGATCCGCTTCGCCGCCTCCTCGATGGTGACCGGATCGGTGACATCCAGGACGATGGCGTGTGCGTCGCCGCCTGCCGAGCGCAGTGCTGCCGCGGCTTCCTCTCCACGCAGCGGATCCCTGGCTCCGAGCAGGACCCTCGTACCCAACGCCGCGAGTTGTTCGGCGGCCCCACGGCCGATCTTTGGTCGCCCCGGTGATCAGCCGCGACGCGGATTCACGAAGCTGGTCGTATGGGTCCGGGGTAGACTGAATTCGCGACAGGTTGTCGGCGGATTTCTGAAACGATCCGCGCTCGCACCGGTGGCGGGAAGTGTCCGGCCGCGTTCTTGCCGACTGGAACATGACCGGGATTTCGCCCGCCGACGATGGCGCCGACTCTCGACTGTTGGCCTGGCTGAATCAACCAGTGTGGGGCCACCCGCTCGGGCGGGGGTCGGAATGTAATCACCGTTTGCCAGTCGGGTGGTCATGGGACGGCGCAATGAATGACACATTGATGGGTGGCGGGGATGCCACCAGGGATTCAGCCGAGGCGTTCGGACGCTATCGGCTTCTGTCGCTGCTGGGGCAGGGTGGCATGGGCCAGGTGTGGCGGGCGCACGATTCGCTGACCAACCGGGTGGTGGCGCTCAAGGTGCTGCCCGAGCGCTTCGCCGATGACGAGCAGCTGCGCGAGCGGTTCCGCCGGGAGTGCCGGGCGGTGGCACAGTTGACCGAGCCGCACGTGATTCCCATTCACGACTTCGGCGATATCGACGGTCGGCTCTATTTGAATATGCGCTTGATCGAGGGCACCGACCTACGCACGGTGATCAACCGGGAAGGGGCCCTGTCGCCGCGGCGGGCAGCGGCAATCACTGCACAGGTGGCCGGCGCGCTACAGGCGGCCCACGACGCCGGGCTTGTCCACCGCGATGTCAAACCCTCCAACATCCTGCTGAGCGACGACGAGTTCGCCTCCCTGATCGATTTCGGGATCGCCCACGCCGCCGACGACCGTACGCTGACCACTCTCGGCGAGACCATCGGCACCGTCGCCTACATGGCGCCGGAGGAGATCAGCACCGAGGTCAAGGCCGATGGCCGGGTGGACGTATACGCGTTGACGTGCGTGCTGTATGAGTGCCTGACCGGTCGGCCGCCGTTTGTGAGCGCATCGGGACCGCAGGGTGTGATCGCCCATCACCTGCACAGCCCGCCGCCACGTCCCAGCGCCAGTACTCCCGAGGTACCGACTGCGTTCGATGCGGTCATCGCCAAGGGAATGGCCAAAAACCCGGACGATCGTTACCAGACCGTGCGCGAGCTGGCCACGGCGGCCTGCGCCGCGGTGGACGGTGTCGTGGCCGGCACCACCGGGGGCGTGGCTGCGCGCCATGGGTGGCGAATCGGATTGTCGCCCAAGACCGCTAAGCTGGTCGCCGCCATGGTCGCGGTGACGGTGGTGGCCGTCGCGGCTGTTGTCGCCGGTGTCCAACTGGGCTCGGGCGGCGGTGGCAACTCGCCCACATCCGACGGCTCGGCTCAGACTGTGCTGCCGTTCGCCGGCCTCGGCCTGCCCACCGATGTGGCGGTCGACGCCGCCGGCAACCTATATGTCACCGACATGGGCAACGATCGGGTGCTGAGGTTGGAGGCGGGCGCGTCGACGTCGACGCCGCTGCCGTTCACCGGCCTGAATAACCCCCAGGGTGTGGCAGTCGACACGGCGGGCAACATCTACGTGACCGACACGAGTAACGATCGGGTGTTGAGGTTGGCGGCGGGCGCGTCGACGGCGGCCCCGCTGCCGCTCACCGGCCTGAAGAATCCTCAGGGTGTGGCAGTCGACACGGCGGGACACGTGTACGTCGCCGACTGGGGTAATGATCGGGTGTTGAGGTTGGCGGCGGGCGCGTCGGCACCGACGACGCTACCGTTCACAGGGCTGCGAGATCCCCAGGGTGTGGCGGTAGACGCTGCGGGCAACGTATATGTCACCGAATTGGGCACCGAGCGGGTGTTGAGGTTGACGCCGGGCGCGCCTGCGCCGACCACGTTGCCCTTCATCGGGCTCAAAGACCCCCAGGGTGTGGCCGTCGACGGGGCGGGAGACCTGTACGTCGTCGACTGGGGTAACAAATGGGTGGTGAGGCTGGCGGCGGGCGCGTCGACGCCGACGCCGCTGCCGTTCACGGGCCTGAAGAATCCCCAGGGGGTGGCGGTCGACACCGCGGGCAACGTATACGTCACCGACCTGGGCCCCGATGCGGTGGTGAAACTCCCGGTCCGCTGAACGCCCGTTCCGCTCGATTCGGGGGATCCGGAGATCTGCCCCGGCACTATTCGAGAACCTGCCGACCTACCGGCTGCTGCGCGCTGAGTCGGTCTGCGGTGCACCGATCTTGCGTTCGGCCGAGGTTGCTACTTCGACAGCATCAACCGATGCCACCGCGAGGTGGTTGTCGAGCGTCATAGAGGACTCGAGGGGCTCTGAATTCGTTGTAGCTTGGTCCAGCCGGTCCAGCCTCGCTTCGTCAGCAGTTCGATGAGTCGGCGGGCCGGCGGTGCGTTGTCGGACGCCCGTGCGTCCAGCAGCTCGACCAGTGATGGCTCGAGTTCGATGTCGTCGACATACCATTCGCCCCGCTCGTCCGCCATCTGCGTGATGTACGCGGCCATCCGGTCGGCCAGCACGACAAGCTTCGGGTCGCCGTCGGTCCGGTCGAGTGCCTGACTCAGGGTGAGATAGAACTCGACTAGTTGTGGGTCGCCGATCTGCTCTCGCTTACGCGTCATCCACTCGGGGACTCGTTCGGGTGAGTGCGCGGCCAGTACGATCCAGCCGTCGCGTTCGACCTGGACAATCCGCTCGTCGACCCCCAGCGCTCGCAGTCGGTCCAGAAAATCGACGACTTCCGGTGGCAGTGCCAGGTTGTCTCCAGCGGCGAGGTGGGCGATCCGCTCACGGTGCCGCTGTCGCTCACGGATCTCCGCCCGCAGCCGCTCGTCGATATCCGCGACCGCCGCGGCGAGCTCCTGTTCGTTGGCCCGGAGTAGTTCTTGCACGCGTGCCAGCGGAACCCCGGCCTCGGCGAGGGTCCGGATCTTGATCAGTTCGACCACGGCTCCAGCGTCGTATCTCCGATAACCGGAGTGGTCGCGCTCCGGCTCCGGCAGCAGCCCCTTGGCGTGATAGTGCCGTACTGCGCGCACTGTCACGCCGACATGAGAGGCTAGCTCGCCGATGGTCAGCATCAGACCAGTGTGCCTGGACCCGGGGTGGTTACGAAGTGGTCTGGCTTGCTGGAGCTTGTGTGCTCCGGATGATCTGAGCGATGTCCAGGGCATGGGTGATGACCAGGCGGTGATCGGCGTCGAGCCAGGACGTGGAGATGTCCGGTCGCTCGTGGACGAGCCGTTCGATGCCGGCGCGCCAGTTCCCGTTGCGCCATTTTGCGTGCACTTCGCCGCTGTCGCCTGCCATCGAGGCCGACATGATCATGCTGATCGGACGATTGATCTTCCGGTAACTGTCGAGGATCGCGGAGCGTATCGCATCCACCTCTACATTCAGGTCGAGGATTTCTTGTGCGGTGAGCAATACCTGACGTGCGGTGCCGTTGGCGCGCTGGACCTCTTGCCGCAGATTTTCCGCCATTGCCGCGAATTCCGGCAGGTCTGCCTCGGTGATGAATGGTTCGGGCACCGGGTTCGCCCCGTCGATGAGGACGAGTTCGGCGACGGTGTCGCCATGCTCGGCGGCGTAGTGCACGATCAGGTCCGCGCCCAGCGAGTGGCCCACAAGCACGGGCGCCGAAGGCAGGCCGAGACGCCCGAGCTCCGTCATCACGGTGATGAAGTCGCCGAGGAATGCCTCGAAGGTGTACCGGTCGGCGGCCGATGCGAGGCCGTGGCCCCGGAGGTCGAAGGTCACTACGTCGTGGTCGCACCGCAGCAGTGTGGCCAGCTCGTGCAGATCGTCCTGGGTCGACAGCAGTCCGGGACACAGGACCAGTGGTCGTCCCCGGCCTCCGCGAGATACCGGGATCGTGACACCGTCGTGGTAAACCGTGAAGTGCTGCATTACCTCAGATTCCGCTGGCATGCCGATCATGATGCGGCGTTGCCCCTGCGTCATAGTCAACCTCCAGCCGACACATTCTCCTCACACGGCAACAACCACCAGCCCGTGAACAACCGACACGATGATCAAACCTGCGCCGGGTCGGTAGCAGAACGCCGGACCTTCTCTCGGGACAGTGGCATTGCGGCAGAGGGCAGATGTCTCCGGACTATTCGGCGGCTGAGGCATACCGGCCTGACGTGGTCCGCCGACGTGGGGTGCCGGTGCATCGGCTCCAGAAGATCGCCGGGCACCGGGATCCTCGGATCACCGCGCGCTACTTACATCCGGACATCAAGTCCTTGCGGGATGACGGCAACGCAAGCACGGAACATAGCCCCCGCAGCCGGTATCCGGTCACAAGTCGAGCCGGGAAGGACCGGTAGTTCAGTCAACTCACCTGGTTCAAGGGTGGTCGAGAAACCGATTCGGGCCGGGACGGAGTGCCGGAGAGCGGGACTGGATTCGGGGAGGAATGGCGGCGGCCGGCCGGCGGGTGCGGGTGCTGTGATCGGGCGTGCCGGTCGCCCTGGGAGGTGCTGCCGCGTCAGCTTCGCTGACTTGCCCCCGACATGCCTGGGCGGGCGGCGACGTCGTCGACCGGGGGTGGGGGTGCGTTCATCGGCGCAAGGTGCCGGTGGTGATGAGTGCGTTCAGCAGGTCGGTCGCCGCGGTGACGGTGGCGCTGTGGGTGCTGATGGCGAGAATGCCGTCGCGGGCGCGGTCGGCGAGGGTGCTCAACACCTCTCGTGTGTTTCGCTGGGAATCGAGCACCAGGGCGACGGGCTCGCGGTGCGGGTTGCGGCAAGACCCGGTTCATACCGCAGAATTGCCCGGCTACGTCAGAACCTGTGGAAAGAGGGAGTGTCCGAATGCCGGATTTCGACGTGATCATCGTGGGTGCCGGTCCGGCCGGTCTGACCCTGGCCACTGAACTGAGCCTGGCCGGTGTGCGGCCCGTGGTGCTGGAGAAGCACCTGGTGCCCCGGGAGACCCAGAAGGCCAGCGGAATCGGCGGGCGGATCCTGGACGTGCTGCGCTACCGCGGGCTGCTGGAGCGCTTCGAAGCGGCCAGCAGCGACCCGAATATCGCGCCCCGGTTCCCGTTCGGCACGCTGCAGCTGGACTTCACGCAACTCGCCGATCCGCCGATGCGCGCGATGCCGATCCCGCAGCACGTCATCGAGCGACTACTCGACGAACGCGCTCGCGAACTCGGCACCGAGATCCGCCGTGGACACGAGGTGCTCGGCGTGACCCAGGACGCGGCCGAGGTCACCGCGGAGGTCCGTGGTCCGGAGGGGACGTACCAGGTGCGCGCCGGCTACCTGGTCGGTTGCGACGGCGGCCGCAGCCGGATCCGCGACCTGGCCGGAATTCCGTTCCCCGGCACCACCTATCCTGAGGTCAACCGGCTGGGCCAGGTCCGGTTGGGCGACGCGGTCACCGTGCTCGACAACGGCGATATCGACGTGCCCGGGCTGGGCCGGGTCGCCGCGGGCTTCACCCGCAACGACCGGGGTGTGTTCGCGTTCGCGATCGACCCCGAATCCGGGACGACGAGCCTGATGGCCACCGAGAACGAGACCACCGAATACGACGACGAGGAGCCGCTGACCCTGGCCGAGCTGAGCGCCAGCGTGCGCCGGGTGCTCGGCGTCGACCTCCCGATGACGGACCCGAAGCGGCTCTCGCGCTTCACCTTCAAGGATCGGCAGGCCGAGCGGTATCGCGACGGCCGGATTCTGCTGGCCGGCGATGCGGCACACCTGCTGCCCGCCACCGGCACGGCGCTCAATGTCGGCATGCTCGATTCGGTGAACCTGGGCTGGAAGCTGGCGGCGGCCGTGCGGGGCCGGGCGCCGGAAGGCCTGGTGGACAGCTATCACGACGAGCGGCACATGGCCGGTGGCCGGGCCCGGCTGCAGACCCGGGCGCAGGTGGCGCTGCGGCGCGGTCGCGACGACGCCGACGAAGCGCTGCGGCAGGTCGTGCAGGAGCTGCTGCTCGACGAGCCGGCGCTGCGCCGGATGGGTGGACTGGTCGGCCACAGCGACATTCGCTATCCGATGCCGGGCGTCGAACACCCGCTGGCCGGGACCTTCGCGCCCGATCTCGCCCTGCACACCGAAGCGAGCGCCACCAGCGTCGCGGAACTCATGCACAACGCGCGGCCGGTGTTTCTCGAGCTCGCCGACCGGCCGGAGTTGCGCGCGATCGCCCAGGAGTGGAGTGATGTCGTCGAGATCCACCGCGGGAAAGCCGAAGACCAGCCCGCCGACGCCCTGCTGATCCGTCCGGACGGTCACCTGGCCTGGGCGGCGGCGATCGGCGAACCAGCCGACACCGCCGCGGATACGCTGCGCGCGGCGCTCACGCACTGGTTCGGTTCACCGGCCGGTGCGACGTTGGGCGCTGTGAACGAAACATGTTGATGTCAGCGGTATCTGGCATATTCGATACATGACGACGGGGGCACAGGATCGGCGCGGCAGTTTGTGGACCGGGGACGACTACCAGGCTCTGTTCGCCGCGTTGGCGACTGCTACCCCCGATAGCGAGATCGCGGCGCAGTTCGACCGTAGGCGTAGCTTCGACCAACCGATCTGGACGACCGGCCAACGCGCGATATGCGGCAATACAGAAGGCCGTGCGGCCGTGGAAGCGATGCTCGAGGAGGGCGATCGGCCATCATCGATCGTCGTCATCGACACCGCGCCGGAGGCAGTCGAGGCTGCGGCTGGGCTGGGCGCGGTCTGGTCACGGTGCGGGGGTCGGGCACCACGTCGGAAACGCTGCAGTGGGCGGTGGTGGGCCGGAGTGCGGCGGTGGTGGTGTCATCGCAGACCACGGCCGCCGTCACTGCAGAAGTTTCTGGCGACCAAGTCTGCCACCACGTGCGATTCTTCAGATGTGGCGAACCACAGACCAATGACTTTCGCCACCGCGCTTGCCGCGATCGCGACGTGTTGGATAGTCAGATTCTGGTAATCGGGGCGATGGTCCTCGGGCCGGAGTTCGGAGCGGTCGCCGCGCTTGGCGGATCACGTCATCGGTCAACTCGCTCGGAGCCGGCATTTGCAGTCGCAACACCCCGATAGTGTGCCGCGTCTTTCCGCTGGCATCGGCACCATCAGCCTCAAACAACGACTAAGCCTGGTCGACCGCATCAACTCCGGCCGCCAGTGGATCTCCCCGGTGAACCGGTGGCCGGCCCATCACGTCCCGGCATTGAACGCCCTCGGGAGGCAAGAGAGGTGATTTGCAGGAGCACTAGATGAGATTCAGCGCAACGGCGATGGTGCCGAACGTCGCCACGATCGAGGTGACGCCGACGTGCATCCCGATGGATACCCGGATGTCCTTGTTCCGCCAGGCGAACCAGAACCCCGGGAACATGAAGATCACCCGCGACACGAACACCCACGGTGACCAGAAGTGGTACAGCGAGAACAAGACCGTGCTGACCAGAGGCGCCCAATTGCCGAGGTGGGCGATGCGGGGCAGCAGGAAACCGCGGAAGTACAGCTCCTCGATGAGCGGAAGGGCGATCCCGGTCAGCGGCAGGCAGATCACCATCGTGGTGAGCATGATGGAGTACGAGTATCCGTCGAGGAATGCGGTGGCGCTGCCGGCGCCGTCCGTGTACGGAACCCAGGTGAAGAAGGTTTCGAGGAAGAAGCGGTTGATCGGAGCTGTCGCGAAGCTCAGCACCGTCATCCACACGATAAGCGGTACGACCATCACCACCAACCTCCCGCCCGGAACGGGTTTGTCGGTGTAGTGCAGCACGCCGTGTAGTGAGATCTGGCCGTTGTGCTGGCGTCCCAGCCACAGCAGCCCCACCAGGACCGGAATGAGAACCAGGCACAGGGCGATCGCCCAGCCGATGAGGACCGGGTATCCGATGGCCCGGATGAATGGTCCGCCGATGAGCAGGTAGGCGGCGACGATCAGGACGCCGGGTACAAGATGCAACGCGACCGACAGCGGCAGGGAGTGGCGGTCGCTCAGCAACTGCTGGACTACTCGGTTCGGTCGACTGTCTTCAAGGGCGCGCATGTCGAGAATTCCTCTGACTGTTCGTGATTGCGGTACGTGGAATGAGTCGGAAAGTGTCCACCGAGCCGGGGGAGAAAAGGCGGTCAGGCCATGGCAGGGTCTGGCTGTCGTCATGTGTGCTGTACATCCGCGCCGCGTGTCCCACGGCAGGTTTTGCGTGGCCTGTGCCCGGACGGGACCTACTCACCCGCCTGCGGCATGACGGCGGGGCCGTCCAGGACGCCGACCGGTGGGGCAGTAACGGTGTTGGTCTGTGAGTGGCTGCGAGCGCAGCTGCTCACAGACCCAACTTTCGCTATGACCTGCCGTCGCACGTTAACCGCGGTTTCAGGCACATCGAGTGGACGGGATCTACCGTGCCTGCTGTCAGGGCTCCGCGGTGGGACCCGTGACAGCGCATTCGGATGGATACGTGCCCGACACCCGCTCGGCACTCGCCGGGCGAGCCTGCTGGTGTCCGCCGCTGCGAATCCCCGTGATCGTCCGGGGCGGCGTCCGTCACGCGGCGTCGAGGGCTGCGGTGATCTTGCGGGTCATCTCGGCCAGGGTGGGGCTGGGCGTGCCCTTGTGGGGCCGGGTGGCTGATTCGACGGCGATGAGGACGGTGCTGCGGAAGTTGTCGGCCTGGGCCGCATCGTGGGCTTTGAGCAAGCTCACGGCGGCGGTCAGCGTCGGCAGCACTTGATCGGCGAGTTCGGCGACGGTCTTGCTCTTCAGTTTCATGCCCTTCGGGTACTTGGCGAGCACGTGGCCGACCTGGCCGGTCGCCGACGACAGGGCGATGGAGCCGTCGGTGGCGGCCTTGTGCCGCCAGCCGGTGGCATCGGCGGCAGACATCAGTGACACAGCGCCGTAGGCGGCGGTCTGCAGGGTGGTCTTGTCCTGGTCGGTCAGGGTGACGGGCATGGTGGAGGGCTCCTGAAAGGTGTTGTGGACAAATTCGATCGAACGGTTCAAGTGGATAGGGGCGAGGTCGGCACCCGGGATGTCCGGATTGCTCACCGCGGCCGGGTACGCCGGCCCGGCGGCTATCGGCTCGGCGAACCCTGCTGGTCCGCGGCGGCTACCGTCTCGCGGACAGCCGCGGCGACGGCGCGGAAGTCCTTGCGCAGGATCTTGTCGTGGTTGCTGGCGACCTTCGCGCTCACCTTCACGTTCGGGTTGTGGGCAAGCACCGGATCCAATGAAGCCCGCACCTGCTCCATCTCCCCGCCGCCGGTGCCGAGGCCATCACCCGTGGCCAGCACGAACCGCACCGGGCAGGTCAGGCGTTCGAGAACCGGCACGCTGGCCGCGGCGACCTCATTGACATCGATGTTGACCTCGGCATGCTGGTCGGCACTCATCCGCGCGGCCAACCCGAACGGACGCGCCAGCGGCAGCACCAGCCGCATCCGCCGGAACAGCTTGCGGATCCGTTCCCTTCCCTCCTCACCGGTCAACCCGTAGGGTGCCGCATCCACGGTCACCACCCCAGCGACACGGTCGGGATTCCGGTCGGCCCAGTGCCAGGCAAGGATCCCGCCGTAGGACCAACCAACCAGCAGCGGCCGCTGTACATCCCGCGCTGCGAGAACGGCATCCACGTCTCGCAACGACGCCTCGAAGGAATAGTCCGCCGACCGCTTCGATTTGCCGCGAGCCCGCTCGTCGTAGGTGATGTGCCGGAAATCGCTGCCGAGTTCGTCGATCACCGGCCGCCAGGGCCGCTGGCTGGCGTAGGCGCCGTTCAGATAGACGACCGGTCGGCCGGGGCCACCGGTATCGGTCACGGCCAGCGCTGTGTCGTCGACCGACACCATGCCCGTCCAGGTCGAGGCGGTCGAGGAGGTGTTGTTCTTCGTCATGGCAATAACTGTCAGCGTCTGGCCTGACAGCGCCCTGACACGAGCCTGACACAGCCACTGACACGTGGTGCCACCTGTTCACACCAGGCCAGGACGCTGCACGGGCTTGCTGACGGCTACTGCAACACCACAGTTGCGCGGTGCAGGGCAGGCGGTCTCGGCTCCTGGTCGCAGGTCGACTGGTCGCCTGGGCACTGGTCGGCACCGACCCACGATTTTCCGGGTTCACCTGTGGTGCTTGTCCTCCGCCCGGCTGGGTTATGAGGGCAGGGCGGCGCTGAGACTTCAGCGGTCGGCATCCGGGTCCGAGGGCTGGTCCCGGTGTCTTGTCGACTTCGATCGCGTCTACGGCACGATATGGTGCGGGCCCAGGTTGAGGAGGAGCACGGCATATGGTTACCGAGACGCAGGCCGGTTCGCCGGCGCACACAGCGGGTCGTGGCCCGGTGCGTGCGGCGGTGGTGGTGGGCGCGTTGGGGGTGGTGTTCGGCGATATCGGCACCAGCCCGATCTACACCTTGCAGACGGTGTTCAATCCGCAGGATCCGCATCCGGTGCCGGTCAGTACCGCCAACGTGTACGGGGTGGTGTCGCTGATCTTCTGGTCGGTGATGATCATCGTCACCCTTACCTATATCTCGCTGGTGATGCGCGCGGACAACGACGGTGAAGGGGGGATCATGGCGTTGATCACGCTGCTTCGGCGCCTCGGCGGAACACGTGGCCGCCGCGCAGCCGCCGTCCTGGCCGGCGTCGGAATATTCGGTGCCGCTTTGTTCTTCGGCGACAGCATGATCACGCCCGCCATCTCGGTGCTTTCGGCGGTGGAGGGGCTGAAGATCGTCGAACCCGACCTGGAGAACCTGATCATCCCGATCACGGTGGTCATCATCATCGCCCTGTTCGCTGTTCAGCGGCGTGGCACCGCCGCTGTGGGGCGGTTGTTCGGGCCGGTGATGATCGTGTGGTTCCTGGCCATCGGCACCCTCGGCGTCGCGGGGATCCTCCGACATCCGGAAATCTTGAAGGCACTGTCGCCGACCTATGCGCTGAGTTTCGCCATCGGGCATTTCCACATCGCGTTCTTCGCCCTGGCCGCCATCGTCCTCGCGGTCACCGGCGCCGAAGCGTTGTATGCCGATATGGGCCATTTCGGACGCAAGGCCATCACTTGGGGGTGGCTGGGACTGGTCCTGCCGGCCTGCACCCTGAGCTACATCGGGCAGGGCGCACTGATTTTGAGTGACCAGGCCACCGTCAGTGGTCCGTTCTTCCTGCTCGCCCCCGGCTGGGCGCGGCTACCGCTGGTGCTGCTGGCCACCGCCGCGACAGTGATCGCCTCCCAAGCGGTGATCACCGGTGCCTTCTCGGTAGCCTCCCAAGCGGTGCAGCTGGGGTATCTGCCGAGGCTGCGCATCGCGCACACCTCGGAATCGACCATCGGGCAGATCTACGTTCCCTGGATCAACTGGCTGCTCATGGTGTCCGTCCTGACGCTGGTCTTCGCTTTCCAGTCCTCCGCCGCGCTGGCCTACGCCTTCGGTATGGCGGTGACCGCGACGATCACCATCACGACGCTGCTGTTCTTCTACGTGGCCCACACCAAGTGGCGCACCCCGCTGTGGCTGGTGCTGCTCGGCGCGATCCCACTACTGGCCATCGACGCACTGTTCCTGGCGGCGAACATGACCAAGCTCGTGCACGGCGCGTGGCTACCGCTGCTGATCGGCGTCACCGCGTTCACCGTGATGATCACCTGGGCCCGCGGCCGTGTCGTCGTCACCGCCGCACGCGAGAAGGCCGAGGGGCCGCTGCGCGAGTTCGTCGGTGAACTCCGAGACCGTGAACCACCGTTGACCCGAGTACCCGGCACCGCCGTTTTCCTCAACCGCGGTAGCAAGACCACACCCTTGGCGATGCGCCAACGTCGAGCACAATCGCGTGTTGCACGAACATGTCGTGATCCTGTCGCTGGAGACCCAGCCCCTTCCCCGTGTCGCCGAAGCCGACCGTGTCCGCATCGACGCGCTCGGTTACAGCGAGGACGGAATCATCCACGTCACCGCCTATCACGGCTACATGGAGCCTCCCAACGTGCCGCACATTCTGCGTCAGCTGGATCCGGCCCGCACCGAAGGCCCGATCTCGGTGGACGACGCCTCCTACTTCCTATCCAAGATCGAACTGAAGAAGGGCGACGCGGCCACCATGGCGGCATGGCGCAAACGCCTGTTCATCGCCACCTCCTTCATCACCTCCGACGCGGCCGACTACTTCGGGCTGCCCCGCGAGCGCACTGTGATCATGGGCTCCCAGGTCGAGGTATGACCCGGCGAAAGCGACGACGTAATGATGCTGACCGTCGACCTCCAACCGCCTCGCCAACGCCTGAGCCCGATCGAACAGACGATCTCATCCGTTGCGGCCCACGAATACGCTTGCGGTCATGACCGATGCGGAGCTGACCGACCTGCGCAACCGAGCCGCTGCAGGAGATGCCGATGCCGCTGCGCAGCTTATCGAGCCGGCCACCGAAAACGGCGACGTGGCCGAACTGCGGCAGCTTGCCGCTGGGGGCAAGAGCATTGCCACCGATGAACTCGTTCAACTCGCGGCAGAGCGCGGTGACGCCACCGAACTACAACGGCTTGCCGCCGCCGGCAACCAGGATGCGACCGATGAACTCGTTCAACTCGCCTCTGAACGCGACGACATCGATAAACTGCGCGAGCTCGCCGCCAACGGCAACAACGACGCCGCCGACCTACTCGACGAACTGACCGAGGAATAGTCGGCAGCCGATCCTTCCCAGCCGAACACGCTCCGACGCCCGGTTTCGTGGTGCTCGTTTCTTGCGGAGGAACGGTGCCTGACCGGGTGGTGTCGCACCCACCAGGGCAGGTATGGGGTCGTGCCAATCGCCGATCCGGTGGCTGATCTCGGCCCGATTGCCCGGCGTATCGGGTGCCGGGCTGGTCCTGGCGGACGGTGAGGAACCAGAACACGCGCTGTCCGGGCAACGGGTGGGCTCCGAACCGTGCACCACGACCCCAGGTTGAAATCCCTCGACCGGCCCCGCCGAACCCGGTGCGGAGACGCCACGCCGGCACAGGATACGTTGGAAAACCGGCCCTGCAGCATCCGGGAAGATCGACCGGCGAACCGCGCTGTGGATCCCGTCGGCTCCGACGATCACATCTGCCGTGAGCTGGGATGAACCATCCGGCGTGCGGTAGGCGACCACGGCCTCGTTGTCGGATTGTTCGATGCCGGTGACTTCGGCTGCGGGCGCACACAGTCGGCGGGAACGTGCGCAAGTAGTGCGCGGTGCAGATCGGCGCGATGGTTGGCCAGCAGTGCTGTGTCGCGTCCTGGGCGGAATCGCATGAGATAGCGGCCGCCGGGTGTGCACAATGCGGCCCCGGCCTGCGTCGGGACCGACACCGCGCGCAGGTCGTCGCCGACGCCCAGTGTGTCCGCCGCGCGCACGGCATTGGGTGCGAACGACCAACCGGCCCCGATCTCACCACGATCGGGGCGGCGTTCCAGCACGGTGACCGACCATCCGGCCCGCCGCAGCCCGATCGCGACGGCGAGTCCGCCGATACCGCCACCGGCCACGATCGCGGTCCGCTCGCAGTGCGTCCATGAAGTTGTCACTTGCCGTCCTTTCGGAAAGGAAGGGGTTCCTCAGAGACGCTTGGTCATCCAGTCGTGGACCTCATGTGCGGTCCGCAGTCGCCGGACACGGGCTGTGTCGGTTCCCGCCAATTCCATTCCAGCGGCGGTGACGTCGCGGAATGCGGCCAGGCTCGCCACTCGGCGCCGAACGACCGTTTCCCATGCCACCCGGCTTAGAAAGCTTGGGGTTGACATAGCTAGTCATTTCAGTCGAGACTGAAATGACTAGCTGGATTCGAATGGAAGGTGGCGGCGATGACTCCGCGTCCTGAGCAGGTGACGTTCAACAGTCTCGGCACCTCGTGCGCCGGGGACCTGTACTTGCCGGAGGCGGACGCCCCGGTTCCCGGTCTGGTGCTGGGGCACAGCGGGGTGATGGTCAAGGAGGCGCTGGCCGTGTTCGCGCCGTACTTCGTGCGCGCTGGGTTCGCCGTGTTGGCGATCGACTATCGCACGGTCGGTGCCAGCGAGGGCGAACCTCGCGGCCAGGACTACCCGCAGCGGCAGGTGGAGGACTTCCGCAGCGCGATCTCCTACCTACAGAGCCGGCCGGAGGTGGACCCGGCACGGATCGGGTTGTGGGGTGTCAGCGTCGGTGGCTCGGTCGCGGTGCAGGCCGCGGTGCTCGACCGGCGCGCGAAGTGTGTCGTGGTGCAGAGCCCCAGCGTGTGGAACGGGTGGCGGTACCTGGAGCGGTTGGTCGGACGCGCCGGTGTGCAGGCGCTGCGGGACCGGCTGGACGAGGACTGGCAGCGCCGCTACGAGGGCGGGGCCAGTGCCCGGGTCCCGCACCTGAGCCTGGACGGGGAGACCGTGCGGGACACGCCGGACCTGGCTGCGGAGATGTTCCCGAGCTACCGCAACGAGAAGACACTCGACTCCGCCGAGCACCTGCTCACCTTCGCGCCGGAGGATCTCATCCACCGGCTGTCGCCCACCCCGCTGTTGATGATCGCCAACGGCGGGTGGGACCCGTACCACATGCTCGAGGAGGCACAGAGCGCGTTCGCCAGGGCTGGCGAGCCGAAACGGCTGGAGGTGCTGCCCTATGACGTCCTCGGCCTCTACACCGGTCCGGGACTCGACGAGGCGATGGCGCTGGCCGTGGACTGGTTCGACCGCTACCTGCGCAAGACCCGGCTCGCCACCGTTACCCCTACGCCCACACGCGAGTCGGTTGCCGCCATGACACAGTGACGGCTCCGACAAGTCAGCGAGGAGGACCGCTATGTCCAGTCAGGACAACCAGGACGAGGTGCTGCGGTGGGTCGAGCGGGTGGCCACGTTCTGTGTGGAGGAATGGGCGCTCGCGCCGATCACCGGCCGCATCCTCGGCCTGCTGATGATCTGCGACCCGCCTGAGCGCTCCGCCGCCCAGATCGCCGAGACGATCCAGGCCAGCCGCGCTTCGCTGACTTCGAACATGCGTTTCCTCGCCGCCATCGGGCTGATCCGCAAGGTTCGCGTGCCAGGTGACCGCACCACCTACTACCGCATCGAGGACGACGCCTGGCACAGGGTGATCCAGCGCAAGCTCGACAGCCTCGGCGCCTTCGGCGACATCGCCGACGAGGGCATGAGACTCGCCGGTGGCAAAGGGGCGCACACCGAACGCATCCGCGCCGCCCAGCAGTCCCTGACCTGGCTACGCGACATCGCCGCCCGCAATCCCCCGACAACATAAGGACTTCTCGTGCACCGCCTGCGACTGGACCTGGACCCGCTCCGGGAAACCTTGCTGCTCACCCTCTATGCGAGGGCTCTGGACACCAAACTTCCCCACCCGATCCTCGGCGACACCCACGCCGCCGGCATCGCCGACATGATCGACTACGACTTCGCCAAACTCGAGCTCAAGCCCAGCCTCGTCTGCGGCACCGCCCTACGCGCCAAGAAACTCGACGAGGCGGTCCGGACGTTCGTCGCCGACCACCCTGACGCCGTCGTGCTGGACCTCGGCTGCGGACTCGACACACGCGTCTTCCGCTGCGACCCGCCCGCCGGCGTCGACTGGTACGACGTCGACTTTCCCGACATCGTCGACCTGCGGCCCCAGTTCCTCCCGGACCGGTCACTGCGCATCGGCGCCGATCTGACCACACCGGGCTGGCTCGACCCGCTGCCCCGCGACCGGCCGGCCATGATCGTCGCCGAAGGTCTGCTGCCGTTCCTGCCCGGCGACACCTTCCAGCGGATGACCCAGGAGTTGACCGCGCACTTCGACACCGGCGAACTCGCCATCAACGGCTACACCCGCTTCGCCGCCTGGTCGATGAAGTACCACCCGACGATCAAGGCCATCGGCATCACCGCCGCCCAGGGCTTCGACGACCCGCACGACCCCGAGACCTGGAACGCCGGCTTGACCATGGTCGAGGAGCAACTACTCACCCGCGCCCCGGAAATCGCCGACTTTCCCCAGCCACTGCGCGCGGCCACCCGGCTCATGAGCCACAGCACCGTACTGTCCCGGCAAGGCACCCGCATCCTCCGCTACCGGTTCTGACTACCCTCATCGGCGCACCACCCAGCACCGAAGCCCCGGGACACCGCAGACGTCGCGGTGCCGTCGCTTGGCCAGGCGGCCGGCGGCGGGTGGCTCCGGCGTACCCGGCGTGGCGGTGGTGGCTTCGGTGATGATGTCGGCCATCGAGCGGTCGGCGCGGAAGCGGTGGCCGACAGCGTGTTCGACGGCGGCGTATTGCGCGGCAAACTCGGGAAACATTCGCGCGGCACGCACGAGCGCAGCGCGGGAGGAAAGGACGCAGAATACGCAGGACGCGCGTGGGAACCCGGCGGCGTAGGCATGGTGCGGTCGGGTGCCAGCCGATGCGATACAACTGGCAATGCCAGCGTATTCAAATCCCTTTAATACTGCGGGCAGTCGTTGCATCGATTCCCCCCGATACCGCCCCGCGCTCGCGCGACGGTCGCGTGGTCTGGCGCGTCAACCTTCAGGCAGGGGCGCTCGCTCCACGCTCCAGGCGCACAAGATCAGGAAGCAGACGCGCGGTGGCGAGGTCGCAGCATCACTCACCCAACCGACGCTTGTCGGAGTTCTGCCGGTCGTAGGTGTGATGGGGATCGACAAGGTAGATGTGCACTGTGCTCGGGGCCTTGTTGGCTTATCCCGTTGAAGCACAAGGATTGTCATTCGCGGGTGCGATAGCTTGCGCGGTGTCATGATTGACCGTGCCGGGTATTCGGGCAGGGGGAGCAGATGGTGTCACCGCCGGTCGCATGGACCATTCGAACCACACACCCCGAGCCGCAGCTGGATCCCGCCGCCGTTCCCGGCGCAGTGGACAGGGTGCTGTCACGGTTTCTGGCTGAGAAGCTCGAGTGTGCGAGTACGCCGCAGCTGCCGTTATTCGTCGGGTGGCTGCAAGAGTTCCTGGCTGGAGGTAAACGACTGCGGCCGCTGTTGTGTTACTGCGGATGGCAAGTCGGCGGTGCTCGCAGTGCGCCGGCCGCCATAACGCGGGTCGCGGCTTCGCTGGAGCTGTTTCATGCTTTCGCGCTCATCCATGACGACGTGATGGATGACAGCGCGACTCGCCGCGGCAAGCCGAGCGCGCACCGGCGTATCGCCGCCGACAACCCAGGTCATCGCAGCCGTGACCGGTTGGGTGTCAACGCCGCGATACTGCTGGGTGACTTGGCGCTGGGCTGGTCCTATGACTTGGCGGCCACCGCCGATCTGCCGTCAGCCCCGGCAGCGATGCTGTGGCGGCTGTTGGATGCGATGCGCATCGAGACCCTCAGTGGTCAGTACCTCGACCTGCTCACCGCGGGCGACCCAGCGGCCGATGTGGAGACCGCGCTGGCGATCGGCCGCTACAAGACCGCGAAGTACACCATCGAGCGCCCGCTGCAGATCGGCGCGGTGCTCGCCGGCGCGAACAGCGCTCTGCTTGCCGCCTGCACCGAGTACGCGGTACCGCTCGGCGAGGCATTCCAGCTGCGCGACGACATCCTCGCTGTGTTCGGCGACCCTGCCGTGACCGGGAAACCCAATCTCGATGACCTGCGGGACGCCAAGCACACCGTGCTGCTGGCCATCGCCCGTCAGCGAGCCGGACCCGCCCAAGCGGCGATACTGGCCGCCCTGGTCGGCAACCCCGGCCTGGACGAAGAAGGCGCAGCGCGAGTTCGTGACGTCATCACCAGTACCGGCGCCCGGGCCACCGTGGAACAGATGATCAGCGACCGCTGCCGCCAGGCGCGCACCACGCTCGAGACGGCCGGGTTCCATCCCAGCGGTGCTGTGCTGCTGGACCACCTCATCAGTCAGGTCACCGACCGGGACCTGTGATCGTTCACCAACCGAGGAGCCGCACCGTTGCCATCACCGACCGCCACCCCACCCGACCAGGAGGTCATCGAGCGGCTTTTGACTTTCTATCTCCCGTTGCAGCCGGACATCCATCCCGATGCCACTTCGATACAGCAACAGACGCTGCGGTGGGTGCGGGGTTTCGAACTCGGACAGGGCGACGACATGATCCACGTGATGGTCTCCCAGGTCGGCGCGGGACTTCTCAGTTATTGCTACCCACGTGCGACCGGCGAGCTGGCGCAGCTGCTGGCGAACTACAACGCGTGGGCGTGGGTGGCGCAGGACCGCTTGGCCGCGCTGACGCGTACCTGCGAGGCGATGCTCGCGATCGGCCGCTGGGAACGGATCGTGCGCTCACCGAACTCCTGGCCTGCCACCACCGACGCGTTGGAGGCAGCGCTGGCCGACGTGTTCAAGAGGCTGCGCCGATGCATGACACCGGTGCAATGGGAGCGTTTCCTCGCCGGACAAAGCCAATGGGTGTCGGCACTGGGCTGGGAGGTAGCCCTGCGCGAACGCGGCACGGCCCTGACGCTCAACGACTACCTGGCGTTACGAATGGGCATCAGCGGATGTTACGCCGCGCCGGCCTATCTGGACGCGGTGCAGGGTATCGCACTCGACGAAAAACAACTGTCGCATCCCCGGTTCCGGGCAGCCGTCGACACAGCGATGATGACCGCCGCGCTGGACAACGACCGCTACTCCTACCTGAGGGAACTCGATCGAGAAGGCAAGGACTACAACCTATTCTCAGCCCTCCGGAACGAGTACCCCGACTGGTCGGTCGCGCAGGTCATCGACTCCGGGATCGCCTACCGCGACCGCATCATGACTCGCTATCTGCAGCTACGGGCGCAGCTACTGCGCGACGCCAACGACGACTGCCGCACCTACCTCGAGGGAATCGACCTGATCGTGGCTGGAAACATGAACTTCGCCGCCGCCGCGGCCACCCGCTACAACCTGCCCTACCACCCAGTGATCACCGACCAGCCCAGCGATCCCCGGACCGAGCTACCCCCAGCAGCGACCATCGCCTGGTGGTGGGACGAGCACCAACCCTGAGCGAAAAACGACGAGACATCCTCCTCCCGACGGGGCATCGCGCGGGCCCAGCGAACATGCTCGGCGTCACCGGCTATCAGCTGAGGCTGCCCGCGGGCGCGGGGACGGGTGTGACCGAGAATCGTTGACACCAATCATTCTCGACACACTGCCAACTCGGCGACCTGGGCTTCCAGACCACACCCTTCCAGAGTTGCGGAATGTCGGAGAACCGATCGTTGTACAACACCACAAAGGTTGGAAGCCTGCTCAGCCCGAAGCGGTTCCCCTGGACCTTCAGGCGATGTGGACAGTCAGCTCGGTCTGCTCGGCGGTGATGACCACGACGTGGATCTGGCCGCGGGCCGATTTGTAGGTGCCGGTGCCCCCGGTGATCGCAAGGTCGTATTCGGACTTGCCGGGCACGCCGGGGTTGGCGACCAGGCCTTGCCCGGTGATCTGCCCCTCGGGCAGGGGCAAGGGTGAGATTCCCCCGTTTTCCGGAGGGCTCCGATGTGTGGTCCGATAGGACCGGAAGGAGTCATCTGTGGCAGCACCGAGGAAGTACCCCGACGAGTTGAGGGCTCGCGCGGTCCGGTTGTACCGGGAGTCGGATCCCAAGCCGACGATCCGCAAACTCGCCGAGCAGTTGGGGGTGCATCACGAGGCGTTGCGGAACTGGATCCGCCAGGCCGAGGCCGATGCTGGTGAGCGGGCCGATCGGCCGACCACGGACATGGCCGAGGAGAACAAACAGCTGCGAAAGAAGGTCGCCGAGCTCGAACGGGTCAACGCGGTGTTGCGTTCTGCGAGTGCGTATTTCGCCTCGGAGCTCGACCAGACCCGGAGGTGATCGTGCGGTTCATCGAACAGCATCCGCAGCACCCGGTCGAGCTCGTACTACGGGTTCTCGGTATCGCGTCCTCGACCTACTACGGATGGCTCGAGCGCGCGAAGAACCCGTCACCGCGGCGATTGCAGGACGAGCAACTGTTGGCCGAGATCATCGACATTCACACCAGTTCCGGCGGGACCTACGGGTCGCCACGGGTGCATGCCACCCTGGCCCGTCGAGGTCTGCGGGTCGGCCGCAAGCGAGTCGAGCGGTTGATGCGCTCGGCTGAGTTGCAGGGCTCGTTCCTGCGCAGGAAATGGCGGACACCCTCGACCCGGCAGGACCCACGAGCCAAGCTGGCGCCAGATCTGGTCGAACGCGACTTCACCGCCGATGCCCCGAACAAACTCTGGGTCGCCGATGCCACGCGCATCCCGACCGGTGAGGGCGTGTTCTGGCTGGCCGCGGTCCGGGACGCGTTCTCCAACCGGATCGTCGGGTGGAAGACCTCCGACCGCTGCGACACCGACCTGGTGCTCGGTGCCCTCGAATACGGCATCTGGTCCCGAGATGTTCGCGACGGCGAATTGATCCATCACTCCGATCGTGGGTCGACCTACACGGCTTTCCGGTTCGCAAATCGGCTCGCCGACAACGGGATTGCCCAATCGATGGGATCGGTCGGCGATTCCTACGATAACGCGCTCATGGAGAACTTCTTCTCCACCCTGAAAACCGAACTGGTTTACCGCAACTCGTGGCGAACCCGCGAGGACGCCGAGAACGCGCTGTTTGCCTACATCGACGGTTGGTACAACACCCAGCGCATCCAGAAGAAGCTGGGTTGGCGTTCACCCGACGAATGCGAAGCCAGCTACCATCAACCGGTTCCAGTCGGAACCAGGTAATCCGCTCTCCGGCTCAGCGGGGGAATCTCAGCTCGACATCGATATGGTCCATTGCCCTGCGGCCGCATATCACGCATCGGTAGTCGTCCCGTTTGAGCACTTGCATCCGCAGCGTCCGATTTGGCGCACGACGTTCTATCGCGTCGTTGGTCAGATGGTCAGTCGACAGGAAGCCGAACCCACCAACCTCCACGGCTCCGTCACGCACACACTCAAAGGGCCCGATCACGTCGGGCAGGCGATTCTCGGCGAGCTCCTTCTCAACCAGGGCATTTCCGCCCCATCTTACGAAGACGGCAAGCGCGAGATCGTCGTTCACAATCAACCAGCTCCGGCCGGTTTTCTTCCACAGAAACATCATGTGGCTTGCATCCACCACACTGGCTTCCCTGATCTCCCAACGAGGGTTCCGTTCGGACCAACCCACCCAGTGTGTCTGTTTCCCCCAGAACGGGACTCCGCGGCGATCCGCGCCCAGCGATAGGGCGAAGTACTCCTTATCAAGGAGAGCGGTTTTCAGATCACGAAGCCTCTGCACATCATCAGCGCCGTCGCACGTGCCTTGCGTCACAATCTGAATATCCCACCACGCACTGACACGTCGATCAACGGCCGCGCCTCGGTGAGGGTCCCGACCTGGCGGATCATCGTCTCGCTCCACAGCAGACGCGCCCGCTCACACTGCTATGTGTCAAACACCTTTGATACGTAACCACCTGAGCGCCTCCGCGACCGCCGTCATGGCCTCATCCTTCGCAACGCCGAACGAGCCCCCCGACTGCCGCCCATCGACCACCTGCCGACGGTCCACCGCCCGCCGGGCGCGTGTCAACGATGGTTCAATCCGACGTTGACAAAATCGGCCGAAGCCATCATCGGTCTCCTCTCGAAGTGTCGCGGCGACTCACGACGACACCAGCAGCCCGATCTCGATGCCGCTAGGCCACGAGAAATAACTGACACCAAGCACTGCCAGACGGACGAAGCGTGGCCCTGGAAGGCGCTGGCTGCGGGCCCGGCGACTTGTCACACCCCATCGCTAACCTTCGCGTCCGGGGGGAAGCGTCGTCTGCAGTTACTTGTGCTCTCAACAGGAGGAAACCGCCGCGTGCCATCACTTGCCGAGCTTCTTGACCAGCTGGATCCGGATAACAGCGTCCGCAGAGGTACTCAGTTCGAGCGGATCTGCCAGTGGTTGCTGACCCACGATCCGTCCTACGCCAGCGAACTCGAGCAGGTGTGGCTATGGGACGATTGGCCCGAGAAGTGGGGTAGCGACGCCGGGATCGACCTGGTTGCCAGAGACCGCGACGGCAAGCTGTGGGCGATCCAGGCCAAGGCCTACGCCGAGACGACCTCGGTCACCAAACGCGATATCGACACCTTCATCTCCGAGTCGGCTCGCTCGATCTTCTCGTTCAGACTGCTCATCGCTACGACCAATCAGATCGGAGCCACCGCCAAACGCACACTCGAAGCTCAGGAGAAACAGTGCGCCGTACTGCTCCGTGGGAATCTCGAAGCATCGCAGGTCGACTGGCCGGCCTCGCCTGACCACCTGCACGCGCGTCCAGTGGTGGGTAAGCAGCCTTGGCCGTACCAGCGGTCGGCGATCGATGCGGTATTGAAGGGGTTCGATGAGGGCCGGGATCGGGGCCAGCTGATCATGGCTTGTGGTACGGGCAAGACTCTCACGAGTGTGTTCATCAGCGACCAACTCGGTGCTGAGCGGACTCTTGTCTTGATGCCATCGCTTGCGTTGCTGGCCCAGACCCTGCGTGAGTGGGCTGCCAATAGCTCGTCGGCGTTCACCTCGTTAGCTGTTTGCTCGGATGAGACTGTCGCCAGCCGGGACTCGGCTGCGGCGACCGTCATCGACCTCGGCCGCCCGGTGACGACCGAACCAGCAGAGATCGCGGCGTTCCTGCGAGGTGCGGGGCGTCGTGTCGTGTTCACGACATATCAATCCTCGCCACAGGTTGCCAAGGCGTTCAGCCTTGCGGGTGTACCCGCGTTCGATCTCGCTGTCGCGGATGAGGCGCATCGTTGTGCTGGGCGATCATCTGCGGAGTTCGCGACGATCCTCGACGATGGACTTATCCAGGCACGGCGCCGCCTGTTCATGACCGCGACCCCGCGCTTCTTCACGGGCGATGTTGTGAGAGAGGCTCGCGAAGCCGAGTTCGAGATCGCTTCCATGGATGATCACGCGAAGTTCGGTCCGGTGTTCCACCGGCTCGGGTTCTCCGAGGCGATTGCCAACGGTCTGCTGACCGACTATCGAGTGGTTGTCGTAGGTGTTGACAATGCGACCTACCGGTCCTGGGCCGAACAAGGACGCTTCGTTACGACCGATGGGGTAAAGGTCACTGATGCCCGTACGCTGGCCGGCCAGATCGGTTTGGCGAAGGCGATGCACCGCTACGACTTGCGTCGCACCATCAGTTTCCATTCGCGGGTTAGTCGTGCGCGCGAGTTCGCCGCGGATCTGCCTGCGGTCATCGATTGGATGCCGCCGGGACAACGGCCAACGGGCGAACTGTGGGCTGCACATGTCTCTGGGGAGATGCCGACGGGCAAGCGTCATGCTTTGCTCCAGAAGCTGTCTGGTCTTCATGACTGCGACAGGGCACTGATGACGAACGCTCGGTGTCTCAACGAAGGTATCGATGTTCCAGCCCTCGACGGAGTCGCGTTCATCGATCCTCGGCAGTCTGAGGTCGACATCGTTCAGGCAGTTGGGCGCGCGATCCGACGTGCTGATGACAAGACGCTCGGCACGATCGTCATCCCTGTGTTCGTCGACGCCGAACAAGATCCGGAGACTGTCCTCAACGAGTCCAGCTTCAAACCTGTGTGGGATGTGATCCAGGCACTTCGTTGCCACGACGACGTGCTGGGCGAGACTCTCGATCATCTGCGACACGGACTCAGCACTCGATGCGGGCCGGGATCGATCCGGCTTCCCAGCAAGATCGTTGTCGACCTGCCCACAACCGTCTCCCGCGAGTTCGCTGAGGCGTTCACCATACGACTGGTCGAGAAAACGACCTCCACATGGGAATTCTGGCTGGGCTTGCTTGAACAGTTCGTCGAACAAGAGGGGCACGCGCTGGTTCCGGCAGCCTATAAGACCGACGGCCATGCTCTCGGATCTTGGGTGGCTACTCAGCGGCACAAGTATGCCAAAGGGCGACTTGATGTTGCACGCGTACAACGACTCGATGCAGTCCCGGGCTGGATTTGGGATGCACTCACTGCCCAGTGGGAAGAGGGATTCGCGCGACTGGTCACGTTCGTCGACGAACACGGCCATGCTCAAGTCCCGCAGTCCTTCACAGTTGACGAGTACAAGCTCGGTGCATGGGTGACGATCCAGCGCACGAATCATGCCGCTGGCCGCGGGCTACCTGACCGGGAAGCGCGTCTCGGAAACCTGCGGGGGTGGTCGTGGGATCCTCGGTCTGACCAGTGGGAAGCCAGGTTCGCGCATCTTGCGGGGTTTGCCAAGGAACATGGGCATTCTCGTGCGCCAAAGGGCTACACGGTCGACGGATGCGATCTCGGTGGTTGGGTCCAAATTCAGCGCAGCAGATACAACAAAGGCGTGCTCGACCCAACCCGAGCCGATCGCCTGCAAGCCTTGCCAGGCTGGACGTGGACCCCGGATGCGGACCAGTGGGACAAGTTCTTCGCGCTGCTCGTATCCTATGTCGAGAAGTACGGGCATCCTCGTGTCCCTCAAACCTACGCCGTCGACGACCATCGTCTCGGCAGCTGGCTCAGTAACCAGCGACATCGTCTCGCCAAGGGAACCTTGCCCGCTGACAGGGCCGAACGACTCAAAGCCCTACCCGGTTGGACCGTCGTCGACCCGTGGGAAGAGTGGTTCATACTCCTCGGGGAGTACGCCGAAGAGCACGGACACACCCGCGTTCCGAAGGACTACACCGTCGGGGACCACCGCCTCGGCAGTTGGGTTGCCAAGCAACGGGACAAACACGCCGCCGCAACATTGTCCGCGGACAAGATCGAACGACTGAGCAACCTGCCCGGCTGGAGCTGGGACCCCCACGCTGATTTGTGGGAGAAGAACTTCAGCCTCCTCAAAGCCTATGTTCAGGCCAACGGTCACTCTCGGGTCCCCCGCTCATACACCGTGAACGAATACCGTTTGGGTCAGTGGGTCGGGATCCAACGTGCCACCTTCAATAAGGGGCGGCTCGCCCCTGATCGAGCAGCGCGACTGGAAGCGCTGCCGATGTGGTCGTGGGATCCGGTCGGTGATCAGTGGGAGGAAGGCTTCACGCGGCTGTCCGCCTACGTAGGCGAGCATCAGCACGCACAGGTGCCCAAATCGTATGTCGATGAAACGGGATACCCACTGGGAAGCTGGGTTGGTACGCAACGCAACCGACGTACCAAGGGCACCTTGACTGTTGAGCAGCAACGACGTCTCAACGAGCTGCCCGGCTGGGCCTGGGATGTCCTCGCTGATCAGTGGGAGCAGGGATTCCGGCACCTGGCCGCCTACGTCGACCAGCACGGCGACTCCCGCGTCCCCATCGGTCATGTCGACCATGCAGGGTACCGCCTCGGGCAGTGGTGCAAGGTTCAGCGTCGCAACCGGAATCTCTCTGCCGAGCGGCAGCGTCGGTTGGAAGCCCTGCCAGGCTGGACATGGGATGCCGTTGCAGACCAGTGGGAGCAGGGATTCCGCCACCTGGAAGCCTACGTCGACCAGCACCGCCATGCCCGAGTACCGGACGCGTTCGAATCAGAGGACAAATTCCGGCTCGGGCAGTGGGTCGGAGTACAACGTCGCGCACAATCCACCGGAAACCTCTCCGCCTCCCGGCAACTGCGGTTGGCGGCATTGCCCGGCTGGACATGGAACCCGATCGCCGATCAGTGGGAACACGGATTTGCTGTACTCGCCAGCTTTGTGGAGCAGCATGGCCACGCCCGCGTCCCAAGAGAGTGCCTGGTCGGAACCTTCCGTCTCGGGCAATGGGTTCTTACCCAGCGCAGCAGGTACGCCACAGGACGCATGCCGGAGGAACAGGTGAAACGACTTGAAGATCTGGCAAGGTGGAGCTGGGACACGTTCGCAGACCAGTGGGCGGAGGGCCTCGCTCACCTTGCTGATTACGTGAGCGAGCACGACCACGCCCTCGTTCCCCAGGACCATGTCAACCAGAGCGGCTTCCGACTCGGGACATGGGTAGCGACCCAACGCAGCAGGTATGCCAAAGGCACCCTCGATCCTGCACGAGTGCGTCGGATCGAACAGTCCGTACCTGGCTGGAGCTGGGATCTCTATACCGACCAGTGGGAACAGGGATTCGCCCACCTCATGACCTACGTCGAGAAGCACGGACACGCTCGCGTACCGAGGACCTATGAGATCGACAGTTACCGCCTCGGCGGATGGTGCAAAACACAGCGCAGCGCCCACGCCAAGGGCAGCCTCTCGACCGAACGGTACGAGCGACTCAACTCTCTGACAGGATGGACCTGGGATCCTCACGCCGACAGCTGGGAGGAGGGACTGGCCCAGCTGATCGCGTTCGTCGATCGACACGGCCACGCACGCATACCCAGAGACTGCATCGTCGACGGGTACCCGCTCGGAAACTGGGCGTCGAACCAGCGTGCATCACGCGCCCGCGGCGCACTCTCCGCCGACCGAATGAAGCGTATCGAGGAAGCTGTACCCGGCTGGAGTTGGGCCGCGCTCAGCGACAGGTGGGCCGAGGGTTTCGTTCGCCTACTGGCCTACGCGGCAGAGCACGGCCACGCCCTCGTCCCTCAATCGTATGTCGACCAGACCGGTTTCCGCCTCGGCACATGGGTAGCGACCCAACGAACGAGGTACACGAACAATGCGCTCTCCACCGACCGCATCGAGCGACTCGAATCTGTCGACGGCTGGGCATGGAATCCTCACGCGTATCAGTGGGCATCAGGATTCAGCCGACTCGTCGCGTACGTCGACCAGCACGGCCACGCCCGCGTCCCGCAGAGCCACATCGATGAGACCGGCTTTCGGCTCGGCGTATGGGTCCTCACCCAACGGCGGAGAAAAATCAAGGGCGCCATCTCCGACGAACAGGTCAAACGGCTCGAAGACCTGCCCGACTGGACATGGAACGCAAAAGAATGACACCACACGATGGGCCGACCTGGCGTGCTACCGAACGCCTGGGGCGCAAGCCGAACAGCATGCGAGTATTTCGATCAACTACCGACGCGCCGCCCGAGGAATCGGTAGCTCGTTGACCCGCAGGTAGCGTTGCTGATCGCAGATCAAGGCTGAACAGCGTCGTGGGACCTGGGCCAGGATCCACGGCGCTGCCCCGGTTCGGTCGGCCGCGGCTCGCCCGTGCCAGTCGCACGGTGCCGGTGAACCACTACACCTACAACAGTGTCAGCGCCAACCTTGCCGCCGCTACCCGCCGCGACGCGCACTAATGACCCACGAGAAAGGCCGGGCCCGGTCTTAGACCGGGCGTGACCTGCTATTTCTGTGGAGCAAAGGGGATGGCCAGTCCCCGATAACGCGACCATCCGGAAGTGGAGCCCGGGTTGTTTCGTCGGTTTCAATCGATCCCACAGCCCACCGGTTGGTGGGTGTGGGTGCAGGCCGCAGCGTACTCGGCCGGTGTCCGGTAGCCCAGGGCTGAATGCCAGTGCCGCAGGTTGTGCTCGGTTTTGAAGTCACCGATGACCACGCGGGCCTCGAGCAGGGAGGTCCAGTGGTTGCGGTTGAGGCACTCGGTGCGCAACCGGCGGTTGAACGATTCGATGTAGGGTCGGTCACGGGCGCGGTGCTGAAACTGGTCGGGTTCCAGTCCGTTTCCCGTGACCGCCCTCCGAACCCGGCGTGCCCATTCCTGAGCACCGGGCTCTCCCCGAGTCAGCGGGCTATGCTGCGGTTCCCTCGGTCCATGGGGTCGGGATGCGGGTGCCGCGGTAGCGGTATCGGCTGACCTTCGTGGTGTCCGCGTAGAACAGTGCCACGTCGCCGTCGGTAGGCTTCCAGTCCGGGAAATACTGTCGTCGCAGTTTCCGGACCGGGTCTTCGGGTGGCGTTTCACCGTCCAGCCGAACACCCGCCGCCAGGTGTAGGCGGCGAGGTAGGCGAACGTGGTCTTGGATGCCGCGTGCCGGAAATACATGCACCAGCCCCGAATCATGGGATTGAGAGTGCGCAGCAGGTTCGCCAGATTCCTGGCGCTGTTCCTGCGGGTGGTTTCGCGGACCTTCCCGACGATCGAGGCCAGCGCCTTCTTCGACGGGAAGGTGTAAACGAACCGTCTGTCCGGGGTTCCCTTCTTGCGGGACCGCTGGATGCGGAACCCCAGAAAGTCGAACCCCTCATCGATATGCGCGACCCGCGTCTTGGACTGCGACAATCGCAACCCGAGCGGGGCGAGCACCTCCGCCACTTCGTCCCGCAGCGCTTCGGTCTGTGTTTCGATGCCGCGCACGAGAACGACGAAGTCGTCGGCGTAGCGGACCAACCGGCAAATCGGGACGCCCTTGCGGGCGGCGAGGTGACGCTGCTTGGGGCTCAACGCATTCCAGCGACGCTCGAAATGCTCATCGAGCACGCTGAGTGCGATGTTGGCCAGCAGCGGGGAGATGATGCCGCCTTGCGGGGTGCCGGTGTCGTTGGCTTCCAGCTGCCCCAACTCGGTCATGACCCCCGATTTGAGGAAAGCCTTCACCAGCGTAAGGACTTTCTTGTCACCGATCCGTCGACGCACCCGCTCCATGAGGGCGGTGTGGTCGATGGCATCGAAACACGCCTCGATGTCGGCCTCCAGCACCCGCTCGTAGCCTCGCGAGGTGAACTGGTGGATCTCGGCGATCGCATCCCATGCCCGTCTTCGCGGCCGGAACCCGTAGGAACACGGGCGGAAATCGGCCTCGAAGATCGGTTCGAGCACCAGCTTGAGCGCGGCTTGCACCACGCGGTCCCGGACGGTCGGGATACCCAGCCGGCGCAGCTTGCCGCCGGTTTTCGGGATCATCCTCTCCCGCACGGGAAGCGGCGCGAACACCCCGGAGCGCAGATCCCGGCCGATCCCGGCCAGGAACTCCGGAACTCCGACGGTCTGCTCGATGTAGAAGACCGTGCGGCCATCCACCCCAGCGGTTTTCGCGCCGCGATTGCCCCGCACCCGTATCCACGCCGCAGCGAGAAACGCCGGGTCGGCGACCAGATTGAACAAATCGCAGAAACGGCGGTCGGGGTCCTGGCCCGCCCACCTGTGCAGTTTTATCTGGATCTCCCGTACCCGCCCGACCAGCCGTGGCTGCTCGACCGGAGCGACGGTATTCACCACCGCGTCTTCAGGCATTTCAGTCCTCTCCTGTGTGACTCGCTGCCGCCCTTCCCCCTGTGCCGGGCTTTCCCCGGCTCCGAGTACTACGGCGGCTCCGCCCCTGCCCGCTCCCGTCGGCAGTCCGATGCACCTGACCGGCAACCGCTCTGGCTCGGCGGCCGTGGTCAGCAACGGGCAGGTTCCCGTGTTCACTGATGATCGATCGGCAGGGTCGGTGCCCGACTGTGCCCCTGCGGCCATCCACGAGTACGCCGCAGACCTTCCCCGTGGTCTCCCGAACCTGCGGTTACATCACGTTCGGAAGTTGCCCGTCACACGGATTCGACGACGGGCACTCAGCCGCCTCCCGGCCCATATCCGCCAGGTTGGAGCCGGTTGAACACTGAAGGGGCTTTCTCGCCGGTTCCTGCACGTACACCTTTCTGCCTCGCTCGCCGGACCCGCACCGTCTGGCAGTGCCGACACGTCCCGGCTTTGTCGGGGCTGCTCCCGCCCTCCCCGGCATCGACCCGGATCAGGCCGCCCCCAGCTTCATTCAGGTTGCTGCGACAACCCGAAGGTGCAGGTCTCTCACCTCCACTCGACCAATCAGCGCCTCACGGCACACGAAACCGTTGTTCCACGGAGTTCCCGGCGGGATGTAGGTGATCCCGATCCTGTTGGCGCAAAAGCGTTGCAGTGCTGTGGATATCATTTCCGGGCCGTTGTCGCACCGCAGCACCTTCGGCACACCCCGGGTGGTGAACACCCGGGCGAGTTCGGCGACGAGTTTCTCGCCGGTGATGGAGCGTTCCACCAGATGCAGCAGCGACTCCCGGGTGTGTTCATCGACCATCGACGCGATCTTCACCGCCCGACCATCCACAGTGGAGCCGAACTGGAAATCCGACGCCCACACCATCTTCGGTGCGTCCGCGGCGACCGCCGGCACCGAGTAGGACCCGGCGCGTTTGCGCCGGCGATGCGCCCGCACCTGCAGGCCCTCCTGCTTCCACAACCGATGCACCCGTTTGCGGTTGACCCGGTGACCTTCGTCGAACCGCAACGCCGCCCACGCCCGACGGAACCCATGACACGGGGTTCTTCCTGGCAGATTCGCGCAGCCAGGCCCTGGCGCCGGCGTCGGGATCGCCCGGGGTCTGGTCGAGCGGCAGCCGCCGGAACGTGGACCGATGCACCCCGACGACCTTGCAAGCGAACCGTTCCGACATACCCTTGACCTGCAAGAGCATGCCCACCGCCCGCCGCTTGGCCGCCGGACCTAGAAGTCTCCGCGAGCGATCTCCCGCAACGCGTCCTTCTCCAGCTCGGCATCCGCCAGCAACCGCTCGAGCCGGGCGTTCTGCTCCCGCAACTCCTTGAGCTCTTTAGCTGCGTCGGTGTCCATTCCCCCGTACTGGCGCCGCCAGTTATACAACGTGGCCGCAGAGATCCCCAGCTCAGCGGCGATCTCCTCGCCCGAAGCCCCGGCGGCAGCCAACTCGTCGGCACGGCGCAGCTTCCGCACGATCTCCTCCGCGGAATGCCGCTTACGTCCAGCCATGGTTCTCAGTGTCCCTTCCAGGCCCTCACCAGAGCCAACAGGACTCTAAATCCAGGTGGTCTCATTCACCGGGGACAGGCCAGCCCCGCCACAACGGGAAAGTAGAGCGCTACAACCGGATCCTGGCCGAGGAATTCCTCTACGCCCGTGAATGGACCTCGGATCTGCAGCGCCGCCAAGCACTACAGATCTGGAACATCCACTACAACTATCATCGACCCCATTCGGCCGCCGGGAACCAGCCACCAGCCAGCCGCCTCCACACCGGCGTCACCAACGTCACGGCCTCATACAACCATGGGCTGTCACTGGGATGTTGACAGCCGGATCGCCGCACCGAGTCTCTCGTGGCCACCGTCCTCGAACAGATCCACCCAGTGCAAATGAGTAAGGCGACTCGGGATCTCACACGGCTCCAACCTCGCAGGGATCAGGTAGATCCTGCCCTCTGGCTGCTTGTCAGCCTCATCGAGAGCGAACAAAATCTCTTTCTGGACGAACCCCCTCTTACTCACCGAACCCTCGGAAAGGCACACGACGACCACGTCCGACGACTTGATCGCTTTGCGGATTTCGAACTCCCAATTCTCGCCTGCTACAAGGTCCACCGCATCCAGCCATGGTCGAAAACCTTTGTCGCGAAGCTTGTCGTACAACTGGCGGACTGCTGGTTTGTCGCCAGACGAATGACACAAGAACACCTGCTGCGAGGTCTCCGACAATGAGGCGAGAGCCATCTGCACGCGACTTCCCTGTGGGGCCCATGCGGATGTCGAACGGTCGACTCCGTCGGCTTCTTCTGCCTGCTGTCGCGGTCCTGAGCCGACAAGTCCAGCGATGAATTTATGCGTCGCCGGGTCAACCGCGTAGAGGACTACGCCTCGCATCCCGCGCGTCAACAGTACTTTGTAGGTATTTCGTATCAGAAGCTCGAAGTCCTCGTCGGAGACGGCGCCATTTCTTCTGCTCCTGAGCATTGGATCGCAATTGAATTCTCTGCGTATCGCCAACCGTTGGCCGTCAGCGACGATATCCGGACCAAGGATGACCCCAGCCCAATCGTGTTCGAACCCCTGGACGGTATATACAGATCCAACTTGCGCGAAACCACGCGGATCGGTAGCCCACAACGACGCCGGCGGGAATTCACCCTGGATCTTGCTACCTTTTTTGTTCCACGGTTTTGACCAGTCACCAATTTCGATATCAGATACTAGGGTTCCGTCGTCCCGGGGATCGCTCCATTGCCAGCAGTATCCTGCCGTTATTCGTGCGGTTTCGCCGTTGTTTTCCTTCGAGCGAAGGAAATCTTCCATCTCCTGTGGCGAGTCTGCGATGCGCACGTCGAAGAAGTCATCGCTGGTCCACGCTGTCGGCCCTCCAGCTCGTATGCCGAGCAAGCGCAACACCCATTCGTCGTATACCGCGCTACCGCCAAGCCGGAACCGGCCGTCGAGCTTGGTGTGGAAGACCGGAAAGCCTGACCGGGCTGCATGGTTCATGATGTATTCGACGGTTCCTACTTGATCAGGGCGAATGACCTCGTGCTCATCCAGGAGGAAGATTGGAACCCGTGCCGCTGCCATCAGCTCGTCGATTTGCGGGCGATTCGTTTTGTGCGCGTTCTTGTCCCAGCGATTGGCCGATGTCTTCCGGATACCATGCGCTTCGTCGCAGATGAGTACGTCCAGCGAGTTGTGATTGGTTGGGGCCTCTCGGTAGTAGGTAAACAGAGGCCTCAGTTCTCTCGAGTGCCGACCGTGAGATCTCCGCATCGTTTCGATGATGGCCGGAGAGCCAGATGCGTACTGCACTCGGCGGTCGAATCTGTGAAGTTCGGCGAGGAGCGACACGGCGATAAGGCTCTTCGCGCTGCCGGGCCCGCCGGTGACAAGTATGACGCCCTTGAAGTTCGATTTCGACAAGAGTTGGACTTGGCTCCACACAGTCTCGTATGCGAGCTTCTGGTCGTCCAGTAGAGCGGCAGCTGTGCGGCGCGTATCTGCGGCAAACTGAAGCGGTGTTACCCTGCGCCGAACCTCGCTGGCGAGTAGCCGGTCCGAAGCCGATCTGCCAGGCTCTGGGGCGAACTGGTTCTGCAGATACTCGATGAAGTCCTTGCGCTGGTCACGAGTAAACATTCGCCCCAGGTCGTCCTGCCAGCGTAAGAACAGTGTTTCTACTGATTTTCGGGTGGCGTTGTGCAGATAGGCGACTCCGTGCATCGCTGCTGGGCGATCATGCAAAAGAGGCACGTATTGCCGTAGATTGTGGCAGTATCCGCGTACCTGATCGACAGGATGCAGTCGCTCGTCGCGCAGCCCGTTCACCTGCACGATCTGATCGCTATTCCAGGCCAGCGCCGCTCCGCGCCACGCAACTAGTTCCACCACAATGTAGTTGTCATCGCCCGTTTCCGGATGCCTCCCCGCGAGTAGCACATCGGCCCTTTGAGACGCCTCTGGCAACGGATACTCAATAAGCATGTCGATCATCGCAAGTCCCGCATCGACCAAGACACCAGCGAGCAGCGGCAGGCTGTCATCCCACGCTTTTAGCTGCGCCGGAGGGGACCGCCGACCTAAGTGCTCGGTGATGACCGTCGACAGCGGCTCCGAGGGTGAAGTGGTGAATACTTCTCCTGCAGTCGAGCGATAGGGATGTCGCGTCATGCATGCCCCCTGGGGCTAAACGTATTGTAGGAGAGGCACATCCGCTCCCACTCGGCTGGATCCAACGATCGTATACGCACTCGGACACAGGTCGGATAGTTTAGCTTGCCCCAGTTGAGGGGTAGGTTGCCGCGTCGGCTGTGGCCTTCCTCTGGCTAGTCGAGGAAGTAGGCGTCGACCTTTTCATCGGAATCGAGGATCTCGTCCGAAGCTACGCCGAGGTGCACTGCTAGTTCGACGGATCCGGCGAGCGCGAGCTGCAGGTCAGGCGAGAAGGCTCGTTCGAGGAGTTCGAGATAGCCGGACATGCTTTGGTCCAGCTTTTCCAGTGTGGTCTGGTATTCCGCGGCGAGTTGTTCGTCGAGTGTGCGCTGCTGGTCGAGGTAGCGCTCGATCAGTGCCGCCTCTCGTTTCGTCAACGACGATGCGGCGGCCTTGTACATCACAGTGCCGACTGTGGTGCCGATGACGGCGCCGAGGATCGGGATGGGGATGGTCGCCTGGCCGATGCAAGAGGCCAGGGCGCGTACTGCGGCCTGCAAGGCGATGAGTTCGGAGTTCTCGATGAACTCGAGTTCGTCGATCTCGCCGCGGCGGAGCTGGTTGGCTTGTTCTGCGATGCTGAAGGATGTGGTGACGATCGAGCTGGCGATGGCTGCGGAGGTCGCGGTGAAATTCGTGAGCGCGTAGATGCTCAGTCCTCGGACGCCGCCCTTGCCGAACCCTGAGCCGGTCTGGCCTGCGAGGTCGATCCAGTCGCGCCCGCTGAACTCATTGAGCCGCTTGCCTTCCCGACGCTTGGCGACCACAGCCAGTACGAACGCGGTCGCGCCCGCGGTCGCGGCGGCGGTGAGTGCGGCCGGGCCTGCTTCTCGCAGCGTCGGCCGGCTGCGCTGGTAGGCATCGTCGCGCAGGGACCGGTCCGTGGCACGGAGCGAGCCCTTTTCGGCCGCCATGGTCGAGGTGTAGACATCGCGCTGCACTTCGTTGTACTCGAGCGTCGAGGGCTCGAGCGATTCGAAGCCGACCGATCTGGTTTGGAAGAACGCCTGGACCCGCTGCCAGTCTCTGAGGGAAGGTCCGTCGCCGCTGCGTGACAGCAGCTTGCTCGCTTCCTCGGGCGACAAGGCATGTAGCCGCTGGATCACCTCGAAATGGTCACGGGGGATCTGGTATTTCCCACCGTTGCGCACGTATTCGGGATACTTCTGGAGGTGCTCGGCGATCGCGCCCAGTGAGAAGCGGCCACCCGCTGCGACGAACTTCTGCTGGATCTCGACACTTCCGCGCATCAGGTCGACGGGTCCGTTGTCGTTGACCCACTGGTAGACGGGCGCGTGGCCGAGGATCTGCTTTCGGGCGTTGCCGATCCCGACCTCGGCGATCTCGGCGATGAAGCCGTGCATGCCATGCTGTCCGCCGCGGTTGGCGGCGACCACCTCGAGGTCGATCTTCCTGACGGCTTCATCGACACTGGTGAGCGCGTCCCGAAGGTGCTCGTCCTGCTGGCTGACCGCGCTCAGAAGGTTGTCTATGCGGAGCTGGTTGAGATAGCTCACCCAGGAAGCAACTGCCTGCTCCTGGGTGCTGGTGACGAACTCGGCAGCGTCACTCACTATCGGCGTCCTGTTCGATGCGCATGCTCAGCATGGTCGCGCACGACTTCGTGTTGTTCACCAACGTAGCGAGTGTCGACCGCTCGGCAGGGGCGAGCGCGTGGAAATCGGCGCGGAAGTGCACCAAGGCTTCGCCGTAACTCTTCACCAGCCCTTCGCGCAGCGAGGTCGTCCGCTGGAGGAGGTCGTCGATCTGAGCGTCCATGCCAGCGACGAGGGTGGTGTTGTGCTTTATCGCAGTCAGCGCTTCGTGCTTCGCCTCTCGATTCTCGAACTTCTTCTTCGCGAACAGGGCGATCGACGCGAGGAGGGTTGCGCCCGCGATTGTCCAGCCGATCGGGCCGGCAAGCGCGAGCAATGTGGCGCCTGCCGCAGTGCCGCCGCCACCGGCGGCCAGCGCGCCGCCACCGAGCCACGCCAGTGCTGCCTGACTGGCTGCCGCCCCGGAAAGGGTCGAGATCGCGGTGCCGGTCGACGCTGTCCCGAAGGTGGTGGCGACCCACATCGCCGCCGACGGTGCCAGGCCCGCTACCGCGGTGCCCGCCGCGAACCCGGCGCCGGCGCCGGCAGCCGACAACCGCGCCGCTTCCAGCTCTTTCCGAGCGAAATCCTCCGCGCTCGAGAACCGTTTCCGATGTACCTCGATCTCATCGAAGTCGGTATCGAACGATTTCGGGGTGTTGGCGATGCTGTTCACCAACTGCTCGACCAGCTCGATCAGGTCCGTCGAACGTTCGCGCTGACGCAACAAAGACAGGCCCCTGTCGGCCATCGCCGTGAAGACGGCGTTGTATTCCGCTACGGCCACTTCGTAGGGGTCGGGCCCTTTCGCAGTCAGCTTCTCGACCCTGCCTCTGGCAGCGTCCTTGACGTTGCCGACCTGCCCGGCGAACTGCGATGAAGCGGTTCGCGCCGCCCTGCCGATACCGTCGACGGTCCTGCCGATGCCGTCCTTGGCGTTGCCTACGTTGAGCTTGGCGCTGCCTACGTCGAGCTGTTCTACCATCGCACCCCTCCAAGACCATTGCGGCTCAACGACGTAACGGAGAATATCGACCACATGTGACAGATTGGGCGGGATGCACACTCCGATCCACCCGGGGCGGCGGCCCCCGGGTTGACTCACCGAGTGCCTTTGCCGGTCCGCTCCACGGCTCTCGCCCTCATAGGGCCGACCCCGCCGGGCGTGCCCTTGATACCCACCGCCGCAACAATAGAACCCCGTCCCATCCTCCCGCCGCGATTCGAGCGACCCCACCACTAGCAAGCTCGAACCCCTGAGCTGTCGATACTTTCAGCAGCGAACCGAACCACATCAACCGTCGGGCAGGCTCTGTGCTCCGGAGACAGGGCTGAGGATCGCGGAGGCGAGGGTGTTGACGCTGTCGAGTTCGGCGGCACCGGCACCGGCGTCCTCCCTCTCCCGCCCTCTCCCGCCTGCTAGACGCGAGCGCCGGCACTGCTTCCGCCAGTCGGGTTCGAGCTTGCGAAACTTCTTGAGCGCGGGCTTCTGGGCGTTGGTCGTGGTGATGACGTGCTCGTAGCCCAATTTCCGACTGAGACGAATCGCCTCGCAGTAGTGCGGGTGCAGCGTCGGCTCGCCACCGAGGATGGTCAGCTTGTCACCGCCCATCCGCCGCCAGGTGGTCAGGGTGTCCACAATCTGCGGCAAGGGCATCTTGAGCGCGCGGTCCAACCGCTCACCCATGTAGCAGTGCTCGCAGCGCAACTGGCACGCTTCGGTGATGTAGAGATAGACATTGCGGAACCGGCCGTACGCGACGCGGTCAATCCGGTCCGGTTCAGGAACATCGGCCCCACGGGGCATGCGGGCATGGCCATAGCCATCGCTGTTGGCTCGCAGGCCAGGGGCAGGCAGATCAACGGTTGTCATCGTGGTGCACTCCGGGAAATAAGCAGCGGGGCAAGCAGATTCGCCGGCCCGTCGATGGTGTTGGTGGTGTCGAGCTGGGTGAGGGTGACATCGGCACGGGCGAAGCCATCGCGGATGCCGACCGCCGCCTGGTGATAGCGCTGCATACGCGCTTTGAACAGCCGCGGTGAATCGCCGCGTCGGGGATGCAGCAGGCCCCCGCACCGGCCGCACTGCCACGGGTCGGCATCACTCGGGATCGCCGGCAAGCGGGGATCGTTGATCGGGTCACGCTCGCAGCGATGGCAGACCTTCCGGTTCCGGGCGCGCTGCCGGAGCGTCTTGACGTCGGTCACCACTTCGATGGCTTCGATGTGGCAGGGCGTCAGCGACCACAGGATCGCCAGCAGCTGATCAACCTGCGCTGCGGAACCGGGAAAATTGTCGAGCAGCACTGCCTGAACCGTCGGGTCCGCATTGACGGTTTCGAAGTAGGAGCGGAGTGCTGCGGCGACGGTGTAGTCGTCGATCCACCCCAACTGCTCCGGCGTAACCGCCGTTGCGGCCAGCACCTCCTGTGAGACATGCTCGCGCAGCCGGAACACCCGGCGCCCAGGTGCCGATCCGAGCTGCATCGTCAGCGTCGTTTTGCCCGCTGCTGGCGGACCAAAGATGGGAACTACTAGGGACAACGCCACGCCTACCCCTTTCCTCGGCAAGGTTTTCGTGACCCGCCCAAGGGTCGGTTTCTGGGGCGAAAAGGGCCACGACAAGGGGGTATTCGGGGTATGTATGAAACGTATAGCGTCGCCTGTCAAGCCCTGGTAGGGTCACGCGACCAAAGCGAAACGGCGAGAAAACCCAGGAAAACCCGGGAGCGGCCATCATGACGCGGGGACCCCAGACAGAGCGGTACTGCGCTCGTTGTGGGAGCAGGCTGAATCGGTACAATCCTGAGTCGCGTTGCGCGCCATGCGAAATTGCGCTTCGAGATGAACGACAGCAGCCGTCGCCGGCACCACCAGCCTTCTGGCAAACCGATCAGATGCGCGATGCGCTCGCCACTTGGCACATGGGCCGGGTGATCTTCGCCTACCGCACGCACCCATTTCACCATCGGCCCTTGCCGCAGAAGCTGGTTGCCACCTGGCTTGGCCTCACCCAGGCCCAACTCAGCCGTATCGAGAAGGGGCCAGCACCCGAGCAACTGTCCAAACTGATCCGTTGGGCGGAGGCGCTGGAAGTGCCGCCCGAGCTGCTTTGGTTCAAGCTGCCAGCAAAGTCCGGGGCTACGCTCGGGGATGTGAAACGCCAGGAATTTGTTCGCGCCGCGCTGGGCGTCACTGCGGCGGCCGCGACCAAACAGCCGCTACTGGATTTGCTGGCCCAACTTGAACCAACGCCTGTCCCGTCGACGGTCGGCCTGGCCGAAATCGAGCAGGTACGAACTGCCGCGCGCGAGTTCAGCTCCTGGGATCACACCTACGGCGGTGGCCTGGTTCGAGAAGCGGTCTCAGCCCAGCTGCGCTATGCCGTGAACTTGCTGGGTGCCAGTTGTGCCGAGAAGCACCGCATGGACCTGCACAGCGCAGTCGGGTTCCTTGGACATACGGCCGGGTTCATGGCCTTCGATGCCTACGCGCACGCTGATGCCCGCAGCATGTTTCAGCTCGGGCTGACCTGCGCCGAAGAGGTCGGCAACTGGCACCTTCGAGGCAAGGTGTTGTCGTCAATGGCTCGTCAGGCCATCTGGTGCGGGCACCCCGACGATGGGCTCACCTTCATCGAACTGGCTATGGTCCGGGCTGATCGACTGACGGCGACGGAGCGGGCCATGCTGCACGCGGCAAGAGCCCGAGCGCTGGCCAAACTGCACCGCACCGACGAAGCCGTGCGAGCGGTTGGACAAGCTGACGAGGAGTTCGCGCAGGCGGCGCCGGAGAACGATCCGCCCTGGATGGCCTACTACGACCATGCCCAGCACTCCGGCGATACCGGGCATGCTTTATTCGATGTGGCACTCGAAGGCCGGTTCGTCGGTGAGGCCCGGCAACGATTGGAGATTGCCGTTGCCGGACACACCGACGCCTTTGTCCGCTCGCGGGCAATATCTGGCATCAAGCTGGCGTCACTCACCATGGCCACTGGCGATCCGGTAGAGGCTGCCTCCTTCGGCCAGACTGCGCTCAGCGACGCTGGACACCTCCGTTCCCGCCGGGCAGCGGATGACCTGCGTGAGCTTCGCATGCTCACCCAGCCCCATGCCCAAACAACAGAGGTTGATGAACTGCGCTCGCAGATCGACAGCACGCTGGTTCACGCATGACGGACGTGACCGGAACCGATTGGCTGGCGATCGTGCGGTCGGCCGGCACCGCGGTCGGCCTGGACGTGGACCATGCCGAACCGATTCAGGTCAGTGAGAACGCCATCTACCGGCTGCCAGGATCGGTGGTTGCTCGGGTGAGTCGCCCAGGGCAATCAGATGCAGCGAGGCGTGAGGTCAACGTGGCTCGCTGGTTGCAAGCATCAGGCGTCCCAGCGGTACAAGTTGTTCCCGATGTCGACCAGCCCATCGAGGTCGAAGGCCACGCGATTACCTTCTGGCGCGAACTACCGCCGCACCATCACGGCACCCCGACCCAGGTGGCTGCCCTGCTCAAGCAGCTCCACCATCTGCCGATTCCCACCGAACTCAACCTCGGGAGAATCGCGCCGTTCGTGCGACTGGATGAGCGGATCAGTGCCGCCCATACCCTGTCCGATGGCGATAGACGTTGGCTTCGAGAGCATTTGGCGTATCTACGGCGACGGTGGGAGTCGCTTCCAGAGGGACTGCCGTGGTGCGTGATCCACGGGGACGCCTGGATCGGCAACGTCGCGGCGATGGACGACGGGGAGGCCGTCCTCCTCGATCTAGAGCGGACATCCATCGGACCACCGGAGTGGGATCTGGTGCACACGGCGATCAAGCACAGTTCGTTCGGGTGGATCACCGAACAGCAGTACGCCGAGTTCTGTCAGGTGTACGGCCATGACGTCACCACATGGGAGGGCTTCGCACTGCTCAGAGACATCCGAGAACTGCGGATGACCACGATGGCGGCGCAAACGGCAACAGCAGATCCCGCCTACCAGGGGCAGGCGCTACACCGGTTGGCGTGCATCCGAGGGGAACGCGGGTCGCGGCCATGGGCGGGATGGAAAGCGTTGGGCTGACAAACTCTCGGAGCGAAGAGCTGAAGGTATCGATCCGGGCGAGGCTCGAAAGCCGAGGCTTCCGAGCCTCGGCACCGACAGCAGCTACTGACCGCGCGCCTGCCGCACGATCGCGCGGGCGGCATCGGTATCCAGCTCGATACCCTTGGCCTTCTTGTACTGCTGTTTGACGGCCCGGATGGCGTCGGCCTCGGTGCCGCCGCGCGGAACCTCGACATTCAGCGGCTTTTCGAGATCGCGTAGCGCCTTCTGGTTGAACTTGACCTTGATGGCCATAACACTCTCCACTTCTTTGGGAGCGGTGAGGCGGACTGCCTCGGCGTCAGGCTACGCGCAGGCACCGACACAAGTTCCCCTTGTGACTGCCATGTGCCGTCGATCAGTCCCCACGGCAATGGCTCAACCACCGTCTCCACCATCTTCCGATGACTCCCCGGCACCCCGCTCACATCAGCAGTCGCAGTGCAGGTTCTAACCGTTCCAGGCGCGCCAGAACGGTGACGCATCGTTCCCGGCCGCCGCCAGTAGGGCGGTCTTCAGTGCGCCGGGTCGTACATCGGTGTCGGCGAGCTGGGTTTCAGGGAGCCCGTGCCGTCCGGGTTCATTGTGTCGCGGCTGCGGTTATCGGTCGGCGTGCTCCGCGACTTGGCGTAGGTATTCGCGGATCAGTTCGGCCAGCCGTTGGTCCAGTTCGTCCAGTGCCCGCGCGGGCCGACGCGTGCCCGGTGTTGCCGCCGCGCTGTATTCGGTGCCTAGTATCGTCAGCGCACGTTCACGCGGGCGACAGGGTGATGGGCAGTGGTGGTGCACGCTCAGGCTGCGGATCGCGTCGTCGGGACTGAGGTGCGCGCCGGGATCGACCGCGCAATCGGTGTTGGCGATGTTGCTGTCATGGATCGCGGGCTGTGTGGTGCGGTTGGCGATCCTGGCCGCGTCTCGGCCGCCGCGCCCCGGCGGGTCCTCGAGTCTCATCGGGTCGCTCCCCAGGTTCCGAGCGCGGCCCAGCAGCAGCGCCAGGCCCGGGACACGAGGTCGAAGACGTTCGAATCCGAGGAGGTCGGCGGCGGCAGACGACGCCGGGGCCAGGTGGATTGCAAGACAAGGGCACGAAGGGCAAGCGGTCGCGTCCGATTCCGTTGATCGAGGAGATTCGTCCGCTGATCCTCAGGCGGATCAACGAGGCGCGCGCCCGCGTTGAGCGTGGCCAGGAGGAGGCGAGCGAGAAGCAGCGGCGAGAGGCGCTGTTGGATGCTCGGCTGTTCGTCGGGCCTCGGGGAGGTCGCATCCAAACGGGAGTGCTGCGGGATGCGACCCATTGGGACGACGTTGTGACGAAGCTCGGATATGAGCATCTGCGGCGTCACGATCTCCGGCATACCGGGCTGACATGGTTCGCGGATGCCGGGGTTCCGCTGCATCGGCTTCAGCGGATCGCCGGGCACACTGATCCCAGGATCACGCAGCGGTACCTACACCCGGATATCGCGACATTGCAGGAGGACGGCAATCAGCTGTCGCGGCACCTGCGGGGCAAGTCTGGCCCCAGATTGGCCCCAACTCTGCGGGCGGTACCGTAAGAAAAAATCCCCTCCGATGCAGTTCGGAGGGGATTTTTCTATGTCGGGCTGACAGGATTTGAACCTGCGACCACTTGACCCCCAGTCAAGTGCGCTACCAAACTGCGCCACAGCCCGTTGCGCCCGCTGTGCGGGCGCTCGAAGAGATTACCGCACGAGGCCGGAGCGGTGCTAATCGCCTAGTCAGAAGGGGTGCGGGGTGGTGGAGGACGGGTGTGTTGTCAGCGGTAGTCGTTCACGTGGTCGACCGCCCACTGGGCGAAGGTGCGGGCGGGCGTGCCGGTGATCGACTGCGAAGTGGGGCCGACCGGGCTCGGCTCCGTTCCGGCTGCTGCCCACATATCGAGGACTGGGCGGTAGTAGATGTCGGCTGCTTCCTCGTAACTCAGCTCGATCAGTTCGATCGGCTCGCCCAGGGCGGCGGAGATGGCGGCGACCTGCTGGCGATGCGACAGGGATTCGGGGCCGGTGAGCGGGTAGATCTTGCCCGCGTGGGACGGGTCGTCGAGGGCGGTGACGGCTGCGGCGGCGATATCGTCTTCGTGGATCGGCGTCAGTTGCAGGCCCGGGAAGGGGACGCGGACGACGCGGTCGGCTCTGATGGTGGGAAACCAGGTGCGGGCGTTGGCGGCGAAGGCGCCCGGCCGCAGGACGGTCAACGGCAGGCCCGATGCGCGCAGCGGGTTCTCCACCGCGAGATGGCGTGCGCCGATGGGATTGTGCCCGTTCGCCGCCGCGATGGAGGACAGCAGCACGATGTGGGCGACTCCGGCGGTCTTCGCGGCGTCGATGAAGTTGTCGATGCCCTCGGCGGCGGCGTAGCAGAAGACTTTCTCGATACCCGCGAGGGCGGTGGCGACCGATCCGGGGTCGCTCGGGTCGAGCCCGACGAGTTCGACACCGTCCGGCACGGTGGTGTCTGCGGGGCGAGAACTGGCCGCCCGCACCGGTTTTCCGGCCGCGCGCAGTTGATCGAGGACAGCTCGGCCGACGATGCCGCGAACGCCGGTGACGAGGTAGGTCATGGGGTTTCTCCCTAAGTTTGTAGGTGTCTGGGGTTGATGCCCTGGATGCCCAGGGCGGTGGGGTGTAGCTGATGGGTTTTTGCCTGTGGTGAGGCTCGGAAGGACTGGCTGCCCCACCGCTTTGGACGCTCCGGCCGCTGATTGAGAGCTGATGCGGATCGTCGCTGTTTAGGGATCTGACGGCGGGGCTGTCCTCGGGCCGAGACCGTGACGGCAGGAGTCGGTAGGTGAGTGATCGCCCGGAGCTGTGGGTGGGCATCGATGTCGGCAAACAGACGCATCACGCGTGTGGGATCGACTCGGACGGGAAAGTGGTGTTCCGGCAGAAGCTTGCCAACGATCAGCGGGCTATCGAGCGGCTGATCGAGCGGGCCGGGCAGGCCGCCACACGGGTGCGATGGGCCATCGATCTGACCAGCCCTATGGCGTTGATGCTGATCACGGTCCTGCTGGCGGCCGATCAGGCGGTGACGTATGTGCCCGGCCGGGTCGTGAACACGATGACCGGCGGGTTCCGTGGCGAGGGCAAGACCGACAGCAAGGACGCGCGGATCATCGCCGAAACCGTCCGGCTGCGCAGGGATTTGACCGAGGTCACCATGCCCGATGAGCTGGTCGCCGCGCTCGGCCAGCTGACCAGCTACCGTGCTGACCTGATGGGCGACTGGGTCGCCGGGATCAACCGGCTGCGCGCTCTGCTGGGGTCGATCTTTCCCGGCCTGGAGGCCGCGTTCGACTACTCCAACCGGACCCCGTTGGTGCTGGTCGCCGGACTGTGTACTCCTGCTGAGATCCGCACCACCGGGATCGACGGCCTCACAGCGTATTTGCGTGACAACGGTGGCTGGCCCGCCGCGATCGGCAAGACCGCGGCCACCGCGATCGCGGCCGCCCGGGCCCAGACGATCGCGCTGCCCGGCGAGGCCGACACCGCGATGCTGGTCAAACGGCAAGCACGCAAACTGCTCGATCTCGACCGCGAGATCAAAGAGGTCGACAAGCTGATCGCGACGCGGTTCCGCACCCACCCGTGGGCGAAGATCATCGAGTCGCTGCCGGGCATGGGCCCTGGCCTCGGGGCGGAGTTTCTCGCCGTCACCGGTGGCGATCTCGCCGCGTTCGCCACTGCGGGCCGGCTGGCCTCCTACGCCGGGCTGGTGCCGGTGCCTCGCGACTCCGGCCGGATCACCGGCAACCTGCACCGGCCCAAACGCTACAACCGGCGCCTGCGCAAGGTGTTCTACATGGCCGCGCTGTCCAGCCTTCGCACCGAAGGCCCGTCCAGGCAGTTCTACGACCGCAAACGCGACGAACGGCTCATCCATACCCAAGCCCTCCTAGCCCTCGCCAGACGCCTGGTCGACGTGCTCTGGGCCCTGCTGCGCGACGGACGCGAATTCACCCTCCACATCCCCCTCCCGGCCGCAACGGCTTGACAAGTTCATTGAGAGTCCTTCGGAACGGGAATCGGTGAGATGGGTCAGGATGCGGCGCAACTGTTCGCCGTAGCGTCGCTCGAATTCCGTGGTCTGGGCTTCCATGCCGAACAGCTCGCGCACCTGGACCGGTAGCAGCAGAGGGGCGATGACCATGCCCATCACCGCGAGCTGGAAGGCGGCCGGGTCGAGGTCGGCGGCGATCTCACCGCGCTGCTGACGGCGTCTGGTCTCGGCGAGATCGCTCTCCGAGATCGGCTGCTCACCCGACGGCGCGGCATCGGATAATCCTTGCCACATGAGCAGCCGGATGCCGCGCGGATCGCGCAGCCCGTCGCGCAGATAGTTCGTGACCACCTCCGCCAGCGGCAGCTCCGGATCGTTGAAGGTGGCCTCGCGCTCCAGCCAGCTCTGCTGGAGCGCTCGGTACAACCCTTCCTTTCCGCCGAAGTAGTAGGTGATCAACTGCTTGTTGACGCCGGCCCGCTCGGCGATGTCGCCGACCCGGGCCCCCGCATAACCTTTCGCGGCGAACTCGTCCAAGGCCGCTTCGAGCAGGCAGCGTTTGGTGCGTCCGGCGTCGCGAACGCGATGGGCGGGATCCGGGGTGCGATGAGTCGGCACCTCCCCCAGAGTAGTCCATATTTTACATATGGCTAATTGTTTTAGACAGATGAAAAGTAGTGGGGTGGCCCGCAGTGCGACAGACCACCCTCACGTCCGACTCAAAGAAGACTCAGGGGCGGGGACTCCGGAAAGGTGACCGGGACCGTAGCCGGTGCGCGATGGAAGGAGCTCGGGAGCCACTTCGTCTCCGCAGCTGGGATCGCCAGCCGGATCTCCGGCAGCGCATCCAGCAGTTGGTCGAGCGCCTCTTGGACGATGACCATGCCGACCGACTGCGCGGGGCAGGTGTGCGGGCCGCAATTGGCGCCACGATCCGACTCGGCCGTCGAACCGACCGGTCCGCCAAAATCGTTCGATCGCAGCGTAATTCGACTAACGTTGGGAAAGCATACTCAGCTCCGTCAGCGTTCGCAGCGCGAACTTTCCGAGACGGCGAGGACCCGGTGACCGTCCGGCAGAGGCAGCCGCGCAACTGATCTCGCACCGCCGGGCGCGGCGGTAGGCAGCATGTTCTCCTGCCCGGCTACCGCCCTACGGGCGCCGCCGGTCGACTACGCGCGGATCGGCGCGTTCGAATTTTCGAGTCGGGTGGTCACCGGCGGGCATTCTCGCCGAGCGATCAGCGGGCGTCACCGCGCTGTCGACGGGGCATACCGGTTACCGGCGAGGCGCGGCGAAAGTCGATGCGTCTTGTCGAGTCGACCATTCCCGCGATAGGAGGGCGGGCGTGGTGAACTACTCGCTTCAGGTGCCGCGCTTCGTGAATGGGGCAATCACGTGCCCGGTGAACTGCGACGTAGCAGCAGCCGCCGCGGATCATGGCAGGCGACGCACAGGCGGTGCCTGCACGACCGTCAATGTCGAACGTTTGCGCAGCGTGAACCCGAGCTTCTCGTACAAACCGATCGCCGTCGCGTTGCGGGCGAGCGCATGCAGGAACGGTGTCTCATCACGCGCGCGGATGCCCGCACCGACCGCGCGGACCAGGCGTGTGGCGAAGCCGCGGCCACGGAATTCCGCGTCGGTGCAGACGGCGCTGATCTCGGTCCAGCCAGGCGGATGCAAGCGCTCCCCGGCTATCGCCACCAGTCGGCCGTCGACCCGCAGGCCCAGGTAGTTACCCATCTCGATGGTTCGTGGCGCGTAGGGGCCGGGTTCGGTGCGGGCGATCAGCGCCAGGATCTCGGGCACGTCCGCCGCGGTGAGGACTTCCAGTTCCGGGTCGTGCGCGACGCGTAGGGCGGTGCCATCCATTTGCACCGAGTCCATCTCGTCGAGCACCGTCCAGCCATCCGGAGGCACGTGGCCGTGGCCGCGCAACGCGGTGCTGCCGCCCGGTCCGAGGAGGGTGGCCAGGTCGGCCCAGTCCTGTTCGTTCAGCACCGGCGGGTGGCCGACGAACCGGGCGACCTCCGGGTCGTAGCGCCCGACCCGTCCCACCCAGCCGGCGAACCGGCGGTGCTCGCCGCGCAACGACGCCCGCACCGGGTCGTCCAGCGGGTGCAGCGAGATATCGACGTCGATGGTCGACTCAGTGGTCACCGCGCACTCCTCCCACAACAGCGTCCGACCCGAGAACGTTAGCGAGACGCACGACCGATGAGCACGGGTTGCGCTCAACGCGATTCCGGCACCGTGGCCTGCCGGGGCGTCGGAACCACGGCGCCGATCGCAGGCCTTCTTGACCTGTCGGTCTAAAACGATTACGGTTCGGGTCATGGGCAGGCCGCGCAACTTCGATCCGGACACGGTGGTGGACCGGGCGATGGAGACGTTCTGGACCCACGGGTACGCCAACACCTCGCCCGCGCAGCTGGCCGAAGCCACCGGCATCGGAAAAGGCAGTCTGTACAACGCTTTCGGCAGCAAGCGTGCGTTGTTCGACCTGGCTCTCGACCGTTACGACCGGCTGGGTGTCGAGTTGGCCGCGGATATCCTGACCCGACCGGGCACCACCCGCGATTGCCTGGCCGCCTTCCTGTGCGGCCTGGCGGACTCCGATCTCGCGCAGCCCGTTCGGCGCGGCTGCCTGGCGGTGAACACCGCCATGGAAATGGCGGGGCACGACGCGGAGATCGCCCGGGCGGTCCGCGTGACACAGGATCATATGATCGCTGCGTTGGAGGCCCGGATCGATCAGGGGAAACGCGATGGTGACGTGCGCGCCGACACCGAGCCGCGATCGATGGCCGAGTTCTTGATGAACACCGTCGTCGGCCTCCGGGTGATGGCCAAGACCTACGATGCGCCCACTCTGCATCGCATTATCGACACCGCTCTGACCACCCTCTGAATCGAACCGCCCGCCGTGGGCTCGTTCGCTGCCCATATTTTTGACCTGTAGTTCAAGAAGGAAAGGTTCCATCATGGATCTAGAACTGTCCGGCAAGACCGCCGTCGTCACCGGTGCCAGCCGAGGCATCGGCTTGGCCGTCGCCGAAGCATTGTCCGCCGAGGGCGTGCGGGTGGTCGGGGCCGCGCGCACCGTTACGCCCGAACTCGAAAAGGCCAGCGTCGCAGCGGTTCCCGTCGACCTCTCCACCTCGGAGGGAGCGGCCCGGCTGATCGGCGCCGCACTCGACGAACTGGGCGGCATCGACATCCTGATCAACAATGTCGGCGCCGTGAATGCCGCGCGTCTGGAACTGGGCGGCTTCCTCGACGTCGAGGACGAGCAATGGCGAGAGTTGTTCGACCTGAATCTGTTCAGCGCGATCTGGGTCACCCGCGCGGCACTGCCCAGCCTGCTGGAGCGGCGCGGCGCGGTGGTCACCATCTCGTCGATCAACAAACATCTTCCGGCGGCGGGGCCGGTCGGCTACAGCGAGGCCAAGGCCGCGCTGACCGCGCTGACCAAGCGGCTCAGCGAGGAGTTCGGGCCGCGGGGGGTGCGGGTCAACACCGTCTCACCCGGCGTAGTCGGCACGCCGATGTGGCGCGGACCGCACGGCGTGGGTGCCAAGTTCGCCGCCGCTCAGGGGCTTTCGCAGGAGGAACTGCTCGCGGCCGTGCCGGAGCAGTTCGGCATCGCCTCCGGCCGGATCAGCGAACCGGAGGAGGTGGCCGCCCTCGTCGCCTTCCTCGCGTCACCCAAAGCCGCCAATATCGTCGGTGCGGACTACGTCATCGACGGTGGGACATTGAAGATCGCCTGAATTCGGCTGCCGGGGGAGTCTTCGCGTTCCGGCTGCGACGCCGTGGAATACGTTCGTGCCCTTAGCGTTCGAGTGGCGAACGTGGTAGGAGTGGGTCGCGGCCGGAAGCGTAGACGGGTAGGGTGGCCGGACGGCACGGATAGGAGCGGACTGGTGCGTGTCCATCATCTGGATGCCGGGGGGACCCGTCCTTTCGGAGGCCGTTTGTTCGACGGCAGGCCGGGGCTTCGGCGCAATGCGGCCGGGGCGTGTCATTGCTTGTTGATCGAGCACTCCGCCGGATTGATTCTGGTCGACACGGGTTACGGCGAGCAGGCGCTGGTCCGGCCGGATGTGTGGGTGGGGCGGCAACTCATCCGGCAATCGCACCCGGTTCTCGACCTGCCGATCGCCCGGCAGGTCGAGGCGCTGGGCTTCTCCCGCGATGACGTCCGCGACATCGTCGTGACGCACCTCGATCTCGATCACGCGGGTGGTCTCGCCGACTTCCCCCGGGCCACCGTGCACGTGCACCGAGCGGAGCTGGACGCCGTCGAAGGGCCCTTCGGTCGTCGCGAGAAGTTCCGGTATCGACCGGTGCAGTTCGAGCACGGACCCAAGTGGTCGGTCTACGGGGAGTCCGACAGTCGCGCGGAGCGCTGGTTCGATTTCCAGGCGGTGCGCGAATTGCGGGGCCTGCCCCCGCAGATACTCATGGTTCCACTGGCGGGCCACACGCGCGGTCACGTCGGCGTCGCCGTCGACACCGGGGACGGCTGGCTGCTGCACGCCGGGGACGCCTACACCTACCACGGCCAAATGCGTGCGCAACCGTCGATGCCCTTGGGAACGCGGGTTTTCCAGTGGTATGTGGACACTGGGCGGCGGGCCCGCATCGAGAACCAGCAGCGGCTCCGGGAACTCGTCAGCGACCACGGCGACGCGGTGACGGTGTTCTCCGCGCATTGCGCGACGGAGTTCGAGCGGCTGAGCAGCTGACCGCGGTGGCTACCAGGGCCGGCCGCTGCCGTAGAGCACGTGCCCGGGTTCGGCGAACGCGAGCGGGGCCGGCAGCGCCCCATTGATGCCGACTTTTTCGGCTACCTCTGTCTGCGGACGAATCCGTGCCGAACGCCTGCCGGGTGGTCGCGCGCGAACGCCGTGACGACGTTGTCGCGGCGGCGTGCCGAACTCCGCGCCGAGTGCTGACCGACCCGTCCGAGGCCGGGTGACAGGCGCTGCGGACTTCGTGTTGTACGGCCAAACCTAGCTATCTGTGGGCATCGTGACCTGAGTAGTGCGCTACCCGACCTGAGCGGTCGTCGGTCAGGCGTGGGTGAGCCCGGTCGCGCATACTCGCGCAGGTCTTGCCGCTGCGCGCCGCTCGGCCGCACAGGGTAAGGCTCGGCGTCCGCGCAGCGGGGAATCGAGCTGCAGCTGTCCTCGTGTTTGCCCGGCTGGCCGGTTCGCGAGCTCTGCGCAGGGTGGGCGAGGTAACGTGAAGGTGTCGGCCGGGGTCGGCTACGTGATCGACGGCGTGGCGGCCGCGGTGGCAGCGCGTAGTCGGTGCGTCTTCGGACCTCGTGGTCGTATCCGGCCGGAAGCCGTCAGGGCCCGGAGGCTTCCGCTGAACAGCAGTGCTGGTTCGCGAGAAAGATCCGCCGTCATGAGTGTGTACGTACCCCTGTACCGCGAGGTCCTGTCGCGGGAGGAACTGCCGGACGAGTTCTTCGGACTCTTCCTCGACCCGACCCGCACCTACAGCTGCGCGTTGTGGACCCACCCCGACGACACCCTGGAAAAAGCCCAGACGGCGAAGATCGATCTCGCCTTGGCCAAATGTGATCTCCAACCGGGGATGACCCTGCTGGACGTCGGGTGCGGCTGGGGATCGACCATGCTGCGCGCCATGGACACCTACGGGGTGAACACGATCGGGTTGACCCGCAGCCGCAACCAGTACCGGTACGTGCGGGACATGCTCGTCGACCGGCTGATCCGTGGCCGCCCCTACGGCGGGGTGCGAGTGCAGGGCTGGGAGGACTTCGACCGGCGCGCCGACCGGATCGTGTGCGTCGGGGCGATGGAACACCTGCCGGTGGACCGCTATGGGGAGTTCTTCGAGTTCGCCTACCGGATCATGCCCTCGGACGGAGTGCTGCTGTTGCAGACGGTGGTCAGCCACAGCCGCGATCATCTGCGGGCGCACGGCACCAGGATCACCAGCGACGACTTCGCCTTCTTGCGTTTCCTGCGCGAGACCATCTTCCCCGGTGGCCAGCTCCCGCTGTCGTTCGGCCACTACCCCAAAGGAATCACCGAATACGCGCAGGACGCCGGATTCACCGTCGCCGACGTCCAGTCGCTGGGACCGCATTACACCACCACATTGGGCTGCTGGGCCGACGCCCTGCACGAACACCGAGACCGGGCGATCGAGCTGGCCGGGCGCGACACCTACGACGCCTACATCCGGTATCTCACCGGCTCGGCCGAGTACTTCCGTCGTGGGCATATCGACGTCATGCAGTTCACCTGCCTCAAACCCGACGCTCGGTATCGGTCCCCGCTGCTGCGCTGAGTCCGCCCGCCGGCGGTGGCGCATCGCCACGGCATCTGCCTGCCTGCTCGCCGAGTGCAAACTGCGCACCGTGCTGTGGCACTCGGCGAGTCGCGGACGGATGCGTCAGCGATCCGCTCCGGTCAGAACCGGACCTCCGTCGCGCCGGTCGACGGGCTCATGCTGGGGGTGCGGCGCTCCGCGGCCCGCCGTACGTTCTCGCGCGGGCGTGGATTGCGGATCGGCAGGGTGAGCCTGCGTCTACGGGGCTTGGTGTTGATGAGCGTCATGTCGCCGTTGTAGTGGGCCAGGACCCGGGGATCCATGACCGCGCGCCACAGTGGCGGGATGATGGCCAGCAGGACCATGGTGGCGTAACCGGCGGGGAGCTGGGGCGCCACGTCGCAGCTGCGCAGGGTCTGATAGCGGCGGCCCGGATTGGCGTGGTGATCGCTGTGGCGCTGGAGGTGGAACAGGAAGATGTTGGTGACCAGGTGGTCGCTGTTCCAGCTGTCGCGTGGCGAGCAGCGGGCATAACGGCCGTCCGGGCGGCGGGCGCGCAGCAACCCGTAGTGTTCGACGTAGTTGACGGTCTCCAGCAGGCCCGCGCCGATGAGCGCTTGGAGGGCGAGGTAGGGGATGACGGCGGGACCGAACACCACGATCAAGGTGGTGAACAACGCCGCGCTCATCGCCCAGGCTTGCAGGAGATGGTTGCTGGGGCTCAGCCAACGTTTGCCGTTGCGGGCAAGACGCTGGCGCTCCAACGTGAGGGCGGAGCGGAACCCGCCCGTCATGGTGCGGGGGAGGAACTGCCACAGCGATTCGCCGAATCGGGCGCTGGCCGGGTCCTCGGGGGTGGCGACGCGAACGTGGTGGCCGCGGTTGTGCTCGACGAAGAAGTGCCCGTAGCCGGACTGAGCGAGCGCGATCTTGGCCAGCCAGCGTTCGAGACGTTCGGCGCGGTGGCCGAGTTCATGCGCGGCGTTGATGCCGATCCCGGAGACGAAGCCGAGGGTGACGGCCAAGCCGAGTTTGTCGACCAGGCTCAGCTCATGGCTTGCCCACAGGTAGCTGGCGATCAGCAGGCCGATGAACTGCATCGGCAGGAAGAGGAAGGTGCACCAGCGGTAATAGCGATCGTTGGACAGTGCCTCGTAGTCCTCGTCGCGGGGATTGCTGCCATCGTCGCCGATGGCGAAATCCAGCAGCGGGATCACCCCGAGGATGATGATCGGGCCGATCCACCAGAACAGCTCCAGCCCGGTGTACAACACCAGCTGTGAGGGCAATAGCGCGCAACCCGGGGCGATCAAGCCCAGAATCCAGAGGTAGCGCTTGGGGTCGCGGGCTCGCGTGTGCTCGAAGATCGTCATAGTCATCTCGCCGATCCGTCAGGACGACACTCAACCGACAGTTCCGACTGCGGATAACACCTACAACGTGCACGACTATCCAGGATAGCTAGAAGTTCGCTGTGTAGGGCTGAACCGTCGAAACCGTTGCCTGAGCTGGCGATCTCCGCCCGGCGATGGCGCATCGCTGACCGGATCGGCCCGCGCCTTCGGGGCAGGCGCCGCCGCGTCGGGTACGGAACGATCCGTGCCGGATCTGCGAGTATCACCGCTGCGCGCACCTGAGCGGCTCGGGCAGGCGGGGATGGGCCAACTCCGACATTCGAACCTTTCTGTACCGAAATCGACCTAGCTGACGAGCGGTGAGACAGCAAATTCGGTGCAAGTAGACTCGCCGGCCCTGGTTCCAGGAGCCACGGGACGATCGTGGGGGTGGAACTCGCCCGCCGCACGGTAGATCTGTGCTGTGCCGGGCAGCAGATCGGCCGCGGCTCGGTCGTGGGACCGAACCGCGGCCGACCACCGTGCATGGAGATCATGGCACTACGAGCCGAATCGCTGCGCGAGGCGCCGTGCCGAGTCCCCGATCGAGATACCGACGGTATCCGAGCGGGTCACGCTTCGCAAATCAGGGCAGCGCCCCGCAGTTGGTCGGAGCGGGCTGGTCCGCGAGCCGCTCGGTCATCCACTGCTGGGAGGCCACCAGCGACGGGAAGAACGCCAGCACGTGGGTGGCCCGCAATCCGCTGATGACGCTGGGCAGCTCGCCGTTCGCGTTCAGCTGGACAGGAGCGCCGCCGCCGCACCACCCGGCCGCCAGTTCACGGACGGGCACGTAGGGCGCGCCCTCGTCGATCGGGCTGGAGGCGATGAGCACGGGCACTCCCGGAGTGAGCGTCCCGACGCGCTGATCGGTGAACGCCGCCTTCAGGATCGGGGACTGATCGATCACCGCGGTGAGCGGTTGCCCGCTGGTGGTCCACTGCGAGGTGTTCGGGAACTGCTGGGCCAGTCCGAGCGGTACGGCGCACTTTTCCAGCGACTCGCGCAGGATCGCCTTGCCGGTGTCGTTGAGTTCGGCGTCGAGCACCGGGCGGGTTTCGGGATAGTTGGCGGCGATGCCGTTGAGAATCCACGCGAAGGCGGGTCCGAGGGCGGGACGGCCGTCGTTGAAGCCGATGAAATATTCGTCGTCCACGACCGGGCCGCCGGCGTAGGCGCCCCGCACGTTCAACTCGGGGGCGTAGCTCGGCTGCAGTTCGGCCGCGGCTGCGGAGGCCATGCCGCCCTGGGAGTATCCGTACAGAATGACGGGTGAGCCGGGATGCAGGCTGGTGCCCGGCAATTGCAGCGCCGCTCGCGCCGAGTCGAGCAGCGCGTAGGCCTGAGATTTCCGGTTCAGATAGTCGTGTACCGCCGGCGTGCCCAGGCCGTGGTAATCGGTCACCATGACCGCCATGCCGCGGGCCAGCAGCGTGTACAACGCCAGCACGTCGTATTCGACGATTACGTCGAACGGCGGCTGGTATTGGATGAATTGCGCCAGCAGTTTCGAAGGCGCGCACTGATCGCCTTGCCCCTTCGTGCCGACCGCGTAGGCGATCAGCGGGCGCTCGCCCGGGCCCGTCCACGGCTGGGCGGGTTCGAGGTACGTCCCCACCACGGCAGCGCGGTCGCCGTGGGTATCGCTGCTGGTGTACATGATGCGCGTGGACGTGGCGGGGACCTGTCCCGGCTGTCCGGGGACCGAAAGCGCCAGTCGCGACGATTCGGTGCGGATGATGGAGCCCGGCGCGCCCTCCGCCGCCGCGGGTGGAATGTAGAACTCGTCGCCGGCCACGGCTTGCGCGGCCGGTTCCGTCCATGCGTGGGGGGCGGCGACCGCCCCGGCTCCGACGACGATGAGGGTTCCCGTCAAAGCTGTGGCCAATCTGAGTATTCGGCTCCTCACGATGCGATCCTTCCTGCGATTTGGGATACCCATGGCATCTAGAATCGGATACTGAGAGTATCTGTAAGGGGTAGAGATTGTCTGGGAATAGCGATGAGTGTCGGCGGCTTCGGGGAGAAGGGCGTTCGCGGCCGACTCGAGCGCAGAGCCAAGCGCGGACGCGCACTGTATTGATCACCACCGCCAAACGGCTTTTTCTGGAGGACGGCTATCAGGCGACAACTCTGGACAAGGTCGCGAAAGCCGCGGGTTTCACCAAAGGGGCGGTGTATTCGAACTTCCGCACCAAAGTCGACTTGTGTCTGGCCGTGCTCGATGAAATCCACGCCGAGCGGGCGGCGGAGGTCGCCGAGATCATCGCCGCGCCCACGGCTGCCGCGCGCCTGAAGCGGATGACGGAGTGGGCCGAGCGGGTGGTCGGCGATCCCGACTGGACGCAACTCGAACTCGAGTTCAGCGTTCACGCGCGACGCGACGAGCACCTCCGTGCCGAATTGGCGAGCAGGCTCGCCGACATCGCGGGAATGGTCGGCGCGGCCTTGCGGGCGACGGAGGATCTCGACACCCCGATGCCGAGGACCGAAGCCGCCGTCGCGGTGCTGGCGCTCGGCGTGGGGCTGGGTTTGTTCCGCTCGATCGATCCCGGCATCCCCGTCGCGGGGATGATCTCCGCACTGCGTGCCATCGCGGGATTGTCCCCGAACGGCTGACAAGACGGCGGCCGGCCGCGTCCCGTCCAGGCGGGGAGTGGATGGAAACGCTGGAGTGGTGTTGCGGCCACCGCGAGGGCCGCTAATATAAGTCAAAACTTATTCAAGGAGGTTTCCATGCCACTGTTGACCGATCCCGCAGCCATCGCCGGGCTCGTCACCCGCGAGGTCCGCACCGGATCCCGCGACGGCGCGCCGACGCGGATCGCCGTCGCCCGCCGTCGCTACCCGACGGATCAGGCGGATCTGTGGGACGCGCTCACCGATATCGAGCGGATTCCGCGCTGGTTCCTGCCCGTCAGTGGTGACCTGCGCGTCGGCGGGCGCTATCAGCTGGAGGGCAACGCCAACGGTGTCGTCGAGGAGTGTGATGCGCCGGAACGTTTCGCCGTGACCTGGGAGATGGGACCGCAGGTCTCCTGGCTGACGGTCCGTCTCACCCCCGCCGAGGACGGCACCGAGCTGGAGTTGGCGCACGAGGCGCCGGTCGATCCGGAGTTCTGGACGCAATTCGGACCGGGGGCGGTGGGCGTGGGCTGGGATCTCGCCCTGATGGGCCTCGGGCTGCACTTGGCGAGCGGAGATCCGGTCGACCCCGCCGAGGGCATGGCCTTCCCGACGACGCCCGAGGGCGTGACGTTCGTACGGACGGCGGCGCTCGGCTGGGCGGAGGCGGCGGTCGGCGACGGTGACGACCCGGCCGCCGCGAACGCTGCGGCGCTGCGGACCGTCGACTTCTACACCATCGACCCCGCACACGGCTCCGAGGCCTGATGGACCGTTCTCCGGCGAAGATCTTCGAGGCGCTCGGCGACCCGGTCCGCCGGTTCATCCTCGAAACGGTGGCGGCCGACGAACAGCCTGCGGGCGCGCTGGTCGCCGCCGTGCGGCAGCACACGCCGATTTCTCAGCCCGGCGTCTCCCAGCACCTCAAGGTGCTTCGCGACGCCGGGCTGGTGCGGGTCCGCGCCGAAGGCACGCGACGGCTGTACGCCCTCGACTCGGAGGGTATCGATGCCGCCAGGGCATGGCTCACCGGACTGGTCGACCCACTGCACCAGTTCGCTCAACCGCTGGACGCGCTCGCGACGGAGATCGCCCGCGGGAAACGCGCTCGCCGCGGTGCCGGGACCGGTCGGCCCGGCGAAGAGAATTCCGGTAGTCGCGCCCGTCATGCGTGACCCGCACGGGTGGCGGGCCACGCATGACTGCGGTCAGCAGCGCCCGAAGACGACGGCCGCGTTGTGGCCGCCGAAACCGTAGGAGTTGTTCAGCGCGTATTCGATGTTCTGGGTGCGCGCGCTGCCGTGCACGATGTCGAGATCGATCTCGGGGTCCTGATTGTCGAGGTTCAGCGTGGGCGGCACCACCCCGTCCCGGACGCTGAGCACGGTCAGGGCGGCTTCCACCGCGCCTACCGCGCCTACCGAGTGTCCCAACGCGGATTTCGGCGCGTAGACCGAGGCGTGGTCGCCTACCGCCGCTCGGATCCCCCTCGCTTCCGCCAGGTCCCCGAACGGGGTGGCGGTGGCGTGCGCGTTGACGTGGTCGATATCGGTGGCGCTCACGCCGGCCGTTTCGATCGCGCGGCGCATCGCTCGAATGTTCCCCGCGCCGTCCGGGTGGGGCAACACCATGTGGTAGCCGTCGGCGGTCAGGCCCGCGCCCATCAGGCGAGCCAGGGGCTTCGCCCCGCGCGCCCGCGCGTGGTCCTCCGACTCCAGCACGAACAACGCGGCGGCTTCGCCGAACACGAAACCGTCGCGATCCCGGTCGAACGGGCGCGACGCGGCTTCGGGTTCGTCGATCCGTGTGCTCAATGCCCGCATCATCGAGAATCCGGCCACCGCCAGCGGATTGATGCGGCCCTCCACGCCGCCCGCGACGACGATGTCGGCCTCGCCGAGGATGATCGAACGCCACGCGTGCACCAGCGCCTCACATCCCGAAGCGCAGGCCGAGACGGGCGTGATCACGCTGGCTCGCGCGCCGAGTTCCAACCCGACCACCGCGGCGGCGCCGTTCGGCATGGCCATGGGCACCGCGAAGGGAGACACCTTGCGGTAGCCCGCCTCGCGCATCAGGTCGTTGGACTCGATGATGGTGTCTGCGCCGCCGAGACCGGTGCCGATGCAGACGCCGAGACGATCCAGATCGACTTCCGGCCTGCCCGCGGTGTCCCAGATCCGATTGCCCATGACATAGGCGATCTGCTGGACGTAGGACATGCGGCGCTTCTGGACGCGGCTGAGTTCGTCGGTCGGATCCAGTTTGAACTGGCCGCCGATGTCGACGGGAACCTGGAAGCGCTCGAAGTCGGGGTCTTGCACCTTCGCGATCCCGGTTTCCCCGGCGAGCAGTCCTTTCCAAGTCGCATCGGTGTCGGCGCCGACAGCGGTCGACATCTCGATAGCAGTCACGACCACACTCCGGAACCCTCCGTTGGTGGTGGAGAAGTCCGTGATATCGGACATCAAACCCCTTCTTTCGGCTTGTCGGCTCGGACGCTCAAGCGAGGCTATGTGCGCGCCGGAAGGCTGGGGTAGTAGCCCGAGTGCCGATCACCGCTACGATCGGGCCATGGAAGCGGATGGGGAAGCGCGTCGGGTCACCGTCGTCATTCCCGACGAAGTGGTTGTTCTGGATGCCGCGATTCCGATCGACGTGTTCGGCTCCGACCCCAACTACCGGCTCGAGGTGTGCGCGGTCTCGCCGATGGCGACGACCTCGGTGCCGGGGTTGTCCTGCGTGGCGACGGCAGGGCTGGAGGCTCTTCGTCACGCGGGCACGGTGGTGGTGCCCGGTTACGCGTCGTACGGGGAGCCGCCGCCGGAACCGGTGCTGCGAGCGCTGCGCGACGCCCACGCGCGAGGCGCGCGAATGCTGTCGATCTGTACCGGTGCTTTCGCTCTGGCCGCCGCGGGACTGCTGGACGGCCGTCCCGCTACGACGCATTGGCGGGCCGCGCCGCTGTTACGGAGCCGGTATCCGAACGTCGAGGTTCATGCCGATCGCCTGTTCGTGGACGACGGTGACGTGCTGACCTCCGCGGGCGTGACCAGCGGAATCGACCTCTGCCTGCACGTGGTGCGCAAAGACATCGGCGCCGCGGCCGCCAACGAACGCGCCCGCGACCTGGTGGCGCCACCGGTGCGCGAGGGCGGTCAAGCCCAGTACACCCGGCAGTTCCTGGAGCAGACGTCCACCGGCCTGCTCTCCGACACACGGGCGTGGATTCTCGCCAACCTCGACCACCGGCATTCGCTCGAAGACCTCGCCAAGCGATCGAATCTCTCGCGTCGCAGCTTCATCCGGCGATTCCGGGAGGAGACCGGTACCTCCACGCACGTCTGGATCACCAGCGCGCGCCTGAACCAGGCGCGGGAACTGCTCGAGACGACCGAACTCCCCGTCGACCAGATCGGCTATCGCGTCGGCCTCGGGAATCCGGCCAACACCCGCGCGGTGTTCAAGCGTCACCTCGGTGTCAGTCCGGCGCAGTACCGGCGCACGTTCACGATCGGAAACCGGCGGGTGCCGGGGACCTAGCCGGGCAGCCGCTGCGCGGGATAGCCGTGCAGTCGCGGATCGGAGTCGCCGACGACGACCGGATGACCGACCAGCTCGAACATCGCGGTGTCGGAGTGGTGATCGCCGAACGCCGTGCAGGACGACAGGTCGATGGCCGCCCGCTCGGCGTAGCGCAGCAGGGCTGCGGACTTGTCGGCACCGACCATCGTCGCCAGGACCTCGCCGGTGTACTTACCGGCGGCCGTCTGCATCGTCGTGCACAGCACCGAGGTAGCGCCGACGGCTTCGGCGATCGGGCGCAGCGCCGGGGTGAAGGAGCCCGATACCAGGATGATGCGAGTCCCGGTGCGAGACAGTTCCTCCAGCCTGCCCCGTACCGCGAGATTGAAAAACGCCGGGTCCGCGACGCGGCTCGCGAACCACTCGTCGCCGACGCGTCGCACGTCCGCGAGGTCGCGGCCGGCCCATAGCCGGTAGAACCACCGATGGGATTCGGCACGGCTCATCCCCGCCGCCCGCAGCGCCCGGAACTCCTCGACCACGCCATCGGCCTGCGCGCCGCACCCACGGCGCCGCGCGTCGAACACGAACAAGGACAGGAAAGTGATGCAACGGACCAATGTTTCGTCGACATCCACGAAAGCCGCTGGGACAGCGCATTCCTCGCCGCCACGTGGCCTCGCCGGCCGATCCGCGTTGGTGCGGCCCGTGGTTTCTCCGCGTTGCCTCATGGGGCCGTTGCCTCTGCCTCGACGGCGGAATCGCTGTGCCGCTGTTGTTTCGTCGTCCCCGGCGGCCGGTCACCGCGAGGGGTGGTGATACCGCAGAGCTTCAGCAACGGCGCTGTCATCGCGGTGGTGATCAATGCCATCATGACCAGCAACGAGTACAGCCGCTCGTCGATGACGCCGATCGTCAGCCCGATGTTGAGGATCACCAGTTCCGTCAGGCCTCGGGTATTCATCAGCGCCGCGAGGGCCGCTGCTTCCGCCCTGTCGCTGCGGCCGAGCCGGGCGGCCAGATAGGTGCCGCCGAGTTTGCCCACGAGGGCGGCGAACATGATCGCGGCGAATTCGGCGATACCGGCGCGATCGATGGCACCGAGATCGACCTGCAGGCCGGCCACCACGAAGAAGGCGGGTAGGAAGATGCTGCTCAGCAGTTGCGCGCCGCTGTCGACGGCCGCGCGCAGCCGCCGGGGGAACACGACCCCGAACAGGAACGCGCCGAAGATCAGATGCAGTCCGAGCCATTCGGTGGCGGCGCCCAGCAACAGTGCGCCTGCGACGCCGAGGAAGACCATGTTGCTCGTGTTCTTCTCGGAACCGGCGCCCGCGAGCCGGTCGAGAGCCGGGCGCACCGCCCACCACAACACCACGACCAGCGGGACGAACAGCAGCAGCCGCCAGTGGTGATCGAGGCCGGGCCGGGCGATGCCGATGACCACCGCCAGGACACACCAGGCGAGGACGTCGTCCAGCGCGGCGCAGGTCATGGCCGACTGGCCCAGGCGGGTGCCGAGCAGCTTGCGGTCGTGCAGGATCCGGGCCAGCACCGGAAAGGCCGTGACGGCCAACGCGCAACCGATGAACAGCGCGAAGTTCAGCCGGTTGCCGCCGTCGTGCCGGGCCAGCGCCCACAGCGCGACGACGGAACCGAGCGCGAAGGGCACGAGGTAGGCCGAGAGCGCGATCCCCGCGACCGACCGCCGCCGTCCGGCGACCGATCGCAGGTCCATCTCGAGACCCGCCGAGAACATGAAGATCATCACGCCGACGTTCGCGAATGCCGTGAGATACGAACGAGTGTCGTGCGGAAAGACCGTCTCGGACAAGTGGGCCCCGAGCACCGTCGGCCCCGCGAGTATGCCCGCCACGATCTCGCCGATCACCGCGGGCTGTCCCACCCTCTCGGCCAGCCAGCCCAGCAGGCGTGCCGCGCCCACGATCAAGACGAGGTCCAGTAACAAGAAGATCATTTGGTCGCTCGGCAACGCCTCGACTCCGTTCGACATTGAGGACATCGCGGGACCGGATCCGATGTTCGCACGGGACATCGCCGTCACGCATCGACCGCAGCGCGGAACCCCCGAAACATGGACTGCCTGCACTGAGACGATATCGCATCCGCCCGGCGGCCGAGCGTGCAGAGTGATCTACGCCACACCCGTCAGGGTGCCGGGCCGACTGGCGCAAAGTTGCGCATCTCTGTCGCGAATGGTACTGGCTGGTCGCTCTTTCCGTTCGGAATACTTCGAGCCGTGGCGTGCGCCGGTCGAGGGCGCAGCCGAGGGGAGTCGACGTTGTTCGAAGATAAGACGGTACTCGTAACCGGTGCGGCAACCATCATCGGCGCTGAAGTCGCTCGGGTCTTCGCCGAATATTCCGCGAATGTCGTACTGGGTGACATCGATACGGACGGGGGGAAGGGAGCAGCCGCCGAGATCGGCGACCGAGCTGTCTTCGTGCCCGTCGACCTGCGCAGCGATTCGTCGATCGAGTCGTTCGTCGCGGAAGCGGTCGACCGGCACGGACGGATCGACGCGCTGGTCAACGTCGCCTGCGTCTACGGTGACGACGGGCCGGGCGGGGATGCGCGGGCAGCGTGGCTCGAGGTGCTGAACACGAATGTGATCGGTACGGCGATGTTGTGTGAAGCGGCGCGACCCGCGTTGCGGGACACCTCGGGGTCCATCGTGAATTTCACCTCTCCCAGTGGACGTGTCGCTCAAGCCGGGCGACTTCGATACCCCGTCAGCAAGGCCGGGTTGTTGCAGCTGACCCGCAGTCTCGCCCTGGAGTACGCGGGCGACGGAATCCGGGTGAACAGCGTCTCGCCGGGCTGGACCTGGTCGCGGGTGATGGACGAGATCACCGAGGGGGACCGGGCCCGCACCGACGCGGTCGCCTCCCGGTTCCACATGCTGGGCAGGGCGGGTGACGCGCGCGAAATCGGCGAGGTGGCCGCGTTTCTCGCATCGTCCAAGGCGAGCTTCGTCACCGGCGCCGAGTGGACCGTGGACGGCGGCTACTCGGCGCTGGGGCCCGAGCAGACCACGTCGGCGATCGAGCTTCTCCTGCGCGAGTCGCAGGCAAATTCTCTGGCTTAGGAGTCAGGACATGACTGCAGCAACAATTTCGGCCACCTCCCTGCTGTCGGCGGTACGTTCGCTGGCGCCCGACCTGGCGGCACGTCGCAGTGAGATCGATGCCGAGCGCAGGCTTCCGATGGACATCGTCGAGCGGCTTCGTGAGATCGGCGTCTACCGAATGTGTTTCAGCGCGGAGATCGGCGGCCCGGGTCTGACCTCGCTCGAGCAGTTCGAGGTCGTCGAGGCGCTGTCCTACGGGGACACGGCCACCGGCTGGTGCGCCATGATCGGCGCGGCGACCGGGATCTACGCCGGCTATCTCGACGAGCAGGCCATCGCGGAGCTGATGCCGACGCAGGATCTGATCACGGCGGGACTGATCTTCCCGGCCGGTCGCGCCGAGCGGGTGGCCGATGGCTACCGATTGACGGGCCGGTGGAAGTTCGGCAGCGCGATCACGCACGCGGACCTGGTCATGGGCGGCGCTTTCGTGACCTCGGGCGGCCGGATGGAGGAGACCGCGGAAGGCGGGCCGCTGGTGCGGCTGTTCTACATGCGCCGCGATCAGGTCGCGGTCTTCGACACCTGGGACACCACGGGTCTGCGCGGCAGCGGGAGCAATGATTACGCGGTCGAGGATCTCTTCGTGCCCGAGCATCATTCCTTCGCGTTCGGCGAAAGGAAGAGCTGTCGCGGAAAGCTGTCCGAGCCGGAGGCTCTGGCCCGGATCATGCCGGGTGTACCGCTGGGAACGGCTCGTGCGGCCCTGGACTACGTCCGTGGCATCGCGGACGGGAAGACGGTGACCGCCACCGGTCAGAAGTGGGCCGACAACTACCGTGCCCAGTACCTGCTCGGTGAGTGCGAGATGGAGTACATCGTCGCCCGCGGCGCGGTCGTCAACACGCTGACGGAACTGTGGGACGCGCTGGACGGCAAGCGTTTCGCGGAGCTGCCCGCCGACCTCAGGATCGCGAGCGCGTTGGCGAGGACCAACGCGTTCCGCGCAGCGCAGCGCATCGTCACCCGTCTGTGCGAACTCGTCGGCACCGAATCGATCTACCGGCCGAATCCGCTCGACATCTGGTTGCGTGACACGAACACGATGGCACGGCACATCATCGCGCACGACCAGGTGATCCAGTCCACGGGCGCCTTCGTGCTCGGCGGCAGACCGGAATTCCCCTTCGTCGTCGGACTGGGCTGATCGCGATGGATCTCGACAAGCGCAAACGGCTGCCGTCGTTGACCGGACTGCGGTTCTTCGCGGCATTCTCGGTCTTCGTCTTCCATGTGATGCTGCCCAACTCGCCGATACCTCCGTACAAGCCGGTGAACCTCTTCTCCGATCCGGATATCGCATACGACGCGGCGTGGGTGGTCGGCAAGGCCGGATTCCTCGGGGTGTCGTTCTTCTTCATCCTGAGCGGCTTCGTGCTGACCTGGTCGTGGAAACCCGGAGCGAGCAAGCTTCAGTTCATCCGGCGGCGAGTGGTCAAGATTTTTCCCAACCATCTGACGCTGTGGGTGGCGTCGATGGTGTTGTTCGCGGCGGCGATAACACCGTGGAAGGCGTGGCTGCCGAACCTTTTTCTGCTACATGCCTGGTTTCCGCAGAATTATATCAATGCGGGCGTCAACACACCGTCGTGGACATTGTCCTGTGAGCTCCTCTTCTACGTACTCTTTCCATTTCTGATTCCGGCGGTACTGCGCATCGACGCGAAATATCTGTGGTACGGCGCCGCGGCCATGGTGGCCGGCATCGGCGTGATCGTCCTGCTGACCGCGTTCGTCATCCCGAGTTCCGAGAAATCGGAACTCACGCCCATACCGGTGCTGCAACTGTGGTTCGGATATCTCTTTCCGCCGACGCGTCTGTTCGAATTCTTCCTCGGCGTGTTCATCGCCCGGATAGTGGCGGAGGGGCGCTGGCCGCGCATTCCGCTCTGGACGGCGGTGGCGGCGGTCGGCGCGGGATATGTGGTGGCGATGTACACGCCGTTCTACGTCGGTTTCGTCCTGGCGACCGCGGTTCCGCTCGCGCTGCTGATCGGGGCCGCAGCTCAGTCCGACATCGAGGGCGCGTCGAAGTTCCTGTCGAGCAGGCTCGCGATCCGGCTCGGCGAGATCTCGTTCGCCTTCTACATCTGTCAAGGCGTGACGGTGTTCTACGTTCGTCGATTGATGAACGCCGCTACGTTCAGTGCTCCGGTCGCGGTGCTGCTGATCGTCCTGTTGTTCTGCCTGAATCTCTTCGCCGCATGGTTGTTGTTCACTTTCGTGGAATCTCCGGCGATGCGCCGCTTTGCTCGGCCGAAACGATCGACGGTGGTCGGAGAAAGGGTGGCCGGCTAGGCGATCCAGCTGCACGACCGACAAATTCCGAAATGCCTGTTCGGAGGCTTGTGGCGTTGCCACGGGCCTCCGGCTTCTTTTTGTCGCGGTGTGCCGGAATGTGGTTGCCCGGCAGTCTGTTCGGAGGTATCCTGGGAGTGTTATAAACCACAGAATCGGTTGTGAACGTGGGGGGTGTTCGATCGAATGGACTACGTGATTCAGATCTGGCTGTGAGCATCGGGGCTCGCCGATACCGGATATCGTATGGAATCCGACGCCTGAATCCGTGTCCTACTACGACGTTCTGATCGCAGGCAACCATCGCCGGCTTGATCCGCGCTGATAGCGGAACTTTTGCCGTGCGGTCCGGTCGCGTGCGCTCGTTTGGTGTGCCCGGAAGGTAGTGATGAGTACGACTGTCGACAATGGCTCCGAGCATGTTCAGGAGCTCGGACAACCACGGCTGAACCCGAATCCCGCCGATGATGTCGGATCGGTTGCCACGCGAATACTTCGCATGGTCTTCGCGCGCCGGCGCAGTGCCGAACCGAAGTCGCTGTGCGACGCGGCCCCGTGCGCGGACTGCTTCGCACCGCACCTGAGCAAGGTGAGCCGGTACATCGAAGCCGGTGTGCCGGTCCATTTCATCATCCCCGCGTTCCCGGCGAAGTCGCGCAACCGCCGCAAGACACTGGGGCGTCTACCCGATATGGCGGAGACGCTGGCGATCGAGTCCCTGCAAGGATTCTGCGACCAGATCTCCGCCGTCTACCGGCCGGGCGCCATCGTCACGATCTGTTCGGACGGGCATGTCTTCAGTGACACGTTGGGCATCCCGGACCCGCACGTCGACCATTACGGTGACGAGCTGCGCCGCATCATCCGGTCGACCGGTGGCGGTTCCATCGGGCTGTACGGGCTGCGCGACGCCATGCCCGAAATGACCTGGGACGAACGCAGGCTGCGCCTGCTGAAGGAGTACTCCGACGGCATCGACGTGCTGCGCGAGGCGGTCCGGACCGAGGCGGCGGCGCGGCGGATGTTCAACGGAATCCATCGGTTCATGGTCGAGGACAATGCCGTGCTGCTGCCGGGGCTGTCGGCCACTCAGCGGCGGAACCGATCGAAGGAGACGGCTTACGAAGTGGTGCAGCGCAGTCAGGCGTGGAGCCGTCTGATGGCGGAGATCTTCCCGGACGCGGTGCGGCTGTCGATCCATCCGCAGACGAATCACTCCGAGAAGATCGGATTCCACCTCTTGCGGACCCAGGACAGCTGGCTGACTCCGTGGCATGGCGTGGTGCTCGACGACGGAACGAATTACACGCTGGTCAAGCGGATGCATGCCGAGGAACTGGGCGCTCGCTTGGTGTGGCGCAACAGTCGCCCCAGTCACTTCGTCCTCGGGCGAACAGCAGAGACCGAATCACGGCAAGACCTAGGAAACTCATGACGAAAAGCTTGAACGAGGTACTGCTCGAAGGCGAGCCGCTGCGGCCGTTCGGCCGGCTGGTGGCCACCGATGTACCGGGGCGGACGCTCGCCGACGTGCCGATCGAGGAACTGCTCGCGCTGACGCTCGGCGCGAAAGTGTCGGTACTGCGCGGATTCGGCCTCCTCGGCAAGGCGGAACTCGAAAACTACTGCAGCGCGGCCGGAGAGATCCTGCAATGGAACTTCGGGTCGATCCTCGATCTGGTGGTTCGCGACACCGCCGAGAACTACCTCTTCGACAAAGGCGATGTCCCGTTCCACTGGGATGGTGCGTTCGCCGAGCACGTACCGCGGTTCTTCCTGTTCCAATGCGTGCAGGGCGAGGGCGCGGGCGGCGAGACCGTGTTCTGTGACAGCGTCCAGGTCTATCGGGACGCGCCGGAAGACCTGAAAGAGCTGTGGGCCCGCACCACGATCACCTACCGGACCGACAAACTCGCGCACTACGGCGGCCTGGCCGAATGGCCGCTGCTGGGCATTCATCCGGCCACCGGCGAGACGACGATCAGATATGCCGAACCCTTGGACCCCGCGCGTTACGCCAATCCGCTGTTCTTGACGGTCGACGGCATATCGGCCGAGGACGGCGTCCGAGTGATGGAGGACCTGCGCGAGCGGCTGCACGACGCGCGCTACTGCTACGCCCACGAGTGGCGGACCGGCGACATCGTCGTGGCTGAGAACCACGCTCTGCTGCACGGCCGGAACGCGTTCACCGAATCGGTTTCCCGGCACCTCCAGCGCATTCAGATCATCTGAGCAATGGGCCATCAGAGAGGAATATCAATGGCTGCACCGATCTCTCGACCAGCAACCGAGTACGACGTCGTCATCATGGGCGGTGGTCCCGCGGGATCCACGCTCGCCGCGATGCTCTGCCGCGAAACCGATCTGCGCGTGGCGATCTTCGATCGCGAGGTGTTCCCGCGTGAGCACATCGGCGAGTCGGGTGCGCATCCCCTCGTCCCCGTCCTGCAAGCGAGCGGGGCGCTGGAGAAGGTGCTCGCGAGCGAGTGCTGGATCCAGAAGTACGGCGGCATCTATCAATGGGACACCGATCGGCCGTTCGTCGGCTTCTTCGAGCACGCGGACTACCTGGCCGACGGCGTGTACCGCTGGTCCGTCCACGTCAATCGCGCGGAATTCGACACCGTGCTGCTCGAGCACGCCGAGTCCTGCGGCGCCCACGTCTTCCAGGGCGTGCGGGTGACGCGCTTCCTCCTCGACGGGGGTGCGGCCACGGTGGTCCTGGAAGACGGAACCGAGGTCAAGGCAGGCTATTTCGTCGATGCGTCCGGGCGGGCGAATCAGGTGGCCGCCCGCGGGTCGCAGCGCGACAAGCAATGGCTCTCGGACTACCGCAACGTGGCCGTCTGGTCGCACTACCGCAACTGCGTGCCCGCACAACGCGCGGCCGGTGACTGGAACGTCTTCCGGGCGGAGAATTTGTCGCCGATCTACGCGGTGGCCTTCGAGCACGGATGGGTGTGGTACATCCCGACGCCTCGGCTGGTGGACGGCACTCGGGAAACCGTGTGGTCGATCGGCATCGTGACCAATCCGGAGTCGATCGCTCGCGTGGATCTGCGAGATCCGGACATCTTCCTGAAGACGATCAAGTCGATCCCGGTGCTGCAGGACCTGGTGGCGAACGCGGAACCGATTCGCCGGGAAATGCTGACCGCGACCAACTATTCCCGGGTCAGCGATTGTTTCGGTTCGTACGCGGATCGCTGGATGGCGGTCGGGGACGCGTCGTACTTCGTCGATCCGCTGTTCTCCTCCGGGATGTCCTTCGCCGTCACGCAGGCGTGGGCGGCCGCATTGGTGCTGCGCAAGACCTTCGACAAGGACTTGGACGAGCAATCGAAGGAAGACCTCTGGCGTGACTACGACGTCGAGTGGCGCGGGATGGCGGAGACATGGGCGCTGAGCATCGACCAGTGGTATCACGAGATCTCGCGCTCGCATCCGGACAGCCCGTACTGGAGCGCGGAAGGCCGGCGGGTGGAGGTCGACAACGCCACCGAGGGCACCTTCCAGGCGCTGCTGAACACCGCCTTGGTGCCCGACTTGCTGAACATCATGACAAAGGGCACCCGCGACCCGCGTGACCTGGCCACCGAGGGGCCCTACCTGCGGGCCTACACCGCCGCCGACGCGGTCGAGCTGGCGCCGGAGGACATCGTGACGCTGTCCCCGGACGCACGCATCCGCACCGGTGTGGCGGCCGACATCCCGGGCTTCAAAGGGATGTCGCCGCCGTTCGAGATTCCGCAGGCAGCTCGCGAAGGACTGGCCGCGTACTGGCGAGATCCCATCGCCAACAGCGAGGCGGCGCCGTCGCCGCTCGCCGATACCGTGGACTGCCACCGGATCTACTCCGCGTCCGATCCGGGCAACGAGGTGCGGTGCCTGGATCGAGACGGGGGCAAGAAGCTGTGGGAAACGCTGAACCGCGGTCCGGCACGGTGGTCGGAGCTGGCGCCACGGTTGACGGTGCTGCAGGGACGCGCCTTGAAGCGCCTGCTCCGCGCCGGGTTGGTGATGGCCGGGCCGGAAGCGCTACAGCAGGCCGACTAGGTCGAAGGCATGAGATCATTGGCTGTTCTGGCCGTAGACGACGTGATTCCGTTCGATCTCTCGGTGCCGCTGGAAATCTTCGGGCGGGCACAGCAGGAGGACGGAACTCCGGCGTACGAGGTCCACGTCTGCGGGGTGAACTCCGACGTCCCGTCGAAGTTCTTCGAAATCTCGTGTCTCGGTGACATCGAATATCTCGAGGAGGAGGCCGGAACCATCATCGTTCCGGGAGCGATGAGCTACCGGTCTCGGCCATCGGAGCGGTTGCGAAAGGCATTGGTGCGGGCGCATGAGCGGGGCGCGCGGGTGGCATCGATCTGTCTCGGCGCGTTCACCCTCGCCTCGGTCGGGTTGCTCGACGGAAGGCGGGCGACAACGCATTGGATGGCCGCCACCGAATTGTCGAGGAGCTACCCGCGGGTGCGCGTGGATCCCACGGTGCTGTATGTCGACAACGGGAGCATCCTGACTTCGGCGGGGGCCGCGGCAGGGCTGGATCTGTGCCTTCATATGGTCCGGATGGATTACGGGACCGCCGTGGCGGCCGACACCGCCCGGCTCTCGGTGATGCCACTGACCCGCGACGGGGGACAGGCGCAGTTCATCGCGGAACGTCCGCGCTCCGAGGCGGACAGCATGTCGCTCAATCCCACCTTGGAATGGGCGGAAACGATGCTCGGTGAGAAGATCACCGTGCTGGATCTCGCGGAGCGAGCCGGCGTCAGCAAGCGCACGCTGATCCGGCGCTTCCACGAGCAGGTCCGGATGACGCCGAACGAGTGGCTCCAGACCGTCCGGGTGCGCAAGGCCCAGGTGCTGCTCGAGACGACCATCCTCACGATGGAGTGCATCACCGATCAAACGGGATTCGCCTCGGTGGCCGCGTTCCGGAAGGTCTTCCGCAAGACCGTGGGGATCACGCCGCAGGCGTACCGGCGGGCCTTCCGCTGACCGATCCTCTCTCGCCGTGGATTCGCGAATCCGAATCCACGGCGAGACCCCTGGTCGCCGGTCATCCCGTCGAGGTGGCTCGCAACCCCGGTCGCACAGTTGCCGGGTCGGCGGCTCGTATTTCGTCGTTGCCGGAATGTAGTTCATAGTTGGTGATCGGGTCCCCACGGCTAAGGAGATCATGGTGCCAACCGCGAATTTCGGTACGAAGGACGATCCTGGTTTCGAGCTGGAGCAGAGTCCCGATCTGATCGTGGTGCGCACGCACAGCGGTCGTGGGATCCGGCGGCAATCGGGGTCGGTGCGCACACCGCTGAGCGGTGAACTCGACGACGCGACACTGGTGCAGGCCTACCCGGAGGCAGGAGTCGAGGTCTATCGGCTGCCCGCGGGGTCGAGATCGGTGGAGGAACGCACGCCGGCGCTGGAGGCCGCGCCGGAGGTGCGGTTCGCCGGACATGTGCTGGTGGACCCGGTGACCGGGGAGCCGGTGCTCTATACCGAGAACATCTTCGTGAAGTTCGTCGACCACGTCGACCGCGAACATTGCCTTGCCGTCCTGGCGGCGGCGAATCTTACTGTGAAGCAGGTGGTTTCGTACGCCACCAACGCCTACTTCACGGCGGCGCCCGAGGGCACCGGCCAGCGGGTCTTCGACATCGCCACCGCCCTGCTGAATCGCGACGACGTCGAGTACTGCCATCCGGAGCTGATCCGGCACCGGGCCAGGAAGACGATCTTCCCGCAGCAGTGGCACCTGAAGAAGACCACCATCGGCGGTATCACGATCGACGCGCACGCGGCGGTGGAAGCCGCGCATGCCCTCACCCGCGGGGCGGGGGTGACGATCGCCGTGATCGACGACGGTGTCGACATCGACCATCCCGAGTTCGCCGGTGCCGCGAAGATCGTCGCGCCACGGGATGTCACGGCGAAGACCGATGATCCGCGCCCGAAAGACTCCTTCGGCACCGGCCCCGACAACGGTGACAACCATGGCACCGCGTGTGCGGGCGTGGCGTGCGCCAACGGCACGGCCGGAGCCTCCGGAGTGGCGCCGGAGGCCGCGCTGATGCCGATCCGGCTCGCCTCGGGGCTCGGATCGCAGGCGGAGGCGGACGCGTTCGGGTGGGCCGCCGATCACGGGGCCGACGTCATCTCGTGCAGCTGGGGCCCGGCCGACGGCAGGTGGTTCCAGCCGAACGATCCGGCGCACAACCGGGTGGTGGCGCTGCCGGCGAGTACCAGGCTGGCGATCGAATACGCCGTCACCAGCGGACGCGGCGGCAAGGGCTGTGTAGTGCTGTTCGCGGCGGGCAACGGCAACGAATCCGTCGACAACGACGGCTACGCCGGTTTCGCGAAGGTGATCGCGGTCGCGGCATGCAACGACACCGGCAAACGCAGTGTCTACAGCGATTTCGGCAAAGCGGTGTGGTGCGCGTTCCCCAGCAGCGACTTCGGGCACCGACCCTTCGGGCATCCCGACCCGCTCACGCCCGGGATCTGGACGGTGGATCGGCACGGGGCGAACGGCTACAACCCAGGCACGGTGGCGGCCGGCGACGCGGCGGGTGACTACACCAACGACTTCGGCGGAACCTCCAGTGCGTGCCCGGGCGCCGCGGGAACAGTGGCGTTGATGCTGTCGGTGAATCCGGACCTGACTTCGGACGAGGTGAAGAACCTGCTGAAAGACGCCTGCGACAAGATCGATCCGCAGGGCGGCGGGTACGGGGCGGACGGGCACAGTGACAAGTACGGATACGGCAGGCTGAACGCGCTCGCCGCCGTGCGGGCGGCTCGGCCCGCCGAGACCGAGTCCGCCGCCGGTGCGGTGGTCACCGTCGCGGGAGACTGAGGCGGTGGCGGCCGATGGTGTTCAGCTGATCGTGGTGGACGCCGCGAACGTCGTCGGTGCACGGCCCGACGGGTGGTGGCGCGATCGGGCCGGCGCAGCCCGGCGATTGCTCGAGCGGATGACCGGAGCGTGGGCGCAGCCGACCGAGCCCGCCGAGGTGATCGTGGTGCTCGAGGGTGCGGCGAAGGCCGCGGTCGACGCGGCGGCGGATCCGGAATTCGGCGGCGTGCGCGTGGTGCGTGCGGAGGGCTCGGGCGACGACGCGATCGTCGGCGTGGTCGCGGCGGCTCGGGCGGAAGATAGCAGCCGTTCGATCACGGTGGTGACGGCCGACCGCGGACTGCGGGCCCGCGTGGCGGCCGGGGGGGCGGCGACGGTGGGACCGAACTGGCTGCTGGACCGCCTGGGGCCGTGATGCGGTCGGCGCCGGGAAGTCGGTCTCGCATTGATACACCTCCGGCGTTTCACCCATCCGTCCAGTCCGTTTTGCGGCACTCTGAGCGGTATGACCGCCTCCGACGTCGTGGGGATGCCGTTGCTCTACCTGGTCGAGATCTCCGAGCCAGGTTACTTCAATCGGCCGTGGTGGAAGATCGCGAGCACCGGCGCGCCGGGGCAGGTTCGTGCCGCGCTCAGCGAACTGGCCGTCCGGGTCGAGCGCGACATCCAGCGCGCCGGAGGCGGGGGCCGGTGCTGGTACCGCTACGACGTGCGGTGGCCCGACGGCGCCGTGCTCGAGTGTTTCCAGGGGGCGATCCGATCGGTGTTGATTCCCGGCGAGTTGCGCTGCCTGGCCGTGGCCCTGACCTCGGCGACGACCGCGGATCTGCGCTCCGCCGAGCGTCCGCCGTACTGATCACGCCGTCGCACCCGACGGACGAGCAGAGCCCCGATGGCTTCGGGGCTCTGCGGGTGAATCGGTGGCTCAGTCGAGCAGAGCCGGTTGTCTGGCGCCGTCCTGCTTCGCGGCACCGTCGGACTCGGGCCGGGTCGCCGGGTGCGCGCCGGCTTGCATCGGGTCGAGTGCGGGATCGATGTCGATCGTGCGACGCAGCGGGCGGTTGGGCAGCAGCGCCGCCGCGATGAGCGCGACGACCGTGGCGCCCGCGGCGATGAGGAAGATCCGCCCGGTCGCGTCCCCGTAGGCAGCGCGCACGATGGTCGCGATGGGCGCGGGCAGGGCGCCGAGATCGAGATTGCTGCCGCCGGAGGACTTGGTCTGGATGCCGAGCCGGGCGAAGCCCTCCGCGGACAGCTCGCCGACCCGGGTGGCCAGGACCGAACCGAGCACCGAGACCCCGATGGCGCCACCGAAGGTGCGGAAGAAGGCGACACTGCTCGACGCTGCGCCGATGTTGTGCACGCTCACCGTGTTCTGCACGGCCAGGACCAGGTTCTGCATCATCATGCCGACGCCGAACCCCACGACGGTGATGTACCCGCCGACCAGCCACAGGCTCGTCGCGTGGTCGATCGTCGAGAGCAGCGCGAATCCGAAAACCAGCAGTGCGGCGCCCGCGACCACGAAACCCTTCCACTTGCCGCGCCGGGTGATCAACTGGCCGGAGCCGACGGAGGCGATCAGCATGCCAGCGACGAGCGGGATGGTCAGCACGCCGGCCGCGGTGGGGGAGTAGCCGCGCGCGGTCTGGAAGTACTGGCCCAGGAAGGTGGTGGCGCCGAACATGCCGACGCCGACGGCGATGGAGGCGATGATCGCCAGGCCCGTGGTGCGTTCGGTGACGATCGGCAGCGGGATGATAGGCGACTTGGCGCGGGACTCGACCCACACGGTCGCGAGCAGCAGCAGCACGCCGGAAGCGACATAGATCGCCGATTCCCGCGAGATCCAGTCGTAGTACCCGGCCTTCCCGGCGAACGACACCCAGATGAGCAGCACCGAGACACCGCCGGTCAGCAATGCGGCGCCGAGCCAGTCGATCGACACACCCTCTTTGCGCTCGGTGGGCAGCCGCAGGGTCCGCTGCAAGAGCGCCAGCGCGATCACGGCCAGCGGCACGCACACGAAGAAGCACCAGCGCCAGCCCAGCGGGCTGTCGACGATGACACCGCCGAGGACGGGGCCGCCGGACATCGAGACCGCCATCACGGCGCCCATGTACCCGGAGTAGCGCCCGCGTTCGCGCGGCGCGACGATGGAGCCGATGATCGCGACGACGAGCGCGGTCAGTCCACCCATGCCGATGCCCTGGACGACCCGCGCGACCAGCAGCACGGGGACGTTGCCGGCGAATCCGGCGATCACGGAGCCGACGACGAAGATGACGATCGCCGATTGGACCAGCGCCTTCTTGTTGAACAGGTCGGCGAACTTACCCCAGATCGGCGTGGAGGCCGCGTTCGCCAGCAGCGCCGAGGTGATGACCCAGGCGTAGGCGGTCTGCGATCCCTGCAGGTCGCCGATGATGGTGGGCAGCGCGGTGGCGACGATCGTCGTGCTGAGCAGGGCGGTGAACAGCGCCGCGAGCAGCCCGGTCATCGCTTCCAGCACTTCGCGGTGGGTCATCGCGTACGGGTCGCGTCGCGTCACCGACTCGACTGAACTAGACATCTACTTCCTGACTCTCTTTCGAAACCGGCTGGTGCGCGTGCACCGCACTGCTTTGCGCGTGCGCGGTCAGTGCGTTGCGGAGCTTTTGCACGGCGACGCACGCGCCCTCGGCGTCGTTTTCGCTCCAGTCCGCGAGGACGTTCTGCAAGCCCCGCGCCCGCGAAGCGCGGACGCGGTACAACAGATCCCGGCCCTCGTCCGTCACCCGGATGAGGGTGGCCCGCCCATCGGTGGGATCGGCGTGCCTGCTGATGTAGCCCGCGCCGACGAGTTCGGTGACGTGCCTGCTCAGTGCGCTCGGGCTGATGCACAGGTCCACGGCGAGGTCCACCTGCCTGCACGGGCCTTTGGATTCGAGGGTGCCGAGCACCCCGATGCCGCCCGGAAGCAAGTGCCCCTCCTCCGGATGCGCGAGCACGGTACGGATCGCCCGGCCCATCAGATAGAGCTCTTTGATCAGGCTTTGAGCCGTATCGGGTGAGACTGCCATGTCCGCTCCAGACGAGATAAGTTGCTTGCGCTATGCAACTATATAGTAATTGCTTGCGCTAAGCAAATAGTGCTCACGGACTCCTCCGCCGCGCCGGGCCGGCGACGCGCGGAGGGTGTAGCGGATTCGCAGCTATCGGATTGCGAACAGCAGGCGACCACCCACCCCAGGGTGGGCACGGGCCGACCCCGGGGTTTGCTGGACGGTCCCTAAGGTCTCTGTTCCTGCGGTTACGGACGCCGGAGAGTAGTAGCCGACGCCGAATATCGATCCCTATCGAGGAACTACGAGATGCAGCCGACTTTCGTTCACCACGTAAGGCAGCAAATTTTCGAATACGGGGAGACCCGCTCCTATACCTACCTGCGTGAGGCCGGACGAGGGCTCAGCGAGGAAGTCGTCACCTACCGCGAACTCGACCGCGATGCCAGGGCAGTCGCGGCCTGGCTGGCGGCGCGTCCGGAATCGACCGAGCCGGTCGTGCTGCTCTATCAGGACGGGCTGGCGTTCCTGCGGGTTTTCCTCGGTTGCCTGTACGCCGGGGTCGTGGCCGTTCCGGCGCCTGTCCCGCACGATGCGGGAAGCGCCCGGCGTGTGGCGAATGTGATCGCGGATTCCGGTGCCCGATTGGTGCTCACCACAGCGCATTTTCAGCCGCTGGTCGCGGCGGCCACGCACGCGGCCGTGGTCACCACCGACGGTCACCTCGGTGACCCCGACGCGTGGCAGATGCCCGACATCGACTCGGGGACGATCGCGTTCCTGCAGTACACGTCGGGATCGACCGGCACCCCGAAAGGGGTCGTCGTGACGCACGGCAATCTCCTGCACAACGAGGCCGCCATCGCCGAGGGCGGGATGAATGATGCCGGTACCGGCGTCAGTTGGATTCCGCACTTCCACGACATGGGCCTGATCGGAATGCTGCTCGGGGCGGTATACGCCGGTGCGAACCTGGTGCTCATGGCACCGACGACGTTTCTCAAGCGTCCGGTGCGCTGGCTGCAGGCCATCGACAAGTACCGCGCGACATTCACCGGCGCGCCGAATTTCGCCTACGATCTCATCGCGCGCCGGGTGACCGACGAGCAGTTGGCCGACCTCGATCTCAGCACCCTCGAGATCGCGCTGAGCGGCGCGGAGCCGGTCCGCGAGCAGACCATGACGGCGGTGCTGGACCGTTTCGCACACGCGGGTTGGCGGCCGACGACGTTTCGGCCCGCCTACGGCCTGGCCGAGGTGACACTGCTCGCCAGTGCGGCAGCGACGCCCTCGGTGCCGAACTATCTCGATGTGGGTCGCGATGCTCGGCTCGTCGGCTGCGGACCCGCGGCCCGTGGTCTCGACATTCGCATCGTCTGCCCGGACACGCTGCGACAACTGGCGGACAACACCGTCGGGGAGATCTGGATTCGCGGCGAAAGCGTCGCCGCCGGCTATTGGAATCGTCCCGACGAGACCCGCGAGACCTTCGGTGCGCACCTCGGCACCGTTGGGCCGTTCCTGCGTACCGGCGACCTCGGCCTGCTTCGTGACAACGAGCTGTTCGTCGCGGGTCGCCTCAAGGATCTGTTGATCATCAACGGCCGCAACGTCTATCCCCAGGACGTCGAGGAGCTGGTGCGCCGGCTGCATCCGGCGTTCGCCGACAGTGCCGGCGTAGCCGTGTCCGTCGACGCGGGCGGCCGGGAACGGCTTGTGGTGCTGCAAGGCGTCAAGACGGCGCTGCAAGGCGACACCACGCTCGCCGAACTCACCTCGGCGATCAAGGTCGCGGTGTCCCGCGGGTTCGACGTGCCCGCGCCGAACGTCGTTCTCATTCCACCCAGGTCGGTGCATCGCACCACCAGCGGCAAGGTCCAACGCAGCTCGATGCGGGAGGCGTTTGTCCAGGATCGCGTCGTGGGTGTCCTGCACGAGGATCTCGAACCGGCGCTGCGCCGGTCCGTGACCGCCTGATCGATCGAAAACCCGCCGAGGAGCCGAAACATGTTCACCAGCACGATCACTCGTCCGACCGCCATCCGGGATTGGCTCGTGGAGCGCGTGGCGGACTACACCGAACGCGCGCCCCACGAGGTGGATCCCGTCGTCCCGCTCGCCGAGCTGGGCATGGACTCCGTCTCGGCGGTGAGCCTGTGCGGTGAGATCGAGGACCGCTGGTCGCTCGAGGTGGACCCGGTGCTGGTCTTCGAGTACCCCACCATCGCCGACATCGCCGCCTACCTGGCCGCCGAATTCACCCTCGCCGCATGACCGATATCGCCATCGTCGGTCTCGACTGCCGATTTCCCCAAGCACCCGATCCGGCCGCGCTGTGGCGGCTGCTGATCGAGGGACGCGACGCGATCTCCGAGGTGCCGTCGAGCCGCTGGAACGCCGCCGACTTCCACGACCCGGCCGGTGCGCCCGGCACGATCAACACCCGCAGCGGCGGCTTCCTGGACGACGCGGACGCGTTCGACGCCGACTTCTTCGGCATCGCCCCGCGCGAAGCCGAGGCGATGGATCCGCAACAGCGGTTGCTGCTGCAAGCCACCTGGCGGGCCTTCGAAGACGCCACGCTCGACCCGCGCGGCGAGGCCGGTTCGCGGACCGGCGTCTTCGTCGGGGTGATGGCCAACGAATGGGCCAACTTGCAGATGAGCGACTACGCCGCGATCACGCCGCAGCACGGCTCCGGCAACGGGTACTTCATGACCGCGAACCGGCTGTCCTACCAGTTCGACCTGAAAGGACCGAGTGTCGCGGTCGACACGGCTTGCTCGTCGTCGCTGGTCGCGGTGCACCTCGCCTGCGGCGCACTGGCTTCCGGCGAATGCGATCAGGCGGTCGCCGGTGGCGTCAACCTGGTGCTCACGCCCGCCGTCGGGGTGTTCTACACCCAGGCCGGTCTCTCCGCGCCGGACGCTCGGTGCAAGCCGTTCAGCGCCGACGCCGACGGCATCGTGCGCGGCGAGGGCGTCGCGGTACTGGTGCTGCGCCGGCTCGCCGACGCCCAGGCGGCGGGTCTGCCGATCTACGCGGTGATCAAGGGCAGCGCCGTCAATTCCGACGGGCGCAGCAACGGCATCACGGCGCCGAACCGGTGGGCGCAGCAACAGGTGATCGGCGCGGCGTGCGAGCGTGCGGGCGTGCGGCCCGAGCAGGTGGATTTTCTCGAGGCGCACGGCACCGGAACCGTGCTCGGCGACATGATCGAGGTCAAGGCGCTGGGCCAACTGCACGGGCGAAACAGGCTTCGCCCCTGCGGGATCGGATCGATCAAGGGCAATCTCGGCCACACCGAGGGCGCCGCGGGCGTCGCGGGCTTGATCAAGGCCGCCCTCAGCTTGCGGCACGGCGTGGTTCCGCCGTCACGGTTCTCCGACCAGGAGAACCCGCGGCTGCGGATGTCGCAGCAGGGTCTGCGTCTGCTCACCGACCCGATGCCGCTGGAAGGTCCCGGCTACGGCGGAGTCAGCAGTTTCGGCATCGGCGGCACGAACGCCCATGTCGTGCTGGGCAGCGCACCTGCGGCCGAAACGTCAACGGCGTCCGGCGGGGGAGTGCTCACCGTGTCGGCGAACGACGCGGAAGGGTTGCGGCGCAACGCCCGTAGGCTCGCCGATGCGTTGGCTTCCAGCCCGCCGGATCATTTCGCGCAATTGTGCTGGACGAGCAACCAGGTCAAGTCGTCCGGTCGTGCCCGGCTCGCGATCGCCGCGGCGGATCGCGACACCGCGATCGCGCGGCTGCGCGAGGGAGCGGATACCGGAGTGGTGCGACCGCTGAACGTCGGTTGGATGTTCACCGGGCAGGGTTCGCAATTCCCGGGAATGGCTCGCATGCTGGACGCGGCCAGTCCGCTGTTCCGGCGCGCCTTGGCGGCGGTCGACCAGGTCATGGCCGCCCATCTCGGTCGCTCGGTGCGCGAGCTGATGCTCGACCAGCACACCGCGATCGACCGCACCGATCTGGCGCAACCGGCGATCTTCGCGATGGAGTACGCCTTGGCGAAGTCGCTCGCCGACCTCGGCGTCCGTCCGGCCTGGGTGATCGGACACAGCATCGGCGAGTTCGCGGCCGCCGCGGTGGCGGGAGTGTTCGATCTGGACGACGCGTGCCGTCTCGTCGTCGCACGAGGCGAGCTGATGCAGCGGTTGCCCGCGGGCGGAGCGATGCTCGCCGTGCGGGCGGACGCGGGCGACGTCGCGGACCTGCTCGCCGACCGGACGGAGATCGCGATCGCCGCCGTCAACGGACCGAAGGAGATCGTGCTGTCCGGCGCCGCCGCGGCGATCACCCGGATACACGAGACGCTCGCGGCGCGCGGGGTGGGCGCGAAGGGGCTCACCGTGTCCCATGCCTTCCACAGTCCGCTGATGGAACCCATCCTGGAGGGGTTCGCGTCCGTCGCCCGCGAATGCACCTACCGGACACCGGCTCTGCCGCTGTACTCGACCGTGCGCGGTCGCCTGCTCGACGCGACCGAGACGATGGACGCCGCGTACTGGACCGAGCACGTCCGCGCCACCGTCCGCTTCGGCGAGGCCGTCGAGGCCGCGCTCGGCACCGAGCCGAGTCATGTCGTCGAGCTCGGGCCGCGCCGCGTCCTCGCCGCGCAGGCCGGCCGGATCCGCCCGGACCTGGCGGCGCGCTGCCTGACGCCCAGCCCGGGGCCGGGCGCGACCGGGGGCGAACTGGCCGGCACCGTCGCCGCGTTGTATCGCGACGGATTCGATCCGGACTGGGACCGGCTCTACGAACCCGCGCAGCGCGTCCGCCGTCGGCTGCCCGGTTATGAGTTCTGCACCGACCAGCGGTTCTGGCTCGAACCCTGCGCCACCCCCACGCCTTCCGCACCAGCCGAGGAAACCTCCATGGACCAGTTGATCGCTCTCTTCCGTGAACAGAACGCCGTGCTGGCGAGTCTCGCGGGCGTTCCATCCGCCGGGCGCGCTCCGCAACAGGCGGCCGCCGCGGCGGCGGTCACGCAGACGGTCACGCCGCAACCGATCGCGACGCAGGCGACCACGGACCTGCCGATCGCCCAGGAAGCCGTCGCCGGTGTCGTACGCGCGGAGTTCGCCAGGGTGAGCGGTTTCCCGGCCGATCGGCTCCGCGATACCCAAACTATCGGCGACGACTTGGGATTCGACTCGCTCATGCTCACCGACCTGATCGCCGCGCTCGTGCGCAAACTGCCCGGAGCGGCCATCGACCCGAGCCGGTTCACCCCCGCCACGACGATCGGTGATGTGATCGCTCAGGTCTCGAATCAGGGGGGCGCGCCCGTCTCGCGGCAAGCCGCCGTACCCATGGTGGCCGAGGCGCCCGAACCACGGCGCGCTGTCGTCGAGCCGGAGTACCGGATCTCGGATTTCGCTGAGGTGAAGGCGATTTCCGACCGGGTCTCCGCTCTCGAAGCGCTCGGGTTGTCCAATCCCTATTTCTTGATCAACGACGGTGTCACGCGCGACACCTCCGTCATCGACGGTGCGCCGGTGATCAACTTCTCCAGCTACAACTACCTGGGGCTGTCCGGTCATCCGGCGGTCGCCGCCGCCGTGCAGGACGCGGTGGCCCGCTACGGCAGCTCCTGCTCGGCCAGCCGGATCCTGTCCGGTGAGAAGCCGGTGCACCGCGAACTCGAGGCCGAACTCGCGGCCCTGCTCGGCACCGAGGACGCCATCGCGCTGGTGGGCGGCCACTCCACGAACGTCACGATCATCGGACACCTGGTCGGACCGGAGGACCTGGTGATCCACGACAGTCTCGCCCACGACAGCATCATGCAGGGCTGCAAGCTGTCGGGCGCGACCCGCCGTCCGTTCCCGCACAACGACCACGCCGCACTCGACGCACTGCTCACCGAGATCCGCCACCAGTACCGGCGGGTGCTGATCCTGATCGAGGGCGTCTACAGCCAGGACGGCGACATCCCCGACCTGCCCGCGATCATCGCGGTGAAGAAGAAGCACAAGGCGCTGTTGATGATCGACGAGGCGCACAGCGTCGGCGTGCTCGGCGCGGGCGGCGGTGGCATCGGCGAATACTTCGGCGTGGATCGCGCCGATGTCGAGCTGTGGTCCGGGACGACATCGAAAGCGCTCGCCGGGTGCGGCGGGTACGTGGCGGGCAGCGCGGAGCTGATCCGCTTCCTGAAGTACACGACGCCCGGATTCGTCTACAGCGTCGGCATGACGCCGATGAACGCGGCCGCCTCGGCCGCGGCGATCCGGCAGTTGCGGTCCGAGACCGAACCGCTGGAACGGCTCCGCCGCAACTCCCGGCTGTTCCTGCGACTGGCCCGGGAAGCGGGGATCGACACCGGCGACAGCCACGACACTCCGATCGTCCCGTGCATCGTCGGAGACTCGCCGAAGACGCTGCGACTGTCGAACGCGCTGCTGCGCCGCGGCATCAATGTCAACCCGATCCTGTACCCGGCGGTGCCGGAGAATCTGGCGCGCCTGCGGTTCTTCATCACCGCCTGCCATACCGAAGATCAGATCCGCGAGACGATCAAGATCCTCGCCGAGGAAATGGCCTTGCTCACCGAGAGCTGACACGCGGTGACCGGCGCGTGGCCTTCGCAGCAGCTGCGTCGTGTACCGCCACGCGCACCGGACCGCTGTAGCATCAGCCCGAGGTGCCATCGCTGCTGGTCGCAGCGGCGACTCGGCGGGGCAGGGCGGATGATGAGGGCCGAGCACGGTGTCCGCTGCCGCGGGTGGGGGTTCGAACGTCGTCGACGGGTGCCGCGGGCGTGTGCTCTGCCGGATGAAGGTTCCAGCGGCGTTTCGGCTCCAGTCGCGTGCGGCCGGTCGGCTCCCGATCCGATCGTGCACCGTGCCGCCGAGCCGATCGATGCCGGCTACCGCGGTGGACGAGGCCGCCTGCCTCGCCGCCGACCGTAGCGACGCATCGGAGGTAGTGACAGCCATGATTCGCTCGATTGTGCGAACCGCCCTCGCTCCGACGGTCGCCGCCGGTGTGTGCTTCGCGGGTACTCCGCCGCCCCAGGCGGCCTCCGCGCCGCTCGGCGTCCTCGTGACCGGCGGTGAGGTCTCGGGCTACGCCGCCGACGGAGTCGTCGAATACCTGGGCATTCCCTTCGCCGCGCCCACCGGGGGCGAAGCGCGGTTCCGTCCGCCGCGCCCCGTCGCGCCTTGGCCCGGTGTGCGCCCCGCGCACGAGCATGGGCCGCAGTGCGCGCAGAACGGCTACCTGCCCGGCGTGCCGCCGATCGGAGAGATCAGCGAAGATTGCCTGACCATCGATGTATACGCGCCGGACCGCGCCCGCGATCGCCCGCTGCCCGTCATGGTGTTCCTCTACGGTGGCGGCTATAACAACGGCTCCAACAGCGAATACGACGGCCCCACCCGCATGGTCGCCGACGGCGACGTCATCGTGGCCGTGCCCAACTACCGCCTCGGCCCGTTCGGCTTTATGTCGCTGCCCGAACTGACCGCCGAATCCGGCGGCGCCACCGGAACGGTCGGCATCCAGGACCAGCAGGCCGCGCTGCGCTGGGTGCGCGACAACGCGCCCGCTTTCGGTGGCGATCCGGGCAATGTCACGATCTTCGGTGAGTCGGCAGGCGGCGTGAGTGTCTGCACCCACTTCGCGGCCCCCGGCTCCGAGGCCCTGTTCGCCAAAGCGATCATCCAGAGCGGCGCTTGCGCACAAGCGCCCGTGGCCCCCGTCGATCCCGGCGACGCCTTCGCGCGCTCGCAGCGCTACGCGGAACGCGTCGGATGCGGGGATCCCGCGACCCGGCTGGCCTGCCTGCGCGCACTACCCGTAGCGGCACTTCTGAACGCGCCGAACGTCGAAGCCGACGGACAGACTCCCGTCTGGGTGCCCAGCATCGACGGCGTCGTCATCACCCGGACACTGGACGCGGCCTTGGTGGGGGACGCGCGGAAGACGCCGCTCATCGTCGGGTCCACCAGCGCGGAAGGCGCGCTGAGCGTCGCCGAAACCGACTACGCCCGCGGGCGCGTTCCGGACGCGGCGAGCTATGAACGGTACGTGCGCGAATCCTTCGGCGCCGACGCCGAGCGAGTCCTGGCCCGCTATCCGCTCGACCGATACCCCTCACCGGCGGCCGCCCAGATCGCGGTGATCACCGACAGCCGGTTCGCCTGTCCCGCGCTGTTCACCAGCCGAACGGCGCGCGACGCCGGACATCCGCTGTGGCAGTACGAAGTCGATCAGGCGCCGCTCGGTGCCGCCAATCCTGTTCTGCCCGGGGCCTTTCACTCCTCCGAGCTGTTCTATCTGTTCACCAGATACTTGGGCGTGCCGATTCCCTGGACGGGTGCGTCCGCCGCTTTCGCCGCGCGAATGCAACGCTGGTGGACCACCTTCGCCCACACCGGCGACCCGAACACTCCGGGTCCACCCGAATGGCCTGCCTGGCCGGAGTCGGCCGGGCACAGCTCCGATGGACCTGCTCTGATCATGCGGGCGACCGGCAGCGTCGTGACGGAGGATTTCGCCGCCACGCACGACTGTGCGTTCTGGGCCGAACTCGACCGCTGACCTGTCGCCCGCGCGTCTGCGCCGCTGCTGAGCGGCCCCTGCCTTGGACGGAGTGAGAGCGCGGCTGTTGCTGGACTCGCCGAGTCGACGGCCCAGGGCGCTGCCGCCCGCCCGCAGGCAACGAAGCGCTCTCCGATGGGCGCGGGTCGCTGTGAGACTCGAAAGCGGTGAAGTCTCAGTCGGAATCAGCCGCTAAGCATCCTGCTCCCGGATGACTGCGCGGGCGACCGTGTCGGCTATCTGCTCGTCGGTGAGATTGCTGCGCTGGATGAGTGCGTGCGAGAGCACGGCGCGTACGACGACTTCGGCCGCCTGAACCGGCGACAGCGCGAGTGCCGAATCGTCGCGCGCCGCGATCAAGGGCGCCGCGATGGCGGCGACGGTTTCGACCAGGTTCAGCTCCGACCCGCCGTGCGTGATCGCGACATCGAGCAGACGCGCGGGCTCATGGCGGCGAATGTAGCTGAAAGCGGCGTGTTTCCGCAGGTAACGCAGCGCGAAGAGGGTGCAGGAGCGGGCTACCTCGGCAGCCGGTGCGAAAAGGTCGATCTCGCGGTAGGCGGCGGCGACCATCCGGCCGATCTCGTTACGCCCGACGGCGGAAACCAAGCCGTCTTTGTCGCCGAACTCCCGGTAGGCCGTAGCCCGGGAGACGCCTGCGCGCTCGGCCACCGCGCTGAGCGTCAGGTTGTCCAAGCCGCTGTCCGCGATCAGCGTGACTGCCGCGTCGAGCAGTGTTTCCGACGACCGGGTGGAGGAACTCATGGCTCTTTCTACCTCGATGTGGCAGCGGTCCGGCTTGCCGACTGTCGAACACTGAGACTAATCTAGCAAAAAATCTCAGTCCTCGACGTGATTCGACCACGGTGGCGGCTGCGGAAGACCTGGCACGGACGTCGGAGGGCAGCATCGGTGGTTCATGGACAGTCGGCCGACCACATCGGCCGCGGGCACGCCGTGGTGCTCGGAGCGAGCATGGGAGGGTTGCTCGCCGCGCGGATTCTCAGCGACTGCTTCGGGAAGGTCACGGTCGTCGAGCGCGACGACCTGTCCGCACCCGGCGACCGCCGTGGGGTGCCGCAGGGCAGGCATGTGCACGCGCTGCTCGCCCGCGGCAAGCAGATCTTCGAGGAGCTGTTTCCCGGCATCACGGACGAGCTGCTGGCCGACGGCGCCCTGGAATGCCGGTCGTTGACGGAGATGCGGATGACCGTCGCGGGGTACACCCTCCGGCAATCCGACGGCGGTTACTCGCTGTTGCAAGCCAGCAGGCCGTTGCTCGAATGGCGAGTACGCGAACGCGTACGCGCGCTGCCGAACGTCGAGGTGGCCGACCGTCGCACGGCCCTGGAACTGCTCTTCGACGCGAGCCGGAGCCGGGTGACCGGTGTACGGATCAGGCCGGACGGCGCGCCCGCGGCCGAGGAGCTGCGCGCCGATCTGGTCGTGAGCTGCCTGGGGCGGCACGGGCCGGTCGACCGGTGGCTCACCGATTCGGGTTACGAACGCCCCGTCGAGGAGGGGGTGCGGATCGACATGATGTACGCGAGCCGCCACGTGCGCCTTCCTGCCCGTGCCCTGGGCGAGAAGGAGATCGTGATCGCGAATCAGGATCCCGCGCGCGGATTGGCGCTGTTCGCCGTGGAGAACGGGACACACATCCTCACCCTGATCGGCTACGGCGACGATCGTCCACCGACCGATTCCGACGGCTTCTGGCGGTTCGCCGCCTCGGTCGCACCGCCGGACGTGCGCGCGGCGCTGCTGGACGCCGAACCGCTCAGCGAGGTCGGCACGTACCGATATCCGGCCAATCAGCGTCGCCGCTACGAGCGGCTGTCCCGATTTCCGCAGGGATTGCTGGTCTTCGGCGACGCGGTCTGTAGTTTCAGTCCGGCCTTCGGCCAGGGCATGACGGTCTCCGCGCTGCAGGCCGTGCACTTGCGCCGTGTGCTCGCGCGGGGCGACCACGATCTGGCTCGTCGCTACTTCCGCGCCGCCGCCAGGGCTGTCGACGACCCGTGGACGATCACGAAGCTGTTCGACACGGCCATGCCGCACGTCGACGGGGGAGGGGCGCGGACCCGTGCGCTCGGCGCGCTGGCGCGGCTGGCCATGGCGGTCGGTGCGCAGGACGCGGCGGTCGCACGACAGATCGCACGCATAGCCGGGCTCCTGGACCGCCCGGCGGCGGTGCTGCGTCCGGCCGTGGTGTTCGGTGCGGCCAGGGGGGCTGGGGCCGTCGGCGTCGAACAGTTGCGCGCGTTGGCTCGCGTCGCGGTCGACCCGGCCGGTGCGGAGATGTTCGACCCGATTCCGCACGGGCCCGCGCGCGGCTTTCATCGCCTGGCAGTGCGATCGGTGGTCCGCGGCAGCGCCGACAGCGTCGTGATCGAATTCGATGTCCCGGCCGAACTCGCCGACCGGTATGCCTTCCGGGCCGGCCAGCATGTCGTGGTACGTGGAACGAGTGGGGGCAGGCAGATCCGGCGTAGCTATTCGCTGTGTGACGCGGCGGGATCGGGCAAGGTGCGGATCGGCGTCAAGCGCAGGGACGGTGGAGCATTCTCCGGCTATGCGATCGACCGCCTGACCGCCGGAACGGTATTGCACGTATCCGAGCCGACCGGCCGATTCACCCCGGATCCGGGTCCCGAACGGCCACGGGCCTATGCCGCGGTAGCGGCGGGCAGTGGCATCACGCCCATCGCCTCGATCATCGCCACCATCCTCGAAACGGAACCGCACAGCACGTTCACGCTCCACTACGGCAGCCGGGACAGCGAACACATCATGCTCGCCGATCACCTCGCCGCGCTCACGGACCGATTCGCCGGACGGCTGCGCATCACCCACCACCTGTCGCGCCGGCTACCCGCGACACTGCCTCGCGCGGACTCGGGTGTTGCCTTTCGTCGCGGACGTGTCGGGGCGTCCGAGGTCGCCGAGCAAGATGCCGACCGGTGGTTCCTGTGCGGCCCCGCGGATCTGGTGGCCGACGTGGTGGCGGCGCTCGGCCACCGCGGCGTCGAGCGGTCCCGGATCATGGTCGAACTGTTCGAGACCGAGGAACCCACCGCGGCCGCGCCCGATGCCGACGCCCCGGTCAGCCGCGTCACGCTCACCGGGCACGGCGAAGACCTGCGGTTCGAGATGTCCCAGGGCCGCCCGGTTCTCGAAGCCGCGCTGCGCCATCGCGCGGACCTGCCCTATTCCTGCCTCGGCGGCTCGTGCGGAAGCTGCGTCGCCACGGTCGAGTCCGGTCGCGTCGACATGCCTTCCGATCCGCTGTCGGCCCTCACCGAAGACGAGATCAGCCGGGGCCGGGTGCTGGCCTGCCGCGCCGCCCCGCTCTCGAGCGAAGTGACTCTGCGCTTCGGTGAATGACGGCCGGGCTCGCCCGCCGCGCGAGGGCCGCTCGGGGCGCGATCGGCGAGACCGGGAAACCCGGCTCCCCAGGATTAGGATGATGATGTCACCGCGGGGGGTGCGCGGTCGGGACGTCTGCTTCGATCCGCAGGATCCACGGTGAAACGCCGCAGGTAGGAGCATACTGACGCGATGAACGAATCGGGCGACCGAATCGTGGACACGGCCGAGGGAGCGGTAGCCCGGGTGGTCGGCGCAGGCACACCGCAGACCACGGGGAGCTTCCGATTCTGGTTCGCCGATCAGCGGTGGGAGTGGTCGGACGAGGTCGCCGCGATGCACGGTTACGCGCCCGATTCGGTGACGCCGACGACCGAGTTGCTGCTCGCGCACAAGCACCCCGAGGACCGGGATCATGTCGCGGAGGCGATCGAGAAGTCGGTCCGCAACGCCGAACCGTTCTGCAGCCGCCACCGCATCATCGACACCGCGGGGGTGCTGCACCACGTCCTCGTGCTGGGCGACACCATGACCGACAAGGACGGCACCGTCGTCGGCACCGCGGGCTACTACGTCGACCTGACCACCACCATCGCCGAGGAACGCCAGGATCTGCTCGACGGCACGCTGCCGAAACTGTTCCGGGCGCGCGCGCTGATCGAGCAGGCGAAAGGCGTGCTGATGCGGGTCTACCGGATCAACGCCGAGCAGGCGTTCCACGTCTTGCAGTGGCGTTCGCAGGAGACCAACGTCAAGCTGCGTGACCTGGCCGCCCAGCTCATCGCCGAGATCGACCACCTGCCCCCGGCTCCCCCCGCGGTGCAGACCGCCTTCGACCACATGCTGCTGACACTGCACGAGCGCATCCCGAAATCGTGAGTTCCGCCGCGCCCTAGCGCCCCCGGAGCAGGGCACCGGCTCCATCGCGCAGCGCGGCCACGGCGTCGACCAGGACGATCTCGGCGCCGATCGCCAACGCGGCAACCGGAAGGGCTTCGTCGGCACGGCGCATCTCACCGGCCGCGGCGTTCGCCGCCGGGCCGAGCAACGGGTTCGGAGCGGTCCCGGCCAGCACCAAGCGATCGCCAAGCGCCGAACGGTCGAGCAGCAAGCGCTCCACGGTGGCGGCGCGCAACGCCGCTGTGGTCGCGGCCAGCCCGGCCACCGCCAGGCCGTCCGGACGGTCGATCTCGGCGGCGAAGCGGTCGAGCACCCGGCGGTGGCGCAGTGCCGCCACCCGGTGCAGGATCTTGCGGACTTCCGCGTCGAGCGCCTTCGGGTCCGACCCCGGCATCGGCGTGCCCGCTTCGGCCTCGACCACATCCCGGCCCTTCGCGTCGAACACCGCCCGCAGCTCCGTCCTGGCCCGGGTCTCTCCAGCGAGCACGACGACTTCCGCGTGCACGGTTTCGGCCAGCCGGTCCAGTTCCCCGGCGAACTCGCGGATGTCGCGTCGCGTGGTGTTCTCGACCCGCTCCCGGATCGTGCGATGCGTCCGGTCTTCGCGCCGGATCTCCGGCGCCGGATGGCCGATGTCGCGGAGGGTCTCCTCCGCTTCGCCGCCGTGGCCGTCGATTGCGTAGAGTTCCGAGCTCACCCGGTCCACGAACGCCACGACGTGCGGTATCTTCTCGGCCTGCGCTTCGATCAGCGGCAGCAGGTAGGGCAGGGGTGACACCCGGACGATCTGGGCGTGCGGCGGGCTCGGCAAGCGTTCGTCGGCGAGCACCTCGGTCTCGTCGGCGATGAGCAGCCTGCCGCAGCGCCCGCGCGGCGGGGGATGCAGTTCGATCGCCTGGGCAAGCAGCCGCCGGATCCGCGGGCGGGCTCCGCTGCGGTCCAATTCGGCGTCGATCGAGCGCCAGCGCGACTCGGTGCCACGCGCCGCGTCTTCGGTGTCGAATGAGGTATCGAAACAGACCGAGGCGAAGGGGCCGTGTCTTCGAATTATTCGGCGGAGATCGGCCATCGGTATCACCTGGTTTCCCTGGCTGTGGGCGCCTGCACCGAGACGGGCGGCGATAATCGGGCATCCTCCCGGTCGGAGGGCGTCGGTGCCCGGGTGAGCTCGTCGTGTGTGCCCACAGCTTCGGTTCGGCGAACCATAGTCGGCGGGTACCCGGGTGCCTCGGGCCGAATCAGCCACGACAGATCCTTGCGCGGCCCCTTCCCCGCATCGGCCACACTCATTGCGCGCGAGGGATTTCCGCCCTTTTCCGAGGCCGTTGACGGGCTCGGGCCCGCCGGTCCGCGCCTGATCGTCGCCGTTGTCGATGGTCACCGCACGATATCGACCTCCCCGGCCCGTTCGGAATCGCGCAGCAGGCGTGTTTGCGCGTTACGCGAGGTCGACGAGAGCGATCCGCCGATCCGAGCGCCCGCAGGTGCGGAGGCGCCGCCACACCGGCACCCGCCGGGCCCGGGTGCACAGCCACGGCCGTCGGTGAGAGGGATAGGTGATTTTTCGCTCGCTGGCCTTTTTCGGTTTCTTGTAAGAAAGCCGGTCGAACGCATGTTTTCACTGATCAGGGGGTTGAATTGTAACCAAGCGACCGCTTGGTGTCCGAATCGTGAACCGTAAAGATCGGTTTGTTTCAGGTGTGCTGTGGTAAATGTTGGAGGTATCGGTTCGACAGCGCGGTCGTCCCGATAAAAGGGGCGAGGAACCCGCGCTGCTCGATGTTCAGCCGATTCGACGCGCTCTGGCGCGAAACCACCGGCGCGCACGAACACGAGGGCTCTCCGCAAGTATGTGTGCGGCAACGTGCACCAGCGCAGAGGAACGTCATCGTGATCGAGAAACCCGAAGCGCCCGTCGCGGACGACGAAGAACGAGATCGGATCGTATGGCCCGACCCCAGCCCACTGAGCGGCTGGTGGGCCGAAGTCATGGCTCATCGCCGGATCACCCGGCCCCACACCTCCACCGCCGACCCGCGGCACAACTGACCGGACCGACGGGGTCGCCCGGCCTTCCGTGACATGCGGACGGCCGGACCCCGACGATCCCGTAGGCAACGCCGCCGTCGGCAAGCGCGCCGTAATTGCGGGGCCGTGCGCCGCTTTGCGGCGCCTCCGTTCGAATCGCGCCTGTGCAAAGTGTTTTCCCGGCGCGGCGAACGTGTCGGCGGTGTAAATAGCTTGTTTCGGCGGGTGACTCGCGCGCCGCGAAAATTCGCCGAGCTTTTGCGACAAGCGCTTCGAACCGCGCGAAATCGAAGGTTCGACCCGAGTTCCGCTGTACCGCCGGGATGGAACTCCTCGCCCCGACCTGCTCGCCCGCGAATTCCGGGCCGGTTCAGCGTGTCTGCCGCCGCACGGTTGCGTCCCTTGCCGCTGCCGGTTCGCGCCAAGACTCTCTGACTGCCAACGGGTTTGGCGTCTGCTTCAATGGGTGGTCACATTCGGCGGAGGACACGGGGGCGTGATGTCCGGCACCAGAGCTGTCTCCTTTCGGGGAGTCGATGTGCTCGAAGATCTGCTGCGTTCGTTGGTACGGCGGCCGCCGCGCGGCGAGCGGATGCTGCCGACGGTGGGTCTGTGCGGCGATCTCACCAATGTCGAAGCATGCCTGGACATGTTCGACGCGGCGCTCGGCGGCGCGGTGCACGTGACCGCGAACGTCGACGCTCTCGACCCCTTGCCCGACGGCAGCTCCTTGGTCGAGGACACCACGCCGGGGCTGACCGCACTGCGCCGACTGCTCTACAACCTCTGCAAGGGTTTGTCGGCGGACCGCTTCGGGCGCTTGCGCCCGTTGCCGTTCCGGCGCTATCGGTTGGCCGAGTGGTTGATGGCTCGCAAGCTGAGTTCCGACAACGAACTGGACGAGCTGGCGACATTGTTGCGCAGGGACTTCGGCCGGTGGGGCGAGGAATTGCTCGGTGAAGCCGAGGCCACGGTGGGCCCGGTGCAGCGAATCGTGCTGGGGCTGTTGCGCATCGTGCTGCCCCCGGCCGTGTTCCGGGCGCGCACCGGCGGCAGGATCCCCGGTGTGGGACGGGAGTTCCGGTGGTTCATGCGCCAGCAATACCTGGCCCCGGAACAGTCCAGCCAGTTCGTCGGATTCGCGCACCGTCTCACCGAGGGCGCCAGGCGCCACGAACACGCCGAGCATCTGGCCAAGCTGTTGGTGCACGCCTTCCTCGAAGACCTGCGCATCGCCTACCGCAGGCGCTGGTGGAGTCTCGGCGCGGCACGGCGCACCACCTATCCGGTCGCGATCCTGCGCGCGCTCGACGGCGAAGCCGGTCCCCGGCTGCTCGACCTGATCAACGACGTGCGCAACGAGACCGGCAAGGACGATCCGCTGCTGGTGGTGGCGGGCACCCGGACGCCACCACCGGGCGTCACCGCGCGCCCGGTGCACCGGGTGCGGCGGCTGTACGAGATCTGGGTGGAGGAGTTGCCCGTCGAGCGGCAGCGGCAGCGCCCCCGGGCCTGGCAGCTGTGGTTCGAGGTGCCCGCGACCGGCCCGAACGACGACGAGCCCGACCCGTTCCGGCGCATCCAGCCCCCCGATCCGCCGTGGTGGGCGCGGCGGGCGGTGTCGGCGACCGCGATGTTCCTGGTGGTGGTGCTGGCGGTGGCGGCGGCCGGATTCGCGACATGGCGCCCGTGGCGTGCGAGCGCGCCCGCGTGCGCGCCCGTCGCGGCCGACCGGTGGGTGCGCGTCGTTCCCGGTACGGACGGCAGTTGCGTCGGTTTCAGCGCCTACGATCCGGATGATCCCGCGGCGGGCGGACGGGGCTTCCTGTTCGCGAGCGACGAGCCCGGCAGCCGCCGCCTGGTCGAGGTGCAGCGGCGGGTGTACAAGCAGAATCTGCTGGCCGAGCAGCTGGCCGGGGAGCAGCCGGCGCGTCCGCTGTTCACCCTGGTGTACTTCGGCCAGCTCGCCGGTGTTCCGGGCGACTACCCGGCGCAGAGCGAGGACATCGAGGGCTTGGCGCTGGCGCAGTACGGCGCGCTGGAATCGGTCGCCTCGTCCGACGCCCTCACGCCCGACACCGTCCCGCTGATCCGGCTGCTGCTGGCGAACACCGGTCCGGCCAACCTGCAGGGTCCGCAGGTCGTCGATCTGCTGAGACCGCTGATCCGCGCCGAGCCGGGCATCGTCGGGGCGATCGGACTCGATCAGAGCCGGACGGCGACGCTGAGCATGATCAATTCGCTCACCGGCCTCGGCATTCCGATGGTGGCGCCCAGTCTGTCGGCCGACGAGATGGTGCTGTCCTCGCCGCTGTACTTCCAGATCGCCCCGCCCAACCATGCGATCGCCGACATGATCGAGCAGTACCTGAATTCGCTTCCCGGGGCGGCCGGGCGCGGCGTACGGATCTTCCACCGGCCCGACCCGACCGATCTCTACACCACGAACATGGCCGCCGACCTGCACATCCTCGCCAGGGGCGGGCGAACGATCTGGGATGGCTCCTGGGACGTGCGCGAGGCATTCACCGGGGCGGACAACACCGACGCGTGTGACGAGGTGCTGTTCTTCGCGGGCCGGGATTCGGAATTCCCCGACTTCCTGCAGAGCCTCAACCGAGCATGTGGCGACCAGCGGGTGCTGTTGATCGCGGACGATTCGGTCAACCGGTTCATGGCCAGCGCGGACCGGCGCAGGGCGGCCAACAGCGCGCGCCCGCTGGTCTACGTGGCCAAAGCGAGCCTGGTGACCTGCCGGAACCGAGGCCAGGGCCGACGCAGCCGGGTCGAGTTCTACCATCTCGCCACCACCGTGGATCCGGACATCCCGAGCTGGAACGCGTGCGCCGAAGCCGACAGACCGCTCGGCGAGCGCGTCCAGTTGCATCCGCTGGGGGAGCGGGTCGCGCTGACCTACGACGCGGTCGGATTGTTCGTGCGCGCCGTGCAGTCGCTGGCCCCGGCCGTCTCGGGCGTGTGGACCGAGCCGATCCCGATCAGCGCGGCCGCGGTATGGGCCGCGCTGCGCGACCTACCGCGGCAACCGGCCATCGAATCCAGCAGCGGCGTGCTGGACTTCTCGGTCAGCCAGGGCGCCCACGCGGGGCGGGTGGCGCACGACAAGTGGGTCGGCATGCTCAGTGTGGAGCAGATCTGGGATCCGTCGAGCACCGCCGAGCCCGTGATGACCTACGGCTGTGGCCGGGCCACCGCCGACGACACCGCGCGGTGCCGTCCCTACCCGCTCGGCGGCGGCTGACCGGCCTCGACACGGTTCGGCTCCGAAGTCGCGCTGAGTGGCTCGGCCAACTCCTCCAGCGAACGGCCCTCGGCCCGCACGCCGTAGGCCAGTTCGACCAACCCGGCCGCGAACATGGCGAGCGCGCCGATGGCGAACGCCAAGGCGGTCTTCCCGGGCTCGCCATCCGCGGTCAGTTCGGCGAACACCAACGGCCCCGCGACGCCGCCCGCGACGGTTCCGATCGCGTAGAAGAAGGCGATGGCCATGGCGCGGGTCTCCATCGGGAAGATCTCGCTGACCGTCAGGTAGGCGGCGCTGGCGCCGCACGACGCGACGAACAGCACGGCGGTCCAGCAGGCGGTGAGGGTCGTCGCGGTCAGCTGCCCGCCCGCGAAAAGCCATGCGGTGCCGAGCAACAGCACGGCCGAACCGAGATAGCTGCCCGCGATCATCGGCTTGCGCCCGACCGTGTCGAACAGCTTGCCAAGCAGCAGCGGGCCGAGGAAGTTGCCGAAGCAGAGGACCGCGAAGTAGTAGCCGACCCGGTCGTCGGGGATATCGAAGGATTTGGACAAGATGAGCGCGTAGTTGAACGTGATGGCGTTATAGAGGAATGCCTGCCCGATGAACAGCGACAAACCGAGCACGCCGCGCCGTGGATAGCGCCGCACGATCACCTCGGCGATCTCGCGGAAGGAGATGGTCCGCCGCTGGCGGATCCGGATTCGCTGATCGGAGACGTCCGTCAGCGCGGCGCCCGCGTCGGCTCGGATGCGCTCCTCGATCGCGGTGACGGTGCGCTCCGCGTCGTCTTCGTGACCGTGGATGAACTGCCAGCGCGGACTCTCCGGGACATGCCTGCGCACCAGCAGGATGACCAGTCCGAACACGGCACCGAGCGCGAAGGTCAAGCGCCAGCCGACATCCGGGGCGAAGAGGTCGGTGTCGAGCGCGATTATGGACAGCAGCGCCCCGCCGACGGCGCCGAGCCAGTAGGTGCCGTTGATGACGATGTCGATGCGCCCGCGGTACTGCTTCGGAATCAGCTCGTCGATGGCGGAATTGATGGCCGCGTATTCGCCGCCGATGCCGAATCCGGTGAGGAACCGGAAGAAGACGAACCACCACATCGAGAACGACAGCGCCGTCATCGCGGTCGCGAACAGGTACACCGCCAGGGTGACCAAGAAGAGCTTCTTCCGGCCGAATCTGTCGGTCAGCCAACCGAAGAAGAGCGCGCCGGAGCCCGCGCCCGCGACGTACATGGCCGCGGCGAGACCGGAAACCTGTGCCGCCGTGATGTTCAGGCCACTGCCCGGTTCCGACAGCCGGGCGGCCACGCTGCCGACGACGGTCACTTCGAGCCCGTCGAGGATCCAGACGGAGCCGAGCCCGATCACGATCATCCAGTGCCACCGCGACCAAGGCAGACGATCCAGCCTGGCCGGGATGTCGGTCGATATGGTCCGCACGGATCACCCCTTCGGAAGACTGACGGTCGGATACCCCGAGCCGCCCCGGCCAACCGCGCCATGGACTAGGCTCGGATCCCGAGTGAAACGTGTTCTAGAAAGTGGTCCGCGATGAAGACGATCTACGCGCTGTGGGGCGTGCGCGACCTGCTCGCGGCGGATCCGGCGCCGCGACTGGCGGGGGCCGCGGCGGTGCAGGCGAACATCGCGGACGCGGCGGTCGAGGCGGCGATGTTGCGCATCACGACCTTCGACGCGCCGGTGCATGCCGTCGTCAGCGTCTGGTGGGACGGGACGCCGCGCCCGGACGCGGCGCAGCGAGCGCTGAGCGCCGTGGCCGAGCGGGTGGCGGGCTGGCACGTCGAGGAGGCGACTCCGATTCCGCCGCCGGTCACCGGCGTGGGCGAGCGGGCGCCGGGCCTGTCGAACATCGCCTTCCTACGCAAACCGGATGACCTGTCGCAAGCCGACTGGCTGGACCGCTGGCGCAACCACCACACCGCTGTCGCGATCGAGACCCAGGCGACATTCGGCTACGTCCAGAACGTCGTGACCGGTCCCGCCACGGCCGGTGCGCCGGACATCGCCGGAATCGTGGAGGAGCTGTTCCCGATCGAGGCGCTCACCGATCCGCACGCGTTCTACGGCAGCGGCGGCGACGCGGCGGAGCTGGCACGCCGCATCGAGCGGCTGATGACCAGCGTCGCGACCTTCGGCGGCGACCGCAACCTGGATGTCGTACCCACCAGCCGGTATCGGCTGCGCTGAGCGGTTCAGCGGCCAGGGGAACGTTCGGCCGATTCCCGAAGTGCGACTCGGGCGGCGCGCACGGCGGGATGGTTGCCCGCGCCGCGCCGATAGGCGAGGCGGGTTCGCCGTCGCGTCGGCAGCGCGCCGAGCGTGACGCCCGGCGGGCAATCCCGCGTGCCGAATTCCGGAACGAGGGCGACTCCTTGACCGGCGGCGACGAGCGCGAGGACCGTGCCGAAGTCGTCGGCGTGATGCCGGATCCGGGGCGTGAAGCCCGCCGCCTCGCACGCGCGCACGGTCATCGTGTGGCACAGGGTGCCGGGTGTGCTCGCGATCCAGGCATTTTCGCGGTGCGCGGCGAGTGGTTCGGCCGATCGCGCCGCGAGATAGACGATCTCCTCGAGCAGCGGCTCGCTGTGCAATGCGGGATCGGCGGGGACCGGCACGTAGTCGTACTCCTGGATCAGCGCGACATCGAGGGTCTCGGCGCGCAGCGCGTCGGGCGCCAGCGCCGGATCCAGTTCGGTCACACGCAGTTCCAGCCGGGGGTGCGCACTGCTCAGCGCGACGAGTGCGGGGGAGAGGATGGTCCGCACCGCGGTGGGGAACGCTCCGATGCGCAGCGTTCCGGTGAGCTCGGCGCGGGTCGTGGCCAGCTCGGCGCCGGCCTGTTCGAGCACCGCGAGAATCCGCTCGGTGTGCTGGACCAGGGCCACGGCCGCCGGGGTCAGCGTCACCCGCCGGCCGGTTCGCGTCAGCAGCGCCACGCCCGCCTCCCGTTCCAGGGCGGCGAGCTGCTGCGAGACCGCCGACGGTGTGTAGGCGAGGGCTTCCGCGACCGCGGCGATGGTCTCGCGACGCGACAGTTCCCGCAGCAGACGCAGTTTCCGGACATCGAGCATAAGTCGAGCTTATGGTCTGCGACAGAAACGTGAACTGGATCTGATGGTTCGGCGCGGTCAGGCTGGTCGTCATGACACTCGCAGGTCTTCTCGTCCCCTTGGTCACGCCGTTCACGGCCGACGGCGGGCTCGCCGCAGGCGCGCTGGAGCGGCTCGCGCACGAGGTGCTCGACGACGGAGCGGCCGGCATCGTCGCGCTCGGCACCACCGGGGAGCCCGCGACGCTGACGGCGCGGGAGCGGGCGCGAGTGGTCGACGTGTGCGCAGGCGTCTGCCGGGAACGCGACGCGCCGTTGCTGGTCGGCGTGGGATCGAACTCGACGGCGGCTTCCGTCGAGGCACTCGCCGGTCTCGATCCGGGCAGCACCGCGGCGCTCACCGTGGTCCCGTACTACACGCGACCGTCCGAGGCGGGCGTGCTCGCGCACTTCCGGGAGCTCGCCGCGGCGTCCCCGGTGCCGCTGGTCGTCTATCACATCCCGTATCGGACCGGGCTTTCCCTCGGCGCCGACACCTTGCTCGCGCTCGCGGATATTCCCGAGGTCATCGGCCTGAAGCATGCCGTCGGCGCCATCGATGAGGCAACCATCGCGCTGATGAGCGCGCGACCCGACGACTTCGCCGTGCTGGCGGGCGACGATCTGTTCGCCGCGCCGCTGCTGGCTCTCGGCGCCTCCGGTGCGATCGCGGCCTCGGCCGCCGTGCACACCTCGTCGTTCGCGGCCCTGGTCGCCGCGTGGCGCACCGGTCCGGTCGAGTTGGCGCGGTCGCTCGGTCACCGGCTGGCGGTACTGTCGGCGGCGCTGTTCGCCGAACCCAATCCCGCGGTGATCAAAGCCGTGCTCGCGGCGCAGGGCCGCATACCGAGCGCCGCGGTACGGCTGCCGTTGCTGCCCGCGAGCGAGGGAGCGACCCGGGCCGCCTTGTCCGTGCTCGATGAATTCCCGACATCAGGAACGGGCGATGACTGGTGTTGCGGCCGAGAAGGTGCCACGCTTAAGCGGTGACACAACCTCCGGATACCCAGGCGGCTGGGCCCGACCCGTCGGCCGACAAACTGGACGCGGCCGTCTTCAAGGTCGCGGGCGTGGTCGTGCTCGGCGCGATCATGTCGATTCTCGACATCACCGTCGTCAGCGTCGCGATCCCGACCTTCCAGCGCGAGTTCGACACGAGTTACGCCATCGCGGCGTGGACGATGACCGGCTACACGCTCGCGCTGGCCACCGTGATCCCGCTGACCGGGTGGGCGGCCGACCGCTTCGGCACCAAGCGGCTGTACATCATGGCTCTCACCTTCTTCGTGCTCGGCTCACTGCTGTGCAGCACGGCGTGGAACATCGAATCGCTGATCGCCTTCCGCGTGATCCAGGGCTTGGGCGGCGGCATGCTGATGCCGCTGGGCATGACGATCATGACCCATGCCGCCGGCCCGCAGCGGGTCGGCAGGGTGATGGCGGTGCTCGGCGTGCCGATGCTGCTCGGCCCGATCGGCGGCCCGATCCTGGGCGGCTGGCTGATCGAGAACTTCAGCTGGCACTGGATCTTCTTGATCAACCTGCCGATCGGCGTGGTCGCCTTGGCGCTCGCGATCATCTTGCTGCCCGGCGACAAGCCGGAGCCGTCGGAGTCGTTCGACTTCATCGGCATGCTGCTGGCCTCGCCCGGCCTCGCGCTGTTCCTGTTCGGCGTCTCCTCGATCCCCGGGGAAGGGACCGTGCTGGCGGCGAAGGTGCTGATTCCGGCCGCCGTGGGCGCGCTGCTGATGGCCGCGTTCGTGTTCCACGCGTTGCGCACCGAGCACCCGCTGATCGATCTGCACCTGTTCGGCAACCGGTCGCTGACCTTCGCGGTGCTCACGATGGTGCTGTTCGCCATCGCGTTCTTCGGAGCGGGCCTGCTGCTGCCGACCTATCTGCAACAGGTGCGCGGCGAGTCGGCGCTGCAAGCCGGTCTGCTGATCGCGCCGCAGGGCATCGGCGCGATGCTCAGCATGCCGATCGCGGGCCGTTTCGTGGACAAGATCGGCCCGGGCAAGATCGTGCTCGTCGGTATCGCGCTGATCTCGATCGGAACGGCGTATTTCATCCAGCTCGACGCCGACAGCTCGTACCTCCCCATGATCGGCGCCCTGGTCGTGATGGGCCTCGGCATGGGCTGCACCATGATGCCGATCATGACCGCGGCGATCCAGACCCTGACCCACCAGCAGGTGGCTCGCGGATCGACGCTGATGAACATCGTCAACCAGACCGCCGGTTCGATCGGCACGGCGACGATGTCGGTGGTGCTGACCAACCTGCTGAACAACCAGCCGCTCGCGCGTCCGGCGATCGCGTCGAACTTCGATCCCGGCCTGGCGAGCCAGCTTCCGCCAGGGGCCGTCGACACCGGTCTACAGCAGGCCGCGGAAGCGTTCAGCCACACCTATGTGGTGGCGCTGGTGCTGATCGTGCTCACCTTGATCCCGGCATCCTTCCTGCCACGCACGAAGCCGAAGAACCCGGAGGCGGTCGACGCAGCCACGGTGGTACACGCCTAGGTGTACGCGTCCCGAGATCGCCTGTCCTTCAGGCGATCTCGGGACAATGCCGGCCAGTTGTCGCCCGATCGCCCCGTGCATCCGCGCCGGGACGCGTTTGTGGCAGCCGGTCGGGTCCGGTCGAGGACGATCCGGACGACCGCGCCCCGTCACCCGATAGGCGAGGCGAATCCTGTCCGCTGCCGCTGCGTGCGGCACCTGTGCGCGTTCCGGTCACCGACGGCTTCGAAGGCCGTCGAACACGATCTCCGCGGCACGCCGCCACGACGGCGAGCCGGTGGTCTCCCCGAGCAGCGACAGCGCCCACACCAAGTTGACGACGTCCTCGTCCGTCGCGTCGGAGCGCAGCGCACCGTCTTCCCGGACGCGCGCGAGAACGGCGGACAGCTGCGACATTCCGCGGTGGCAGGCTTCCGCCAGCCGAGCCGCCGCCGGATGATCCCCGGTGAACGCCTCGAGCAACCCGCGATCGGCGGTCAGCCGGATGAGCAGGTCTTCCACGAATACGGTGAACGCCGTCCACGCGTCCGGCTCGGCCGCGGCGCGGGCGGCGATCTCGTCCACGGCCGCCAGGCGTGGCGGCAGGAGGGCGTCGATCAACGTGTCGCGGGTCGGGAAATGGTTGTAGAGCGTTCCGATGCTGACGCCCGCCCGCCGCGCGATCTCCTCCAGAGAGCCCTCGAGGCCCTGCTCGGTGAACACATCGGCCGCGTGCCGCAGCAATTTCTCGCGATTGCGGGCAGCGTCCCGGCGCAGCGGTCTGGTCACGCGGCCATTCTACAAAACTGAGGGAAGCCTCGATTTCATGCTACGGTGATAAATCGAGGGGGCCCTCAGATTCAAGGAGAGCGTTATGGCCGAGCAAGCAACCGCAGTGATCGTCGGCGTCGGGCCCGGCCTCGGGATGTCGATGGCCCGCCGTTTCGGCCGGGAGGGATTTCGCGTCGCGCTGGTCTCGCGCAGCGATGCGAGGCACGCGGCATATCTGGCCGACCTGGCGGCGCGCGGTATCGACGCCACCGCCCACGTCGCGGACGTCACCGATCGCCCGCGGCTCGGCGCGGTACTCGACGACATCCGCCGCGACGGCCCGATCGGAATGGTCTATTACGGGCCGGGGCCGACGCAGCAGCCGGTGCCGATCACCGATATCGACGCCGAGACGGCGCGATCGGCCTTCGAGTGGGTATGGCCTGCGGTGGACGTGGTGAGCGACGTGCTGCCCGGCATGCTCGACCGCGGAGACGGTGCGTTGCTCTTCGCCGGTGGCCTTTCCAGCGTTCGCCCCATGCCCATGCTCGGTCACCTCGCCCTCGCGACCGCCGCGCTGCGCAACTACGCGCTCACCCTCAACGCGGCCCTGGCCGGGCGCAACCTCTACGCGGGCACCCTCACCATCGGCGGTCTCGTGGAGCGCGGGGACATCCACGCCATGGTCACCGCCGACCCCGCGCGCTTCGGCAGCGTGGAAGGCCACACCCTCGATCCGGACGACTTGGCCGAGACCGCGTGGAACATGTATCGCACCCGCGACCGGGCCGAGGAGATCTTCGACGCCCTCGGCGGATGACGCTCCGGCTCAGCCGTAGAGCGCGATGAAGCGGTCCAGGGAGCGCTCGATATCGCCCTTGACCGCGCGGGCCACACCGGATCCGATCGGACCGAACAGCGGCGCGCCGCCGAGTTCGATGTCGACGGTGACCTCCGAACCTGAGCCTTTCGGCGCGACGAGCAGCTGCAGGCCCAGTTTGGTGCCGCCCTTGCCCGCGCCGGTCAGTTGCAGGCGGCGCGGGGGCTCGGCGGCGCGCACCGTCCAGGTGACCCGGTTGCGCAGGCCCTTCACCGAGGCGATGCCGACCAGCCGGGTGCCGACGGTCAACTCGGCGGGAACCGCACCGCGCCATGCTTCGTGCATGGTCAGCCATTTGTCGAGTTCGGCGAGGTTGGAGGTGTGCGTCCAGGCCTCCTCGGGCGAGATCGGGACGTCGACCGAGACCTTCAGCTTTGCCATGGGCGCATGGTATCCGGCCGGTGGCCCACCCGGTCGAATTCGAACACCCGCCAATACGTTTGTGGACAGGCCGGTGAACACCCATTCCGCCTGCTGAGTTCCGGCACCCGGCCGCTGCGGCCGCTGCGCCGCCGGTGCCGTTTCCGGTGCTCATCCCGGGTGCGGGCCCGTACGCGGGGCGAACGTCCGCGGGTTGCACCGCAGCCCAACATTATTGCGCAGCTATGTCGCGATCCCCGGCACGTATCGTCCCAGCTCCGGGAAAATGGAAAGTGTCGATGGGATCGGCAGAGACTTCGTTGGAATGCTGCTAATGTGCGTTTGGTCGGGTTCTGGTTACCGTTCGGATACGATCCGGGCGGTCGGCGATTGACGTGTAATCGCCTGTCCTGCGGGCACTGTGCGGTAGGCACTCTCGGTGAGTGCCGGTGCCGTCGCGGGGTTCCGGTACTCCGACGCGGACCCCACCGACCGGTCCGTTCATGGTCGGCAGGCGAGGGAAGGCGAGCGAAGCAGGATGGCAGTGGGCCGATTCCTCGAGACCAGTCAACGACGAAAGAACTGATGAATCAAGATATCGCCGTGGTGCTTTCATGGATCCTCGCCGCCGCTTTGGTGATCGCCGTAGCGGGGGCGTTGTACGCAGTGCAGTATGCCAGGGCTCAACGGGCCAAGCTCGAGGCTGTGAGCAGGGAACAGCGCGCGACGGAGGACACGCTCGAGCGGTTCGCCGCCACCACGCTGCCCGCGGTGGCCGAGTCGATCCGCCGGTTCGAGTCGCAGGTGCCCCCGGTCGAAGTCCAGGCGGGCATGGAGAATTCACGGCTCGCGCAGATCCTGCGGTGGATCTCCGAGCGGTACGCCGACGATCTGAGCCTGATGCGCTCGGAGACCAGGGACCTGACCAACAACGAGGCGCAGCAGGCGATCAAGGCCGCCGAGGAGTCCGCGCGCACCGAGGTCGCCTCGGCGTCGCGCCAGGCGACCAGCGCCGCGGTGCGCTCGTTCGGTACCTCCGTGGTCAGCCTCGGCGCGGATGTCAGCCAGGTGGTGAGCGCCGCGCTGCGTGAGCATCGCGACGACGCGGTGTACGAAACCCTCACCCGCATCGACCACACCGTGCAGCAGATGATCCGTCAGGCGCAGTCCTATGTGATCGTCTGCGGTGGTCTGCCCGGCCGTCGCTGGCCCGCGCAGACGCTGACCGACGTGGTCGGCGGCGCCATCGGCCGCGTCCGCGAATACCTGCGGGTGCGGCCCAACCAGCTCGATCGCGTCGTGATCAGCCGCGCGGTGGAACCGCTCGTGCACACGCTGGCGACCCTGCTGGACAACGCGTTGCGGTACTCCCCGCCGACTTCCTACGTGGACGTCAACTTCCAGGAGGGCCATCACGGCGTCACCGTCATCATCGATGACGCGGGCGTGCGGATGAACGCCGAGCAGATGGAGGAGGCCCGCCAGGTGCTCGCGCACGAGCGGCCCGTCGACATCCACCAGCTCGGCCCGTCGCCGAAGGTCGGCTTCCCGGGTATCGCCGCGCTGGCCCGTCGCTACGGTTTCACCGTCTACATCGACGGCCCGAACGTCTACGGCGGCATGCGCGCGATGGTCTACATCCCGGAGTCGCTGCTGGTCACCCCGCAGAACGTCCAGGAGGTCGCGCCCGTGGCCGAGGCCAAACCGGAGCCGGTGACGGTTCCCGCGCAGGACGCGCCGAGCGAGCAGCCCGGCGAGGACGAGCACTCGCTGACGGTGAGTGAGATCACCAGCGGCGGGTTACCCAAGCGACGACGCAGGACGGTCGCGCTCGCCCCGGTCGGGCCGCGCACCGAACCGGGCCTCGCTCGCCCCGAGGTCGCAGCAGCTTGGCATACCGGCTCCAAGAGCGGCCGCGCCGCCGCATCTGATGACACGGAAGGGATGACATCCTGATGGCCACACCCGTGACCGACAGCAGCAACAAACTGGGCTGGCTACTCGAAGATCTCAGCATCACGGGTGTGCGGTTCGCGGTGTTGCTGTCCGACGACGGCCTGCGGATCGCGCACTCCACGGGGATCGCGCGCGACGAGGCGGAGCGCTTCGCCGCGGCGGCCTCCGGCCTGCGCTCGCTCGGCAAGGCGCTCGGCGAGTTCTGTGGCGATTCCGCGAATGGCGTCCGGCAGAACATGACCGAGTACGACCAGGGGATGATCCTCATCACCGCGGCGGGCGAGGGGGCGTTACTCGGCGTCGCGACCACCAACGAGATCGATGTGGGCCTCGTCGCCCACCGGATGAACGAGTTGGCCGGCCGGGTCGGACGCGAGCTCGGCAGCCAGCCGCGTAGGCGCGTAGACGGCAGCGAAATGCCATGATCGAGCGCAGCGAGCGAGTCAAAGGTACTGCGCCGCTGCGCATCACGGAGCCGAGCGAAAGCGAGGCGACGTCATGAGCAAGCCGCGGCGCGATCCGGACCTGGTCCGGGCCTATGTGCGCACCGGAGGGCGTACGCGTCCCACTCGCGAGCTGGACCTGGTTACTTTGGTCCTGACCGCCAAAGATCCACTCCCCGGCGCGTCGCCCGATGCGCGCCGGGTCATGGCCCTGTGCAGCCGTCGGGGTGCGCTGTCGATCGCCGAGATCGCGGCGTATCTCGACCTCCCGCCGTCCGTCGTGAAGATCGTCGCGTCCGATCTCATGGACGGCGGGCACCTGGTCACTCCCACCCCGGCCGAGTCCCTGCCGGAGATCGCTCTGCTGGAGGAGGTACTCAATGGGCTCCGTGCTCTCGCCGTCTGATCGCGCCGTCGACTACGTGCCGGAGACCGTGACCCGCTCGGTGAAACTGCTGGTGGCCGGCAATTTCGGCGTCGGCAAGACCACGTTCGTGAGCAGCGTCTCGGAGATCAAGCCGCTGCGCACCGAGGAGACCATCACCGAAGCCAGCGTCGGCGTGGACGACATGGCCGGACTGCCCGGCAAATCGCAGACCACGGTCGCGATGGACTTCGGCCGCATCACCCTCAGTCCCAAACTCGCGCTCTACCTGTTCGGCACTCCGGGCCAGCAGCGTTTCGTCCCCTTGTGGGAGGAGCTGGCCCGCGGTGCCCTCGGCGCGCTCGTGCTGGTGGACACCCGCCGCATCGAGAAGTCCGACGAGGTCCTCTCGGTGCTCGAGGAACGCGGCGTTCCCTATTCCGTGGCGGTCAATCAGTTCGAAGGCGCGCGGCCTTACCCGTTGGAAGAGGTGCGCGATGCCCTCGACCTGGAACCCGGCACCCCGCTGACGTTACTGGACGCGCGTGATCGCGGCACATGCCTGCGTTCACTGATCACGCTTGTCGAATTCTTGTTCCACCGTTTGGAGTCGCGCATTTGACCACGCCACAGTCCTCGACCTACCCCTCACACCTGGCCACCGGCGCCTGCCCGGTCGCGCACGGATCGCCGATCGACGCCGACGGTCCCAGATTCCCGCTCTACGCGGAGGATTTCGCGGCCGACCCGCACGGGACCTACCGGGAGATGCGCAGGCGCCACGGATCGCTGGTCCCGATCGAGCTGTCGCCCGGTGTGCCCGCCACGCTGGTGATCGGCTATCAGGAAGCCGTGCGGATCCTCAACGATCCCGAGCACTTTCCCGCCGATCCCCGCGCCTGGCAGAAGAACATCCCCGAGGACTCGCCCATCCGTCCGATGATGGAGTGGTACCCGAACGCCCTGCGCAACAGCGGCGCCGCGCATGCCCGCTACCGGGGCGCCTACACCACGAGCATCGATGCCATCGACCTGCACGAGGTGCACTCGATGGTCGAGCGCATCGCGATTCCGCTGATCAATACCTTCATCGAGGTGGGATCCGCTGATCTGGTGACCCAGTACGCGTTCCCGCTCGTCTTCGAAGTGCTGAACCGGATCGTCGGCTGCTCGACGGAACTGGGTCAGCGGGTCGCCACCGGCATGGCGATGCTCTTCGACACCGTGGAGGCGGCCAAGGGGATGCAGATGCTCTCGGAGGCCTTGATGGAGTTGATCCACCAGCGCCGCGCGGAGCCGGGCGACGACGTCACGTCCGGGCTGGCGCATCACCCGGCCAATCTGAACGACGAGGAGATGCTCTCCAACCTGATCAGCCTCTACGGCGCCGGAATCGAGCCGCAGCAGAACCTGATCACCAACACGCTGCTGCTGATGCTCACCGACGACCGTTTCGGCGGCGACGTCCTCGGCGGCAGCCTGTCGACGCGCGACGCGCTGGACGAGGTGTTGTTCAACGACCCGCCGATGGCGAACTTCTGCATCACCTATCCGCGCCAGCCCATCCTGATCGACAACACCTGGTTGCCCGCGAATCAGCCGGTCATGGTCAGCCTGGCCGCCTGCAACAACGACCCGGCGATCCGCGGCGGTGACCGCACCGGCAACCGTTCGCACCTGGCGTGGGCCGTCGGACCGCACGCCTGTCCCGCCAAGTCGGTGGCGTCGGTGGTTGTCCAAGAAGCCATCGACCAGCTCCTCGACGCGCTTCCCGAAATGCAGTTGGCCGTACCCGCGGATCAAGTGGTCTGGCGGCCCGGCCCGTTCCACCGGGCGTTGGCGGCTTTGCCGGTCGTCTTCCCGAAGTCCCCTCCCTTGAACATCGTGTAAGGAGAAGCGTCCCGATGTCGCAAGAGCCGATAGTCTTGGATCTGACCGGTTCCGATATCCAAGGCGAGGCCGCGCGGCTGCGCGAGCGTGGGCCGGTGGCCCTGGTGGAATTGCCCGGCGGGGTGCCCGCGTGGTCGATCACCGATGCCGTCGTGCTCAAGACCCTGTTGGCCGACGCGCGCGTGTCGAAGGATCCCCGGCAGCACTGGGCGGCGTACATGAACGGCGAGATCACCCAGGAGTGGCCGCTGCACCCGTGGGTGGCGGTCGACAACATGTTCACCGCCTACGGAACCGAACATCGGCGGCTGCGCAAGCTGGTCGCACCGGCGTTCACGCACCGCCGCACGGTGGCGCTTCGACCGCGCATCGAAGCGATCACCGCCGACCTGCTCGACGGGCTGGCGGCGACTCCACGCGGTGCGGCCGTCGACCTGCGCGAGGGCTACGCCTATCCGGTGCCGATCCAAGTCATCACCGAGCTGATGGGCGTGCCCGACCATTTGGGCCCCGGCGTGCGGAAATGTGTCGACGGATTCTTCGACACCTCCTTCGGGCCGGAGGAGGCCCAGGCCAACTATCTCGAGATGTACCGGCTGATCAGCGAACTCGTGGCCTATCGGCGGGAGACGCCCGGCGATGACATCACCAGCGTGCTGATCGCCAGCCGGGACGAGGAGGACGGCTCACGGCTGACCGAGAAGGAACTCGTCGACACCCTGATGCTGGTCATCAACGCCGGGCACGAGACGACGGTGAACCTGCTCGACCAGGCCATCTTCGCGTTGCTCACCCACGCGGACCAGCGCGCCGACGTGTTGGCGGGCCGGATTCCGTGGTCGGACGTGGTGGAGGAGTCGCTGCGCTTCGAGGCGCCGGTGGCGCACCTGCCGCTGCGCTACGCCGTCGAGGACATCGACATCGCCGGTGTCCGTATTCCCAAGGGTGAGGCGATCCTGGCCTCCTATGTGGCGGCCAACCGCGATCCGAAACTGCACGGCGCCACCGCGGGCGAGTTCGACCTGCGGCGATCGACCAAGGAGCATCTGGCCTTCGGTTACGGCGCCCATCACTGCCTGGGCGCGCCGCTGGCCCGGCTGGAAGCCGAGATCGCCCTGCCTGCCATCTTCCGGCGCTTCCCCGACATGCGCCTCGCGACCGACCCGTCCGAGCTGGGCACCGTTCTCAGCTTCATCTCCAACGGTCATTCGGAGCTGCCGGTATTCCTGGAGGCAACGGAGTAGTCCGGTCCGCACCGATATCTCGATGACACCCGCCGGCATCGGGGCAGGCCGTCCCGTATCCGGACGCGGCGACCCGCGTATCCCCCGGGGATACGCGGGCGGAGGTGTTTCGGCGCCTGCTGATGCGAGACGCGATCGCGCCGACGTGGCGCACGAGATATGCTCTGCCCCGGCGAGATTCGGCGTTGTGTCGAATTCGCCACGCCTGCACGGCAATTCGCCTCCCCGCGACCCGGGGCACGTGTCGTGCGCACGCCCTGCTCGTCGAACGTTCCGACTTTGGAGTCACGGTTTGACCCACCCGCAGTCCTCATCATCGTCCTCCTCCAGCGGCTGCCCGGTCCGGCACGGTTCACCGGTCGGCGCCGACGGCCCCCGGGTCGCGCTGTACTCGGACGATTTCGCGGCGGACCCACATCACGCCTACCGGGAAATGCGCCCGCGGTACGGTTCGCTCGTTCCGATAGAACTGTCCCCCGGTGTACCCGCGACGCTGGTGATCGGATATCACACCGCGCTGCGCATCCTGAACGATCCCGACCATTTTCCCGCCGATTCGCGGACGTGGCAGAAGACCGTGCCCAGTGACTGCCCAGTCCTGCCGCTGCTCGAGTGGCGTCCGGCCGCGATCCGCAATTCCGGCCTCGAGCATGCCAGGTACCGGCAGGCCACGGTCGCGGCCATCGATGAGATCGACCAATTCGCACTGCACAACACGGTGGAGCAGATCGCCGTTCCCCTGATCAACACCTTCTGCGGCGACGGCTCCGCCGACCTGATCGCGCAGTACGCGTTTCCGCTGGCGTTCGCGGTGATCAACGCGATGCTCGGCTGCCCGGCGGACATCGGGCAGCGGGCCGCGATGGGACTGGCCGCGATGTTCGAAGGTGTGGAGGCCGAGAAGGGCAACGCGATGTTCAACGACGCGATGGCGGATCTGGTGGCACTGAAACGGTCCCAGCCCGGCGACGACATCGTCACCCGCATATTGCAGCACCCCGTCGACTTCGACGACACCGAGATGGTCCAGCAGGTGCTGATGCTGTACGGCGCGGGCATCGAGCCGCAGCAGAACCTGATCATCAACACCCTGCGGCTGATGCTCACCGACCAGCGGTTCGCGGGCGGCATCCTCGGTGGCAGCCTGTCGACCCGGGACGCGCTGGACGAGGTGTTGTTCACCGACCCACCGTTGTCGAATTACTGTGTCACCTTCCCGCGTCAGCCGATTCTGATCGACGGCGTCTGGCTACCGGCGCACCAGCCGGTGGTGATCAGCATGGCCGGATGCAACAACGACCCGGCGATCAGCACGGGGAAGTACACCGACAACCGGGCTCATCTGGCGTGGAGTGTCGGACCGCACGCCTGCCCGGCCCGGTCGGTGGCCTATATGATCGCCCAGGATGCCATCGACCAGCTGCTCGATGCGCTGCCCGAGATGCGGCTGGCCGTTCCCGCCGAGGAGCTGACCTGGCGACCGGGTCCGTTCCATCGATCGCTGACCGCCCTGCCGGTCCTCTTCCCGGAATCCCCGCCGCTCCCGGTCTTTTCGCATCAGCCGGAGGGAAGTTCGGCGTCGTAGCCGCGCTCCGTTCGGCGAGTTGACCCTGCCGCGTTCCGTCCCGAAGGAGGTTGCCGCTCAGAGGTCGTCGTGCACACAGCTGATGAGGGTGTGCGCCGGCCTGTCACCGATTTCCCCCCGCATAACGTCGACCTACGCCGTCGCGGCGCGCACGCGCCGGGCGATCGCCTGCGTCGAAATGTTCGTCCCTCTGGAGTTTCGTCTTTGACCACGCCACATTTCCCGCCGTCCACATTCGCGAACGGGTGCCCCGTCACGCACAGCTCGCCGATCGATAGCAGCGGCCCTCGCTACCCGTTGTATTCGCAGGAATACGCCGAGGATCCGCATCAGGCCTACCGCGAGATGCGGCGGCAGTACGGTCCGCTCGTCCCGGTCGAACTGTCGCCGAACCTGCCCGCCACGCTGGTGATCGGCTACCACACCGCGCTGCGTATCTTGAACGATCCCGACCACTTCCCGGCCGATCCGCGCACCTGGCAGAAGGACGTTCCCGGCGAGTGCCCGGTCCTGCCGATGCTGGAGTGGCGGCCGAACGCGCTGCGCAGTTCCGGCCTGGAACATCTGCGCTACCGGCAGGCGAACGTGGCGAGCATCGCCGGGGTCGATCTGCACGCGCTGCACGGAACCATCGAGCAGATCGCCATCCCGTTGATCAACGCGTTCTGCGAGGACGGTGCCGCCGATCTGATCAGCCAGTACGCGTTCCCGCTCAGCTTCGCGGTGCTCAACGCCATGATCGGCTGCCCGGCGGACATCGGCCAGCAGGTCGCGACCGGCATGGCCGCCATCTTCGAGGGCGTGAACGCGGACAAGGGCAACGCGATGCTCACCGACGCGCTGTTCGAACTCGTGCAGATGAAGCGCAAAGACCCCGGCGACGACATCACCTCGCGGCTGTTGCGGCACGAGGCGGGCCTGGACGACGTGGAGATGATCCACCAGCTGGTCACGCTCTACGGCGCCGGTATCGAACCGATGCAGAACCTGATCGTCAACACGCTGCTGCTGATGCTCACCGACGAACGGTTCGCGGGAGACTTTCTCGGTGGGAGCCTTTCGACCCGCGATGCCCTCGACGAGGTGTTGTTCAACGACCCGCCGATGGCGAACTACTGCGTCAGCTATCCCAAGCAGCCGATCCTCATCGATGATGTCTGGCTGCCGGCCCACCAGCCGGTGGTGATCAGCATGGCGGGCTGCAACAACGATCCCGCGATCGGTGTCGGTCAGCGCACCGACAGCCGCGCGCATCTGGCGTGGAGCGTGGGGCCGCATGCCTGCCCCGCCCGATCGGCCGCGTACCTGGTGGTCCAGGACGCTATCGATCAGATCCTCGACGCGTTGCCCGAGCTGCGCTTGGCCGTGCCGCCCAGCCAGTTGAACTGGCGGCCGGGCCCGTTCCACCGCGCGCTGGTGTCGCTGCCCGTGGTCTTTCCGAAATCCCCTCCGCTGACCGTCTTCTAAGGAGTTCCCGATGGACACACAGCCCCTAGTTCTCGACCCGACAGGCGCCGACATCCAGGGTGAATCCGCGCGAATCCGCGCGCGCGGGCCCGTGGCCCTCGTCGAATTGCCGGGCGGTGTGCGGGCGTGGTCGGTCACCGACGCCGATCTGCTCAAGCGGTTGCTGGCCGATCCCAGGGTGTCGAAAGACGGCAAGCAGCACTGGCCCGCGCTCGTCAACGGCGAGATACCCCAGGACTGGCCGCTGTTGCCGTGGGTCGCGGTGGACAACATGTTCACCGCGTACGGCGCGAACCACCGCAGACTGCGCAAACTCGTGGCGCCCGCGTTCACCCACCGCCGCACCCAGGCGATGCGCGCCATGATCGAGCAGATCACCGCGGACCTGCTGAGCGAACTGGCGGCCACACCCGCGGGCGAAGCGGTGGACCTCAGGGAAGGCTTCGCCTACCCGCTGCCGATCCAGGTGATCAGCGCGCTGATGGGCGTCCCGGAGTCCCTGAACGCCGGTCTGCGTACGTGCGTCGACGGTATCTTCGACACTTCGCTCGGGCCCGAACAGTCGCAGGCGAACTATCTGGAGATGTACCGGATCCTCGGTGAGCTCGTCGCCTACCGGCGTGAAACCCCCGGTGACGACATGACCAGCCTGCTGATCTCGCACCGGGACGAGGACGACGGCTCGCAGCTGGCCGAGCAGGAGTTGATCGACACGCTGCTGCTCGTCATCAGCGCCGGGCACGAAACCACGGTGAACCTGTTGGATCAGGCGGTTTTCGCCTTGCTGACCCACCCCGACCAGCTCGCCGAGGTGACCGACGGGCGGGCGACCTGGACCGACCTGATCGAGGAGGCGTTGCGCTACGAGGCGCCCGTGGCGCATCTTCCGCTGCGCTTCGCCGCCGACGACATCGAGATCGACGGACTGCGCATCGCCAAGGGCGAGCCGATTCTCGCGTCCTACGCCGGGGCCAACCGCGATCCGAAGCTGCACGGCGCCACCGCGGGCGAGTTCGACGTGCGGCGAGCGACCAAGGAGCACATGTCCTTCGGGTACGGGGCGCATCACTGCCTGGGTGCGCCGCTGGCCCGGTTGGAAGCCGAAATCGCCCTGCCCGCGCTCTTCCAGCGCTTCCCGAACATGCGCTTGGCGGCCGGACCCGATGAACTCGGCACCGTGTCCAGCTTCATCTCCAACGGACACGCCAGGCTCCCGGTGTACCTGGAGCCGGCCGAGTAGCGGCGGACACGCGCCCCCGGTCGCGGCCGGGGGCGCGCGGCGGCCGGTCTCGCGTGCTCGCGCGAGAGCGGTTCTCCCGCGGCGCACTTGACGAATCGGTGGTCCGGGGCCGAGAGTGCGCTGATGGTTTCCACCACCGAGGTGGCCGGCGCTACGCTGCGTAAGGTCACGATTCGCCTGGTGCCCTTTCTCGGGCTGCTGTACTTCGTCAACTACCTGGACCGGGTCAACATCGGGTTCGCCGGGCCCAGCGGTATGAAGGCCGACCTCGGTCTCACCGAGACCGCCTTCGGATTCGCCTCTGGCATCTTCTTCGTCGGATACCTCCTGCTCGAGGTGCCGAGCAACTTGGCGCTGCACCGGTTCGGCGCCCGGCGCTGGATCGCCCGGATCATGGTCACCTGGGGTCTGGTGGCCACGGCGATGGCGTTCGTGCCAGACGCCACCGTGCTGTACATCCTGCGGTTCCTGCTGGGTGTGGTGGAGGCGGGCTTCTTTCCCGGCATCCTGCTCTATCTGACCTACTGGTTCCCGCAGGCGCAACGGGCGCGGATCGTGGCGTTGTTCATGACCGCGGTGCCCATCTCCACCGCGCTGGGCGCGACGGTGTCGAGCCTGATCATCCAGTACGGCGACGGGGTCTTCGGGCTCAGCGGTTGGCGGTTCATGTTCTTGGTCGAGGGTCTGCCGGCCATCGCGCTGGCGGTGGTGACGTGGTTCTACCTGACCGACCGTCCCGAGCGGGCGACCTGGCTGGCCCCCGCGGAAAGGGAATGGCTCGCGGGCGAACTCGCCGCCGAGCAGGCCGCGCTGCGGAGCGCCGAGCACTGGACTCTGCGTCGTGCGCTGACCCATCCGCGGGTGCTCGGGCTCGCCTTGGTCTACGGCGGCATCGTCTACGGCCTCTACGCGCTCGGCTTCTTCCTGCCGACGATCATCGACGGCTTCCAGCAGCAGTACGGCACCCGGTATTCGGTGGTGCAGCGCGGGCTGATCAACGCGGTGCCCTACCTGATCGGGGCGATGGTGATGGTGTGGTGGGGGCGGCACGCCGACCGGACCGGCGAGCGCGTCTGGCACGTCGCGCTGCCCGCGCTGCTCGGCGGCCTCGCCATTCCGGCGGCCCTGTATCTCGGCGATCCGTTCGCCGCCATGATCGCGGTGACCGTCTGCGCGGTGGGCGTGCTCGCGGCGCTGCCGACGTTCTGGGCCCTGCCCGGCACCTTCCTGACGGGTGCCGCCGCGGCGGGCGGCATCGCGCTGATCAACTCGATCGGCAACGTCAGTGGTTTCGTGGCGCCGTACGTCACCGGTGGGCTGAGGGACGCGACGGGAAGCCAGCGCGCCGGGCTCTGGGTGGTGGGGCTGTGCATGATCGCCGCCGCCGCAGGCGTACTGACACTGCGAGGACGCGCAGGCGACGTTCCGGTGCGCCGGAAGCCGGAGCCATGATCTGCCGACAGCGGTGCTCACTGCCGGGTCCGGTACTGCTGAACCGGGGGCGACGGGGCATGTCGACCCCCGAGTGCACCGGTGCGCTCGCAATGTGGCGACCGCCACCATGCGTTTTCAGTGTCGGCGCGTAAGTCGTTGTGGTGGACTATCATCCACGGCATGTAGACCGGAATGAGCCGATCTACACGGGCCGTCACCCGGGCTTCCCACCCTTCCGGCTTCGCCGTCTCAGACGACCGGCCGCCGCGGTTGTAGGGTGAGCGCTGCCCGGTCCGGCATGTTTGCGCGACGGTCGCGCGGGCATCCGGGGAAGACGTTGCATCACGCTGGGAGGACCGATGGCTACCGAAGACCGGACCGCAGTGTTCGACGCGGTGGTCGCGGCGGCAGACTATCCCGTGCTGCTGGTCACCGCGCAGGCGGATGGCCGGCGCGCCGGTTGTCTCGTCGGATTCGCGACGCAGGTCAGCATCGAGCCGCGCCGGTTCCTGATCGGCCTGTCCAAGAAGAACCACACCTACCGGGTCGCGCAGCGCGCCGAGCGGCTCGCGGTACATTTGCTCGGCAGCGAACAGCTGTCGCTGGCGCGGCTTTTCGGCGGTGAGACCGGCGACGACATCGACAAGTTCGTGCACTGCGACTGGCACGCCGGTCCCGATGGCATTCCGGTGCTCAGCACGGTGCCCAGTTGGTTCAGCGCCCGCATCCGCGAGCGCTACGACTTCGGTGATCACGTCGGAATGCTGCTGGAACCCGAGGACGGCGACGTGCGGCGACCCGCCGCCGAGACCCTGCATTATCACTCGGTGGCGGATCTGGTTGCGGGCCACGCCGTCTGAGGAGGTTTCCGGCGCCCACGAGTGCGCGGTCGCTACGTCCGTGCGTTCGCAAGATCGAAGCGCGCTGCGAAGGCGGACAACTCGTCGCGGGCGCGCTCCGGGTCGCCCGTACTCGCGCTCACGACGATGCGCGTGACGCCCTGTTCGGCCATTCCCTCGACCCGCTCGGCGGGCATGTCGATCGATCCCCAGCGGGTGTATTCGAACGTGCCGGGGTCCCGGCCCGCCGCACCGGCCGCGGCATGGGCGATCTCCAGCTGGGTGGCGCGTTCGACCGGCCCGAGCACCCCGCCCGGGAAGTAGCCGTCGCCGCGGGATCCGGCCCGGCGCGCGGCGGCGCGGCTCGATCCGCCGACGTGGATCGGCAAAGTTCCGCCTCCGGTGGGTTTCGGGTAACTGCACAGGTTCTCGAACCGGAAGAACTCGCCTTCGAAGCTCACCCCGTCCGCGCCGCCGGACCACAGGAGCCGGAGCACGTCGATGGCCTCGTCGGCACGGCGGCCCCGGGTGGCGAAATCGACGCCCACGGCCCGCGCCTCGCCGGGCAGCGTGCCCAGGCCCACCGTGAGCAGGCGCATCCGTCCTCTGGACAGGACGTCGATCGTCGCCAGGCGTTTGGCGAGCACCACCGGATGGTGATAGGGCAGCAGCAGCACCGCGGTGCCGAGCAGAATCCGATCCGTTGCGGCGGCCACGAAACTCAGCGCGTCGAGCGGGTCGGCGAACGGCACCGTCGGCGTGAGTTCCATCGGCCCGATCGTCGCACCCGGGTACAGCGCGACGTGCTCGGGCAGGTAGATCGCCTCGAATCCACAGTGTTCGGCGTGCTGGGCGTAGGCGATCAGCCGATCCGGGTCGACGCCGAAGAAGGGGGTGCTGTAGCTGACCGCGAATCTCACTTCGGCTGCTCGATCCGGTCGAACTCGCAGGCCGCCGCGAGCCGGTCGTTCAGATGACGACGCACCTGCGCCAGCCGTTCCATATACGAATCGACCTCGGCCAGCTTGCGCCGCAACGTGGAGACCGAGTCCGGGCAGACGTCTCCGGAGCCATTGCCCGCGCGCAAGCAGGTGACGAACGGACGGATGTCGTCGAGGTCGAACCCGGCGCCGAGCAGTTCACGGATCTTCGCCACGATCCGCAACTCCGCGTCGTCGTAGGAGCGGTACCCGTTGGCCGCGCGGCGCGGCCGCACCAAACCGTGTTCCTCGTAGTACCGCAGGGCCCGGGTGCTCGTGCCCGCCCGCTGCGCCAGTTCGCCGATGCGCATCCGTCCTCCTTCGCCGCCGTCACCGCCACGCTAAACCTTCTCGTCGACGTCAAGGCAAGCGGCCGAGAGCGCTGCCCGGCGGGTCGCCCGAGCGCTACCGCGGTCCGCGAGTGTTCCGCTCCGGCGTGGTGTGGCGCTCGACCAGGAACGCCGACATCGCCTCGGCGACCGCGGCGGGCTGGTCGAGCATCGAGAGGACGTAGGCGTCATCGATTTCGACCAGACTCGCGCCGGGGATGAGTTCGGCGAGCCTGCGGCCGTGCTCGCGCGGCATCACCTTGCCCGCCGACGACCACAGGATCAGCGCGTCGCCCTGGAAGTCGCGCAGTGCCTCGGTATTCGCGATCAATTCCGGCTTGCGGAACCCCGACTTGGTGTAGGCGAGCAGGTCGCGCCGAATCGCGGCATCCCGCAGCCCCGGTTCGGTCCAGTCGCGCACCAGCGCGTCGGACAGGGGGCGCCGCGCCATCCAGCCGAACAGCAGCGGCGAGCGACGCAGCCATCGAACGCGTAATTGCCGCAGCGCCAGTGAAACACCGCCGGGCAGATAGGTGGCGACGGTGGCCATCTTGCCCGGCAGGCCGGGCGGGAAATTGTCGAACGCCTCGCACGGCAGCACGATGAGCCTGCCGACGCGTTCATCGAGCCCGTAGGCGGTGAGGAACAGCGCACCACCCCAATCGCTGTGCACGAGCGTGACATCCCGCAGATCCAATGCGGCGAGAAGATCGGCGACGAGTTGATTCAGGCCGCGCAAGCTCAGGTCCACACCCGGCCGCAGCGGTAGGGGATGTGCGCCGAGCGGCAGGTCCGGCAGCACGTACCGGAAGCCGTCGGGCAGGGCGTCGATGACCTCGTCCCACACCGTGTGGTTCATCAGCAGACCGTGCAGCAGAACGACCGGCGGTCCTTCGCCGCGCTCGACGTAGTGCACCCGGCCCACCGGTAGTTCGACAACGGGCATGTCCGCCTCCATTCGAGCGATCACTCTAGAGTAGTTGCTCTAGTCTGGAACGGTGACCGAAAAGATGTCAACCAGCACCCGGGAACGCCTCGTCACCGCGATGGCCGAGCTGATGCGGACGCAGGGCTACGCGGGCACCAGCGTCAAGCAGCTCACCGTCGCCGCGAGCGCGCCGATGGGGTCGCTCTATCACCACTTCCCCGAGGGGAAACCGCAGATCGCCGCCGCGGCGCTGCGCACGTCCGGAGCCGCGTACCTGCAGTTGCTCCCCCTGCTGTTCGACGCCGACGAAGACCTGTGCGAGGCGATCCCCGCCGCGTTCGCGTCGGCGGCCGAGCAGATCGAACAGACCGGCTGGATGAACATGTGCCCGGTCGGCACCGTCGCGGGTGAGGTCGCCGACAGCGAACCCGAGCTGCGCGAAGTCGCCGCCGAGGTCATCGCCTCTTGGATCGACGAGGGCGCCGACTACTTCGCCCGCCGCGGCTTGCCCGCACCGGACGCCCGCGAGCTGATCCTCGCCGTCCTCGCGGCGCTCGAGGGCGCTTTCGTGCTCAGCCGCACCCTTCGCTCGACCGAACCCTTGCACGCGGCCGGCCGGTCGTTGCGCGCCCGTATCGAGCAGATGCTGAACGGGGCGGGCGAATAGGGGATCAACAGTCCGCCATCATCCGAGTACCTCGCGGCGAATCCGGCGCGAACTGATTCGACATCATCGACGCGAGGGCCTGCGGCGCGCAGACGACCAACGGGCGTGATCGCGGAAGCCCGGGTTGACGACTCGCGGGTCTTCTCCGGTCTCGAGAATGTTCCCGATGGACTCGACATTAGCCGTGAGCATCGCGCGGAAGGACTCCTCGGTAGCGCCCGCCGCGTGCGGCGTGACGAGAAACCTGTTGTCGCCCAATGCCATCAACCCGAGGGGATCGTCTTCCGCGGAAGGCGCGGGCACGATGTAATAGCCGTCCATGGCAGCGGCCGCGAGGCGGCCGTCGAGCAGCGCGGCTCGCAACGCCGCTGGATCCACGAGCTCCGCTTCGGAAGTGTTGAGCAGAATCGCACCCGGCTTGACGGCAGCCAGTTGCGCGTCACCGATCATCCGGGCCGTCTGCGGGCCGTATGAAGCATGGAGACTGATGACATCGGACTCGGCGAGCAGTTCGGCCAGCTCGACCCGTCGAGCGGGGATGTGCTGTTCCAGTTCCGGTTTCGCTGTTCGGCTCACGTAGACCACGCGCATCCCGAACCCATCGGCCGCCATCCGGGCGACGATGGCGCCGATGGTCCCCATTCCGACGACGCCGAGCGTCTTCGCATGAAGGTTGCGTCCCTCGCTCCCGGGCCATCGGCCGGCCTTCGTTTCCCTCGTCAGGTCCGTGATCCGGCGCCACGCGTCGAGCATGAGACCGATCGTGAATTCCGCGACCGCACGTGCGTTGGCTCCTGGCGCGTTGGTCACCGCGATTCCTGCCGCGGTCGCCGCCGCGGTATCGACGTATGGCTGATACCCGACACCCATGAACGCTATGACTTCGAGGTCGTCGGCAGTGGACAACGCGGCGGCGGTCGCACGCTCTACGCCACCGAGAATGTATGCGTCCTTGCCGACCAGGGCGCGCGCCAATTCGGCTTCGGAGAGGTCGTAGCGACGAACATCGACTTCGAGATTCCGCCGACGCAACCATTCGATATCGGCCGGTGTCGGGTCGGCCCCGGTCAGCAAGGTGCGATAGCGGCTCGATCGAGCGCTCATCGTCATGCTTCTTTCGCGGTGAGCCGGGTGGCGGTGTCTCGCAGCAGCCGCGCGCCCTCCAGCACCAGCCGCGGGTCGCGGGCCAAGGCGACGCGGATGAACTCTCGCCCGCGCTCCGGCTGATTCCAGTAGAAGTTCGTTCCGGGTAGAACGTGGACCCCCTCCCGAATCGCCTCGTGGACGAAGCGCTCGCAATCGCATCCCTCCCGCAGGCGCAGCCAGTCCACCGAAACAGGCGACCGCAAGTCGGTGAGGAATTCTAATTCACCGTCCGGCAGAATCGACCGGAGGATATCGCGGTTCTGTAGTACGGAAGGAAGGATGCTACGCTCCACGCCATTCTTGCAGCTGTCCTCGATGAATTCCGTGAGCACCCGGAGATGGAAAGGGGAGACGCTCTGCAACAGGTCGTCGTGCAGCCGGTACATGTCTTTGTGCATATCCGGACTGCATGCCGTCAGTCCTACCTTGATTTCGCTGGTCGGCCAGGTCTTGCCCGTGTCTTCGAGGACGATATAAGAGATTCCCGATTCCTCCAGGATCTCGTACTGCGACCAACCGATGGGTTGAGGCGAGAAGAAGCGGAAGGAGGCGTCGAGGACCAGGGTGCAACGACGGTCGGCGCAACACTGGACCAGCGTTCTGAACTCCGCTTGCGACAGTGTCCATCCGGTGGGATTGTTGGGCGAGACCAACCAGATCACCGCAGGTTCGAGCCGGGCCATCGCCGCGGGCAGGCGTTCGACGGTGCAATCTTGTTCCGGCAGCGGTACGAGCTCGACATTCTCTCTGCGCAAGATCGATGAAATATTGTCGAAGACCGGCTCGATCAGGGCGACTCGCTTGCCCGCGCGAGCGCAATGACTTACCACCATCGTTATGGCGGACGATGCGGAATACGACAGCATATATCTGGACGCATCTCCGTGCATCGGCTCGCCGGCCAGACGCAGGAAAGCGGCGAGGAACGTTTCCTCCAGCTCGGATTGCGATTGCTCGCGCGCCTCGTGGAACAGCTCTGGGAACCGCTCGACGATGTTGTTCTGCGAGGCCGTCAGCGGTTGACGGCAATGGGCATCCGAAAGGTTTACGGCTCGATCGAGACTGCGTCGCTCATATGTAGTGCTGGTAGTGTGCCCGAGCGGGTTCGGTAGATTCGAACAGTGCGTACGAATAGATGTCACGGTTGATAAACCTTCGAGATGGTAGTTGCATGCGGGACGTGTAGTTTTTGGGCCGTATCGGATGCTCACTCGGCTGAAAGAAATCCGGACAGCCGGCAGTTGGCAAGTCCCGGAGTTAAACCGGGCGCCCGCTCCATGGCGAGTCTTTTCGCTCGTGCAGTGACGGAGTTTCGGTCCAAGGTGTCGGGAAGCGTTGCCCGGTCCGGACGGCGTCGACGGCTTCGGAATCCATGGATGGTACGGCCGCGATCTCCGTTCGGTTTCGGTGTCCGGGAACGGGAGGGTCCGCATTCTTCTCGGAGGTGTCGTTTCCGCCGGGCCGGGCGTCGAGGGAACCGTAGATATCGTCGCCGAGGACGGCGTCCACTATCCGCCTTGTCGTGGTGACGATGAGTTCTCGGCTCACTTCGTCGGGCGCCCCGGGCGTGGGCGCGGCACGCGCCGCGATCCGGCCCAGCCCGATCCCCGCCCCGATACCGATCGCGGTCGCGGAGAGGAAGCCGCCTGATGAACCGGCAAAGTCGACGGACTGGCTCGCCAGAATGCTTCCCATGGCCACGCCCACCCACATCAGGCTGAAATGAAAGCCGAGGGCTTCACCGAGTGCATCCTGGGAGACAACGGCATTCATCCGATCGGTGCTGGCCGGGAACACGGCACCGGCCAGCACACCGACGATGAAAACGGCTATGGCCAGCGAAACCGGCCCGGTTGCGAGGGCGCACGGCACCACGCCGATTCCGAGGCCCACCAGCAGGACATACGGCGAGATGGTTCTGGAGATCGCGCCGTAACCGTACCCACCGACCACCGCACCGGCTGCGCCTATGGCCAGCACCAGCCCGATCGACTTCTTGGCGTGGAAATCGTGCATGGACGTGATGACACTCAGTTCCTCCGCACACAGGACTGCGGCGGCCGCGGCGTATCCGATATTCGGCGCCACGAACCCGATCTGCAACCAGAATCGCTGCGGGGTACGGCGTGACACCCGGCTCGGACCGGTTCGCAGCGGTGGATTCTGTCGCAACAGCACGACCCCGCAACCCACGGCCACCAATCGGACCACGAGCAGCACTATGCCCGTGTCGCAGATACTCATCGCCGCGACACCCAGCGGCGGCCCGACCAGTAGCGAGATATCCGCGGTCACCTCGTACGCGGCGAGCGCCGGTCGCCGTTCGCGTTCGGTCGTGGCGACCGTAATGGCCTGTTTCGCGACGTTGATGATCGGTAGCTCGAACCATGCCGCCAACGCCGCCAGCAGCAGCAACAGCGGAAACGGGGCGAATGGTGCGACCAGCCAACAGATCCCGTTCACCACGATCGCGGGCGCCAGGGTGGGCCGCAGGCCCGAGCGATCCAGCCGCGGGCCGCGCTGTAGCTCGGTGCCCGCCATGCACAGGTAGACCACGGTGCTCAGGAGGCCCGCAGCGCCGTAGGAAAGATCCAACGTGTGCCGCACATGCATGACCAGCAACAGCGATTGGGAGTTGAGAACAGTCCGGAACAGCAGACTGAGCAAAATCATATTGCATACTGTTCGATTTGCCAGAAGCTCTCGGTAGGCTCTCACCCCCACTCACCTTTCGGGGCGGGAATCCTACTCTTGGAGGTGATCGGCACGGTTTCGCTCGGGCGAACGCTCTTCCCGTGTTCGCCACCACGCCTTCGTGATCTATACGCACCACGTCTTCGATTGTCGTGCGAGAACTGCCATATTCGACAAGTCATTCATCGACACGCAATGCTAGGCGACGGATGTCGTCTCGAGCAGATCGCACAACTCCGGGATGGCGACAGAGACAGCGTGCGCGAATCGGCGCAATGACTGTGCGGTGCCCTCGGCTGCGCTGAGGTGGATGTCGACACCGCCGGGTTGCACGAGGTAGCCGATTCCGATGCATCGATCGGCGGTCGGCCCGAAACCGAAGAATCGAACATTGACCGATGACACGGCACTTGTGCTGAGATAGTCATCGCGCAGAATTCGCCAACCGGGAGATTCGTGCAGCGCCAGCGGCTCACCGCCGTGGTGTCGCTGGATTCGCAGTAGCTCCGCGAGGTGCCGTTCGGGAGCACGCCCCGCCTGGCAGTCTCTGGTGTGAGCGACGTGTACCGCCGCGGCGGTGCGCAGCGCTTCGGCCCGAGCGGTGGCCGTGGCGGTCTCGTCGTTCATCAACGCGACGAAGCGAACGACTTCGGGGGTGACCACGCGGAGGGCTTCTGTGCGGCCGTGGCGGTAATGCCGCACGGCAACGGATTCATAGGTGGTGCCGAGCGATCCCCTGGAACGCTGATGAGCGAGTTGGTAAGCCATCTGTACCAACGCATCCGGTGATATTCCGAGCCGTTTGGCCGTGTCCGAGCCGAAGCCGTCGAGCGTGACAACCTCCGTGGCGGTCTCGCCCGCTTGCTCGGCGAAGTCGGCCGAGGCTTGCCGAATATTCTGCCGGACAGCCTCGTCGAGACGGAATTCGATCGGTGAGATCGCGGGCGCCTGTCCCGGCTTGTCCGCCGAGATGGCTGTCGCGCTCGTCAGAACCGCGTCGCACAAGCCGGCCACGGTGGTTCCGTCCAGGCCGGACTCCTCGATGTTGACGCCTGCGCGACCATCGGCGAACACGATGAATGTCAACGCTTTGTCGTACCAGCGGTTCCCGCCGTCGCCGTGCATGAGCTGGTTACAGGCAGCGAGTTCGTCTCGGGGCGCGAAGTCGTCCAGCGCGAGGCAGAACAGCGCCGTTTCGATCGTCTCGAATGCGGCGACGTTGTCCGGATCTTCCATAAGGGCATGGCGAGCCCTCGCCCAAGTGGTGCGTGGTCCGGTTGTCAGCGCACCCGGCGACACTTCCCCGGCCGGATCGGCTCTTCTGATCGCGTCCAACCCGGCGATCAGGTCCTCGATGGAATGCGGGGTGCCGTCCGCCGCGACGACGTCCATTCGGAACGCATGGCTTCGGAAGAAGACGACGATGTGCCGGGCCGTCGACGGGCCGGGCTCGGCGGCACTGTAGGCGGAGCGCACGGTGTCGCACTCGATGCCGGGGATTCTGGTGGTGGAGAACAGGCGCCTGTTCTGATGCATGGACAGTGGCCGGCCGCGCAGCAGCACAGGCGACACCGTCTCGGCGTCGAGTTCGAATTTGTACGCGGCGGTACGGAAGATCAGTTCGGCGGCACGTTCGAGTTGCCCATGTTCCGAGTCCGGGAACAAGAAGAAGGAATTCGCGTTGTACGCGATACTGTCCCGGTAGCCGAGATGGCGAGAGTTCCAGAATGCGTCGAGCCAACTATGGACGCCGGGTGTCCGATCGAATCGCTCGATTTCGCTTTGCCATGTCCGTGCCGCACTGTCCGGCGCGAGGAACTGCTCCACGGCCGCTTTCGTGGCAATGAGTTCCTCGTCGGTCAGCAACGGCGAGCACCTCTCGAGAAACAGTTCGCACGTTTCCTCCAACGTCGGGATCGGAAGCCGTGGCAATTGCTCGTCGTAATCGTATGTGCTGACGGGCATCTCGGTGGCGAGTTTCTCGGTCACCGTGAGAGTGTCTCATCGCCACCGCGGCGGCTGACTCCAACGGTGGGAATGCCGGAGGAGGCTTTTCCGCGGAAGGTACGCGGATCTTCGAGCTGGACTCACCGCGGTCGACCGGCTCGGCTCGAGCATCGAACCCTGATCCCCGCGCAGCCGCTGACCAGTGCGAACGCCACCGCAATGACCACCTTCGGCTCGTCGGTCGTTGCGGTGCCGCCGCCTTGCGAGCGCGGAGCGAACCTGCGGTGGCGGTGGCTCGGCCGGTGTCTGCAACCCTGCCGGTTCCCACCCTCGGGACAGCTCGGCGACTGCCACGAGACATGCTGCAGCACAACGAATCACGGTTGAGGTCACGAACCTGCCGGCACCGATGCCGGTAGCTGTCCATCGGCGGCGCGAACCATGTCGAGGGCCACCTCCTGGTCACGTATGCCGAAGCAGTTTGTCCGACAAGAAGATTCACACTATCGGATGGCTCGAATTGCGCGCTCCCCGCGAGTGGGAGCGCAACGGGCTGTTGTCTGCCTGCTTCCCGGGCAGCCGACATGGGACACAGTCTTATCGTTGTGTAGTCGAGCCGGTCATAAACCGGACGGAAGCGGACTAAAACAGACGAAAACGGATCGCGATATGCATTGCCGCAGCGCCTCTTTGGGCGCCTTAATGGTTACAGCCGGGCAACCAGCAGGTCGAGCACCCCCCGGTGCAGGTAATCAATTCTGAAAAGGGGTAATGCCATGCCTACTATCACTTCGGTATCGCCGACCACGGGCCCGACTTCGGGGGGTAACAGTGTGGTTATTACCGGATCCGGATTCACCGGGCCGACCACGGTGCGATTCGGCGCGACCGCAACGACTTTCACCCTGGATTCCGATACGCAGATCACGGCGATCGCTCCGCCCGGAGTCGGCACCGTGCAGGTCACCGTCGCCAATGCGGGCGGAACCAGCAATGGTTTTCCTTACACCTATTTCGTGCAGCCACCTGTGGTGGCCGCGGTGATTCCGAATTCCGGGCCGTCGACCGGTGGAACCCTGGTTTTGATCGTCGGAACCGGCTTCACCGGAGTTACTTCGGTCAATTTCGGTGCCACGCCGGCCACGTTCTTCTTCGGAGTCTCCAGCACGCTGATCATCGCGATCGCTCCGCCGGGAACGGGTACGGTGCCGGTCACCGTCACCACTCCGGCCGGTACAAGTCCGGGAGTGCCGTACACGTATGTCTCGGTGCCGACGCTGATTTCGGTCACGCCGAATACCGGGCCGGTGACCGGCGGTACCGCGGTCACGATCACCGGCACCGGATTCACCGGCGCCACCGGCGTGTTCTTCGGTTTCCTTCCGGCAGTGTCGTTCACGGTGAATTCCGACACGCAGATCACCGCGATCACCCCGGTGGGCTTCGGTCCGGTGCCGGTGACGGTCACCGGTCCGGGTGGCATCGCCACCGGCGTGTTCTTCATCTACAGCTGACGCCGCCGCCCGCAGGTGCCGAGCCTGAGGCGGTAGTACTGCGCAAGTGGCGGCATCCGAAGGCCGGAGGGGTCGACCCTGATGCACGGGTCGGCCCCTCCGGTCGTGGTGACGTCGACTCGGGGTCGTCGGACGACTCGAGTGTCGGCGGGCCGGAGACACCGGTACGGCGACCGCTGCGGCAACGCAGAGCGGCAGGCGAGCTAGCCGACACCCAGCTCTCGGCCACCCACCCCGGATGCGAATTCCCGCCAGCGCCAGGCCCCGCCCGCGTCGCGAGCCAGGGGTGGGGTGTCTTCCCCCGCGCCGGCGCGCAAACCGGAGAGCAGATGCCGGATGGCGTCGACCGCGGTGAATCGCGGCGTCCAGCCCAGCTCCGCCCGCGCGCGGCCGGTGTCCAGGATCGGTAGCCGCATCACCGCGTCGAACAGGTCCGGGGCCGCGGGCAGGGTCCGCGCGTGCCACCCCATGGCGAGTGCGGCGCGGACGAGTCCGGGCGGCACGGACACCACCCGGGCACCGAACAGCTCGGCCAGCCGGTCGCGGTCGATCACCGGTTCCGCGGCCAGATTGAACGGCCCACGCGCGTCGGTCGCGATAGCGAGGGCGTAGGCGCGACCCACGTCGTCACTGTGTACCGCTTGGAAGCGCAGGCCACGCGGAAGTGGCAAGATCGGCGGGAGGCCCGGCCGGATCAGGCGATTCGGCAGCAGCGGCCCGGCGAACAGCCGCCGCTGCTGGCTGGCGGTCTCCCGGCGGAAGATGAATGCCGGGCGCATCCGGACCACGCGGCGGTCCGGATTCTCGGCCTCGAACCGATCCAGCAGCCGTTCGACATAGGCCTTCTCACGGGTGTACGCGGCAGGCGGCCAGCCATCGGTCGGCCAGCTCTCCGGCACCGGCTCGTCGTCGTGGCACGGGGAGTAGGCGCCGACCGACGAGGCGTAGATGAAAGCCGGGACCTGCGCGGCGGCCACGGCACGCAGCACGCGCTCCGTGCCGCCCACATTCGCGCGCCAAGTGACCATGGGCTGATGGCTGGGCTGGAACAGCCATGCCAAATGCACCACCGCGTCGGCGCCGTGGAAGTGGGATTCCAGGTCGTCGGTTCGCACGTCCGCCCGCACCCATTCGACGCCATCCCAAGACTTGCTCGGGACGCGTCGCGCGATTCCCACGATCGAACCGACCCCCGCTTCGGCCGACAGGGTCTCCAGCAAGCTCGTCCCCACGTTTCCGGTGGCACCGACCACGACTACGCGCATATTTGCTCCTCGGCTCGGCGGCGAGATTCGAGAGCGATGTACCCAGCCTCCGGACGGCGACACCCGGCCATCCGTTCCAGCTGGATAAAGATGAAAACAGTCGGGGAGGACGGCCGCGCGGCCGTCCTCCCCGACTGTCGTCGGGAAAAGCTCAGATATCGGATTTGGCGAGGCGCTGGGACAGCAGCTCTTTACCCATCCGACCGCCTTTACGGCTGTCGGCCTGCGCCTTGCGGAAGAATTCCACCAGCTCGCTGTCTCCGTCGCGTTCCGCGTCCCGGATGAACGTATCCAGGCGCAGAGCATTCTCCAGGGACGCTTCGACGAACCAGATCAGGTTGTAATCCTTGTCCCTGGTGCCGGTAACGGTGCCCGTTTCCTGCTGCTCGGCCATCTCCACTCCTCTCGCTTCTTCGTCGTCGAGCGGCGCGCCTGCTCAGTCCCGTCCGAGCGCGTGCGCCAGCTCCTTCTTCGTCATCTTCGAGCGGCCTTCGACATTGCGTTTCTTGGCCTCGTTGTACAGCTGGTCGCGCGTCGGACCTTGTGCGCCGCTGTGCGAACGCTGTCCGCCGCGCTGTTGCGGCGACTTGTCGTCGGTCGAGGACTTGCTCGCGGTCTTGGACTGCCCGGACTGGGCGCGGTTCTTGTTGACCGTGCGAGCGGCGATCTCCTTCGCGCGATCGGTGCTCGCGCCGCGGGTTTTCGCGGAGTCCTTGATGTGCTCGTATTGGCGTTCCTGCTTGTCCGACCAAGCTTTCGGCATGTGATCACCTCCTGTGATGGCGGGTTACCCCGCAGATCGCCGCGCAATCCGGCTCGGGTCGGCCGCTTGCTGCCTCCGCTCCCCGAGCGCTCGACGTCTGCCGTGGTCGTAGCGACCGGCGGTCATCGAGCTGCTCGATTCGTCAGCAGTTGGAGGGCGCGGGCTCTCCGCGAACCCGGCCTTCGAGCCATGCCGCCACCGCAGGAGCGCCCACGGCCGCCGCGGACAGATGGTCGATCGCGGGCACGTGCACCATCTGAACCGGTACCCCGGCCCCGCACCACCGTCGGGCGGTGTTGTCGATGGCACTGATCGGAATCAGCGGGTCGGTCGGCGAATGCCATTCGAAGATCGGAGTTTCCGGAGCGCTGCCGTAGAGCTCGACGCTGTTCTCCTCCACCACCGACCAGGCCTCGGGCATGTTGAAGACCGAGGTGCTGTCGGTCATCTCGCGCGCGCTGCCGCCGGCGCCGATGGCAAGGATTTCGTTGGTGCAGCTGTTGGCCATGGCGTCACGGAGCGCGCGGCCGCGCCCGTTGAGATTCGAGCTGATCACCACGCGATCCGGGTACTCCCGCTCCAGGCCGATCGCCGCCGCCATGGCCAGACCGAAGGCCGGGTGCGGATTCAAACCCAGCCCCTCCGCCATCGCCACCAGGTTCATCGGAGCGCCGCCGAAGGCCGCGCCTGCCAGCCGCACGTCAGGTGCGTAGGACGGTTGGAGCGCGGCCGCCCAGGCCGTGGCGAGGCCGCCGCCGGAGTAGCCGGCCAGCGCCACTGGGCTCTGCTGAACGGCGAGTTCGGGCACTTGTCTCGCCGCCCGGATGCCGTCCAACGTGATCTGGCCGCCCAAACGTCCGGCTCCGAGTGCGAACTGCGGTCCGAGATGGTCCGGCAGCGCCAGGCTCCAGCCCTGTTGGACCAACACGTTCAGCATCGGCGTCGCCATCGTCAAATTGAAATCGTTCTCGTAGAGCAGGTGCGATACCGCGCAACCGGTACCGAGCGAATTGATGAAGTGCTGGTACGACAACAGTGGCATGCCGGGCCGCTGGAAGGCGGGGGTGACGATCGTGGTGGTGGCCGCGATCGGCACGCCGTGCGAATTGGTGGAACGGAACTCGACCAGCCGGACGGCGGCGCCCGGGAAGGACGCCAGCGGCGGCAAGGGCCGCACCGCGAGCACGTCACCTGGTCGGTGTGCCGCCAGATCGGCTGGGGCGGCGTAGAACGGGTCCGGATCGGGCAGCGGATATATCGGCTCCGCGGTTGCCGTCGTCGACAGCAGCAGGGTGAGTGCCATGCCGCCGACCGCACCGAGGGCACGGACCGAACCCATGCGCCCGCTGCCCAGGATACGAAGAAATGGACGAGTCACGACCGTTGACCTCCAAGGGTAGTTCGCCGCATTCGTCGATCAGCCGGCTGGGTTGATGTACCGCCAGCAAATTACCAGCGACACAGGGGGGTGAAACCGGAATCGGTTAGAAAGGCCGTTTTACGGGCGGTCGAACTCCGAATTCTTCGGATCTAACGCGGGTATTGTGATGCCCAGCAATCTGTTGGCCATTCTGGTTCGTCGCGTCGATTCGAAGTCGCCCGCGACATCCGCTCGACCGCGGCGCGCCCTGCGCGCGGTCGAGCGGCCCCGGCGAACGCCCGGGGGTTGCGACGAGGGGCGAGCACGGCTTGGCTGGATCACATACACAGTGACGAGGTGCAGGACGAAGGAAGGAGCGGTCATGTCCAAGACAGCAACCGAGAAGGTCCGCGCATCCGGCTCCCAGGCGCGGGAGACGGCACCGCCGGTGCCCGGCACCGAGACCGAATCGAAGGCCGAATCGAAGACCGGGTCGCGCCCCGCGCCCACCGCGCGCGTCAGGTTGCGCGTGCCGGTTCCCACGGTCGGCATGCGGATGGCCCGCATTCCGCTTCCGCCCGGGCCGCGCACCGTCGCGACCGGAGTTTCGTCGGCGACCACGGCGGTGCGCAATCGGGTACCGGATCGGGAGTCGTTGCTCTATTTCGGCGGGCTCGGGGCGGCGGCGGTCACCGGGCTGGTGTCGTGGCCGGTCGCCGGGGCGATCGGCGTCGGGGTCTGGGTGGCCGAGCATGCTCGTCGTGCTCCGGAGACCGTGCGGAGTGGGAGCGAAGGGTGATCTGATCGCGGCATCGCTCGCCGCGGCTCCCCGGCTTCGTCGTGCCGCCCGAGTGTGGCGGTTTGCGCGGTCCGGCCGCCGGATTGCGTAACCCGGTGCACGTCACGTCGTCGTGTGGCCGAATCCGGTTCCGCCACAGGACGCCCCGCTCTGCGTGACGAACGGAGCCGTCCGGCGCTACGGACGTAAGACTGTCGTTCACCACGAGCGCCAGCGGTGCAAGGACAGCGCCCCGGGCGGAGTTCGCGAGGCTACCAGTCGACCACGCCGAGCTCGTGGAGCTTGCGGAAGACCAGCATCGAACCGGGTGCCACGTGGTCCATCGCGGCGTACTCGCTCACGGTGAAGTAGCGCAGTTCGGCGATCTCGCTGGTGGGGCGCGGGTCGCCGTCGAGTTGCGCGGTGAAGCAGGTCATGTGCAGGCGGGTGCCGGGGGAGTGGCCGTACGCCTCGGCGTGGAACACCCCGAGTTCGTCGCAGGAGACCACGCCGACACCGAGTTCTTCGCGCACTTCGCGGTGCAGTGCCGCCTCGGGCGTTTCGCCGGGGTCGATCTTGCCGCCCGCCATGTAGAAGACGTCTTTGCCTGCCGAGCGCGCCTGCAGCAGGCGGCGATCCCGGATATGGGCCAGCGCGGACGTGCGAATCACCGGCCCACTGTACTGAGCGGCCCGGAGGGGACGTCAACCGGATTTCGCGCGGACCGGCCGGTTCAGCGCTCGTGGACGGCGCGGTGCAGCAGTTCGCCGATGCGCCGGTGGATCAGCGCGGTGTCGTCCCCGTCGGCGACGAACTCCAGGAACAGCGCCGCACCCGCCGCCAGTGCGATGACGGCCCTGGCGTCGAGTTCGGCCTGCCCGCGGGGTTCGGTGGCGCCCGGCCGGGCGGTCCCGCCACGGCGTCCGGCCGTGTCGCCCGCGGCGAAGAGCGCGGCCGCCGGTGTGCTGAACCCGGCCCACAGCCGGTGGCGCAAGTGCGGGTCGTGATCGAGCGCGGTCAACAGCCCCGGGACGGCGGCGCGAACATCGGCGCGCGCGAACAGTTCCCGGCTGCCGCGCAGCACCCACTCGATCCACCCGTACTGGTCGGTGCCCTCGAACGGGCCCAGGTCGGGTGTCTCACCCAGAACGGCGTGCAGCACCAGCTCCGCCTTCGATTGCCAGCGGCGACCGATGGAAGCCCGGCCGACTCCGGCGCGTGCCGCCACCGCCCGGACGCTCAACTCGTCCCATCCGACTTCGGCCAACATCTCCCGGACGGTCGCCAGCACACGCTGCTCGACCGACTCGTCCCGAGGCCGGCCGACGCTCCGGGGCCCCGACCGCGGGTCCTGTGCCGTTTCGCCCATGCCGCTTCCCGCCTTCTATTACGATGCCACTGGCATCGAATTTATGCCGATGCTCCGGGCAATTGTCGCGGCGCGCCGAAGTCGCCCCGTGGCCGACCCGGACAGGTGAGCTCAGGGTGACGAAGGAATGAGATGGGCGGACGAAACGGTCGACCGTGGACGGCGGCGCGGGGAACGGAAACGCGGGAGCGGTCGACCGGGAACGACAAGGGGTAGCCGGGATGCGAATCGCGGTCACCGGCGGCACCGGCTACCTGGGCGCGCATACCGTTTCCGCACTGCTGCGCGCGGGGCACAGCGTCGTGCTGCTGGTCCATCCGAGCGAATCGGTCCCAGCGGCGGTCGGCATGTTCGATGCCGGGCCCGAAGCGCTGTCGGTGCTGCCGGGCGACATCCGGGATCCGAAGGTGGTCGAGGCGTTGCTCGACGGATGCGACGCCGCCCTGCACGCGGCGGGCGTGGTCGGCACCGACAACCGGCGCGAGCAGTTGATGTGGGAGGTCAACGCCGACGCGACGGCCACCGTGCTGGCCCGCGCGACAGCGCTCGGACTGGACCCGATCGTGCACGTCGCCAGCTACAGCGCGCTTTTCCCCAGCCCCGATCCGGTCATCACGCCCGACAGCCCGACCGCGCCCGGCCGCAGCGCCTACGGCCGCACCAAGTCGGCCGCCGATCGGATCGCCCGGGCGTTGCAGGCCGCGGGTGCGCCGATCGTCATCACCTACCCCTCCAGCGTCGTCGGCCCTGGTCTCGGCGCGCAGGCCGGGATCACCTCCGACGGCTGGGGCGCGATTCTGCGGGCCCGGATCGCGCCGCGGATTCGCGGCGGGATGCAGATGATCGACGTCCGGGACGTGGCCGCCGTGCACGCCGCCGTCATGCGTCCCGGTCTCGGACCGCGGCGCTATCTGTGCGGCGGTCACCTGGTGGCGTTCGACGAGATCGTGGACATCCTGGAAAGCGCTGCCGGACAGCGGATCCGGCGGGTCCCGGTGCCGAAGGCCGCGCTGCTGGGACTCGGTCGGCTCACCGACGCGGCCGCCCGCTTCCTGCCGATCAGCGCCGGGCTCGGCTACGAGGCCGCGTGGTTGCTGACCACCGCCACGCCGACCGACGATTCCCGGACCCTGGCCGAGCTCGATCTGCGATGGCGGCCCATCCGGGACGCCATCGTCGAATCCGTGCGGCGCGAGAACGGTTCGCGCACGTGAGGGACCGCGAGCCGGTCAGATCAGCTCGCGGGATACGGCGGCGACGAGACCGCCGTCGATGATCAGATCCTGGCCGTTGACGTAGGACGCCTCGGCGGACGCGAGGAATGCCACGGCGTCGGCCACGTCGTCGGCGGTACCCAACCGGCGGCTCGCCACTTCGGCCAGCACGGCGGTGTGCGCGTCGGGGCTGACGTTGTCGTGGAACATCGGAGTCTCGATGTACCCGGGGCTCACGGAATTGACCCGGATTCCGCTGGGTCCCAGCTCCGCCGCGAGGGTACGGGCCAGGTTCACGCTCTGCATCGAATCCACGGTATCCCTCCGATTCAGGGCGGTCGGTCTACGAAGCACGAAGTCCGGGAAAGTCCGGGAAAAGTCCGGGTGCCGACATTGTTACGACCGGGGCTGTCACGTGAGGCTGATCACGGCACGCGCCGCCGGGTTGATCCGGTGCCCTCATCGCTCCCCGGCGGCGGGTGCACACCAGTACATCGAGCAGGGGAGGCGTTAGTGATTTCATCTGGACAGCTTGGGCATACACCGCTGTCTGCGTGTCATTTCTACCGGCAACCGAATGTCCTCCGGCAGGTCCGGGCCAGTGAGAAAGGTCCAGTGCTGCGAGCGCGGGTGTGTCAGTACCGGCCCGGTCTGCTGGCCGTGCTGGTGCATCCACGTTTTGACTTTCGAGCCGACGAACGCGGGCATCATCACCCCGCACACCCGCCCCGCCCGCATCGTGATCCGCCCCAGATGCGGCGGCTGGACCTCAGCGGGCAGATCGCATACCTTTCCGGCCTGATTACTCGATCCCGGTGGGAAACGGTAGCCGGTGAGAAGATTCCGGATAAAGTCCGCGAAGACCTGCGAAACATGGCATGTGATTTCGGTGACAAATTCCAGCACGTGATCATTTCTCGCGCTGACGCACTCCGTGCAATGCAACTCGGCCGGTCGCTGGTATCTCAGCAATTGGAGCTGATCCGGCCGTACGAGTTGAATCGCGCCGACCGAGCGCGGGAGCGGCTGGCGAAGATCCGCGAGATAGTGCGGGCGCAAGAGCGAGCCGAGAAATTCCGGAAGATGCAACAGTTCCGGGAAGCCGCCGCGCGCGGCCGGGCGGATGCCCCGCAGCAGGTCGAACGCGACCGGCAGGCCCGCGAGCAAGCCGAACGAGCCAGGCAAGCAGGCCGAACGCCGGAAACCGAGCAGGCGCGGGCGGAGCGGGAGGCAGCCGAACGGGTGGCACAGGAATTCCCGCCACCCAGTCAGTACCCCCAGCGGGAGGCCGCCGACGCTGGAGAACAAGCAGCCCGAGAAGCGGCCGACGCCGCCAGAGCGGAGCGGGGAGCAGCCGAGGCACGCACGGCAGCGAAAGAACGTGAAGCCGCCGCCTTGCAGGCCCTGAACGCGGCGCGGAACGCGGCGTTCAAGGAGCTGGACGAGAAAGGGCGTCTGTCGGAGGTCGAAAAAATCCTCTGGCTGGGGCAGGCGCAGCATCCACTAGCAGCGGTGAGACAGCCGCCTGGTTCTGCGCCGAGCGTTGAGCGTGGCGGCACCGGACAAGGACAGGAACGCTCACGCGGACTATCCCGCGAGCAATAGCCATCCGCGCTCGCTCGGCTCACCGTGCGGTCGGCCCATGGTTGGGGGTGGGGTTCGGGTCGCACGCTGGGTTGTGCGGCAGCAGCGCCAGCCCTTCGCGTCCGCTCGTCCTAGGGTGCAAAGGTGCATTTGGAATGGGGGTGGAACACGATCCACCCCCATTCCCAATCAGCCGGCATCAGTTCGCAGTCCTGCCACACCCCCAAATCGGAATCCTGCAGCTGTAGGGCTAGTTTAGCGCTTCAGCCGCCGCTCCGCCGCGCGAATTACACTCCTCTTAACTGTCTCAAGGGACCTACTCCATTCCTGACGGACCGCGGTCCACGAAAACGCAAGGGGCTCGTCGTCGAACGGCCAACAATCACCGAGGTAATCCATAAAAGACTCCGCGCGTACTATTCTGTCTGCAATATCTTGTACGTCGCGAATCTCGGCTCTCCTCGCTGGATCCACGATAGGTGTATCAACAACTACGGCATCAATGTAAGGAAAGTTGCTTACTAGGACTTTGTGCAAATATCCGCCAGCGGCGGTTACGCGAGCAAGACTGCCAGAGTCGCCATGGTCGACCATTTCGGCCAGATCAGCCCGAATGGCACGGTCTATGTGAAATGCGATCTGATTCGGCGTGTACCCCAGTCGCTGCAGTTGATCATAAAGATTACTAAGATCAGTAAATCCGCCGGATTGGCGCTCACCTCCGGATTGAATAACAGCCAGCAATATCGGGAGAAGGAAGTGCTCTCGAGGATCATTCGAAGATAGCGAGAACATGTTCGGAACGGGAGAGGTCTGGGGATCGTAATACTTATGGTCTCCGTAGAGAATTGCACGCACGAACTCGTGGATAGGAATAATGTAAGATCGACCCGACCTGTGCGCATCCAAAATTCTAGATGTTTGAACGTAGCCGCTGCCGACGAAGGTTGAGACAAAGTTGAGTGCGCGTCGAGTGTTTCCCGAGCTGAGATTATCGACAAGCTCGATCAATTGTATGTTGTTCTCGAATGCATCAATCAGGACGTCGATATATACAAGCAGGCTCTCAGAATCCAAAGTCAGACCTTCTGGAAACCCTGGCAGTCGCCCGAATTCCACTAACTCTTTCCGCGCAAATTCTAGCCGCTTAATGACTACTTGATCACTTCGTGGTGGCGAAACAGTAAATACTCGCGGTTGATAAGCCGCCAACGCACCAGACCGACGAGATTCATGAAATGTATCTGGCCTAAGTGACATAAAAACCGTAGTCGGCCAGGTCTCCGCCAGGGACTGTCCAGCGACGAAGATCTGCTCTTGAAAGGTAGACTGATGCTGGTCGACATTATCCAGGGCAATAACAAAGCTGTACCCTCGAGAGGACTGCAGGAACCCCAGGGACCGCTTCACGTGCTCGTACTCATTTGCCACGTGCTTATGTATCATCTCGATCTCGTGCCGACGATAATCCGCCGGGTCGTCCTGCTCCAGAGACCCGTAGATGCCGTTCCGGAATCGGTTGATTTCACGATTGTAGACAGATCTTACAAATTGACGTTCATTGATATCAACGTCATGGTCATCTTGCAAGCTTTCGGTAATTACACTGACAATACGATCCGGCACGTCATCAATGAGTCCTGAGTGCTGTAGAAAGTCAATATAGAATACAATCGTCTTTTTTAGAAGATCCTTCACGTCAATGCGGAATAAATGCTTCAGGAAAATGCTTTTGCCCACCCCCACATCGCCCAGCAGAATTATTGGGCGCTTAGTCATGGCGCTTGCAATCATATCGTCTTTAAGCTTGGGGTTGGTACCGCGCTTATCGGTGACGGATTCGGTTCGAACCTGTTCGCTGAGAATTGAATAGCGAGTCTTCAGGATTTCCCTGCTGACAACCGCGTACTGTGAAAGTGCACCACTAGAACAGTAGCATTCTGTCAGAAATTCGTCCGTGATACTCTCTTCGCGTACTACATCCTGAATGAATAGGTCGCCAAGTATTTTTAGATCCGTCTCCATTTCGGATCCGATTCTATATCCAGGGTAACCAACGATCCGGCTGGATAGAGGTAGCGGGGGAGGAGGGGCTGATCGGGCGGATGTCAGAGCAATTGTGAGATTTCCGCGGGCTGCTCCTTCCCTGGAGAAATAGTCCCAGAACTCGCCGATGTTACTCAAGACATCATCCAGACTGGCGTATAGCATCGCCTTTCCGTCTATCGGCTTCTTTCCGTCGGACCGACTGCCCAGAAAGCCAAGAAATTGGTGGCCATTGGACAAGAGTGCTATACCGATGCCAGCGGATTGACAGTATCGTAGAACTTGATCAATGGCCTCGCGATTCTGCTGCGAGTGATTTCGAACGGTAGAAATATCCACCTTACCGCTTAGAACGCCGGCAGGTACTTCAAAAATCTTACTACTTCGTTTTGCTTCGACAACTATCCGTCGCTCGGGCATCCCTAGGACGTAGTCGAGATAGTCGCCGTCGACATGTTCTTCGCAGTTTATTTGGTCGCTGGGCCAGTTTAGTACCTCATTCAGAACTACGTCTATCAGTCTAAGTCGCGTAGTTGCCTCATTTTCGTCAAGATTTATTCGCTCCGCGATAAGTAACTCAAGAGTCTTCTTCGCGCGCTCGAAAATTGTCATGAATCCGATCCCCGACCCTCGGCCCGACGTGTTCCGGATCGGAGAGAAGAGGGTCGATGCGATGATCCTATGGCGCAGCAGTCCGTCATTTGCTTTCCTGTCCTAACAGCGACCCGCCGAGTATCGACAATCGTGCAGTCTTCTTGTTGAAGCTTAAAATCCTACAGGATGTTGGACTTGTTCCCGTGCAATTTACCAGCGATCGGCCGCTTTTTTCCGTCGTCCGTCCGACCGAGAGCCAAACGCAGGGCCCCGGACACCCTCTACCCGGAAACTCCTATTTGTCTGCCGGGCCGGCGTGTCTGTCGCCCCCACCGCCACGTCTAGAGTGCTGCCGCTGCATCCATGCGAGATTGCTTGCCAGCGGACACTGTCGGATACGTTGAGGAGCGCGTACCGACACGTGACTCCGGCGAGCATCGCGACCTCCTCCCGGCGCAGGCCGGGTGTCCGCCGCCGGCCCACCGCGGCCAGGCCGACGTCGTGCGGGGTGAGCCGGGCCCTGCGGGTGCGGAGGAAGTCACGGAGCTGGGCGCGCCGGTGCGGCGCCGCCGAAGTTTCGCCGGTCATAGGCACGGCAACAACCGGCGGAACGGATCAGTTCCCGAGATACACCGGGAATGCTTCGAGGTCGTTCTGGGTGAGCACGGGGAGGTTGCGGATCTCTTCGACCGGCACGGCGAAGCGCAGGCCGGGGAAGCGGGCGAACAGGGCAGGCAGCGCGATCCCGGCTTCCAGGCGGGCAAGGGCCGCGCCGGGGCAGATATGCGGGCCGTATCCGAAAGCCAAGTGGCGGTTGGCGGTCGCTCGGGAGGCGTCGAAGTCGTCGGCGTCCGGGCCGTGCACGGCGAAATCCCGGCCGATCGCGCGGTAGGACATGACCACGCCCTCGCCCTTCTCGATGACGGTGTCGCCCACGGCGATGTCCTCGGTGGCGAAACGCATCAGCAAGTGCGTCACCGGGCTGTCCCAGCGCAGGGTCTCCTCCACCGCGGCCTCCCAGGTGAGGTCACCGGCGCGGATGGCGCTCAACTGTTCGGGCCGCCCCAGCAGGGCGCGCACGGCGTTGAGGATGAGGCCGATGGTGGTCTCGTGCCCGGCGGCCACCAGTGCCTTCAGGTTGCCCACCACCTCTTCTTCGGTGAGCGGCTCGGTGCCGTCGCCGCCGACGATGAAAGCGCTGGTCAGGTCGTCGGCCGGGTCGGCGGTCTTCTTGCGCACGAGGTCGGTGAAATAGAGGTCCAGCTCGTCGATCACCCGCAGTCGCTCCTCCTGCGGGGTCAGCAGGGAGAAGAACGCTTTGTACCGGTCGAGCAGCATCGGATGGTCGGCACGGTCCACGCCCATCAGCTCGCTGATGACCCGCATGGGCAGCGGATAGGCGAACACCGTCTTGAGGTCGGCCACCGCGCCCTCGCGGCCGGCCTCGGCGAGATCGTCGAGCAGCTCGGCGGTCATCCGCTCGATCGTCGGCCGCAGCGCGTCGAGCCTGCGCTTGGTCAGCGCCTGGGTGGTCTTGATCCGCAGCCTGCGGTGCTCGGCGCCGTCGACGGTGAACATGGAGCGGCCCGCGTCGATCATGCCGATCAGCGGCCACTGCCTGGTCACCGCGCCGGACTGCCACAGCGACCACGCGTTGATGTCCTTGACCAGCCGGGTGTCGACGAGCAGCTGCCTGGCGAGCGTGTGCTGGGTGACGGTCCAGGCGGGCACGCCGAGCAGTTCGATCCGGGCGAGCGGGCCTTCGGCGCGGAGCCGGCTGGTCTCCGCGCCCAGGTCGCCGACCATCGGATCGATGACAAGGGTGGCTGCGTGCGGGCATTCGGTGCTCACGGGGTACCTCCGACGGCGCGAACGGGTGTGAAGCGGACGGGCAGGGATGTCATGCCGCGCAGGAAGGCCGACGGTCGCCGGACCAGATTCCGGGCGGGTACCGCCAGATCGAGGTCGGGCAGCCGGTCGAGCAGGACCTCGATGCCGGTGCGCGCGATGACTTCGGCGATCTCCTGCGCGGGAAAGGGGCAGCGGTATTCGCCGTAGCTGAACGCGAAATGCGCGCTGTTGCCGGTGTGCGCGGGCTCGGCGCCGTCGGAGACGTGCTGGCGCACATGCGGATCGGCATTGGCCGCGGCCAGGCCGAGCAGCAGCATGTCCCCGGCGCGGATCACCTTGTCGCCCAGGCGCGTGTCGCGGGCGGCCCAGCGCCCGGCGAGGATCTGGGTCGGCGTGTCCTCCCACAGGACTTCGTTCATCGCCTGGCCAACGCTGTGGCGGCCGCCGCCGAGGGCGGCTGCGAACCGGTCGTCGGTGAGCATCAGCCGCACCGAGTTCCCGATCCAGTCGGCCGTGGGCAGATACCCCGCGGCGGTGATCGCCATCAGGTCGAGGACGTATTCCTGGTCGGTGAACGGACCGGGATGCGCGAGCATCCAGGACACCAGATCGGCGCCCCGCGCGGACTTCTTGCTCGCAAGCAGGCGCTGCATGTGCTCGGCGAACTGCTGATGCGCGGCCTGCGCATCGGACCCGCCGTCGGCGAGGGTCTTCATCGTCCACGCCACCTGCGGTCCGTCCTCGTCGGGGAAACCGAGGATCCGCGCGAGCGCGAGCACCGGCAGCGGCTCGGCGAAATCGGCGACCAGTTCCGCTTCACCCCGGCCGCAGAACGCGTCGATCAAGCGGTCGGCCAAATCCTCACAGGCGCGGCGCAATCCGAAGGTGTCGACCGCCTCCAGCGCCGGCTCCACCATCGCCACGTGCCTGCGGTGCTCCGCGCCCGCGGTGAAATAGATCGATGGCATCGGCTGCCCGACCATCGGCAGCAGCGGCCAGTCCGGCGGGATGTTCGGCCACTGGTTCCATCGGCCGACATCGCGCGGGAACAGTTCGGGATCGCTGGTCACCTGGTGCACTTCCCGGTAGCCGATGACCAGCCACGCGGGGACGCCGCCGGGCAACTCGACGGCGACCACCGGGCCGTGCTCGCGGCGCATCTCGTGGTAGAGCTGGTGCGGATCGGTATGGAAACGCGGGCCGCTCAACGTCACCGGGGCGGTGTGAACGGGGCAGCTGTCGGTGGAACTCGGCGCGGGCGTGGTCATGACGCGGCCTCCGGAGTCGGGAGCAGGGGGCGCCGGCCCGCCGGGGGCGGGGCGAGGGAGTAGAGGTGCTCGACGAGGGTGATGAGAACGCCCTTGCCGGACCCGCGGGAGCGGGCGTCGCAGTCGATCACCGGCACGTGCGGATCCAGGTCGAGCGCGTCGCGGACCTCGTCGGGGCGGTGGCCGCCGCCGAAGTCGTTGCAGGCGACGACGAACGGCGTCTTCTGGTGTTCCAGCCGGTCGACGGCGTACCAGGAATCGGCGATCCGGTGTGGGTCGACCAGCACGATCGCGCCGAGCGCCCCGGTGAACAGCCGGTCCCAGAGGAACCGGAACCGCTCCTGCCCCGGTGCGCCGAAGAGGTACAGCACGTGTTCGTCGTCGATGGTGATCCGGCCGAAGTCGAAGGCGACGGTCGTCGTCGACTTGCCGGGCGCGCCACTGGGATCGTCGATGCCAAGCCCCTCGTCGGTCATGATCGCCTCGGTGTCCAGCGGCCGGATCTCGCTGACCGCCCGGACCATCGTCGTCTTGCCCACGCCGAAACCGCCGACGATGACGATCTTCAGTCCCCGCGTGGTCGCACGATGCAGGGGCGCGTCGGCGCGGGCCGGGCGCGGGTCAGAGTTTGCGAAGTCCAACGAGCACCTTCTCCAGCGTCGTGGTGTCGGGCAGGGAGTGCCAGGGTGAGCCGGGCGGACCGGCCAGCGGCGGACGCACGGTGATCTTGCCCGCGTGCAGCAGGTCCGACAGCAGGATGGTGGCGATGCCGACCGGAATCCGCAGCTCCGCGGCGATTTCCACGACGGCGGTCGGGGCGCGGCACAGATCGAGGATCGCCACGTGCTCGGACTGCATGCCCGCGGTCGGCGCGCATTCGCTGACCACCAGGGTGACCAGATCGAAGGTGTCGGAGTCCGGCATGCTGCGGCCACCGGTCAGCGTGTAGAGCCGATCGGGGTCGTCGTCGCGGCCCGGCCTGGTCACGACACTCCCGCTCCCGGGAAGCGCGGCGCGGCCGCCAAATACTCACCCAGTTGCTCCACCAGTTCGCGCATGTTGTGGCCGACCAGTCCCGCGTCCGCGTCCTCGGCGGCGACGACCGCGATGTGCGCGCCCAGCCCGGCTTCGACGATGAACAGGATGCCGCCGTAGAACTCCGTCATCGACTGGCGCACCCCGGCCCGGCCGTCGCCGAACTCCACCGACGCGCCGTGTGAGAGGCTCTGGATGCCCGCCGCGATGGCGGCGAGCTGGTCGGCCCCGTCCACGGTGAGTTCGGGCGTGTGGCAGATCTTCAACCCGTCGCTGGACAGCAGCAGGGCATGCCTGGTGCGCGGGGTGCGGGTGAGCAGCTGTTCCAACAACCAGCTCAGCCGAGCGGTCTCGGAGGTCGTCATAGTTCGTTCTCCACGGAGCCGGAAGGGGCGGGGGTAGGGGTGGCGGTACGGCCGGTCGCGGGCCCGCTCACCGCGCGCTGGAACGCGCCGAGCGAGTCGGGGCGTGCCGCGGGGGGAGTCGGCGCGGCGGGCTCCGGTGCGGCGAGCCCGCCGGGATGGACGGCGGCCAGCGTGCTACCTCGGCGGCGCTTGGGCAGCGCGGGGCTCGCGCCGGCCGGAGCGTTCTCGGCGGTGGACGGCCGTGCCGAGGCGGATCGCGCGGGCGCCGGATCGGCGTTCGTGTGCTCCGGCGGCGCGGTGTTGCGGGTACGCGCGACGGGCAGCGTGCCGGTGACGGTGGACGCCTGCGGCCGCTGCGCGCGGGTGGTGAGATCCCGCGGGATGACCACGACCACGGCGGTGCCGCCGATGGCGGAGGGCCGGTAGGAGACAGTGAGCCCGTGCTTGCGCGCGAGGTTGCCCACCACGGCGAGGCCGAGCCGGGTCCCGGTCAGCGACGACAGGTCGACTCCGGCGCCGCGTGCGTCCGGACCGGTGGCCGCCACCGCCGCCTCGGCGCGGCGCAGCGCCGACTCGCTCATGACCAATCCGCTGTCCTCGATGGTGATGATGACGCCCGCCGGGACCTCGGCGGCGTAGACGTGCACCTCGGTGGTGGGCGGGGAGAAGTTGCAGGCGTTGTCGAGCAGCTCCGCCAGCGCGTGCATGACGCCTTCCGCGGCGTGGCCGGAGATCGCGATGTCGGCGACGGCGCGCAGCCGTACCCGTTGATAACCCGCCACGCGCCCCATCGCGCCGCGCAGAATCGATTCCATGGCAATCGGTTTGGCCCACCGGCGGCCGGATCGCGCGCCGCTGAGCACGGCGATGCTGTCGGCCAGCCTGCCCGCCTGGGCGGTGTGGTGATCCAGTTGCAGCAGATCGGCGAGCACGGTGGGATCGCCGTGCCGGTGCTCCATCTCGCGCAGCTCCGCGAGCATGCTGGTGGTCATCGCCTGCATGCGGCCCGCCGCGCCCGCGAACGCCGCCATGGCCGCGGCGCGGCGGTTCTCGCTGCTCTCGGCTCTGGCGTCGGACGCGGCGACCGCCTCGGTCGCGGCGGTGACCTCGGCTTGCGCGCCCGCGGCGGCGAGCGCGCGCCCGTCGCGGGCGCGGCGGGCATCCCGCCGGGCGTGCCGGGCTTCCCCGCGGAAGTGGACCGCCGCCGTCACGGCGGCGCACAGGGCGACGGCCGCGGCCGTGGCGCCCGCGGCGAGTGTTATCCGGAATTCGACGGGTGCGTAGTACACCGCCGCCGCGACGACGGCTGCGGTCGCGATAACGCAGGCCGACAATGTCGCGTACGGCGGTTTCGGTCGGCGAACAGGGTCTTCGCCGGACTCATTCGCCGCCGCATTCAACAACTCTGACAAGTTCAGTACTTCCGCGCTCGCGCTCACCGCCGGGAAATGGCATCGTTGCCCCCTACTGCGTGCCCCATCCCCCAAATACGCAGACCGACAAGCATTTTCGAAACTTCGCGGCCCGAGCATAGCGGGAGGGGCGGTGCGGCGCCACTCGGATGGATTCCGGGAGGCACGCGGTAAGAGCGTGAATTCGCGCTGCCGTGCCGATGCTCGGATTGCGCTGGCGACGGCCGAAAAGGCCGTTGCGGCAGTGCGGCCGGTGCGGAATTGCCGAATTCTCGTTTGCCTGGAATTCACCGACGGCGGCCTGTGCTCGTGCGGGCAGCCGTAATACCGACGTGATATCGGAAAATCAGATCATCGGCGCGCTCGGCGGCCGCATCGGCGAGTGGCGTACGGCGCGAGTGCGCCGAGAGATCTGCGGTGTGGCCGGCCCGCCGGGCTTGCCGAGCCGGGGGCCGAAACCGAGCCGCTGTCGTTCGATCAGAGTTGTGCGGTTTGCTCGCACGGAGGCAGGCCGTCGGCCTCGCGCAGTACTTCGGCGACGGACTCCAGGTACAGCAGCGTGCGCAGCGACACGCCGTTCACGGCCTGCCCGAGGCGGCGCAGGGCCGAATTGTCCAGGTGCGCGATCACTTCGGCGTCGTCGTCCCGATCGGGCCCGGGGTCGAAGACGAAGTAGTTGGGGTCGAGCCCGAACACATGGGCCAGCCCGGCGCGAGCCTGCTCGGGCAGCGTGGTGAGCTGTCCGCGCCGGACGCTCGCGAGGTAACCTGGCTCCAGGTCGTACCCGGCCGCGGTCACCCACATCTCGACCGTATCGTCGGCGAGCGGGCGTCCGTGCGCGCGCTCCCACATCTCGAACGCTAGGTTCAGCCGGGCAGTGATATCGATGTCCACGACCGCCTCCACCTTCTGGGGACATTTGCCTCTTGACGGGTCAAACATTCACTCGACCGTAGCGTGGGAGCACTCGATCCCCGTGATTTCACGGCAAATGTCCGGTTGCATAGGGGAGGGAACAGACTCGATCCCCGATTTACGGGGACTACGGCCTCGAGGAGATGGATGTGCGACTGAGTTCCGAGGAGGCGCGCAAACGATTCGCGACCAGTCCGGTCGCGCGGTTGGCGACCATTTCGGCGCGGACGCGCCCGCATTTGGTGCCCATCGTGTTCGTCGTGGCGGGCGAGGTGATCTACACCAGTGTGGACGCGAAGCCGAAGACGACCACCGCGCTGCGCAGGCTGGCCAATATCGCGGCGAACCCGGCGGTCACCGTGCTCGTCGACCGCTACGGTGACGACTGGACCCAGCTGTGGTGGGCCCGCGCCGACGGGGACGCCCGCATCGTGGAGGGCGCCGAGGCGGAAGCGGCGATCCGCCGATTGACCGCGCGCTATCCCCAGTACGAACGACAGCCGCCCCCGGGGCCGGTGATCGCCATCGATGTGGCGCGCTGGTCGGGATGGTCCGCGCGCTGAGTGGGCCGCGCCGGTTCGGGTAGAGTCCGATTCACCCCCTCCCGCTGAGAGGTGGTGAGCCGGACCGAATGTCGAGCCGATCGTGAGGATCGCATGCCCCCGAATTTCGCGCTGAAGACCATGAATACAGTGCATCGCGCCCTGCTGAAGGTCAGTTTCGGGAAGCTGGGCAACGAGTTCGGCGGCATGCCGTCGCTCGAACTCACCACTACCGGCCGCAAATCCGGTCGGCCGCATGCGGTGATGCTCACGGCCCCGGTCGTCGACGGCGACACCTACGTCGTCGTCGCCTCCCGTGGGGGCGACCCCGTGCACCCGGCGTGGTTCTTGAACTTGCGCGACAATCCGGATGTCGTCGTATCGGTGCGCAGCGGTCCGAAGGTGCCCATGACGGCTCGGGTGGCTACGTCCGAGGAACGGGCCGCGCTGTGGCCCCGCGTCACCTCCGCGGCGAAGAACTACGCCGACTATCAGACGAAGACTACGCGCGAGATTCCGCTGGTCCTGCTGACGCCGAAGGGGTGAGCCCGCCGCCGGGTGACGGTCGGTCCCGGTAGTCGCGCAGCACCAGGCCGAGGCATCCGGCCGCCGCCAGCGCGCCCGTGCCGAGCATTACCGGATAGCCGAGGCCGTAGGCGTCGTGCAGGAACGACAGCAGTGCCGGAGTGCCGAAACCGAGGTAGCTGGCCGAATAGAACACCGCGGTCAGCCCGGCTAGATCGCCGGGGCGGGCGATGCGCTCGATCTCTTGGAGCCCGGCCACCAGACCGATGCCGTAGCCGGCCCCGAGCGCGATGGCGGCGGCCAGAGTCGCCCACAGGGTCAGCAGGTCGGAAGCCGCCGCCGCGAGGATCATCCCGGCCGTGACCGAGCTCAGCGCCACTACGGCCGCCCGCGCGGTGCCGGTCCGGTCGATCCGCCGCGCGACGGACTGGATCGCGAATCCGCAGCCCAGCGTGGTGAGACACAGCACGGCGGAGAACGCGATCGGCGCCGCGCCGACTTGCGGTGCCATCAGCGCGGGCAGTACCGCGTACGCGGTCGCGCCGGAAGTGAACAGCCACAAGGCGACCGGAATCGCCACCGTGCGGAAGCGGCGGTGCCCGGCCGTGGGAATCCGCAGGTCATCGCGGAGCCGACGCGGATCGCGGCGGTACGGCACGGTTTCCGGCGCACGCCTGACCCACACGGCGGCGATCAGGCACAGGCCCACGTTGATCAGGTACGCCAAGGAGTTCGGCCACGGCGCCCATTGCGCGAGCACGCCGGCGCAGCAAGCGCCAACGGCGAAGCCGCCGGTGAGGCTCATCGCGGAGCGGCGCGCGCCCGTGCCCGCGGGCAGCCGCGGACCGTGGGGCGGTTGCGCCAGCTCTTTGAGCCAGCTGCCGCCGACCGCCATCGCCAGCCCGAGCGCGACGCCGCACAGCACCCGCCCCGCCGAAAGCACCGGTACCGACCCCGACCCGCACGCGAGCAGCAGCGATCCGGTCGCGGCGATCAGCGGCGCGGGCCGCAGCAGGGCGCGGCGGCCGTGGCGATCCGACAGCGGACCGCCGATCAGCAGCGCGGGCACGATGCCGAGCACGTAGTAGAACAGCAGCAGATCGACGGTCGTGGCCGCCAGGCCGTCGTTCTTGTACATCACCAGCAGCGGCGTGAATTCGTTTCCGCCCCATGCGATCGCGAACATCGCGGCCGCGACGCCGCGCCACTGTCCGGCGACGACCGATGCGCGGGGCGCTGTGCCGGTGAGGGTGGCCATCACCGGCCGCGGAGTTGCAGTTGGTGCACGCCGGACAGATGCTCGACCAGCGCGTCGGCGAACCCGTCGACGTCCGCTGCGGCGACCAGATCGGCCAGCCGCGTGTGCTGCTCGATGATCCGGGTGATGTCGACCGGGCCGCGGCGCAGGGCGACGCTGTTCATCCGGCGCTGGCGCTCGCGCAGCGAGTCGTAGAACCCCGACAGCAGCGGATTGCCACCGGCCAGGACGTAGGTGCGGTGGAAGTCGGTGTCCGCCACGGCGAATCCGTCGAGGTCGCCCGCGGCGGCCAGGTCGCGCTGCCGTTCGATCGAAGAGCGCAACGCCTCGATCAGCATGCCGGTGTCGTTCGCGGTAGCGCTGCGGACCGCCGCGGTCTCCACCACGTACCTGGCATGCGCCACATGCTCGGCCTCGTCGGGCGGGATCGGCACCACGAGCGCGCCGCGCTTGGGGTACAGCTTCATCCAGCCCTCGGTCTCCAGCCGCAGGAACGCCTCGCGTACCGGCGTGCGGGAGGTGCCCAGATCGGCGGCGATCTCGCCCTCGCTGATCAGCTCGCCCCCGGGCAGCGCGCCGGAGAGGATCCGCTCCTTCACCGCGCGATAGGCCTGCTCAGCCGATGAATACGTCTTAGACACAAGTTGTATTCTACGGATGGGGATTCGCGGCGGGTTTGCGGGGTGTGGGGACGACTGGCATCCCGCGGGAGGCGGCACCGAACCGTGTGCCGATGCACCGCGGGTATCCGGCAGCACCGCTCCGTCGCGGCGCCGACGCACCGCTCCATCTCCGCGCCGACGTCGTGCGGTGCCGACGCGCGAAGTCACGAGGCGGCGACCATATCCCCGGTAACAGCGCACGCCGCCGCGAGGCGCTGGTGTGGCCGATGGCCGGCGGCGGCGCCGGCGTTCAGGCGATGATCAGCGGCATCACGGAGCGCGCTCGTGCTGCCGCCTCACCGAACCCGCCTGCCGTAGGTTCTCCGGCGGCCGAGGGCTGCGGCGGTGCCCGGCTACGAGGCGCCGAGCGAATCGGGGTCTGTCATCCGGCAGATCGGAGTCCCGGACGCGGATGCGGGCGCGCCTGCTCGAGCTGCGCGGCGATCGGGAGGATCGTCGTCTCGCCGTTGGTGGGGCCGACCAGCTGAACCGACAAGGGAAGCCCGTCGTCGCCGACACCGGCGGGCACGGAGGCGGCGGGGTGGCCGGTGACGTTCCAGATGGCGGTGTAGGCGACCATCGGAACGGAGGCGAGCTGAGCGCGCACCGTGTTCGCCCCGTCGAGCACACCGAGCAGGGGCGGGCGGATCGCGATGGTGGGAGTCAGCAGCAGATCGCACTCGGTGAAAATGCGATCGGCCTTGCGCGCCACCGCCTCGCCGCGCCGGATCGCCCATTCGATGACCGGCCTGCGCGCCCAGGCGCCGAGCGTGAGGGTCTGCCTGGTGCGGTGTTCGAGCAGTTCCGGGTGATCCACCTCCGGCAATTCGGCGCGCACGCCGCCGAAGAACTGCGGGTAGAAGGCGTGCGTGGAATCCGGGTAAGCGGGATCGATCTCCATCACGGTGTGGCCGAGTTCGGCCAGCAGCTTCGCGGTGTCGCGGACGGCGCGGACATGCTGCGGATCGAGTCTGACCAAGGGGATGGGTGATTTCGTGCTGTAGCCGATGCGCAACGGCCGGGCCGGTCCGCGCGCCGCGGCCTCGAACGAGGTCGCCGGTTCCGGCGCCTGGAACCGGTCGGTGGGGCTGTTGCCGCGGATGACGTCGTAGACGACGGCGGAGTCCAGCACACCGCGGGTCAGCGGCCCGGCGACCCCCAGCGCCCACCACAGATGCTCGTTCGGGGCGATCGGCACGCGCCCGCGCTGCGGTTTGAGGCCGAACAATCCGCAGCACGCCGCCGGGATCCGGATCGACCCGCCGCCGTCGCCGCCGAGCGCGACCGGCACAAGACCGGCCGCCACCGCGGCGGCGGACCCGCCGCTCGAACCCCCGGCCGAGCGGCGCGGGTCCCACGGGTTGTGGACCACGCCGAACGTGCTGGACTCGGTGAACGGCCACTGCCCGAATTCCGGCATCGCGGTCTTGCCGACGATGATCGCCCCGGCCGCGCGCAGCCTGCGCACCGCTTCGGCGTCGGCCACGGCGGGCGTGGAGTTGGCTCTGGTACCGAAGGTGGTCACCACGCCTGCGACGTCGAATTCGTCCTTCACCGCGACCGGCACCCCGTGCAAGGGGCCGAGCGTGGCGCCCGCGGCGCGCTCGCGATCCCGCTCGACGGCCTCGGCCCTGGCCTCGTCCCGCAGGACGTGGGTGAAGGCGCCGAGGTCGGCGGCGGCATCGATACCGTCGAGCGTCGCCTCGACCAACTGTTCCGCGGTGAGCGCGCGCTGCGCGAGCAGTTCGCGCTGTTCGAGCACCCCCGACGAGACGACCTCCTGGAGATCCATCCGCTACCGCTCCTTCCGGGCTCGCGCCGCGCGGCCGTCGCCGATGCCGACCTTCCCGACTCATGCAGTCGAACGACCATTCTGCAATGGATATCGCCTGGTGAGCCCGTTCGGTTCCATGGGCGTGTCAGGAGGTCGCCGGACCTTCCACCGCGGCGGGGCGGGTGCGCTCGAGTTCGGCGTGGTTGCGTGAGTAGGTGAAGTAGACGATCAGGCCGACGAAGAGCCAGATCACGAAACGCGCCCAGGTCTCCCAGGGCAGCGACCAGATCAGGTACACCGAGAACCCGATGCCGATCAGCGGCACGACCGGCATGAACGGCAGGCGGAACTCGCGCGGCTCGTCGGGGCGGGTGCGCCGCAGCACGATCACGGCGACGGACACCACGATGAACGCCATCAGGATGCCGATATTGGTCAGTTCGGCGACCACGGTGATGTCCAGCAACCCGGCCATCAGCGCCGATCCGATGCCGACGATCCAGGTCACCCGGGTGGGCACCTTCCGGACCGGATGGGTCTTGGCGAACCACTCCGGCAACAGCCCGTCGCGGCTCATGGCGAACCAGACCCGGGTGACTCCGAGCATGAAGGTGAGCACCACGGTGACGATTCCGACGATGGCGCCGACCGCGATGATGTTCGCGACGCCCGGTTGCCCGACCGACTCGAAGGCGGTGGAGAATCCGCTGGTCGGACTGATCTCGGTGTATTTCTGCATGCCGGTCAGCACCAGGGTGGCCAGCACGTAGAGCGCCATGGCGATGGCCAGCGAATAGATGATCGCCTTCGGCAGGTGCTTCTTGCCGTCGGTGGACTCCTCGGCGGCGGTGCTCATCGCGTCGTAGCCGAACACGGCGAAGAACACGGTGGCCGCGCCCGTCCACACCGCGCCGGTGCCGAACGGGAAGTAGGGGGTGTAGTTCGAGCTGTCGATATGGAACACGCCGAGCACGATGATCAGCACGACGAGGGCGACCTTGATGCCGACGGCGACGGTCTCGAACCGGCCGACGCTGCGGATGCCGCGCGAGAGCAGCCATGCGGTGCCGAGGCAGAACAGCATGGCGAACACGTCGACGACATGGCCGTCGCCGGTGCCCGCGGCGCCCATCATCCAATCCGGCAGTGTGATGTCGACCTGCTCCAGCAGGAATTTGAAGTAGCCGGACACGCCGATGGCCACCACCGCCGCGACCGCGACGTACTCCAGCAGCAGGTCCCAGCCGATGAACCAGCCCGCGATCTCGCCGAGCGACACGTATCCGTAGGTGTAGGCGGATCCGGCTTTGGGCACCATCCCGGCGAATTCGGCGTAGCACAGAGCGGCGGCGGCGCTCGCCACACCCGCGATGAGGAACGAGATCAACACCGAAGGTCCGGTGACCGAGTGCGCGACCGCGCCCGCCAAGGTGAAGATGCCCGCGCCGATGATGCCGCCGACGCCGATCGCGGTGAGCTGCCACAGGCCCAGCGACCGTGACAGCTGCTCGTCCGCGGGAGCGCCTTCGTCCTCGACCGCACCGAGCGGCTTCCGGCGCGTCATCTGGGTGCGTAACCGCGCGAGGGACATATCGGTCCTTTCGTCCACTGCGTGCTCACCTCAATACGACCACAGGAAGGTGGGATCGGTCGGCGGAAGAAAATAAAGTTCGCTCTTCCGCTCAGCGGTCGCGGCCGAAGGAACGCAAGAAGAAGGCGATGTTGGCCGGGCGCTCGGCCAACCTGCGCATGAAGTAGCCGTACCACTGGTCACCGTAGGGCACGTAGACGCGCAGCGAATGGCCCGCTCCGACCAGGCGTCGCTGTTCGGCGTCGCGGATGCCGTGCAGCATCTGGAACTCGAAATCGCCGGACTTCCGGCCGCTTTCGCGCACGTAGCCCAGCGCCGCACCGATCAGCGCCGGGTCGTGCGTGGCCACCATCGGATAGCCCTTGCCCTCCATCAGGATCCGCAGGCAACGCAGGTAGGACTCGTCCACCGCGGAGCGGCTCTGGTACGCCACCGCCGCGGGTTCGCGATAGGCGCCCTTGCACAACCGGATCCGTGCGCCCGGACCGGCGAAGGTCCGGCAGTCCTCCTCGGTGCGTTTGAGATAGGCCTGCAACACCGTGCCGAGCCACGGGAAGTCCAGCCGCAGCTCGCGCACGATCGCCAGCGTCGATTCGGTGGTGGTGTGGTCTTCGGCGTCTACGGTCACCCAGATCCCGGCCGCCTTCGCCGCCGTACAGATCTCGTAGGCGTGCTCGCGCGCGATGGCGTACCCGTTCTGCGGAAGCCGCTGGCCGAGCGCGGAGAGCTTGAGCGACACCTCCAGCCGGGGCACCGGCGACTCGTTCGCGGCCCGCAGGTCGGCCAGCGCCGACAGCAGCCGCAGGTAGTGCGCGACGGTTCCGCGGGCGCGGTCGAGATCGGTGGTGTCCTCGCCGAGGTAGTCGATGCTCACGAACCGGCCGGAGCCCAGCAGCGCCGAGGACGCGGCGACCGCGTCGCGCTCGGTCTCGCCCGCGACGAAACGGTCGACCATTTTCTTGGTGGCAGGCATGCGGGTGATCGCGCGCTCGACGCGCGGGGAACGAGAGGCCGCCAGCACGGCGGGCCGCAGCAGTCCGGAGAAGGCCATCACAACTTCTGGTGCGGGTAGCGGTGGTCGGTCGCGGGGACGAAGGTTTCCTTGATCGTGCGAGCGGAGGTCCAGCGCAGCAGGTTCTGTGCCGAGCCTGCCTTGTCGTTGGTGCCGGACGCGCGCGACCCGCCGAACGGCTGCTGGCCGACGACCGCGCCGGTGGGTTTGTCGTTGATGTAGAAGTTGCCCGCCGCGAAGCGCAACCGGTCGAGCGCGGTGCCGATCGCCGCCCGATCCTGGGCGATGATCGCGCCGGTCAAGCCGTAGGGCGAGCCGCCATCGATCCGGTCGAGCGTGGACTCGAACGATCCGCGGACCGAATCGTCGTAGACGTGCACGGCCAGGATCGGGCCGAAGTACTCGGTGCGGAACGCCTCGTCGGCCGGGTCGTCGCCGAGCAGTACGGTCGGCTCGACGAAGTAGCCGACGCTGTCGTCGGCGTGGCCGCCGGTGGCGATGGTCAGGCCGGGGGTCGCCTTGGCGCGCGCCAAGGCGTCGGTGTTCCGGACGAAGGCGCGCCGATCGATGAGCGCTCCGCCGAAGTGGCCGAAGTCGGTGACGTCGCCGTAGCTGAGCGCGGCCACTCGGTCGATGAACTCGCGGCCCATCCGGTCCCACAGCGATCGCGGGAGAAAAGCGCGTGAGGCGGCCGAGCACTTCTGGCCTTGGTAGTCGAACGCGCCGCGGATCAGCGCGGTGCTCAGCACCTCGGGATCGGCGGAGCTGTGCGCCACCACGAAGTCCTTGCCGCCGGTCTCGCCGACCAGGCGCGGGTAGGAGTCGTAGCGGTCGAGATTCGCCGCCACGGTGCGCCAGAGGTGCCGGAAGGTCGCGGTGGACCCGGTGAAGTGGATTCCCGCGAGCCGGTGATCGGCCAGCGCCACGTCCGACACCTCGGGCCCCGCGCCGTGCACCATATTGATCACGCCGGGCGGCAGTCCCGCTGCCTCCAGTAGCCGCATCGTCCAGTACGCGGCCACCGATTGGGTGACGGCAGGCTTCCACACCACGGTGTTGCCCATCAGCGCGGGCGCGGTGGGCAGGTTGCCCGCGATGGCGGAGAAGTTGAACGGCGTGATCGCGTAGACGAAGCCCTCGAGCGGCCGGTAGTCCACCCGATTCCACACCCCCGGCGCCGAGATCGGCTGGTCCGCAAGGATCCGGCTCGCGAAGTGCACGTTGAATCGCCAGAAGTCGACCAGTTCGCAGGGGGTGTCGATCTCGGCCTGGTAGGCCGTCTTGGACTGCCCCAACATCGTTGCGGCGGAGATCGTTTCGCGCCACGGTCCGGCCAGTAGGTCGGCGGCGCGCAGGAAGATCGCGGCGCGCTCGGCGAAGGGCAGCGCGCGCCAGCCCGGCGCCGCCGCGCTCGCCGCCGCGATGGCGTCGCCGACCTCGCCCGGTCCGGCCGTGGTGAGCGTGCCGAGGACGGCGGCGTGCCGGTGCGGCTGCACCACCGTGACGCGCTCACCCGAACCACGGCGGTGCGCACCGCCGATGACGTGAGCGACGTCGGTCGGGGTCGCGGCGAGTTCGGCCAGCTTCACCCGTAGGCGCTCGCGTTCGGCCGTGCCCGGCGCGAAGCTGCCCACCGGCTCGTTGACCGGCGGGGGCGGGGACACGACGGTCTCCATGAGACCTCCTACTATCAGGTGAATTTCCGGCAATGGGAAGTCAACACCGTAAAACTGCCCGAAGAATGAGCCAACCAGACAAAGATGGGGCAAGTGCGTTGTCGAGTTGGCCGAAGGACGGGAACGTGGCGAGGGAAGGTGACCAGGTCGCCGCGGATATCGACCTCTTCGCGCTGGCGCAGATGATCGCGGATAACGCGGGCGGAATGGTGTCGATCGAGGACCCGCGGTCGCATGTACTCGCGTACTCGGCCTCCGACGAGAACGCCGACGAATTGCGGGTGCGATCGATCCTCGGCCGCGAGGGGCCGCGGGAGTATCTGACCCTGCTGCGGCGCTGGGGGGTGTTCGATCGTCTGCGCGATACCGACGAGGTCATCGACGTGCCCGCGCACGACGAGCTGAACATCAAGCGCCGATTGGTGATCGGCATCCGCCGTCCCACGGACGCGCACACGCGCGCTGCTCGGGTGCTCGGCGCGATCTGGCTGCAAGAAGGCGGCCGGCCGTTCAAGCCGGACGCGGCCGAGATCCTGCGCGGCGCGGCGGCCATCGCGGGACGCCTGATCTCCCGCAGTCTCGACGCACCCACCACCGAGGCGCTGCTGATCCGGCGGCTGTTCGGCGCGAGCGGGCCCGTGATCGACGCCGCGGCCGTGGTGAACGCGCTGAATCTGCCGACGACCGGCCCTGCGGCGGTGATCGGATTCGCGCTCATGGCGGGGGAGCGGGCACCGGGCGTCGAGCCGGCTGCGGTGGGCGGCGTTCTGCGCCTGCGCGCCTGCTCTTTCCGCGGTGACTCGGTGACCACCACGATCGGTGACCGCGTCTACGTACTGCTGCCCGGCTACCGTTCCGCTCAGGCGGTGACGGCTTGGACACGGCAGTTGATCGAGCAGCTCGAAGCGAAGCGCGCGCTGTCGCTGCGGGCCGCGATCGCGTGCCCGGTGCCCGATCTCGGCCGGGTGGCCGACGCGCGCGCGGAGGTCGATCGGGTGCTGGCCCGTACCTTCGCGGCATCGCCGGGAAGCCGGGTGACCACCCTCGCCGAGGCGCGGACCGCGGTGCTGCTCGGCGAGACCCTGGATCTGATCGGTGCACGGACGGAACTGCACGATCCGCGTTTGCGCGCGCTGTTCGACTACGACCGCAAGCATTCCGCGAGCCTGCGCGACAGTGTCGAGACCTATCTGCGCGAACACGGCGACGTGCGCGACGCCGCCGCGGCACTGCGCGTACATCCGAACACGCTGCGCTACCGGCTTCGCCGGGTCGAGGACATTCTCGGCATGAACCTCGACGACCCGGCCGACCGTCTGCTGTTGCAGATCCAGCTCGCCCTGCATCGCCGCCCCGGCCCGCCCGAGGCCCGGGGTTGACGGCGGTGGTGCTGCCCCGGTCACGCTCGCCGAACGGGTACACGTGCGGCGCTGGAACGTGCTTCGGACCTGCCTGGACGTGCCCTGGAAGGCGATCCGGCGGCTGACCGGCCCGCTGCGCGATACGCCTGCCGAAGGGGTCCGCGCGGCCTACAGTTGAGCGCGGGAACCCGGGTCACGGCCCCGGGGAGGCGTCCGGCTCGGATCGTGACGGACACCCTCCGGGTCCCCGTCACGGAGGACGAGATGACGACGCCACGTCAGACGCTCGAGGTGGGTTCGCGGTTCGGGCCGTATCGCCTGGATCGCCTGATCGGTCGTGGCGGGATGGGGGAAGTCTTCGAGGCCTACGACACCGTCAAGGACCGCACCATCGCCTTGAAGGTGCTGCCCGAGCGGCTGCACGACGACCCGGTGTTCCGAGAACGGTTCCGGCGCGAATCGCACGTCGCGGCGCGGTTGCAGGAACCGCACATCATCCCGATCCACGACTACGGCGAGATCGACGGCAGGCTCTACATCGATATGCGCCTGGTCGGCGGTGACAGCCTGCGCGCGCTGCTGACCGAGCGGGCGCCGCTGGATCCGGAGCGGGCGGTCGCGATCGTCCGGCAGGTCGCCGCGGCGCTGGACGCCGCGCACGCCGACGGCCTGGTGCACCGGGACATCAAGCCGGACAACATCCTGCTCACCCCGGACGGCTTCGCCTACCTGGTGGACTTCGGGATCGCCCAGTCGGCCACCGGGGAGAGTCTCACCAGCGACGGCTCGGCGATCGGATCGTTCCACTACATGGCGCCGGAACGGTTCCACTCCCGCGTGGTCACCCCCGCCGCCGACATCTACGCCCTGACCTGCGTGCTCTACGAATGCCTGACCGGTTCACGGCCGTACCCGAAGGACACCGACGCGCAGATCATCTCGGCGCACCTGTTCGAACCGCCGCCGCGGCCGCACTCGTGCCTTCCAGGACTGCCCGCCCGGCTGGACGCGGTGGTCGCGCGCGGGATGGCCAAGGACCCGCAGGCGAGGTACGGCACGGCGGGTGAACTCGGGGCGGCCGCGCAGGCGGCGGTGGCCGAAGCCCCCACGCAGGCGACTTCCGCGGCGGGTGACGCAGTGACCGATGCGGGTCCACCACCGGACCGGTCGGGCGCGACGGCCGTGCCAACGGAGCCGGGCGGCGACAACGGCGAGCGACCACGCCGCCGCGGCGTACTCCGCGTGCTCGCCCTGCTGTGCGTCGTCCTGCTCGCCGCCACCCTCGGCTTCTTCGGCTGGGAGGCGACCCGGCCGAACACCGGCGCCGCCGTTCCCGACGCGAGCGCTCCGAACGGCCCGGACGTCGAATTGCTGTCGCTGGTGGGCCCGTCGGGCTACAAACGCGCCAACTGCGTGCACGAAGACCCCGACCCGCCCACCGCCGCCGTCGTCTTCTGCACCGCGAATCCGGCCGCGAGCGATCCCGCGGCGCGATTCCTGCGATTCCGCAACGTCGACCAATTGCGCGGCTACACCTCCGCATTGCTGGCGGGCCTGCAAGGGCGCAACTGCCCCGGGGACCCGCCGGGGACGGACGGACCGATGCTGCGTGACGGCGCGGAAGTCGGCCGCAAGTCGTGTTTCCTGAGCAAGGTGGACGATCCCACCGCGCCACGGCCCGCGCTGCTGGTCACGGATGAGCGAGCGCTGGCGGCTGCGGTGTACATCTGGGAGCCTGCCGAGCAGCAGTACCGCGACTACGTGGCCGCGCGCAATGGTTTCTCGTTCCGCACCGCCGATCTAGCCCGCGATCCGGACTACTTCACGCAGGCCGATCGCGCGGTGCTGAACCATCTGGCCGGTGATTTCGGCCCGGCCAATTGCCGCCACTCCGACCCGCCGCCCGGTCCGGTGGACGCGGTGCTGGCCTGCGGCACCAAGATCGGATTCCCGTCCGCGGAGTTCTTCGGGTTCCCCGACCAGGAGTCCGCGATGTACCTGTACGAGGCGAACCGCGGGCAGTTCTCGGGACATGTGTGCGGTCGCGGCGACGTGGGCGACGACGTCTGGCGGCAGGACGGCAACGTCCTCGGCCGCTTCTTCTGCTATCCGAACACCGATCCCGCGCTGGGACCGAGCTGCCTGTTCCTGATCCACCAGAAGTTCGGCATCGCCGGGCATTTCTGCGCGCTGCGCGCCGATCACCCGGACCAGGGACCGAAGAGCGAAGCCGAGCTGACGGCGTGGTTCCACCGCTACTTCGACTAGCGCCTCGGCCAACCCTGCGCCGGTCTCGCTGCGGCGCATTCACAATCCTCCCGTAAGTGGATAATAAATACGGCCGACCGTATAGTTTCTGTATGGATAGTGGCTGGATGATGGACCTCGCGACGGAACTCGCCGTCGTCAAGAGCAGGCAGGACGTCCCTGCGGCGCTGCGGCTCATGCATGACGGGATGGTGTTGGAAGCGCCGGCGTTCGGGACGGTGGCGCGTGGGCTGGAGGCGAACGAATTCGCGCTGCGGGCCTTCTTCGCGTCGTTCCCGGACTATGACGTCGAGCTGAGCGGGCACGCGGCAGAAGGGGAGACGCTGGTCTGCTGGGGAACGGCGCGAATGACCCTGAACGGCAACCGATTCGGGGTAGAGCCGAATGGTCGGCGGGCCGAACTGCCGGTGTTCCTCCGCTTCGCGTTCGCGGACGGGCTGATCGCGGGGGAGTACTTCCACTTCGATCTGTCGGAGCTGTGCGCCCAATCGGGTGTATCCACCGACGCGGTACGGCAGAAGTTGTTCGGCGGGAGATGATCATGGACGCACGGGTCAAGGATGTCGCGGGGATCGCGACCAGGCAGCTGTTCGACGTCGTGGTGGATCTCGCGCCGCCGCTGAACATCGGGAAGGGGCGGGTGTTGTTCGGCGCGACCGGTGGGTCGTTCGAGGGGCCGAAGCTGCGCGGCGTGGTGCTGCCGGGCGGCGGCGACTGGGCGGTGTTCCGGCAGGACGGGAGCATGGTGCTCGACGTCCGGCTCACCTTGCGGACCGACGACGACGCCCTGGTGCAATTGACCTACGGTGGGCGGTGGACCATATCCGAGGAGATACGCGACCGGATGGGTGATCCGGCCACGCGGCATCTCGTCGATCCCGGGAGCTACTACTTCCGCACGACGCCGGTGTTCGAAACCGGAGCGCGAAAGTATCTGTGGCTCAACGACATCGTCTGCGTCGGATCGGGGTATCCGGTCGAGGGCGGCATCGCCTACCGAGTCTTCGAGGTCGTCTGACATCGAAGACTCGACGTCAACCCCGGCGACGCGAACGCGTTGACGATGTGACGTTGCAGCAGCGAACGCCGCTCGGGAAATTGATCAGCCCGGACACGCGGCGGCGGGAGCCGCCGCATGCGGGCGTACGTCGCCGGGGTCAGCGCTGCCAGTTGCCGCCGGGACCGGGCTGTTGCTGCCAGTGGGCGTCGGGCGCGCCGAGGGCGGGCTGGTGCGGGTTGGGAGCGGGCTGCTGGGGCCACTGCGCGGCAGGCTGCTGGTACTGGGCGGGGCCCATGGTCTCCGCGTTGGCGCGGGCGAGAAGATCGGGGACCTGCGGGCCCGCGACCGGTGAGGATGCGCCGCACCAGGTGCATTCCAGGGAATGCTTGGTGCTGAGCGGGAAGAGCGGGATGAAGAAGAGCGTGAACTTGGTGACGAGTTTGCGCAGCGCGTGTGCGGCGGGATTGCCGCAGCGGCCGCAGACCAAGGTGATCATGGCGAGCGTGTGGATACGCTTCTGCCAGCCCCAGATCAGCATGTGAAACCCCCAAAAGTAGAGAATCCGATGTCGGTCACAGTAGTAGATCGACCAGGCGGCGGCTTCAGTTAACATGTGGCGACCCCTTCGGCTGTCACAAGTGGCCCCACACTCTGTGATGTCATCCCGGACGCAGTACCCAGCCGCATTGCTTTCCAGTTGCTAGACAGCGTCTTCGGTCTCGGACGCCACCTGTGTTGTGTCCCCGGATGACCAGGGTCGTTCAAGCACCGAGGGCGAATCTCGTCCCGTGCTGCGTGCGGCCACTGGGGGAAATCCGGCTCTGTCAGGTGCGGATCAGAACCGCAGTTCGCGGACGGTGTCGAGGTCGATACCGTGCCGCGCGTAGATCTTGATCGTGTTCTCGCCGGTGAGATCGGCTTCGGCGTAACCGAGCAACTCGGCGATCCGGATCACGTCTTCCTCCGTCGCGGCTTCGATCTCCAGATATGGGGGAATCCCCGGCCAGGTGTCGATCTCGAGTTGTCCGCCGTCGAGTACGAAACTGATCCGCTTCGTTTCCTGGTAGGACTTCGCGGTGAAGCCCAACAGCTCGAGCAGGGCGTTGGTGCCGGTGAAGTCGTCGACGCTCACCTCGACTTCGTGGGTGCCGTCGATGGCGTCGCTGGTGATCTGCTTGACGGCGAGGGTCACCCCATTCCCGTTGTCACGCAGCCTGATCCACTTCGACCGATCGCCCGGCGTGATGTCGTAGACGTAGCGGCGCATGAATCGCTCACCGAGTTTCCGCCCACCCGTGTCCACGATGTGCTGTTCGATGGTGTCGGGATCGATGTCGAGAATCTTGGCTTCGTGCTCGATGGGCACTGCTGGCTCCTGTCCGGGTCGGTCCACAATGCCATCGACGAACTGCGGGAGCAGTGGCCGAGGGCAGTTCTATGAGTCAGACGTCTTCATCTTGTCCAGTATTCTGGGTTGCCATTGGTAGAACCAACTGAATTTGTAGGACTCTCCCTGCGGGGACGAGGTTGCGGCATAGGTGAATCGACGGTCGGTCGTGCTGATCGGGACTTCGTCGACGAGTTGCTCGAAGCGCGGTTCGATCGGAACCGGTAGCGTTCTCGGGTCCGGCGTTATCACCGGGAAGCAGAGGCGCTCGATCCGAGGCGATTCCCAGCTGATGGTGGCGTATATGTCGAATGCTTTCTCGGTGAGCGACAGGAATTGATCGCTCGGGTCCGGAAGTCCGGCTTCTCGGTGCAGCGACACGATGGCGCGGCGTTCGAAGAAATCGGCCGGCAGCCCGGGGAAATAGACGTTCATCGTCTTGTCGTGGTAGTCGATGCCGAGCAAGCCGACTTTGTCCTCCAAGCCGTGACGGGCGAACATGCGGGCGTGGTCGGCGAGACTGGGCGGCATGGAAGGGAGTGCGGCGAGTTCCGATACCTTCTGCACGCCATCGGCAGGAAAGAACGGCCAGATCTTCTTGAAGCCGCCGACTACACCGATGTCGATTCCGTAGCTGTCGATGGGGCACTGTTTCCGGACCTGGTCCAGCAGGGAGCCGATCGGATGATCGGTCTCGGCGAGCAGTTCGTTGGACAGGGCGATGTCGTAAGGGTCGATGTCTCTCGGCAGCGTCAGAAAACGGTAGTCGAGGTCTCCCGAGCGGCGGGCGTCGGTGACCACTCTGAGGGAGATCACGGAACGCGTGAGCATCGTGCCGTATGCGGTCAGGGTGGGCCAGACATTCTCTCGCGCGCAGGGGACGTCCACTATCCGCGCGGATTTCTCGATGGCCGCATAGAGATCGTCCAGCTCGGATTCGGTGGTGGTGAACATGCGTCCTTCCGGAGATGAGTGCTACGGAACAGCGCGGTCTCGCCAATCCTGTTCGGCCAGAACATAAGTCGTGTCCGGCCGAGTCGAATGCGGAACGCGGACAGCACTCTACGCTGCGGCGTAGCCGGGGGTTTCCCGCCGAGGGGAGTACCGAGATCAGGGGCGCGGAAACAGCCGTTCCTCGGGCAGACGGACGGCACCCGGCGCGATGGACGCGCCGCCGCCCGAGAAGTACTCACTGACCCTGCGGATGCTGATGGACGAGATCGCCGGTGGCGGCGGCGGTGCGGCACAGGTTCCGCGCCGGCGGCCTCGGTGACCTTTGCCCCGGTCGTGCGGACACACCGACCCGGTGGCGGTGCGGCTACGTCAGTGCGACTCGGCGACGTTCAGCAGCACTCGCAGTAGATCCTCCGGTGCGTCTCGCATCAGGTTGTGCCCACCGTCGAGCGCGTGGGTGGCCCACGCGTCGTCATCGCGCAATCGCTGGTAGATCTCGGTGAACGGCGAGGGAGTTTCCCATCCCGCGGCGTAGACGTACTCCCTGCGCCGGATATGGCCGAGATCTCCGCTGAGCTCGAGCGGTTGGAGGACCGATGCGATCGGGTGTGGTGTGGCGCGCGGATCGAAGAAGGGGAGCGGGCGTACGGCGTCGCCGGTGTCGACCACGTCGAGGTACCACTGCCGCTCCCGGTCCGAGACCAGCCTGAAACAGGAGTCCCCGGGGCCGGGCACCACGGCATCGATGTACACCAGTGAGCCGACCCGATCGGCGGCGCGATCGGCGGCGCCGGTGATCACCATGCCGCCGTAACTATGGCCGACCAGGACCGCGTCGGTGATGTTCTCGGCCGACAACACCGCGGTGACATCCTGGATGTGGGTGTCGAGATTCACTCCGTGGCGCAGGTGGACGCGCTCACCGACTCCCGTCGGAGTCAGCGGAAACACGCGATGGCCGTGCGCGCGCAACTGCTCGGTGAGCTGCTCGAAGCACCAACCGCCGTGGCACATGCCGGGGATCAGGACGAACGTCGTCACTGTCGTTCTCTCTTTCATCTGGTGTGCGGAGCGATCCGGTGCCCGCGACCGCGGGCCGTGCGAATCCCAGTGCCGCGATGCCGAGGGCGAGGCGCGCGGTTTGCCACACCGGGATCACGGGGGCTGTCACCCTCCTAGATCGAACCGATCAGTACGACCTGGATGTTAGCAGGCGATCGAACCGGTCGTTACCATCTCGGTATGCCTGTGGCCAAAGGTTCGACGATCGACCCGGCGCGCACTCGCGCCGCCATTCTGGAAGCGGCGCAACCGCTGCTGTACGAGCGGGGGCTCGACGGCGTCGGTGTGGCCGAACTGTGTGCACGGCTCGGAGTGTCCAAGGAGACGCTGTACCGGCACTTCGGTACCAAAGACGGGCTCGTGCGCGCGATGCTCGAGGCGCGCGGTGAAAAGGTGGGGGTATGGCTGGCTAGGGCGGTCGAATCGGCCGGTGACGACCCCGCCGAACAGGTGGCCGCGATCTTCGACGCGATGAGCGAGTGGTACGCGGAACCGGGCTTCCGTGGTTGCGCGATGGTGAACGCGGCGGCCCAGCACTACGACGATGCGGTGCGGGCCATCACCGCACGGCACCTGCACCGCTATCTCGACCTCTTCACCGGCATCGCCGCCCGCGCCGGAGCTCGGGACCCGGCTGTGCTGGGCCGTCAATTGCTGATGCTGGTGGAGGGCGCGACCGTCGTCGCGGCGATACACGGTGCGGTGGATGTCGGCGAGCAGGCTCGCGCCGCCGCGGCGGCGCTGCTCGCCGCGGCCGGGTGAGCCACCCTTCTACTGCTGTAGGTCTACGGCGTTGACATCCCGCCCGGAGCGGCGTGTACTGAGAGCACCTACAGATCCGAGGGATCACTATGATCGTCATCATCGGGCTCATCATCCTCGTCGCCGCCGTGCTGATCGGCGTCGCCGGAGTCTTCGCCAACGGCGGCAGCAATCACGCCTTGACCGACAACTTCGCGATATTCGGCTATCACGTCACGGGTTCCACCGGGGTGCTGTTCCTCTACGGCATCGTCGTCGGTGGCATCGGAATCGCCGGGCTGGGCATGTTGCTTGCCGGCGCCCGGCGCACCGCCCGTCGGGGAAGTGCCGCGCGCCGTGAGCTCGCCGCGCGCCGTGATCTCGACGCCTCCCGCCGAGACACCCCCATCTATTCCAGCCCCACCGGCACCACCGATGCCGCACCCGATGCGTCGGGCACCCTTGCCGGACACGGAACCGGTAACCAGCCCACACGCCGCCCACGCGGCCTGGGCAAGTTGTTCGGACGCAGCCCGGCCGCCCGCTGAGGGCCCCGTAGCGGCCGATGCGCGGAAAGAAGCATCATCATGACCACTCGAACGACCCTGCCCGGTACCGGGCGCGATCCCCTTGCGGCATTGGCTGCTCGGTTGGGACTACGGTCCGACGCCCCCGCGCCGGGCCATGTCGACGGCGCATGGTGGCCACGCGGCGACGACCTCGTCGCGGAGCTGCCGGATCTGCTCGCAACGCTGCGCCCGCGGCTCGGCCCCATCCATCGAGTGACCTATCATCTCGGCGAATGGCCGCACGCGCCACGAGGAATCGATGACGCCGGGCGGCGCGTCCGGCTCGACGGGTATCGGTTCAAGCAGGCGCACTCCTTGGATGTCCTCGGTGTCAGCGGCGCCCGGATCGCCTTGCTCGTCGTCCCGCCGAAGACCACCCGGGATGCCGCGTACGCGACCATCGACACCGCCGCACACGCCGCGATTCCTTCGACTGTCGACGAACTGCGAACGGTCACCGCACGAGCTCAGATCGATCGCACCGAGAGGGAGGCCGCGGAGACCAGCTGGGACTCCGAAGGGGGAGCTGCGCTCGGCTGATCAACCCGGATGCTCGCGGCCCTTTTGCCCCAGTCGACATCGGTCATGAATGACGCCGCCCGTAGTCGAGGCCTGGCGGATGTGAATGGGTAGGCTCGCCGCGCGGTGGCTGTCCGATCGACCATTGCGGTCTCGTGCGCGAGCGCAGGCCGACCCCACCGATCGTTCTCGAGCCGTTGCGGCCGGGATGCTGTCGTCCGGAGACGATTCGTGCTATCGAGAACGGATGACGCCGACGCGTTCCTTCTACGATGTCGTGATCGTCGGCGGCGGCCACAACGGTTTGGTGGCCGCCGCGTACCTGGCGCGGGCCGGGAGGTCGGTGGTGGTGCTCGAGCGGCAGCCGCATACCGGCGGCGCGGCGGTGTCCGAGAGGGTGTTCGCGGGCGTCGACGCGCGGCTTTCGCGGTACTCATACCTGGTGAGCCTGCTGCCGCGATCGATCGTCCAAGACCTGAGCCTGCGGTTCGAGAAGCGGCGGCGGGCGGTCTCGTCCTACACGCCGGTCGGGGAGGGGGGTCTGCTCGTCTCGTCCGAGCAGGCGCGGACGGCGGCGAGTTTCGCGCGGCTGACCGGCTCCGATCGGGAATTCGGTGCGTGGCAGCGGTTCTACGCGTCGACCAACCAGCTGGCCCGGCGGGTTTTCCCGACGCTGACCCGGCCGCTTCCCTCCAAGGAGGCGCTGCGGCACATCATCGACGACGCGCCCATCTGGGAGGCTCTGTTCGAACGGCCGCTGGGCGAGACGATCGAGTCCACCTTCGTGGACGACACGGTGCGCGGCGTGGTACTGACCGACGCCCTCATCGGCACCTTCACCCACGCGCGCGATCCCTCGCTGCGGCAGAATCGCTGCTTCCTCTATCACGTGATCGGCGGCGGGACCGGCGACTGGGACGTGCCGATCGGGGGCATGGGGGCGCTCACCGACGCACTGGCCGATGCCGCGCGATCGGCGGGAGCGGAAATCGTCACCGGCTGTGCGGTGACGGGCATCGAAACCGATGGCAGCGCAGCGGAAGTGCTACATCCGGACGGGAGAATCGGAGCGCGCCACGTCCTGGCGAACATCGCGCCGTATACGCTCGCCGGGTTGCTCGGTGCGCCCTTACCGCCGAAACCCGAAGGTGCGCAGCTGAAGATGAACATGGTGCTGCGGCGTCTCCCGCGGTTGCGCGACGCCGAAGCCGATCCCAGGGAGGCGTTCGCGGGAACTTTCCACATCGGGGAGTCCTACGCCCAGCTCGACCGAGCATACGGTGAGGCCGCGATCGGCCGGATCCCGTCCGCGCCACCCGCCGAAATCTATTGCCACACACTGACGGATCCGACGATCCTGGGACCGGAACTGGCCGCGCAGGGCGCGCACACCCTTACGCTGTTCGGACTGCACGCTCGCGGAAAACTCTTCGCCGCCGACCACGCCGCGGCCAAAGACGAGATCGTGCGAGCGACTCTCGCGCAACTGGATTCGGTGCTCGCCGAGCCGATCGCGGACTGCTTGGCGACGGACGAGAACGGTACCCCCTGCCTCGAGGTGAAAACTCCGATCGAACTGGAGCGCGAGGTCGGCCTCCCCGGCGGACACATCTTCCACCGGGATCTGGCCTTCCCTTACCTGCCGGAGGACGCCGATCCCGCCGACCCCGCAGCCCGGTGGGGCGTGGCGACCGGCCACCGCAACGTGTTGCTGTGCGGTGCGGGCGCCATTCGGGGTGGCGGGGTCAGCGGCATCCCTGGGCACAACGCGGCGATGGCCGTGCTGGACTCCGATCAGGCAGGCTGACCCCGCAGCGCGACCTTGGCGGCGCGGCCCGGCGTCTCGGTGGCGACCGCGGCGTCCGCCGCTTCCTCCAGCGGATAGGCGGCTTCGATATCCAGTCGCAGGACGCCGTCGGCCGCGAGGTCGATCAGCTCACGGATGAGCCGCCCTCGATGCTCGGGGCCGATTTCCTCGATCCGCTTGGCGCCCCAGAAGCCCTTGATCACCACCTGTTTGAAGATCAGCGCGCCCGGGTCGAGCGACAACGGCTGCCCCGAGAGCGCACCGAAGGAGATCAGCTGCCCGCCCGGCGCGAGCAATGCCAACTCGGCGGCCGCGGCCCGGCCGCCCACCTGATCGACGGCCCGCAGGATCGGCGCGCCCGAGGTGGCCGCCTCCACCTGGTCGCGCCAGCCCTCGCTCTCGGTGTCGAGCACCGGCTCGTAGCCGAGTTCGCGCAGCGCCGCGACCGAGGCCGGGCCGCGCACGAGATTCAGCACGTTCAAACCGCGCTGCCGGGCGAAGACGTTCACGAGCCTGCCGACCGCGCCGTTGGCGGCGTTGATCGTCAGCCAGTCGCCGGAGGACAGTTCGAGATCCTCGATCAGCATCAGCGCGCTCAGCGGCATGGCCAGCAGTTGAGCCGCGGTCTCGTCGGAGACCGCGTCGGGCAACGGAATCACCTGCCGGGCCGGGACGACGAAATACTCGGCCCACACGTTCTGCGCGCCGGACACCGTCACTCGCTGCCCGACCGACAGGTCGGCGACCTCGGGACCCACCGCGTCGACCCGCGCGACCGCCTCGCTGCCGGGGATCGCGGGCAACTCGGGCCGGTAGCCGTACACGCCGCGCACGATGGCCAGATCGTGATTGTGGATCGGCGACAGGATCAGCGCGAGCCGCACCTCACCCGGCCCCGGCTCGGGTACCGGGCGTTCCGCGGTGGCCAGCACGTCCTTCGGTTCGCCGAATCGTTCGATGACTACGGCACGCATAACCGCTCCTTCTCGATCAGTCGTCGGCAACGAGGACCTGGACGTCGATATTGCCGCGGGTCGCGTTGGAATACGGGCACACCTGATGGGCTTTGTCGGCGAGCGCCTGCGCGTCCTCGCGGGACAGATGGGGAAGCGAGACCTCCAGCGTAACGGCCAGGCCGAAGCCGCCGGCGTCGTTCGGGCCGATACCGACCTTCGCGCCGACGGCGGAGTCGTCGACATTGGTCGAGGTCTGTTTGCCGACCAGGCGCAACGCCGAATGGAAACACGCCGCGTAGCCCGCCGCGAACAGCTGTTCGGGGTTGGTGCCCTCGCCGTTGCCGCCCATCTCCTTGGGAATCGACAGATTCACGTCGAGCTTGCCGTCGGTGGTGCGCGCACGGCCGTCGCGACCGTCGCCGCTGGCCAGGGCCTCTGCGGTGTAGAGGATTCGCATGTCTACTCTCCTTCGTTCGACTGAGACTTCAGCGCCTCGGTCAGTCGGTGCAAAATGCCGCGCAACGCGATGACGTCGTCCATGGACAAGCCACTGGCCTCGGCCATCTGGGCGGGGATGTCACCCGCCTCGGCGCGCAGCGCGCGCCCGCGCTCGGTGAGCCGGATGTCGACGCGGCGTTCATCGGCCGCCGACCGCCGCCGCTCGACCAAGCCGGCCGCCTCCAGTCGCTTGAGCAGCGGCGAGAGCGTGCCGGAATCGAGGTCGAGCGCTTGGCAGACGTCTCCGACGCTGCGTTCGTCGCGTTCCCACAGCGCCAGCATCACCAGGTACTGCGGGTAGGTGAGCCCGAGCCGTTCCAGCTTCGGGCGGTAGACCGCCGTCATCGCCCGGGACGCCGCGTAGAGCGGGAAGCAGAGTTGCTCGTCGAGGGTGAGGTGATCGGTCATGAGCAATAATGTAGTGGCCAATTTGGTTGTGTACAACATAAATGGCGGTGGCACGCGTCACAGCGCTGCGAAGGGCGGCGGTCTAGCGGGCCGGGAAGCGAAGGACGCGATCGTCGCCGCTCGCGGGGTCACCCCGGCCGTCGGTGTTGGAAGTGGTGAGCCACAGCGCTCCGTCCGGGGCGGCTTCCACGGTGCGCAACCGGCCGTACCGGTCGCGCAGTTCGGCCCGGGGCCCGCCCACGCGGCCGTCCTCGAGTGGCACGGTCCACAGCCGCTGCCCGCGGAGCGCCGCGACGTAGAGGATGTCGCCGGTGATGGCGATGCCCGAGGGTGAGGCTTCCGCGGTGGTCCAGGTCAGCAGCGGATCGGTGAAGCCGCGGTCGGCGCCGCCCCCGCCCTCGACGTCGGGCCAGCCGTAGTTGCGGCCGGGCTCGATCAGATTGATCTCGTCGAACCGGTTCTGCCCGAACTCCGCCGCGAACAGGCGACCGGCCCGATCCCACGCCAGTCCCTGCACGTTGCGGTGGCCGAGACTGTAGACCGGCGAGCCGGGATACGGATTGCCCGGCGCGGGAAGGCCTTCGGGAGTCGAACGGAGGATCTTTCCGTTCAGGCTCGCCGGATCCTGCGAGCGCCCGGATTGCCCGGCGTCGCCGGTCCCGGCGTACAGCATGCCGTCGGGCCCGAACGCGATCCGTCCGCCGTTGTGGTTACCGGCCTTGGCGATGCCGGTGACAATCGCCTCGGGCGGGCCGTCGAGCCGGAACCGCACGATCCGATTGTCCGTCTCGGTGGTGAAATAGGCGTAGACGTAACGGCTTTCGGCGTAGTCCGGCGCGACGGCGAGCCCGAGTAGACCGCCTTCGCCACGTGCCGCGACGCCGGGCAGCCGGTAGACCTGTTCCGGCGCACGGCCTGCGGCGACTCGCACGATCCGTCCGGAGTCACGCTCCGCGACCAGCGCGGCGCCGTCGGGCAGGAACGCCAGGCCCCACGGGACCTCGATGTCCCTCGCGACTTCTTCGGCGGCATCGAGGTCGGGTCTTCCCGCCGGGTTGCTCGGTGCGATGGTGCCTGTCGTAGGCGCACCGCTCGGCGTGGTCGGGCTCTCGCCGCCGCAGGCGCCTACCGCCGCTACGGAAAAGAGCAAGGCGATCACCGCAAGCAAGCGCGGCGCGCGGATCGGGCTCTCGCTACCGGGAGCGCACGCTCGGTCGGCACCCCCGCCGCCCGAAGGCGCCGGGATGACGACGAAGCGGCCCGATTCGACTGCCATCAGCCGAGATACGTGCCGTACCAATCCAGGACGCGATGCCATGCTTCGGTGGCCGCCGTGGCGTTGTACCGCTGACCGGTGTCGTTGAAGAAGGCGTGGTCGGCGTCGGGTGCGGTGAAGATCTGATGCGGGGCGCCCGAACGGGCCAGTGCGGCCTCCGCGGCGGGCCGGGAGGCGTTCACGCGGGCGTCGGCCGCCGCGTAGACCCCCAGCACCGCGGCTTTCGACGCGGAGAGATCGCCGTTGTCCGGGAACGGGCCGTAGAAGGGTGTCGCAGCGGCGAGCGGGGACGGGCCGGAGGCCAGCAGTAGCCAGGTCAGGCCACCGCCGAAGCAGAAACCGGTGGCGCCGAGCTTCTTTCCCTCGACCCGGCGCTGGAGTTCGTCGAGCCCGGCCCGCAGATCGGCGACGAGCTGTTCCTGCGGGATACGGCTCAGTTCGGCGGTCGCGGCGGCCGGATCGGGGAACGCGGCGGTGCCGCCTCGCGCGGACAGCAGGTCGACCGCGAGCGCGGAGTATCCGGCGCCCGCGAAACGTCCTGCCACCGAACGGATGTGATCGGTGAGGCCCTTGTTCTCGTGGACGACCAGCACCCCGCCCCGCGGCTGCGGCGCCGCCGCCCACGCGGCTTGCAGTGGCGTCGCGCCGGGTCCGGCGAAGGCGACGGCGGCGGTCGGGACGGCTGCGGCGGCACCGGGGGGCGTCGACGGCGCCGTGGGGCTGGGCGCGGAATCGGTGATCGCCGTGTCGTTGCTCGCGCAGGCGGCCAGTAGGGCGGTCGCGGCGGCGACGCCGAGCCCGAGCAGCCCGAGCCTGCGCAATGCCTCCCGCCGGGGAAGCAGGCCGTCGGCGTGATCGGCCGCGATCTCCTCGGCGATGTAGCGCTGCAACGGCGTCATGGGCCCACGATAAGCCGGATCGTTGGTGGGTGCGCGGCGTTCACCGTCTGTTCGCCCACGACAAACCGGCCCGACCGCGCATCCCACGGCATTCGCCAGGAGATTGCTACCTTGTCGCTCAATCGGGCGATCGATGGTCGGTCCGCACACCGGTCGAGGGAGCGAGATGGCAGCGGGGCGTGACATGGGACGAACGATGAGCAGGGCGATCCGGATGGTGGCGACGGTCGCGGTACTGGCGGCCGTGGGATTCGGGTCGGGGCCCGCGGTCGCGGAGCCGTCCGCCGAGTCCCACACCGTGGGATGGACCGCGTTGCACGACGGTCCCCAGCCGTACGCCGACGTGCACATCGACTGGGACGTCCCGATCCGGATGAGCGACGGCGTCGTGCTGAAGGCCAACGTGTACCGGCCGGTGAAGCAGGGCGGCGAGGTGGAGCAGCAGCCGCTGCCGACCATCGTGAATCTGACCCCCTACACCAAGCTCATGACCAATCTGATCGACACGGCGCTCGCGGTGCCCGGCTTGCAGCCGCTGACCGTCCGGCTGGTCGATCGCGTGAATCTGGCCCGTACGCCGGTCAGCGGTTTCGGCGATCTGCTGCACGCGGTCGACGGCGGCACCGTGCAGACGGTCCTCGGACTCGATCGCAACCTGATCCGCGCCGGATACACCCAGGTCATCGCCGACGTGCGCGGGACAGGTTTCTCCCAGGGCGCATGGGACACCCTCGGCGAGCGAGAGCAACTCGACACCCGCGAGGTGATCGACTGGGCGGCCGCGCAGCCGTGGTCGAACGGCCGGATCGGGATGAGCGGCGGTTCGTATTCGGGCATCAACCAGCTGCGCGCCGCCGAGGACGCCCCGGCGCCGTTGCAGGCGATCTTCCCCGTGGAACCCGGGAGCGACCTGATGCGTGACGTCGTCGCGCCGGGCGGCGGGGTGGGGACGACGTTCCTGCCGATGTGGCTCAACACGGTCAACCAGCTGAAGTTGATTCCCGACGTGCAGTCGATGTTGAACGGCACCTTCGACTGGGGGTGGCTGCACGAACGGATGTCCGATCCGGCCAGCAACGTCGATCTGCTGGCCCAGGCGCTGCTCACGCCTTCGCTCGACCACGTTCCGCCCGCGCTGGCCGACGCGCTGGACGAGGACAGCTACTTCCGGCGCGGCATCGAGGGCCACCCGGAGCGCATCACGGTGCCCACCTTCGTCTACGGCGGCTGGCACGACATCTTCGCCAACAGCGCCACCAAGCTGTACAACGCCATCCCGCTGCCCGCGGGCAGGAAGCAATTGATCGTCGGCGACACCTATCACGCGAATCCCGGTGCGGGGACCGGCATTCCCGGAGCCCCGCCGCGGCTGGACGTGTTGCAGCGGGTGTGGTTCGACAAGTGGTTGAAGGACGTCGACCACGGCTTGGGCGATTTCGGGCCGGTCACCGTGTGGGAACAGGGAGGCGGCTGGATCACCCTCGGGCAGTTCCCGCAGAAGGACCTCAACCATCGCCGCGTGTATCTCTCCGCCACGCCGAGCGGCACCACCGGAAAAGCGGTATACGACGGATCGCTGACGATGACCGTCCCCGACGAGCGACGGACCTTGACGGTGGCGCCCGGCCTCGCCGCGGCGTGTTCCCGCGACACCGCGCAGGGCTCGGCAGGCATGGCGGCGGTGGTGGACGTGTGCGCGAAGGACTCGCGCATCGCCGAGCGCAACGCGCTGACCTTCACCAGTGCGCCGATGACCGAGCGCACGGTCATCTCGGGGCCGGTGAACGTGCACCTCAACACCGTGCACGACGCCACCGACGGCTACTGGAGCGTCACGATGAACGATGTGGCGCCCGACGGATCGTCGAAGGTGCTGACCACCGGGCAGTTGACCGCCTCCCTGCGCGCCGTCGACGAGCAGAAGAGCAGCCGCACATCATCCGGCGATCTGACCGAACCGTTCAATCCGCTCACCCTGGACAGCGTGCAGCCGGTCGTTCCCGGTGAGCCCGTGGCGCTGGACATCGCGGTCATCCCCACCCAAGCGGTGCTGCAACCCGGTCACCGGCTGCGGATCGACGTCTTCGCGGGCAACTCGCCGAAGGCGCTGGCCTTCCGCCCCATGCTCAACAACACCGAACTGAAGCCCCAGCACCTCGAATTGGATCCGTCGGCGCCGAGCTTCGTCATCGTGCCGACCAACCGTCCGCTGGGCTGAGCACCGCGTGGGGTCGTCTCTCCGGGCGACCCCACGCGCCGGGCCTCACAATTGCGACTGCACCTGCGCGGAGATCAGCTCGAGATGCTCGAGATCGGTCAGGTCGAGCACCTGCAAGTAGATGCGGCTGGTGCCGATCTCGGTGTAGCGGCCGATCTTGTCCACCACCTCGGCGGGCGAGCCGGCCAGGCCGTTGGTCTTCAGCTCGTCCACCTCGCGTCCGATCGCGGCGGCCCGGCGCGCCACCTCGGCGTCGTTCGCGCCGACGCAGACCACCAGCGCGTTGGAGTAGACCAGGTCGTCGGCCGCGCGTCCGTAGGTCTCGGCGGCGGCGCGCACCCGGTCGAACTGCCGCGCGCTGTCCTCGAGCGAGGAGAACGGCATATTGAACTCGGCGGCGTACTGCGCGGCCAGCCGGGGGGTGCGGGTGGCGCCCTGGCCGCCGATCAGCACCGGAATCGGGTCCTGCACCGGTTTGGGCAGGGCGGGGGAATCGGTGAGCTGGTAGTGCTTGCCGTCGTAGCTGAACGTGTCGCCGGGTTTGGTCGCCCAGAGCCCGGTGATGACGGCCAGCTGTTCTTCCAGCCGGGCGAACTTGTCGGCGGGGAACGGGATGCCGTACGCGGCGTGCTCCTCGGCGAACCAGCCGCTGCCAAGACCGAATTCGACCCGGCCGCCGGACATCTGGTCCACCTGGGCGACCTGGATGGCCAGCGGGCCGGGCAGCCGGAAGGTTGCGGCGGTGACCAGGGTGCCCAGGCGGATCCGTTCGGTCTCCCTGGCCAGTCCGGCGAGGGTGATCCAGGCATCGGTGGGGCCGGGCAGGCCGTCGGCGCCGCCCATGCTCAGGTAGTGGTCGGAGCGGAAGAACGCGTCGAATCCCAAGTCCTCGGTGGCCTTGGCAACGGTGAGCAGCGTGTCGTAGCTCGCACCCTGCTGCGGCTCGGTGAAGATGCGTAGTTCCATGTCGATGACCCTAGTCGGTCGAAAAATGGGCGAATCGCTCCGCTCGCGCCGTGCGGATCACGGGGAAAGCATGGGGCGATGTCGCCGGATTATCGAGATTCACCAGCGGCGGGGGTTCGGCGCTCGCCTGGTGTCGGCGATTCCGGCCGCGTGTAAGTCCGTGCGATGAGCGCGGCGCGTAATCGGTACAGCACGTGCGGAACGGCGGTGTCCAGGCCGGTGAGGCGGCCGATGCGCTTGAGACGATGGTCCACGGTGTTCGGGTGCAGATACATCGTCCGGGAGGTCCGCCTGCGGTTGAAGTCGTTGCGGATGTGCTCGCGCAGGGTGTCGAACAGCTCGGGATGGCCCTCCAGCGGGTCGAGCAGCGCCGCCAGCCGATCGCGTCCCGGCCCCGGCCGGGTGAGCTGGTATTCGAGGGCCAGATCCTCGAAACGGTACAGACCCGGCGGGTTCCGCAGGCGCCGGACCATGTCGAGCAGTTCGTGTGCCTGGTCGGCGGCGCCGGGGACCAGGTCGGGCTCGGCGGTCATGGCGGCGGCGGTGAGCGGGGCGGGTACCGCCGTGGCCAGCGCGGCGACCAAGGCGTCGAGTTCGTTCGCGGCGACCAGCGACTCCGGTACCAGAATCGTCCCGCCGATCGCGCTGAGCACGGCGGGCACATGCCCGCCGCAGTGCACGGCGAGGCAGATCTGCATGCGCTGCCGGATGCTGTAGCCGTCGCCGGGGCGTCGGCCGGGACGTTCCTCGGTGGGCCGGTCGACCGCCACGGCGAGCACGGTGTATCGGTCGGCGACCGGAATGCCGTACTCGCGGTAGACCTTCGCGGGGTGGTGTCCTCTGAGCAGTGCGACGGCGACGGCATGCGGAGCGGTCTGCTCGGCGGCGGGCGCGACGGACAGGTAGGCGAGCGATACGGTCGTGGTCACCGCGTGCAGCGCGTCGAAGAGCCCGCGGATGTCGTCGTGCCGCACGGTCTGCGCGTACCGCAGGTGGTCGTCGAGATAGAGGCGGAATCCCTCGTGGACGAGATGCTGGACGGTGTCCATCGGAATTCCCACCCCGGCCCACCGGGTGGCGGCCTCGAAGATGCGGACCGTGCGCGCCGGTCGCTCGGGATCGACGGACGCGACCAGATCGAGGCAGTGCGTGACGGTGGCGCGGATCTCCTCGCACAGCAGGTTCCCGCGCTCCACGTGCCGCCGGGGAATGATGCCGAGCAGGTGCCGCACGATGTGCTCGGTAGCCGGGACGAGCTCGGCGGACGCCGCGGCGGTGCTGCGTGGGGATGGCATGCCGCTGCTCAGACTCCGCCTCCGCCGCGGGCCGCCCGTAGCTCGGGCGTGCGGTCGCGGTGTGGATGTCGGACCAGGTCCGTGCATTGCGTCTTCGCGTACATTCGTACTTCCCATCCGGTCCGCGCGAATTTCAAATCTCTTGATACAGAACGAAATCGGCGGGCCGCAGTCTCGGTCCTCGAAATCTAGCCGCGGGCGGTGCGGATCGTCACTGCACGGGCCGACGAAGTGCTCGCCCGCTAGGTTGTTGCCGATGACAAGTCCGCGCGCACGACAGATCCGCCGCCATGGGGGGAAGGAGGTTCGAGTGCACGATGTACCGGTGATCGTCGTGATGGGGGTGTCGGGTTCGGGAAAGACGACGGTCGGCTCCCGCCTGGCCGACGCACTCGGGGTCGAGTACGCCGAAGGCGACGACTTCCACCCGCGCGCGAACGTCGCGAAAATGGCGGCGGGGGCGCCGTTGGACGATGCCGACCGCGCACCCTGGCTCGACGCCTTGGCCGCCTGGATGGCCGAGCGATCCGGCAGGGGCGGCGTCGTCACGTGCTCGGCTCTCAAACGGATCTACCGCGACCGGCTGCGCGCCTCCGCCCCCGAGGCGTTCTTCCTGCATCTGAGCGTGCCGCGCGCCGAACTCGAGCGGCGGGTGACCGGACGTCGCGGGCATTTCATGCCGCCGAGCCTGCTCGATTCCCAGCTGGCCACCCTGGAGCCGCTCGGTCCCGACGAGAACGGCGGCACCATCGATGCGGCACGCCCGCCCGAGGAGGTGGTCCGGCAAGCCGTGGCGGCGCTGGACAGGTGAGCCGCGCGTCGAGTTCGCCCGCTAGAGGCCGCCGAGATCCGACAAAACCTCGAAAGCGAGATCGAGGCCGCGCCACAACGTGTCGATCTCGGCGGTCACGACGGGTGCCGCGGCCGGATCCTGCATGGCCAATCCGTTCGAGAGAATGACGACGTTGGCGCCCGCGTCGGCCAGGCGGAGCAAGGGGCCGGTCGCCACCCCGCGACCGACTACCAGGTCCAAGCCCTCGCCGACGAAGTAGAAGCGCCACAGCGGGCCGAGGTCGCCGCCGTAGACCGCTTTGGTCGCGTCGACGATCAGCGCACCGTGCTGGGCGATCGCGTCGACGATGCGGAAATAGTCGCCCGCGTTGGCGGCGGTGCTGCCGACCGCGGCGACGGAATAGGACAGGTCGACGCTCAGATGCGCGTTGTACCCGGCCATCGCCACGCGCGCGGGGGACAGCTCGCAGCGGCTGGTCAAGGCGAAATAGTGGGCCCAGTGCGGGTCGACGGGTGCGCCGGTGAATTCGGCGTGCACTGTGCGCAGGAAGCGCGACAGGAGTTCGAGACTGATCCGATGCGCCCACTCCGGGTCGTCGAACGACGCGGGGTCGCGCTGTAGCGGCAGGACGGCGGCCCGTTCGACCGCGTCGAGCCCGAGGGCGAACACCCCGCGCGGATCGCGGTGGGCGACCAGGATCTCCGTGATCCGCCGGTGCCGGTCGACGGCTTCCTCCAATTGCCGCAGCCCGGAACCGGTCAGCGTGCCGGTGTCGGACAGTTCCGCGATAGCGGCCGTCTCGGCAGGCGCCAGCGGTGTGCCGCAGGCCGTGGCCGCCGGTGCGGCGGAGGCGATCGCCGGACCGAGCGAAATCGTGAGGATCAGCGCCGTCACGGCCGCGGTCAGCGCTGAGAAAAGCTGCCGCGCAGCAGTACTCGGCGTGCGCGCGAAGATGTTCGGCATACTGGCTCCAGGGTCGTGAATCGCGATTCCGCGCCGGGACGGCCGAAGTGGATGAATTCGGCGATGCGGCACGCGGTAGGTGGCGCAGGGCGGGATCGAAGCCTATCCGAGCCGATCGCGTCGCGCAGCGCGGCGTCAGTGCGACGCGAAGCAGGAGCCGGAAGGCGCGCCCGGCAGGCAGATCTCGGCGATGGCGGAGACGAGCAGCCACGCGCCGATCAGCAGTGAACCCACGGCTATCGCGCCGAACACGAACACCCACAGCAGGCCGGGCAGCCGGGTGAGCCTGGCGAGTTGATCGGCGTCGGAGTCGACCTCGTGATAGCGGGCGCGCTGCTGCCGGGAACGCCCCCGCTGTAACTCGAGCACCGGCCGCGCCCCGGCGAACAGCAGGAACCACGCGCCCAGATACGCGAAACCCGCTTGCAGCGTGTCGGTGCCGAACCAGGAGACGACGAAGACCGCCGCACCGAGTCCGAGCACGGTGATACCGCCGTAGATATTCCTGATCTTGATCAGGAGCGCGGCGAGCAGGACGATGGCGGTCCACAGCATCAGCGTGATCCGGCTGGCGCCGAGCAGGGCGGCGAACCCGAGACCGAGCAGCGGCGGCGCGGGGTAACCCGCCATCGTGGTGAGGATCATCCCGAGGCCGTAGGGTTTTCCGCTCGACACCGTGAGTCCCGAGGTGTCCGAATGCAATCGGATGCTGTTGAGCTTGCGGCCGGTGAGCAGCGCGACCAGGGCGTGCCCGCCTTCGTGCGCGATGGTGACGATATTGCGGGTGAGCCGCCAGATCGGGGTGTAACCCACCAGCACGAGTGCCGCCACCGCGGCCGCCACCACCAGCCACCACGGCGGTTGCGCTTGCGTCGTCGTCAGACGATCGGCGATGGAGGCGCCGCGCTCGAAGAATTCCGCTCTGTCCACCGCCGCACCTTAACCGCCCGCGTACGACCGCGCTCGTGGCATGCGTTCCTTGCTGGGACGCACCGGCGGACGCGGCCATCACGGCCATGTCCTCTGGTATCAGAGGGTGGGCAGGCTCGTGCCCGGCCGCGGAACTCGGGTCAGCTGGTTCTCGTGAGGATCCCGGTCATATCCCCCGCCACGCCCTGTGTTCGGTAGGAAATAGTCCCGTCTGGCCGCAGTTCCAGATGGGAGGACGCGCCTTCGTCGTTACATCCACCGGGATTCTGAGTGAGTGCGGCCCTCAATGTGACGCTTTCCGCTGTGAAAGCGGTGAGTGTCTCGGCGCGACCGCACTTCAAGCCGATGATTCGGCCGGTATTGGTCGATTCTCCGACTTGTTCACCTACGTCGCCCGGATTGAGTGTCAGGATGATGTCGTAGCTGCCGAGAAGATCTTTCGCCACACCTTTCCACTCGCCGAGAAACGCATTCGGAACGCTGGTAGCGGAGGGACTACTGCTGGTCGTGGTCGTATCGTCGGTCTGCGTGGCGGTAACCGTGGAAGGTTCGCCGGTGGCTTGGGTGGTCTGCGCGATCGAATCGTTCGAATCGTCGTTCCGTAGCTGTGCGCCGACCACGAACGCCGCGACGGCGACGGCACCGCAGACGACGAGCGCGCCCGCGACGAGCAGGGCGCGGCCGGGGCGGCGCGGATGAGGCTCGGCGGCGACCGCATCGAACCGGGGCGAACTCTGGTGTGCGGGTGGGTAGGTGTGGTGTCCGGTGTACGTGGGAGACGCCTGCGGCGGGCCTGGATGCCGCAGGTGCGTGGGCGCCGATCGCCCGGGGTCGCTGTGCGGGTGCGCAGGTGAAGCCGAATGGATCATGGTGTCGGCGGTGCGCGCGGGATGCGGGGGTGCGGGAAGGTCCGGGCGGTCGAACGGCCCGGAGTCGAGGTTCAGCAGCTCCACTGCGCGGTGGCTGACCTCCTCGAGCACCGGGGCGGGCAGCCAGCCGCCGCGCTCGGGGATGCCGAGAGCGGTGAGCTGGGTGAGCAACTGGTCCGGCGTAGGGCGGGCCGCGGCGTCCTTGGTCAGGCAGGCCGACACCAGCGGGCGCAGACGCTGCGGGACGTCGTCGAGCTGCGGCTCCTCGTACACCACCCGCCACAGCATCTGCACGGTGTCGCCGACGCCGAACGGTCCGTGGCCGGTCGCCGCGAACACCAGGATCCCGCCGAGGGCGAAGACGTCCGCGGGCGGGCCGACCGGGTCGCCGGTCACCTGCTCCGGGCACATGAATCCCGGAGAGCCGATGACCTTTCCGGTGGTGGTGAGCTGACTGTCGTCGACGGCGCGGGCGATGCCGAAGTCGATCACCTTGGGACCGTCGAGAGCCAGGAGGACATTGGACGGCTTGAGGTCGCGGTGCACCACCCCGGCGCCGTGGACCGCCGTCAATGCCTCGATCAGCCCGTGCGCCAGCACGAGCAGCGCGTGCTCGGTGAACGGCCCGTACCGGTCGACCGCGTCGGCCAGCGAGAACCCGGCCACGTAACCGGTGGCCAGCCACGGCGGATCGGCGTCCACGTCGGCGTCGAGCACCGGCGCGGTGAACCGTCCGCCGACCCGGCGCGCCGCCGCGACCTCCCGCCGGAAGCGCGTGCGGAACTCCGCGTCGATCATGTCGGGGCGGATGACCTTGACCGCGACGGTGCGCCCGCCCGCGTTCCGTCCGAGGTAGACGCGGCCCATGCCCCCGACGCCCAGGACGCCGAGCAGGCGATAGTCCCCGATCCTGGCCGGATCGTTCATGCCGAGCGGTTGCATCGCGCAGCTGGTTCCCTTCTCATGGCGTACGACCATCCGAGAGGCTACTCACCGGGCACTCTCGTGTTCGCGCAGCGCCTGTCCCCGCTAACCGGCCATGCTGGGCGCGGGCGCGGGTTGGTCCCGCCGCGCCCGTCTGGCCAGCAGATATGCCGCGAGCGCCGCGGGAATGTTCATCAGAACGCCGTAGACCGCGCCGGGCACGGCCATGGTCTCGTTGTCCAGGACGGAAGCGGCGACGGCGATCGCGAGGGCCGCGTTGTGCACGCCGATCTCCATGGCCGAGGCGATGGCCTGATCGGTTTCCACTCGCGCGAGCCGGGGCACGAAGTAGCCGACGGCCAGGCTGATCACGGCGAAGGACAGGCAGATCGCGGACAGCTTTCCGATGTGCTCCGACAACGTGTCCAGATTCGAGCCCACTCCGGCCGCGATCACCAGCGCGAGTACCACGACGGAAAGGATCTTGACCGCACCGCGCATCCGGCGCGACCATTCCGGGAACCGCCGGTGCACCGCCATGCCGATCGCGACGGGCACGAGCACGATGGCGAAGACCTGAGCGAATTTGTCCGGCCGCAGCCCGACCGAGCCCGCACCGTCCAGGAACAAGGCGTAGGACAGCGCCACCACCACCGGCATGGTGAACACCGCGAGCACCGAATTGATCGCGGTGAGTGTGATGTTCAGCGCCACGTTGCCCCCGGCGATGTGACTGAACAGGTTCGCCGACGCTCCGCCCGGCGACGCGGCGAGCAGCAGCATGCCCGCGGCCAGCGCGCCGTCGAGTCCGAACAGGCGGATCAGGCCCAGGCACACCGCGGGCAGCAGGACCATCTGGCACACCAGCGCGATCACCGCCGCTCTCGGATAGCGCAGCACGCGCGCGAAATCGTCGGTCGTCAGCGTCAATCCGAGCCCGAACATCACCAAGGCCAGTGCCAGCGGCAGCAACACCGCGAAAATCGTTGCACCCATGGAGGTCTCCTCTCCGCCGAGCGGCCGAGCCGGCCGATCCCGGGGACCGACGTTATCGACTCGCGGCGAAGGTGGCCAGCCCCGGTCAGGCGGTGACCGTCACACCCAGGGCCGCCGACTCTCGTGCCTTCGTCAGCAGGCGCAGCGTCGTGACGGCGTCGCGCGGGTCGACGGGTACCGGCGCGCCGTCGAGGAGCGCGGCGGCCATGGCGGAGTAGAACGCCGGGTATGCGCCGGGCGCGGTAGGCACCGGGACGGTATCGGGTTCCGCGCCGAGTACGCCCCAGCGGTCGGCATCGACTGTGCCCCAAGGCGAATCGTCATCCGGGCGGCGTCCGGACCGCAGCGCGTCCTCCTGCGGGTCCAGTCCGTAGGTGACATACCCGGCTTCCGACCCGAGCACCCGGAAGCGCGGTCCGAGGTGCGGGGCGACGGCGCTCATCCACAGGTGGGAGCGGACACCGCCGGTGTGGGTCAGCGCGACGAACGCGTCGTCGTCGGTGGTGATCCCTTCGCGCCGCCGGTCCAGCTCGCAGTACACCGAAGCTACCGGGCCGAACAAGGTCACGGCTTGGTCCACCAGGTGGCTGCCGAGGTCGAGCAGGATGCCCGCGCCCTCCTCGTCCGTGCCGACCTCCCGCCAGCCGCCCTTCGGCACCGGACGCCACCGCTCGAACCGCGACTCGAACCGCCGCACCCGGCCCAGCTTCCCGGTCTCGACCAGTTCGCGCACCGTCCGGAAGTCGCCGTCCCAGCGCCGGTTCTGGAAGACCGACAGCGCCAGGCCGGAGCGTTCCGCGCGCGCGACGAGGTCCTCGGCGTCGTCTGCCGAGACCGCGAACGGCTTGTCGACCACCACCGGCAACCCGGCCTCGAGGGCTTGCCGGGCCAGCGGCGCGTGGGTGCGGTTGGGCGTCGCGATCACGACCAGATCGATTTCGCCCGGTGTGGCGAACAATTCCTCGGCGTGCGGCGCCACGCGCACACCGGGGTGCTCGGCGCGTGCGCGTTCGGCCCGTTCGGCCGAGGAGGTGACCACCGCCGCGACTCGCATCCGAGGCTCCGCCGCGATCAGCGGAGCGTGGAAGACCGACCCGGCCAAGCCGTAGCCGAGCACGGCGACGTCGAGGATGCTCATGCCCCGACGCTACCGCGCCGGTCGCTGCGCCCGGCGGCGCCACCTGCGCGCCGGTCCGCCGAGTGAGAGCGCCTCCGATCGGCGTGGACCAGCCCACTGATCCCATGTGGTCCTCGGGTCGCCGTGCGAGGTCGGCGGCTTCGATCCACGCTGTTCAGACGTCGGGACCGTACCGGTACCCAGCCCGCTCAGCGCCGCGATGCGGCGGAGTACTCCTGTTCGGGCCGTCCCGTGGTGCCGTAGCGCAAGCTCATGCGCACCGTGCCGCTCGCCACGAGCCCGGCCAGGTAGCGCTGGGCAGTGGCCCGGGAGACGCCGATGGCTGTGGCGACCTCCCCTGCGGACAGGGGCGTGTCGGCAGCGAGAATCGCTTGCAGCACCGCGCCTTTGGTGGGCGAGGACGCGGCAGCCGACGGGCTGGCGGAGGCCGCGGGACGCAGTGCGTGCAGCGCGGCGGACACCCGGGCGTTGTCGACCTGCGGTGCCGCGAGAATGCGCCGGTACCGGGCATAGGCGGCCAGCCGGGCGGCCAGGTCGGTATGCGGAAACGGCTTGACGAGGTAGGCCAGCGCGCCCGCCGCGATGGCGGCTCGCACGGCCTCGCTCTCCGTCGACGCGGTGAGCATCATCGCGTCGCAGCGGATCTCGCGGACGAAATCGATGCCGGATCCGTCCGGCAGATAGACGTCCACCAGCGCCAGGTCGATCGGCTCCGCCGCGACCAGTTCCCGCGCGGACGCGAGGGTGTTGGCGGTGCCCGCCACCGTGAAACCCGGTATGGACCGCACGATTCCGGCATGCAGGTTCGCCACCCGGAAGTCGTCGTCGACGACGAGGACGGTCAAGGTCGGCGCGGCCATGGCACCTCGCTTTCCACGAGCACACCGGGGACGCGGGCGATGAACTCCGCGCCGGTGAGCGGCGGCGGGCCGCCGCCGGGACTCGACAGGCGCACGTCGCCGCCGTGGGCGCGGGCGATCTGGCGGATCAGGGCGAGGCCGACACCGCGCCCGCCGGGTACGCCGCGGTCGTCGCGGGTAGAGACCCCTTCGGTGAACAGCGTGTCCACCAGGCCGGGCGCGACGCCGTCGCCGGTGTCGGCGACGGCGATGTGCAACGTCGAATCCTCCTGCACCAGTTCGACTTCCACCTGCCGCACCGCCCGGTCCCCGGCGCGGACGGCCTCCATGGCGTTGTCCAGCAGGTTGCCGAGCACGGTCGTCACGTCCACCGGATCGGTGAGACTGCCCTCGACCCAGGTGTTGGGGCCGAGTACGAGTTCGACGCCGTTCTCCCTGGCGTGCGCGGCCTTTGCGGCCAGGAATGCCTGCAGGTACGCGTCGTGGATGGCGTCGATGCCCGGTGTCGCCGGGCCGAGCGGGCCCGCACCGATCAGTTCGTCGACCGACCGCGCCGCCTCCCCGACCCGCCCGCCGTGCAGCAGTCCGCTGATCAGGTGCATCTTGTTGGAGAACTCGTGGCGCTGCGCGCGCAGCACCGTGCTCATCGACTGCACCGCGTCCAGTTGCCGGGTCAGCGATTCCACGTCGGTGCGGTCGCGCACGGTGAGCACCGCGCCGAGATCGCGCCCGTCCCGGACCACCCGGCGCGCGGAGACGATCACGATGTTCGCGCCGACCGTCGCCGAGGCGGGCTGCTCGTCGAGGTCGCGAAAGACTTCCAGCACGCGGGGCGTCAGCCCGAGTTCGTCCACCGGACGCCCGATGTCCGGCGCGACACCGAGCAGCCTGCGTGCCTCGTCGTTGACGAAGGTGGTGCGCCACGACGCGTCGACCGCGAGCACGCCGCCGCCGATACCGTGCAGCACCGCGGCTTGGCCGCGGACCAGTTCGGCCAGCTCGTCCGGTTCCAGCCCGAGCGTGAGCCCCCGCCACCGGCGGGCGAGCAGGATCGATCCGGCGATGCCGACCGCGAGCGCCACCGCGACCAGCGCGCCCGCGGTGCGCAGGTCGCCGAGCAGTTGATCGTGCACCGCGTCGGTGGCGATGCCGACGCTGACCGCGCCGACCACACGATCGGAACCGGGAGCGAGCACCGGGACCTTCGCGCGCACCGAGTCGCCGAGCGTGCCGCGTTCCTCGGTGATCGACTCGCGGCCCGCGAGCGCCTCGGACGGATCGGTGCTGACGTGCTCGGCGAGCCGTCCGGCGTCCGGATGCGCGAGGCGGATGCCCGCGTCATCGGTGATCACGACGAACAGCGCACCGTTGCGCTGCGTCGCGTCCACCGCGAGCCGCTCGAGCGGACCGGCGGCCAGCTCCCGGCGCACGGCGGGATCGTCGGCGACCGCCCCCGGCGCGTACCTCCCCACCTCGGCGCGCACCACCGGATCGGCGGCGACGGTGCGCGCGACGGCCAGCGCGCGCTGGCCGTAGGCGTCGCGCAGCCGCTGGTCGCTGAGGTAGCCGAACACCGCGAACGCGACACCGAGGGTCAGCGCGACGACCAGGATCTGCGACAGCAGAACCTGGGTCCGCAATCGCACGGCCCGCGCGCCCTCAGTGGCCATGGGCGCAGCATAGGCGCGAATTACCGCGCACGGGGAGCGTGAGCAGAATGCGCAAAAACTGCGAATCCCGCGTTTGTGGCGCTTGTGCGCACAAGCTCGGGGGTGTGACCGGGGACACGTACGTTCGCCCTACCCGATCTCGCAGGAGTAGGAAGCAATGACGCAATCACTCATCGAGCTGCGGAGCGCGACCAAGCGCTTCCCCGGCACCGGCGGTGGCATCCACACCGCCGTGCGCAATCTGAACCTCACGGTGCGACCCGGCGAATTCGTCGCCGTCGTCGGCCCGACCGGATGCGGCAAGTCCACCACGTTGTCGCTGGTGTCCGGGCTGGAACCGGCCTCGGCCGGCCGGACGCTGGTGCGCGGCGAGGACGTCGACGGCATCCCGGACGGCATCGGCTACATGTTCCAGCAGGACGCGGTGCTGCCGTGGAAGAGCGTGCTGGACAACGTCGCGCTCGGCCCGCGCCTGCGCGGCGCGTCGAAAGCCGAGGCGCGCGCGAAGGCGTCGGGATGGGTGCGCAAGGTGGGCCTGGCCGGATTCGAGAGCTACTACCCCCACCAGCTGTCCGGCGGCATGCGCAAGCGCGTGGCGCTGGCGCAGACGCTGGTCAACGAGCCGGAGATCCTGCTGATGGACGAGCCGTTCAGCGCGCTGGACGTGCAGACCCGCCAGCTCATGCAGGACGAACTGCTGCGGGTCTGGGCGGGCACCAACGCGGCGGTCATCTTCGTCACGCACGATCTGGAGGAGGCGATCGTGCTGGCCGACCGGGTGGTCGTGATGACCGCGAGCCCGGCCACCGTCTGCGGGGACTTCCCCGTCGGCTTGGCGCGGCCGCGCAGTGTCGAGGAAGTTCGGCTGACGACCGAGTTCCGCGACATCTACCAGGAGATCTGGCAGACGCTGCGCGATCAGGTCGAGGCCGCCCGCGCGAAGGGAGCCTCCCGTGTCGCATGACGTGCTGGCGGCCGACGCCGCCGCGCCGGTGGTGGAGAACGAGACCGAAGAGCAGATCCTGGCCAGGGTGCGCACCACCGGGCGGCGCGCACGGATCCGCACCTGGAGCCTGCGCGCCGCGCTGGTGGCGCTGTGGCTGGGCGCGTGGGAACTCACCGCCACGGTGTGGATCGATCCCTTCTTCTACTCCAAGCCGTCGCTGATCTGGGCGCGGTTGGTGGAATGGTTCACCGAGGGAACTCAATTCGGCTCGATCTGGCTGCAGATCTACACCACCGTGCAGGAAGCCGTGCTCGGTTTCGTGATCGGCACGGTGGCCGGCGTCGTGCTGGGCGTGCTGCTCGGCCGCAGCCGGTACTGGGCCGAAGTGCTCGCGCCGTTCATCAAGGCGCTCAACGCCGTTCCGCGCATCGTGCTGGCCTCGCTGTTCATCATCTGGTTCGGGCTCGGCCTGAGCTCAAAGGTCGCCACCGTGGTGGTGCTGGTGTTCTTCGCGGTGTTCTTCAACGCGTTCACCGGGGCGCGCGAGGTCGACGGCAACGTGATCAACAATGCCCGCATTCTCGGCGCGAGCCGCAGGCAAGTGCTGGTGTCGATCGTCCTGCCCAGCGCGACCACCTGGATCCTGTCCAGCCTGCACACCGCCTTCGGCTTCGCGCTGATCGGCGCGGTCGTGGGTGAATACGCCGGTGCCAGCAAGGGTTTGGGACTGTTGATCAGCAACGCGCAAGGCACGTTCGACTCGGCGGGCATCTACGCGGGCATGATCGTCATCACGGTGATCGCGTTGATCGCCGAGTGGGGGATCGGCATGGCGGAGAACCGGTTGCTGAAGTGGCGGCCCTCGCAAGCGACCTCGAACCACGGGATCTGATCATGAGGTATCGCAAGCAGCTGGCGCTCGTGGCCGTCGCGATCGCGGCACTGCTGACCGTCACCGGATGCCGGGACTCGCGCACCATTCCGATGGCCGACGGGCGGCCGCAGATCACCATCATGGTGGGTGGCCTGGAGAAGGTGATCTATCTGCCCGCCATGCTCACCCAGCGACTCGGCTTCTTCGAGCGCAACGACATCGACGTGAGATTGCTCGGCGAGCAGTCCGGCGCCACGGCCGAGACCGCGCTGCTCACCGGCGATGTGCAGGGGGTGGTCGGGTTCTACGACCACACCATCGACCTGCAGGCCAAGGACCAGTGCATCCGCTCGGTGGTGCAGATGTCCGATGTGCCGGGCGAGGTGGAGCTGGTGTCGAAGGCGGACACGGACATCACCTCGGTCGCCGACCTGCGCGGCAGGAAGCTGGGCGTGACCTCGCTCGGTTCCTCGACCGACTTCCTCACCCAGGCGCTCACCGGCCAGGAGGGCATGACGACCGCCGAGTACACCCGGGTGAAAGTCGGCGCGGGACAGACCTTCATCGCGGGCATGAACCACGACGGCATCGACGCGGGCATGACCACCGATCCCACCGTGGCGCAGATGGTGAACTCCGGGGAGGCGCGGATTCTGGTCGACATGCGCACCGAGGCGGGCACCCGGGCCGCGCTCGGCGGGCTGTACCCGGCGACGTCGTTGTACATGAACTGCGCCACGATCGACGCCCACCCGGACATCGTGCGCAAGCTCGCCGCCGCGTTCGTGCAGACGCTGCAATGGATCCGGACGCACACGCCCGAGGAGATCGCCGCGAAGATGCCGCCGCAGTACGCGAGTGCGGGCAAGGACCTCTACGTCCAGTCGATCCGCGACTCCATCGGCATGTTCAACGGCGACGGCCTGATGAAACCCGAGGGCGCGCAGAACGTGCTGGACATTCTCGGCAAGTACTCGAAGAACGTGCGTCCCGTGCGCGATCGCATCGACCTGTCGGAGACCTACACCACGCAGTTCGTGGAGGAGGCGTTGCGCGCGCCGCGCCAGTAGGCCGGTGAGCACCGCCGAGCCGCCCGAGATCCAGCTGCTCTCGGGCGGCTCGGCCGGTCGGTGCTCGAAGACGCTCACCTCACCGGGTTCGGTTTCGAGCGCCTGCCGGTCGAAGGTGAGCAGCGCGAGGAAGTACAACCCGCCCCGGTAGCCGCCCGGCCTCGATGGAATTCTCGTCGGCCCGCGATCCCTTCCCACCTGGGCGATGTCACTGCTCGTTCGTGGAACCGAGTTCCGGAGCCGCTGCTGATCTTCTCAACCTTGGAGACACCGCACCATAGACCGACATGAGAGTTGGTCCCACAAGCCGGTGTACGCCACGGCGACCGAGGTGCGCGTGCGTTATCTGATCGGATTCGCCGGGCTGGCGTGCTTCCTGCTGCTGGCATGGCTGCCCAGTACCGACCGCCGCGCCGCCGTCGGAAGGCTGCCGCGGATCGCGGTCCTGTTGCTGCTGCAGATCGCGCTCGGGTTCCTGTTGCTGAAAACAGGGATCGGGGGGACCGTGATCCGGGCGGTCAGCGATACTTTCGCCCATATCCTCGGCTATGCCGCACAGGGTACGGCGTTCGTGTTCGGCGACCTGCCGAGCGTCGGCGGCAGCGGGCCGGCCTTCCTTTTCGCGGTCCTGATGCCGATCGTGCTCGTCTCCGCGCTCATCGGGATCTTGCAGCACCTGCGGGTGCTGCCGTTCATTATCAAGTACCTCGGTCTGCTGCTGGCATGGGTGAGCGGCTTCGGCAAGATCGAATCGTTCAACGCGGTCGCCTCCGCCATCCTCGGTCAGTCCGAGGTGTTCATCTCGCTGCGCGCCATGCTCGACGACATCCCGTCGCAGCGGATGTACACCCTGGCGGCCTCGGCGATGTCGACGGTCTCGGCGGGCATCCTCGGCGCCTACATGCAGCTGATCGACCCGAAGTACGTGATCGCGGCCATCGTGCTGAACATGCTTGGCGCTTTCGTGGTGTGCTCGCTGATCAACCCCTACGCGGTCACCGCCGCCGACGACGCGCGGCTGCTCGGCGAGGAGATCTCCGACAGCCGCAAGGCGCAATCGTTCTTCGAGATGCTCACCGAATACATCTTGGTGGGTTTCAAGGTGGCCTTCACCGTCGCGGCCATGCTGATCGGATTCATCGCTCTGCTGGCGATGATCAACGGAATCTTCGCCGCCCTGTTCCACGGCACCACGTTCCAGGATCTGATGGGGCATATCTTCGCCCCCGCCGCCTGGCTGACCGGCATCCCGTGGGACGAGGCGGCGGCCGCGGGCCGGTTCATGGGCACCAAGCTGGTGTCCAACGAGGTGGTCGCCATGCAGGAGTTGAACCGGCAACACGGGGGACTGTCCGACCGCACCGTCGCGATCGTGTCCACCTACCTGGTGTCGTTCGCGAACTTCTCCACCATCGCCATCGTCACGGGCGCGGTCCGCAGCCTCAGCGAGAAACAGGGCAGCGTCATCGCCCGCAACGGCCTCCGCCTGCTCTACGGCGCCACCTTGGTCAGCTTCCTGTCCGCCACCATCGTCGGTCTGCTGAGTTAGTATCGCAACGGAAGTCGCCGATTGCGTCACTGGTGACGTTTTCCCTTCAGCGGCAACGACTTCGGCTCCGGCGAACCGGGCCGATCATTTCGTCGCTCGATGAGCTCGATACCGGTGAATTCACCGAGCCGCGCGCTGGTCTTGCCCTCCGAAACCTGACGCACAATATCTCGGAATTGCCATAAAACGGTTCTGGACCCGGGTGCGGTATCCTCGATGGTGCGTGCGTAAACAGGGTCGAGCAATCGAATTTCATGCGCTTTGGGCAGATTCCAATACGGAATCATCGGCGAGAGATGGTGGTCCAGGTGGTATCCCTCGTTGTGTATACCCAGGAAATGGTAGGAGATCGGCCCCAACGCGCGATGGCGAGTGGTATGTAGATCTATGCTGTTATTTCCTATCAGGGGGAAATGTTCCAGCAATGCCATGTACCAGTTGATCAGTGGGAATACAAACAGCAGCGGGATGATCCAGTACAGCAGGAATTGGGTTCCGTAACCGGTCGTCGAGCAGAGCAGGCCCAGCGTTGCCAGATAGCACACCACTGCCAACCCGGGGCGGACCTCGTCCCGGGTTCCGGAGAGTCTCAACTCCTTCACGATGGCCGACGTCTCCCGGCCCAGGAGCGGCATCACCATGTGGCGCCATACGAACTCGGCGCCGGATTGCGGCTTGTACAAGCCCGCGGTGATATGTGCCCGAAAATCCGGATCTGTGCGCACATCGCCGAAACTGCCGTGATGATCGCGGATGTGGCTCCGCCGGAACGCGTCGAACGGTTGCAGGATCACATACCCCGAGAACCATGTTCCCAAAAACCTGTTGACGCGCTCGTTTGCGGCCAGCGTCCCGTGCACGGCCTCATGAACCAGTGTCGCGAGCGCGCGCTGCCGGGTTGCGATGGCAGTCAGTCCCACGGTGAGATAAACGAGCCACCATATCCACCCTGATAGCTGCTCGCACACGATGACAACAGCCGCGATGACCGCCCAGTCGCCGATCAACGCCAACGGCCCGTGCCAATTGTCGAGCTGCCGGAGTTTTTTGATCTCATTGTTGATGTCGGGGGCGAACCTGTAGCGAGGTACTCGACCAGGAAGTGGAGCGATGCCATCGCTTTGCCGTTCCTCGGGCAACACTGCATCCTTGCTGCGGCTTCCCGCCGCTGACGAATCCGCTGCCGATCGGTCGTACACGACCGGATCGGCGCGTGAGGTGAAAGGGTGCGGGAGTCCTCGATGCCGCGGCGATGTGGGCGGTGACTCGGTGCCGCCGGAGAGGGTCCCGGTACTGATCACCGATCAGACCACCTTCGATGCCGAGTCGCGTGACGGAGCCACATCGAGGGTCTGTCCTGTCGTCGGTGTACTCGTCTCCATTCTGGGTGATTCGTCGACTGGCGGGTGGCGAACAAGCGTCGGTCGAAGACCCGCGGAGCCCTCGATCCTCTTGGCGCGCTTGCTTGTTCGAAAATGGTTCTCCATCCTACCCTCGAGCGCGGGTTCCACGACCGGCTTCGTCATCCGCGCCCCAGCCTGCCCACGCCGACCGGGATCACTCGCAGTCATCCCCGCGAGCCGCCCGACCCACCGGAGAATCCGGAGTCACGATCATGGGGTCGGCTGGTGCCTGACACGCGGGACCGGCAGGGGTGGGCTCGAGAGAAGCGTGGCATCGCCCTACTGCGTCGCCGGCTGCCGCCATGTCCGGCGATTGCACGACATCGGCTTGGCCGACAGCGCGGAGGGCGACCGGATGCTCGAGATCGACGGCGCCGATCGCGCCGCGCGATTCCTCGCGGACAACGGCGTCACCGACGCCGGGCTGGACACGATCTGGGACGTCATCGCCGCGCACAACCTCGGGTTCACCGGCTCACCGGTCCGGCGCGGCCGCGGGCCGCCGAAACGTGGAGCCCCGTGGACGGCATCGGCGTGGACGGCGGCGGTTCTGCTGCCGACCTGCCGCCCGGCTACACCGACCTGGTGCACGCCGCCTATCCGCGGCTGGGCGGCAGCCGCGGATAGGCGCGGCGATCGAAGCCCGGGCGGTGGCGAACCCGCGGAAAGTGCCGCCCGCAAGCCTGGCTCGGGCGATCCCGCGGCAGCGCCATCCCGAACTCCCTACGCTCACCTGGGACGCGATCGTGGCGATGGGCGGGTGGGGCGACCGACGATTCAGGCGTTGGCTTCCTCGGCCGCCCGCAGTTCGGCCTTCCATTCCCGGAAGCCTTCCTCGGTGCGGCCGCGGCGCCAATACCCGGAGATCGACGCCGCCCACTCGGCGGGAACGCCTCGATCCCTGCGGACGTAGCGCCGCAGATCCTTCATGACCGCCTCGGCCTCGCCGTGGATGAACACCTGAACCTGCCCGGGCGCCCACGACGCGGCACGGACGGTTTCGGCGAGCACTTCGCCAGGGGACCGGACGCCGCGGTGCAGCCAGGTGAGTTCGATGCCGTCCGGCTTCTTCAGCGGGAGTTCGTCGTCGGGACCGGCGACCTCGACGAACACCAGGCCGGTCGCTTCGGCGGGCATCGCCTCGAGCGCGGCGGCGATGGCGGGCAGCGCCGCCTCGTCACCCGCCAGCAGATGCCAGTCGGCGTCCGGGCGCGGGGAGTAGGCGCCGCCCGGGCCGTACAGGTCGATGGTGTCGCCGGGCTCGACCGCGGCTGCCCAGGGTCCCGCGAGGCCCTCCGCGCCGTGGTAGACGAAATCCACCGCGATCTCCCCGGCGACGGTGTCCACCGATCGGACGGTGTAGGTGCGCAACACCTCGTTGCCGTCCTGCGGGAAGATGAACTTCACATACGAGTCGGTGAACTCGCTGGGCCGGAACGCGGCGAAGCCGGGGCCGCCGAGGTGCACCCGGATCAGGTGCGGGGTCAGCCATTCCGTGCGTTGCACCGTGAGGGTGGTGCGGGGACGTGCCAAGAGAACCTCCGATAAATATTATTAGGATTGCCTTACTTACCCTACCCTACCCGTGTTCGGCTCAGGGTGCGGCCAACCGCTGACGGCGCGCCGCGCGGGCGAAAGGATGATGCCCATGACGCAGTCCGTGCCGACACCGACCCACGCCGTGCAACAGCGCTACCGCGATCCCCGACCGGTCGAACCCGCGCAGTGGAATCAGGTCCTGCGAGTGCTGCACGAACATCGCTCGGTGCGCCGCTACCTGTCCGACCCGGTGCCCGATGCCACGCTGCGACTGCTGATCTCCGCGGCGCAGTCCGCGCCGACCTCGTCGAATCTCCAGGTCTGGAGCGTCATCGCGGTGCGCGACCCGCAGCGCAAGGCACGCTTGGCCGCGCTCGCGGGCGACCAGGCCCACATCGTGCAGGCGCCGGTACTGCTGGTCTGGACGGCCGACTTCGCCCGCCTGCGTCAGCTCGCCGAAGACCGGAGCGCGCCGCTGGAGGGCGCGGACTACCTCGAGTCGAGCTACGTCGGCTTCATCGACGCCGCGCTGGCGGCGCAGAACGCGGTCGTGGCGGCGGAATCGCTCGGACTCGGCACCGTCTACATCGGCGCGCTGCGCAACAAGCCGGAAGAAGTCGCCGCCGAGCTGGGCCTGCCGCCGCAGGTCTTCGCCGCCTTCGGCTTGGTGGTCGGCCACCCCGACCCCGCCGAGGACGCGCGGGTGAAACCGCGTCTTCCGCAGGAAGCCGTTCTGCACCGGGAAACCTACGATCTGGCCGCGCAGCGGTCGCACGTAGCCGAGTACGAGACCCGGATCGCGGAATTCTATGCCGAGCAACAGCTCGCGCATTCCTGGACCGAGCGTGTGCTGGCCCGGCTGGCCTCGGCGGCGGCGCTCAACGGCAGGCACCGGCTGCGCGAATCGCTGAACAACCACGGCTTCCGGTTGCACTGACCCGCCTCACGCCGCGACCTTCTCGGTGAGCAGTTCGAACGATCGGGCGCGGTCGTCGATGTCGTAGACCAGCGTGTTGATCATCAGCTCGTCGGCCCTCGTGCGCTCGAGCAGGTCCGCGAGCTGGCCGCGCACCGTCTCCGGCGAGCCGAGTACCTGCCCGGCCCGGCGCTGCCGGATGAACGCGCGCTCGTGCTCCGACGGGCGGAACGCGGCCGCTTCCTCCGGCGTGGCCAGCGCCTGCGGCGTGCCGCGCACCAGGTTCAGGAAAGCCAGGTCGCGCGGACCGGCGAGGGCATCGGCGCGCTCGTCGGTTTCCGCGCAGATCGCCGCGACCGCCACCATCGCGTACGGGCGCTCCAGCTGCTCCGACGGCCGGAAATGCTCTCGGTAGAGCGCGAGCGCGGGCTCGGTGTTGTCGGGGCTGATGTGGTGCGCGAAGGCGAACGGGAGCCCGAGCGCCGCGGCGACCTGGGCGCTGTAGCCGCTGGAACCCAGCAGCCAGATCTCCGGTTCCTCGCCGCGACCCGGCGTCGCGGCGATGCCGCCGGGATCGGCGCCGCGGAAGTAGCCCAGCAATGCGGCCAGTTCCTGGGGGAACGATTCCGCCGACAGTCCGTCCGCGGTCCGTCGCAGCGCGCGGGCGGTCGCCTGATCGGTGCCGGGCGCGCGTCCGATGCCGAGGTCGATCCGCCCGGGATGCAGCGCGTGCAGGGTGCCGAACTGCTCGGCGACCACGAGCGGCGCGTGATTGGGCAGCATCACCCCGCCGGAGCCGACCCGGATGGTCGAAGTGGCGGCGGCCAGGTGGGCCAGCAGCACGCTCGGCGCCGAGCTGGCGATGCCGGGCATGTTGTGGTGTTCGGCGACCCAGAAGCGGTGGTAGCCCAAAGCTTCGGTGCGCCTGGCCAATTCGGTGGTCGCGTCCAGCCCCTCACGGACGGTGCGGCCGGACTGCACCGGCGCCAGATCCAGTACGGACAGCGGGACGTCGATCATGGGTCTCCTCCACAGTGGCGATCTCCACTGCCAACGCCGCCCGTCCCCGGTGTATTTCGCCCGACTCGCCTCAGCCGCGTGCGATCGCGCGGAACACCTCGATGGTCTCCTGCTCGTCCTGGGTGGTGCCGTGGTCGCTGAGCTTGACGATGACGGTGCCGCTGGGCGGGTCCACGTAGACGTACTGGCCGTACACGCCGACGGCGGTGAGGTCGGCGCCGTCCCCGCCGGTCGGGTGCCACCATTGCGCGCTGTAGGGCCAGATGCCCACCTGGTGCGGTGCCGGCGTGCGGATGCGGTCGATCCAGGCGGGCGGCACGATCTGCGCGTCGCCTGCCCGTCCGCCGTCCAGCACCAGCCGGCCGATCTTGGCGAAATCGCGGGCGGTCGCGTTCAGGCAGCAGAACGCTTTCTCCTGGCCTCCGGAGCGATCGAGGTTCCACAGCGCGTCGTCCTCGGCGCCCATCGGCCCCCAGATGTCGCGCTCCAGCAATTCGGCCAGCGGCAGGCCTTCGACCCGCGCCAGCGCCATGCCCAGCAATTGGGTGTCCACGCTGCGGTACTCGCCCGCGCTACCGGGAGGGAACCGCAGTCCGTGGTGGTCGCGGACGAATCCGGCCAGATCCTCGGTGAGGTACATCCGGGCGGTGCCCGTCAGCGGCAGATACTTGTTGTAGTTCTCCGATACGTCCACCCCGGAGGCCATGTCCAGCAGGTCGCGGATGGTGACGCTGTCGTACTCGCCGCCGGTGGTCAGCTCGGGCAGGATCCGCACCAAGCGGTCGTCCTCGGTGAGTTTCCCCGCCGCGACGGCTCGGCCGGTCAGCAGCGACACGATGGACTTCACCACCGACCACGAGGACTGGCGGGTGGTCGCGGTGAAGCCGTCGCGATACCACTCGTGTGTCACAGCGCCGTCGCGCAGGACGAGGAATGAATTGGTGTGCGTGGTGCCGAGGAAATCGGCGATCGAGAGGTGCGAGCCCTTCCAGGGCACCTGGTCGGGCAGCGGCCGCGGTGCTTTCGGGAGGGGACGCGGGGCGGGGGAGGCGGCCACCGTCCGGCTCTCGAACAGCGCGCCCTGCGCCGATGGCGGGTCGGTCAGCAGACGCAGCAGTGTCGGCGGCGACGGGATGTGCAGGACCGTCGTCGTCGCGAACGCCGCGCCGACCAGGACGGCGACGATCACGAACAGGACGACGACGGCGCGCAGCGCGAAGCGGCCGGGTCGCCCGCGCCGTGGCGATGCTTCGGTCATGACGAAAGCCCATCGGTAGGAGATCCGATGATGGCACGCCCGACGGCGCTCCGGTAGATCCGCACGGCCGTGGCGGTCGGCCCGGAGACGACGCGCGCGCCGGCCGGGCGGTAGCGTGGCCCCCTGGGCCGGACCGTGCGATGATCCGACATCGTGTTCCGGCGTACCGGTAGGCGACCGGCGCCGCTGCCAGCGAGGGAAGGACCGCAGTATGACAGCCTCCGACCGTCACCTTCAGGACGCGGGACCCTTGGATCCGGCGGACGGCGGGGAGTCGGAGGGCTACGCGCGGGGCCTGAGCCCGCGCACCATTCAGATGATCGCCATCGGCGGCGCGATCGGCACGGGCCTGTTCTACGGTGCGGGCGGTGCGATCGAGCAGGCCGGTCCCGGTCTCATCCTCGCCTATCTGGCGGCGGGCCTGGCCATCTTCGTGATCATGCGGGCGCTCGGCGAATTGCTGACCTACCGGCCGATCTCGGGCAGTTTCGCCGAGTACGCGCACGAATTCCTCGGCCGCTTCGCCGGTTTCGTGACCGGCTGGTCGTACTGGGCGGTGTGGGTCGCCACCTGCATGGCCGAGATCACCGTGGCGGGCAAGTACGTGGAGTACTGGTTCGACATCGCGCCGTGGGTCACCGCACTGGTCGTGCTCGCGGTGATGTTCTGCGCCAACTTGATCTCGGTGCGGCTGTTCGGCGAGGGCGAGTTCTGGTTCTCCACCATCAAGGTGACCGCCATCGTCGGCATGATCCTGCTCGGCATCGGCGTGCTGCTGTTCGGTTTCGGTCACGCGCCCGACCCCACCGTCACCAATCTGTGGGCCGACGGGGGCGTGTTCCCCAACGGTCTCGGCCAGTCGCTGCTGGTGTTGCAGATCGTGCTGTTCGCCTACGTCGGCGTGGAATTGGTCGGCGTCACCGCGGGGGAGGCGCGAGAGCCCCGCAAGACGCTGCGCAAGGCGATCAACACGCTCCCCTTCCGGATCGGCCTGTTCTACGTCGGCGCGCTCGTGGTGATCATGGCGGTGTCCAGCTGGCGCACCTTCCACGCGGGCAAGAGCCCGTTCGTGGAGGTCTTCGAGCAGATCGGCATCCCCGGCGCGGCGGGCATCGTCAACTTCGTGCTGCTCACCGCGGCATTGTCGTCGTGCAACTCGGGGATCTACTCGACCGGCCGGATGCTGCGCACCCTGTCGCTGCGCGGCGAGGCGCCCGCCGGGCTGAGCAAGCTGAGCGCGAACGCGGTGCCCTACGCCGGGATCATCGCGTCCGCCGCGGCGATGGTGATCGGTGTGGTGGTCAACCTCATCTCCCCGGACAAGGCGTTCGCCTACATCACCTCGGTGTCGACCATCGGCATCATCTTCGTCTGGGGCGTCATCCTGGTCTGTCACCTGCTCTACCGGGCCAAGGTGGCCCGCGGTGAGTTGCCCGCGAGCGACTACCGGCTGCCCGCCGCGCCATACACCACCGTGCTGGCGCTGGCGTTCCTCGGGCTGGTGGTCGTGCTGCTGCTGTTCACCGACAGCGGGCGCACCGCGATCGTCGTCGGCGTGGTGTGGGCGGTGCTGGTGTCGGCCGGGTACCTCGCGCTGCGCAAGATCGGGAACTCCAGCACCGCGACCGACCCCGTGCATACCAGCTGACGGGCGGTCATAACTAGGCGGCCGCGAAGAGCGCGACAGCGCCGACCGTCTCCACCACGCCGTAGAACCAGGTCGGGTAGAAGGCCGTCCGCTCATCGAGCACGGCGGACACCACGCGGCCGACAGCCATGCCCGCCAGGGCCGCGCCGACCGCGACCATGATCCCGCCGCGCAGTGATCCGAGGTCCAGGGCGGCCACCGCGAGCACGGCCGCCATCGCCAGCCCGAAACCGCCGTAGACGGCGCGCACTTCGTAGCGGGCGCCGGCTTCGGTGAGCCGGATGCCGAAGGGTCTGATCAGCGCGGTGGGTGCGGCTAGTGCGTACGCGCCCATGCCGAGGAAGAACACGCCGACGATCCCGCATACGGTTTGTGCCACTGCGACCTCCAGATTTCCGGTTCGGTTCGGGGGAAGCCCAGCTTGCGCCAGGGTCGGGGCCAAGCGCTTCCGAAAACCCGCTGCCTCGAGTCGAGTCGTCCGCTTCATCTGTGCGCTCCTGGCCCGCGGGCCTGCGGCGGCATATGCCGATGAGGACGAGCGCTGGATGTCGGCGCGGCCCGCGCCTCCGTGAGCTGCCCGGCATGGGTGCCACCCGGTTGCCGCCCACCTGTCCAGAGCGACCGAAGCACCTCGCGCCACTGTGGCCGAGCGCGGTGCGGGACCGACGGTCAGCCGGTCGTCGAGCGCCGGGGCATCATCGCCGAAGCGATGAGCATGACGGCGGCCATCGCCGCGATCGTGACGAAGACCAGATGCACCGCCGAGGCCAGCGTGGCGGGCAGCGGGTGGTCGGTGTGGCCGACCCGCGAGTTCACGATCGCACCGAACACGGCGACGCCCACCGCGCTGCCGAGCGAGCGCGCGAACATATTGGCCGAGGTGACCACGCCCCGTTCGGTCCACTCGGCACTGGTCTGCGCCGCGATCAGGGTCGGGGTCGCGACCAAGCCCATGCCGGTGCCGATCACGAAGCAGGACGCGGCGACCTGCCACAGCGCCGAGTGCTGGGTGATCAACAGCGTGCTCGCGGCGCCGAGCGCCGCCAAGCCGCTGCCGATCAGGGCTGTCGCGCGGAAGCCGATGCGCAGGTACACCTTGCCCGCTTGGGACGCGGCCAGCGGCCAGCCGAGAGTGAGCGCGCCGACCGTCAGGCCCGCGACCAGCGCGCCGGTGCCGAGCACACCCTGGGTGAAGGTGGGCACGTAGGAGGTCGCTCCGATCAGGACGGCGCCGACCAGGACCGACACCAGGCTGCTGGCGATCACCACGCGGCGGGTGAACACCCACAGCGGCAGGATCGGATTGCGCGCCCTGCGTTCGACCGGCCCGAACAGCACGAGCAGGAGCGCGCCGCCCGCGAAGATCCCGACGCTGACCGGCGAGGACCACGCCCACGCCTGGCCGCCCTCGAGCAGTCCGAGGATCAACGCGCCCGCGCCGACGGTCAGCAGAGCCGCACCCGGGTAGTCGACGCTCTGCCTGCGTCGTGGCGCGGCCTCGGCGAAATTGCGCACCAGCATCCATCCGGCCAGCGCGCAGAGCGGAAGGTTGATCAGGAAGATCCAGCGCCAACTGACGTACTCGGCGAACAGGCCGCCGAGCAACGGGCCCGCCACACTCGACATGGCCCACACGCTGGCCAGATATCCCTGGACCTTGGCGCGCTCCGACAACGTGTACAAATCGCCCGCGATCGTCATCGTCATCGGCTGGATCGCTCCGGCGCCGATGCCCTGGACGGCGCGGAAGACGATCAGTCCGAGCATGCTGGTCGCCACGCCGCACAGCAGCGAACCCAGTGCGAACATCGCGATCCCGAACAGAATCACGGGTTTACGCCCCACGGTGTCGGCGAGCTTGCCGTAGATCGGCACCGTCACCGCCTGCGCGAGCAGATAGATGGAGAACAACCAGGGGAACTGCGCGAAGCCGCCGAGGCTGTCGGTGATGGTGAGCACCGCCGTGGCGATGACCGTCGAGTCGAGCGCGACCAGCGCGGTCGCCAGCATCAGCGAGCCGAGGATGGCGCCGCGCTCGGATCGGAGCCCTACGGACGCCGTCACAGTCTCGGTCGCCACCGCGGCCCCTCTCGTTCGCCTGTCTAACCACCTCGAACGACCGTATCCGCCCTCCGGCTATTCCCGCATACGGATTTTTCGTGCTCGGAGCGGCCCGGCCACCGCGGCGGCGGTCCGGCGAGGAGCCCTGGCGAGGCACCGGCGCGACCGTAATCGTCGGTGGCCGGCGCCCCGGGTCACCGGTGCGGGTCCGCCCCGGTCGGGGGCGGCTGTGCCTCGAGGACGGCGAGTTCCTCGTCGGTGAGCAGTCGCGAGCGGATCAGAAAGCGCACCCCTTCGGGCGCTTCCAGGGAGAATCCGCTGCCCCGTCCCGGCACCACGTCGACCGTGAGATGGGTGTGCCGCCAATACTCGTACTGGTCGGCACTCATCCAGAACGGGGTGTCCGCCGCCGGATACCCCAGCAGCACGTCCGACGCGCCGACCCGGAATTCGCCGCGCGGATAGCACATCGGTGCGCTGCCGTCACAGCAGCCGCCGGACTGATGGAACATCACCGGGCCGTGCTGCTCGATCAGCCGGCGCAGCAGCGCTCGCGCCGGTCCGGTGAACTCCACGCGACCGGCCGGATCCGGCATCAGAAGAATCCGAGCTTGTCCGGCGAGTAGCTGACCAGCAGGTTCTTGGTCTGCTGGTAGTGGTCGAGCATCATGCGGTGGTTCTCGCGCCCGATGCCGGACTTCTTGTAGCCGCCGAAGGCGGCGTGCGCGGGGTAGGCGTGATAGCAGTTGGTCCACACCCGGCCCGCCTTGATCTGGCGGCCGAGGCGGTAGGCGGCGTTGATGTCGCGGGTCCACACTCCCGCGCCGAGTCCGTAGAGGGTGTCGTTGGCGATCTTCAGCGCCTCGTCGACGGAGTCGAACGTGGTCACCGACACGACCGGTCCGAAGATCTCCTCCTGGAAGATCCGCATGTCGTTGCGGCCGGAGAAGATCGTCGGCTCGACGTAGAAACCGCCGGGGAACTCGTCGACCTTGCGCGGGCCGCCGCCGGTGAGCACCTCGGCGCCCTCCTGGCGGCCGATGTCGATGTAGGACAGGATCTTCTCGAACTGGTCGTTGCTGGCCTGCGCGCCGATCATGGTGGCCTCGTCGAGCGGGTTGCCGCTGCGGATGGCTTTGGTGCGTTCGACGCACCGGGCGATGAACTCGTCGTAGATCGAGGAGTGGATCAGCGCGCGGGACGGGCAGGTGCACACCTCGCCCTGGTTGAGCGCGAACATCACGAAGCCCTCCACCGCTTTGTCGAGGAAGGCGTCGTCGGCGGCCATGATGTCGGGCAGGAAGATGTTGGGACTCTTTCCGCCCAGTTCGAGCGTGACCGGGATGATGTTCTCGCTGGCGTACTGCATGATCAGCCTGCCGGTGGTGGTCTCGCCGGTGAAGGCCACCTTGGCCACGCGCGGGCTGGCCGCCAGCGGCTTGCCCGCCTCGACGCCGAAACCGTTGACCACGTTGAGGACTCCCGGCGGCAGCAGATCGGCGATCAGCTCAACGACCTTCAGGATCGAGGCCGGGGTCTGCTCGGCGGGCTTGAGCACCACGGCGTTTCCCGCGGCGAGGGCCGGTGCGAGCTTCCAGGTGGCCATGAGGATCGGGAAGTTCCAAGGGATGATCTGCCCGACGACGCCGAGAGGTTCCTGGAAGTGGTAGGCGATGGTGTCGGCGTCGATCTCGCTGATGCCGCCTTCCTGCGCGCGGACCGCTCCGGCGAAGTAGCGGAAGTGATCGACCGCCAAGGGCAGGTCGGCGGCCAGCGTTTCCCGGACCGGCTTGCCGTTCTCCCAGGTCTCGGCCACTGCCAACGCCTCGAGGTTGTCCTCGATCCGGTCGGCGATCTTGTTGAGCAGATTGGCTCGCTCGGTGGTCGACGTGGCGCCCCACGCGTCAGCCGCCCGGTGCGCGGCATCCAAGGCCAGTTCGATATCGGCGGCCGAGGACCGCGCCACCTCGCAGAAGGTCTGGCCGTCCACCGGCGAGGGATTCTCGAAATAACGGCCTTCCACCGGGGCGGTCCACGCACCGCCGATGAAATTGTCGTAGCGCGTGGCGAATTCGACGACGCTGCCCTCGGTTCCCGGCTTCGCGTAGCTCATGGCGGGTGACTCCTCGCTGGTTGCGGACGTGATGCACACGGCGCGGCGTCCGTGATGCGGGTCACTATGCCTCGCGAGGGTTGACGAAACGTTGAGGCGCGCGAGCTCAGTCGCGCAGCGCGCCGTGCAGCCGTGCGGCCGCCAGCGCACGACGCCCGTCGCCCGCGGGAAGCAGGCGAAGCGCGTGTTCGTGGATCTCGATGTCGTGCGGTGCGCGCTCGCCGTAACGCAGCGCGTGCTCGACGTTTCCGCCGGACAGCACCGCGGTGCGCACGCCGACCGCCAGGTACTCGCGCCACTGCACGATGCCGGGGGTGTCCGAGTCCGGCAGCAGCGGCCCGCGATACAGCTCGACCGCCGTGGCGGTGTCGCCCGCTTCGAGCGCGGCGAGCACGTCCACGGCGTCACAGGACAGCGGGCTCACCAGGCGGTAGACCCGGCTGGTGATGTCGCCGCCGGTGGCGCGCCGCAGGTAGGACATCTCGGATTTGAGCGTGCTGGCCCCGACCGGTCGGTCGCCGTACACCGCGAAGTGCAGACGTTCGTGGGTGAACCCGTCGGGTTCGAGTGCCAGCAGGGTCAGGATCTCCAGGTGCCTCGGCCGTAGCCGCACGGGGGCGCCGTCACGGATCAGGCGGGCGCCGCCGAGGCAGGTCAGCCGGACCCCTGGCGTGGCCATGCGATGGTGCAGCTTGGTCTCGATGGCGGTGACCAGGGTACGGGCGGTGGACAAGGCCAGCGGGTGCGCGCGATCCCAGGTGGTGGACAGGTCCAGCACGCCGAGCTGGCGACCGTCCGCGGCGCGGATCGGCGCGCAGTAGCAGACCCAGCCGTGCAGGGCGGCGACCAAGTGCTCGGCGGAGAACACGGTGTGCGGCCGCGCGGTGCGCAATGCCAGCGACAACGCGTTCGTGCCCATGTGCGCCTCGTCCCATCGACCGCCCGGCGCGAAGTTGACCTGTTCGGCGCGGCGGCGCATCACCGGACCGCCGTGCGACCACAGGATGGTGCCGGTTTCGTCGGTGATCGCCGCGACGTAGCCCGCGCCTTCGGTGATGTCGCGCAACTGGTCGGTCAGCTCGGATACCGGTGTGCGCAGAGGGGACTCGGCCCAGCGGGCGGCCACATCGGCGTCGGCGTGGGGCGCGTGCTCGCACGCCGGATCGACGGTGCGCAGCGATCGCAGCCACGATTGCGCGACCTCGCTGCGCAGCGCGGAATCACCCTGCGGTGTCCCGGCGGGTATCCATCGAGACCACTCTTGTTCCAGTGCAGCGCGTCGCTGCGAGAGGGAACTGCGCTGTGCCATCTCCGCGGATCCTGTGTCTTCGCTCCGATCGTCTCCGTGCCCTCACATCATGCCCCAGCACACGGCCGGGCATTCCGTTTCGGCGCGACGTCCACGGGTCTGGACGAACGACGATCGGGCCGCCGCGTTCCCCTCGGCCGACCAGCGCGAAAGTGCGCGGACACCCAGGCGATCCCGGCGGCGCGACCGGCGATCGGTGTGCGGCCGTCTTCCGGCCGCACACCGACTCGGTCGATTACGGCGTGGAGAATCCGATCAGCGCACCGATGCCCGCCCCGATCGGAACGGTGACCAGCGCGCCGACTCCGCCGAGGAAGAAGCCGATCACGGCGCCGATGCCCGCGCCGATGAGGGCGCCGATACCGGCGTTGTACTGCTTGCGCGCGAGCGTGTCGTCCTCACCGACGAACTGGGTGAGGCGCTCGGTGCTCGCGGGCGCGTCGACCGGCGTCACCGTGAGGGTGCGGCCGGCATCGGTGATCGTGGGCGCCAGCCCGTGCGCCGCGCCGGAGGCCTGGAACGCCAAGGGCATGGTCGCGACGACCTGCCCCGTCCCGTTGCGCAGTTCGACGGCGCCCGCGTCGGCCGTCAACGCGAAGGTGCCCGCGTCGAGGGTGGTGACCACCCCCGTGCCGTCGGCGGCGGGAGCCGAGGTGAAACCGATTCCCTGCTCGACGCCGTGCACGCTGACCTGTGCCGGTGCCGCGGGCTGTGCGTGCGCGACACCCGTCGCTATTCCGGTGGCTCCGACCGCCAGCAGGGCGGTTGCGGCGAATCTGTTGACTCTCATCGTTTTTCCCCACATAGTCGTGTCGGCCACGAGTGCCGACGAATCCCCGAGATGCCGGTTCTCGGCCCCACCCATTCTGGCCGTAGGGCTTTCGCGAAGCAATCGTTCTGCGAATTTCACGAAAAATCGGCGAAGTGCCCGCACCCGGGGCGCTACTGAATTGCGCACGGGCAAAGCTTGTTTCGCTGTCCGATTCGGCCGAATTGCAGACTGTGTGCTGATTCGTCTGGCGCGGTGCAAATTTCGCGCGACAAACGCTGATTTTCCCGGAAAATTCAGACGTGGCAGCCGGATCGGTGCGAGTTCGTCGGCCGAGCGCTGCCGGGGTGCTGGGTTTATCGCGGCCCGGTTCGAGATCGGAGGGTGAACTTCACCGCTCGGGCGGTCGCTCGGCGCGAGGCGGTGATTCGAGGCCGCTGCGGGGTTGCGGCACTCGATCCGGAGATCGCGTCGGTACGTATGGCTACCGGGCTCGGGGATCGATTTCGCCAGGTGCCAGATGATTCCGGGGCCGCGCCCATGCGGAGCCGGGCCGCGAACAAGGCGCAGGGTCGACGGCGCGGAGCCGGAATCATCGGACGTGCTGCGGGAGCGCTCCGCTCAGAACGCGCTACCGGTGCCGGGCAGCATCCAGGCGATGCCGGGCCAGATGCCGAACGGGCTGTAGAAGCCAAACGGGTTGCCCCCGTAGCCGTAACCGCCCCAGCCACCGTAGCCACCCCAGCCGCCGTAACCGCCCCACCCGCCGTGGTGGCCCCAGCCGCCGTGGCGGTGCCAGCCACCGTGGATCTCCTGAGCCTGGCTCGTCTGCGCGACGGTCGGCTGCTGCGCCATCGCGGGCGCGGCGACCGCGGCGACGGGGGTCAGTGCGAGCGCGGCGACCATCGCCACGCGGACAACCGCTCGCCGGGCGCGTCCGGTCTCGACGTCGTGAATCATCGGTACTCCCTCACTTCGGTACGTCTTCGTCCGGTCGGTGACCGATTTCGGAGGTCATCGACCCAATCTAACCAATGCATATCGTACCGTTGAATAACGGTACATTCAATATGGTGCGGTCGTGCGAGAATTTCCTCCCCGCGGAGCGTCGCCGGTCGTGGCGGGTGGTCGCGCTGGGTACCGTCGGTGGCAGCGGACTACCCGAGAAGGAGTCGATTGATGGCTACCAGTGCCGATGTGCTCACCGACGCCTACGAGCGGATCAAGGAGGTGGTGCACGAAGCGGTGGACGGGCTGGCGGACGACCACCTCGTCCGCCGGGTGGATCCGGGCGCCAACTCGATCGCGTGGCTGATCTGGCATCTCACCCGCGTGCAAGACGACCACCTCGCGGAAGTGGCCGGCACCGAGCAGGTCTGGACCGCGCAGGGCTGGTACGACCGCTTCGACCTGCCCATCGACGCGGGAGCGACCGGCTACGGTGACCGCCCCGCCGACGTGGCGGTCATCCGGGCGTCGGCCGAATCGCTCACGGGCTACTACGACGCGGTGCACGAACAGACGTTGCGTTTCGTCCGGAAATTGACCGACAGCGATCTGGACCGCGTCGTCGACGTCCGGTGGGATCCGCCGGTGACGCTGGGTGTGCGGCTGGTCAGCGTGATCTCCGATGATCTCCAGCATGCAGGCCAGGCGGCGTTCCTGCGCGGCGTGCTGGAACGGACGGAGTAACCGGCACCGGGAAGTCCTCGACCCGTGCACGGCCCTCATCGTGACGTAGGTTGATGCCGCGCAAGCCGAATGTTCACAGAGAGTGCCGTCGTGGTCGTGAAGAGTGTTCTGGTCGGTGTCGCCGTGCTCGTCCTCGTGGGCGTCGTCGTGCTCACGGTCGTCGGCGCCCACTGGTATGTCTGGCGGCGGCTCGTGCGGGACACGACCGCGGCGGGCTCCCGCGCGCGGCGCGTCGGCACCGCGATCGTGCTGGCCGGGCCATTGCTGCTGTTGGGCGCGACGGTGGCCGAGCTGGCGTCCGCTCCGTTCGCGGTGGTCCGGATCATCGCCTGGCCCGGCTATCTGTGGGGCGCGTTGTTCGTGTACCTGCTGCTGGCGCTGGCGATCGGCGAGCCGATCCGGATCCTCGCGCTGCGCCGGTTCGATCGGGGCCGGGCGGGACCGAACCGGGAATCTCCTGCGGAGATCGATTCCGTCCCGAAGTCTTCCGGGGGGAGCGGTTCCGAAGAGGCGTCTGCCGGGGGGAGTGGTTCGGCGTCGGAGTCTCCTGTGGGGAGCGGTTCCGGGCAGGTGTCTGTTGTGGGGAGTGGTTCGGCGTCGGAGTCTTTCGTGGGGAGCGGTTCCGGACAGGCGTCTGCCGGGGGAAGCGATTCCGCGTCGAAGTCTCCTGCGGAACATGGCTCTGCGCGGGAGTCATCGACGGCAGCGGGTTCCGCGCCGGAGTCCCTGCCGGACACGGCCGCTCCCGCCGAGTCCCCGAAGACTCGCCTACCGCGCCGTGTCTTCGTCTCGCGGGTGGTGAGCGGCGCCGCGGTCGCCGCCGCGGCGGCGACCGTCGGCATCGGCGCCCACGGCGTCCTGGACGGACCGAGCGTCAAGCGCGTCGCCGTGCCGCTGGCGAAGTTGCCGCGCCGAGCCGACGGGTTCCGCATCGCGGTGGTCAGCGACGTGCATCTCGGTCCGATCCTGGGGCGCGGCTTCGCCCAGCGAGTGGTGCGCAGTGTCAACGACACCCAGCCCGACCTCATCGCGGTCGTCGGCGACCTGGTGGACGGCAGCGTCGAGCACCTGCGATCGGCCGTCGAGCCGCTGGCCGGGCTGCGTGCCCGCCACGGCGCGTTCTTCGTGACCGGAAACCACGAGTACTTCTCCGGCGCCGAACAATGGGTGGAGCACGTTCAGGAGCTCGGCATGCACCTGCTCGCGAACGCCCGCACCGAGCTGCCCGGGTTCGATCTGGCCGGGGTGAACGACGTACAGGGCGAACGCATCGGGCAGGGACCGGATTTCGGCAAGGCGCTCGGCGACCGCGACCGGGCGCGCACCGCGGTGTTGCTGGCGCATCAGCCCGTGCTGATCGAGGACGCGGTAGCGCACGGCGTCGATCTGCAGCTGTCCGGCCATACCCACGGCGGCCAGCTCTGGCCCGGCAATTACCTTGCCGGGCTGGCGAATCCGACCGTCGCCGGGCTGGAGCGATACGGCGACACGCAGCTGTACGTCTCCCGGGGAGCCGGGGCGTGGGGCCCGCCGGTGCGAGTGGGCGCGCCGTCGGACATCACCGTCGTGGAACTCGTATCGCTCCAGGCTTGACCGCGACTCTCGCCGTCAGCCGAACAGGCCGCCGAGCACACCGCCGCTCTGGCCGGCCTCCTGTCCGCCGCCGGTGCCTCCGACGAAGCCGCCCGGCGGCAGCTCCGACGGCTGCACGATGACGAAACCGTGTCCGGAGAACGACAGCGTCATCCCCTCGCCGGTGCTGCGGCCCATCAGCCTGCCCAATCCGAACGAATCGTTGCGTTTGATGCCCGTCTGCAGGCTCGACGACCAGGCCACCGCCGCCTGCGGGTCGGCGTAGGTCGGCTGGTCGACGTTGAGTACCACCGGCGTGCCGTGGGTGGTGATGGCGATGCGGCCACGGCCGGTGAAGACGCAGTTGAACAACCCGGCGTTGCTGGCGAATCCGGCGGCGCCCTGCACCATCCGGATGTCGTAGCGCAGGGTGGAATCGAAGGCCAGCACGTTGGCGCCGTTGATGGTGAGCCCGTCGGTGCCGTCCAGATCGATGGTGTGCACGTCGGCGGCGCCGTTGGCGACGAACAGGTCGCCGCGCCCGGACACCTTCATCAGCGGAACGCCCTCGCCGGTCAGCCGCTGCTGGATCGCCCGGCCGATCCCGCCCGCGCCGAGCGCCTGGAATTGCAGATCGCCCTGGTAGGCGACCATCGATCCGGCGCGAGCCATGACCTCGCCGTTGACGGCCACCTTGATCATCTTGCCGCCCTGCTTCTGGATGCCGGCGCCGGTGACTTCGGCGTGGCTGGGGGCGAAGAGTTCGCTCTGCATCGGCAGCGCTCCTTGCTGAGGTGAGTGCATCGGTGGTGGCGGCACCGCGGCGGCCGGCGCGGAATAGGCCGGTGGCGGTGGGTAGGAAGGCGATGGCGCGGGCTGGTAGGCCGGTGGCGGTGGTTGGTTCGCCGGTGGCGGGGGAGGTGGATAGGCGGGCGGGGGAGCGGGCGCCGGAGCCGGCGGGGCCGGTCGATTCGCCGGTGGGGGAGCCGCAGCGGGCGCCGGGGCCGGTTCGTCGTCGATGCTCACGCCGAAGGCCGTCGCGATTCCGGCCAGTCCGTTGTCGTAACCCTGCCCGACCGCGCGCACCTTCCACGCGCCGCCGCGACGGTAGATCTCCACACACACCACGGCGGTCTCGGTGCTCAGCCCGGTCATCGGGAAGGCGAGCGTGCCAGAGGGGGACGCGATGGTCGCGCGCAGCGACCCCGCGGACGCGAAGGTGGGCGGGCCGTTGCCGTCCAGGCTCGCGGTGACGACGACGCGATCCACGTCGCCGGGCAGCGCGCTGGTCTGGATGTCCACCACATCGCCCGCACCCCGGCCGTGCCGGTAGGTGACGCCGGGGGCGACCGGTTGATTGAAGAACACGAAATCGGCGTCGGAGCGCACCCGCCCCGCCGAGTTCAGCAACAGCGCCGAGACGTCGACGGGGGCCGAGCAGGTCACGGTCACGGTCAGCCGGTCGCCGGGCGCGGGGCGGTTCTCACCGCGGGCGAGGTCGGTCACGGCAGGCCGTCCGATCCGCGGCGGCGCCGTCGGGTTGACATGCGATTCACGGGCTCCAGTGTGTCGTGCGGTCGGAAAGCGCGCCACAGGCACACCGGGTCGTGCGTCGACCCGGCGCCTCGAATCGGTGCGCGGGTCGGTCCATCGCCGTCATCGAGCACGTGGCGTTCGCCGATCGGAGGACCGATGTCGGCCGGAGGACGCGAGCCGGGACCGGGGCCACTCCGGCGGCGGAACACCGATGGTGCGCCCCTCGGCCGACGTGCACGCGGTCGGGCACTCACGCATCCGGCCTGCGGCGGCGAATCCCCTGAACGCGTGAGAGCCCGGCCGTGTCGACCGGGCTCTCGTCATGGATTCGGGTCAGAGGACTTCGGCGTACATGGTGCCGTCGAGGATGCCGAATTCGACCTGCCCCGGGAACAGGGGCAGGGCGCCGGTGGCGTGCTGGGTGTGGTTGAGCGCGATGGTCTCGGTGGCCCACCGGTGCAACGGCTCGGGTAGACGCAGGACCCGGTGGTCGGTGCAGCGAACATACGGATAGGTGGTCTCGCCGGGCCGGGCGAGCGGGTTGTGGATGTCGAGGGTGGCGATGTCCAGGACCAGGCCGGTGTGCTTGGCGGAGGCGACGGTCGGTGGCTGCAGTTCGATGTCGTCCATGACCGAAGACGGTAGCTCGAAGGATGCCCGAAGCGGGTGATTCCAAGCGAATGTCCCTGCGATTTCACGGGAGGCGGCGGGACGGCGAGGTTCATCTAATGGGGTGAACCCCACCGCTACCACCAGCGATCGCGGCAGGCTTGGGCATACCGATGCCGCGCCGGCTGTCCCGGAGCCACCGGGACTGTGCCGAGCCTAAGCGACGCTGAACGTTCGCGGGGCGTTTCCGGGGAATCGGCGGACGTTGCCGACCGGCCCGGATCCGGTGGCGACCGGTCGGTAACCGGCGTCGGAATGTCCGATTCCCGGTGCTGCGGCTTACTATGCCTGCGGCGTCAAAGAAGCTGTGCGCGTTGCGTATCCGGCACGGCGGTGTGCTATTCGATTTTTCCTTCAGGAGGTTGGAAGACGTGCTCTATGTAGTCATCGCGGCCATTGTCGTCGCGTTGCTGGCCGTGTCGGCCGTGGCGATGGTGTGGGATCCGCGCCGTCGTACGGAGGACGAGTACGACTACGAGTACGGCATGGACGAGGACGGTATCGCGCCGGGCGAATACGCCCGGTCGGGCAGCGTCGAATGGCCGCGCAAAGAGAGTGTCTGACCGGCGGTCAGGGCCACCGGCAGGCGATGACGTAGCTGATGCCCAGCCGAGTTCGGCTGGGCATCAGTTGTTTTCAGCGAACCTCGCGTCGCTCGGCGACGCCGGTCACTCCACCGTGAAGTCGCGCCACGACGCGTGCAGTCCCTGTCCGCGCAGCGATGTGCTGTGTCCGTCTTCGATCGGGTGCAAGGTGATGATGCCGAAACCGATCTGCACCGTCTCGGGCAGCTGCGGCGCGCGGGTGGTGTACACCGGGGCGTCGTCGACGTACCAGCCCGCGGTGCCCGCGGCCCGGTCGATCGTGACGCGGTAGCGGTGGAACTCGCCGGGTTTGATGTCGATCCCCGCCAGCGGCGCGTGCACCACGTGGGTGAACGCTTCTTCCGCGGGGACGACGCCCGGCACGAACAGCCGCTCGTGGATGGCATAGGCGTGCTTGCTGGTCGCGATCACGTCGAAGACCTGGGCGCTGCTCATATCGAGGACGTTGAACGCGGCGAAGCCGTCCCGGTAGTCCTCGCCGGTGGCGCCGATGTTCTCCGCCGCCATCTCCACGGTGAAAGTCCGTGGACCGTCGGTGAGATCGAACGCTTCGGTCGACACCAGCAGATGCTTCGGGTTGTCCAGGATCTGGACGTCGGCGTGGGATCGGGTGAAGGCGTCGATCCGGACCGACACGGCACCATCGCCGACCTCGGTACGGGCGGCCGGGTCGGCGTAGCGCCAGCTCTGGCCGGGCCCGAGCGGGACTTCCAGGTGACGCCACCGGTCCTCGCGGAGGTCCGGTCCGTTCAGGTCGTCGTAAGTCATTGCGGCAATTACCTTTCAGCCGTGTGGTCCGGCGGCGGCATCCGATAGGTCGTCCTCGGTCGCGCGGCGGCGCAGTGCGGTCACGACGCCGTTCGACGACCCGGATTTGTAGCCGACGCCGCCGAGCAGCAGACGTTCCTCGGTCATCCGCGGGCGTATCGCGGGACCCATCGGCCACCAGTCGTCGAGTTCGACCAAGCCGGGCTCGATCAGGTCCAGATCACCGAAGTACGAGGCGATCTGCTCGCGGGTGCGGTACCAGCCGGAGCCCAAGCCCATTTCGGTGAAACGCCGCTGCAGCTCGGCGGCCATCTCGTGCGCCTCGCCGCCGTCGTCGGGATCGTAGAAATGCGTGATCGCGACGTAGGAGCCTGCGGGCAGCGCGTCGATGTACTGACGCATGATCCCGGCCGGATCGAGGTCGTCGTCGACGTGATGCAGGATGCCGCACAGGATCAGCGCCAGCGGCCGGGTGAGATCGAGGTGCCGGGTGACGTCGGAGTGCGACAGCAAGGTCTTCGGCGCGGTGAGATCCGCGGGCACGAAATGCGTGAATTCGTTGCGCTCGAGCAGGACGCGGCCGTGGATGTTGCACACCGGGTCGTTGTCGACGTACACCACGCGCGCCTGGGGATTCTGCTGTTGGGCGATCTCATGGGTATTGCCGACGGTCGGCAGCCCCGCGCCGATGTCGAGGAACTGGTCGATGCCGACGGTCCCGGCCAGATAGCGCACCACGCGGTGCAGCCAGCGGCGATTCATGCGCGCCACATCGCTCTGCCGCGGCGCGACTTCGGCGACTTTGTCGCGCACGTAGCGGTCGACTTCGTAATTGTCCTTGCCACCGAGGGTGGCGTCGTAGACGCGGGCGATGCTCGCGCGTGTCGTGTCCACGCCTACCGGCGCGCGAACACCGGTCCGGGGAGCGTGCTCGGACATGGAGACCTCTCTGTAGTTCCCGTCGCCTGGCTCACCAGCCTAGGGTCCGCCGAATCGGCGGGCAATCCGTGCGGATACGTTCGGCGGGTGCTGATTTCGTGGACCGACGGCGGTCTCGCCGACCACGACCGAGCATACGAACCGGTCGATACTCATCGGCCGATCGCGGTGGTGACCGTTGGGGTTTCATGCCACCGAGGACGCCGGCCGGTTCGTCCCGGGCGCCCTGCTCGGTGATCTGCACGTCGTTCGAAGTCATATCGGGCTCCGTGGTGGGGACGGGTTCAAGTCTTGCGGCCGACGCCGCCGAGGATGAGCCGTTCGTCGGGCCACGGCGTGCGCAGCGCGGGGCCGCCGGGCCACCATTCGTGCAGCTCCACCAATCCCGGTGGAACCATTTCCAGTCCGTCGAAGAACGCCTGGATCTCCGCGCGGGTGCGCCATCGGCCGGTGCCGAGGCCCCCATCGTGCAGTGCCCGCTCGGCCCGCCTGGCCAGTACGTGCAAATGCTCGTTCTCGTCGGCCGGATCGAAGAAGTGGCTGATCATCACATAGGAGCCCGGTGCGAGACGATCGATATACCGCCGCATGATGCCAGCGGGGTCCTGGTCGTCGTCGACGTGGTGCAAAGTGCCGCACTGCATCAGCAACATCGGGCGGGACAGGTCGAGGTAACGGTTGACCGCGATGCTGTCGAACAGATCCGCGGGGCGGGTGAGGTCCGAGTCGAGGAAGTGGGTGCGTTCGTTGGCTTCGAGTACCTCCCGTCCCCGGACGACGCAGGCCGGGTCGTTGTCCACGTAGACCACCGCGACCGCCGCGTCGAGTTCCTGGGCGATCTCGTGGGTGTTCTTCTGCGTGGGCAGTCCGCTGCCCAGGTCGAGGATCTGATCGATGCCCGCCGACCGGGTGACGTACCGGACCACCCGCTCGAGCCAGCGCCGATTCGCGGCGCCGACGTCGTCCTGGTGCGGCACCGCCCGCTTCAGGCGCTGATATACCTGCCGGTCGGATTCGTACCAGTCCGTCCCGCCGAGGGCGTAGTCGTACACGCGCGCGATGCTGGGCACCGCCGGGTCCACACCCGCTAGGCGGGTCGATCCCTCTGCCGACGTCATGGCGCTCCTCCTCCTCGTGGCCACCGTCGGGGGCGACTCTACGCATACCGCCGCGGGCTCGCTCGGATTTGCGGGCAAGATATTGCGTTGGCACTCTTGCGAATACATGTTTGTGCCCCCGGTGTTCCGGGCACGCACTCGCGCCTGGACCGCCGTCCGGGAACGGACTAGTAGGATTTGCAGCCGACGTTCAGACAGCTGTGATGGTGGAGGCACTACGCCCCGCGGTCTAACCCCCGATCGGCCGGAGGCATGCATGAGCAACGACGAGGATGCCGGTGACAACGCGGATTTCCCTGCCGCAGAACGTGGTCCGACCGTCCTCCGGATCGCGTTGGGCAGCCGGTTGCGACAGCTGCGCGAGGGCTGCGGAATCAGCAGGGAGGCCGCGGGCGACGCCATCCGCGGATCGCACGCCAAGATCAGCCGACTGGAACTGGGCCGGACCGGTTTCAAAGAACGTGACCTGCGCGACCTGCTGAGCCTCTACGGCGTTGTCGACCCCGCTGAACGCGAAACGTATCTCGAACTGGCTCGCCGGGCCAACGATCCGGGATGGTGGCAGCACTACAGCGATCTGCTTCCCGCGTGGTTCGAGACCTACATCGGCCTCGAACAGGCCGCCACTACGATCCGCACCTACGAGGCGCAATTCGTGCCCGGGCTGCTGCAAACCGCCGATTACGCGCGCGCGGTGATCCAGCTGGGCAATACCGACGAGACCGAACGTCGCGTCGCCATTCGCATGCGCCGCCAGCAGATCCTCTATCGGGCGGCCGCCCCGACGCTCTGGGCGGTCATCGACGAGGCGGCGCTGCACAGGCCGGTCGGCGGGGTGGAGGTTCTGCTCGAGCAGATCGAACATCTGGTCGGGATGGCCGACCGTCCCAGCATCCGGATACAAGTACTGCCGTACTCGGCGGGCGGGCACTCCGCGGCGGGTGGCCCGTTCAGCATCCTTCGATTCCCGGAACCCGAGCTGGCCGACATCGTCTACACCGAACAGCTCACCAGCTCGTTGTATTTCGACAAGCAGCGCGATGTCGAGCTGTACATGTCGGTCATGAACCGGATCAGCGTGGAGGCGCTGTCTCCGGCCGAGAGCATCGGTTTCCTGCGCGAGTTGCTCGGCGGCATGCGCTCGGGCGAATAGGACGCGATCGGCGCCGCCCCGAGCGGGCCGTACTCGCCGTGCGGCATGCGCGGGGAGTTTGCTCAACGCGTTGACCTGCTCCGCGCACGTTGGTACTGCGCACTTTCGGAGCGGAGCCATCTCGGCCGTTTGAAAACCGGGCGGTCGGATCGATTCAGGGGCGTCGCGGTGAATCGTGCAGCACCCGAATCGAATCCTCGCACCGGGGTATGAATTCTGTTGTTGTCGATCGTAACTCGTCGAAATGATACTTCCGAAAGGTAACAGTTCGGCATCGTCGAATCCTTGCCGATGCTCAAACGTTATCGATTGGCGTCGGTCCACCTTGATCTTCGAGTATTTCGAGACCGGTGGCGCCAATGCACATGCACGCGCGCATGTACGTACCGATGGAAGATCACCGATGCGACGCGGCCGCGGTGATGTGGCAGGATTCCTGTCGAGGTCGGGGTCTGAGGATAGGCTCGGGCAGCGGCTGGTTCGGCCACGGCGACCCCAACGCGAGTTGGGGTCGCCGGCGGAGCCGTTACGAATCGCTCCGACGTCCGGATTGCCGGAAGTTCACGGTGTCAGCACGATTCGGATCGGATCGCCTTCCTTGTTCTCCAACGCCTGTATCGCTTCGCCCGCTTCGGCCGGCGGGAGCACGGCACTCACCGATTCGGCGAAGTCGATGCGATGAGCGCGGCGCAGGCGCACCGGTTCGAGCACACGATCGGGTTCGGAGCCGGAGTGTCCACGTCCACGCAGCTGCTGTCGGCGGAAGCGCCCTGGAGTCGGTACCGGCACCTCCTCCAGGCGAAATCGCTGCCCGTCGGCGGCGCGTGGGAACAGTCGTCCAGCGAGCATCTCCTCAACTCCTTCTACGGCACTGGCCCGTGCGGTCAGGGCGTCCAGGTGATACGGCCGCCTTCGAAATCCTGGGCTTTGCCGTTCTCGAAGTCGTATTCGTCGCTGGTGGGATAGCCGTAGCGTCCGGCTTCGGCCGCCGCGGCCTCCCAGGACTCACGGATCGACCCCCACACGACGTGGGTGCCGCTGCGCGGGGCCGAATAGATGGCTCCGCCGCCGAAGAGGTTGTAGCGGCCGTTGCCCGAGCGGGCGGGGGATTCGTCGGTGATGGGGAACCCCAACGGGCTGCTCTCCCACCCGAAGGCGCCCCACTTGTCGCGGATCGCGCCGCCGATCTGATGCGCGGCGGTGCCGAGGGACCAGTAGATGGACCCGTTCTGGAAGACGCTGTAGCTGCCCGGTTTCGAGGGTGTCGCCGCTTCCCGCGCCACGGGATAGCCGAGCGCTCCGCCTTCGTAACCGAGATTGCCCCATTTGTCGCGGATCGCCCCGCCGACTTGATGGGCTCCGGTGTCCGGGTGCCAGTAGATGGAGGAGCCGCGCTCGAACGCCTGGTAGCGGCCACCGCCGGCGGCGGGCGAGTCGGGCGTGACCGGATCGCCGAAGAACGCGGGCCCACCGGCCTCGTCGTATTCGACCTCGATCGCCCCGCCGACGTCGTAGGGGCCGATCGGGCGTGCCGCCGCATCGGTTCCGATGCCGGTGAGCAGAGTGCCGAGCGCGGCGGCGATGGCGAAAGCGCCGCGGGTGGTCGAGCGGTTCGGGCGACGGTGCCGTGCCAAAGTGAACTCCTGTGCATCTCGGGTGGGTGCGGGATGGAGCTGAAGCTGTGGTCGGCGTAGCGGAGATCAAATTACCTCGCCGCGTCCCGATACGGAGGAATACGAGGTAGTCGACCGGCCTGGTGTCGTGCCGCACGGTAGTTGCCGTGAGCGGCCCATCCAAGTCGCCCGGGGCTCCGAACAAACTGGCGGTGCTACCGTGCCCACGGTCGCGCCTTCTCGGATACGGCGCCGCCGGGGCAGGGTGCCTGCACCTCTGGCCCGGCGGCGTGTCCAGCCCGAACAGGTTTCCGGGCAAGGGGATCCGTTGCCGCAACGCAACGCGCGCGCCGCTTCCGCCGGACACCGTGGCGCTACTCTGCTCGCCGATACCTGCCTGAGCCCGGATCACCGCGGGGCGATGCCGACTGGCGTCCTCGGTTCACCGCGCTGGGCTTCTGCGCACGGCTGCTCGGCCCCTTTTCGCTTGGCGGGTGGGGGATACGGGATCGCAGCGATGCGTTTCGGCCTCACGCGGGGATCGTCGCGCGCCGGGGTAGAGCGATCAGAGCTGTTCCTTGATCTTCGCGGCGAACTCGTAGCCGACCTGCCATTCGCTTCCGGACGGGGCGAGGATGACGCGAGCGGCGCCCGCCTCGGCGTAGGCGGCCATTTGCTCGGCGGCCTGGCCGGGATCGGTCGCCAAGGGGGGCGCCACGATGGTCACTTCGAGCGGTGGGCGGCCGTATTCCTCCGCCAGCGTCGTCAATTCGGCCGCGGCCGCGGCCACCTGAGGCGGCTCGATTCCGATGGCGATCCAGCCTTCGGCGTAGGCCGCGGCGCGCCGTCGCGCCCGTTCTCCGTCGCCCGCGATCAGCACCGGCGGCATGGTTGCACCCGGTGCCAAGGTGACCTCGGTGCCATCCGGGAGTACCGCGGGTCGCCCGGCGACCAGATCGGGCAGGACACGCAACGCCTCGTCCGTGCGACGGCCGCGCCCGGCGAAAGACGCGCCTGCCGCCCGCCATCCGGTATCCCCGTGCGCCGGGTTGCCGGTGCCGACGCCGAGGATCAACCGGTCGCCGGAGACGTACTGGAGCGCGGCGATCTGCTTCGCGGCCCACGCGACCGGCCGCAACGCGAGCAGCAGCACGCCGTAACCGATGCGGACGCGATCGGTGACGGCGGCGGCGGTGGCCAGCACCACGGTGCTGTCCAGGATCGGCGCGCCGGCCACGAGATGATCGGTGGACCACACCGAGTCCAGGCCGATCTGCTCGGCGAGACGAGCGGCGGCGCGCACGTCGCCCAGGATCGGTCGCGCGGGATCGGGCGTCGAGGTGGGCAGGATCGTACCGATTTCCAAGGTCATGGTCACGACGCTACGAAGCCGCGGCACTCGCGCCAATGTTCCGCTCGCTCGAGTCGATATCCCGGACGCTCATCTCGAAGCTGCGGCCGGAAGCAGTGCCTCGACCAGGGCGCGGGACCGGGCGGCCGGACCCATCGCGCCGAACGCCTGTGTCGTGGCGTAGACGCCTTCCATCACCAGCATCAGCTGATCGGCCAGCGCCCGCGGGTCGGCGACCGGCGCGGTCGCCGCGAGTTCACCGACCAGCGTGCCGAACTGTGCCCGCACCCAGCTCTTCATCGCGACGGCGTGTTGGTGGCCGAGCACGTCGCGGTCCGGGAATTCGCCGAGCGCGATGAGAAACGGACAACCGCGACAGGATTCGGGGCGCACCTGCTCGGCCAGCGCCTCGAACAGGGCCAGGATGCGCTCGCGCGGGCCGTCCCCGCTCGCCGCCGTGGTGAACCACTCTCGATAATGGCGGTCCTCGCGCTCCAGGTACGCGGCGACCAGATCGTCCTTGGAACCGAACAGCCGGTACAGGGTGGGCGGCGCGACGTTCGCCTCGGCCGCGACGCGATCCACGCCGGTCGCCCGAATCCCTTGTTCGTAGAACAACTCCCGCGCGACGGCCAGGATGTGCTCCCTGGTCTCCGCGGCGGCTCGACGTTTCGGTTCCACGGGAATAGAGTAGCCGCTGGCAACGATGTTAGGGAACGTTACCTAACGACAATGCGGGAGTGCATCATGACTGATCCGAACGGAAAGACCGCCCTGGTGACCGGCGCCTCGCGGGGGATAGGCCGGGCCATCGCCGAACGGCTGGCCGCCGACGGCGTCGAGGTGGCCGTGCATTACGGCACCAACGAGGAGGCGGCGGAGCAGACGGTGTCGGCGATCCGGCACGCGGGCGGCCGGGCGTTCCCGGTGCGCGCCGAACTGGGTGTCGACGGCGACATCGACCAGCTGTTCGGCGAACTCACCGCGGGGCTCGGCGACCGGCCGTTGGACATCCTGGTGAACAACGCCGCGATCATCGCCTACGAGGCCACCGTCGAGCAGGCCACGCCCGAGGACTTCGACCGGCTGTTCGCGGTCAACGTGCGGGCGCCGCTGTTCATCGTGCAGCGGGCGTTGCCGTTGCTGCGCGACGGCGGGCGCATCGTCAACATCTCCTCCGGCGTCACCTGGTTCGCCACGCCGGAAGTCGTCTACGGGATGACCAAGGGCGCGCTCAACGTGTTCGGCCGCTCGCTGGCCAATACCCTCGGGCCCCGCGGGATCACCGTGAACACGGTCTCGCCCGGCATCACCGACACCGACATGAACTCCTGGCTGCACACCAACGACGGCGCGATCGCGGGCGTCGCGGGCATGACCGCGTTGGAGCGCGTCGGCAGCGGCGCGGACATCGCCGACGCGGTGGCCTTCTTCGCCTCCGAGGACGGGCGCTGGGTCACCGGCCAGACGCTGGAAGTGAACGGCGGCTTGTTCCTGGGGCCGAAAGCGCCGTCCTGGTGATCGCCGGACACGGTTGCGCGCGGGCGTCCGGCGCCCGCGCTTGCGGTTAGGGTGGGCGGATGGTCGAGTCGACGCGAATCGTGCTTGCCTCCCGGCCGGTGGGTGCGCCCACCGCGGAGAATTTCCGGACCGAGACCGCGCAGCTCCCCGCTCCGGCCGAGGGTGAAGTCCTGCTGCGCACCCGGTACCTGTCGCTGGACCCGTACATGCGCGGCCGGATGAGTGCGGCCGAGTCGTATGCCGCGCCGGTGGAGATCGGCGCGGTGATGGTCGGCGCGACCGTGGCCGAAGTACTCGAATCGCGCGACTCATCGATGGCGAAAGGCGATGTGGTGCTGGCCTATTCGGGCTGGCAAACCCACGATGTCGCCCCCGCGCGCGATGTCCGCAGGCTCGACCCGGCGAAGGCTCCGGTCTCGACCGCCCTCGGTGTGCTCGGCATGCCGGGATTCACCGCCTACGCGGGACTGCGCAAGATCGGCAAACCGCAGCCGGGTGAGACGCTCGTGGTCGCCGCGGCCACCGGTCCGGTGGGCTCGGCCGTCGGCCAGATCGCCAAGATCGGTGGCGCCCGCACGGTGGGCATCGCGGGTGGCCCGCGCAAGGTCTCCTACCTGAACGAACTCGGCTTCGACGTCGCGCTCGACCACCGCGCCCCCGATTTCGCCGAGCAGCTGACGGCGGCGGTCCCCGACGGCATCGACGTGTATTTCGAGAACGTCGGCGGTGCGGTGGCCGACGCGGTCTATCCGCTGCTGAACACCTACGCGCGCGTGCCCGTCTGCGGGCTGATCGCCAACTACAACGCGGCAGGAGCGCCGGACGGCCCGGACCGGCTGCCCGCCTACTACGGCCGCATCCTGACCAAGAGCCTCACGGTGCGCGGATTCATCCAGACCGAATTCGTCCGCGAGCTGTACCCGGATTTCCTGCGTGAGATGGGAGAGTGGGTCGCCGAGGGGCGCGTGCGCTACCTCGAGGATGTCGTGACCGGCTTGGCCGCCGCTCCCGAGGCGTTCATCGGGATGCTGGAGGGCCGCAACTTCGGCAAGGTGGTCGTGCGGGTCGCCGACTGATCAGCGTGCCGCCGCGCCGCCGCCGATGCTGAGATAGACCAGCATCAGGATGAACAGGAACCAGCCCGCGCCCTGCCAGATGGGCCAGGTCCGGCCGCGGCGCCACTGCACGTAGGTTTCGACGAACGCGCCGATGCCGCCGATCAGCAGAACCACCGCGGGCCCGAGTACCACGGCGACCTGGGCGGTGCTGTCACACAACAGCCGGTCCGCGTCCGCGCACTCGCGCTGGGCGGCCCACAGCAGGCTCAGCAGGAAGACCAGCGCGGCGGTGGCGAGCACCGAGGCGACGTAGGTCGCCGCGCGGCGGAACCCGCGGGGATCGCGCCAGCGCTTCTCGACGTCGTCGACCATGTCCACCGCCTCACCCGTCCGCGGCCGCCGGATACCTCCGAGGTGATTGCCGCGCGGCGGCGGCTCAAACGCCGCTCAGGGTTTGCGCCCGACGCCCGCCCAGTACCAAGCGGACCGTGCCCCGGCCGGAGCGGCATCCGAGTCCGGCCGCCAGGCGTCGACCGCGACGACGCCCGGCTCGACGAGTGCGGTTCCGGCGAAGAAGGATTCGACCTCGTCGCGGCTGCGCGGGCGGAAGGCGATGCCGGCCTGCTCGGCGGCGGCCGCCGCGCGCGCCATGGCCCGCCGGTCGAAATCACCGGTGGAATGGGTGAGCACCAGATAGCTGCCGGACGGCGCCGCCTCCAGCAGCCGGCCGACGATACCGTGCGGATCGTCGCTGTCGCGGAAGAACATCATGATCGCGACCAGCAAGATCGCGATGGGCCGGTCCGGGTCGAAGGTATCGGCCAGGACGGGCGCGTCCAGGACGGCGCTCGGATCGCGCAGATCGGCGTCGAGGAATTCGATCCTGCCCTGCGGTGTGCTCGCCATCAGGGCCCGGGCGTGGGCGAGCACGAGCGGGTCGTTGTCGACGTAGACCACGCGTGCGGCCGGATCGATCCGCTGGGCCACCTCGTGCGTGTTGCCCGCGGTGGGCAGGCCGGCGCCGATGTCGAGGAATTGATCGATGCCGGCCTCGCCGGCCAGGTGGCGCACCGCGCGGCCGAGGAACGCGCGATTGGCGCGGGCCATGTCGCGGATGGCCGGGATGTGCATGGCGATCGTGTCGCCGAGGGCGCGATCGGCGGGGTAGTTGTCCTTGCCGCCGAGCCAGTAGTCGTAGACCCGCGCCTCGTGGGCGAGGCTGGTAACGAGCTTGGGCGACGACCCGGCGCGCACCCGCGCGTGACCGTTCGTCATGCGACTCCTTTCCCGGGCGACGCCGGACCGTGCCCGGCGCGGCACCGCTGCCGCCTCCCGAACGACGACCTCGCGCTATCGATTACGCGTCAACAATAGGGTGGCGCACCTGCGGCAGGTGATTTTTCGACCGGATCGTCCTATTTTCGCGAACCTAGGCGGCGGCGAACCTGGCCGCGATCTCCTGTGCGGTGACCTTCGCGAGCTCGACGAAGAACGGCACGCGTGCGGGGATCATCAGCGTCGTCGGCCCGCGCAGGCCGAGTGCGAACCGGCAGTGGCCCGCGGGATCGAGGATGGGCAGGCCGATGGTGCGGAAGCCGGGATCGAGTTCCTCGTCGTTGTAGGCGTATCCGCGCTCCCGCGCGGTGGTCAGTTCGGCGCGCAGCTCGCCGGGCCCGGACACCGAGCGCTCGGTTCCCTCGTCGTAGGGAAGTTCGCGCAACTGCTCGTCGGTGGTTTCCGACCAGGCGAGCAGGGCCTTGCCGAGGGCGCTGGCGTGCAGAGGTAGCCGTACGCCCTGTAGTTCGTGCCCGTCGGTCTCCCGCCACCGGCTGGTGCCGAGTAGCACGGCGTGGATTCCGTGGCGGGTGGCGACCGAGCAACTGGCTCCGGTGGTGCCCGCGAGCTGTTCGAGATACGGCTCGGCGAGATAGATCCGGTGCTGGCGGTAGGCGATCTGCCCCCACTCCGCGAGGGCGCCGCCCATGCGATACCGGCTGGATTCGGTGTTCTTCTCCAGGAAGCCCGCCTGCACGAGCGTGGCCAGCAGCCGGTGCGTGGTGCTGACCGCGAGACCCTGCTGCCGCGCCACTTCCGAGACGCCGCGCTCCCGGCCGTCGCGGAAGCAGTCCAGGACCGAGAGGGCGCGGGCGACGGTCTGCACGCCGGAGGGTTCCACGGATCCGACGGTAACACAACACTGTGGGTGAGAAGGTTTGTCCTTTCCGATATTTGGAAAGCTACCGCGATGATGACGCAGACTACGTCGCGATCGCTCCGCCAGAAGTCGACTCGCAGCAGTTCGGAGCGGAAAAGGGGAGAGAGTTCGATATGTCAAGCTTTCCGATCCTCGGAAAGCATTACCTCGTGACCCGGCGCCGCCGTCCCTACTCTGCGAGGGCATTGATCGACAATTCGGACAAGGAGTCCTCACGATGTGGCGGCAAGCCCTCATGCGCATCGCGCTCGCGATCGTTCCCCTCGTCGCACTCGTCGCCGCGTGTGGTTCGGACACCGGCGGCGACACCGGCGCAGGCGCCTCCTTCGTGCTCAAAGTCGCCGACCCGGGGAACTCCGGCCCGCTGGCGGTCGGCAAGCGCGACGGCACCTTCGACGCGGCGCTGGCGCCGCTGGGCGCGAAGATCGAGTGGGTCACCATCACCCCCGGCTTCAGCTCCAACCTGAAATTGTTCAACACCAAGGAACTCGACGTTTCCGGTGCGGCGTTCAGCCCGGTCGTCGGCGCGCTGTCCAAGGATGTCGGCGTGCGGATCGTCGCCGTGCAGGATCCGGCGGGCAAGGACCAGAGCGGCATCATCGTGACTCCGGAGTCGGGCGTGCGTTCGGTCGCCGACCTGGTCGGCAAGCGCGTCGCGGTTAATCCCGCGGCCAAGGGCGAATACATCCTGCTCAAGGCGCTCGCGCAGGCGGGCGTCCCGGCCGACAAGGTGACGCGGGTGCCCTTGCAGCAGAAGGACGCCGCCTCGGCGTTCGCGACCGGCAAGGTGGACGGCTGGGCGTCGTTCCTGGTGCCCTACCAGGAGGCCAAGGCCAACGGCGGGGTCGAGATCGCTACGGAGAAGAGTATCGGCTCCAACGACAACACGGTCGTCGTGTTCCGCACCGAGGTGCTCGATCAGCGCCCGGACGTGGCGGCGAGGTATCTCGACGTCCTGCAGGATCTCACGGCGAAGCAGCGGGCCAACCCGGCCGAATTCGAGAACGTCTTCGAGAAGACCGGCCCGCGCGCGCTGTCGGGCGCGCGGCTGACCGACGCCTACCGGGTGGGCGGTGAGGCCACGGCGCCGCACCTGCCGAACGAGGCGGACGCCACCGCCTTGGCCGACGTGGTGAACACCTTCTTCGGCAACGGCGTGATCACCCGCAGGATCACCGCCGCCGACATCTTCTACGACCTGAAGTCCAAGCTGACGCCCGAGCAGTTGGCCGCGATCCAGGCGGGCAGCTGAGATGGCGGTGATCGCCGCGGCGGGGCTGGTGCCCACCGCGCTCGCCCCGCCCCGTAGCCGCGCGGGAAAGCGCAGGCCCACATGGCTTTCGGTGCCGTTGCGGTTCCTTCTCCCCGGGCTGATCGTCGGCGGCTGGTGGGTGGGCTCCGCGACCGGAGCGCTCTCCGAGCGCGTGCTCGCGGGCCCGCCCGCGGTGTGGACGGCCTTCACCGAGTTGCTCGGCACCGGACAGCTGCTCGACTTCGCGCTGGCATCGTTCGTGCGCGCCGCCTTCGGTGTCGGCATCGGCGTGGCCATCGGGCTGACGCTCGGCCTGGTGTCGGGGCTGTCGAGTCTCGGTGAGGAGCTGGTCGATTCGACGATGCAGATTCTGCGCGCGGTGCCGTTCCTCGCGCTGGTGCCGCTGTTCATCGCCTGGTTCGGCATCGATGAGCTGTACAAGGTGCTGCTCATCGCCGTCGCGACGGTGGCCCCGATGTACGCCTACACCTACCTCGGGGTGCGCAACGTCGATCGCAAGATGGTCGAGGCGGCACGGAGTTTCGGGCTGACCGGCTCGCGGCTGGTGCTCGAGGTCGTTCTGCCCTCGGCCCTGCCCGGCGTGCTGATGGCGCTGCGGGTCTGCCTGTCGATCAGCATCACCGGTCTCATCGCGGCCGAGCAGGTCGGCACCAGGGAAGGCGTGGGCTACCTGGTCACCCTGGCGCAGGAGTACAACCGCACGGACTACATGGTGCTGTGCGTTGTGCTGTACGCGCTGCTCGGCTTGATCTTCGACGGGCTGGTGCGGTTGGCGGAGCGCTTCGCGATGCCCTGGCGCGCACAGGTGGCGATCCGATGACCGCCGTCACCGAACCGGGAGCCGAGGTGACCACCGCGCCCGCGGTGGCCGAACCGGTCGCCGTTTCGATCACCGGCCTGCGCAAGTCGTTCGGCGACAAGACCGTGCTCGACGGCGTCGACCTGACCATCCGGCGCGGCGAGTTCGTCGTCCTGCTCGGGCCCAGCGGCACCGGCAAGACCACGCTGCTGCGCCTGCTCACCGGACTCGAAGCGCCCGACGCGGGGGAGGTGCTCGTCCCCGGACGGCGCACCACCGTCTACCAGGAGCCGCGGCTGATCCCCTCGAAACGGGTGCTGGCGAACGTCATCGTCGGGCAGCGCCGTTCCCGGGGCAACCGCGAAGCCGGGCTGCGCGCCCTGGCCGAGGTCAACCTCGACGGCAAGGCCAGGCAGTGGCCCGCCACTCTCTCCGGTGGCGAGGCGCAGCGCGCGGCGCTGGCCCGTGCGCTCGTGCGCGACCCCGAACTGCTGCTGCTCGACGAGCCTTTCGCGGCGCTGGACGCGCTGACCCGCCTGCAGATGCAGGACCTGGTCGGCGACCTGGTCGCCCGGCACCGGCCCGCGGTGCTCATGGTGACCCACGACGTCGACGAGGCGATCCGCCTGGCCGACCGCGTGCTGATCCTGGACAAGGGCCGCTTCGCCGTGGACGTCGGCATCGACGTGGCCCGCCCGCGCGACCGCGCCGACCCCGAAATCTTGCGTTATCAATCCCTTTTCCTCAGTCAGCTCGGCGTGGGTCGCACCCCGCCCGCTCCAAGGAGTGCCTCATGACCGACACCCTCTGGTACACCCGCTGCCCGGTGCCCACCGCGAGCGGGCTCGCGCACAGCCTCGGCTGGCTCGGAGACGCCGCGGCGCGAGCCGGGCTGGAGTTCGGCGTCCTCCAGGACGCGGGTCCGGAGCTGGCCGGGCACCACTTCCTGCACGACCTGTCCGGGCTGATCCGGGAGGGCGGCAATGTTCCGGCCTTGGCGGCGCGCGCCCAGGGCTCGCCGACCCGCTTGATCGGATTGACCTGGATCGACGAGGCGCAAGCCATTCTGGTCGGGCCGGAGTCCACCGTCGGCGGCGCCGCCGAGCTGGCCGGTCTGCGCGTCGGCATCCCGGCGTGGGCGCAGGACCAGGCGCGCAGCTTCCCCCGAGCGATGGCCCTGCACGGTTTCGCGAACGCCCTGCGGCTCGGCGGCCACACCCTCGCCGACGTGCGCCTCGTCGAGATCGGGGTGGAGCGCAACCCGCAGGTGCGCACGGAGATCCAGGCGAATCGCCGGGTGGTCACCTGGGGTGTGGCGGAGTTGCTGCGCGGCGAGGTGGACGCCATCTACGTCAAGGGCGCTCGCGCCCAGGAAGTCGCGCGCGAACACGGCCTGCGCGTCGCGGTGGACCTGGACGCCACCGAGGCGAAACGCTTCCGGGTGAACAACGGGACGCCACGCCCGATCACCGTGCACTCGGACCTGCTGGAAGCGCGTCCGGAAGTGGTCGTGGAATTCCTCGCGCAGAGCCTGCGTGCGGCCGACTGGGCCGCGGGCAACCTGCCAGGGGTCCGGGATGTGCTCCAGCGGGAAACACTGTCCGGCCCGGAGGGCGTCGTCGCGGCGTACGGCGCGAACTTCCACCGCGGCCTGCACCCCTCGCTCTCGGACGAACGGATCGAGCTGATCGGCGTGCAGAAGCAGTTCCTCTACGCGCACGGTTTCCTCGCCGCCGACTTCGACCTGGACTCCTGGGTCGCCTACGAGCCGCTGTCCCGGGCCCAGGAACTCGTCGCATCCGGGAAGGTCCCCGCATGACCGAGTTCCTGTGGCGCTTGCCCTCCCGGGGCGACGGTCGCCACACCCGTCCCGAACAGCGCAATCGCGGCGGATTCGGCGGCCCCGCGCCGGTGACGCCCGCGACCGACCTGCGCCCGGGACGCTTCGGTCCGTTCGACGACCTCGCGCAGATCATCGATGCCGCCGAACTTGCCGGGCTGGACGGGGTACTCGCGCCCTACGACCCCGCCGGCGAGGAATCGTGGATCGTGGCGGGCGGCGCGCTGCGCGGCACCCGGTACTCCCGCGTGGTGGTCGAATTCCAGCCCGCGTTCGGCACTCCGGTTTACGCGGCGAAGATCTCGGCCACCCTGCAACGCATTTCGGGCGGCCGACTGGCCTGGCAGCTGGCCGTGGACACCGATCCCGCCGACGCGCGGGCACGCGGCGATCGCGTCACCGGAGACGACCGCTACGCCAGGGCCGCGGAGTTCCTCACCGTCGCACGCGGCGTCTGGAACGAGACCGCGGTTCCCTCGGCGGGCTTCGCGGGCACCGGGTTCCACTACGCCGGAACGCATTACGACGTGATCGACGGCGGCTTCCGCGGCATCCTGTCGGGACTGCCGTTCCCGACGGTCTACCTGACCGGCGATTGCGCCGCCGCGCTCGAGCTGTCGGCCGAGCACGGGGACGTGCACGTCTTCACCGAGACCGAGGCGGGTGTCGGCACCGCGATCGCCGCCTTGCGCGAGCGCGCGACGGCGGCGGGACGCACGGTGCGCGCCGGGCTGGAGCTGCCGGTCATCGCGCGGGAAACCGAGGACGAGGCATGGGCTCGCGCCGAACGTCTGTGGCGCGAGGTGCACCCGGACGGGCCGGACGCACGGGAACACGATCTCGGCGACGGCCGCTGGGCGGGGTTCGCCGGCCTCGGATACTCCGCGACCATCGGACTCGTCGGCAGTTACACGCAGGTCGCGCACCGTCTGTCGTCCTACACCGAGGCAGGCGTCGACAGCGTGGTGCTCGCCGGGCACCCGCACATCGAGGAACTGCATCGCGCGGGCGAGCACCTGTTGTTCCTCGCCGACCCGGTCGGCCGCACGCTGACCGAGCAGGAGGCAACCGCATGACCATCGACATCTACTGGCGCATCGGCATGGAGGGCGATCACGCGTCGCTGCGCACGCCGCGCCGCTACAACCGCGGCCACGCCAACGGTTACGGGCCGGGCAATATCGCACCCGCCATCCGCGGCGGCGAACTCGACGGCTACGGCTACATCGACCATATGGCGGCGGTGGCGAAGGCTTCCGAATCGGCCGGATTCCTCGGCGGCCTGCTGCCCTCGTTCCCGGTGACCGACGACCCGTGGGCGGTCGCGGCGGCACTGGCCGCGGAAACCACCACCTACCGTTTCATGGTCGCCTTCCAGCCCGGCTTCCTGCACCCGGTGCAGGCTGCGCGGATGTCGGCGAGCTTGCAGCGCGCGACCGGTGGCAGGCTCGTCTACAACATCATCAGCGGGGGCGGCGGGCCCGCCCAGCTGTGGTGGGGCGACAAGGTCTCGCACGACGATCGCTACGCCCGCACCAGCGAGTTCCTCGACGTGCTGCGTGGCGTGTGGGACGGCGATCCCTACGACCACGAGGGCCGGTTCTTCCGGACCGAGGGCGCCGCCCTCGCGCCGGGCATCGCCGGACAGCCGTTTCCCGAGGTGTACTTCTCCGGATCCTCGGCCGCGGCGGTGCGGGCCGCGGGCACGCATGCCGACTACTACCTGTCCTGGCTGGAGCCGTTCGCCGATCTGCGCGCCAAGTTCGACGGCGTGCGCGCGCACGCCGGAACTATCGGACGCACACCGAAATTCGCCGTCCGCATCGACATCCTGGCCAGGCACACCGAGGAGGCGGCCTGGGCGGAGATCGAGAAGGGCTGGGCTTTCGTCGACCGCGGTGCGGCCGAGCGGGCCGCCAAGGGCGACTCGGTCGGCGCCGCCCGCATCCAGGGCTGGGTGCCGGAGACCATCACCGGATACCGCGACCTGGAAGTGCAGCCCAACGTCTGGTGCGGATTCAGCCTGATCCGCGGCGGTCCGGCATTCGGCCTGGTCGGCAGCTACGAGCAGGTGGCGCAGCGGCTCGACGAGCTGATCGCTCTCGGCGTCGACGCGTTCATCCTCGCGGGCAATCCCCACCTGGAGGAGGCCTATCGCGTCGGCGAAGAGGTGCTCCCACTGCTCGGCCGATCCCGGCTCACCGCGTCCGCCGGCGCGGCCTCCCTTTCCCCCGCCCGATGATTCAGGAGAAACCATGACCACCACCGAGACCCGGCTGCCGGAGTCCGTCACCACCTTCGTCGCCGCCGCGGCCCGCGACGCCGAGAAGGCATTCCGGGTGTTCCGGGAGACCGGCACCGTTTCCGGCAACGGCACCGTCAATTTCGTGGAGCGCGTGCCCGGCGAGGAGATCGCCGTCGCCCTGAACGAACCGGGGCCGTGGGCCGAGGGCCGTACCGTCGCGCCGGTGGTCGCCACCTTCGACGGTGAGGTGCTGTCGGGGACCGGCTCCGCCGGATTCGTCACCGGCTACGCGAAGGTGTTCCGCGCGCATCCGGAGATCACCTCCGTGGTGCACATCCACACCCCGTGGCTGGGCGGGTGGGCGCAGACCCATCGAACGCTGCCGATCCGCTACGCGGCCGCCCAGCGGCTCACCCTGTCCAGGGCCATTCCGCCGCACATCGACCGCAGCGTCGGCGCGGGCGATTTCATCCTGTCCAAGCTGGTCGAGGATCCCGATCTGGTCGCGATCTTCGAGGCCAACGGCGGAGCGAACGTCCTCGGTCGCTCGGGACTGCTCGAGCTGGCGAAGTTCGTCGTGCTGCTCGAGGAGGGTGCGCAGTACCAGGCGATCGCCGAAACCTTGGGCGGCTCGGTCGAATTCGATCCGTCCAACCTCGCGGTGCAGTGGAGCCGCACCGGCCTCGCCGACGAGGCCCGCCGCCGCGGCCTGATCTGACCGTCCCCATCCAGCGAACCCGAGGAACGATCATGACCATTCGTGTCGGCTACTTCCCGCACAACAATTCCCTGTTCGTCCTGCGCCACCGCGGCATCCTGGAGCATCTGCTGCCCGAGGTGGAATGGGTCGACCTGCGCGAGCTGCCGCGCCCGGCGCCGGTGGACCCGAGGACGGGACTGCCGTCGCTGCACTCCGATCATCTGTTCGACGGCGGCTACGACTTCATCGGCACCGGCTTCACGCCCCCGTTGACCGCGCTCGCCAACGGACGCGACATCGTCTACGTCGGCATCTCCGGACCCCGGGTGGAGAACGGCCGCTTGGTTACCGAAGCCGATTCCGGCATCGAGACGGTGCTGGCTCTGAAGGGCAAGCGGATCGGGATCGCACACGGTTCCTGGCAGACCACCCTCGCGCTGCTCGCGCTGGACCGCGCGGGCCTGGCGTGGAAGGACATCGAACCGGTGGACATCGACGTGCACGACGGCGGCGCGGCGCTGCTGCGTGGCGACCTGGACGCCTGGGTCGGCGCGTATCCGGGTCTCGCCGCGATCGAGGCGGCCGCCGACCTGCGCACGCTCGTGGACACCGAGTCGCTGTTCAGTCACCCCTCGCTGTGGTTCACCCGGCGGGACTTCGCCGAAGGCAACCGCGCGGCGCTGACGGCGATCATCACCGCCTTGCAGCAGTCGGACGCGTGGATCCGGGAGAACCCGCGCGCGGCCGCTCAGTATTTCGTGGACGACGTGGTGGCCCGTGGTGGGACCACGAGCCTCGACGCGTGGGAAGCCGCTCTGCGCGGCAGGCCCTTCGGTGTCCAGCCCGTCTCTGAGGAATTCCTGGACGAGCAGCAGCACGCGGCCGATCTGCTGGCCGCCAACGGCCTGCTGCCGAGCACGGTCCGGGTCCGGGACGCCGTGCTGCCGTGGATCGGCGAGACGGTCACCGCGAAATCCGGCGTAACGGTCTGATCGGACGAACGGCGGGCCGGGTGTCGGAGCGACCCCGGCCCGTTCGGCGTGTCCGAGGAAATGTCAGCGCGATGAGATATTCGACCGTCCGCCGTGTCTTTCGGTGGAGCGCAGCTCGAACCAATAGGCCGCGACAACGGTGGCGTAACCGGCGACGACGGCCGTCGCGGTGACGATCAACAGCGTGATGAACAGTGGAATCAAGAAAGCGGTGTGCATTGTGCCCTCCCCGCGGTCACGGTGATCTCAGCGGAAGGTTCGGCGCCGCACTGCACCGACATCATGTCAGCCCCTGCACTCAGTGAAATCGTAGAGGTCGCAGCGTCGTCCGGCACGACCGGAGGCTGTGAGTTGAATCATGCCGATGACGGTGTGTCGCGGGGAATACACCTTCGCAATACGATCTAATCGATCTTGTCACGAGTTTCCCGGCGAACCACCGGAAAACAGGACACGACCACGACACGGGACCGCCGGATCGGCGGCCGTGAGCGTCGCAGTGCCCGTGGCGCGCCGAATTCCTCGGTAGCGCAGCTCTTTCTCTCGAATCTGTCTCCGGCATCACCTCGGCATGCGAAAAGGAGCACGAACGTGAGCATGATTCTGGCCGCGCTGCACGACACCGTGATCGCGCAGCAGTTCGAAAATCCGACCGCGGAAGAGCCGCCGCTCGCGGACAAACTGATGCAGATGGGCCGCTATTTCACCTGGCTGGTCCAGCTGTCCGGGATCACGGCGATCACCTACGGCGGCGGCCGGTTCGCGTGGGAGAAATGGAACGGCGGCAGCCTCCAGTCGCCGAAGATGGTCGCCAGCGCGATGGCCGGGGGCGCGGTGGCCACCAGCGCGGGCACGATCATGAACTCGATCATCGGCTGACACGGCCCCGGACTCGTGACGCGCCGGCCCGACGTCGACAGTCGGGCCGGCGCTCGCATTTCGGTGGCGACGATCGTCGAATGTGTCCTGAAAAGGCGACCACCGCGGCCCGCTCGGAGGACGAGACCGTGCGATGCCGCACTCGGCCAGCCGGGGTGGTGGAACATGCGCATCGCGCGCGGCGCGAGCCGAGACGCCGTCGGTGCGGTAGAAAGCAACCGCGAACCGGGTCCGTCTCGAAGGTGACGGCCCGACCGTAGACAAACCCGTAACGCGGAGCCCGGCCGTGACGTACTCGACAGCGGCACCGGCCGCGCCCGGCGACGACGGCCGCACTGGAGTAAAGGAAACACCATGGGCACCATCGCAGTTCACGAGTTCATCGCACTCGACGGGGTATACGAGGATCCGTCCTGGACCTTCGAATACGGGTTCGACCCGAAGATGGGGGAGACCCTCGGCGCGATCACCTCGGCATCCAAAGCGATCCTGCTGGGCCGCACCACGTTCGAGATGTTCGCCCCGGCCTGGTCGACCCGCACCGTCGAGGACGATCCGGGCGCGCCGTTCTTCAACGACACGACGAAGTACGTCGTCGGGGCGCGGGAGCCGCAGGTGGAATGGGCCAACAGCATTCGCCTCGGCGCCTACGACCCCGAGATCATCCGCGACCTCAAGAACGAGGTCGACGGCAGCATCTACGTCAGCGGCAGCGGCACGCTGGTGCGGGCGCTGCTCGCGGACGGGCTGGTCGACGACCTGCACCTGTTCGTCTATCCGATCGCGCTCGGCAAGGGCAAGCGCCTGTGGGGCGAGGGTGTCGACGCGACCGAACTGGCACTCGAGGAGCACGAGGTCTACGCCAACGGCGTCGTCCACCTCGGATACGGCCCCGCCGAGGCCTGATGAAACGCGGAAGGGCGGCCCTTGCGGGCCGCCCGGGCGATCCGGCTCGCCGCCGGGTGTGGCGAGCGGAGCCGGATATGTCAGCGCCCTCCGGTGCAGTAACCCTCGGGGGTGTACTGGCACGGGCGCTCGTTGCGTCCCTGGTATCCACCGTGGTTGCTGCTGCGGGCGCGCTCACCCACCCCGGAACCGCGCTTGTCGGCCGGGTTGTGCGAGTACCGATCCGCTGTGGTGGTTACCGAGGACTCGGGCGAAGCGACTGCCGCCGCCGTGATGACCGCCCCGCCGATCAGCGCCGAGGCCACCACTCGACGCACTGTCACGCGCTTGCTCGTGTTGTGCATAAGATTCATCCCGTCGATTAACGTGCCGTCATATAACGATACATTGATCGGTGGACCGCCAGTAGGTAACTTCACCAATGCTGGGAAGCTTTTCCCCCGGCAGGGTGCGGTTTTCGGTGGTGACCAGGCGTGATGACCTGTGGTTAGACGGCTTGACCTGAGCATCGTGCCGTTCATCAGGTCTTCAGGGTCTACTGCGCCTGCCGCCGGGCCGCCGAAGCTATGCGGATACGACGGAGGTTCTGCCGCGCTCTATCGATCGGCGCGAAGTCCCGTGCCCGAGTCGCGAGGCTTACCGACGCGCAGAACGCGCGCCACTGCCGACGGATCGGTGGGGTGTGACGGTCCGATCGCGCACCTTTCGCGGCAGGCGGTCACGGTCGTGAACCGTCCATGCCGTGCGCCCGGCGCTTGTGCTGCCAGCGCTCCGGGTCGGCCTCCAGGGCGGCGCGGTCCCAATGGCCGAGGTCGGCGGCGGCGGCATACGTCGTGTCGAGGAACTCGAGCAGCGCCCGCTCCGGCGCTTCGGCCGTGCGCACTGCCTCGTACGGCAGGAGGAATTGGCGATAGTCCTGGCTGTAGAAGGCCTCTCGTGGACCGACCCGGTAGTCGGCGAACCCCTCGGGCTCCGGGTACGCGTAGGCGTAGAAGGCGCCTTCCGCGCCGCCGCCCGGCCAGAAGCCACAACTGCTCAGTTCGTGCGAGTAGCCCTCGACCATGACCCAGTCGCCGCAGTTGGGAGCGCCACCCGGATGCCGCGGAGCGGATCGGCCGGAGAATCTGGTGCACGCCAGATCCATCGCGCCCCAGAAGAAGTGCACCGGGCTCACCTTGCCGATGAAGCGGGAGCGGAACTGGTGCATGACGCGATCGGCGGCGAGCAATTGCCGCCAGAACAAGGTGGCGGCCGCGGCGTCGTAGGAGCGGTGCTCGTAGTCCTCGGCGAACGGAATGGCGGGCTCGACCTCGTTCGGCTTGGCTTGGATTCGTACCGGAATGCCGAGTTCGTCGAGCGCGGTGACGACTTCGCCGTAGAAAGCCGCTACCGGCTTCGGTTCGAGCGCGATATGCCGGGTTCGGCCGTCACTGGACCGGATGTGCAGCCGATGATCGAGGAAGTCGAATTCGATATCGAAACACCCTGTCGGGTGCGGCACGGCGGAGGTGGTCAGCCCCCTCGGGCTGAGGTAGAAGGTGACCTGCCACCAGTGGTTGACCAGCGGAGCGTGCGAGAGCCTGATCTTGCCGACGATCTGCGTCCACATGTGCAGCGTCTCGCGCGTGGGCGTCCAATCATCGACGCGCAACATCGGCCACGGCCCAGGGGTGGTCTCGGAGCCTGTCACTGCCACACCTCCGTCTTTTCGGGATTCTCGGTGCCAGTGCCGTGCGCGGACGCCCATGAAGGCGCGGCGCAGCGTTTTGATCGTCACCGTACCTGCTGGTAACGCACCGGGCAGCCCGACATGCGCTGAGAATGGCAACTGTCTGGCAACGTTCGGGGTGTGGCTCCGAGTTCGATGACTCGGAGCGAGGAGTGGCTCCGCGGCCGACGGCTGCGCCTCAAGGTCGGCGGGGCCAACTGTCGTGCGGCGATGGCATGCTCGCCACCGGCAGCGCGGCGCCCTTTCCGGTTGCCCGGGCTCGCCGACGGGAATTCGGATCCCACACCATAGCCGCGGCCGCACCGCCGAGAAGAATTACGACGATGGCGACGATCGCCACCCACAGCAGTACCACCGCTATTTCTCCAGTCATCCCCGTCCGCTCCATAGGGCACGTTATGCAAAGGCGGACAATTGATTTCGCAATTGCGAGCATTCTTCCCGCCCAGGGCGAACGGCGCGAATCGGCGCGCGGATTCTGTGGTGTGACAGCACCACTATCACCGAGGTTTGGGATACGTCTGGTAACGCATAATGTCGCGGACAGGAAGCTCGGGTGTCCTTGCGCGAAAACGGGATCTGGTCGAGGGATCGGTGCGAGTGTCGCACGCGGGGCGGAACTCGCTGTCCTGGGTGTGTATTCCTCAGGGCTCGAGCAGATCGGCGGTCTCCTCGCCGAGGAGGGGCCCGAGGGCCGTGCCACGATCGCCGGCCCCGGTGATCACCCAGACGTGGCGGTCGACTCGTGCGCGGACAACCCGGGACGCCGGGGTCGATACTCTGGCTGCACACGCCTGCCCACCGCCGCACGACCGGCGGTAGTTCGCGGCCCAGTAACTCCTCGGTCACGCACGTGAGGTGCTCGTAGGGGGCCTCGTGCACGTCGAACGCGAACGGCTCGGTGTGCGCGTGGGTGTCGCCGATGGTCAACCCGCCGCGCAGGCGCTGCACGCATAGTGGTTGCGTCCGGTGCTCGGCGGCGGTCGCTGTCTGCGACTGTTCGCGGTTCAGGCAAGTGTTGTCACCTCCGGCGTCGGCCGCGCGGAGCACTGCTCAGCGTTCGTGCGGCGCAGAGCGAGCGCCGGCGCCACGCGGACTATAGGGTCGTTCGTCGACGCCGACGTTCAGTTCGCCTCGAAGGCGGTGGCGACGATCGGGCGCACCTGTTCCATGGTGGCCGTCCCGGATTCGCGTGCCACGGAGGTCATGTCGACCTCGGGGAGCCCGCAGGCAACCGCCCAGTGCCAGGGTTCGAGGTCACCGTTGACGTTGAGCGCGAAGCCGTGACTGGTGATCCCGCGGCTCTGGCGCATGCCGATGGAGACGATCTTGCGGCCGGTGTGCCTGGTCCACACGCCCGTGAGCAGCTCGGAGCCGGCCGGGGTATCGCGGCGTTCCGCGGCAATGCCCAGCAGGCCGAGTGCCTCGATCAGGCGGAACTCGACCTCGCGGATGTAATCGACCACTCCTTCGCCGGGATCGAGCCGGACGATGAGATAGCCGACCAGTTGACCGGGGCCGTGATAGGTGAGCTGGCCCCCGCGCGTGGTCTGCACGACCGGGATGTCATGGGCCGGGTCGGGCAGGTGGTCCTGCGGCGTTCTGCGTCCGATGGTGTAGACCGGCGGGTGGCTCAGCAGCCACAAGGTATCCGGCCGCGCACCGCTGTGGCGTTGGTCGACCAGTTCACCCATGCGCTCCATGGCCTTGTCGTAGTCGACGAGGTCGTCCTGGATCAACGTCAGCGGCCTGGATCGCATGCTCCGACGATAACGCTCTCCCGCGCAGGGGAAGTTCGCCGCCTTCGGATGTCCATCTCGGCGGCCACACACCGCAACCTCCGTCACAGTGTCGGCGGCAGGCCGAAGGGCCGGAACAACTCCTCGCCGAGGAAGACGGTGATGCGTTCGATGGCGGTCTCGGTCGTGGTGAGAACGTGGATGGAGTGCGCGCGGTGGGTCCCGTCCGCGTCGCGCAGGTAGTAGGCGACGGCGGGCTGGGTGTTGGCGGCGGTCGGCACGGCCCGCCAGGTGTCGCCGTCCTGGTTCGCCTTGTGTGCGAAGAAGGCGACCACGTGGGCGCGGCCGGCGAACCAGACCAGGGCGGGTGGCATCTCGAGCACCACGTCGTCGCGCAGGAGCTTGCCGAGTTCGTCCATATCGCCGTTGCCGAAGGCGGTGACGTAGCGATCGATCATCGCGCGCTCACCGGGGCTGAGGGATTCGGACATCCGATCGATCATGGGTGCGGCCTTGTCGAGCTGGGCGCGGGCGCGTTGCAGCGCGCTGTTGACCGCGGCGGGGGAGGTGTCGAGCAGATCGGCGACCTCCGCGGCGGACCAGGCGAGCACGTCGCGCAGGAGGAGCACCGCGCGCTGGCGGGCGGGCAGGTATTGCAGCGCGGCGATGAAGGCGAGGCGGATGCCGCTGCGCGCGGCCACCACGGTCGCCGGGTCATCGGCCGAGTTGCCGAGCAGGGCATCGGGAATCGGTTCCAGCCAGGAGATTTCGGGATGCCGGACCGGCCGGGGCCGGACGGTCGCGGCCGGTTCGGTCAGGTCGGTGGGCAACGCCCGCCTGCCGCGCTGTTCGAGCGCGGTCAGGCAGGCGTTGGTGGCGATGCGGTACAGCCACGTGCGCAGCGAAGCGCGCCGCGCGTCGAACCGGTCGGCGGCCCGCCAGGCCCGCAACAGGGTTTCCTGCACCAGGTCCTCGGCGTCGTGGACGGACCCGAGCATGCGGTAGCAGTGTGCGAGCAGCTCCGGCCGATAGGTCATGGTCTCGGCCGCGAAATCGGCGCCGATGGTCATCGTCGCAACCTACCGAGCCGCGACCGGCTGCGCGTCGGTGGGCGCGGCGACGGGCGCGCCGGCCGGTAGCAGCAGGCCGAGCGCGGCGCCGGTCAGCGCCAGCAGCGCCGCCGTGCCGATGGCGGCGGCGAATCCGGTGCTGAAGGCCCCCGCGGATCCGAGACCGCCGACCGATGCGAAAACCGCCGCGGGTAGCGCGATTCCGAACGCGCCCCCGAGCTGACGCAAGGTGTTGAACGTGCCCGACGCCGCGCCCACCGCCGACAGCGGCACCGAACGCAGCACGGCGCTCTGTGCCGCGGGAATGGCCATCGAGACGCCGACGCCGCTGAGCACGAAGGGCGCGATCATGGCCGGGTAGGACAGCTGCGGCCCGGCCATGATCGCGAGGCAGCCGTAGCCCGCGGCCTGCATGAGCAGTCCCGCGACGACGAGCGGTCGTTCACCGAAGCGGTTGACCTGCCTGCCCGCTACCGGCGCGACGAGGAACAAGGTGATCGTCCACGGCGCCAGCCGCACCCCCGCGCCGAGCGGACCGTGGTGCTGGACCGTCTGCAGGAACTGCGCGAAGAAGAACGCCCCGCTGAAAATGGAACCGAACAGCAGGAACCCCACCGCGTTGCCGATCGAGAAGCCGCGCGCGGCGAACAGCCGCATCGGGATCAGCGGCGCGGTGGCCCGCCGCTCCCAGCGCACCAACGCGACCAGCGCGACCGCCCCGAGCGCGAACGCCGCGAGGACTTCCGCACTGCCCCAGCCCGATTCGTTGCCGCGCAGCAGACCCCACACCGATCCCAGCGCGGCGGCGCCGGCCAGCCCGATGCCCGGGTAGTCCAGTCCGCGTGCCTCGCCTCGGCTCTCCGGCAGCCGGGTCAGCATCAGCGGCACGAGCAGTGCGGCGATCGGCAGATTCAGCCAGAAGATCCACTGCCATGTCGCACCCTCCACCACCGCGCCGCCGACCAGGGGACCGCCGAGCGTAGCCAGTCCGGTCACCGCCGCGAACAGCCCGAGCGCGCGGGTGCGCTGTTCGGGCGGGAAGGCAGCCGACAACAGTGCCATGCCCACCGGCATGACGGCCGCCGATCCCACGCCCTGCACCGCGCGGGCGGCGATCAGCCAGCCCAGGCTCGGCGCCAGCGCGCACGCGGCCGACGCCGCCGAGAACAGCAGTACCCCGGCGACCAGCACGCGGCGCCGTCCGTATCGCTCGCCCAGCGCCGCACCCGCCATCAACAACACCGCGAAGCTCAGGGTGTAGGCGTTGACGGTCCACTCCAGTTCGGCGATCGAGGCGTGCAGGTCGATCTGGATCGCGTGCAGCGCGGTGGTGACGACCAGCGCGTCCAGCGAGATCAGTAGCGCGGCCACCGATGTCAGCGCGAGTACCCAGCGCTGTCCCGTGGTCATATTCATGGGCGAAAGTCCTCCTCCGATAGGTTCGCCAGTACCTACCGGCGCCACGTCCGCGATTCATCGCGGGTGCGGAAATTCGCCGCGAACTCGTCCCGTGATCCTCAGCCCGGCTGCGGGGACCGGCGCGCGCCGCGCCGCCTGACGGAATACGGACCCACCAGCATGTACAGACCGGAGAACAGGAGCAGGGCGAGCGGGAGCAGCGGCAGGTAGGACACCCAGATGACCGGCTGCTCCTGGGCCAAGGCGACGAAGGTGGCGAGGACCGTCGCGACGAAGACTATGCCCGACCCGCGGTGCAGTTGCCGGACCCGTGGAGCGGAAGCGCGGGGAGCCCCGGCCTGCGGAATGTTCGCGGCTCGGCTTCGTCGGGTAGCGGCGTACGACAACACGAAGATGCCGAGACCGGACAAGAGCAACAAGGTGAGTGGTGCCAGCGGCACGTAGGACACCCAGACCGGACCCTTCAGCGCCAAGGTGACGACGGTGACCACGATCGTCACCGTGAAGACGATGGCAAGCCACCGGTGTGTCCGTCGAACCCGATCGTTCCAAGTCATGCGTCCTCCTCTGCCTGCGATCCCTCCGCGTCCCGGCGATGCGCCGGGCGGACCTCCGTGCCGATGACGGTAGTTCCGGCTCGGTGACCAGCGCTTCTCGAATCCTGATCGTTCGCAGAACTTCTGTCGGTTGATCTCTGTCGGCACGGGTATGCATGAGTCATGCATGATCAGCGTTTGGTGAATCTGCTGGGGGCGGCGGCGCTCGCGATCAACGATGTGCTGCTCGCCGAGGTGCACAGCACCGGTGCGGTGAGCGCCAGCGGTGCGAGCGCGCTGGTGACGCTCGCGCAAGCGCCGGGTCTCGGCGTGACCGACCTGGGCAGACGAGTGGGCCTGAGTCAGTCCGCGACCACCCGCATGGTCGACGCGATGGAGGCCGCCGGACTGATCCGCCGCGCTCCCGGCGCCGGCCGGCTGGTCGGTGTGAGCCTGACGCCGTCCGGCAGCGAAACCGCGGGCCGGATCCTCGCCGCTCGAGCCAGGCGGCTGACCGCGCTGGTCTCCGACCTCGACGCCCACGAGCGAGAAGCGTTGACGGAGTTGCTGGTGAAGTTGCTCGCCCGGCTGTACGGGGAGATCGGCAGTGCGGATCTGTTGTGCCGGTTGTGTGACCGCGGCTGCTGCACTCGATCGGCGGTGTGTCCGGTGGGCCAGGCCGAGCGGGACCGGGAGGCCTGATCATGGGCACGCTTCTGGCACTGGTCTCCGCATCGAGTTACGGCTTGTCGGATTTCGTGGGTGGCGTGGCGTCCCGGCGCGTCGGGTTCGTGCGCGTCGCCTTGCTCGGGCAGCTCGGCGGGCTTGCCGTCACCATCCTCGCCGGCCTCCTGGCTCCCCGGCTCGTAGCGCATCCGTCCGATCTCGGGTGGGGAGCGCTGTCCGGGGTGGGTACCGGTATCGCGATGACATTCCTGTTCCGGGGCATCAGCCGCGGAGCGATGTCGGTGGTGGTACCGGTCAGCGCCGTGGGTGGCGTCGCGTTGCCGGTCCTCGTCGGCACCGCCGTCCTCGGGGAACATCCGGCGCCCTCGGCGTGGGCCGGGATCGCGGTAGCCGTGCCGGCTCTCTGGCTCGTCGCGGGCGGCAGCACCGGTACCGCCGCGAAGGCCCGCGCCGCCGTCGGCGACGGACTGATCGCCAGCGCCGGGATCGGCGTGCAGTACCTGGCCTTGGCCCAGGCCACACCGGCCTCCGGTATCTGGCCGGTGACCGCGGGCCGGGCAGCGGCGGTCGTTCTCGTCGCCCTGTCGGCGTGGAAGATCGCGTCCGGAGCCGGCGACGCAGCGACGGCCCGGCCACATCGGGCCGACCTCGCCGCCGTGTGCTCCGGCGTCCTCGCCGCCGCCGCACTGGTGTCCTACCTCTTCGCCACCCGGACCGAGTACCTGGCCGTGGCGGTCGTGTTGTCTTCGCTCTACCCGATCGTCCCCGTGGTGTTGGGCGTCTCGGCGCTGAAGGAGCGGTTGCGCCGGAGCCAGATCGTCGGGCTGGCCGCCGCGTTGGTCGCGAGCACTGTCATCGCCACTTCCTGAGACCTCGTCGGGTGCGCTTCCGTCCTCTGCTGCGCGGCACCTGCCTTCGTGACCGATCCGATCACCAGGGAAGGGTGCCTTCGGCGTCGAAGTAGCCCCCGGTGGGCCCGTCCGGACTCACCTGCGCCATCCGCACGATGATCTCCGCGCCGCGCTCAACGGTCTGGTGGCCGGTTCCGCCGTTCAGGTCGGTCTTGGTGAACCCGGGCTCCACCGCGTTGATCCGCATTTCCGGAAACGCCTTCGCGTACTGCACGGTGATGACGTTGACCGCGGTCTTCGACGCCGGATAGGCGATGCCCGGGTAGGCATACGCCGGGGTGCCCGGGGTGGCGACCCTGCTCAGCGAGGCCAGGCCGCTGCTGACATTGACCACGACCGGGGCCGTGGAACGCCGCAACAGCGGCAGGAACGCGTGCAGGACCCGCACCGTGCCGAAGACGTTCGTCTCGAATGTCTGCCGCATCAGTTCGGCGGTGAGGTCCGCCGCGCCGGTCACGGTATCGGTGGCGCTCCATTCCGGTGCGATGCCGGCGTTGTTGACCAGTACGTCCAGGCCTCCGCCTGCCTCGATGGTCGCGACGGCGGCCGCCACGGACGCGTCGTCGGTGACGTCCAGACGCACCGGCCGCGCGCCCAACTGTTCGGCGGCCAGGCGCCCGCGCTCGGCGTCGCGGCTGCCGAGGTAGACGGTGTGGCCCGCCGCGAGGAGCCTGCGGGCGGACTCGAAACCGAGCCCCTTGTTCGCTCCGGTGATCAGTGTTGTCGTCATGATCACCGACGCTAAGAGCTGGAGCGCGCTCGAAGTCAAGCCGAGCCGCATGCCGACCTCGAACACGACCCAGCCCTAGTGGTCGAGCTGGGACAGCGCGAAGGCGGTGAGGAAACCCGCCACCGTGATCAACCCGACCCACAGGTGGGCGTCCTCGAATGCCTCCGGAATCATGGTGTCGGTGATCATGGCCAGGATCGCGCCCGCGGCCAAGGCGGTGATCGCCGCGAGCACGGCGGGCGCGGCGTCGCCGAGCAATCCGTAACCCGCCATGGCGGACACGCCGCTGATCACCGCTATCGCGCCCCACAAGCCGAACACGTAACGCGGGTGGCGGTGGGCGCGGCGCATACCGGCCGCGCTGGACAGGCCCTCGGGGATATTGCTGATGAACACCGCGGCCACGGTGACGGCGCTGACGGCCTTGCCGCCGAGCAAGCTGGTCCCGATGACGATGGACTCGGGCACACCGTCCAGTAGCGCGCCCAGCGCGATGGCCGTGCCGGAGCCGGACTGTTCGGCTTCGCTGGGCTGCTGGTCTCCCGAACGCTTGCGGTGGCGAGCGCCGCGGCGGGCCAGAGCGAGGTTGGCCAGGGTATAGATCACCGCACCGGACACGGCACCGAGTGCGGTGGGCGGCAATCCGGCGCGTTCGTGCGCGTCGGCGATCAACTCGAACGACACCGCCGACAGCAGCACCCCGCTGCCGAACCCCATCACGCTCGCCACGATCTTCGGCGGGACGCGCGCCAAGAATCCCACCAAAGCCCCCATCAGCAGGGCGGATCCGGCCAGCAACCCCCAACCGCCCGCAGCCCACAACCCTGACACCCGACCGTCTCCTCACTGCTCGAACCCGCAGAAACCAGCGCGGATCATCGCTGACTTCTCGTCCGAGCTACCCGCACCGCCGGGGTCGGAAACGAGGCGCCGCCGGTGCGCGGCATTCTGTTCTCGCGAGGGGTTGAGCCGTTCTGTGCTTGACTTGCGATCGAACACCAATGGTCGGATGAGCTCCGGCGGACAACGGCGAGAGCAGGACGGTAGGCGGCCCGTGGTGATGGAAAGTGCTGTGTCGGCGCGCGGCAGTGAGTACGCGGTGTTGCTGCGCCGGGTGCGGGGCGCGGGACTGCTGAGCAGGCGGCGGCGGTACTACGTCTGGAAGAGTGCGCTCACAGCCGTGGCGTTCGCGGCCGGGTGGACGGCGTTCGTGGTGGTCGGCGACTCGTGGTGGCAGCTGGGCGTCGCCGCGTTCCTGGCCGCGGTGTTCGCCCAGATCGCCTTCCTCGGCCACGATGCCGGACACCGGCAGATCTTCGGTACGCGGCGCGCCGACTACCTGTACGGCGTGCTCTTCGGCAACCTCGGTATCGGGGTGAGCATCGGCTGGTGGACCAGCAATCACAACCGGCACCACGCACACCCGAACACCGAGGGCGCCGACCCCGACGTCATGGGTGTGCTGGCGCATTCCGGCGACCGAGCACACGCGGCCCGGGGCCTGCGGCGGCTGATTTTCCGGAACCAGGCCTGGCTGTTCTTTCCGATGCTGCTGCTGGAGGGCTGGAGCCTGCACTACGCGAGCGCCCGTGCGGTGCTGCGATGGGACATCCCGCACCGCGCCTGGGAGGGACTGTTGCTCGCCGCGCACGCCACCGGGTACCTCGGCGCGGTGTTCCTGGTCCTGTCCCCGGCCGAGGCCGTGATTTTCATCCTCGTGCACCAGGGCCTGTTCGGGCTCTACATGGGCTGCACCTTCGCGCCCAACCACAAGGGGATGGAAGTGCTGGCGGCCGACGACTCGAAGGACTTCCTGCGACGTCAAGTGCTCACCTCCCGCAACGTCCGCGGCAGCCTGCTCATCGATACGGCCTTGGGTGGCCTGAACTATCAGATCGAGCATCACCTGTTCCCGTCCATGCCCCGGCCCAACCTGCGCCGAGCCCAGCCGCTGGTCGCGGAGTTCTGCGCCGAGCGCGGGCTGCCCTATTGCCAGACCGGCCTCCTGGACTCCTATATCCACGCGCTGCGCCACCTGCACAGGGTCGGTCGACTCGCTCGGCCGCTGGCCCCTGTCGGCCCGATCGAGCCCTCGGCAGGCGCGGCGACCGATCGGGTCGGGTGAACCTCGCGCCGCACCGACGTTTTCGCCGTGGTGGTGGTGGTATGCCCAGCCGGTGACGACCTCGTCCGAATACGACAGTCGCCTGCGGAGTCTGGCCGCCGAGAAGTTCGGCTGGGCACACCTGCACGACGAGCAGCTGCGGGCCATGGCGCAGGTCATGGCCGGTAAGGACGTGCTGGTCGTGCTGCCGACCGGTGCCGGTAAGTCGGCGATCTATCAGGTGCCCGCATTGCTGCTGGACGGTCCGACCGTGGTGGTGTCTCCGCTCATCGCGTTGCAGAACGATCAGATCGACAGCATCGAGGACAGCCGTGCTCCGGATGCCGTCGCGTTGAACTCCACCCAGAGCAAGAGCGAGCGCCGAGCGGCCTGGGACGCCCTGCGCCGTGGCGATGCCGGATACATCTTCCTCTCGCCGGAGCAACTGGCCAACGACGACCTGGTCGACGACCTGGCCGCCCTGCGGGTTGGCCTGTTCGTGGTGGACGAGGCGCATTGCGTTTCGGCGTGGGGGCACGACTTCCGGCCGGACTACCTACGGCTTGCTCCGGTGATCGATCGCCTCGGGCACCCCGGGGTGATCGCCTTGACGGCGACCGCCGCACCGCCGGTGCGCCGCGATATCGTGTCGCGGCTGGGCATGCGCGACCCTGGCGAAGTCGTAGCCGGTTTCGATCGGCCGAACCTGCGCCTGGCTGTCGACCGATTCACCGACGACGCCGACAAGCGTGAGGCCGTGATCGCCCGCATCCGGACACTGACCTCCGACCCGGCGACGCGCCGCGGACTCGTGTACGTGGCCAGCCGCAAGGACAGCGAGTTCTATGCCGCGGAATCAGCCGCGGCCGGCATCCGGGTAGCGGCCTACCACGCGGGCATGAGGGCCGCTGATCGCGAGCAGGTGCATCAGGACTTCCTCGCCGGCGCGATCGACGTGATCGTGGCCACCTCGGCCTTCGGCATGGGCATCGACAAGCCCGACGTGCGCTTCGTCCTCCACGCGTCGGCTCCGGATGCGCTGGACTCCTACTATCAGCAGATCGGCCGCGCCGGACGTGACGGCGAGGCCGCGGAGATCACGTTGTTCTACCGTCCCGAGGATCTGAGCCTGCAAAAGTTCCTCACCGCGACGACGGCCCCCGAGGACACCATCGCCGAAGTGGCACACGCTCTGTACCAGCACGATCATCCCGTCCGGCCGTCCCGGCTCGAGGTCGCCGCCGCCCCCGCTCGGCGCACTCGGGCGATCAACCTGCTCGAACAGGTCGGCGCGATCACCATCACCGAATCCGGCCTGCTCGAAGCGGATTCCGGGCGTACACCCGGCCAGGCGGTCGAGCAGGCGGCGGAGGCCGCGCGGGCCTACGAAGAACTGGCCCGCTCGCGCATCGAGATGATGCGCGGCTACGCCGAGACGACAGGGTGCAGGCGACAGCATCTGCTCGGTTACTTCGGTGAGCAACTGCTCGATCCGTGCGGCAACTGCGACACCTGCGATGCCGGAACCGCCGCGCGGCGCACACCGGGCGCCGCCGAGTTCCCGGTGCACAGTGCTGTGCGGCACCGTGATTGGGGCGCCGGGAGCATCATGTCCGCCGAAGCCGATCGCATCACCGTGCTGTTCGAGGAAGTCGGATACAAGACCCTGTTCCTGCCCGAAGTGCGTAAGCACGACCTTCTCACCCGGGGCTGAGCGAGGTGGTGGGCGACCGCGGTCGCGGGGTGCGCGGACAGCTCAGCGGCCGAGCCGCCGACGGCGGGAACCCGAATCATCCCTTTCACGGAAGGACCGCACCATGAACCTGGGACTGTCCACCACTTTGCACACCAGCTTCGACGACGCCGCCGCACGGACCCGGACCGCCCTGAGCGAGCAGGGATTCGGCGTCCTCACCGAGATCGACATCCGAGCCACCCTGAAAGCCAAACTCGACGAGGACATCGAGGACTACCTGATCCTCGGGGCCTGCAATCCATCCCTGGCCCACGAGGCGGTCGGTATCAACCGGCAGATCGGGCTCCTGCTGCCCTGCAACGTCGTCGTGCGCCGGAACCCCGACTCGGACGCCGAGATCCTCGTGGAAGCGATGAATCCGCAACTGTTGGTCGAGGTCACGAACGAACCGGCCCTGCAACCGGTAGCCACGCAAGCGGCCGTCAAGTTACAGGCTGCCATCGACTCCCTGGATTGAACGGATTCCCTCGATCGAGATGTGCCCGGAGCGGACCGCACGGCTGGCGCCCGGCGACACGGATCGGCTGGGGAACTCGATGCGGTAACTGTCGAAGTCGATCTGCTCGAGTGCGACGCCCGGTCCGAAATCGGCCGGCGCGGGAATCGAGTCGATGATGTGCAGCGGTGCGTGGCGGTGGGGCGCGGCGAAGCGCACGGCGGCGAGCGCGGACTCCGACCCGTCGACGCCGACGGGGACGGGGGGATTCTCGGGGTCGGCAGACATGACTTTCGCTTTCTGAACCTGGTGGGCGGCCATGACCGGGCAGTGGACATGTCGTGTACTCGAAGAGTAGGGATCGGCGCGGCCGCCCACGCCTGGCGTTGGTCCCGGATGCGAAGGGCTTTCGGCAGCGGCGCCGGGCCGGAGAAGACAGCCGTATCCGGCACTGCCGACCTACCGCGAGAACCGTGATCCAGGGTCCGAGGTCCCCTCCGGGGAAGGACCTTCGTCTCTGCCGATGACCCGCCCGAGGCTCGATGCTCGAAGTGGCCGCAGTGCACGCGGAGTGGAAGGGAAGGCGGCATGGACATCGACAAGGTCTCGCGCGCAACACAATCGAACTCTCCGATCCTGGCGGCGGTGGACGGATCGGCCAGTTCGTATCAAGCGGTGGCTTGGGCGGCAGCCGAAGCGGCGCTGCACCGTTGCGCGCTGCACATCATCACGTCCATGGCCATACCCACCGGTTTCGGGCCGGGTATCTCGCTGGGGGAGGCCGACCTGGAGTGGCTGCGCCGCGACGGCGACCGAATCCTCGCCGAGGCCGCGCGGGTGGCGCGGACAGCAGCACCCGGCGACGAACCCGCGATCACCACCGAGGTGAGCTTCGAGTTGCCCATCCCGCTGCTCATCGACCGGTCCGCGCGAGCGCGGATGCTGGTGGTCGGCAGCCGCGGGCTCGGTGCGTTCCAGCGTGGACTGCTGGGTTCGGTGAGTACCGCGACCACCCACCACGCGCACTGCCCGGTCGCGGTGATCCATGGCATCTCCGCGATCGACGCGGTGTCGGCCCGTCAACCTGTGCTCGTCGGCGTCGACGGCACCGGCAACAGCGCGCCCGCGGTCGAACTCGCCTTCGAGGAGGCATCTCGGCGGAAGGTCGACCTCGTCGCGCTGCACGCATGGAGCGATACCAGCGGTCTGGACATGCCTGCCCGAGGGTGGGACGCGGCCCGCGAATCGGCGGAGGCGGTCTTGGCCGAGAGCCTGGTGGGGTGGGGGGAGCGCTATCCGGACGTCACCGTGCGGCGCGTCGTCACGGCGGATCGGCCGGTGCGGTCCCTGCTGGAGCAGTCGTCGGATACGCAATTGGTGATCGTGGGTACGCGCGGTCGAGGCGGATTCGCCAGCACCGTGCTGGGGTCGACCAGCAACGCGCTGCTGCACTCGGTGGAGGTGCCGATGATCGTCGTTCGTTCACGGTGAGGTGGGACGGCCGACGTTCGGACGGGTGCGCAGGTGCGCGCTGTCTACCGCCGTCATCACCGAGGTCTTCCGGCACCGCTGTCGAACCCGCGGAGTTCGGTGGCGATGATCGCCGCGGCTATGCGCCGTCGTTGCCATCGCGCAGGGAATGGATCATGCTCCGCAGGATCCGGAACGCGCTCGACTGCTCGGTCTCGCTCAGGCCGGCCAGCATTCTGACCTCGACGGACCGGACCGCTACGGTCGCCTTCTCGAGGCTCCGCCGTCCGCGAGGCGTGAGCCGTGTGGGAAGAACCTTTCCGACGGGTGCCTCCGCGGGCCTGGTCACGTAGCCGTCTCGTTCCAGGGCTTGGAGCAGCACGTTCATCGTCTGCCGTGTCACGAACGCGCCCCGCGCGAGCTCGGAGTTCGACAGGCCCGGTCGTTGAGCGAGCAGCTCCAGGCAGGAGTAGTGCGTCACGCTCATCCCGAGTGGCCGCAGCACCTCCTCCATGGCCACGCGAAGGGTGCTCGAGGCCTCTTTCAGCAGGTAGCCCAGTGACCTCTCCAGGTCGACGCCCGCGCCGTCTCGACTCATGTCAGCATTCTGACATAGACTCACCAGTGTCAGAAAACTGACACAGACTCGAGGAGCATCATCATGCCCGTCACCGGCCCCGACTTCATCTCCCTCCAAGCGCGCGACCTCGCCGCTTCACAGGCGTTCTACGAGCAGTACCTCGGCCTGGTCCGCTCGCAGGCCGGACCTCCGCACGCCGTCGTCTTCGAGACGGAACCGATCGCGTTCGCACTCCGCGACGTCGTTCCCGGCACCGATCTCGCCTCCGTTGCCCAGCCCGGCATCGGTGCCGCGATCTGGCTGCACGCCACGGACGTCCAGGCCATTCACGATGCTCTCGTCGCCGACGGTCACACCATCGTCTCCGCACCGATCGACGGCCCCTTCGGCCGGACATTCACCTTCGCCGACCCCGACGGCTACCAGGTCACTCTCCACGACCGCGTCTGATCGGCCCGACGCAACGGACGGATCAGTGTCATGTCGGCGGGAGTCGCCTCATCCGGCGCCGATTCGCACCGGCTCGGCCGCCGCGATGTCCCGGTGACAGCGCCGCGGAACCGGGTTACGCGTCGAGCACGCGTGGCCGGCGTTGCACTACCGGCGGCTCGGTGGACCACGGGAAATTGATCCACCGGTCGGTGCGCCGCCACACGTACTCGCTGTCGACCTTCGACCACGGCTTCTGGTAGATCACCGCGCAGCGCACCTCGGCGACTTTGCCGGAGCAGAAGTCGCGAACCAGTTTCAGGGTGGCGCCGGTGTCGGCGACGTCGTCGGCGACCAGCACCGTGGCGCCGGCCAGATCCACGGTCTGCGGCACCGGCGGCAGCATCACCGGCAGTTCCAGGCGCTGGTCGATACCGGTGTAGAACTCCACGTTCATCACGTGCAGGTTCTTCACGTCCAAGGCGTAGCCGAGGGCGCCCGCCACGAACAGCCCGCCCCGGGCGATCGACAGGATCAGATCGGGCTCGAAGCCGTCCGCCGCGATGGCCGCGGCGAGTTCCCGGCTCGCGGAACCGAACGATTCCCAGGTCAGTACTTCGCGATCCGTCACAGGCTCTCCCTCTCGCTGGACGCGACGCAGTGAGCATACGAGGGCGCGCCGGGGTTTCCCGGCGGGTTGCTCGGCGCGGTGGAAAAGGAGAAGGGGAAGATGGCCGGAAATCTCGATATCCCGTCCGTATCTCTCGTCCGGCCTGCGTGTTTGCCGCCATACGCTCGAGCGCATGGACAGCCACTACGACGTGCTCGTCATCGGTTCCGGCTTCGGCGGCAGCGTGGCCGCACTGCGAGCGACCGAGAAGGGATACCGGGTCGGCGTACTCGAGGCGGGCAGGCGGTTCGCCGACGACGAGTACGCGAAGAACTCCTGGCATCTGCGCGAGTACCTGTGGGCGCCGAAACTCGGCTGCTACGGCATCCAGCGGATGACCTTGCTCAACGACACCTTCATCATGAGCGGAACGGGAGTCGGGGGCGGGTCGCTGGTGTACGCCAACACGCTGTACGAGCCGCCGGAGAAGTTCTACCGCGACAAACAGTGGGCGCACATCACCGATTGGCGCGACGAGCTGACGCCGTATTACGACCAGGCCAAACGCATGCTCGGCGTCACCCAGAATCCGGCGACCACACCTACCGACCGGATTCTGCGCGAAGTCGCGGAGGAGATGGGCATCGGCGACACCTATCGCCGCACACCGGTCGGAGTGTTGTTCGCGGACAACGATTCCCGTCCGGGTCAGCAGGTCGCCGACCCGTTCTTCGGCGGCGTCGGACCGGCGCGCTCGACCTGCACGCACTGCGGCGAGTGCATGACCGGCTGCCGGCACGGCGCGAAGAACACACTGGTGAAGAACTATCTCTACCTGGCCGAAAAAGCCGGGGCGACAGTGCATCCGCTCACCACCGTGACCGACGTGCGGCCACGGCCGGAGGGCGGTTACGAGGTGCGGACGGTGCGCACCGGGCGGTGGGTGCGCAAGGAGAGGCGGACCTTCACCGCCGACCAGGTGATCTTCGCGGCCGCCGCGCTCGGCACCCAGAAGCTCTTGCACCGGTTGCGCGAGAACGGCAGTTTGCCGCATGTCTCGCCGCGGCTGGGACATCTGGCCCGTACCAACTCCGAAGCGGTGCTCGCGGCGCGGTCCCTGCGCAAGGACTCCGACTTCACCAAGGGCGTCGCGATCACCTCGTCCATCCACCCCAACGAGTACACCCACATCGAGCCGGTCCGCTACGGCAAGGACAGCAATGCGATGAGTTTGCTCACCACCGTGCTCGTGGACGGCCAGGAAGGCAGGGCCCGCTGGTGGCTGGGGGTGCGGGAACTCATCGCGCAGCGCCGTCACCTGCATCGGCTGCACAATCCCCGGCGCTGGTCGGAGCGCATCATCGGCGTGCTCGTCATGCAGAACGTCGACAACTCGATCGTGACCTACACCAAGCGCGGCTTGTTCGGCAGGCGGATGACGACCAAGCCGGGCGACGGCATCGCGCCGCCGACCTGGATTCCGGAGGGCCACGAGGTGACCAGGCGGATCGCCGAGAAGATCGGCGGCCTTCCGCAGGGCGCGTGGACCGAGCTGATGAACATTCCGATCACCGGCCACTTCATCGGCGGCTGCGCCATCGGCGACTCGCGCGAGACCGGCGTCGTCGACGCGTATCACCGGGTCTACGGCTATCCCGGCCTGCACATCACCGACGGGTCGACCATTTCGGCGAACCTGGGCGTGAATCCCTCGCTGACCATCACCGCCCAAGCCGAACGCGCCATGGCGCTGTGGCCGAACAAGGGCGAGGACGACCCGCGCCCGCCCCTCGGGAGCGCCTACCGCAGGCTCGCTGCGATCGAACCGAAGAACCCGGTGGTCCCCGTCGCCGCGCCAGGTGCGCTGCGGCTGCCGATCACTCCGGTCTGAGCGGGCGGAAATACGGTCGCGCGTGGTCGGATCCGGTGACAGGATCGGCGTTGTGCCCGTCCATGTCACCCTGGAACCGCTCGACGAGCGATGCCTCACCGATCTGCTGCGCGCGGCCGTGGCGGACGCGGAGCCGGGCGAGGTGATGCCGGTCGAGGAGCCGGGCGACGGCTGGGACGCCGACCGGACAGCGGGCTTCCTGGCGTTCCACCGAGGCCGGGCGCTGGCGAGTCCGCCGATCGAGTCGACCTACGGCATCCGAGTGGACGGCGAGGTGGTCGGGGCGGCACGCCTGTTTCCGCTGCCCGACGCGCCGGGAGCCGCCGAGGCCGGAGTATGGATCGGCCGTTCCCGCAGGGGAGCGGGCATCGGGACCGCGGTGCTCGGTGGGCTGATCGAGCGGGCGAGAGCGGAGGGTTACGCGAAGCTCTTCGTGAGCACGACGGCGGACAACACGGCCGTGTTGCGCATGCTGGCAGCCCGCGAGATCGCGTACGCGGTGGTCGACAACGCGGTGACCGCCTGGGTTCGCTGCGATTGACCTGTCGCGCTGCACTCTGCCCCGGACTTATCGCAGCGGCGAGAATTATTGCCGCCGCGCGAAGTACATAATCGACCGCGAGGTCGCGTCGTCCACGGCCGCTCGTGTCCCAGGGGCTGTCTCGTCCGCGATGCGGTCGCCGGCGACGGTGCCACCACCCACGAGACACCAGGGGGCCGCGAACACGCCGGGGCGCAGTCGCGGCAAGATAACATCGTGCGCATCTTCCTGGCCGGGGCTACCGGCGTGATCGGCGTCCGCCTGCTTCCGCTGCTGCTCGCGGCGGGACACGAGGTGGCGGGGATGACCCGGTCGGCGGCGAAAGCCGACCGGTTGCGGGCGGCCGGCGCCGAGCCGGTGGTATGCGACGTCTACGACGTGGATGCTCTGACCGCCGCCGTGGTCGGGTTCGGCGCCGACATGGTGATGCATCAGCTCACCGACCTGCCAGACGACGTGGCGCTGCTGCCGGAGCGGGCCGCGGCCAACTCGCGCATCCGCACGGAGGGCACCCGCAACTTGATCGCCGCCGCGCGGGCGGCCGGTGCGAAACGCTTTCTCGCGCAGAGCATCGCGTGGGAGCCGCCCTCGGGCCGGGGCGCGGCGATCCAGGAGCACGAAGCGGCCGTGCTGGACTTCGACGGTGTGGTGGTGAAGTACGGCCAGTTCTACGGTCCGGGCACCTATTACGAGACCGAACTGCCCACGCACCCGCGCGTGCACGTCGACGACGCCGCGGAGCGCACGATTCCGCTACTGGACGCCTCGAGCGGAGTGGTGATCGTCGCCGACGCGTCCTGACACCGGTCAGGAGGCGCAGGGGCCGGTGTCGACCGGCCGGTCGGATCGCCATGCGTGGTCGAGCCGATCGAGGACCTCCGGCAGGCTCGTGGCGAACCCGACGTTGCTGTTGTTCTCGTCGACACCGAACACGATGCCCAGCACGCGGCCGGCGCGGTCGACCAGCGGTCCGCCCGAATTGCCGTGCTGGATCGACCCGTCGACGGTGTAGATCTCGCGTTCGCCGAGACCGGTGCGGTATATGTCGCGTACCTGACGCGCGGCCCGGCTGCGCACCCGGGTGGCGGACGCGGTGTAGGACCCGCCCCGCGGATAGCCGAGCGCGATGGCGTCGGCGCCGGGACCGGCGGGTTCGGGCGCGACGGTGAGGGCGGGGGCGGCGAGACCGGGGACGGCGAGCACCGCGATGTCCATGGTCGGGTCGAACTGCACGACGTCGGCGGTGAGCGATCCGGTCGGGGCGTCGACGGAGACCTTGCTGGAGCCTGCGACGACGTGCGCGTTGGTCAGCACCCGCTCCGGCGCGATGACGAAGCCGGAGCCGGATTGGCGCACACCGCAGGTCGGTGCGAGGTCCTGGATCCGCAGCACGCTCGCCCGCAGTTCGGCGGGCATCGGTCCGTCGACGATGCCGGGATCGGGCGGCGCGAGCGGGAGGCCGAGCCCGGCCTCCCTGATCGGCCCGGTGAGCACCTCGGACAGCCCGGACAGCCAGAACGGCGCGACGTCGTCCACGGTCCGCACGGTGGTCGAATCACGCACCAAGGCGGCGGATTCCACCGGCGCGGCGAACAACCACACCACCAGCGGGACCGCGAGCACATGAACGAGGCAGCCGCAGAGGGCGTCGACGCGCCGCGTGAGGGGATCGGAAACCGCGGCGCGCGCGGCTTGTCCGGCCCGGTGCCCGGCGACCGCGCCGAAGGCGACCAACCCGACGATCACCACCAGCACCAGGAGGAGCCGCACGGCGCCCGGAGCGAGCTGACCGAGCACCGCCGCCGACAGCGCCGCGCCGAGGATCGCCCCCGCCAATCCACCCGCGAAGCCGGGCAGCCCCACGATCGCGCCGCGGCGCCAGCCGAGCACCGCCGCGACCGCGAGGATGCCGAGCACGGCCAGATCCAGCCAGTTCGGCACGGTCAACGCCACACTCCCGTCGCTGCTGATGGACAACGGCGCGGACTCGTCGTCGGCCGCCCCGTCACCACCCGGCTATACCCTGGTTAGCGCGTCGGCAACGGTCGAGCCGCTAATTTAATCAGCGATTCGAGCTGCGGCAACCATGTTGCCCTATGCCGTGGGCTGGGTGGCCAGCGCCCGCCGGGCATACGCGCGCACGTCGGCATCGGTGTCGTCGATCGCGGCGCGCAGCGCGTCGTGCGCGGCGGGCAGGTGCGGCCACGCCGAGAGCGACAGCACCGCCGCCTTGCGGACGTCGAGATGCGGATCGTGCAGGGCGGCGGCCAGAATCGGCACCGCGAGGTCCGGGTCGGCGCCTGCGAGCCCGCGCGCCGCGCCTTGACGGATCTGCCAGGCCGAATGGCGCAGAGCGGCGTCCAGTGCGGTGACGTCCGCGGGTTCGCCACCCAGCTGGGCGAACGCGGTGAGCGCCGCGGCACGCACCAGCGGGTCGTGGTCGTCGCCGAGGCGACGGATCACCTCGAGCCCGCCGTCGCCGATGGCGGCGAGGCCGTGGGCGACGGCGATCCGCACTTCCCGATTCTCGTCGGCGGCCAGGGTGGCGACGCCGTCGCGATCGTTCAGCGACACCAGCGCGCGGACCGCTTCGATGCGGACGCGATGATCCCCGTCCGCCAAGGCGGCGCGATACTGCGCGGCCTCGCCCGCCCGCAGCGCGCGCAGCAGATCGATCACGGTGGATCGCACGACGGGATCGGCCGAACCGAGCCGGTCGGCGAGCCCGTCCGCGGAGGGCAGCACTTCGACGAGCTCGCGCAGACCGGCCGCGGCAGCACGCCGGACCGAGGCCGCTTCGTCGTCCAAGGCCTCGCCGAGGGCGATCGAGAAGCCCTGCGGGGTGTGCTCGCTCAGCACCGAGATCGCCGCGGCCCGGACGCCCGCGTCGGGATCGGTCAGATAAGCCGACAATTGCTCCACGGTGGGCTCGTCGAGCGCGAGCAACGCGACGATCCGGGGTGACGGGGGAGCGGCGGGTTGCGCCGTCGCGGTGGCGGCCCGATCGTCGTCAGCGGCGACGCCGATATGCGGCGCACGGCCTGCGATCAGGTGCGGCTGGTGCACCGGCACCGCTTCGGCATCGGCCGAGGGCAGGTCGTCGAGCCCGGGCACGGGAACCAGGTACGGCGCCACCGGTCGCTTCAGGAAGGCCATGGTTCCGTCGGGGTTCTTGCGCAGGTTGAGGTGGTATCGCCATTCGACATCGTCGCGTTCGGGTTGGTCGGCGCGCTCATGATAGAGGCCCCAACGGGATTCGGTCCTGGTCAGGGAGCTGCGGGCGGCCATCTCGGCGCAGTCGCGGATGAAGGACACCTCCACCGCGCGCATCAGCTCGTGCGGGGTGCGCGCGCCGATGCTCTCGACCTCTCCGCGCATCCGGTCGAAGGTCTCCACCGCGATGCTCAGCTTGGCCGCGGTTTTGGGCGGCGCGACATAGTCGTTCACGAAACGCCGCAGCTTGTACTCGACCTGCGGTTGCGGCGGCCCGTCCGGCTGACGCAACGGCCGGTAGATCAGCTCGTGGGCCGCGGCCAGCTGGTCCTCGGGCAGGTCGGCGGGTGCGGCGACATCGTCCAGGGTGGACGCGGCGTGCGCGCCGGCGAGATCGCCGTAGACGAACGCGCCGATCATGTAGTTGTGCGGCACGCACGCCAGATCACCCGCCGCGTACAAGCCGGGCACCGTGGTGCGCGCGTGCTCGTCGACCCACACGCCGGAGGCGGAATGCCCGCTGCACAGGCCGATCTCGGAGATGTGCATCTCGATGTCGTGGGTGCGGTAGTCGTGGCCGCGGTTGGCGTGGAAGGTGCCGCGGGTGGGGCGCTCGGTGGTGTGCAGGATGCCTTCGAGCGTGCTCAGCGTCTCGTCGGGCAGGTGCGACACCTTGAGATAGATGGGGCCGCGCGCGGATTCGATCTCCCGCTTGACCTCGGCCATCATCTGGCCCGACCAGTAATCGGAGTCGACGAAGCGTTCACCGTCGGCGTTGACCTGGTAGCCGCCGAACGGATTGGCGACGTAGGCGCAGGCCGGGCCGTTGTAGTCCTTGATCAGCGGGTTGATCTGGAAGCATTCGATGCCGCTGAGTTCGGCGCCCGCGTGGTAGGCCATCGAGTAGCCGTCGCCCGCGTTCGTCGGATTCTCGTAGGTGCCGTATAGGTATCCGCTGGAGGGCAGCCCGAGCCTGCCGCACGGCCCGGTGGCCAGGATCACCGCTTTCGCGGCGACGGCGACGAATTCGCCGGTGCGGGTGTGCAGGGCGGCGGCGCCGACGGCGCGCCCGCCCTCGGTGAGCACGCGCACCGGCATGAGCCGGTTCTCGATGCGGATCCGCTCGCGCATCTTGCGTTGGCGCAGGACGCGATACAGCGCTTTCTTGACGTCCTTGCCCTCGGGCATCGGCAGGACGTACGAGCCGGAGCGGTGCACCCGGCGCACCGCGTACTCGCCGTACTCGTCCTTCTCGAACTTCACGCCGTAGCGCTCCAGCCGCTGCACCATGGCGAAGCCGCGCGTCGCCGTCTGATAGATGGTGCGCTGGTCGACGATCCCGTCGTTGGCCCGGGTGATCTCGGCGACGTAGTCCTCCGGTTCGGCCTTGCCCGGGATCACGGCGTTGTTCACGCCGTCCATGCCCATGGCCAGCGCACCGGAGTGCCGCACGTGCGCCTTCTCCAGCAGCAGCACGTTCGCGCCCTGCTCGGCGGCGGTGAGCGCGGCCATCGTGCCCGCCGTGCCGCCCCCGATGACGAGCACGTCGCAGTCCAGCCGGATCCGTTCCGACAGCGGCGGAATGTTCACAGTTTCTCCAGGATCTCGGCCTTCGTCGCGGCCCGGTCGATCGCCTCGCGCGGCGCGGGCACCGGCACCAGCGCCCGCAGCGTGCCGCCGCCGAGCACGGCGATGCGGTCGCCGAGCAGCAGGGCCTCGTCGAGGTCGTGGGTGACGAAGACGATGGTGGTGGGATGGGCGCGCCAGGTCTGGATGAGCAGGCGCTGCATGGTTTCCCTGGTCTGGGTGTCCAGCGCGCCGAACGGCTCGTCCATCAGCACGGCGCGCGGCGCGGCGGCCAGGCTGCGCGCCAGCTGGACGCGCTGGCGCATGCCGCCGGACAGGTCGCGCGGCAGATAGTCGGCGTACCCGGTGAGCCCGACTTCGTCCACCCAGTGCAGGGCGGTGGCTCTGCGCTCGGCCCGGGGCGTGCCGCGCAGGCGCAGGGCGAGTTCGATGTTCTGCCGCACGGTGCGCCATGGCAACAGCGCGTCGTCCTGGAACACCAGGGCGCGGTCGGCCGCGGGACCGCTCACGCGGTCGTCGTCGGCCAGGATGGTTCCACCTTCCGGGGCGCGCAGTCCGGCGATCGCGCGCAGCAAGGTCGACTTGCCGCAGCCGGATTTGCCGACCACGACCAGGATCTCGCCCGGCGCGATCGCCAAGTCCAGCCCGTCGAGCACCGGTTCGCCCCCGTAGGCGATCCGGACGCCGGTGAGGCTCAGGCGCATCCCGGTCGATGCCGGTGCGTCGATCACTGTGGTCATGCTTCGACCTCTCTGGGCAGCCAGCGGGTGATGCGGCGGCCGGCCAGCTCGACCAGCCCCGATGTCGCGAAACCGAGGACGCCGATGGTGATCATGCCGACGAACACCGCCGGATAGTCCACGATGGTGTAGGCCTGCCAGGTGCGGTAGCCGACGCCGAGACGTCCGGAGATCATCTCCGCGGAGATGAGGCAGATCCATGCCACGCCGACGCCGACCGACAGTCCGCTGAAGACGCCGGGCAGGATGCCGGGGAACACCACGCGCGCGAGCACGTCCAGCCGGGACGCGCCGAGGGTGCGCACCGCGTCCTCCCAGATCGTGGGCAGTGCGCGCACCGCGTGCCTGGTGCTGACCAGCACCGGGAACAGCGACGCGGTGAAGGTGATGAACACGATGCCGGATTCGTCGCTGGGGAACAGCAGGATCGCGACCGGGACCAGGGCGATGGCCGGGATCGGCCGGACCAGTTCGGCCAGCGGGCCGAAGGTGTCGGCGAGCAGCCGCGAGCGGCCGAGGCCGATGCCCGCGACCACGCCGACCACCGCGGCCAGCCCGAAGCCGGTGACGATCCGGATCAGCGACTGCGCGATGTCCAGGTAGTACTGGTCGGCGCGCAACTGGGTGCCGAATTCGGCGACGATCTCGGTGACGGTCGGCAAGGTGTCGAAACGCAGGCCCGCCCGCACGTTGTTGACCGTGAGCAGCTGCCACAGGCCGACCGCGACGGCGACCGAGGCTACCCGCAGCAGGCGCGAGCGCCAGGCCGATCGCGCCGCCGTGGCGGCGGCCGATCGTGTCGCGGTGGCGTCGGTCGTGCTCGCGGTGGCCCGCACCGCGGGGGCGGCGAGTTCGCTGGTCATCCGCGTACTTCCGTGACGGCCTGGTCGTAGCTGACCGCAGTGGCGGACGGATGCGCCTGCCGGTAGCGCTGTGCGGCGGCGGCCGTGGTGAAGGGCAGGTAGGCGGCGCCGTCGCGCAGCCAGATCGACTTGTCGGCGAACCAGCGCGTGCCGAGTTCGGTATCCGGGATGTAGGCGGCGCGGATCGCCTTGCCTTGTGCCTTCGCAGCCTGGACCGCGCGTAGCAGGCAGGTCGGGTCGGCGGCGGGTTGCGGCTCCGGTGCGCCGTCAAGCCACAATTCGCCGGCCAGCGCCGGGTTCTGCGCCGCGGTGCCGCAGAGGGGGTCGGCGCCGGTGACGCGGGTCGGGTTGGCGGTGGAAGCCAGCTCACCGTCGTAGTCGGTGCGCCCGGTCTCCGCGAACGCCTTGCGCAGCGGCGCGTCGTCGACGAACCGGTCGATGTCCAGATCGGCGAAGTCGCCGATCGACTTCAGGTACGCCACATCGCCTTTGAGCGCCGCGATCAAGCTGGGCTTCAGCGTGGTGTCGAAACTGGTTCCGCCGGGGCCGTTGTAGAGGTACACCACCTCCTGTGGAAGACCGGACCCGTCGGCGACGATCTTCGCGGCTTCGAACGGCTTCTCCCGCAGGAACTGGGTGGCGTCCAGCTGCGCGGCCAGGAACGCCTGGAGCACCTCCGGATGATCGGCGGCGTACGCGCGCCGCGCCACCACGCCGTGGAAGGTCGGCACGCCGAGTTCGGCGCCGTCGTAGAGCAGCTTGGCCTTGTTCTGGAAGACGACAAGACCGGGCCACGCGACGAACTGGGACAGCGCGCCCACCTGACGGGACTCCAGGGCGGTCGCGCCGACCTGTGGCTGCTGGTTGAGCACCTCCACACCCTTGGCCGGGTCTATGCCCGCCCGCGTGAGCGCCTGCACCAGCGTGCCGTGCCCGGCCGAACCCACGCTGGCCGAGATCTTCTGCCCGGCCAGATCGCCGATGCCGGTGGCCGCCGAGTCGTTCGGCACCACCACCATGTTCAGCGCGCCCTTGGGGTTGTACCCGGTCACCGACACCAGTTCGGTGCGCGAGCGCTCGCCCGCCTGGGTGCGGGAGCCGTTGATCAGCAACGGGTAATCACCCATCGACCCGATGTCGATCTTCTCGGCCACCATCTGCGCGGTGATCGGCGCGCCGGTGTCGTAGTCCTGCCACTCGACCTGGTACTTGGCCCCGCCGTTGTCGGTGATCTTCTGTAGTCGCCGCTCGAGGTAGCCCTGCGCGCGCAGCAAGGTGCCCGCGGTGACGGTGTTGATGGTCTTCGATTGGTAGCCGACGACCACCTTCACGGTGCCCGCGGGGGTGTCGTCGGTCTGCTCCAGCGAGCACCCGGTCAGCGCGAGCGCGGCGGCGAGCAGGATGGGGGCGAGTTTTGCTTTCATCGGTCTTCCAGATCAGCGGAGCAGGTAGGGCATGTTGACGGTGACGGCGCCGGTGGGGCAGCGGGCCGCGCAGGGACCGCAGTACCAGCACTCGTCCACGTGCATGAAGGCCTTGCCGTTGTCGGGGTTGATGGCCAGGGAGTCGAGCGGGCAGATCTCGACGCACAGCGTGCAGCCCTGGATACACAGCGACTCGTCGATGGTGACGGGGATGTCGGCGCGCTGGTTCACGAGTGCCATCTAGAGGACCTTCCATTCGGGGGTGCTGCGGGTCAGGCTGCCGCGCATGGTGATGCGGTCGCCGCGCATACGGATGTACTCCAGATCGACCGGGCGGCCGTCGTCCAGCCGGGTCAGCCGTTCCAGCATCAGCAGCGGCGCGCCGCCGGGGACGTCGAGGGTGGAGGCGGTGTGCGGGTCGGCGGGCACCGCCTCCAGGGTGAGATCGGCCGAGCCGAGCGAGCGGCCGCTGATGCGTTCCAGCAGCACGAAGATGTCGGTGTGCTCGAGATCGTGGCCGAGCACCTCGGTGCCGATGTCGGGCACGAGGTAGGTGAGGTCCAGGCTCAACGGCAGATCCGCAAGGTAGCGCAGCCGCTCGAGATAGACCACCCGCTCGCCCGGCGCCAGACCGAGCCTGCGCGCGACAGCCGGCGGCGCGGCGACGTGCATCGCCGCGCGCACCTCGTTGCGCACGGTGCCGTGGCCTTTGAAGGTCTCCTGCAATCCGAGCAGGGCGTCGAGCCCGTGGTCGTACTTGCGGGTGGCCACGCGGGTGCCCACCTTGGGCGCCCGGTCGATCAAGCCCTCATCCTTCAACAGCGCCAAGGCGTCGCGGACGGTATTGCGCGAGGCGCCGTACTCGGCGGCCAGGTCCTGTTCGCTCGGCAGCGCGCCGTCGAACGCGCCCGCGTGCAGTTGGTGGCGCAGGATGTCGGCCACCCGCCGCGCCTGATCGGCGCGCAACTGCCGCACCGGCGTGGGTTCCGCTGCCACCGTTTCCGCCTTTCCATCGCTGACCTGCACGAATAGCGACGATAATGCGGATTGGGCGGCGTTTTCGCCCGCGCCGCCGCCGGGAAAAATCAGGGGATGTTATTGCGCCGGGTGTCCCGCCGCCCGACCTGGCGATATGCCCGGTTGTCCGGGCAATACGCCACGTCGGGCGCCGACGGTCGAATTTCGATCACGGCGATTCGAACGCGGCGGCGACCAGGCTTCGGCGCACCGATCTATGGTCGTGGGCCGTAGGTATTGAGGAACAGCACCGGTTCCGCGCCGAAGGCGCCCGCGCCGTCCATCGCGAGCAGCGCCGCGAGCGCTTTGGCGGTGTAGACGGTCTCCAGGCCCAATCCGCTCGCTTCGGCGCGCTGTTCGGCGTCTTGGGCGGCGGGCGTGGTGTGGCCGTAGCCGGGGCCGAGCCAGTCGGTCGTCATCGTGATGTCCTCGGGCCGAAGTCCGGTCGGCGCGAAGCGCGCTCCGCGCGTACGGAGCAGGCGTTCGGTCCGTTCGGCGAGGCGGACGATGTGCTTCGCGTCGAGGGGAAGCGTGTCGTTGACGACGACTCCGACGACGCGCGTACGCAGCCCGGCGAGCCGCAGGCCGAGCGCGAGGCCGGCCGCGGTGCCGCCGGATCCGACCGCGGTGACGAGGTAACCGGGCTCGGGAAGCTCACCCGCGGCGACCTGGGCCGCGAGTTCGCACGCCGCTTCGACATAGCCCAGCGCGCCGACCGGTGACGACCCGCCCGCGGGGAGGAAGTACGGACGCCTGCCGCCACGGATCCGGCGCAGATACAGCCACGGCGCCGCGAGGATCGTGCGCAGTTTGCTGTGCGTGTAATACAAAGCGGCGCCGGAATTCTCCAGTCGCCGCAGTTGTGCGCGCACGTGGTCGTCGACCGGCTGGTCCAGCAGCGCGAGAACGGTATCGATGCCGTGGGCGCGCCCGTACAAGGCCGTGGCCAGGCCCCAGTTGGTCCCCGTGCCGCCGACCGTGAGGATAGTGCGCGCACCGCGCCGTCGTGCCTCGGGCAGCAGCCATTCCAGCTTGCGGACCTTGTTGCCGCCCCATCCGCCGTCGCCGTATCCGCTCTCGTCCTTGCACCACAGCTCGGCGGCGGTGTCGAGGTCACAGCGGCGCACAGGCGTCGGAGCGGTGCCGAGCCGGAGGAACGGCAACGTGTCGGCCACCTCGGGAAAGCGCGCGTGCAGCAGCGCTCCGGTCACGGCGTGATCGCCTCGGGGATGCCCAGCAGCGCCGCCTGCACCTCGTGCAGCCGGTCCACGTCGCCGCGGATACCCGCGACGTTGTCGTTGTACAGGAACGCCTCGCCGAGCCGGACCAGTGCGTAAGCGAGCAGCGCCGGCTCCAGCGGCGGGTCGTAGCCGTCCTCCTCCGTGGCCCGGATGATCAGCTCCTGGACGGTGCCCACGACCAGCGGCTGTACCGGCCCGTCGCTCCCGGTGAGGATACGCAGCCCGGACAGCGGCTCGTTCTCGAAATAGCGCCGGAACGGTTCGTTGTCGGTCATCCACCGGTTGACCCGGTACAGCACGTCCAGGATGCGCCGCGCTCCGGTGGAGCGGCGGCGGGCGTCCGCCCGGCTGAGCAGCGCCTCGAACTCCCCGGCCAGGACCGCACCGAGCACTCCGTCGCGGGAGCCGAACCAGCGATAGACCGACGCGCGGCTGAGCCCGAGCTGTCCGGCGATCGCCTGGATGTCCACGCGCTCACCGGACAAGAACGCCCGGCGAGCGTGCTCGATGACCTGTTCCCTGGTCGCGGAGGCCGGTCGGCCGGGAGGGCGGGTGGTCCGCTGACTGGAATCGATCACCGCGGAATGATACATCTTCTGAGAAGTGTATCGAAACGGGCGGTGTTCAGAACCAGGCGTCGCGCATCCGCAGAGTAGTCGTGTCCAGGCTGGCGAGCAGATCCAGTGCCGGTGCTGTCTTGGGCAATTCGAAACGATAGAAGAACCGGGCCGCGTGCCGCTTGCCATCGTAGAAATCGCCCGCACGGTCCGCGGTGGCGAGGAACTGCTCGAGCCAGATCCAGGCCAGCACGGTGTGCCCGAAGGCTTCCAGGTACACCGAGCTGTTGGCCAGCGCGGCCTCGAAATCGCCGGAGGCGAACAGCCCCGCGGTGACCTCGACCAGCCGCCGCCACGCCGAATCCAGTTGTGCGGCCAGCTCGGCCGCCTCGCCGCCCGCCGCGCGAGCGGCGGTGATGGTCGCGTCGATCCGGGACCCGAGTGCGAGCAGGCTCGCGCCGCCCTGCTGGGTCACTTTGCGCCCGAGCAGATCCAGGCCCTGGATGCCGTGCGTGCCCTCGTGGATCGGGTTGAGCCGGTTGTCCCGATAGTGCTGCTCGACGTTGTATTCGCGGGTGTAGCCGTAGCCGCCGAGCACTTGGATGGCGAGGCTGTTGGCCTCCAGGCACCACTGCGAGGGCCAGCTCTTGGCGATCGGGGTCAGGATGTCCAGCAGTTGGGTGACCGCGCGGCGGTCGTCGTCGGACTCGGCGGTGCGCTGCTCGTCGACCAGCTGCGCGCAGTAGAGCACCAGCGCCAGCGCCCCTTCGGCGTACGCCTTCTGCGCCAGCAGCATTCGCTTCACGTCGGCGTGCTCGATGATCGGCCGCTGCGGCGCGGACGGGTCGGCGGGAAGCTTGGCCCGGCCCTGCGTGCGGGTGCGGGCGTAGTCCAGCGACTCGAGGTATCCCGTGTACCCGAGCGCGGTGGCGACCAGGCCGACGCCGATGCGCGCCTCGTTCATCATGTGGAACATGTAGGTCAAGCCGCGATGCGGTTCCCCGACCAGGTAGCCGACCGCGCCCGGCGCGCCGCCCGGCGTCCAGCGGCCCTCGCCGAAATTCAGCACGGTGTTCACCGTGCCGCGGAAGCCCATTTTGTGGTTGAGCCCGGCCAGGGCGACGTCGTTGCGTTCGCCGATCGCGCCGTCGTCGCCGACCAGGAAGCGGGGCACCACGAACAGCGAGATGCCCTTGGTGCCCGCGGGCCCACCGGGGATCTTGGCCAGCACCAGGTGCACGATGTTCTCGCCGAGCTCGTGGTCGCCGCCCGAGATCCACATCTTCGTGCCGAACAGGCGATAGCTGCCGTCGTCCTGCGGTTCGGCGCGGGTGACGATGTCGGCCAGCGACGAGCCTGCCTGCGGCTCCGATAGGCACATGGTGCCGAAGAAGCGGCCCGCGAGCATGGGCTTGACGAACTTCTCGACGTGCTCCGGGCCGTGGGCGAGGAGCAGATTCGCGTTGGCCACGGTGAGGAACGGGTAGCCCGCGGTGCCCGGGTTGGCCGCCTGGAACCAGGCGTAGCTCGCCTGCGCGACGGTCGCGGGCAGCTGTGCGCCACCGAGTTCGTAATCCATTGCCGCCGAAGGCAATCCGGCCTTGGCGAAGGCTTCCAGCGCCTGCCCGACCTCCGGGATGATGGTCACGCGCTCGCCGTCGAAGGTGGGTTCGTTGGCGTCGTTGAGCTTGTTGTGCGGCGCGAAGTATTTGGTCGCGAGCTGCTCGCTGAGGTCGAGCACGGCATCGAAGGTGTCGCGCGAGTGCTCGGCGTACCGCTCGCGTTTGGTGAGCCGCTCGACGTCCAGCCACTCGTAGAGCAGGAAATCGAGATCGCGCCGGGACAGCAAGGTCGACCGCATCAGCCCGTCCTTTCGAGACATGTTCGACGTACTGTATCTTACGGGTCGGTGGTCCGGTATCCACGGCCATCCCACCGTTCGGCCGCTGCGGAGTATGCCTGGTGGGTCGCGGCCGTTCTGCACACGCGGCGGTGCCGGACGATGCCGATCACGTCGCCCGCCGGTGGTCGGTCATCCGTCGGCGACGAGCACCCCGCGTTTCCGCGCCGTCGCGGCCGCTTCGGTGCGGCTGGACGCGCCGAGCTTGGCGAGGATCCGCGAGACGTGCACACCGGCGGTGTTGGCGCTGATGAAAAGCTCGGCCGCGATCTGACGGTTGCTCGCTCCCGTCGCCACCAGACGCAGCACATCGAGTTCCCGGGGGGTCAGGCCCGCGGTGTCCGGGCGTGAGGTCGTGGCAGGCCGGTTGCCGGATTGGGCGAGATCGATCCCGGCGCGGTCGGCCAGCTGCCTGGCTTGCTCGGCGAGTGGCACGGCCGCCAACTCGTCGGCCAGCTTCAGAACGGAACGCAGTGCGCCGCGTGCTGCCGCGCGATCACCCGCCGCCAATTCCGCGTCGCCGGATTCGAGCAGGCTGCGCGCGAGCTCGTACGGTCGGCCCAGGGCTCGCCAAGAGGAAACCGCCGCGGCCCAATCGGCGGGACGGCCACTGCGCACGGCGTGGCAGGAATTCCGATACGCGGTGTCGACGGCCGACGTCACCGGCAACTTCGCCGTGACGGAGTCGAGAACCAGTGGGGCGCGACGAGTTCGGGCGATCGCCTCGGCCAGTGCCCATGCCTCGTGGTGGTGCGCGGCCAGGTCGTCCGCGCTCAATGTCGCGGCGCCGATCTCGGCGGCGCGCTGTGGGTTGCCCGCCGCGTGCGCGATCTCGGCCTGCACGGTGTGCAGTTGGATCTGGTATTGCCTGGCCCAGCGGCGGTCTCCGAGCAAGGGCTGCGCGGTGGCCGCGCTCGTCGCCGCGGCCTGCTCGTCCCCACGCGCCAGCATGATCCGCGCGTGACACAGCAGCAGCGCGGCGGTGCTCAACGGGGTCAGCTGCTCGGTGAGCGATTCGTCGATCAGCTCGAGCGCTTCGTTCCAGCGGCCCAGCGCGGTGAGCGCCTGTGCCCATTTGACCAGCAGGATCGGTGCCGCCTCGGCGAATCGGTAGGTCTCGTGCGCGGCGCGCAGCCCCTGCTGGATCGCGGTGATGGCAGCCTCGTCGGCGCCCGCCGACACCAGCAGCGCCGATTCCCACAGCACCACCGTGAGCAAGGTGCCCGGATCTTGCGCGGCCTTCGCGATCGCATGCGCCTGTTCGAAGTGGGTCATGGCGGCCTCCGGCCGGTCCGCGGTTGCCAGCCCGAGATAGGCGTAGGCGCGCGCGGCCAGCGCCCCGGCGCGCCGATCGTCGCGTAAGACGCTCGAACGCGGCCACGCGGACGCGGCATCCGCACCGGCGGCCTCCGCGAGCGCACGCGGCGCAGCCATGACCGGAGATGTGTCGTCGGTGTTCGGCAGACTGCGTAACCGTTCGGCCACCTCGACGGCGGCACGCGCGTCGTTCTCGGCCGCGGCCGCCGCACCGCTGAACACCCGCGCCGCGGCGAGTTCGGCGAGCACTTCGCCGCGCAACAGGGTGGGCCGGTCCGAAGGAAGATAGGCCAGCGCCGCGAGCAGGTCGTCTTCACCGCCGCCGCTGCTCTGATTGCGCAGTCCCGCGCGGTAGTAGTGCAACCGGGCCGCGCGCTCCGGGTCGCTTCCCGCATCGATGACGGCCAGCGCCTCGTCGGCCGCCGCGATCCCGCGCTCGACGACACCGCCCCGGTAGCACGCGGCCACCACCGCTTCCACCACATCGATCCGGTCGGCGTCCACCCGGCTCGCCGCTTCCGGCACCCGCTCCCACGATTCGAGCACCTGGTCCAGGTAGTGCACGCGGACACGATGCGCCCCAACGTTTTCCGCTTCGGCCGCGGCTTCCCAGGCGGCCTCGAGTGCCAGCGGCAACTCTCCGGCGGCATGCGCGTGGTAGGCCAGCTCGCCGGAGGGGCATTCGTCCGGTTCCTGCTTGCGGAGCGCGGCCAGTGCGCGACAAAGATTGCGGTGCAGTGCTTTTCGCTCTGCCGGTAGGAGATCGTCGTACACGGCGTCGCGGATCAGCACGTGGCGGAACTGATAGCCGGTGTCGGTGGGCACCAAGAGCTGCTGGTCGATCAGCTGATGCAAAGCCGCGGTGAGCGCGTCCTCGGCGAGATCGGACGCGGACGCCAGCGGGGTGTGCCGGACCGGTGACCCGGCCGCCGCCGCGAGCCGCAGTACCGACGCGGTTTGATCGGGCAGGTCGGACAGGTGGCCGAGCAACAGCTCCGACAGCTCGGCGGGCGTATCCTCGGGTGCGGGACCGAGCGCCTCGACGAACAACGGGATTCCCTTGCTGCGCTCGAAGATTCGCCCGATCGTCCCTGGTTCCGGCTCCCGGCCGCGCAGCGCCGCCAGCTGTCTGCCCACCTCGTGCCTGGTCAGCGGCGCCGGAGAAAGCAGGCGGACACCCGGGTCGCGGCGCAGGCCCGCGACCAGCTTGCGCAACGGTCCGGAATCGGCCGGCCGGTAGGTGCCGACCAAGAACAGATCGCCTTCGGCGATGTTGGCCACCAGGAAGGCGAGCAATTCCAGGCCGGCCTCGTCGGCCCAGTGCAGATCCTCCAGCACCACCACCAGCGGTCTGGTCATCGAGCACTGTTCCAGCACGGTCAGGATCTCGCCGAACAACCGGATCCGATCGGTGTCGATCTCCGCCGCGCCGGACCGCGCCGCCAGTTCCGGAAGCCAGCGCGCCAGCGCGGGTTTCGCCGGGAGCAGCGCCGCTAGCACCGCCACGCCCTGCTCGCGCAGCAGTGCGCGCATGACCGCGACGAACGGAGTGAACGGCACCCCCTTCGCGCCGAATTCCGGGCACCGCCCGGACAGCACCGCCGTGCCGGCCCCCAGCCGCGTCCCGAACTCCGCGACCAGCCGCGACTTACCGATCCCCGCTTCGCCCCCGACCAGCACGGTATGCACCGCCGGGTCCCCATGGGCATCCTGCAATGCCGCAAGCTCAGCGGCCCGCCCCACGAAGGCGCCGCATACCGGAAGGCTGACCACGGCGCGATCATGCCCCTACCGCGAGGTCGGCGCCAATCGCGGGAGCCGAGGCGGAGTGCGGCGGACGGCACTTCCAGCAAGAGCGCCCACGTCTACACCAGGAAAGCCGCTCCCCGCCCTCACCCGAGCCGCGTCGAACGCCAGGCGCGGCGTCGACCGGGCGCGGACGCCGCCTGGAGTTCACGAGCGGCACACCATGGAGGGGTCTTCTCGGCTGATGCCGCAATGGTGTGCCACTCGTGGATAAGAGCGGTGGGGTTGGTGGCGAGGTATCGGCCGGGCCAGTGGAGGGCGCTCGTATGGCGGCCGAGGGTGGTGCGGCCGGATTAGGCGTCGTTCGTTACTTGTCGGCGGGCTGGGGGAGTAGGGAAATAATGAATTCTCGTGATTCGGCGGGCCCCTCTTTACCCGAAGTATCAATGGCATGACGAACACCGAGATCCGCCCCTTCCGCATCGACATCCCGCAGGCCCAGCTGGACGACCTTCGCTCGCGCCTGGCCCGCACCCGCTGGATCGACGACCTGCCCGGCGTCGGCTGGGAGCGCGGTGTGCCGACCGCCTACCTGAAGGAACTGGCCGGGTATTGGGCCGAGAAGTTCGACTGGCGCGCCGCCGAGGCGGAGTTGAACGCCTACCCGCAGTTCACTGCCATCGTCTCCGGACAGAACGTGCACTTCCTGCATGTGCGCTCGGCTCGAGCGGACGCCACCCCGCTGCTGTTGCTGCACGGGTGGCCGAGTTCGGTGGCCGACTTCCGCGACGTGATCGGCCCGCTCACCGACCCCGCCGCGCACGGCGCCCCGGACGCGCCCGCCTTCCACCTGATCATCCCGTCACTGCCCGGCCACGGTTTCTCTGGCCCGATCACCGAGCCGGGCTGGAACGACGGCCGGATCGCGGCGGCGCTCGCCGAACTCATGGCCCGCCTCGGCTACGACCGCTACGGCGTGCAGGGCGGCGACCACGGCGCCTTCATCGCCCCGGCACTGGGGCGGATCGATACCGAGCATGTCCTCGGCGTACACGTCAACGCGTTGGTGACCTTCCCGACCGGCGACCCCGACGACATGGCCGCCCTCACCGACGCGGAGAAGGCGCGCCTGGGCGCGATGAAGAAGTTCCAGGACGACGGTTCCGCCTACATGAACCTGAAGGGCTCCCGCCCGAACACCATCGCCCAGTTGCTCGCCGATTCGCCGACCGGCCAGCTCGGCTGGATCGTGGAGAAGTACCGCGAGTGGACCGACCGATCCCACGACCTGCCCGAACAGGCCGTCGACCTCGATCGCCTGCTGACCACGGTGAGCATCTACTGGTTCACCGACACCGCCCGCAGCGTCGCGAACCTCTACTACGAGCGCTTCCACGACGCGACCATGTTCGCCCCGAAACCGAAGGGCACCGTGCCCACCGGCGTCGCGGTATTCAAGGACGGTGACTACGCCATCCGCCGCTTCGCCGAGCACACCCACAACATCACCCATTGGTCGGAGTTCTACTCCGGCGGGCATTTCCCCGCACTCGAGGTGCCGGAGCTGCTGATCGGCGACGTGCGCGAGTTCTTCCGGTCGCTGGGCTGATTCGGGGGAGTCGGAGCGGGCAGGCAGTGGCGACCGCCTGCCCCACGACGGGGCGAGAAGACTAGTCCGCGATCTGATTGCACGAGCATTCTGGAACGGCGACGACGCGCTGCCCTAGGAGCCTCATTTGTCCAGCGTCGCTAGCTCGGGCTATCTCAGCTCACGAATCAAGACATCGAATATCGGTGCGTCCGGCCAACTCGGTTTCGTCACACCTACTCGGAACCATCCCCACCGCAGGTACGCCCCATAAGCGCGGTGATTCTCCGGCTCGACCAATAGCGTCGCACGCCGTTCCGCCCGGCTGCTCAACAGCGTATCGTGCAGCTTCCGCGCCAAGCCGCGACCGGTGTATTCGGCGCACACCATGATTTCCGACAGCGCGAATGTCCGGGCGCCATCCTCGGCGGTAAATGTAGCGCTGTCGCCGAACCCATCGTCCGGCTGAAAATTCTTCCACCACGCGGCATTCGGACGCAGCGTCCACCCCCACGTCTGCCCCGCGGGCGTCCCGCCGACATACGCCATGACCATCGCGAACACACTGCCGCCCGCGGGGGCGGTGTAGTTGTCGAATCGGTGCATGAACTGATCAGGCGCATCGAACGGATCACCGGAGGCGATCGCGTCGACGTAAGACCGGCGGTAGATGTCTTCGACCGTCGCTCTGAGTTCACGCGCCTCTACAGCGTCGAGATGTCGCCATTCGATATCCGGAAGGTTCACACCGTAATCCCTGTCTATGACGTGAGCGAAGCGGTTCCGGAACTCCCGACGTCCAGCAAGCAGGCACTGCGAAAGGACTCGCTGTGCCTTCGGAAAGGTTACCTAGTCGCGGGAGCACGGTCGCTCAGGCTCAACGAGCCCGGTCAGCCGCGATCGATTCCGCACCAAGCGGCAAGACCCCGCACACTCTCATTGCTCCGTGCGTCGTCGCGAGCGAGAACGCGAATCGTCTCGTGGACCATGGGGTGGTAGCGGGTCTGGGTCGGCGCGATCTCTTTGGCTTTACGCAAGGAGTTGAGAGCTTTGGTGCGGTCGCCATGGAGCAGGTATCCCCGGGCCAAGTCGATGTAGTGGTGGCCCGCGCGCTCACGTGGCGTCGTAGCCGGGAGACGCACACGTTCGGCGCGCTTCACCGCTTCGGTGCCGTCCATCATCTCGACGGCCAGCCCGACCGACCAGATGTCGACGTTCGTGACGCCGAAGCACAGTCGGTAGTCGTCCCGGTCGCCACCGATGCGGTCGGCGGTCTCTCGCGCTTCGGCGAGGTGATCGTCGGCGACGTCCCGCCGTCCCGCGCGGGCTGCGGCGAGACCCGATTTGAGGTGGAGGTTGCCCCACATGCTGAGAACAGCGGGGTCGTCGCCGGCGATGTCGGATTCTATTGCCGCGCGGCTGGATTCGAGGAAGCGCAGGGCAGTCGACCAGTCGGCCGTGCAGATCAGCTCGCCCGCGCGCTGATAATCACCCGCGAGCACGGCCAGTTGGTCGTCGGTTTGCGCGGCTGCCCATTCGTACCGCTCGACGCACAACGAGGAAAGGTCGATATAGCCGAGCTTGTACACGAGCTGTCCGGTCGCGGCGAACGTTTCGGCGAGAAGACCGAAGATGCGCTTGCGCTCGGCTCCGGTCGCGCAGTGCCATGCCACGCGGAGGTCGGCTAACAGGCCCGGCAGGAGCGTGCCGAGGTCACCGAGGTTGACCGAGTGCCGCAGTTTGGACGCCTTCGCGACGTCAGCGGCGAGTTCGCGCTCGGGCCGTGCGTTCATGGTGCCGTCCGGCTCGATCTTGTACGCGGCCAGTTCGCGTCGGATTCCGGCTACGCCGGCATGCACTTGCTGTTCGTCGCGAGTCTGGCGCGGGTAGGGCTGCTCGAGCAGGTCGGCCGGGTTCACGCGCAGAGCACGTGCGCATGCCGCGACGAACGCCGGGGACGCGGGCGCGCGGCCGCGCTCCACCTTCCGGACCAGACTCGCCGAGAAGTTGGCCTCCCGCGCGAGTTTCTCCTGGCTCCAGCCCGCCAGCTTCCTGGCTACGCGTACTTTGTCGCCGACACCGGACTCCTGGGTCATCGTCATCACGCATTCCATTCCACAGACTTCTTCATCCCCAGAGTGGCAAAACTTTTGCCGCTTCGCTGTGTTGTCGTTCCGTCACAGTCTGTTCCGGCCCCGGCGCCGGGCGAGCACATCCCTCGTCGACAGCGCCGACCGCGTTGCCACCGTCCGGGATCCCCGGCGCCGGGTGCCACACCACATCGACGGAAGAGGGGCGGACATGGCGGAAATCGCGCTCGGCTACATCCGGCTGGATCGGTCCGGCAGTGATCACGCGGGTGAGGAGCGCGCGATTCGGGCGCTAGCCGAGCGGAGAGGCTATCGCGAGCCGGAAGTGCTGGTGGTGGATCGGGATGCGCTGATGCCGACGCTGCTGCTCGTGCAGACGATCCGCCGGGTGGGCGCTTCGGTCGTCATCGCTCCGACTCGAGAGCACATCTGGACGGCCAGGCGCGGTCTCACGGAAGAGGTGACGCTGATTGTCGTCGCGCCCGAGCAGGTGTGGGAGCGGGGACATCGGTGGGCGCCGTTCGGCCCATCGGAGAGCGGGGTGGGGTCTTGATGTCCGGCTGGTCCGAGGTCGGCACAGCGCTGGTGGTGGGAACCGCGGTGGTCATGGTGCTGCTGACGGTCTTCTTCGCCGCGAGCAGATGGTGGCGCAGGCCGTTGCGGGGTCCGAGCGTCTATCACATCGCCGAACGGGTCGGCCATGAACAATTGTGCCTGCTGGGCTGGCCGCCGTTGGGCTGGCCTGCGGTAGAACCGAGAGACGGCCCGGAGTTCGGCCCCGGCGACGCGCACGCGCTCATGCAGGTGCATCTCGAGTGCGACGCGGAGGAGTGCTCGTGGAAATGCGCGGCGGTGGAGACCTTACGGACTGCCGGTCGCATGCGGCCGAGTAAGTACCCGCGCCGCCCGCGTCCCTCCCAACGCGGGAGCGAAGCGCTGCCGTAGAACGGTGAGGGGCGGGCGGATCGAGTGCCGCGTGACAGTTCGCATCCGCATCCTGGTGATTCTGGTGAGAATCCCGCACTCGATTCGCCTCTGCCCGGCAACAGCATCTGGCTCAGCGGTAGTAGCAGCCGCTGTCGAGGTCCTCGACGAGACCGGGCCCGCTGGGCGTCCAGCCGAGCAGTGAGCTGGTGGCGTCACTGCTCGCGGCCATGTCCGCTCCGAAGAACCTGCCGAGCCAGCCGAAGTGCTCGCCGCCCTGCTCCGCCGGTATCGAGACGACGGGCAGACGGAGCCCCCGTCCGATCACGTCGGCGATGTCGCGGGCCGGGATGCCGGTCTCGGCGGTGGCGTGCAGGACGGTGCCGCCGGGAACCCGCTTGTCGAGCGCCAGCCGCACGATGCGCCCGGCATCGCTGCGATGGATCGCCGCCCAGCGGTTGGTCCCGTCGCCGAGGTAGGCCGAAACCCCTTCGGCGCGAGCGGCCGCCACGAGTCCGGCGATGAAACCATGGTCACCCTCGCCGTGCACGGTAGGAGCGAAACGCACGACGACTGTGCCGACGCCACGCTCCACGAACTCCAGCGCGAGGTTCTCGCTGCCTCCGCGCAAGGAATCGAGACCGTGGGCCGGTGAGCGGTCTTGTTCGGTGGCCACACGGCCGGGAGCGAGCAGGGCCAGAGCGGAGGCGAGCACGAACGGCCGGTGCGAACCCGCGAGGACGTCGCCGATGGCCTGCACGGCGTTGCGCTCGGTCCGGTTGGTCAGGGCAGGATTCGCGAAGTCGTGCTTGTTGGCGAGATGAACGACGGCGTCGGCCTCCGTAGCGCCGGTGCGGATGCTGTCGAGATCGTCGAGGCCGCCGCGCCGCGCCCGGGCTCCTTTCCGCTCCAGCGCGGCGGCCGAGTCGCCCGAGCGGGCGAGTCCGGTGACCTCGTGACCGGCCTCCAGCAACTCGTCGACCACGGCCGAACCGATCCACCCGGTCGCTCCGGTGACGAAGACGTCCATGTCGATACTCCTTCGTGTAGGTCCGCGACTACCTCGCGGATTCGATCCGGCGGCTCGAAGCCACCGGTGTTCTGTGGTGCAGGCGGACGCCCGTCACTCCCGGAGATTCGATCGGCGTGCGGGGTACCCGCTGGTCGGCTGGAGGCGCTGATAGGGCGACCGGTGGTTGCGCCGGCGCATTGGGCGAAGCACCGAATCGGCTGGGATATTGACCTCATGGCGATTATTTGGGGGAAAGCCGTCCGATGGGTGTCGGACTATCAACCGGGCGTCATCGAGGTCGAATTCACCGACGTCGACGGTGTCACGCACAGCCTGATCGACAAGCTGCCGATCTTCGGCGCACCTGACGACCTCGGTCCCGATTCGGCGTACCCGGTGCCGGTCGAGATCGGTGTCACCGTCGTCGAACAACTCGGTGACGCGACGGTGATCGACCTCGGGTCGGAGGCCCAGAACACCGACCGCACCCGATACGTCGTCGCGAGCGCGGATATCGTCCCCTGATCAACCGACGACCGGGCTACTCCGCCGGGACAGCAGCGACTGCAGTACGACGAGCCCGCCGAGGACGAGTACGGTCACGCCGATCACGCGGAATCCGGCGTCCGCGCCCGAGACGAACGCCGTGACGACCTCGCCGGCGCGATCGGGTGCGGTCGTGGCGAGGGCTTCGGCCACGGTGTGCGGGGAATGGTCGGCGCGGATGTCCGGTGGTAGCGCGGCGGCGAACCGCGCGGTGAGCACCGTGCCGATGACCGCGACCCCCAGGGCGCTGCCGAATTCCCGTGTGGTGGCTTGCAGTCCCGCTCCGACTCCGGCCTGCTCCGGCGGCAGCGAACCGGCGATGGCGCCGGACAGCGTCGGAAGTGCCAGCGCTACACCGATTCCGGTGATCACGAGCCACGCCGCGTATGCGAGGTAGGATGTCTGCGTGCCGCTCGCGGACAGCCCCAGCAGCCCACATCCGACGAACGTGAAGGCCAGTGCGATGGTCGCGTCGAGGCCGATGCGTCCCGACACGCGTCCGGCATGTCGTGCGCCGAGGATGATCGGGACGGTCAGCGGGACGATGCCCAGCCCGGTGCGCAGTACGCCGAACCCCTTGCCGTACTGGAGGAACGACGCGTTGACATAGAACAGCGCGAACATGCCGAAGAAGACCGCCGTCATGCCGAGGCAGGCGCTGCGCAGGCCGGGCACGCGGAACAACCGGGGATCCAGCAGCGGATGCTCGACCTTCAGTTCCACGACCGTCCACGCGGTGAACAACAAAGCGGCACAGGCGAACCCGGCGACGACGACCGTGCTGTTCCACCCCGCCTCCGGCCCTTGGACGATGCCGAGCAGCAGCGCGACCGACGCACCGACGAGCAGGACCGCGCCGAGCGGATCGAGGCGGCGATCATGGCGCGCCGACACCGGCGCGATACGTCCCACGAGCGCGGCGAGAACCAGCGCGATCGGCACGGCGGCGGCGAACAACCACCGCCACGAGCCGCCCGACAGGATCGACCCGCCGCCGACGTTGCCCACGACTCCGCCGATGCCCGTCATCGACGCCCAAGTGGCGATCGTCGCGCCCTTGCGTTCGGCGGGTACGGCGTGCAGCAGGACCGACAGCGTGTTGGGCAGCACGGCGGCGGCGCCGACACCCGTGATCGCGCGGCCCGCCAGAAGCACGGGCACACCGGGTGCCGTCGCCGAGATCAGCGCGCCCACCGCGAACAGCGCCAGACCCGTGAGCAGCACTCCCTTGCGCCCGAAGCGGTCCCCGGCAGCTCCACCCGGGATGACGAGGCAGGCGAACACGATCACATAGGTGTCGACGATCCACACCAGCGTCGACGCGGACGGACGCAGCGTGCTCGAGGCGAGCATCGGGACGGCGAGGTTGATCGCGGCGACCATCCCGACGACGAGGACTACGCAGGCGCACATGATCGCGAGCAGACCACGCTGTGCGGCGGGACGGGACGGGTCTCGCGACAACGCAACGCGATCCCGGAGCATGACATTGAACGGCATGTCCCCGACGGTAGGGATCTCGATGAACTTCGTGCCACGCAACTTCGACAATAGATACTTGCGTAGGATGCAACTATGCCCGAGCAGCTGGATCTGAACCTCCTGCGGGTGTTCGACGCCCTGCTCCGGGAAGGCGGCGTCACGGCGGCTTCCGAGCGCTTGCATCTGTCCATCCCCGCGACCAGCCGAGCGCTGGGCCGGTTACGACGGGCGATGAACGACCCGATCCTGGTGCGCGCCGGGCGTGGGATGGCTCCGACGCCGTTCGCACTGCGCACCGCGCCGCGGGTGCGGTCACTGCTCGACGAAGCGTCCGCGTTGATCAGCGCCGATCGCGAGATCGCGATCGGCGAGCTCGAGCGCACCTTCACCATTCGCATCAATGACGGCGTCGCCGCGACCTTGGCGACGACGGCGGTCGATGCCACGGCCGCGCTCGCCCCCGGCGTGGTCCTCCGTTTCGTCACGGAGGGCAGCGAGAGCGCCGAGGCCCTGCGCGACGGTTCGGTCGATCTCGACATCGGCGTCGGTGAGGCCGCGGCTCCCGACATCCGCACCGCCGTGCTGTACCGGGAACGAATGGTCGGCATCGTCCGCGCCGACAGTCCGCTGGGCAGGCGCCGTCGCCCGACGTTGCGGCAACTGTGCGGGCATCCCCACGTCTCGGCCTCCCGCCGTGGACGCGCTCGCGGACCGCTCGACGATGCGCTCGACGCGGCGGGCCTGCAACGCCACGTCGCCGCCGTCGTCCCGACTTTCGCTGTCGCCGCGCTCCTGGTCTCCTCGAGCCGTTACGTCGGACTGGTCCCACAGCGACTCGCCGAACAATACGGCCGGACGCTCGGCATTCGCTGGTTTCCCCTTGCCGCGGACCTGCCGGAAGTCGAAGTGCGCCTGCTCTGGCATGCCCGGCTCGACGCCGATCCGGCCCAGCGCTGGCTGCGCGACACCATTCGCGACGCGTTGTGCGAGCCCGGCGGCGGGAAATCGGCGGGGGCCGTTCGCACGCCCGAGTGACACCGTGTCGTCGCCTCCGAGCAGGTGCGGCCGATGCACGACAGCCGAATCGACGCGAATGCGGGGTGCCAGGAGGATTCGAATCAATGCCGTCCGGTCGCGGCGGTGATACTTTGAACGCCGAACCGGCCGGGCACGGGAGTTCTGTGACCACGATGGTCGATCAGGCGCGGCGCTCGGCATCGTTTTAGTACCGTTCGACGGACCGGTTGCCGACTGTCGGGGCGGTGGGGCGGGCAGCGGGGTGAGGTCTGATGAGTTCCGTATGGCGCGGGCGCATGAGACGCTCGGCGCGTGACATGGCGGGGTCCGCCGACAGCGCGCGGGACGGAAACGCTCGCTTCGTCCCGAGTCCGGCGCGGGTTCGCGAGGTCGAGCATCGCACCCGCCTGCTGCTCCAGCGCATGAAGGTGCGTGAATTGCCGACCATGCGCCAGCTGATCGAGCGCTATTGCGAATTCACCGGCGCGACAGTGCTTCTGCAGGAGAAGTTGCTGCCGGTCGATTGCTTCTTCGCGATCACGTTGAAGCTTTCGGCGCCGCCCGACACCTACGTCATCGCGTATCAGAAGGCGACACCCGCCTGGCATCAGGACCACGGGATCGGGCACGAGTTCGGGCACATCATCGCCGGGCACTACGAGACCGGGAACGTGCACCGCCATTCGGCGATGTCTCCGGAGCGGGAATGGGAGGCGGAGTACACGGCGAACCTGCTCGCGCGGTGGGGGTACGAGGTGGGCAGGGTGCTCGATCGGCAACGCGCGCTGCGGCCCTTACAGCGGGCCGAAGACCTGTCACTGCCGTTGCAGGAGAGAATGGGCTGGCTGTGATCTACATACCGCACGGGTGGCTCATCGCGGCGTTCGCCGCCGCCATGATCTGGAAGTCGAGTCAATACCGCCGCAACAAGGACGTCGCTCTTCTCGCGGTCGTGGGGGCCTTCTTCTTCCTCGCGTCGGGGTATGCCTTCGGCGAGTACGTCCAGAACCGCCCGGACCCGTGGTTGCTGAGCGCGATGGGTTACGAATTCGTCGGGACCGTCCTGCTGGTGGGAGCCAAGGCCTGCATCGTCGCGTTCTTCGTGCTGGCCTCCCGGCACACCGCCCAGACGAAGAAAATACTGGTCGGGCTCGGTATCCCGCTTGCCGCGTCGATCATCGTCATGGCCGTGTGCGCGGTCGTCGCGGGCCCCGGCGCGAAACCCTACGGATTCGCCGACCCCGCCGTGGTCGGCTTCAATCTCGGGGAGAAGGTGAGCACGTTGCCGATCGGGATGTTGATCGTCTTCTACTGCTTCGCCTATCTGCGTTTGCTCTCGGGGACGCCGGCCCACGGAATCGTGCTCGCCGCGATAGGTGCGGTGTCGATGCTCGCCGCCACGGTGACTTTCACCGTCCAGCTCGGGTACTACGCGGCATCGGAACGGCCACCGCGAGCGCTCGTCGCGCTAGGGCGGTGGGAGGTCTATCTGGGGCAGCTCGTATTCCTTCTGGGTGTGTCCTGGTATGGCTTGGTGATGCGGATACGAGCGGTGGCCGTCGGCCTCGCGGCATTGCGTGACGTTCTGTTGCTGTGGCGGCTGTGGCGTTTCGCGGTCGGCGTGATCACCCGGTTTCTTCCGGAACGGCGGATGCCCGCCTTCCGCGTCCGGCAGCCTTTGGCGGCCGTCATGGAATGGCGGCAGGCGATGATGGTCGACATTCGTGATGCGCTGATGCTGCTCAGCCCCCAGATCGATCCGACATCGACCGCCACCGTCTCCGGTTACGCGCGTGAACTCCAGCGCGTCGCCGCGGCCAATCGCGAGCGGCCGGTGCTGTACGGCGAACCACACCGCGCGGCCGTGGACCAGGCTGATACGTTCGATGCCGACCGCAAACTGCTCGTGGACTTGGCGGCCCGCCTGGGGGAGAACATGGTTCGGGTGCGTCGGCAATGGGCTCGGCCCACGGCGAAGGTGTGACCGCATGTTTCGAGCGGAGATCATCGGTTGCGGTGTCGGAGGGGCGTGCGCGGCCCTGGCGATGGCGAAAGTCGGTGCGCGGGTGCAGGTCTATGAGACCGCGGCGCGCACTGCCGAGGTGGGCGGGTGGGTCACCCTCGGCCCCGCGGCGTCGACCGCGCTCGATCAGATCGGCCTGGGCGAAATGGTCAGAGCGGCCGGATTCCCGGTCGTCGGCGTCAGCACCGTCGACACGCTCACCGGGCGAACGAACTCCTTCGCCCGGACCGAGCCCGGTCATCGCTGGTCCAGCACCCACATCTGGCGCAAGGATCTCCTGGCCTTGTTGCGAGAACGCTTGGACGAAGCGGACATCCCGTGCGAATACGGAACGCGGGTCGATCCCGGCTCGCGCACGGCTGATCTGCTGGTCGGCGCGGACGGTGCTCGTTCGGCCACGCGGCGCATGCTCGGTGATGCAAGAGAGCCCGCCTACACCGGCCAATCGATCCGCTACGGTCATTGCCCGGTCGTGGTGCCCGGGCTCCCGACGCACGTCCTGCACTTCTGGTCGCACCCCGAAGGGGTAGCGGGCTATGTGGGGGACGACCGCGATGGATCGTTCTGGTTCAGCAGGCGCAGCGTCGCGTCCGGCACGGCGGTCGACCCGGAGGTGTTCCTCGACGCGCTGCGGGCCACCCCAGTGGTGCGGGTGCTGGAGCGTTCCGAGGTGAGCGCTCCGATCGCACTGTACGAACTCGAACCCGAGGGGAGCTGGCACAACGCCGACACCGTCCTGATCGGCGATGCGGCGCATGCCGTTTCGCCTGCGGCGGGGCGTGGCGCGACCTCCGCCATCGAGGATGCGATCGTTTTGGCGAAGACCCTGCGCAGCGCGGACTCCATTGCCGCGGCGCTGGAGGCCTATACGGAAGTTCGCCGCCCGATCGCGCAGGCGACCTATCGGCCGGGCCCCGCTCCGAAAGTCTCGGCTGCGGATCTGCGGCTCTGACACGAGCGACGGCCGACCCTCAGCCCTCGGTTTTCTCGTCGTCCTCCGCGGCGGCCGGTCGGCGATAGAGTTCGTGCTGCTGGAGATCGCGCAGGATGTTGCCGACTATGGCGCCGAACGTCGACCTGCCGAGTTCGTTCAAGGTGCCGAGTTCGGACAGGCGGAAACCGATCGCCTCCACGCCCGCCTCGGAGAGCTCCGCGGCCAGCCGCGATTCGACGTCCGCTTGCTGCGCGGCCGCGCCGTCGAGGAATTCCCGAACGTCGACGCCCAGTGCCACGGAAATCCCCTCGACCGTGCGGAAACTGGGGTTGCGGACTCGTCCGAGCCGGATGTGCGAAACCTGGGCCGGGCTCAGTGGATAACCGAGCGCGGTCGAGCGCTCGGCGATGTCTTTGTTGGAGTAGCTGCGTGAATCCCGCTGCTGGGCAGCGGCGATCACCCGATTCAGGTGCCGCGCGATGGGGCCGGCGTCCTCCGTCGGCTCCTCGCTGGTCTCATATCCCTCGCCGGACACGACCTGTGCCACCAACCTCCCGATTCGGCCCCGTCACCGTGCGAACATGGTATCCGCCGGTAAAGGATCAGAGCGCAGCGGCTAGTCGCTTAGCGCTTTACAATCGGATCCTATCGCTCTACGCTCGTATCCGAACCGATTACGGAGATGTCACCGGAAGCCGGCTTCGTGTATCGACTGTGGAGGGGATAGCCGATCCACGAAGCCGGCGGCGACGAATCGGGGAAGCCGAAGGCATGCTCAGTCCATACGACTCAGCCGGGCGATGATGGTCGCGGCCATCGAGGCCGGGTCGCCATGGTCGGGCCGTAGGACGATCTCGGCTTCGCTGGGTGCTTCGTAGGGGTCGTCGATGCCGGTGAAGCCGCGGATCTCGCCCGCGCGGGCTTTGGCGTACATGCCCTTGGGGTCGCGGGCTTCGCAGACGGCCAGTGGTGTGTCGACGAACACTTCCAGGAACGGGATGTCTGCCGCCTGGTGGCTGTTTCCGATCATGGTCTAAACCGGTCGGGTCGGGTCGGGTCGGTACCGATGACGGAAACGACCCGACCACATATCAACCCACGCGCTGGGCGAGCCTCAGCTCGACACGTCGGAGTTCTGCCTTGTAATTCTCGAGAGTCATCGGTTCGGCGGGAGCAATCTCGAAGTGTTCTTTGTCCCGCCCAGTTTCACGCTGGGTGATCCTCAGCGTCGAGGGGATGCTCATCACCGCGTACGCTCCACCGAAGCGTTCGACCTTCGACGCGTCGCGGTGGATTGATACACCATGAGTCACTTGTACCAGGCCGTCCCGAATTTTTACGTCCATGTCCCTGGGCTCCAAGCTGGACCCGCCACGGTAGTAACCCAGACCGACGGGATAGTACCCACCGGCCGCGACGAAGGGTGGTCCGTCGACACCCGGTGCCGCCAGTGCGGGGCCTTGTGTCGATCCGGTGGTGACGAAGGCGACGAGAAGTAGGATCGTCGAAAGGATTTTCCGAATCATCTAATCTAGCTCATCCTCGGTCGCGTGGTTGGCCGTGTCTATGCATGCGTGGATATCCACTGCTCATTGGATAACCTCGTATTTGAACGTGCCGCGTGCGCTGCCCGGCTTCTTGCACGACAGCGTGACCCGAGCGTCGTCATTCCTCGAAATGGTGAACACATGGCTCGGGTCGGGTTGATATGAGCAGTCGATCGAGACCCTGATGCGGTAGGTTCTTTCAGAACTGAGGTTGTAGCATCTCACCTCTATGTCGGTGTCGCTCTTGCGATCCGACTTGCACTCGAACGGTGATGGAACTGGCTGTGCGACAGCCTCCTGCGCCGTAGCTGCTTCGCCCCCGAATGCCAGTGCGGCGATACTGCAGAAAATCGCAATAGTACCGATGACTTTCATCAATGCCCGCCTTCACGTGTGACGTTTACGCAGAAGGTCGATCATCGGCGAACCCCCCCGTAAACCCTCCCAGTTGACACGCCCCGGCAAGAGGCGTCGAAAATGACGGTATCGCAGGTCCGGTTGACTGTCAATCGAAATGTATTGCGGGCCAGAATTTTCGAATTAATGTCCCGATCGAGAAGGATGGAATCCGGCGTCTCTGCGTGCCTGGGTTCGAGTCGACGTCACGTGCGAGGAGGGGTATCTGGAGCATTCCAGTCGCAGAGCCACTCGAAGACATTGAAGGCATTGCCTAGTATGCCCATCGCTCCCAGCGTACGGAGTGAGCTCGGGGCACCTGAGTGAGCCACAAAATCGAGCCGAGACCGAACGTGAGCAACGAGATCGATCCGAGGGCGATGGGTGTGGTGAACCCCCTCATATCAGTCCACGTCGCCGGCGAGAAAGTCCACCACCACGGCAGCGTCTGGATCGTCCATGATGTAAGCATGGATAATGCTAGTGCTACCAGCCTGGGCAGATATACGCAAGCCAACAGGCCGATTCCGAAGAAGAGCGAGGTGTCGAAGCCTGCGCGTACGACCCCTCCCAGTGGGATGCCTTGAAGACGGATCGCGCAGATTATCGGAGCCGCCAGAGCGACTGCTAGTGACACGACTTGCGCGCGTTCTCGCACAAACCGTTTGCTGGATATCGTGTGTTCATGCGATTCGCCGAGGCGTGAGCCTGTGGCGACGATCAACGCTCCGGCCAAGATGATCGGGACGAGGCGGGCAGGACTGATGCCGACGCCGTGTTCCAGTCCGTACAGCCTCGGTATTTGTTGATTCGCAAGCGCGATCAGCGGAAAACATGCAATGACGAAGGGCGCGGCATCGATCGTCGTTCGCATGCGGAGGTACTGGCCAAGTGGCATCACCGATGCCCAGCGCTTTCGAGCAAGCTGGGCACCGATGTGGCGTCGCAGTCCACGATGGCTCGATATGCTTTCGACATATAAGCGAACTGGTTCTCCAGCGGCCAACCGCGCACACGCTCAGCGGCAAGGTACTCATCCGTTGGTCTTCCATCGCTGTAGCGTGAGACCAGGCCCTCGGCCTCGAGCGGAAAATTGGTGAGCCATCGCATGTAGATCTGGTTCAGGGCCAGGTAGTCCGCCCGAAGCGCGGCATCGCCGGGGCATTGTTTCGACTGGTCCGAGCCGATACACGAAGTACTTTCCACCGGTACCCGACTCAGTATATTGACGATACCTTCTTGCACCGTGCGGAACGGACAGATCTTCGCCGTCGCGTCGGTGGTCGCGCCGGATACGCTCAGTCGTCGGGGGGGTGGGTAGCCGGTGTTCCGCATAGCCGTGGTAAGTCGGGGTAGCGCATGCTCCAATGCGGCCAGCCGCTGAGTGTCCTCTGCCCAAGAGCACACTTGCAATTCTGTGCCGACACAGATGGGTTCGGCCGCGGCGGCCCGAGGTTGCAGCCAGGCGCTACCGCCAGTGACTACCGAGGCTGCGATCGGGAGCACGACCGCGACCGATAGTGCCGCACCAATGGTTGCCCACGAACGTCGGCGCAGGGTAGTTGCGGCGAGGATCGAGACTACGACGAGGAAAGTGGTGACGATGCCGGCGACTGTCACCGCTGAATCCGGCGACAGCTCGACGGCATAGGATGGCAGCGAGGCCAGTTGCCGACCGGCTAGCAACGGAAATCCGATATGCCCGTCATTGGCCATGACCGACCCCACGGACAGTAACAGCATGGCAGCCGTCGCGATGAAGACCGCAGCAGCCTTGCGTACCACGGTGCCGACTGCCCATCCCACCGTAACGCAGAACAAAAGCCACACAGCACCGTCGATCACGACCGGAATCTTCGGAGATCCGGCGCCATCGCCGGTGAAGCGGTAGACGACTAGAATCGCGTAGTCGATGAAGAACAGCGCCATGACCACCGCGTACAGGCGGATCAGGTCGCGCAGCGCGATCTGCAATCCACTTCGTGCCGATGCCTCCATGCGAAGTCGGAGTGGCCATCGTTGCGACACCCACGCCGAAATTGCGGCGACTCCAACGCCGACCATCAGGGTTCGGCTCGCAGTTGAGACATCGATACCGGGCCAGTACCCACTGAATTGTTCGATGGGGTCGGCGATTTGCATGAAGGCGAGAGACAGCGCAAACAGCGCAAGAGTCGCCGATGCGGGAATCGGGCGTGCACCTGCGAGGTAAGTCACGAGATTTCTCACGCGGACACCGCTCCAGCGTCTTCCTCGTCGGATGCCAGTTCCATGTATGCCTGCGAGATCGAACCGTACGTTGCTTGGAGACCGGCCGGTGTGTCGTTGGCAACCAATAGTCCGTTGCTGATGATGCCGACCTGGTCCGCTGCTTCGGTGTCCTCGGAAATATGGGTGGATACCAATATGACAGCCCCCTCGCGGCCGTAGGCGCGGATCATCGTGTTCAGGGAATGGCGATGCTTCGGATCCAGCCCAGCTGTCGGTTCGTCGAGGATCAGAATCGACGGTGAATGCACGATCCCGGCGGCGATCAGCGCCCGGCGTTGCATGCCACCGGACAGGTGTCGAATCCGGTCGTTCGCGCGCGCTCCGAGATCCATCCGCTCCAGCGCTCGGCTTGCTGCCGCGACTGATTCCCGACTGGACATGCCGCGTAACCATCCGCAGTAGGACACGAATTCGCGTACACGCATCGCGCGATCCACGTCCAATGCCTGGGGCACCCACCCGATGCGCCGCCGGATGGCTTCCAGATCGCTTGGGTCGGACCAAGAACGTCCGTCGGCGGTGATGCCGCCGGCCGTCAGAGCGAACTTGGTTGCGACCAGTCCGAGTAATGTCGACTTGCCTGCGCCGTTGGAACCGAGGAGCATCGTCACACCTTGCTCGAGCTCCCACGTCACGCCGCGCAGCACCGATCGAGCTCCATAAGAGAAGCTCACATCATTGATCAACAAGCTCATGATTGCACACTATCCCCCATACCAACCCCCACGATTCGCTGAAAGCACAATAGCGCGAGGAATTCCGGATGAACAGCCTATACGAAAGTATTGCCCTCGGTGGCTGTGATCGGGGATCCGCTGGTTGGCTGCGGGGACCACCCGGCGGCCGGCGGAAGCGTTCGCCGTTTCGTGCCGCGGTGGATCGCTGGCATACTGATCAAATGGCCATGATATGGGGGAACGCCGTTCGATGGGTGTCGGATACTCAGCCTGGCGTCATCGAGGTACAGTTCACCGACGCCGATGGTGTTACGCACAGCTTGATCGACAAAGTGTGGATCTTCGGCGCCGACGACTTGAGGTCGGACTCGGCCTACCCAGTGCCCGTTGAGATCGGCGTGGACCTGGTCGAACAGGTCGGTGACTCGACGGTGGTCGATCTCAAGGCGGAGCCGCACAACACCGACCGCATCCGGTACACCATTCCGAGCGCGGATATCGTCCGCTGACTGCGAGGGCGCCGTGGTCCTCAGAGCTGAAGCGGTAGATCCGGAGATCAGCGCCCGAACCGCTGCTGATCTCCGGATAGTCTGCGCCGAGGCGGGATCAATCCAATCGTGTCAACCGGGCGATGATCGTCGTGGCCATCGAGGCCGGGTCACCGTGGTCGGGCCGTAGGACGATCTCGGCTTCGGTGGGTGCTTCGTAGGGGTCGTCGATGCCGGTGAAGCCGCGGATCTCGCCCGCGCGGGCTTTGGCGTACATGCCCTTGGGGTCGCGGGCTTCGCAGACCGCAAGTGGCGTGTCGACGAACACTTCCAGGAAGGGGATGCCTGCCGCTTCGTGGGCGGCGCGAACGCGGTCGCGGTCGGCGCGGTAGGGGCTGATCAGTGAAACCACCGCGACCACGCCGGCTTCGGCGAACAGTTTCGCCACTTCGCCGACGCGGCGGACGTTTTCCTCCCGGTCGGCCGTGCTGAAGCCGAGATCCGAGTTGAGGCCGTGGCGCAGGTTGTCGCCGTCCAGGAGGAATGCCGGGCGGCCCGCGGCGACCAGCCTGCGCTCCAGTTCCACCGCGACGGTGGACTTTCCGGACCCGGACAAGCCGGTCAGCCAGACCGTCAGGCCGCGGGTGGCGCGCTCGTCGCGCTCGACGGCCGTGGAGTGCCAGACCACTCGGGTGGAGGGCAGGCTCGGGCCGGTGATCATGCCCGCGGCGACGGTGTTGTTGGTGGTGTCGTCGACGAGGATGAAGCTGCCGGTGGCACGGTTGCGGCGGTACGGGTCGAACAGCAACGGTTGCCGTGTGCGCAGCTGGACGCGACCGATCTCGTTGAGTGACAACGACTCCGCGTGCTCGTCGCGATGCAGCGTGTTGACGTCCAGCCGGTAGTCCAGCGAGCGCACCTCGGCGGTCGCGGCGCGGGTGCTGTGCCGGATGGTGTAGGTAGCGCCGGGTGTCAGCTGGGCGTCCTCGGCGAACCAGCACACCATCGCGTCGAGATCGCGACCCGCGGTCGGGCGGTTGTTCGGACGGCAGATCAGATCGCCGCGCGAGATATCCAGCTCGTCGGCGAGCTGGATGGTGACCGCCTGCGGCGGAAAGGCTTCCGCGACCGGCGCGCCGCCCGGCCCCCAGATCGCCTCGACCGTGGTGGTGAAACCGGACGGCAGCACCGCCACCTCGTCGCCGGGCTTGAAGACTCCGCCCGCCACGGTGCCCGCGTACCCGCGGAAATCCTGCGCGTGGCTGCGGGTGACGTACTGCACCGGGAACCGCGCATCGATCAGGTTGCGGTCCGAGGCGATGTGCACCTCTTCCAGGTGGTGCAGCAGGGGAGTGCCCTCGTACCACGGCATGCTCGCGCCACGGTGCACGATGTTGTCGCCGTGCAGCGCCGACACCGGCACGAAGGTCAGGTCGGAGACGTCCAGTTTGGACGCGAATCGCGCGAACTCCTCGCGGATCTCCTCGAACCGCTCCTGCGACCAGTCCACCAGGTCCATCTTGTTCACGCACAGCACCAGGTGCGGGATGCCGAGCAGGCTGGCCAGGAACGCGTGCCTGCGGGTCTGCTCCACCACGCCCTTTCGGGCGTCGACCAGGATCAGCGCCAGGTCGGCGGTGGAAGCGCCGGTCACCATGTTGCGGGTGTACTGCACGTGCCCCGGAGTGTCGGCGATGATGAATTTTCTTCTCGGCGTGGCGAAATAGCGATGCGCCACGTCGATCGTGATGCCCTGTTCGCGTTCGGCGCGCAGGCCGTCGGTGAGCAGGGCGAGGTTGGGATAGTCGTCGCCGCGGTCGCGGCTGGTGCGCTCCACCGCGGCGAGCTGATCGGTGAACAGCGTCTTGGAGTCGAACAGCAGCCTGCCGATCAGCGTGGACTTGCCGTCGTCGACGCTGCCCGCGGTGGCCAGGCGCAACAATGTGGTCGTCATCAGAAGTAGCCTTCGCGTTTGCGGTCTTCCATGCCTGCCTCGGAGATGCGGTCGTCGGCGCGGGTGGCGCCGCGCTCGGTGACCCGCGCCGCGGCGACCTCGGCGACCACCTCCGCGGGTGTGGCCGCGGTGGATTCGACGCAGCCGGTGCAGGTCGCGTCGCCGACCGTGCGGAACCGCACGGTGGACTCGTAGGGCTCCTCGCCGTCGAGCAGTTCGAGAAAGCGGGTGTGCGCCAACAGCATTCCGTCGCGCTGCACCACCGGCCTGCGGTGCGCGTAATAGAGCGGGGGCAGCTCGATGCCTTCGGCGGCGATGTAGCTCCAGATGTCCAGCTCGGTCCAGTTCGACAGCGGGAACACCCGGATGTGCTCGCCTGCGCGGTGCCTGCCGTTGTAGAGGTTCCACAGCTCGGGGCGCTGCCTGCGCGGATCCCACTGGCCGTACTCGTCGCGGAAACTGAACACCCGCTCCTTGGCGCGGGCCTTCTCCTCGTCGCGGCGCGCGCCGCCGAAGACCGCGTCGAACGCTCCTTCCTGGATCGAGCGCAGCAGCGTCGTCGTCTGCAATCGGTTGCGGGAGGCGCGCGGCCCGGTCTCCTCGACCACGCGCCCCGCGTCGATGTCGTCCTGCACTCGCCCGACCACCAGGCGCAGGCCCAGCCGTGCCACCGTCTGGTCGCGGTAGGCGATCACCTCGTCGAAATTGTGCCCGGTGTCGATGTGCAGCACCGGAAACGGCAGCGGCGCCGGCCAGAAGGCCTTCGCCGCCAGGTGCAGCATCACCACCGAGTCCTTGCCGCCGGAGAACAGCAACACCGGGCGCTCGAATGTCGCTGCCACTTCACGGAATATGTGCGCCGACTCGGCCTCGAGCGCGTCCAGATGGGGCAGCTCGTAGGTGCTCGCCGTCGACTTCGCGTACTGGCTCACATCGCAAAACTAGAACACGTTTCGGTTATCGGTCAATGGTTTGCGCCCGCCCGAATTCGCCGTCACCGCGTCGGCGGCCGCCACCAGCGCCGCGCCACGGCGCGCGATCTCGGCCCCGGTGACGGAACGGCCGACGTACATCGTGAGCACCATGTTCTGCCTGCCGTCACCGTCGTAGGTCGGCGCGGCGAGCAGGCTCACCGCGTGTTCTTTGCGTGGCCGCAGATCCGAGCCGAGATACACCCGCTCGCCCAGGCTGGTCACCAGCTCGCCGACCAGTTCGCGCAGCTCGGGCGGCAGATCGCGGTCAGCGACGCCGGCCAGCAGCGAGTACAGCCGCCGCCCGGCCGTGGTCATGCTCTCCACCAGGAATCCGCGCTCGCGGCATTCGGCGACGACCTGGCGCAGTCGCTCCTCGTCCTGTCGCAGCGGCACCGCCGGGGGTTTGGCCAGCCAGGCGTCGAACGCCGCGTCGGCGTCCCAGAGCACGTACATCAGGCCGACCGGCGGCGCGAAATGGTAGGCCGCGCCCACCTTCACCAGGCCGGGTCCGGTGCTCTCCAGCACCATGATCTGCTCGCCGACCACCGCCGACGCGGTGCAGGTGGTGTGGTAGCGCGCGGAGAGTTTCTCCAGCTCGACGCGGGCGAGCGCGGAAATCGCGAAGCTGTCCTGCGCCACCCGGCCCGCGGCGATCAGCGCCGGCCCGAGCCCGTAGGTGACCGTGCCCGCATCGCGCACCAGGTAGCCGCCCGAGGTCAGCTCGGTGAGGATGCCCAGGCAGGTCGGCTTGGCCAGGTCGAGCTCGCGGGCGAGCTCGGAGAGCCCGAAGCGTTTCCCGCGCTGTTCGACGAAGAAATCCAGGACCTGAACCACCCGGGCGGTGGGTGCGGACCGTCGGCCGACCATTGACCACTCCTAGAACACGTTCTAATCTTGCCTCTATCGAAATGTACCAGAGTGGTACATATTTGGAACACCGGAGAGAGCCTCTTGCTGACACAGCCGTTCGCGGACGCCATCGCCGCCGCCGAGCAGATCATCACCGGAGCCGCGCACATCCGCACCGAACAGGACCTCGTGGAGGGCTACGACTATCTGGCGGGCAGCATCCGCGCGTCGTTGCAGATGGCCTGGGCCTACGAGCGGGACTTCCCGTTCTTCGTGATGTCCACCGGCCCCTACACCAAGATGGGCCTGGACAACCCCGACACCCTGTACTTCCACTCCTATCTGCGGCCGGACGCGGAATACGTGGTGACCGGCACCCGCGGCACCACCCGCGACCTGAGCTTCCAGGTGCTCAACGGCAACTACTCGCCGGTGGACGTACCCGACAGCCTCACCGCCTTCGACGACCGTGAACTCGACATCCGCCCCGACGGGTCCTACGAGATCCGGTTCGGACCCGGTGAAGCCGGACCCGGCTACGTGCACCTGGGCGCCGACGCGGCGATGCTCGTGGTCCGGGAGGTGCACAGCGATTGGACGACCGAGAAGGCGGGCACGATCCGCATCCAGCGGGTGGACCGGATCGGTGACGCGCCGCCGCCGTTGACCAAGGACGTGATGACCAAGCGGTACGGCGTGGCGGGCAAGATGCTGGTGTCGCGGTTGAAGACCTTCCTCGCCTTCCCGGAGTGGTTCTATCTGAACCTGCCGGTCAACACGCTGACCGAGCCCAGGCAGACTCCGGGCGGATTGAGCACGCAGTTCTCCTCGGTCGGTCACTACGACCTGGACGACGACCAGGCCATGATCATCACGGTGCCGAAGTCCGACGCGCCCTACCAGGGCTTCCAGCTGGGCAGCATGTGGTACCTGTCGCTGGACTACATCAACCACCAGACCAGCCTCACCGCCGACCAGGCGCAGGTGGACCCGGACGGGATGATCCGGCTGGTGGTGAGCGAGCGCGACCCCGGCGTGGCGAACTGGATCGAGCGCACCGGGCACGCCAGGGGATACCTGCAGTTCCGCTGGCAGCGGTTGTCCCGGGAGATGAAACCCGACGACGGGCCGACCGTGGAACTGGTGCCGGCCGCCGACCTGCCCGCCCGCTTGCCGTTCTACGAGCAGGCGCGCGTCACGCCGGAGCAGTGGCGGGCCCGGATCGCGGCGCGTCAGGTCGCCGTCGCGGAGAGGATGCTCGGCTGATGTTGTTGCAGGACAAAGTGGTCGTCGTCTCCGGCGTGGGGCCGGGACTGGGGCGCGCGATCGCCGTGCAGAGCGCGAAAGCGGGCGCGGACGTCGTGCTCGCGTCCCGGACCGAGTCGCGACTGACGGAGGTGGCGAAGGAGATCACCGAACTGGGCAGGCGCGCGGTGGTGGTGCCGACCGATATCAACGACGAGGCGGCGGCGGCCCATCTGGTGGAGGCCGCGCACAGCGCGTTCGGCAAGGTCGACACGCTGGTGAACAATGCCTTCGCGATCCCGCCCATCGTCGACCTCGCCGACGTCGACCTGGACCAGGTGCGCGCGGGCTTCGAGACGAACGTGCTGGCCGCGCTGCGCCTGACCAGGCTGTTCGTGCCCGCTCTCGCGGAGACCAAGGGTTCGGTCGTGATGATCAACTCGGCGGTGCTGCGCCACTCGCGGCGGACCTTCGGGCCCTACAAGATGGCCAAGGCCAGCCTGCTCGCGCTGGCCCAGAGCCTGGCCACCGAACTCGGGCCGAAGGGCATCCGGGTGAATTCCGTCGCGCCGGGCTACATCTGGGCCGACAACCTGAAGTGGTATTTCAACTATCTCGCGCAGCAGCGCGGGATCACTTCCGAGGAGGTCTACGCCGAGACCGCGAAGACCACCGACCTGCGCAAGCTGCCCGAACCCGACGAGATCGCCGACGCGGTCGTGTTCTTCGCCTCCGCCATGGCGCGCGCGATCACCGGCGCGTGCCTGGACGTCAACGCCGGCGAATACCACCACTAGGAGATGACCGTGATCGGTAGGGACGACGTCGGAACCATCGACGATCTGCACGCCTCGGCGACGAAGGTGGTCGGGCTGGAGGATTTCGGCACCGACGACTACCGCGAGGGACTCGGGGTGCTGCTCGAGTCCTATGCCCGAGACGCCGAACTCACCCCCTTCGGCAACAAGGTCAACCGCGCCTTCCTGCGCGGCGCCTTGATCGCCCGGCTGCTCAGCGAGGCCGCCTGGAAGCAGCACCCGCGGCACGCCGACGTGGCGATCGAACGGCCGATCTTCGTGACCGGCCTGCCGCGTTCCGGAACGACGGCGGTGCACCGCCTGCTCAACGCCGACCCGGGCCACCAAGGCCTGGAGATGTGGCTGACCGAGATGCCGCAGCCGCGCCCGCCGCGGGAGACCTGGGCGAGCAATCCCGTGTACCAGCGTCTCGCGGCCGCCTACGACAAGCACCATGTGGAGCATCCGGAATTCATGGGCGTGCACCACATCTCGGCAGACCAGGTGGAGGAGTGCTGGCAGCTGCTGCGGCAGTCGGCCATGTCGGTGTCCTACGAATGCCTGGCCTACCTGCCCACCTATTCCGAGTGGTTGCGCGACCGTGATTGGACGCCCGCCTACCGCAGGCACCGGCGCAATCTCCAGCTGATCGGGCTGCCGGATGCCGGAAAACGATGGGTGTTGAAGAACCCGAGCCACCTGTTCGCGCTGGACGCCATCTTCGAGGTCTATCCGGACGCACTGGTCATCCAGATGCATCGCGATCCGCGCACCATCATCGCGTCGGTGTGCAGCTTGAACGAGCAGGCGACGGCGGGCTGGTCGGAGAAGTTCCGTGGTCCCGTGGTCGGCGCGACGCAGCTGGATCTGTGGGCGCGCGGCGCGGAGCGGTTCCTCGTCGACCGCAAGCGCCACGACGCGGCGCAGTTCTGCGACGTCGACTACGACGCCTTCGTCGCCGACCCGATCGGCACCGTCGAGTCGATCTACCGGCATTTCGGGCTGCCGCTGACCGGCGAGGCGCGCGCGGCGATGGCCGCGTTGCATTCGGAGAGCACGTCGGGCGCCGCTCGTCCGGCGCACCGCTACACCCTGGATGATTTCGGGCTCACTTCCGAGCAGGTGGACGCCCGGTTCGGCGCGTATCGGGAGGCCCATTTCCCGGGGCGGTGACCCGCTCGGCCACCGGCGTCGCCGTCACGACCCGCACCAGGGAGTGCGCGGTCGTGACGGCGAAGCGCCTACCGGCGCACGGCGCCGTCGATCATGGGCAGGCGCAGCCCGGCGAGTCTGCGCGCGGCGGCCGTTGGTCGTCGGGATTGTCCGGATCGGGGTCGCCGAACCACCGCGACGGCGTGTGCCTGCCGTAGGTGTCGTGCCAGTCCCACCATTCGTAAGGCGGGGTCTGCGGGTAGCCCTCCGGTGAGTCCTCCCAGCGCTCCTGGCGTCCCAGCGCGGTCATGTCGAGGTAGCTCCACGTGGTGCCCAGCGCCTCGTCGCCGCGGTTGTTGATGAAGTAGGTGCGGAACACGCTGTCGCCGTCGTGGATGAACGCGTTCGTGCCGTGCCATTCGTCCACGCCGAAGTCGGCGTCGAAGTCGTCGGTGATGGTGTACCACGGCATCTGCCAGCCCATCCGGGCCCGCACGCGCTCGATGTCGGCCTGCGGCGCCCGGGATGCGTACACGAGGGTGGTGTCGCGGGCGTTCAGGTGGGCCAGGTGGGGGAGATGATCGGCCATCATCGAGCAGCCACGGCAGGCATGGTCGGGCCAGCCGCTCACGCCGGGCTCGAAGAAGGCGCGGTAGACGATCAGCTGACGCCTGCCCTGGAACAGGTCGAGCAGGCTCGCCTTGCCGTCGGGTCCTTCGAACGCGTACTCCTTGTCCACGGCCTGCCATGGCATCCGCCGCCGCGCGGCGGCCAGTGCGTCACGGGCGCGGGTCCACTCCTTCTCTTTCACCAGCAGCCGCTGCCACGCTGCCTCCCACTCCTGTGCCGAGACGATCGACGGTGTGTTCATCGTGTTGGGCTTCCTTTCGATTGCGTGGTTCAGGCCAGCGGTGATATGCCCGCGGCGGTGAGCGTGTTCGCGTGGTGGACCGGGTGCGCGGCGGTCGCGATCTCGAGAACCGACTTGCCCACCTGCTCCGGGGTGAGGGCGGGTCCCATGGACCGCGCGAACGTGTCGGCATCGACGCCTTGCCGTTCGGCGTAGGCCGCCACCGCCGCGGCGCCCAGATCGGTGGCCGGCGTCAACTGCGGGAGAACGGACACGAACCTGATCCCCAGCTCCGCCCGTTCCGACTCGACGGCGGCATAGCTCGTGATGAGCCGCACGGTGGCCTTCGCCCCCGCGTAGCCGCCGCTCAGCGGCGACCCGTTGATCGCGGCCCCGCTGGAGATCGCGATCACCGAGCTACCCGGCGCCAGCGGCCGGCGCAGCGCTTCGCGAATCCAGTGGAACGCTTGGGCCACGTCGACATTCCAGTTCTCGCTGAAGGTCTCCCACGTCTGATCCTGCACGGGACTCATGCGCGGAACGGCGCCCGCGCACAGGACCACCGTGCGCGGGCGGTACTCGTGGAGGAGCCGGCTTGCGGTCGCGGGGTCGGCCGCGTCGGCGGCCACGGCGGTGAAGCGGCCGCCGAGTTCGTCGCGCACCGCATCGAGCTGCGCGCCGGTGCGGGCCACGCCGACGACCTGCGCGCCGGCAGCCGCCAGCGCCCTGGCGATACCTCGGCCGAATCCACGGCCTGCTCCGGTCACGATCGACGTGGTGCCCTGTAGGTCGCCGGGTTCGGTTGTTTCGTTCACGGTCGTCTCCACTTCTGTCGGTGATGTGCTCGAGGTCCTCACCAATTCGGATACGTGGAGCCGCCGCGATTCATCGGTGCGGCGCCGACCGATCGATCTCCGGGTCCACGACGCGGCCCGCTTTCCCGGGGTAATCGGTGACGAGCCGACCGATGAATTTCGTCCGCCGGACGTATCAGTACTGGTAGGGGTGCCCATCCCCGCCACGTCGAGACCTAGGAGTACGACCGTGCCGGTCCAGGAGGATTTCATCGAGCAGGCGGCGCCGTTGCGCGCCGAACTGATCGCGCACTGCTATCGCATGCTCGGTTCGGTGCACGACGCCGAGGATCTCGTCCAGGAGACGTACCTGCGCGGCTGGCGCGGCTATGCCGCGTTCGAGGAGCGGGCGGCGCTGCGCACGTGGTTGTACCGCATCGCGACGACCGCGTGCCTGCGCGCACTGGAGAATCGTGCGCGGCGGGTGCTGCCCGCCGGTCTGGGCGCCGGCTCGGCCGACCCAGACGCGGGTCTCGACCGCGATGGCGGGACATATGAATGGATGCAACCACTGCCGGACGCGTTGACACCGGAAACGGCATTCGTCACCAGGGAAAGCATCCGGCTGGCCGTGGTGACGGCCATGCAGGAGTTGCCCGCGCGTCAGCGGGCCGTGTTGATCCTGCGCGACGTCGCACAGTTCAGTGCCGCCGAAGTAGCGGAGCTGCTCGAAACGACGCAGGCCGCGGTGAACAGCGCCCTGCAGCGGGCCAGGGCACGACTCGCCGAGGTCGCCCCCACCGGCGACAACGCGACCGAACCGGAGGACGCCGACCGCCGCGAACTGCTCGACCGTTACTGCGCGGCCTTCGAGAACGCAGACCTCGCCGCGCTCACCGAGCTACTGGCGGCCGATGTCCGGCTCGAAATGCCGCCGGTGCCACTGTGGTTCACCGGGCGCGAGGCGGTGACCCGGTTCCTGGCCAAGCGTGCCTTCGCCGAGCCCGGCGATCTCGTGCTGATCCCGACGGCCGCGAACGGACAACCCGCTGTGGCGGAATACCGTCGCGGCGCGGGCGGCCTCCTGGAAGCCCATTCGATCCACGTGATCACCACCGGCGCCGACGGGGTCGCCGCGATCACCGTCTTTCTCGAACCAACGTTGTTCGACGCTTTCGGCATGCCGCCGACCCGCCTCGCGGAGCGCTCGGGCAACTGACCCGGCGGCGGAGCGCGAGCCTCAGGGCTGGCCAGGCTTGAGCACGATGAACAGCCCGTTCGCCTCGGCGCACAGCCGGTCGCCGTCGTGCAGGGTGGCCCGCACGTAGACCTTGCGGCCCTCCTGCCGTTCGGCCCACGCGCGCACCTTCAGTTCGGTGTTCAGCGGAGTGATGGAGCGGTAGTCGACGGTGAGCGACGCCGTCCTGGTCACCGCGCCCGAATGCACGGCCGCCGCCATGCCGAGCAGGTCGTCGAAGGCGATGGCGATCTGGCCACCGTGGGCGGCGCTGTTGCCGCCGAGATGGAAGGTGCGGAAGGTGAGCCGCGCGTCGACGCCCCGCTGGGGGTGGACGTGGTCGATGAAGAACGGCGGCAGGGTGATGTTGCCGCGGGCGGGCAGGTCGAAGCGGGTCCAGTTGGGCGTCGACCACTCGTCCACCGCGGCGGCGTCGAGCTTGTCGTTCAGCTCCTTGAGGATGCCGATCGCCTCCACCGCCAGTTCGTCGGAGGGCGAGGCCAGCCGGACACGGTCCATCAGGCCGCGCACCTGCTCGATGAACTGCCCGTAGTGCGGCCCGCCGCGGGAGATGTCGTCCTTGGCGGCCTCGTGGGCGGCGATCAGCTCGGTCATAGGCCGGAACCCGCCCTCGTGGTGCTCCTTGCTCGGCAGCGAGTCGCCGGCCTGCGGTTCGTTCATAAGAACAAGTTATCGGTTGCCCGGGGAATGCTCGCCGGGCGGGTGCGGTGTCCGCCGCCGCGAGCCGTCACCGCCTAGGCTGGTGCGCGACCGGATATCGCCGCTACCCCGGTGATACCGGCACGGTTCCCCGCGGCCGGAGACGCGATCCGGCCGCGCTCGATCTGTGACCGCTTCGGCTGGCGAAAGGCATTGTGCGCATGGGTATCACCGCGGTCGTGTTCGACATGGACGGCGTCCTGATCGACTCCGAGCCGGTCTGGGAGCTGGTGCGGCGCGGCTATGTCGCGGAGAAGGGCGGGCGGTGGCTGCCCGACACCCAGCAGCGGCTGATGGGGATGAGCACCGGTGAGTGGTCGGCCTACCTGAGCGGTGAGCTGGGTGTGGGCGAGCCGCCGGAGACCGTCGCGCGGGAGGTCATCGAGCGGATGGCCGAGCGCTACGACGAGGGCGTGCCGGTGCTGCCGGGCGCGGTCGAGGCCGTGCAGCGGATCAGCGAGCACTGGCCGCTGGGGCTGGCCAGCTCCTCGCCACGCGCGCTCATCGACGCGGTGCTCGGCCGGACCGGTCTGATCGAGTACTTCTCCGTGACCTTCTCCACCGAGGAGGTCGACCGCGGCAAACCCGCCCCGGACGTGTACGTGACCGTCGCGACGTTCCTGCGTCAGCGGCCTGCCGACTGTGTGGCCGTGGAGGATTCGAGCAACGGCCTGCGCTCGGCCCATGCGGCGGGGATGCGGGTGATCGCGGCGCCACGCCCGGAATACCCGCCCGCCTCCGATGCGCTGGCCATGGCCGCCAAGGTGATCTCCGGCCTCGACGAACTCACTCCGGCGCTGATCACCGGCTGAGGCCGGCTGGTCAGGGGTGGTAGGAGGTCAGCAGGGTGCGGGCTGCGGCGGTCAGGTCGTCCTCGAGCCACGCGGGCAGGACCGCGGCGTGGGCGTGACGGCGCAGCGCCGCGTAGGGCAGATCCACGACCGCTCGCGAGACCGCCTCGATCTCGCGTTCGCCGTCCCCGCCGAACACGCCGTCGGCGATGCGGCGCAGGTGCTCGATCAACGGCGCGTTCATGCCGGCCAGGGTGGTGCGGAACTCGGCATCCGGCCCGCCGTCGAGAAGATCGCTGGGGCGCAGCTCGAGCAGGAGCTTGGCGTCCTCGGGTAGTTCGCGCCCGAACCGCAGGGCGGCTCGCACCATCTCGACCCCCGCCTCCACCGGGTCCGGCCGGTCGGCGGCGGCGAGGGTGCCGTCCTGGAAGCGGCGCAGCGCCCGCAGCCACGCGGCGGCGAGCACGCCGTTGCGGTTGCCGAAGCGGTGATACAGGGTCCCGACCGGGGCTCCGCTGGCCTCGGCGATGGCCGACACGCTGGCCGCGCGAGGTCCCTCGGCGAGCACCAGGGTGCGGGCTGCGTCGAGGATCACGTCGGTGTCGTGCTTGCGGGGTGGTGCCATGTACTAGTACGGTCCTTCTATATGGAGCGTTTGTCCTATATAGATGAGCATGCCAGATCGGTCGAGGCGAATCGCGAGCGGGCGTGGAAAGCGGTGCTGAAAGTCGTGTGCCACGACTCGCACGAGCCGTCGCCGCCGAGCGGGTTCGTTGTCGATTCCCTCGCGGAACCGCGCCGTTTGGCGCTGCGCGGACAGCACTGGTTCTCGAAGTACGCGCTGATCTTCGAATTGGACGAGGAGGGGCCGAGCCGGACCCGCGTCCGCGCCCGCAGTTACGGCGACTTCCCTGGTCTGCACGGCCGGATCTACCGTGCGCTGGTGGTAGGGACGGGCGGTCACCGCCTGGTGGTGCGTCAGATGTTGCGGCGGATCGCGGCGACGGCATGATCCCGGGGACGGTGTGGGGCGCCACCGAGGCCGAGCGCGAAGCGCCCCTGCCGTGCGACGACCGGCTACCCGACGGCTTCCATGCCGACCGGGCGATCAGCGTCGACGCGCCGCCCGCGCTCGTCTACGCCTGGCTGTGCCAGCTGCGGATCGCTCCCTACAGCTACGACCTGCTGGACAATTTCGGCACACGCAGCCCGCGCCTGCGCGACCCGGCGCTCACCGAACTGGCGGTGGGGCAGCGGTTCATGTCCCAGTTCGAACTCGTCTCCTTCGTCCCGGGCGAGCACATCACTCTGGTCGCGGGCAAGGTGTGCGTCACCTACGCGGTGCGGCCCGAAGGCGCGGGAACCCGGCTCGTGGTCCGGATACGCTGTAGCGCACCGAAATTCGTCGCTATAGCGCTCGCCCTCGGCGACCTGCTCATGATGCGCAAACAACTGCTGACGCTGAAGGAACTCGCCGAAGCCGAACACCGCACCGCCTCGACGGCCTAGTTCTCGTTGCCCGCGCATTCCGCGCTCAGCGGTGGCGCAGGCCGATCGACCTGCACCTGAGGTGGGCGACGTGATGACGCTGGTCATCGCAACGCCGTCGCCACGATTCGCACCGCCGCAGTCATCGGCTCCTTCCGTCTATGCCGCTGCTCGGCGACGACCGTGGTCGCCGGGTCGGAGCTTGTCCACGCGGGCGCCGAGCGGTGATAGCGCTCAGGGGAGGCGTTCGACCAGGTCGAACTTTCGTTGTTCGAAGCCCTTCGGCACGGTGTCGCGCACCGAGATCAGGGCGTGTGCCCAGGAGCCGAGGAGAGTGTGGTCGCCCACCGTGCGGCCGGGGTCCGGTGTGGGGTCGGCGGTGAGCAAAGGCAACGGGTGGATGCGGTGCCGGGCCTCGTTCTCCAGCACTGTCGCTTTGTCCACGAAGATCCGCATGTCGTGATTGAGCAGGTACCGGCCGACCGCCCCGTGTTCCGGGGGTAGCAGGGCGGCGACCGAACCGACTGTGTGATAGAGGTTTTCGATCTTCGGCGACCGTGGCGCACTCCGTCCCGCCCAGGTGACCCTGGCCGGTTCGGCGAGTAGTCGCTCGATTCCTTGGACCAGGTGGTGGCCGATCCTTGCGTGTTCCATGAGCCTGGCGCCCAAGTCCACATAGCCGAGCACCCGGTGATCGTCGGTGCGGAGTACCGCTCGATACAGCTGCCACACGTAGCCGTATTCCCTTCGGTGGTAGACGATTTCGTTGCATGCTCACACGCGATTGCGGTGTGGCGATTACAGCGGCGTTACCACCGTGGTGCGGACGGGCGGCCTCCTCTGGACGGGCGAGTCGTCTACGGGGCTAGCCCGACGGCCATGCGGTGGGTTTGCGTGCCGCCCGCGCGGTCCAGCGGCCGTCGTCGTGGCGGACTTCCACCGGGTGCGCGAACGCCGCGGTGACGTTCTCGGTGGTGATCGTCCGCAGGGCCGGACCCGACGCGACGGCGTGACCGTCGGCGATGAGCAGTGCGTGGGTCGTCGTGCTGGGAAGTTCCTCCAGGTGGTGGGTGACCAGGATGGAGGCGACGTCGGGGTGCGTCCGGTCCAGGGTGTCGAGGGTGTCCAGGAGTTGTTCGCGGGCGGCGACATCCAATCCGGTGGACGGTTCGTCGAACAGCAGCAGCCGCGGCTGCGCGATCAGCGCTCGGGCGATGAGCGTGCGGCCGCGCTCACCCTGGCTCAGCGTGGGCCAGAGCTCGTCCGCCTTTCCGGTCAGTCCGACCGTGTCGATCATCGTGTCGGCCCGGTCGCGCTGGTCGGCTGTCGGCGTCCAGCGCATGGGGGTGTCGATGGTCGCGGTCAAGCCGGTCAGCACGACCTCGCGGATGGTCAGCGCGGAGCGCAGCGGGTGGCGCGGGTTGACCTGACCGATGCCCCGGCGCAGCCGTTGAAGTTCGACGCGGCCGAGTTCCGCGCCGAGTACCCGCACCGACCCCGAGGTGGGGAAGGTAACCGCGCCGCAGAAGCCCAGGAGTGTGCTCTTGCCCGCGCCGTTCGGTCCCAGCAGGGCCCAGCGTTCGCCCGCGCGCACGGTCAGCGAGATCCCGTTGATGATCTTCTTGCCGTCGCGGCGGAAGGTCACATCGGTCAGTTCGAGCACCGGTTCGGTCACGTGAAAGCCTCTTTCAAGGTGGTCAGGTGGGCGCGGCTGTACTCAGCGGCGGCGGCGGGATCGCGGGCGGCGATCGCGTCGGCGAGCCGCTCGTGCGCCGCGTGATCGGCCGGCTCCGACGGCACCGGGCGGATCTTCAGCATGTCGATCATCGCCAGGCGCAGCCGCGGCAGGAAGCTGTCGAACAACTGGGTCAGCACGTCGTTGTGGGCGGCCACGAGCACAGCCCGGTGGAACGCCATATCGGCATCGACGTGCTCGGCCACCGGCCCGCCGTGCGCCTCGCGCGCGGCGAGCGTTCGGCGAATGGCCCGCAGGTCGGCGGGGGTCCGCCGCTGGGCGGCCAGGGCGGCGGCCTCGGCCTCGATGGCGATGCGCGCTTCGATCACCGAGGCGATCGTGGCGCGGCGCAGCACCGTGTCCCACTCCTCGGTCGCATGCAGAGCGGTCACGAAGACGCCCGCGCCCTGGCGGCTGTCCAGCACGCCTTTCCCGGCAAGTTCGCGAATGGCCTCCCGCAGCGTCGAGCGGCCGACGCCGAGCTGTGCGGCCAGCGTGGTCTCACCGGGCAGGCGGTGACCCAGCGGCCATTCGCCCGCCTGTATGCGGGCCAGGAGTACCTCGGCCGCCTGCGCGGCCAGCGGATGACGCCGTACCTGCGAGATCATCGGTACCTCTCTACTTGTCTGAGGAGTCGGGTACAGTCTAGCCATCATGCGCACCATGCTTCTGCTTAGCCGCCACGGCGGGGCCTGAACGACCGGCCGCCCGCCGTGGGGCTTCGTCGTGGCCGGTCACCTCTCGTCGTGACGGCCGCAACGGCCAGGAAGCAGACCCATGACCAGCGCTTTCCCCACCATCGATACCCCCTCGGGCGACATACCGGATCAGGCCACGGCGTGGAATCGCCAGCGGCACTCCCGAATGCCCTCGCACCGCTACCGCGACATCTACCAGCGCGTCGAGGTCCCGCTCACCCGGCGGCAGTGGCCCGACGCGAGGATCACCCGAGCCCCGCTGTGGGTGCCCGTCGACCTCCGCGACGGCAACCAGGCACTCGCCGAGCCGATGGACCCGGCGCGCAAGCGGCGCTTCTTCGAACTCCTGATCGCCATGGGCTACAAGGAGATCGAGGTCGGCTACCCGTCGGCGTCGCAGACCGACTTCGACTTCGTCCGGCTCATCGCCGAGGACGATCTGGCGCCCGAGGACGTCACCATCGTCGTCTTCACCCCCGCCCGCCGCGATCTCATCGAGCGCACCGTCGCCTCGATCCGCGGCATCCCCAACGACGTGGTGATCCACCTGTACACCGCCACCGCTCCCGCTTGGCGCGACGTCGTGCTCGGCAAGGACCGTGCCGCGCTGCGCGAGCTGATCCTCGACGGCGGCCGCGCCGTGCTGGACTGCGCCGGGGACCTGCCGAACGTCCGGTTCGAGTTCTCACCCGAGGTGTTCAACCTGACCGAGCCCGACTACGTGCTCGACATCTGCGACCGGATGACGACCCTGTGGGACGCCACCGCGCGCAGGCCGGTCATCCTGAACCTGCCCGCCACCGTCGAGGTCGCCACCCCGAACGTGTACGCCGACCAGATCGAGTACATGCATCGCAATCTGGCCCGCCGCGACAGCGTCATCCTCTCGGTGCACCCGCACAACGATCGCGGTACCGGCGTGGCGTGCGCCGAGCTGGCGGTTCTCGCGGGCGCCCAACGCGTCGAGGGCTGCGTCTTCGGCAACGGCGAGCGCACCGGCAATGTCGACATCGCCACGCTGGCGCTGAACCTGCACGCGCAAGGCGTCGATCCGATGATCGACTTCTCCGACATCGACGAGATCCGGCGCACCGTCGAATACTGCACGCGCATGCCGATCCACGAGCGCCACCCGTACGTCGGCGACCTGGTGCACACCGCGTTCTCCGGCACCCATCAGGACGCGATCAAGAAGGGAATGGCCGAGCATCGCGTCCGCGCCGCCGCGACGGGCATCGCGGAGCGCGCGCTCGACTGGCAGGTGCCCTATCTGCCCATCGATCCCGCCGACCTCGGCCGCAGCTACGACGCGGTGATCCGGGTCAATTCGCAGTCCGGTAAGGGCGGCATCGCCTACCTGCTGCACACCGAGTACGGCATGGACCTGCCGCGGCGCCTGCAGATCGATTTCGCCCGGCGCGTCCAAGCGCTCGCCGACGACACCGGTGCCGAGGTCACCGCCGCCGAACTGCGCGATCTGTTCGAGGCGAGCTATCTCGACGACCCGTCGTGGCTGGGGTTGAAGGACTGGCGCAGCACCGTCGACGGCGCGGAGACGAGCACCGAGATCACGCTGACCGTCGACGGTGTCACCCACCGCACACGGCGTCCGGGCGACCCGCTCGCGGTGCTGACCGAGGCGCTGGCCGACGCCGGATGCCCGATCGAGGTACTGGGTCTGACCCAGCAGTCGATCGGCTCGGACGACGACAGATCCGCTCTCGCCTACCTGGAGTACCGCAGCGGCGAACACACCGGATGGTCCTGCGGCCGAGCCGAATCGGCCGTGGCGGCGGCACTGGCCGCGCTCGTACGCGCCGCCGGACGCTCGGCGCGACGATGATCGTCTGACACGGTCGGTCCAGCGCTGGTGAGCCGATCGAGGTGCTCGGCCGGTCCGGCACCTCGATCGGTCCGGCGGCGCGATCCTGGTCCCGCGCTCGCCCATATCCCCGCTTCGATCGGCCGAGCACCCGGATTTCTGTCGTCAGAACATGCCGTGCGGTATCTGGACGGGGTCGGGCACCGGTTGCATGACGTCCCAGTGCTCGACGATCTTCCCGTCGACCATCCGCCAGATGTCGACGACCGCCTGGTCGGGCTCCGTTTCGCCGGGCAGGATCATGCGGTAGTGCATGACCACGTACTCGTCGTCGGCGATCACCCGCGCGAGCTCCAGCGTCGATCCGGCCACAGGTGCCTGTGCGATGAACTCGAGGAAAGCTTCCTTACCCGAGGGGTTTCCGGGGCTGTGCTCGAGGAAGTCGTCGTGCAGCAGCGTCCGCAGCGCGTCTATGTTGCCCGCCGCGAATTCCGCGAAGCCACGTATGGCCAGTTCCTTGTTGCGCAGTGCCGTGTTGTCGTTCGTCATGCCGCCGAGATTGACAGCGGGTGAACCGGGGTGTCGATTACATGGCAGGTAATGGCGGGTATGACCCGGTCGTCGGGATACTGGGCCGGTGAACGGTGATCGACCGGTCGGCGAGCTGCTGCGGGAGTGGCGGCACCGGCGGAAGCTGAGCCAGCTCGATCTGGCCATCCAGGCGGACGTGTCCGCCCGGCACGTCAGCTTCGTCGAGACCGGCCGCACGATACCCAGCCGATCCATGGTGCTGCACCTGGCCGAACAGCTGGACATCCCGCTGCGCGAGCGCAATCGCGTGCTGATCGCCGCGGGCCACGCTCCCGAGTTCCGGCGCCGCGAATGGACCGACCCCGCGCTGCGGCGCGCCCGCGACGCCGTGCAGCGGGTCCTGCGTCTACACGAACCGTATCCGGCGCTGGCGGTGGACCAGCGCTGGAATCTGGTGCAGGCCAACGACTGTGTGGGCGTGTTCTTCGACGACGTGGATCCGGATCTGCTCGAACCGCCGATCAACATGATGCGGCTCGGTCTGCATCCCGGCGGCTTCGCGCCCCGGCTTCGCAACCTCGACCAGGTCCGGGCCTTCCTCCTGCCCCGGCTGGCCCGCCAGGTCATGGCGACCGGGGATCCCGGACTGGCCGCGCTATACGAGGAGTTGCGGTCCTATGGCTCCCCGGGCGATGCGGACAGCGACCCGGCGGATATCACGTTGCCGATCCGGTTGTGTCACCGCGACGCGGAACTGTCGTTCTTCAGCACGATCACGACCTTCGGCGCGGCCTTCGACATCACGCTCGACGAGATCGCCGTCGAGGCGTATTTTCCAGCCGACGACGAAACCGCTTCCTACCTGCGCGGACTGGCCGCACCAGGCCGGTGAGCGCCGTGCCGGGGTCAGCCGCGCGCGGTGAACCGCTCGGCGGGTTCGCCCCGCAGGTATCCGGCGGGCAGCTTGCGGCCGCACAACACGAGCAGCAGGTCCTGGGCGCGGCCCGACAGCACCGTGCCGGAGCCGTAGCGGAAGTCCAGATCGTCGGCGCGCAGTTCGATGCCCCCGAGTTTGGCGCCGAACAGCTTGGCGGTCCTGGGCTCGATCGTGTCCAAGACCATGCGCATGCGGTCCTCGGGCACCCGGCGGTCCAGCCCCAGCGCCACGGTGATGTCCAGCCCGTGGATCACATCGTGGCTCAACGCGTTGGAAAGCCCGCCGCCCGGCGGCCGCCACGGGTGATCGACGTTGTCCCACAGCGATTTCAGCAGGTCCGCCGTGCTGAGCGTTGCGGCGTCCACCCGGGCGGTGCGGTCGGCCATGCGGTTGAAGTTGCCGAACGCCGCGAGCATCCCCAGCGTGAATCGCGCGCTCGACAGGCGATACGGCATGGTGATGTGCGCGACTACTTCGCGTACCCGCCAGCCAGCGCACAGGGTCGGCGCATCCCAGCTCGCGGCATCCAGCCCGGCCAAGAGTTCGGCGAGTTCCGTCCGTTCCGCCGTCACCGCCCTTCGCACCTGGGTCTCGGTCATTCGTCCACCTCTCTTCGACGAGGGTGATCAAACCCCGCACGCCGTCGAGGCGCCACCCGGCGACGAAAATCGGCGGCCCGAGAGCGGGGCACGCGAGGTTCCCGGATCGAGGCCGGACGGGTCCGGTGGACTGGTTTCGCGACGAAGACCGTGGTCAGCCGTAGAGGGCCCGGCGTGCCCGCCGGTACTCGGCGCGGATCTCTCGCCCGGTCGCGGCGTCGCCCGGTGCCGGAATCTCCGCGACCGAGCGCGCCGGCCAGGACGGCGGCCGGGATGCGCCGCTCAGCGCCCATGCCGCTTGCCGGGCCGCGCCGAGCGCGACGTATTCGGCCGGTTCCGGGATCGTCACCGTGACGCCGAAGACCTGCGCGGCGATCAGCGCGATCAGTCGCGAGCGCGCGCCGCCGCCGATGAGCAGCACGCGCCGCGGTGTCACCCCGATGCCGGTGAGATGGTCGAGCGCGTCGGCGAGATGGCACAGCACACCCTCGAAAGCGGCACGGGCCACCGTGGCGGGGCGCATGGCCTCCGGCCGTAAACCATGCAGGCTGCCCGCGGCGTGCGGAAGGTTGGGTGTGCGTTCACCGGCGAGGTAGGGCAGCAGGACCACGCCGTCCGCCCCCGCGGGCGCGGACGCGGCGAGTGATTCGAGTGTGGGCAGGTCCACGCCGAGCAGATCGGCGGTCGAGGTCAGCACGCGCGCGGCGTTGAGCGTGCAGACCAGCGGCAGGAATGCGCCGGTGGCGTCCGCGAAGCCCGCGACAGCGCCGCCGGCGTCGGCGGCGGGGCGGCCTGCGCGAGCGAAGACCGTCCCGCTGGTGCCGAGCGAGACCACCACCTCGCCTTCCGCGATGCCCAACCCCAGCGCGGCCCCGGCGTTGTCGCCCGTTCCGGCGGCCACGAGTGTGCCCGACGGCGTCCGTCCGGCGGACTCGTCCGGGCCGAGGACCCGGGGCAGGGCCGGGCTGCGACCGCGCGAGGCCAGGGTGAGCAGATCCTCCCGATATCTTCCGAAGGCGGGTGACCAGTAGCCGGTGCCGGATGCGTCGCCCCGGTCGGTGGTCGGCTCGGGTATGCGTCCTCGTCCGCCGCCGCGCAGCCGCCAGGTCAAGTAGTCGTGAGGCAACAGGACGTGCGCGGTGCGGTCGGCGAGTTCCGGCTCGTGGTCGGCCAGCCAGCGCAGCTTGGCGACGGTCAAGGCCGCCACCGGCACACTGCCCACCGCATCGGCCCAAGCTTGCGGCCCGCCGAGGTCGGCGATCAATTCCTCCGCCGCGCCGGCGGAGCGAACGTCGTTCCACAGCAACGCGTCCCGCACCGGAACGCCTGCGGCGTCCAAGGCGACCAAGCCGTGCTGCTGCCCTGCGACGGCGATCGCGTCGACATGATCGAGCAGTCCCGCGCCCGCCGCGCGCAGCGCGTCCCACCAGGCGTCCGGGGCGACCTCGGTCCCTTCGGGATGCGGCGCCTGCCCCCGCCCGAGAATCTCGCCGCTGCCCGCGTCGCAGACGACGACCTTGCACGACTGGGTGGAACTGTCGACTCCCGCGACCGTCGTCATCCGGCCTCGATCGTCTCGCGCACTCCCATACCGACCACCTTGCACCCGATCCGTCCCGCACCGGCGCATTTCGGGTATTCGGCCGCCGTATCGGGCAGACTGTCGCGGTGAGCATCGACCCCACCGACGTGCGCATCCGCACGGGAGACGGGACGCACCTGCCGGAACTGACCGAGGACGCGCTCGGCGACCTGCTCGACGAACCGGCCGGGCCGGAACACGCGATCCTCGAGCTCAGCCGCGCCGACCAGCACGAGATCCGCGCCAAGTTGCTGCCCGACGGCGTCTACGAGCTCGAGTACCGGGCCGGTTCGGCGACGGAGTCCTTCCAGATGTACACCTCCGACCCGGTGCTGGTCCGCGATGTGCTGTGGTCTTGGCTATCCGACGATCCGTGGTGGCACGATTCCGTCGCATGGTTCCCGATCGATCCGGCGATCGCGGAACTGCGCGCCGTGCAGGACGAACTCGCCGGGTTGCTCGACGGCCTGAGTGTGATGGACGATCTCACCGCCGGCATGGACGCGGCGCTGGCACGCGCCGACGAACTCCTCGCGCTGGACTTCCCCTCGAATCCGGACGACCCCGATCAGGCCTGATACCACCAAGCGGTGGTCGCCACCTCGGCGTCCTCCAACGGAAGATAGGTCTGCGCGTCCTGCCATCCGAGGGCCTGCACGGTGACGCGCAGTTCGCGTTCGAAACAGATCGGATCGCGCACGTGCCAGCGGTACATGCCGAACCGCTGATCGGGTCGATAGATCTGCTCCGGCGGCAGCACCTGGTGCAGGCCGAGATACGGCGTGGAATACGTCCGATACATCCCGTCGAGGTCGAAGTTCCAGGCGCCGCCGAAATAGTCCTCGGTGCCCGTTCCGCAGATCGTGGGATGCTCGGCGTCCCCGTCGAGGAAGAACTTGACTTCGCCCTCGCCCCACCATCCCGGCGCGCCAGGGCGGATGGCGAGGTAGGTGCCGACGTAGCGGCCGGGCCCGGGCACCGTGTCGAGAATCGTGTGCACGGCCGGACTGCCCAAGCCGGTCGTTCGCGTCCACCGCGTGTGCAGATACCCCGCGTCGTCCGGCACGTCCTCTTCGGTGAAGGTCGCCTGGTAGTACACCGGAACTCCACGGCCGCAACGATTCTCCAGCGTGATGCGCGCTCGGTGCCGGAACGGCATGGGCCAGTAGCTGTTCAGGCCGCCCGCGGGCGCGACGACCACCATCTCCGAACTCAGCAGGGCCGTCTCGCCCCATCCGTTGCAGAAGAAGTCGCCGAGCGGCGCCTCGATCGCGGGCCGCGGCGCGTCGTCCCAAGTCATCCGCAGTGTCAGGTCGCGAAGGACGGAACGTTCGGTGGTCAGCCAGAAATGTCTGAACACGCCTGGGCCGGAAACGTCGGCCAGTGTGGCGGTCTCCCCGTGGGCGAGCGCGATCGAAGGCGAGATCTTCCATCCCGGGCCCAGCAGCCGCGCCGCGTGTGCTCCGGTGCCGTCGGTCGCCCGCGCGCCGGCGCCGGGCGCTCCCGTCGGGTTCTCGGCGCTGACCGACCGCGTTCGCGTGCCGTCCAGCCGCCACAGTTCCCCGCCCGGCGCGGTCACAATCCCGGCCACCCGTCTCGGGGCGCGGTCGGCGCGAGCCCGGCCCTGCGCGCGGAGCCCGGCCCGCCGGCCGCGGCCGGTTGCTCGGCGTCGGCTCGCTGGGCGAGTTCCCGGCGAACCCGATCCATGTCGAGCCACAGAATCTGCTGCACCAGATCTTCCAGTGCGTCCGGTTCCAGAGCGCCCGCCGCGGAGTAGACCAGCACACCGTCCCGGAACGCCATCAACGTCGGGTACCGGGTCACCCGCGTGGTGGCGGTCAAGGCCGCTTTCGCTTCGGTGTCGACCTTGCCGTGCCCGCACCATCCGGCCCACCAATCCACGAGCACGATGGAATGTGATGCGACGACGGAGTCGAAATTGTCCTGGGCCGGCGTGATCGTGGGCATGAAATCCTCGTATCGTTCCGCGAACCGACTCCGCATCGTCGCACGGGCGTTCAGGAGGACGCACCCGCACGGCGCTGTTCGGCCGCGAGGAAATGCGCGATATTTGTCGTGCGATCGTAGAGATCCCGGTAGTGCCGGTAGTACTCCTCGTATTTCGCGACGCGTTCGGGACGTGGCAGCACGATGTCGACGACCGGATTCCACGCGGAGGTGTCGACTCCCGCGGCCTCGGCGGCGAGCAGAGCGTCACCGAGGCTCGCGCCGACGGTCTCGGCGGGCAACTGCTGGGGCAGCCCGGTGACATCGGAGACGATCCGGGTCCACAGGCCGCCTTTGGTGCCACCGCCCACGGCGACCAAGCGCGCCGCCCGCCCGCCGGCTTCGGTCATGGCCTCGAGATTGTGCCGCACGCCGTAGGCGATGCCCTCCAGTACCGCGCGGTAGAGCTCGGCCCGGCCGTGCCCGAGGGTGAGTCCCGCGACGATGCCACGCGCGTCCGGGTCGAACAGGGGAGTGCGCTCCCCGGCGAAATAGGGCAGCGCCAGCAGCCCTCTGCTGCCCGCCGGCACGTCGGCGGCCGCGACGATCAAGTCGGCGAACTCGCCGCCCACGAGTTTGCGCAGCCAGTCGGTGACCGCGCCGGAGGTGGCCATGCCCGCGGCGAGGGTGTACGTGTCCGGCCAGGTGCCGCAGGTGCCCCAGAGGCCGGGATGCGGACGCGGGTCGGTGAGCACCTGCACCAGGAACATCGTGGTGCCGTACATGATCATCGCGTCACCCGGAGCGCGGACACCGACGCTGGCCGCCTCGGCCCAGGCGTCGATGGTCCCGGTGGTGACCGGCAGCCCGGCCGGAAGGCTTGTGGCGGCCGCCGCTTCCGCGCTCACCCGTCCCACGATCTCGGTGGGCCAGGCCAGCTCCGGCAGCGTCCAGCCCGGCACGATCCGCTCGGCCCAGTCCGTCGCCCACGCGCGTTCGCGCAGGTCGTACAGCGGTACGCACTGACTGGCCGATTGGTGGTCCAGAACGTACCGGCCGGTGAGCCGGTACACCAGGAAAGAGCTCGCCATCAGCAGCAGTTCGGTGTGTGCGGCGATGTCCGGCTCGTGCCGGGCCAGCCACCGCGCCTTCGGGCCGACGGCCTGGCTGGTCAGTGGCGATCCGGCGCGGTCGAGCACGGCCCGCGCGCCGAATTCCTCGTTCAGCTCGTTGATCTCGGCCCCGGCCCTGGTGTCGACACCGTAGAGGATGGCGGGGCGCAGCGGCCTGCCCCGGGCGTCGGCGGGCAGCAGGCACGGACCGATGCCGGATACCGCCAGACCGTCGAGCATGGCGCCGTCGGCCGCCGCCACCAGGTCGCGGGCGAGTGCGACGAAGTCGGCCCACCACACCGTCTCCGCGTCGTGCTCGACCCATCCGGGGTGCGGCATGGAAACCTCGTGCGCCCGCTCGGCCCTGGCGAGAATCGTGCCGCGGGCGTCGGTGAGCACGCCTTTGGAACTCGCGGTCCCGATGTCGATGCCGAGGAACATCGTCACCGCGTGAACTCGTCCACCGTGACGTCGAGCAACTCGCACGTCGCGCGGACGGCCGCCCGGTGGTCGCCGGGCACCGCGTGGATGTGGTTGGCGCCGAAGCGGTTCAGGAAGTCCTCGACGCGCGCGTCCAGCCGGGCGAACGCGTGCGGCCACTCCCGGGTCGACTGGTTCATCAGCACCTCGTTGGTCTGCTGGTCGTAGTGCTCGAACTCGCCGAGCATCAGATGCATGCGGTAGTCGCCGTCGAGACGGGTGAGCCGCGCGAGGGTCATCCGGCCCGGGGCGGCCAGATGGTGCACCGAGGCGCCGCCGGCGGGAAAGAAGAAAACCTCCGGATACAGGTGCACCTTCGCCAGGTTCTCGGCGGGATCGGCGCTGCGCGCGGCGAACCAGGTGGCGTGCTGCCCGGAATTGCAGAGGTCCCAGATGTCGCGATCGGCGTGATAGTGCCGGACATCGGCGAACAGCACCGGGGTGCCCGCGATCCGCTTGAGTAGTTGCATGGTCAGCGCACCGTCCATGTCCGCCTCGGTGGCGCAGACGTGCGGTTCCTTCGGGCCGTTCCAGTCGTAGGGATCGTTGAGGAACGCCTCGGTGACGTCCATGGTGGCGAAATACTGGGTGAGTTCGGGCTGCCCCTTGATTCCCGAGAAGTCCAGCCGCCATTCGGCGATCAATTCGCGTACCGCCAGATAGGACCGGATCTGGCGTTCCAGGAGTTGCGGGGTGAGCTTCGCCCCGTCGTAGTGCACGCCCGCGGTGTGCCGCTCCAGCCACTCGCGTGCGGCCCGCGCCTCGCCCGCGTCGGCCAGTTCGGCGCGCCGCACGATCTCCCACTGATCGATTTCCTCGACGTCGATGCCGAACTGCCGTTGCCACTGATCGGTATTGGCGACCGCGGTGTTCATGCCCATCGGCCGCCCGCCGAAGCGCCCGAATGTCGAACCGCGCAAGCCCGATACGGCTGCCGCGGCCCGCGCACGCACGCCGATGGCCTCGACGAGCTCGGGATCGGACGGATCACCCCACAGCCTGCTGTGCCTGCGCCCGATCTGATCCAGCGCGCCGCCCGCGGCGAGCATGCCAACCATCCCGGGCTGCACCGGGTCGATATTCGACAGCAGCAGCAGCGGCCCGGGGATGGCGCCCGCCGCGAGCATGGTGAAATGCGGGAACGCCCAGACGGCATAGTGCAGGACGGTCAGATCGACGCCCGCCGCCGCGACGGTGCGCCCCACCGATGTAGCCAGCGCGTTGTCGCTGATCGGCGCCGCGCCGCGGACCACATCGTGCCCGGCCGCCGCCAGCGCGGCCACCAGCCGATCCTCGGTGGAGGCGATGAAATCGGCGATGCCCGCATGCACATAGTCGCGGCCATCGGAAACACTGATAACGCCGATACGGGCCATGCCGGTCCCTCCCGTAGGTGGGGTGATCGGAGAGTTCGACTCGATCAACAGATACCAGCCGCGACCGAGCCCGGAGACGCCTTTCGCCGAATTCGCGCTCGGCCCCGCGCTTCGGACCGCTTAGCGCGGAACCGTTTTGACCACGCGCGACTGCGGAAAGTCGAGCGGCGCCAGATGGACGCCGCCCCGGCCCCAGCCCGCACTGGTGATCCACCAGCGGCCGTCCGCGCCGATCACTTCGGCGGCGTGCGCCGCTATGTGGCCGACCTTGTCTCCGATGCGGAAGCGAAAAGGACTGTCACTGCGGAAGACGTCGGTGCCGACGTAATGCGGGCGCGGGCCGATGAACAGGTACCACCATCCGTCGTGCCGCAGGACGTAAGGCGATTCGGTGTTGCCCGCCTCGGTGCCTTTGGTCGGGTCCGTGTACGCGATGTGGCGCTCACCCCAGTGCACGAGGTCGGTACTGGTGCGATAGGCGACGACGTGGTGACCGCCCGTCGGGGCGCTGGTCGCGCAGTAGTACATCACCCATTGGTCGCCCACCCGCACCACCATCGGGTCGCGAGCGTCGTATCCGTCGCGGAACAGCGGGCCCGCGGGCGAACGGGTCCATCGGAAGAGATCGCGCGATGTCGCCAGGTTCATCGCCGCGGCGGTGCGATCGGCTCCGCCCGCCGCGTAGAACATGTAGTACCGCTCGTGGGCGCCGACCACGTAAGGCGCCCACAGATGCGTTTCGCCGTAGTTCCGATCCACCAGCAACGCACGGTCGCGCGTGGTCCACGGCCCGTGCAGCCGGTCCGCGGTGGCGTGGGCGAACTCGGTCTCGTCGAACGGGTCGGCGGGCTCCGGGTGAGTGATGCCGAAGAGGTGCCAGCGCCCGGCGTCGTCGCGGACGATCGTGTGATCGTTGATGTACCAGGCTTCCGATTCGCCGACGCCCGGGTCGTAGATCCGCGCGAAAGCTCCCGCCCGGACCACCTCCCGTGTCGTCATAGGTTCATGATGCCGCCGCGGTAGACGTCCCTGTGCGGTATCGGTCCGATGGAACTCGGCTGCTCGATGCTTCGGCAGCCGAGATCCGTGCGATGGCGCGATGAGTTCTCCGCGGGGCGGTCAGGCACGGACGCCGACGCTGCGCCGCAGGTACTCCGCGGTCAGCGACCGGGCGTCCGCCAGCAGGGCCGCCGGGGTCCCGGCGAAAACTATTTCGCCGCCGTGCTTTCCGCCGTCCGGTCCGAGATCGATCACCCAGTCGGCCCGGGCGACGACGTCGAGATCGTGTTCTATGACGATCACCGTGTTACCCGCGTCGACCAGCCGGTCCAGCAGTCCGACCAGCGTGTCGACGTCGGCCATGTGCAGTCCGGTGGTCGGCTCGTCCAGCACATAGATACCGGCTCCGGTGCGCCGCTGGAGATGATCGGCCAGCTTGATGCGCTGGCGCTCGCCGCCGGACAGCGACGTGAGCGCGCGGCCGAGGGTGAGATAGCCGAGACCGACGTCGAGCAGCGCCCGCAACGGCGTGTGCACGCGCCGGTCTCCGTCTTCGGCCCAGAACTCCAGCGCCTCCTCGGCGGGCATCTCCAGGACGTCGGCGATCGACGCCCCGCGAATCTCGTAGGCGAGCGCTTCCGGGCGATACCTGCGTCCGTGGCAGGCCCGGCACACCGTGGTGACCGGATCCATGTACGCCAGGTCGGTGAAGATCACTCCCGCGCCGTCGCATTCGCCGCAGGCGCCGTCGGAGTTGAAACTGAACAAGCCCGGCCGCACACCGTGCCGCTTGGCGAAGAGCTGACGCAGCGGGTCCATGATGCCGAGATAGGTGGCCGGGCTGGAGCGCCGGGAGGCGGCGATCGCCGCTTGGTCCACCGCGATGACCTGCGGATGCGCGGCGACGAACGCGCCGGAAACCAGCGTGCTCTTCCCGGAACCCGCCACGCCGGTCACCGCCGTGAGCACGCCCGTCGGAAACCGCGCGGTGAGGCTCTTCAGGTTGTAGGCGTCGGCATCGGTGACGGTCAGCCATCCCGTCGGCTCGCGGACGTCGTCCTTCACCCGCCGCGCCCGGCGCAATCCCGCACCGGTCGCCGTCGGCGCGGTCCGGAGCTGATCGACCGTGCCCTGGAACACGACCCGCCCGCCGCGCGAACCGGCCCCCGGCCCCATGTCGACCACATGGTCGGCGACGTCGATGACGTCGGGGGAGTGCTCCACCACCAGAACGGTGTTCCCCTTGTCGCGTAGCCGGCTCAGCAGAGTGTTCAGCCGCCCCACGTCGCGCGGATGCATGCCGACGCTCGGCTCATCGAAGATGTAGGTCATACCGGTGAGGCTGGAGCCCAGATGCCGGACCACCTTCAGGCGCTGCGCCTCGCCGCCGGAGAGGGTCGCGGTTTCCCGATCGAGCGACAGGTAGCCGAGCCCGACCTCCTCGATCCGGCGCAACCGCCCGATGGCCGCCCGCGCGATCGGTCGAGCCACCGGATCGTCCAGCCCCGCGAGCACCTCGATGAGATCGGTGATCTCCAGCCTGCCGTAGTCGGCGATGCCGAGGCCATCGATCCGGCTCGCCAGCGCGTCGGCGTTGAGCCGGGCGCCCTCGCAGTCCGGGCAGATCTCCTCGGTGACCACGGCGCGGGCGGCCGCGCGATTCCGGTCCGACAGCGCGGTCAGATCGCGCTTGATGTAGAGGCGGTCGAACCGCTCCAGCAGACCCTCGTAGGCGTTGTTCCCCGCCGATCCGTTCCGGTTCTTGCGCGGCACTCGGAATCCCTTGCCGTGCAGGAACAACTGCCACTCCTCCGTCGTGAAGTCCCGCAGTGGCTTGTCCGGGTCGAACAGTCCCGACTCGGCGTAGAGCTGCCATTGGAAGGATCCGACCGCGAACGGACCGAAGGTGATGGCTCCCTCGTTCAGCGACTTGCCGGTATCGATGAGCTTGCCCAGATCCGGGCGCACCACATGGCCCAGACCGCCGCACGCGGGGCACATGCCCAGCGGGTCGTTGAACGAATAGCGCGTCGCCTCGCCCGCGCTCGGCACGCTGTGCCGGGAGAACAGCACGCGGATGATCGACTGGATATCCGTCATGGTCCCCACGGTGGACCGGGAATTGCCGCCGATCGGCTTCTGATCGACGACTACGGCGGGCGCGAGATTGTCGATCGCGTCCGCCTCCGGCCGCTCGTACTTGGGCAGCCGGTTGCGAATGAACCAGGTGAAGGTCTCGTTGAGCTGCCGCTGCGATTCGACCGCCACGGTCCCGAAGACGATCGACGACTTCCCCGAACCGGAGACGCCGGTGAAGACCACGATCTTGCCCTTGGGGATCGTCAGCGACACGTCCCGGAGGTTGTTCTCCCTGGCCCCGACGATCCTGATGGTGTCTCGATGAGGATGCACGAGCCTCACGCTAGGAGGCGATGAGGTCAGGTTCTGTCCTCCTTCTCGGCCATAATGGAACCCGTGACCCAGACCGCCGCGCGCCTGCTCCAGCTGCTGTCGCTGCTGCAAACCCGCCGCGAATGGAGCGGTCCGGAACTGGCCGCGCGGCTCGGGGTCACCGTGCGGACGGTGCGCCGGGATGTGGAGCGCCTGCGCGAGCTGGAATATCCCGTGGTCGCCTGCCTCGGCGCGATAGGCGGATACCGCCTGGAAGCGGGCGCCGCGCTGCCGCCGCTGCTGCTCGACGACGAGGAGGCGGTCGCGATCACCCTCGGGCTGCGTGGCGCGGCGCAGGGCGCGATCGCGGGTATCGAGGAGTCGGCTGCCCGCGCCCTGGTGAAACTGCAGCAGGTGCTGCCGTCGCGATTGCGCCGCCGGGTCGACGCGATAGACACCACCACCGTCTCGCTCGGCGGGCCACCGGCCGGTCCGATGGTCGATCCGGAGGTGCTCGTCGCCTTGGCCGCGGCCGCGCGCGACGGCGAACGGATCCGCTTCCGCTACCGGGACAAGGCCGACGCGGAAACCGGCCGTCTCACCGAACCGCACAGTCTGGTCTCCGCCGGTCGCCGCTGGTACCTGGTCGCGTGGGACGTCGATCGCGCTGATTGGCGCACCTTCCGGGTGGATCGGCTGACGTCTCCGCAGCCCACCGGAATACGGTGCGCGGCCCGAGCACTGCCCGCCGAAGACGCGGCGACCTTCGTCGCTGGCCAATTGGCTCGCACCAGGCCGGTCCGCCGAGTGGTCCTGCGCGTGCACGCGAGCGCCGAGAGCCTCGCCGACGCCTTCCGCGTGCGCGCGGAGGAGATCGAACCGCTGGATGCGCACACCTGCCTGCTGCGCACCTCGGCCGATTCCCTGGAATGGACCGCACTGCGCATCGCGCACCTGGACCTGGACTTCGAGGTCGTCGAACCCGCCGAGATGAGAGATCTCCTCGCCGGCCTCGGCGCGAAATTGCTTCGTGCGGCCGCTATCCCGCAATGAGTCGAAGCACGCGGCGTCACCGCCCTGCGCGAAGCGGCGCTCGCGCTCGGCGACGCGAATCCGGTCGGACACCACGTCACCGATGTCCTCATCACCCAGAACGACGCGGGCATGGTCGCGGTGCGGTCCAAGGGAATCGGCAGCAACGCCGACGGCGATTGCGGGAGCGTGACATACGAAGACGTCGTGGTGCGGGAATCCGCCGGATGGCGGATCTCCTACCGCAAGGTCGCGCCGCGTCGATCTCCATTGGGCGGCTGATCGGGGATTGCCGTACGAGCATCTAAACGATCTTGTCGTGGCCTGAATCACATTTGTGTCATTCCGCCGGGTGCACGCCCTTCGGCGCACCTCTGACCTGCGAAAAGACGCGCTGGACAGGCGATTTGACGTAGCGTTTTCCGCCGCGTAACTTTATCCAAGTCAGAGCGACACGGACACCGACCCGGAGCCGAGAAGCAAGGCGGAGACGCCGAGCGGATGGACCGGGAAACGAGGTAGGACGAGGAGCGCCTGGCCATCACATGGCTCGAACGGGAGCCCGATTTTGATCGGGTGAACGAATGGGCTAAGCTTGAAAAGTTGCCTCACTGAAGTTCCGAGAATGTTCGGGTTGGATGTGTGTGCGTGTGTTCTTTGAGAACTCAATAGTGTGTCGATGAATGTCAGTGCCAAATGTTTTATTTGGTTCCGGCTCTTCACCC